>JBILTR010000003.1:0-348620 GCA_044371425.1 Pirellulaceae bacterium | reverse complement strand
GTCCCTGCTGAGCTTGTCCCTGCTGAGCTTGTCCCTGCTGAGCTTGTCCCTGCTGAGCTTGTCCCTGCTGAGCTTGTCCCTGCTGAGCTTGTCCCTGCTGAGCTTGTCCCTGCTGTCCTTGACCCTGCTGCGCTTGACCTTGCTGTGAAGTGGACGAAGAGGGGTTGCTGGAGGGATCGGTGGAAGGTTGTTGAGACAAAGGTTGTTGCGACGATTTTTCGCCTGGGGATGGTTCCCCAGGGGGTTTTGGCCTTTCTGCATTGCCATTTGCTTGCGGGGGCCCAGAGGGCTTTTGTGGAGCGGAGTTTGCTTGGGCGGTTGTGGAGGGTTTGCCGGGACTGGAGGATCGTACTGGTTCGGGGCCCCATCCAAATCGGCTGGCGATCAGGTTGTCGGGGGAAGTGATCCACTTGCCCATGGCGGCCCAGGGACCGGAACTTGGAAGGGGAAGCAGCCAGACGGCCAAGAGCACCGCCAGGATGCTGCCGACGCCCCAGAAGAGCCAGGCGGAGGTGACGCCTGGTGGCATCTCGATGTTGCGTCGCCTCAGGTAACGCCGAATCCCGAGAAAACTCGTGACTACCAACAGCGAAAGCGCGCAGAGCAGGTAACCGAAGAGAAACAGGATGGCGCGTTGTCTTGCCAGTGTTTCGTAAGCGGGAATTGCCAATTGGCCGAGACCGAAAAGGGGGATGGCCAGGAGAGCGAAATAGAGGACCCAGATTCCTGGGTTGTGGCGTCTGGTCGCCTGCTTGCGATCTTTGCGATTGAGCGTACTTCGGACGAGGCCCAGGGATTGCAGCAAACCTTCCGGGCTGGTGGGGGCTCGTTCATCGATCCAGGTGCAGTCCCAGGTGATGCGGTCGGCTAGGAACCCGATGAGCACTAGAAAACCGATCACCAGAAAATCGGCAACCGATTGCAGGGGGCCCGAGAATTGAACGAATCGCATGACAACGAAGTAGGTGGCCAGTCCCAAGGCAGCCGTATATCCCAGCGCCACCGACCTCGACTGTTCGATCGCAATCCTGGCGATGAAGACGCTGCCAAAGGTGTATAGGCCCAGCAGGTACATCAGTCGAATCGTGAAATCACCACGGTAGAGCAGATTGACCAGGAAGAAGACCAAGCAGCTGATCATTCCGATGATTAGCACCGGAGCGATGGCCGCCATCGCCAAATCGGCGAGGGTAGGGCGAGGCGGTCTGCGATCTTCCATCGATGGGACTCCTGACGGGGTTTCATGACCGGCGTTTGGCGGTTTAGCTGCGGGCCAGCATCAGTGTGCGACAAATGGAACCGATGGAAGACTCATCCGATAAATGGTAGGCAGGGATGCGGAGGTTGAGCAGTTTTCCGGAGATTTGGCGGTAGGTCTGATCGTCCCACTGATTGACCACCACAGCGATGCGATAGCCTTGTTTGCGGAGGAGGGAGAGAGCCAGTGCGCCCGATTCGTCGATCTCTTGGACGATCGCCAGGAGCGTCGCGTCCCGCGGAAGGCGGCTTTGCGTCTCCAAAATCAGCTGGGGGAGCGTCAGGCCGTCGGAGCGTTCCAGGCGAGCCAGGGTGCGGTGGATTTCGCGAAAATGTTCGGGGCCTTTACCGGCCGGCAGGACTACTGGTCGTCTCGAAGTAAGGCTCTCTTCGCGCATCGCCACCTGGGAGACCAGTTCCTCGCGCGACCGATGATCGGTGTCCCATCCCTCGGTCCGCAGTCGTTCGGCGGCATCCCGTCCGTTGGTGACCAGTCCGAACTGCTGTCCGATCTGGTAAAGCGTATGAGCGATGCTGGCGGCGGCGGTGACGGCCAGATCGCTTCGAACAGGTTCGTGGCGTTCGGGGTTCGATTGGCGATGCAGATCCAGAAGCAGCATCGCTCCTGCTACGGCGGTGGGCTGGTAGATTTTGCTGTGGAGCCGGCCGGTGCGCGCGGTCGCCTTCCAGTGGATGCGATGCAGCGGGTCTCCCTGTTGATAGTCGCGGATACCAACGACCAGCGTCGGGTCTTCCATGGAGCGGTAGGTTACCTGGATTTCACCGATGGGGCGCCGAGAGGCGATGTCGTACCCTTCGATTGGAACGATGCGTGGTAGGACCAAGATGGTCTGTGGTTTGGAGAGGACCGCGAAACGGCGGTGGAGTCCCAGCAGGTCGCCTGTTTCCGCGATGGTAGGTCCGATCTGATAAAGCCCTCGGCGCAGCGCTTGGAGGGTGTAGCTGAGCAGCTTTCCTTGACGGGCTCCCAATGCATATAGCCGCAGCGGCGTTTGCGGCACGGAAAGGGCTCCATGAGGTGCCTGGGTGGCCGATCGCGGGAGGACATCTTCGATCAGCACCCACGGGATCCACCACCGCGAGCGGTTGGTCAATTGGACGCCGATGGAAGTGGATTGCCCCACCTCCATCTCACCACGAATCGCTTGACGCTGGGCGGCGAGGGCTTGCACCCAGCGTTCGACCAGGAATCGGGATCCACCGAAAAGCAGCACCATGGCGCCAGCGGCATAGACCAGCACACTCGCCTGGAAGACCAGACCGATCAGCAGCAGCAAAGCCATCAGGGCGACATAACCCATCTCCGATCACTCCTCGACCAGCGTGCCCTGATCGATTGAAGGAACGGCGATTTCCGCCACGATGCTGTCGACCACCTGATCGCTGGTCAGCCGTCTCAATCGACTTTCTGGTTTGAGGACCAGTCGATGCGCGAGGACGGGTGCGACGATCTTCTTGATGTCGTCGGGGAGCACAAAGTCGCGTCCTCGCAGCGCGGCCATCGCTTGGCCACAGCGAAACAGCGCGATCGACGCGCGCGGGCTGGCACCCAGCAGAAGGTCCTCGTGCTGCCGCGTCTCCTGCACAATCTGCATGAGATAGGCGCGCACCTTGGGATCGACGTAGACTCCTTTGATCGCCTCCTGGCACCCTTTCAGCTCCGCCGCCGTCACCACCGCCTCCAGCGATTCGACCGGATGCTGCTTCTCCAACATCTGCAGCATCTTTAGCTCCTCTTCCATCGTCGGGTAGCCAAGCTGGAACTTCATCAAGAAACGATCCAGTTGGGCTTCGGGGAGCGGGAAGGTACCCTCCTGGTCGATCGGGTTTTGTGTGGCGATCACCAAAAACGGCTGCTCCAGAGAATGCGTCACACCATCGACCGTCACACGCGCCTCGGCCATCGCCTCCAGGAGAGCGGCCTGGGAGCGGGGGGTGGCACGGTTGATTTCATCGGCCAGAAGTATCTGAGTGAACACCGGGCCGGGACGAAAGACAAATTCGTTCGCCTTCTGATCGAAGATGGACGCCCCGGTGATGTCGCTAGGAAGCAGGTCGGGCGTGCACTGCACCCGCTTGAATCGGCAACCGACGCTGCGAGCCAGAGCGCGGGCCAGCATGGTCTTGGCGACCCCCGGCACGTCCTCCAATAGGATATGCCCCCCGGAAAACCAAGAAACCAGCGATAGGACCAGCTGCTTCCGTTTTCCGACGATCGCCTTTTCCACGTTGGCGATGATCTTTTTGGCCACATCATTGGGGGTGATCGACATATCTGAAATGCCCCTCGCACTGGGAAACGCCTGTTCCCGAAAAATCGTCAAAAAAATCGACCGCAGCAGAAATTTTCCAACCTGTTGACCAAACGTGTCCCACCCGACACCGACACTACCGCCGGATCGATGTCGTGTGGGTCGCGACCGGAAGGCGACAGGGCATCGATCGCCGAATAGCAAGGAGCGGAACGATGGGAACCTCTGTGTACGATTCTGGCCTGTCCAACGGGATCACTCCAGCCCGACAGATGTTTTTTTCCTGGGATGCCCCCAGTCAGCCTCAGTCGGTGATCGAGGTAGCTCCCGCTGGTGGCGATCTGTCCCCGGCGAAAATCCCGGCCGAGACGCTGCAACGCGATGCAGTGCGAAGATTCGGAAGTCCCGAGGTGCCGCGGAGAGCCAACGGGCCGGTACCGATCAGCGATCTGCTGCTGGCAGTGCTGGCGCGCTATGGCATCAGTGCCGATGAGTTCTTTCAAGGGGTTGCCTCGCCGGCCGTCTGATCGGGGTCAGGGTTCGAACAGCAAAAAGCCATCGTCAACCGCCGCCCTATCGGGCCCGAAGTCCGATCCGGGGCGACCCCTGATTCAATCCCATCATGCTATCCTGAAAACAGATCGGGCGTCCTCGTGAAACGCCTGACGAAGGGTTCCCAAGGAAGTGAAGGGACACTGAGCCGATGAAGTCGATGTGGCAGGGGATGATCGAGCGGTGGATGGGACGCGGCAGGGTGAGCGGCGGGGTGAGCAACAGGGGCCTGCGATGGCTGGCAATTCTTTTCTCCTGCACTGTCTCTCCCACGCTGATGGCTTGGGATGGCCCGGCCGACAACCATCCGAACCAGGTCCGGCCGATTCCGCCTCCGGGAATTGCCATCCCCGAGGCAACTAGGACGCAATTGCTTCAAAGGACCGCCGCGATTCGGCAATCGGTCGCACAGCAACCAGGGGACGAGGACGATGCAGCCCAGGTGCTGGTCTTTGCGCGGGCGATCGAAATGACGCTGGAGACCGGGATGGTCTACTCCGAACAGGAGTTAGCGCAACTGGATCAGGTGCTGGAAGAAGGAGAACGGCGGGCGGTCCGATGGTCACAAGGGGACAGAGGCTGGAAGCTGCTGGGGTTGGATACTCCGGACCCGGCACGCCCCACTTTGCTGGTTGGTGGATTCGTTTCCAAGATCGACCAGTCGATTCAGCCGTTTGGGTTGGTGATCCCAGCGGGTTGGAAGCCGGAGGACCGGCGGCCGCGTCGAATGGATGTCTGGTTGCACGGGCGCGACGAAAGGACCAGCGAGGCAGGTTTCCTGCATCGCCGCATGACGCAGCCGGGAGAATTCACCCCCGAGAATACGCTGGTGCTGCACCCGTACGGACGCTACAGCAATGCCTTCAAATTTGCTGGCGAGGTCGATGTTTACGAAGCGATCGAAGCGACCAGTCGACGCTTTGCGGTCGATTCCGATCGCGTCAGCATTCGTGGGTTTTCGATGGGGGGAGCTGGTTGCTGGCAACTGGCTGTCCATAATCCTTCGCGATGGTTTGCCGCGACGCCTGGAGCCGGATTCTCGGAGACCAGGAAGTTCCTGAAGGAATTTCAAGGTGAGGATTTTCAGCCGGTCGGGGATCATGAGAAGCTGTTGCACTGGTACGACTGCCCCGACTGGGTTGAGAATCTTCGGCACTTGCCGCTGGTCGCCTACAGCGGTGCAAAAGACCGCCAGAAGCAGGCGGCCGACGTGATGGCCGAAGCGATGGCTAGCCGCGGCATGCAGTTGGATCATCGGATCGGACCGGATACCGAACACAAGTACCATCCGGAATCGAAGAAAGAGATCGAAGAGAGAATGACCCAGTGGGCCCAGCAGGGGCGACCGATTCTGCCTCGCGAGGTGGAATTCGTCACCTACACCCTCAAGTATCCCTCGTCGCACTGGGTGCATATCGATCGGTTGGGGAAGCATTGGGAACGAGCCTGGGTGCGGGGCCAACTTACCGACGGAGGCAAAATCGATCTGCAGACCACCAACATCGACCAATTGACGCTGCGTTGGAACGGACAAGCATGGGGAAAGTGGAACGAGGGCGGTGCGTTCGATCGATTGCAGCTGCAAGTCGATGGACAAAGCCTGCAGGGGCCCGCACAGCCGCAGGCCGATGGTTTTTTCATCACCCTCCATCGCCAACCGAAGACGGGCCTCTGGCAGATGGGGCCGCGTGCGGTGTCATCGCGAGCGAAAAGGTCGGGGCTTCAAGGACCGATCGACGATGCGTTCATGAGCCGCTTTGTGATGGTCGGTCCGCAGACTCCGGACTACCCACTTCCAGTCGATCAGTGGTCGACGAAAGAGTTCGCGCATGCCAAAGCGCAGTGGCGGCGTCATTTTCGTGGCGATGTGCCTCTGCGGACAGCCGAGTCGTTGTCGGCAAGCGATCTGCAGCAGAGTCATCTGGTGCTCTTTGGGACGCCCCAAACCAATCCATGGATCGCTCGTATCGTCGACCAGCTTCCAATCCTATGGCGTCCGGATCGATTGAACATGCTGGGGGTGGATTATGATGCCGCAACGCACGCACCGATCTTGATCTATCCCAACCCGCTGAACCCAGATCGTTACGTCGTCATCAACAGTGGGTTCACCTTCCGTGAGTATGCCTACCTGAACAACGCGCGCCAGATCCCAATGCTGCCCGACTGGGCCATTGTTGATCTACGTGAAAAAGTCAGCGACCCATCGTCGGGCAACCCCTGGTCGGACAATCAGTGGCCAGGAAAATTGGTCGATCGCGGGTTCTTCGGTGAACTTTGGGAAGCGAAGCGATAGGGGCGCAAGATCATAAGGCTTCGTGGCCGCAGGCCAAGGTAAGTTGCCGAGTCATTCCACAGCTTGGGGCGATGAACGTCCCGCAGTCAAGAAGGAGATGAAGATGGATTCCAGACAAGCGATTGGGCAGAGTCTCAAGGCTGCTGATATGGTTTGCATGAGCTACCTGGGCGATATGAACGACCAGGAACTGCAGCGGAAGCCCCACGCGAAATGCAACTCGCTCTACTGGCAACTGGGCCACTTGATTCTTTCGGAGCACAAGATGGTCAGTCAAATAGCTCCCGGCAAGATGCCGCAGCTTCCTGATGGCTTTGCCGAGGCGTTTGCGTCCCAGCCGGATCCAGCAGCACCCACCTTCCGTCGTGACCAGCTTTTTGAACTCTATCGTCAGCAGCGAGCTGCCACCGAAGCGGTCCTGGCGCAGACAACCGACGAGCAGTTGGATCAGCCCTCCGGGATCCATTATGCTCCCACCGTCGGATCGGTCTTCTCCATGCAGGCAACGCACTGGTTGATGCACTGCGGTCAGTGGGTGATCGTCCGTAGGGATCTGGACAAGCCGATCCTGATCTGATCGGCCAGCGATTGGACATGGATCGACCGCAGCGCACCTCCACCTCGATTGCGTGAGGTGCGCGATTCCCTGGAAGGGGCGCATTCGTTCGGATGCCCTCTTCACCGCAGTCGCACCAATCCACCCAGGGACAGGGGCGTCGGGACGGGCGTTCTTCCCCTCCTCCGCCTCTTGGGGTGGGGATTGGATCCGCTGCGGGAAGATCAGATTTCCTTTGGAAGGCCAATCGACGGCCTGGGTGGTGCCGCTGGATTTGGGAGGCTATTGCTTTACGGCACCGCTTTGCCAATGTGGCTCCGAATCAAACCGCCGAAGAAGCGGCCGCGAGTCAGGCTTTGTTTGCAACCCGTAGCACAAGACGATCGAGCCGGTCCGATCAATCATCGTCATCGTCATCGCCGGCTTCATCGTCCCCTAGGTCTGCATCGACCTCGTCGTCCGATTCCTCGTCGAAGGCCTCTTCTTCATCCGCCTCTTCGAACAGCTCACTTTCTGCGGACGGGTCGAGATCCTCTGGGTCTTCCAGTAACTCCTCGGGCAGACCGACCTGCTGGTCGATCTCGACCTCTTCTTCCGGCGAGGGTTTCGGGCGCTGCGTGGCAGCCAGCGATGCCAGGGTGGCGGCTTGAGGGATCAGCGTCGATGCGGATGAGGGGGCTTTCGGAGCCGGCGGGGATGCGGCGGCATCGAGTCGGATTCGATTGCGTTTGCCCGCGGATTCCTCTTCTGCGGTTGGGGCTTGGCCAGCTTTCATCGCCTCCCAGTCGGAGATCGAGATCACCACCTCGCGAGCTTGGGATCCATTGTACTGCCCGACGATTCCATCCTCGGCCATGAAGTCGATCAGGCGTGCTGCGCGGCCGTAGCCGATTCCCAGGGCGCGCTGAAGCAGTGAGCAGCTGCCGCGGCCTTCGCGGATCACGATATCGATGGCGGCTTCGTACAGGTCGTCTCGCTTTTTGAGATTTTCCAGTCGCGCCGTCGGCGATTCGTCCTCATCCCCTTGCTTGACCTTCAGGTGGACCAGTTCTTGCACAAAGTTTTGTTCGCCGGTGCTGCAGTGTGCGACGACGCGATTGATTTCTTCATCGCTCAGGTAGGTGCCCTGGCCGCGCAGGAGCATGCTGGTACCTGGCCAGAGGAACAGCATATCGCCATTGCCAAGAAGTTTGTCGGCCCCCATTTCATCCAGCACCACGCGTGAGTCGGTGCGGCTGGCGACTTGGAAGCTGATGCGCGCCGGCAGATTGCTTTTGATCAGGCCGGTGATGACGTCGACGGTTGGCTTTTGGGTTGCGAGGATCAGGTGGATTCCGACCGCACGACTCTTTTGTGCTAGTCGGATGATATGGGCTTCCACTTCCTTGCCGGCCGTCATCATCAGGTCGGCCATTTCGTCGGCGACGATGACGATGAAGGGGAGATGTTCTGGGATCAGTTCCGCCTCGTCCGGCGTCTCCAGGTTCATTCTCTCCAGCAGCTCCGTGCGCCCTAGTTGGTTGTAGTTGGTGATATGCCGTACGCCCGCTCGCGCTAGCAGCGCGTACCGTTCTTCCATTTTGTCGACGGCCCAGGCGAGGATCGCTTCGGCCTTCTTCATGTCGGTGACCACCGGATGCATCAGGTGTGGCAGACGGCCATAGCCGCTCAGTTCCACCATCTTCGGATCGATCATCAGCATCCGCACTTCATCGGGGCGTCGGGTCATCAGGATCGACGTGATGATCGAATTGAGGCAGACGCTTTTACCCGTTCCCGTACGTCCGGCGATCAGCAGGTGAGGCAGGCTGGCTAGGTCGACGGAGAGTGGGTTTCCGGAGACATCTTTGCCCAGGAAGAGCGGGATTTTCATCTTCTTGGTGGCTTCTGCGCCCTCTTCGATCACCTCGCGAAGGCGCACCACTTGCCTCCGTTCGTTCGGGACTTCAATGCCCACCGTGTTCTTGCCGGGGATGGGAGCGACGATGCGGACGCTGGGGACGCGCAGAGCGATAGCCAAGTCATCCGAAAGGCCGGTGATCTTGCTCAGACGCAGTCCCGCCTCCAGTTCGATCTCGTACTGCGCGATGACCGGGCCAGTTTCGATCTCGGCGACGCGCACCTTGAGTCCAAAGTCGGCAAAAGTCTGCTCGATCATCGCCGCCTTGCGACGCACCTCCTGCTCCTGTTCCTCATAGGCGATCTGCTCGGGTTCCATCAGCAGTTCGATGTCGGGAAGAACGTACTCCTCGGTTCCCTCGGGCAGTCGGGTGTCATCCAGGTGCTCCAGCGACTCAGCCGTATCCGCTTTTGCTTTGCCTCGCGCTTTGAACTTCGGATGTGGATGGGAAACGGTGGGTTCGGCGGTTGCCGGTTCTTTGCTGGGAGAAACCGTTGCGGGCTTGGCCGCTTCTTCGCCAGCTTCCACTGCAACAGGGGGCATCTTGGATGCAGGCTTGGCGATCGCCGCAGGGCTGACGGGAGGATTCAGATCGTCGCTGACGACGGTGGGTCGAGCCGATCGGTTCCAGGGGAGGATGCTGCGAGCCGATTGGATGGTTTTGGAGCCGGGGAGCGGGGAGCCCGCCATCGCTGGGGCTCGCGCGATTGCTTGGCCGGCCATGGCGACGGCATTGCCGCCCCATTGTTTGGCGACGGGAGCCATCCTCTGAGCCGCATGCACCGATCGCTCGGTGGCCGACTCCGCCACGCGCAGCAACCACGCCTCGGTGCTCAAAAGAAGGCCACCCATTAGCATGCTAGTCAGCAGGATTAGTCCTCCCCACCACGCGAAGTGTTCGTGCAGCCACATGGTGGTCATCGCGCCCAGATAGCCCCCCGACCCTAGGGTCGAAGGGATGGAAAGAGGTAGCTTCAGATGAGGTGGCAACGCGGTGGCCGCAAGGAGCACCAGCGACCATCCTAGCCAGCGAATCGGTCTTCCTGATGCCGGCGCTTTGCCGCGCAATAGTCGCCAGCTTCCCACGGCCACCAGAGGGACCAGCCCATACGCTCCGACACCGACGCTTTGCAGCAGAAGGTGGCTGACCAACGCGCCCCAGTAACCGCAACCATTGCGAGGCGTCTCATTGACAGGATAGGCGAGCTGATCTGGGGTGTAGAGCCGATCCAAAGGGGGTAGCAGCGTACCGATATCGTCGGCTGGATCGTGGGTTAGCAGCGAGACGATCAGAAAGAGCGAAAGGGTTGCCAGAAACAGCCCCGCCAAGTGGTGATTGCGCGCGGCAACCTCTGCCGATGGGACAGGCATTGCTGGACGAACACTCTCCGTCCGCTTGACGCGTTCTCCACCCTTGGGCTTCGTCACCCGTACGTCGCTCAATGGAACCCCCTCCGACCGCCGAAAACGATGCGTCGCTCCTCACCATTGGGAAGAGTACAATCGGAACGCGCGACGGGCGGGCAAATCGCAAGCGAATCCTCCAGGGGGTCGCATCACGCAGTCGCTGGAATCGCTACGATCGCTACAAAGGGACGGAAGACATGATGGGAATTGTTCCGGTTTGGAAGCCGGCCGGATGGAGCAGCAGGGATGCGGTCAATTGGGTTGCCAAACGAGTCCGGCCAACCAAGGTGGGACACTGCGGTACGCTCGATCCCCTGGCCGAAGGGATGCTGCTAGTGGCGATCGGCGGAGCGACTCGCCTGATCGATCTGGTCCACCAGCTACCAAAAAGGTATCAGGGGACCTTTCGCTGGGGATTCTGCAGCCCATCGCTGGATTTGGAAACCCCCTCGGAAGCGATCGCAGGTCCTCCGCTTTCCCGAGACCTGCTGCAGGGGCAGTTGGACCATTTTGTTGGGGCGATTCAGCAAACGCCCCCTGCGTACTCGGCGATCAAGATCGACGGTCGGCGAGCCTACTTGGCGGCGCGCAAGGGGCAAGAAGTGGAGATGCCGATACGCACCGTCACCATCCATTCCCTGGAGCTCGGATCGGTCGATCCGCCTCATTTTCAGCTGGAGATCGACTGCAGTACCGGAACGTACATCCGCACGCTGGGAAGCGATTTGGCCAAGCGAGCCGGGAGCGATGCGGTGATGACCGCACTGGTGCGATCGTCGATCGGGTCGATCGAGGCGTCCGAGGCGCGAAGTCCGGAGCGGTTGGAGTCGACCGAAGAGATTCTGGCAAGCCGTGTGGATCTCCGGCGTTTGATGCCCGATGCAACCCATACACTTCTGACCAAAGAGCAGATTGCCTGGATCCATCGTGGCGGCCTCTTGGAGTCGGCGGACCAATGGCCTGTCGATCGGATGCTGGCTGCCTGGGATGCATCGGGAAACCTTCAGTCGATCCTCGCCTATCGCCCCGATGGAAGATGGGGGCCAAAAATCAACTTTCACCCAACTCCTACCGAGCAAGGCGTGGGGGATCGTTGAACGTAGGGGGCGACGTATTTATTATTGACATATCGCGATGTTCCGATATCATGCCGGTGGATTGCGAATCCGAGGAGTTTTTTATGGCGTCCAAAACAATTCAGTTGACCGATCTGGAATCGCTCGAAGGGGCAGCCGAATGCCTTCGCACCCTGGCGCATCCCCATCGGTTGCGGATGCTGCAGATGCTGGGCCAGGGCGCCTACTCGGTCGGTCAGCTTGCGGAGGCCTGTGGCATCCCCAGCGCGATGGCCTCCGAGCATCTGCGGTTGATGCAGCGTTGTGGTTTCCTCGATAGCCGTCGCGACGGACGCCATGTCTTTTATGAAATCACCGAGCCGCATCTGGCAGGGATCTTGCGTTGTATTGAGAGCCGGTTTGGAGTTGAGAAAGTGAGTGGGTGAGCGGATGAGCCAGAGGTTTTGCAGAGTCATGCTTGCGGGTTTGCTGTTGGCGGTTGGATCGGTGGCCGGCGCGCAGGAGAAATCGGTCCGCCCTGGGGTCAACGACACCTTCAAGGATCCCGACCTGAAGCAGTTTCAGGAGCGGTTTGAGACGGAGAGCCGGGAGATCTTTGCCAAGCGGAAGGAGATCCTGGAGGCGTGTAAGGTGACCCATGGGATGAGCGTCGCGGATGTTGGTGCGGGAACTGGGCTTTTCACCCGTGCTTTCGCTGAGGCGGTAGGCACCAAGGGGTCGGTGATCGCCGTCGATATCTCCAAAACGTTTCTCGACCATATCGCCAAGACCAGTCGCGAAGAGGGAATGACTCAGGTAGTCACCTTGGAAGCATCGACCGAAAGCTCGAACCTGCCGGCCGATTCGGTCGACTTGGTCTTCATCTGCGATACCTACCATCACTTTGAATTCCCGATCAAGACGATGCAGTCGATCCACCGGGCCTTGAGGTCGGGTGGCCGTGTGGTGATGATCGATTTCAAGCGAATCGAAGGGGAGAGCACCGATTGGGTGATGAGCCATGTTCGGGCGGGGCAGGAGGTCTTTGAATCGGAGGTCGAGCAATCGGGCTTTCGGAAGGTTGGCCAGGTCGACGGGATCCTGAAAGAAAACTACCTGCTAATCTTCGAGAAGAAGTAAGCGGTGGCTCCATCTTCACTCCGCAGAGACCTATTCGTTGCTTTGGCTTGGAGTTTTGGACTCTATCGAGACCACGTCCAGCGCGGCGTCGGCGGGGTGGTGGAGCGATCGAGGAAGACGTAGGCGGATCCGTCGGACGCGAAGTCGGCGATGATCGCGATAGTTTCCTTGTGTACCCCCTCCATCAAAGCCCACGGGGCTGCCGGATTCGGGCGATCTGGCTTCAGGATCTGCTGTTTCTGATTGTTCCACTCGATGCGCGTCGCACCGATCTTCTGGTAGTCGGGCATAGGCCCTGGTAGCCGAATCCAGCCGTCGGTCTGGAAGAGAAACGGGATCCGCCCCGGCAATCGATCGATCGCATCCGGTCCGGCGACCGACCAGCATGGCTGACCGCCAAACTTGGTCCGCAGACCTTGGCCGTATTCGATGCAGCCTCCTTCACGAGAGCCGGCTTCACGGAAACCTTTGGAGGAATAAAAGAGCGGTAGCCAATCGTCTGGCATGTTGTCATCAAACTCCCGCCATCCCTCGATCCAGACCTCCCCAAACAGTCGAGTTCCCTGAGGAGGCGGAATCAGACCGTGGCCCAGCTGGCTGCGCGGAAGCAGAAGAGCGTGACGAGCATCGACACGATAATCCGGCGGGTCTTCGTATTGCTCTGGATCCGACCAGTGCCACAGGTGCAGCACATAATCGCCCCCTAGATCGATCCTCGGTGGTTCATGCACCAATTGCGCCAGCAGCGACATCCCTTTGGGCCAGTGGTTTCGCGAGAGGCCCCACGGCAATCCTCCGAACTTCGAACGGAGCCGGTCCTGAGGCGGGTTCATGCAGCCGATCGAAAAAATCGGCTCGTATTGCTTCATGGCTGTACCCTCAGGAATGGATGCCCGTCCCAGGCTGTGCGCCGTTGCCTGATGCTTGCACCACGAGTGCCACCGCTGCCAAGCGGTGGAGAGTTACGCAGATCATCCTATCGAGAAGATCCACCATCTGGCGATGGTGGCAATTGCATTGGCCACGGATCGTGGTTTTTCGGGGTGTTGGCGATCGGCGATGGCTAGGTCACAATTGAAACGGGCACAGCGGAGCTTTCCCTGGGCTTCTTCTCCTCTACCGGCAACCTCAAAGGAATCGGGAACCTTGAAGCCCGACGCGTCGTCCAGCCTCACGGAGTTTTCCTCCCCAGAGGAATCAGCCCGGATCGAACGGGCGATTCGCGGGGATGGTCGCGCCTTCGAGGAGATTGTCATGCAGTATCAGACTTCGGTCTACCGAGCCTTAGTTGGGTGGGTGGGACATCGTGGCGATGCCGAAGATCTGACGCAGGAGACCTTTCTGCTCGCCTACCGCAATCTGCAGGGATTCCAGCAGCGATCGTCCCTGCGCACGTGGCTGCTTCGGATCGCCTACCATCAGGCGATCAGTCATCGCCGCAAGGCAGCCAGGCGCCGTTCCCTGGCTCCAGCGAGCGACTCGATGCCAGCGGAGGCGCTAGTCGATGGCCGTATCGATTCCCCTAGCGAGCAGTGGGAAAGGACCGTCGATGCGGCTCGATTGCATGAGGCGATCCGGCAACTGCCGGAGGAGTATCGCGACTTGATCGTGCTTCGGGATCTGCAGGATCTCGACTACCAGAGCATTGCACAGACCCTGGAGATTCCCCTTGGCACGGTGCGCAGTCGATTGCACCGGGCGCGAGTGGAGCTGAAAATGATCCTGGATGGACCGCGTCCTGAAGGAGCCCATGGATGAGTGAGCCGGATGACTTGCGATGGGATGAGGACTTGCTGAGCGGTTATCTGGATGGGGAACTATCAGAGCCGCAGGAGCGGTTCGTCCGAGAGAGATTGGCCATCGATCCGGCAGCGAGGGAGCTGCTTAGGCGGCTCCGGGAGCAGCGGGAGCAGATGCTGCGTTCCCATGATGCGATCCCGTCCATCGATCTGTCGCGGCGTATTGCCGAGCGGATCGCGCCGGTCGATCCAACGGTCAGGCCACAGCGGCCGACGGATGCGTCCGCAAATGGCTCTGGTTCTGCTTGGCGATTCGCAGCCGCATTGCTGGCTGCTTCGCTGGTGGGGATCCTGATCGGTCCCTGGTTCCTTCGATCACGCACCGAAGTGACGCTGCAGTCTCCAGCTAGTCAATCGTCTTCAGCGCGTTGGGACGCTGCGGAGTTTGGTAAATTAGAGTCTGCAAGCAGAGCTGATGGACTGGCCGGTAAGCCACGCGAGAGGCCGAGGATTCTCAAGGAGGAATTGAGCGACATGGCGGGACTCTCAGCCGATCGGCTGAGCGAAGTGGAGGCTGACCATCGAGCATCGGGGGAGAATCTTGCAAGCCAAGTCGATCGGGTCCAAAGCCAGGATCGTCCGGCGGATCGCTTTGGTTTGGATCGATCGGATCCACGTTTGGTCGAGCCGGAAGCGCCGCGCTCGGAGATGTCGGGAAGCTTGAAAAAGCAAGAGCCGCTTGGTTTTGCAACCGAACAAGAGGATGGTGCCCGTTTGGCGCGCGGGCGGGCGGCGTCAGGAGTCCCGGGAGAGCCAGCGGGCCCTGGGGGTGGTGGGGGACTTGGTGCGGCGGGTGGCCTGGGGGGCATGGCAAGCGGGGGGCTGGGAGCCGGGGCCGCACCGGGAGCTCTTCGGAAAGCCGCACCAGGGGCCGTGGCGGAAGCGGACTCGATCGGCGGGGTGGAGAGGGAGCTGTCTGCGGGGCGAGCCGAAAGTCGCAGGTTGGCGGAGAAGCAGCAGAGAGAATCGATGCCGGCCCCTGCTCCAGCGGTGGCGGGGAAATCGAAAGATCTGGATGCGGCGGGCAGCGAGTCGCTTTATCGAGAGACCAAGGATAATGGAAGTCAGTCTCCGAGCCGTGCTCTTTCACGAGACGATGACGAAGGGGCGGAGAAACCGATCGATAGTTTCTTTTCTGCTGGTCGTCTGACGGCCGACGATTGGCAGGGGCTGCGTTTGCCGACCGATCCCCAGTGGACTGTTCAGTTGAAAGAAGGCAGTTGGTTGCTAGATGTCCCTGCCTTCTTCTGGCCGTTTCTTTATCAGCGAATGATCCGAGCCGGATGGTTGATCGAAGAGTCAGGCCAAGAGGTCGTGGACAAAGCGGGAGTTGGCGCGGCCGATGGCAGACTCACCAATCCGCGAACACCCCGAGTCGACAATCCCCAGTCGGTTGAGTTGGGGAATTGGTATCGCGGCAAGTTCGTTTCCCCTTAGAGTACTAAGTCAAATCGTGTCTAGTGCCGATGCGGGTTCGCAGGGCAAGCTGCGAGCGGGGCATCAGCCGTTGGCGTTTTGAAAAAGGGATTCCTTTCTGCGAGTTCGGCGCGATCATCTGGAAAAACCGATCGCTACCTCCGTTCAGGCATTCCGCATGCGGGATACGAATTGGGCGATCCGCGGCTGTCGTCACGTCGATGCTAGTGCGGCGATGACTCCATCGATGGCGGCTTGTTTCATCTGCGCTGCGATGGCGAGGGATCGCTGAGCCATCGAATGCCGCATGGCGGAGTCATTGGCTAGTTGTTGGATCGATCGCACGAGGACTTCGACATCGCCTTCGGGGAAGATGAGGGCATTCTCGCCGATCCGCCCGTGCGATCTGGCTCCGATGGCACCTGTGGATTCGGTGGCCAGGATCGGCAGACCAGCTGCTGCCGCTTCGGCAACCACCAGCCCATAGGGTTCCGCTTGTGCCGTGTGGCAGAAGAGATCGGCTGCGGCAAACAGTTCCGCCATGCGGGGCAGGTTCGCGAAGCCTACAAATCGATGGCGTTCCGATCTCGCTGCGGCTTCACATGCACTGCGGCACTGGCCATCGCCGACGTAGAGGCCAACGACCTGCGGGCACCGTTCGACCGCCTGCACCAAGTCGATAGTCCGTTTGCGAGGGAGGAACTTGCCGGCCGACAGCACCAGAGTCTGGTGGTCTGCGATCCCCAGTTCCTGCCGGACCCGCTGTCGCGTCTCCTGGCGCAAAGCGCCTTGCGGCAGGATGGTCTCGGGAGCCGGATTGTAGAAGGGGGCCCATTGCATCCGGGAATCGGGTACGCCTAAAAGCCGCCAGTAGAGTTCATTCGCTTCGCCCAGCGTCAGGACGCGATGGATGGTCGACAGATAATGCGCCAGCATCCATCGCTTGGCCCACCGTCGGTACCATGCCTGCGATCGCTCGATCCTCCCATTGCCATCTCCGAACAGCAGCACAGGTTTGCGATGCCGTCTGGCCCACTGCCAAGCGCTGCGCACCAGTGGTGTGGCGTAGCCATGGACTAGCAGGGAATCTGGGTTCCAGGAGTCGAGTGCGGGAGCGACCGGGACTTTGGCGAGGCTTTGGCGATCGAGTCGCCGGACCTGGTCGGCTCCCGGGAGGAATTCATGGGCATAGCCACCTAGCAGGTCGCATTGCCAGGCGAGTTCCACGCCCAGTCCTGGGTCATGATAGGCCGTAGCGCCGATGGTGGAACCGAAGAAGACTTTCAGATCGATTTGGGGATGAGCGGCGAGGTCGCGGTAGAGGTGAGCGAAATACTGGATGGGATGGCTGACCACCACCGCCAAGCGTCGGCGTCGCGAGTGGCTGATTCGATGGGGTGCAGAAGCATCATGGGACGTCATCGCCGGATTCACTTCCCTCGAGGATGTTCAGCAATCGGCTCAGGCGATGTTCGAACGTATGCTCGGCCAAGGCGCGACGCCGAGCGGCATCTCCGATCTCGCGACGTTCGTCCTCTCTGGGAAGCCAGAAACGGACCTTTTCGACCATCTCATCAGGGGAACGAAAGGAAACAACTTCCCGCCCCTCCCGGAATAGCTGTGGCAGGGTGGGGCGCCAATCGAGCAGCTGGAAGGCACCGGCTCCCGCAGCTTCGAAGCATCGGCAGTTGAGCCCCTCGATCTCGGAGTAATGGAGATTGTTGAGCACGATTTTCGCGCCGCGAAAGGCGAGGCATTTCTCGTGATTGAGCACCGGGTGGCCCTGGTATTTTTTTTCATAGAGCGACTGGGGCAACCAACGTGACGGCGGAGGCCCCCAGATCCGGACCGAATGCGGTTCCAGTTTCTTCAGTAAAGCCATCCGCCAAGGATGCAGATTGCCGACGGTAGCGATCTCCGATCGCCATTGCGGAGGCACATCGTCGTGGGCGGGTGGATTGAGTCGTCGGGGATTGAAGCACTCAGGAAGGTAGTGAACGGGACTGTCCAGCGCCCCTTTCAAGGCGCGGACGACGAAAGGATCCTTGAAGAATAAGGCATCGTATCGGGATGCCATGAAGCAGGCGCGACCGAAGTTCGCGAGGCTGTCTGGGTACCACATCACGATCTTTGCGCCGCTGGTGGCGCGGACCTGATCCACTTCGCGGGGGAGGAGGTAGTCGTAACAGCAGAGGACCAGGTCGGGCTTCATCCGTTCGATCTGCCGCCAGAGGTTTCGCAAGATCCATTTTCTGCCACGAGTGAAGTGGCTGGCCGACTGAATCGCGAAACGTCGATACTTGCGAACGCCGGGGACGACGTCGAACGACTCCCCAAACCGCCAGGGAGTGAACGTCTGGGCGGTGTGCCCCATGGCGACCAAGGTTTCGCTGATATGCCCAGCGAACGAATCATCGGAGGTTTCACCGATCAGGAGAATCCGCATGATCCGTGTTCGATCACCCCTGGGGTCGAAGAACGAGCCGCCGACTGGAATTGGAATGACCAACGCGCAGCCCGTCGGTCCTTTGGGCAGTATAGATCGAGCGGATTCCCATCGCAACGATTCGAAGTGGACGTCGGTGTCTGCTACCATCGGTTGCGGTCGATCGCTGTCAGGGCGTCGGATCTAGCCAGGACTTGAGATGATTCTTCTGCTGGTCGGTCGGTTGGGAGATCGCCTTGAGCTTGTATCCCTTGGGCGCGGGGACCCCCAGTTCCATCGACCTCTCCAGCAGTTTTCCACGGCGTGCGATCAGGACCAGAGCGGTCTGGCCTGGAGTGGTGGTCTGCGTTCGATCGCCGATGGAATCGAGCGACAGTCGGTAGCCGTCCAGGGCGATCAGCTCGTCATCCACATTGATCCCGGCGAGGTCGCCAGGCGACCCCCGGACCACTTTCTTGACGAGAACCTTGCCGTCGGAAGATGTGAGATCCAGTCCGGTCCAGGAAGGGGTCGGCTTGGGTAGTTCGTCTGCAGAAGGCTCCTGCTTCTTCTCCTCTCCCCCTTCTTTCTCGCCCTCCCCTTCCTTTTTGGCCTTCTCTTCCGAGGTGCTAGGGGTAGCGTTGTCTTCTGTAGGAGCGAACTGCAACCCGACACGTTCCAGCCAGGGCTGGTAGTTCAGGTCGACGGTGCCTCGAATCGTTTCGTCGAAGAAGGGGGTGAGATCTTCACCAGCCAGCTCGCTGCAGATCGACTCGAATTGCTTTTGCGTGTATCCCGTCTGGCGATGCCGCTGCCACAATAGCTGCATGACATCGCGAAGCGATTTCTGTTCCTGAGTCACTTGGCGGAGGTGGTGATCTAGGAGCAGTCCGACTAGGGAGCCTTTGACGTAGTAGCTGATTCTCGCGTTGCCTGCCTGTTCATCGGGCCGGTAGAACTTGATCCAGGTGTCCCGCGAGGAATCGACAAGCGACTGGACCTTGCGCCCAGGAGACTGCTCGTATCCCTGAAGCGATTTTCCAAGCCGTTCGTAATATTCCTGTTCGGTGCACAGCCCCGCCTTGCGGACAAACCAGTCATCGACGTAGCTGGTGATCCCCTCGGCAACCCATAGCTCATCGATGTACTGCTCCTGGGTGTAATCGTATTGCTGGAGCGCCTGAGGGCGGAGCCGTCTGACGTTCCAGGTGTGGAAGAATTCGTGCGCCACTAGGCTCAGCCAATCGACATAGGAGGCGCGTTTTTTCATCGTCCAGCGGCTGGCCATCAGCACGCAGCTGTCGTCGTGTTCCAGTCCCCCTCCCGATTCGCTGGCGATGTTCAGAAACCAGTATTCCTCATAGGGGACATCGCCCCACCATGCCTGTTCGACCTCGACGATCTTCTGAACGTCTCGGGCGGCTCGTCGGTGGTCCCAGTGGCCATCCCCCATGGCGGTGACCAGATGGTGGGTCTTGCCGCCGGCCTGGAAGGTCTGATGATCGAGCGTTCCCAAGAGGATGGGGCTGTCGACTAGGTGGTCAAAATCTCGGGCAGTGCGAGTCCATGGATCGTTGTCTGGATGAGGCAAGGCCGTGGCGATATCGCGCCAGGAGTTCGGTGGGACGATGTGGAGCTGGTGGGGTTGGCCAGCCATTTCGGGAACGGTCAGAAAGGTGGCGGCGCCGGTGAGAAAACCATAGTCGCGTTCGACCCAATTGGTGCGGACCCCCATCTCTCTGGCATAGAGTCGATACTTGACCTGGATGGCCGAAGCGCGATCGCACGCAATCGTCCAGCGATTCTTCGTTTTCTTTTCGATCGGTAGCGCCGAGCCATCTGCCGCATTGCTTGCCGCCAGCTGCTCGATGTGCCTAGCGTACTCACGGATCAGGTAGCTGCCTGGGGTCCAGGTCGGCATTTCCAACGTCAGCTCCCGGCGGCCTTCGGTTGGAAAGGTCGCTGTGACGTCGATGGCATGGCGGTCGACATCCTGAAAAGTCAGTTCGTATCGGATCGCTGCAGGCATTTGCGCCACCACCACGGAAGGATGAAGAAAGACAATCAGAGCGATCAGGATGCATGTCCCGATCGGAAGGAATCCAGAGGTTTTCGAATTCATCGTCAGGAAGACCCTCGGTGCCAGGAAGGATTGCCGTAACGTTGCTTGATCCAATGCGCCACGCGATCGGCAGGGGGCGGGTGTCCGGGTGTATCGGCCATCCAGACTTCGCGGATGCGATCCACCAGGGCATCCCGGGATACCGGGAGATTGGTGACGAACTGGTCGTGCGATCGCTGTTGCCGATAGTCGGGTTGCCTTGGTGGCGGAAGTAGGTACCGACCGATTCGGCTGAGATCGAATCGATACAGGATCGTTCCATGATACAGCAGGTAGCGACGCCGAACGCGAAGGGAGTTCCCGGAGAATTTTCTGCCGTTCCAGGTCAGGTCGCTGCTGCCCTGCAGTGTTACGGGAAGCTCCAGCGACTGGAATGCAGCGATCATGCGCGATCCGACGTGGTGGTGGGCTTCGGCGATGGAGCGGAGGTGTGGGGAGCGGTCGAGCGAGAGGAAGAGGGAGTACATGAGGCAGCCTGGGCCGGCGACAATCGAAAGGCCACCGCTGCTGCGCCGCAGGACGGGAACCCGATCGGAATCCACCGCTTCCTGCTGTACCTCCAGATCCAAGCGGGATGACCGGCCCAGGATGACGCAGTAATCAGGGACTTCCCAGATCCGAAGCAGTTCACCGGGATCCTCCGGCTGCTCTTCGGCCGCCTCCAGGAGCGACTCCTCCCATGCCAGTTGTTCGATGGCAGTCAGGCCATGGCGTTCCAGGAAGTGCATGAGGGATTCAGGCGTTTGGGGAATGCAGGTTCACGCAGCGCGGGACGAAGATCGCGACACCCGCGAAGGTGGTTCACGCCAGCGGCGATGCAGCCACCAGTATTGCTCTGGAGTCCGCAAGATGGCTTCGGCCAACCGGTCATTGTACCACCCCGTCAGCTGCCGGACCCCTTCGCAACAGGTTCCTCCCAACAGGGGATCGGCAATCCCTTCCAGCCGCATGCGAAAATGAAGAGGTCGCAGCCGGATGTTGCTGAAGACCATCATGGGAGCCCCTGTGGAAAGGGTGAAGAGCGCCAGTGCCTTATGGCAACTGGCGGGGCGCCCAAGAAAGTCGACCCAGCATCCTTTGCTGCCTGCGTCCTGATCCGCTAGGAGACCTAGCGTGCCTCCCGCACGCAAATGCCGCTCTATCAGAAAACTGCTGCCATTCTTGGGGATGAGAAATTGCCCTCCCTGGGCGCGGAACTGCGAGACGTAGCGATTGATATGGGGGTTATCCAGTGGGCGGGCGATGTTGGAGCTGGGCAGTCCAAGAAGTCCGGAGAAAAACCCTGCCAGTTCGAAGTTTCCAAAATGCCCGGAGACGATGATCTTCGGTCGTTCATCGAGCATGAAGCGAAAGAGCTCCAGGCGGTCGTTGGTCGAAAAATGATCGCGCCAATTGGTGCGATGGATCTTGCGCGCCGCTAAAGCTGTTTCACAGACGAACAGCGCCAGATGCTCCCACATGCGCCAACGCATCGCCGTGATCTGCTGGGGTGACCAATCGGGATAGACTGCCTTCAGGTTGGTCTCGATCAACTGCCTGCGGAAGGGAACCACCTGGGTCGCGAACGAGGCGAAAAGCCCCGCCAGCCTCTCCGCGCGATCGGTCGGCAGCATTTGAATCACGCTGACTGCCAGACGAAACAGCAGGTAGAAAAGCAGATCGGTCAGCTTCCCCAGGATCTTCGGGCTCTTCCCTACCAATCGCTCACCCGACGACGATTCCGGTTCCAGTTCCATGCCCACCCTCCCTGACTGCCACCGCCTCCCTGACTGCCATACGGGGAACGCCACCATCCCGGACGCCACGGTCGATCCATCGCAAGCGTGCTCCCTAGCGGGCGATAGCCTAGCAGACCGCCGATCATGGACCAATGGCAGTAATGCAAGCAGTGCAGAGCCGTTTCGATTTCCGGTAGCTCCAGTTCTGGACCTAGACCCAAGGTAGGGTGGCCCAAGAGCAATCGCCGCCTCCGTTGACGGCGAACTCCATCGTTCGGTCCCGCCCCCGGCTTCGAAGCACGTTGCCTGGCTGGATATTCTAAAGAGTATTAGAATGACGCCAGCTACCCCGGATCGCGATCGATGGAGGAGTCGCTCGAGTCGGCGTCGTGAGCGACGGGGGGAAGCGCTACGAGTCGAGCAGTTGTCGGGCGTTGGTTGACAGCCATTGCAGGTGCTGATCGGGGGAGCCGATCTGATGTTCCAGCAGCACCTGGTGCATCGTGGGGAGGGTGGCGGCAGACCCGACGAAATGGAGCCCATTGGGGCTGCGTGCAGCGCCGTCCTGGCCAACCAGGACGGTTTGACCGGCCAGCTGGTAGGTTCCTGGGCCAAGCCCTGCGGCGGCTACGGCATCGCTGACCAGGATGGCCCGCTGGGTGGGGATCAGTTCCAACAGGGTTTTCAGCAGGAAGGGGGGCAGATGGTGGCCGTCGGCGATCAGGGTGATGAAGAGCTGGTCTCGCAACCCGAGAACGCGCCAAAGGATGTTGTCATGCCGTGGCATCTGGGGGGGCGTAGCGTTGCCTAGATGAGTGAATCCTTGCAAGCCCTGATCGATCGCCTGCTGCAGCTGAATAAAACTCGCGTTGGTATGACCTGCGAAAACGATCACACCGCGATCCGACAGATACCTAGTCACCTCGCCTCGGGGGTCGCGTTCGGGGGCCAGGGTCATCAGTTGGAGCGTTCCTTGGCCTGCTTCCAACAACCGTTCGGCGATCGCTTGGCTGGCCTCGCACGCCGCATCGGGTGGGTGGGCGCCGATATACCCTGGTTCGGCGGACAGAAAGGGCCCTTCCAGATGGATTCCGGCGATCATTTTATCGGCCAGCGCGTCTTGGCCTTTCGCCTTCACCAGCCGCTCCATCAATCTTTCCAACCGCTCCACCGGGGCGGTGATCAGCGTCGGCAAGAATCGCTCGACCCCGATCGCCTGAAGCTTCCTGCATAGCTCCACCACCTGCTCGATCTCCAGGGCGGGATTGTTCAGGTCGATGCCGAAGGCACCATTGAGCTGGAGATCGATGTAGGGCAGTTTCATGACGATGGTCTATCCCAGTGGCCAACACCGCGATGTCGGGAGAATGGATGGCGAGCCATCGCAAGGAGGGTTTTTATTCGACTGGCAATTGGGTCGCCGAGACGCGAAGGCGTGCATCGAGCAATTCGCTGCTGCCGCGGTCCAGATAGAGATGGACGCTTGGGTGCTGCTGGAGGATGGAGGCAGGGCAATTGGCGGTGATGGGGCCTTCCAGAGCGTTGTGGACCGCCTCGGCCTTGCGCCGATCGGGGACCGAGCAGATCAGTTCTTTGCTTTGGAGGATCTGGTGGATGGTCATGCTGATCGCATGGGTCGGGACTTGGTCCAAGGAGTCGAACCAACCTTCGCCGACTTGCTGCCGCCGACATGCCTCGTCCAGTTCCACGCAGTGGTAGGCGGCGCGTGTCTGAAAGTCGGCGGGCGGATCGTTGAAGGCGAGGTGACCGTTTTCACCGATACCAATGAGCGCCACATCGACCGGCCTCTCCCCAATCCGCTCGGAGGCCTCCCGGCAGACGGTCTGGGGATCCCGCGTTCCATCCAGATAAAAAAAAGATCGCATCGGAACCAGATCGACCAACCGCTGTTTCAAGTACCCGCAGAATGATGCTGGGTGGCTGGCGGGCAGTCCGATGTATTCGTCCAGATGAAAGCCATCGATGCGAGTCCAGTCGAGCTGTGGGTCGCTGGTCAGCGCCTTGAGCACCTCAAATTGACTCGATCCGGTCGCCACGACCAATCTTGCTGTACCATTTTCTGCGAGGCATTTTCGGAGAATTGCCGCCGCTTGGTCTGCCGCCGCCTTTCCCATCCCGTGACGGTCCGGAGCGATTGTGATCTTCATGAAGGGCTGATCCTTTGAACTGCCATGCCGATGGGGCTATTTGCCTCGAAGTTGGCATTCACCCCGTAATCCTTGCGATATGTTAGCGATTTTCCATGAAACACGCGACCTCTCCGCGGGTTGGATCGCGACGCCGTAGGGAACCGATACAATGAAAAGTGTTGAGGCATGAGCCATCGCGGGCTCGATTGGCCCGTCGAAACCCAGCACCCATCGGGCGATACGATCACGGTGGGTCGGGAATCCCAAGGAACACAGACTCCTGGGGCTCAAGCCCGATTGATCGGCACGGGGACCGTCCTAAAGAACTGGGGAGGCAGTGATTGATGGAGATGCATACGCCGCGCAGCAGGCCATCCCATCGCCGCGCCGGGAATGTCGGGTTGCCGAAGCGACCGGAGTGGCGGTGCGCTGCGGTCCTACTGTTTCTTTTGCTGCCGCAGGAATGGTTGGTAGGGCAGGTAGCTGAAAGAGGCCAGCAGCCTGTCGACGTCGCTGGCTGGATCGACGATCTGGCCTCGGACTCTTTTCAGACGCGGCAGGAGGCGAGCGATCGATTGGCGGCATCTGGGGAGCAGGTGCTGGAACCGATGCGGGCGCGGTTGAAGGAGACGCAGGATGTGGAGCAGAGGGCGCGGCTTCAGGCGTTGGTGCGTCGTGTCGAGGACCAGGTGCTGGGAGACAGGATGGATGCGTTCATTCGCGATCCCGACCCCGATCAAGATCATGGGCTGAAAGCTTGGCCCTCGTTCCGTGCGTTGATGGGGTCCAACCGACTAGCAAAGCAGATTCTTGTCGAGATCTATCGACAGCAGCCGAAGCTAGCCGATGCGACTTTGGAGGGGCAGGAGGCATTGGAGCGGGAAGTGAAGGTGGCGGCCGAACGGATGAGGCAGACGTGGCTCAGCGGGGAGAACGTCGAATTGGGAGATGGCTTGGCGATGCTTTTTGCCGGTGCGGTGACCCAACAGCCACTAGGACCGGAGATCGAATCGCTGACGATGCGCTGCGTGCAGACGGTACCGCTTGCCGCCAAAATCGACCAGCGCCAGTGGTCCAAGCCGATGAAGAACCTGCTAGCCGCATGGGTCGATCGACTCAGCCGCCAGTCGGCGGGTAACGGAATGATGCTGGTGCTCACCCGCAACATTCAGGCAGGGGAAGAGGCTGCACGACGCATTCTCTCGGACAAGGTCAACGACCCCTACGACTTTCGTATCGCCTGCATGATTCTCGCCAAGTACGGCACCGTCGAGGACCTAGCGATTCTGGACAAGTGGTTGGATGACACCACCCTCTATCAAGAGTATGTGACGCTCAAGGCACCCTTTGATCCGAGGGCCGAGCCGAATCCCCAATTGCCGCCAGGTGGCAACGTGCCGATCGAGCGAGTGGAATGTCGCTGCGAGTACCGGGACATCGCGCTGGCGGCCAGCCTTGTGATCGCCAAAGTACCGCTGCGGGATTTTCACCCCATGCTGGCACCTGACAGTCGATGGGTCATTCAGGAAGATTCGATGGGTTTCCCGATCGCCAATCCCCAGTTGCGTCAGGAGACGATCGATCGTTGGAAAGTCTATCGAAAGGAAGGGAAGTGAATCTGGCCTGATCGATGCGAACCTTTCGGTTGGCATCTGCGTCTTTTAGGGCATGAGCAGAAGACGCGATAGGAAAAATGACTCGGGATCATCAGGGCAGTTCGACGACGGCACCTCGGCCGAGCGTTGGAAGACGGTGCGCGAGGAATTAAGTGAACGGGATGCCGTCGATGGGCCGCTGCCAATCGATTCGATTTCGCAGCGTGGCGAGATCCCTGGAGAAGGGGATGAAGTGTTCGAGCGAGTCAACTCGCAGTCTCTGGATCCGACTTGCGGCCGGGTGTCTGCCCGGGTGATCCACCGATCGTCAGCCCCGATTCATAAGAAGTCGGGTCGCAAAGCGATGCAGCTATGTCGGCAGGTGCGGCGAGCCGTGGAGCATGCGCTGGGAAGTCGACCGCTGATCGACCAGCTTCCCGATTGCCTCGTGGTGGCTGTCTTGCCAGCCCCACACACCGCGCAGCTGCTGATTCAGGTGGCGGTAGCTCCGCAACTGGCGCTCGACCAAGCCGAGGAGATGCTGGGAGTCCTGCGAGCTGCCACCGGCGCGATACGTTCCGAGGTGGCCAGATCCATTCACCGTCGAAAGACCCCTTCGCTGCTTTTTCAGATCGTTCCCTGGTCTTCCGCTGGACCGACTGCTTTTTAGCGGTCCATCGGGAAGTCTGGCAGGCGGTGCGCCAAGGCAGCCACTGCGTCGGTCTCTTGGGTCTGCTACCAACCGAGGGGAGATTTTTTTCCAGCGATGGCCCTTTCGACCGGTTGTCGCAGCCAGTTGGTCTCACGGGAAGGCGTCCCGACGCGAAGAAAGACAAGACGCGGATCTTTGGTCAGCAGATGACGACCGCTTCCATAGCCGATCTGCGCCATCGATCCGAATGCCAATCATGGCAGGCCCCAATAGATCAAGTCGACCTGAGACCTAGTCTTGAATTGCAGTGCCTTCTGGGCGATTCACTGCTTCGCGGCTTAGTGCCTTGGCGTGAGTCGATCGAGGGGAAGTGAAAGACGGTGTGTTGAATTCATGAGAGAGAAAAGAATGGCTCCGATTGGGATTCTTCCGTAATTCTCTCGCGCGGAGTGCATCCCAACAGCACTTTCGGAAGGCACGGACGGCTTGCCGCAAGACGCGCTGGGGCGAGGCTGCGGCCGTCGAGTGATGCCTTTCGTTGGCCGTAATTGGTTTTCGGTCGCCGGGTGGAATCAATCCGGAAGCGATTGGAGGAATGCCTCGACGCGGGCTGCAGGAATGGCATGGCTGCGGGTGCGGCTGAAGCGAGCGATGCTGACCCCGATGCAGCGTCCCTGCAGGTCGATCCAAGGGGATCCACACTCTTCCGGGCGAAGACAAAGATCGCTGCAGAGGACCTCGGCAAAATTCCCTCGCCTCGCACTTTTGCCTCCATCGAAAAGCTCGGCGACATGCAACGGTCCGGATTGCACTTCTCCCAGCCGGACCGTGATTTCCTGCTCGATCATCTCCATCGTGGTTGGCGAAGGGCTGTCGTCATCGGAGGCATCGTCGATCGCTTTGGATTCATCCTGTGACTGTTCCACGCTGGCTGAGGGCATCGGTCTGCGGTAGACGATGCGTACCGGATCGCCTGCAATTTTGCTGCGCAGGATCCCTTGCATTTGCGGAACCGACTCAATGATCGCTTGATCGACACGCACCACCACATCCCCCGGCTCCATGCCCCCCTTCTCGGCAGCGCTTTGTTCCAGCACTTCTTCGAGAAAGACTCCTTGTTCCCCCTGGCCCAGCACGACTCCAAGGAAACCTCGGCCTTCGTCGGCTGGGATCGAAAATACACCACGGCTCGCCGAAATCCCGACGCGTCCCGATCCGTCAGGATGCGGCGCGATCAGCAGGTGTCCTTGGGACCATGTTGGGGGCTCCACTGTGGCAACCAGCGCCGCGCTCGCCACATCGGACGAGAAGGCGCCCGACTGTGGCTGCAGTGCCACTAGGTCGTCCGACAGATTTTTGGCGACCACATGGAGGGGCTGCCAGGCGCCATTGGGATCGAGCCATTCGGGGGACAGATCGATGCGGCTTGCTTTGGTGACCAGCCACACCCTTCCCTTCGCATCACGAAGGACTGTCCCCATCGATTCGATCGATTCCCCGTGCACTTCGCTTCGTAGTACTAGGCAGGCGTCATCGCAGCGATCCTCAACCGTGGCGACTTGACCTTCAAGTTGCTGCAAGCGTGGTTCGGGACCACACCAGGAGTTGTGATCGGACGGTGGAGGCGCAGTGTCGGTGGCAGGGCTCAGCAGTTCTAGCGGAAAGCGCTCCTTGGCTGCTGCATCCGAATCTTCCCTTTCTGGATTGGATGCCTCCAGTGGAAAATCGACTTCGATTCGTTCGTCGGATCCTCGCGTGGCCACCAGTGCGACGCTTCGCTGCCCTTCCAGGTACCGCTTCACCATGTGCTCCTGGAAGTTCCCTCCCGTCCAACGTTTCCCGGCGACCTCGACGATCACATCCCCTTCGGCTAGACCTAGCCGGGCGGCAGGGCCGTCGGGAGTGACGGAGGCGATTCGTGGGCCGGTCCTTCTTCCACGCCGAACCTTCATGCCTAGGTCGGGCAAGCCGGGGATGGCGTTGACTTCGAAGTCTGATTCCTGCTTTAGCTCCTGCCAGTACTTCACAAAAGTGCCGACCGGCACGTCGTAATTGTCTTGAAGGTCCCGTCCAATCTGGCTGTGAATGCCGATCAAACGGCCTTCCAGATCGATCAGGGGGCCGCCCGAGTCACCCGGTTCCATCAACGCGGTGGATGCGATCATTCCAAAACGAGCGGAGACCGGTTGCAGGATACGCCCTAGCCGCGCGATCGCACCACGAGATGGATCGTAGGATCCAGGGTGGCTGAGGCTGATGCAGGGCTGATCGGCAACCAGTTGCGAAGAATCGCCGATCGGCAACACCGGGAGCGGGTCCGACGGTTTCGCGACCACCTCGATCATCGCGCAATCGAGCAGTCGGTTGGTTCCCTTGCCGATTCCATCCAGCGTCCGTCCGTCGGCTAGATGAATCTGGTACTTCCGTCCTGGAGTCACCGCATGCCCGGCGGTCCAGATCCATCCTTCCGGATGGACGATCACGCCACTGAAGGAACCGACACCACCTGGTCGCCTCTCCGTCACACCGACGACCGCAGGTGCAGCGCGAGCGATCGTTTGTTCGATTTGAGCCTGCAGGGCCATCGGCCAGTTTTGATCGACAGCGGGTGCAGGTTGCGGATCGGAGGGCTCTTGCGCCACCAGAAGGGCGGATAGGGAGCAAAGAAGCCAGGGGGCCAAAAAGGCAGCCCAGTGAGAACCGCTGAGGGGGAAAAACCGATCGAGGATCAAAGATAGCCATCGCATGCTGGTCAACTCCTCACGTCTGTTTGTCCAAACCCGCTCAGTGCACTGAGGCAACGGGGTTCCGCAAATTCATCCGAAGCTCATCCGTAGGGTAGGCGATGGAGCTAGAAGCGTCGGGATTTTTTTTCGCAACACGATTCAAATTCCTGTCACCGACTCCCGATCGAAGCGGAAAGGGAAATCAATTCGCCCCGCAGATGGCGGGGGGCGCGATCCCCGACGCCGACCAAACTTCCTTTTCTCACTTCCGGGCAAACCAAAACTTCAGGATTTCGATTTTCGCAGGAACTAAATGTCGATTGAGAAAATCTAAATCGATGACTCCAGATCCCTCTGAATTGGGGGGTGTTCGGAAAATGGTTTACTGATTGATTTTTTTGATTCGTTTTATTGACGCACGGTGGTAAAAGTTGCTCTAATTGAACTTGTGACTATTATCAGGGTTGCGACTTTCGATTTGACTGGTCGATAAAGTTTCGATGAAAATTTGGTCGCTTTCGCGAACTCCCAAGTTAGATTAGGACGTGGGAACCATTGCGAAGGCTAGTCCATAGCAGGAAATTAGGAGTTCGTAGGAACGTTTGGATCCAGGGAATAGCTCGGCAGCGGTTGGAATTTTTGATTCGTTTTCGTCGCCTTTGCACTCCGAGCATCTCATCCGAACCGCCCTGCAACTCTTCGTGGTGGTGGATTCGTCTTTTTTGTTTTTTATTGGGAAGGGTGAAGTAGATGGTGCGATCGATTTTTGGTGGGCAGCGACCTGCCCGACGAGCGTTCACGCTCGTGGAACTTCTGGTGGTGATTGCGATCATCGGGATTTTGGTTGGCCTTCTTCTGCCAGCCGTTCAGTCGGCTCGTGAAGCCGCCCGCCGCATGAGCTGCCAGAACAATTTGAAGCAGTTGGGTTTGGCTGCTTTGAATTTTGAATCGTCCTACAAGCGATTCCCTCCCGGATTTTTGGGCACGAACCTGAACCGAACCACTGGTGCACCCGAAGTTCCTTCGATGGACTGGGCGAACGACTCGGGGATTGGGACTCTGGCCTTCCTGCTTCCTCAGATGGAGCAGACCTCGCTGTACAACTTCTTCAGTGGTGACCCATCGATCAACGATGTGGGCAAGATTCTTGATTCCGACCAGAACGGTTTCGGAAAGTCGGACAAGCGGCCTTTCGAAATCTACTGGAACTCGACGCGAGCCTGGGAAGCTTCCAACTACAAGGTCGGTGCATTCCTTTGCCCATCGGACAACGCAGACGCTGGCGTTCAGCACACCGTCATGTTGATCCAGACGATTTGGAACGGAAACCAAGCTTCGGCTCCTGGTACCACCTTCTGGTACGAAGGAACTCCGAACGCCGGCTGGCACCGCACCCTCGGAAAGACCAACTACATTGGTTGCTCGGGTCGCCGCGACAAGACCGGTCATGTTGGTTTGGACGTTTGGGCCGGTGCTCTGCCAGTTCGTGGCAAGACCAAGATGCGTGACATCACCGACGGTACCTCCAGCTCGATCCTCTTCGGTGAAGTCACCGGTTGGTGGACCGATGGTAAGAAGCCTGTCGGGCGTATCGCTTCGATCATGTGGATGTGCGCCGGTGGTGAAATCACCCACTGGATGCGTGGTAACCCAGCCGCTCCAGCGACTGACTGGACCAGCCACATTTCGTTCCGCGAGCCACGCCGCTTTAGCAGCATGCACCCAGGCGGGATCATCCAGTTCACCTTCTGCGACGGTTCGGTCCGCGGGCTGACCTTGAACATGCGAGAAGGCCTGTGGTACAGCCTCGGCGGCATCGCCGACGGGGAATTGACCTCGGATCTGGAAGAGTAGTCTCTGGTTGATTGATTGGATATCGATAGGCCTGGTGCCAGCGCGGCACCAGGCTTTTTTTCTAACCATCTGTTGGAAAGAAGGTCCCTATGAAAAAGTTCGTTGCTTTGATGTTGTGTGCCGTAGCGATTGCTGGCTGTGGTGGCCAAGCTGGAAGTACCACTCCGGTAGCTCCTGATGTGGTTCCCCCACGGCCGGGGGCCGACTCGACGACCACGACGACCAGTGCCGATGGTGAAGCTAGCAGCGCTGGTAACTCGACCACCAAGGCCGAAATCCAGTAGTTGCTGTTCTTTCCAAGTCGAACGGAATACCGACAGCCACCATTCCTTTCGGGGGATGGTGGCTGTTGTTGTTGGTGCTTCTCCTCTTGGGCGAACCGTTGGGTGTGGCGAGTTGCTTGCTGAGGACTATGATAGAACAGACAGATCGTTAGCAACCTCGTGGAGATTTCAAGATGGCAGGCGTACCGGGCTTGGATCCGATCAACTCGGCTTGTTTCCTGATTCTCGCGCAAGTGGGCGGAGGCTGGACCTTTTGGAGATTGGTTCAGATTGGACTGCTGATCTTCCTGGCCATTTTTGCCGTCATCTTCGTCATCCTCTTGGTCGCTTTTGGCAAACTTTGGTTTCAAGCCTACATGTCGCGGGCGGATGTGTCGCTGCGCAGCTTGGCTGGGATGTATTTCCGGCAGGTCCGGATGCACACAATCGTCAACGCGAAAATCATGGCGGCTCAGTCGGGCCTGGATATCAACCGCAAGAACGGGATCTCAACTCAGCGGCTGGAAGCGCACTACTTGGCGGGCGGCAACGTCATGAATGTGGTCCAAGCGATCATTGCAGCCAACCGCGCTGGGATCGATTTGGATTTCGACCGTGCGGCAGCAATCGATTTGGCGGGCCGCGACGTGCTCGACGCGGTGCGCACCAGCGTCCATCCCAAGGTGATCGACTGTCCCGATCCAAAACGCAGCGGAAAGACAACGCTCAGTGCCATCGCAAAGGATGGAGTCGAGCTGCGGGTGCGAACGCGCGTGACCGTGCGCACGAATTTGGAACAGCTGATTGGGGGTGCGACGGAAGAGACCATCATCGCTCGCGTTGGCGAAAGCATCATCAGCTCCATTGGATCGTCGCTAGATCACAAAGTGGTGCTGGAGAACCCCGACGTCATTTCGCGGACTGTGTTGCAGCGAGGCCTGGATGCCCAGACGGCATTCCAGATTGTTTCGATTGACATTGCGGATATCGACGTCGGGGAGAACATCGGAGCGAGGCTTCGAGCGGATCAGGCGGAGGCGGATACTCGAGTGGCGCGTGCGGAGGCGGAGCAGCGTCGTGCGGAGGCGATTGCGACCGAGCAGGCGATGAAGGCCAAAGTCGCAGAGAATCGCGCCAATTTGATTCTCGCCGAAGCGGATGTCCCCAAAGCGATGGCGGATGCCTTTTTGCAGGGGCAGATGAAGTTCACCAGCGCGACGGAATGACCCGGCCGATCCTCGCTCCGATCTAGTGATCTCCATTTCCAGCGCCCCGTCGCCGTAGCGGATCGCCAAGCCTCTGAATGCCGAAGCCTGCGGCTTGGTGGTGCGTTTCTGATTTCTTCCCAGACGGTTGTTTCTCTTGTGTGGCTCAGCGGCCACCCCTTGGGGAATGAATCGCGGCAGGTCACAATCCATCGAGTGGCCATGGAGCGATTCTGACTTGAGGAGAGTCTGTCGATGGAGCTTTTGCGACGCAGTGAGCGGGTTTGGTTCAGCGGCTCGGAGGGACGCCGCTTGGCAGGAATCATCGATTCGCCGCAGGGGCAACCCAAGGGATACTGCCTATTTTCCCACTGCTTCACTTGTTCGAAAGACCTCAAGGCAATCGTACGGATCAGCCGCAATCTGGCGGAGCACGGGTGGGGAGTTCTGCGTTACGATTTCGCCGGGTTGGGGGAGAGCGAAGGGGACTTTGCGACAACCAGTTTCAGCACGAACCTAGTTGATCTGCAGGCAGCTCATCAGTTCCTTGCGACGCATCACCAAGCTCCCGTGTTGCTGATGGGGCATAGTTTCGGAGGCGCTGCCACCCTCGCCATGGCGCAGAAGCTATCGGGCGCACGCGGTGTCGTTTCGATCGCAGCGCCCAGCGATACCGGGCATCTTGCGGATCTGATGCTGCGAAAGAATCCTCGGATTGCATCCGATGGGCGTGGCGAGGTGAACATCGGAGGACGGGACTGGTCGGTGACTCGTGAGATGATCGAAGACTTTCGGTCGCATGATCTCCCTGCCCGAGTCGCAGAGATTCGAATGCCGGTGTTGGTGGTGCACAGTCCTAGAGACGAAACCTTGGGCTTCCATCATGCCCTGCGACTCTATGGACTCCTAACGCAGCGGGATGCATCGGGGGTGCCGCCTGCCGCAGTCAGCCTGCTGACGCTGCTGGAGAGCGACCATCTGTTTTTGAATTCGCCGGCAGATCTGACCTGGCTGGTTCGCTCCATCGATGCTTTCGGGGACCGACTGCTTGCTCTGTGAGCCTTCTGTCGTGGGGGCAAAAAGCACGGGGAAAAATGGAGTCGGGAAAGCGGGCGCGGGGAAACGAGAGCCGAGGCGAGTTTGGGTGTGTGGCCTGTTCGTAGTGGATCGTTTCAGGGATCGTCACTTGGACAGTTTGCTGGCGACTTCGTCCGATCGCTCCATCACGCGCATCAAGTTGCCAGAGAGCACCTTGTGGATCGCAGCTTCGTCATAGCCGCGTTGCAGCATCAGTTCGGTGAGCACCGGGTAGCAGGAAACATCCTCCAGCCCGCGTGGGGCTCGCGAGATACCGTCGAAATCGGACCCGAGGCCGACGTGATCGATTCCCGCAGTACGAACGACATGGTCGATGTGGTCCATCACGACCGCTACCTCTCCCTGCGGATAGGGATGTTCTGCCTGCCATTTGCGATAGGCTTGCGTGAATTTCTCTTCATCCTTGCCGAACTCTTCCCTTAGCTTGCGTCGCACTTCGAACATCTGCGACATGATCCTCGCCGATTCGGGGACGACAAAGCCGGAGAAAAAATTGATCAGCACCACACCTCCGTTGGCGGGAAGCTGTTTCAGGATGGCATCGGGTACATTCCTTGGATGATCGGCGATCGCACGAGCACTGGAGTGAGAGAAGATGACCGGAGCTTGGCTGATCCGCAGCGCGTCCTCCATAGTCTCCGGTGAAACATGACTGAGATCGACCAGCATTCCTAGTCGGTTCATCTCCCGGACGACTTCCTCACCGAAGGGAGAGAGGCCGCCGCTGCGTGGTGCGTCGGTTGCCGCATCGGCCCATTCAAGCGTATCGCTGTGGGTGAGCGTCATGTAACGAGCCCCACGCTGGTGCAGTTGCCGTAGCTTGGACAGGGAATCTTCGATCGAATGGCCACCCTCCATCCCGATCAGCGACGCGATCTTCCCTTTGGCCTGAATTCGTTTGACATCAGCGGAATTGAGAGCCAGTTCGAACGTGTCGGGGTACTTGGCGATCATCTGGTGGACTAGGTCGATTTGTTCCATCGTCGTTTGGAATGCGTTCCCTTGCGCGATGGTATCGGCCGGGACATAGACCGACCAGAATTGAGCCCCCACGTTCCCGGCCCTCAGCCGATTGATGTCGGTATGCAGCTCGGGTTGAGTCTTCGAGATATCGATCTCCTCGAATCCTCTTCTGGTTTTCTCTCGAACCGCCCAGGGCAGATCGTTGTGGCCATCCCAGACGTAGCTCCTTCGATGGATCTCCATCGCTCGCGAAGAAACCTCCACCGGTTCGGACGGTTCTCCAGCATCACAAGATGAGCCAACCACCAAAGTGGCTAGGCCAATCATCCATGGCATGCAGGCAAGGCGGATTCGCCCCATCACGGTTCTCCCTTTGTTGGCTTCGCGAATGCAGATGTCGAAGAGGTTCATTGTAAGCCATGCTGGTTGGGGGGGCGATGTGGAGGGGCTTTTGTCCTGCAGTGGCAACCAGAACCAGGGAGATCACTTGCCAGCCAGGGGGGCCAACAGGAATCGCTCTTTTTTTGCCCGCATCGATTTGGTATGCCCTCCTGGGACGCATCGATCTTCGAAGTGGCAGGATACCTATCCCGATGGATCAGCTCAATTGGCAGACGGTTGGTCAGTTGCTTCAGCACTGGACTCCCTGGGTTCTCGGGGCGCTCGTGGTGCTGCTGCTGAATTTCTTTGTTGCCAAGTTGGTCTCTGGCTGGATCGCGCATCCTATCCGCTGTCGGATCGACGAGACGCTGGGTCGTTTTGTCGGTCGGCTGGTTTTCTATGGCTGGCTGGCCTGCGCGATTCTCGGGATTGCGGGATCCTTCGGCGTCAACATCAACACCTTTGCTGCCATCATCGGTTCGGCAGGTCTGGCGATCGGTCTGGCATTCCAAGGAACGCTCAGCAATGTCGCCGCAGGATTGATGATCCTGTTCTTCCGACCGTTCCGAGTCGGCGATGTGGTGGTGGTGGGAGGCAATACGGGGCGAGTCGAAGAGATCGACCTGTTCAACACCACGCTGGATACGCTGGACAATCGTCGAATCGTCGTCCCCAATCATTCGATTACTGCGGCGACGATCGAGAACATGACGCATCATCGGTATCGACGGGTCGAAGTGCCAGTCGGGGTTGCGTACTCTAGTTCGATCGAGGCGACTCGGGCTGCCCTGCAGAGTGCCGTTGAATCGCTGGCCGATCTTGGTTGTCCAGCGGGCGACCAGCCCAGTCAGGTTTTGCTGGTGGGGCTGGGTGCCAGTAGTGTCGACTGGCAGGTTCGGGTCTGGACGGAGACTAGCCATATCCCCCTGGTGCGTGACCAGTTGATCATGCAGATCAAAAAGCACCTGGATCGTTCAGGTATCGCGATCCCATTTCCACAGTTGGACGTGCATCTGTCGCGTGTGGCCGCCGGACCCTCTTCCGCGGTGTCCAACAATCCATCGCCCGCTGCCTCGCAGCAGCCGGCATTGCCTAGCCAGGAGGAGGAAGTGCTCTACAAACCGAGGTTGAGGCGAGGCAAAGCGGCTTGAGCGGCGCACAGGGGACTTTCCGGAGCCTTTCGACGCACGGAGCGGCCTGCTACCGATTCATCGATGGGAGACGTCTTCCGGAAGTTCACGAACCCAAATGTTGCGGAATCGAATCCGGTTTCCGTGATCCTGCAGCATGATCGGAGCGGCGGGGGTCCCGGCGCGATAGACGGGGGCTCGGGCACCCGTGGGACCAGCCAGTTGGCGATGGTTCTGAACCAGCACGCCATTGAGCATGACGGTCAGGTAGGCGGGCCGCAGCAGTTTCTCTTCCTCGAACTTAGGTGCCTCAAAAAAGATATCGTACACCTGCCACTGTCCCTGCGGCTTGACCGCATTGACCAGCGGTGGGTATTGGCCGTAGATCGCCCCTGCCTGCCCGTCGGCATAGGTGCGATTGGAGAAGGAATCGAGGATCTGTACCTCGTATAGCTCCATGAACTTGATTCCACTGTTGCCACGACCTTGGCTGTTTCCCTTGGTCCCTTCCGGGATCATCCATTCCAGATGGAGCTGGCAAGAACCAAAGCTGTCGATCGTGTAGAGGCTACCAGTGTGTGGCTCAACAACCAATTGGTCATCTTCCACCAGCCACATTGGGACGTACCAGAGATCTTCTTCGCCATGATGGCACCATGCATCCAGTCCTTGTCCGTCAAAAAGGATGGTGGCATCGGAGGGAGGTGCATCGGGGGTTTCGCCCGGTTGGACCGCCTTCGGGCGAGGCCGATATCGATCATGGATTTTCCATGGTTGTCCTGGAAGGGCCGGGCTGTCGGTGGCTCCCAGGTGATGGATTGGAGTCTTCTCCTTTGCGGGGCGGCGTGCCGGAACGCTGCGTACGGGAGGGCTGGGTGGTTCCCCATCTTCCGGCGCCGCCAGTTCCACCTGTTGAGCCGGCAGGGGAGCTGCACTGGTGGAGATCCAGGAGACTCCTGCGATCATGCAAGCGACAAGCAACCCGTTGGATTTTTCAGTTTGATATCGCATCGTCATTGGCTCCCCATCCCTTGATCCTTTCCGCCAGGATGATTCTGGCAGGAGAACCGTTTTATGATGCTTCGCCTCGGGGCAAATTTCCAATAAAAACCAACGGCGATGGCCAGCCAGCAACCTGCCTCTGCCGATTGGCGGTCCATGGAGTGGGGCTGTATCGGATGGAGGGGTGCGGGTGGTCGAATGAAAGGGCCGGAATCTGGTATTCTACTGGCGAGGGTTCAGGAAGCGCAGCCAGATTCCAGGCGATCCAAAAGGAGCACCGTTGTATGGAGTTGATGCCATCCAGTGGTGGATATGACGGAGGGATTTTCTCGGGAGATCTTCCCGGAGGCCGAGCGATGGCGCGGCTGGACTTGCGGACCGATGGGGTGCGGATCGCGATCGCTGGCGATTCGGCTCAAGAGCGATGGATTCGCTGGGAGGATGTTTCGGTCGATGTGGGAGGTGCATCCGGTCGGATGGTTTTCCTTCGCAGTCGCCTGAGCGACGAGGTGGTCTTCTCCGAAGCTCCTGGTTTTTTGAGCGATCTCCAGCGGCTTGGGCACCCCACTCTGACGGAATCGTTCCGGACGATGTCCGATCTTCGTGCGCGAAGGCGGCGGTCGACGATCCTCGCATTAGGTTCCCTTTTCCTGGGATGCGCGATCCTTCTGCCGGCGCTCTACTATGGGCTGCTGGGGGCCGCCAAGCTGGCGGTCAAGTCACTTCCGGTTAGCGTCGATCGATCGATTGGCCAGATGGCATCCCAGTCGATTCCGATTGGTCAGGGGCTGCCCAAGGACCATGCGGCACAGAAGTTTGTGGAGCAGGTGGTGGAGAGATTGAAGCCGTATGCAGCGCTGCAGGGACTCGACTTCCAGGTTCGCGTGGTGGACGATCCTCAGCCCAATGCATTTGCCCTTCCCGGGGGGCAGATGGTGGTCTACACCGGCCTGTTGGAATTGGCCCGTTCGGCCGAACAGGTCGCTGGCGTGCTGGCTCATGAAATGGCACATGCGACGTTGCGCCATGGATTGATGCGCATCGGCCAGTCGATGGGGGTGATCGCTGCCGTCCAGTTGCTGATGGGGGATGCTGCAGGTCTGGTCGCCTTGGGCGCGCAGTTGGCGCAGCAGTCGGTCCTGACCAGCTACAGCCGTGTGGCAGAGCGGGAGGCGGATCTGGAGGGGGCCAGGATGTTGCACGAAGCTGGGATCGACCCCGAGGCGATGGCGGAATTTTTTCTGTTGATCCATCAGGAGCGCGGCGACATGCCCAAGATCCCGACCTGGATCAGCACCCATCCAGGGGACGAAGACAGGGCGGAGTCGATTCGACGTTTCAAAGCAACGCTACCTCCGAAGAGGTACAGTCCGATGGACGTCGACTACGAATCGATTCGCAAGAAAGTCACCGGGGATTCGGAGCCAGTCCCTGAGGGGAATCTGCTGGAAACGAAGGGAGCAGAAGGAGAAAACTGATGGATGTACAGATTCGCAATCGTCCTTCGTTCGCGCATCTGATGGTGCGGATGAATCCAGGAGATCGCATGGTGGCCGAGGCGGGGGCGATGGCATCCATGGATCCATCGGTGTCGATGCAGGCTCGCTGGAACGGCGGCTTTTTCGGCGCGATCGCTCGACGCGTTGCGGGAGGTGAATCGTTGTTCGTGAACGATTTCGTCGCGACCGCCCCTGGGCACATCGTTCTGACCCAGCCTGTTCCCGGCGACATCGCCTGCGTCGACCTCCAGGGGGAGAGTTTGTACCTGCAGCCAGGTGCGTTTCTCGCCTGTGAACCAACCGTTCGTCTATCGGTGTCCTTGGCGGGCTTTGCCAGTTGGATCGGTGCGGAAGGGTTGTTTCGTTTGAAGGTGCAGGGAGTCGGTCGCGTCTGGTTTGGTGCGCATGGAGCGATCTTTAGCCGTGAAGTCGATGGCCAATACATCGTCGATAGCGGGCACCTAGTCGCTTATGACCCCACGCTGTCGCTCCACGTCGGTGCCTCTGGGGGCATCTTCTCCACGCTATTCGGAGGGGAAGGGTTGGTCACTCGCATGCGTGGTCGTGGACGCATCTACCTTCAATCGCGTTCTCTCTCCGGGCTGGCAGCCTGGACGAACAGTCACCTGTACGCTTGAGGCTTGTTCCGAAACGACCTGCATTTGGATCGGTAACGCACCATGAAGCATGAAGTCCTCTGTCGCCCAGCGGCCAGCGTCGTCCGGTTTTGGATGGAAACCGGTGAGCAGATCACCTGCGAAGCGGGATCGATGATTGCAATGAGCCAGGGGTTGACGGTGGAGACAACGACGCGGACGCGAGGCGGCGGTGGAGTGCTCAGTGGACTTCGGCGGATGCTAGCTGGCGAAAGTTTCTTCCTGAATCATTTCACGGCACAGCAATCGGGGCAGAGTCTGTTGCTGGGGCCACAGCTGCTTGGCGATGTCCTGCATCATCCCCTGGTCGCTGGAGGTTTGATCGTCCAGGCGGGAAGCTGGCTGGCATCCACTCGCGGCGTCCAGCTGGATACCTCATGGCAGGGCTTTGCCAAAGCTCTGCTCAGCGGAGAATCGCTTTTCTGGATCAAATGCACCGGTTCTGGAGATCTTTACCTGAGCAGTTATGGGGCGATCTATTCCGTCGATGTCGATGGCGAGTACGTTGTCGATACCGGGCACATTGTCGCCTTCGATGAGACACTGCAATTTGAATTGAGCAAGGCCAGCAGCACGTGGTTGCAGAGCTTTCTGGGTGGCGAAGGGATTGTATGTCGGTTTCGTGGCAAGGGGACGGTGTACTGTCAGAGTCATCAGTTCTCCTCCCTGGGCTACATGCTGAGTCCTATGCTGCGGCCTCGGCGCGGTTGACCGGTTTGGGAATGAGGATGCCAGGATAGTCTTGGATTAGTTGGTCAGCGGATTTGGCTTGCTGGAGCGATCAAGATGGATGGGATCTCGTTCGATATCAAGAACCGACCAGACTTTGCGACGCTGGAGGTGATGCTGCAACCAGGGCAAAAGATCTTGGTGGAGCCTACGGCGATGGCGAGCATGTCCTCCAGCATCCAGATGAAATCGGGTGTGGCAGGTGGTGCTCTGCGGTCGATCGGCAGGATGCTGGCAGGAGAGAGCTTTATCGTCAACACCTTCTCGGCGCAGGAGCAACCGGGGGAGCTGGTGCTGGTTTCCGGACATCTTGGCGATATCCTCCACCATCGGCTGGACGGAATTGGGCTGCGACTGCAGCGGGGTGCTTTTCTCGCCAACGGACCAGGCGTCGAAATCTCTTCCAGCTGGCAGGGGGCGAAAGGCTTTTTCAGCGGCGAGGGGCTGGTGTTGCTCAAAGCACAAGGGCAAGGCGATCTGTTCTTCAGCTCCTATGGCGCCATCCTCGAAATCGATGTGACCAACGACTACTACGTCGATACCAGCTATGTTGTTGCCTTTGAGGAGACGCTGCAGTATCGCATCAGCACTCTGCCGGGGCTTCGCGGAGGTGGTTTCAAGCGGCTGTTTTTCAGCGGGGAAGGCTTGGTCTGCCAGTTCACTGGACATGGCAAACTCTGGGTCCAGACGCGCAGCGCCACCCCCTACCTGTCGCAGATTCATTCCTACCGGCCTGTCCAGAAAAGCAGCAACTGAGTGCCATGGGGCATCTGCAGGTTGTGTCTGGCCTGCTGTTGGCGATAGCCGTGGAGATAGAGAAGAGGGATCGATGAGCGTTCCGTTGGACCGCAGGCATGCTGGGCACCCCGTGGCGCTGACCATCGCAGGGTCTGACCCCAGCGGAGGGGCCGGGTTGCAGGCCGACTTGAAGACGTTCCAGCAGTTGGGAGTCTACGGCGCCAGCGCCATGACCCTGATCACCGTCCAGAACACCCTCGGAGTGTCGCGCATCGAGCTACTTGCAGAGGATCTGGTGCTTCAGCAGATCGATGCGGTGCTATCGGATATTCCCCCCCATGCGATCAAGACGGGGGCGTTGGGTGGGGAGCCGCTGATTCGGTCGATCGCCAAGCGATTGGCTGGCAGCACCGTTCCCTTGATCGTCGATCCTGTCCTGGTCAGCAAGCACGGAGCGCCGCTGGCCGACGCACCTGCCGTGGCGGCTCTACGGGAAGATTTGCTTCCTCGGGCATTTCTGGTCACCCCCAATCGGTATGAACTGGAGCGACTGGCGGAGATGCCGGTGGGAGATCTGGCTGGGATGATTCGAGCCATGGAGCGGCTGCATGAAGCTGGAGCGAAGCGACTACTGGTAAAGGCAGGGAGAGCCGGAGATCGGATGGTGCACTGGCTTGCGGAAGCAGGCAAAGAGACAGTGGTATTGGAGACACCATGGGTCCGAGGGGGCAACCAGCATGGCAGCGGATGCACCCTGGCGGCCACGATCGCCAGCTTCCTGGCGCTCGGGCACCCCGATCTTCCAACGATCTGCCGTCAGGCGATCGATCGAGTCTGGCATGCCGTCGCCTCTTCGCGACATTTCGGCAAAGGCATTTCGCCCGTCGACCATCTGGCGCTAGCGACTGGGGAGCCATCAGGAGGGTGACTTGGTCACCTCCGAGTGACTCGGCAGATCGGCTTCCTTCCGCCGTCGACAGCACCACCAACGAAAGGCAAGCAGCCCAGTGGCCAGCCATCCAGCCGCTCGGATCCAGCCGGTTTTGAATACCACCAGCGCCGAAAAGGCGATCAGCGCCATGAAAGAAGCCAGCCCCACAAAGTACCAACGGGGCATCCGGTGATAGCGATCGGGGCACACCATTCTCAGCACCGCATCCAGCCCCCATAGGCCGACAAACAGGTAGTTGAAATAGAGTCCCGCTCCAAAGCGGAATCCCAAGAGCAGCTCGGTCTGCCTAGCGGTTGACTCGATGGCCGCTACTTGGCTGCCGCCATGAAATGACCAAAGAGAGCCGAGGCTGTGCGCCAGTGCGAGGATCGCCCCAAACATCCAGAGGCCTGCAACCGGTCGGTCGGTCGCACGCCGGCCTGCCAGATGCAGCCACAGGGAGAGCAAAAGGGCAACGAAGGCCAAGCGAATGGCCCAGAGCGAAAGGTGCTGCGATAGAGATTCCGCGACAGGAATGAGGTTGTTCATCGCAGAAACAACGGTGCGTGCGTCATGCGGCTGAAGACCAGAACCGTATTCCATGGTAGCACGCGCGCTCCGCTCGTGCTACGCTCCCACGAGGTGTCCCGTTCAGGCATCGTAACTGGTTGTTCTTCGATTCATTCGCTCAACCCAAGAGGGCAACATGGAGCAACTTCCTTCGATCGCTGTGCTAGGCACCGGATTGATGGGGACCGCGATTGGCCGAAGGTTGATGGAATCAGGTTATTCGGTGATGGTATGGAACCGCACCCGTGATCGCGCCGATGCCTTGTTGGAGGCAGGGGCGGAATGGAACGATGGTTTGGTGGCGAAGGCAGATCGTATCGTGCTGGCACTATACGATAGCGCTGCAGTGGAGGAGGTGATCGAACGGTTCGGATCGCAGTGGCGACCGGGAGCGATCGTGATCGATACGACGACCGGAGACCCGGAGCGATTGCCAGGGATTGTGGAGAGGCTGACCCGTCTTCAGGTGCACTATCTGGAAGCTCCGGTGTCGGGGTCCAGCGAACAGACTCGGCGCGGTGAAGCGACGATCCTCGTAGGAGGAGACCGGCAGATCGCTCATCGCTGCGATGACCTCTGGACAATTCTTGCCAAGATCGTTTTCTTTCTCGACCGCCCTGGTGATGCGGCGCGCATGAAGCTGGCCAGCAACTTGGTGCTGGGGCTCAATCGCGCCGCGCTGGCGGAGGGCTTGGCCCTGGCATCTGCGATGGGTATCGATCCGTCGGTCGCGCTGGAGGTTTTTCAAGGCAGCGCCGCGCAATCTCGCGTCATGGAAACCAAGGGCAGAAAGATGGTGGAGTCGGATTATAAGACGCAGGCGAAATTGGAGCAGCATCTGAAGGATCTGCGAATCATCCAGCAGACGGCTAGCGACCGCCGCGTGGAGATCCCGCTGACGGAGGTCCATTGCCAGATGCTCCAATCGCTGGTGGATGCTGGGATGGGGCAGTGGGACAACAGCGCCGTACGCGAATACTACCGCCGAAGCGAAAGATCACTCGATGCATGAACCAGTCTGTGGCGTGGCGACAACCGACCCCCTGAAGACATCCCGACGGTGGGTCGCCTTGTTGGTGGTGTTTCTGTCGCTGGTTTGCGACGGAATCGAACTTGGCTTGATGCCTGTCGCATCGCTCTCCGTCACCCAGTCGCTGATGGGATCGGCCTACGATTCGGTGCAGGGAGGGCGCTGGTTCGCATGGTATACCGCATCCTTGTTGCTTGGAGCGGCGGTGGGTGGCATCGTCCTGGGATGGCTTGGCGACTGGATAGGGCGCACCAAGGCGCTCGCGATCAGCGTTCTTTTCTATTCGCTCTTTGCTGGACTTGGGGCCTGGGTGCAGACACAGGAGCAGATGCTGATTCTCCGTTTCTTGGTGGGGCTGGGGGTCGGAGGCGTCTGGCCCAATGGCATGACGTTGGTAGCGGAGTTGTGGCCTGGCACGTCCAAGGCGAAGATCGCCGGGGTGATGAGTGCGGGATTGAATGCTGGAATTCTCTTGTTGTCGCAAGCGGTACGCATCTGGCCTGTGACGCCATCGTCCTGGCGGTGGCTGTTCCTGTCGGCGACCGTTCCCGTTGTGCTCGGGATTTTGGCTTGGCGTGTCGTCCCGGAGTCGACGGCATGGTTGTCCAATCGTAAGGGGCAGCCCAAAGGCTCGAAGTCGCCCGTTGGAAATCTTTGGAGTCCCGCGATACGCCCGATGGCGATCGCCGGGATAGTTCTGAGTTCCATACCGATGGTTGGTGCGTGGGCCGCCAGCAAGTGGATGATTCCCTGGGCCGATTCGGTCGCAGGGGCTCAGTCGCCGGGATACAAAGCACTGGTTCAGGGAGCCTGGGCGATGGGCGCGGTGGCTGGCAGTTTTGCCGGTGCGCAGCTTGCCGTCCGGCTGGGCCGCCGAAACAGCTATGCGCTGATCAGCCTCTGTGCGGCGGCAACCACCTTTGGGCTCTTTCAAGGATCGGCGCCGCTGAGGCCCGAGTTTCTTGCGATCGTAGCAGGGCAGGGATTTTTCTCGACCCTGTTTTTTGGCTGGCTGGCGGTCTATCTTCCGGAGCTTTATCCGGTGGAGGTCCGAGCGGCGGGCAGTGGCACGGCATACAATTTTGGACGGTTTGCAACAGCGATCGGTGTGCTGGCTGCTGGATCGCTTTTTTCTTGGCTGGGCGGCGATTACCCTCGCGTCGGCTCCCTGAGCGCTTCCCTCTACGCCCTGGGACTGATCGCCTGCCTTCTGATCCCATCGACTTCCCAGAACGAGACCACCGGTTGACGCCCGACCTGACAGTCCATTTTCCCTGTCGGTTAGGGGAGAGTTGCATCGCGGAGATGATCGGCTAGCTTTTGCAGGAAGCAGGCGGCTTGGGCGCCATCGATCGCTGCGTGATCGAAGGTCAGGCTGAGCCCCATACGATACTGGGGGACGACACGGTCTTGGTCGTCTAGGGCAGGTTCTCGGCGAATCGCTCCGATGCCGAGAATCGCGATCTGGGGCGCGTGGATGATGGGGGTGAATGTATCGATCCCGTAGTGCCCCAGATTGGAAACGGTCAGGCATCCCCCTTCGATTTCCTGGCGGGTCAGGCGACCGGTGCGCGCCTTTTCGAATAGCTGTTTCGCCTCCTGGGAGCGCTGGTGCAGCGATCCACCCAGGCAATCGCGGAGCACCGGCACCACCAGTCCATGGGGCGTATCGACTGCGATGCCGATATCGATCGAACTGCCCAGCGGAATCAGCGCCGTGCGATCTTCATTCCAGCGCTGCGCGATCATCGGGAAGTCGGCGATGGCTCGGGCGGTGAAATAGACCACCAAGTCATTCCAAGTCCGATGCGGCGATGTTCCCTCGGCCTTCCAAAGCGCCCGCAGCGCGGCCAGCTTCGTCACCTCGGCGCGGCTGTGCAGCGTAACGGGGATCGATCGAGCCAGGCTGTCGTGAAGGTTTCGGATGATCGCCAGACGGCGAGCCGAAAGGGGCTGCGCAGCATGAGGCTGGCTTGTCGACGCCGCTTCGACATCGCGCTGGCGTATGCGTCCCATGCGGCCCGAACCAACCAGTCGGCTTAGATCGATGTTGCGTTGGCGAGCCAATTTCCTGGCGCGTGGAGTTGCTCGAATCCGCTTGGAGTTTGGAAAGGGAGATTCCTGGCTTGGTTCCGCGGCGCGGCGCACGTCTTCGGCCAGGATGCGTCCGCCCTGCCCCGATCCCGTCAGTTGCTCAGTTGCCACCCCTAGTTCGCGAGCCAACCGGCGGACCGACGGAGCTGCGGGTGGTGGAAGCGCTGCTGGCGTGCTGGTCTGAGTATCTTCCGCCGGGGTGGGGCCCGAAGTGGCGGGCGGCGATTCCCCGGGCGCCAGCAGCCATCCCAGGAGCGCGCCGACCGGCAAGCTTTGGCCGGCTGAGGGAGCCGGATCTGCCAAGTGCAGAATCCCTGCATCGGTCGATTCGATCTGCTGCAGTGCCTTCTCTCCTTCCATCTCGAAGAGCGGCTCTCCTACGGCGACCGATTCGCCAGGTTGCTTCAGCCATGCGACGAATGTGCCCTGCTCCATCGACCAGCCAAGCCGAGGCAGTTGGATTGGATGCGCCACGATCATTCCTCCATCAAACTGCGGATCGACTGCTGAATCGTCGCCACCGATGGGATCACTTCCCGCTCCAGCGATGGGCTGTAGGGCGTCGGGCAGAAGGCTCCACCCAGACGGCGAATCGGTGCATCCAGCAGGTCAAAGCCTTCATCGGCGATGCGAGCTGCGATTTCTGCTGACACGCCGCAATGGAGGGCGGCTTCATCGATCACCAGCAGCCTTCCAGTCTTTGCGACCGACTGAAGGATCGTCTCATGGTCCAGCGGCAGCACGGTGCGTGGATCGATCAGTTCGACATCGATTCCCTCCTGCTGTAGTTCCCTGCAAGCCTCCAGGGTCAGATGGACCATTCTTGCCAGAGCGACCACGGTCACCGAGTTTCCGGGGCGGATGATCCTCGCCTTGCCAAAGGGGATCTCATAAGCATCCTCGGGGACTTCTTCTTTCGACTGGAGGATTTCTCGATGCTCCAGGAAGAGAACGGGATCGTCACAGCGCAAGGCGTGTAGAAAAAGTCCTTTGGCATCGCTGGCATGCGACGGCACAACGACGCGCAGCCCTGGCACCTGCGCCAGCATGCCATAGTAGCTTCCCGAATGGTGGGTGGCGGCCGAGTGGCCGATGCCGATGCACCCGCGAAGCAGCACCGGCATCCGTAGTCGTCCGCTGGACATGTACTGCATCTTGGCGATTTGGTTGATGATCTCCCCGAAGGCATCCAGGACGAAGTCAGCGAACATGAAGTCGACTACTGGCCGGGATCCGGTCATCGCGGCACCGCAAGCGAGTCCGACGAAGCCTCTCTCGCAGATCGGCGTGTCGCGCAGTCGCATCGCTCCGTGCTTGGCAAAGAGCCCTTTGGTGGTGACGAAGTTCCCGCCGCGTTGGCCGATTCCCTCCCCCAGCACGAAGATCGTCGGGTCTTCTTCCATGGCCAGCGTCAGTGCCTCCAGCGTTGCCTCGGAGAAGGACTGCATGCGCTTCTTGGTTGTCTGCTTTTGGGTTGCCAATCCTCGCGGAGGTTGTCGGTAGACAAACTCGGTGGCGGTCACTCCCAAGGGAGCCGGCGACTGCTCGGCCTCCACCTGCGCTCGATCGACCCTAGCACGCTCTTCCTGTTCGATCGTTTCGATCTTCATTTGTGCCGTGGGTCCGTGGTCGGCTAGCAGTCGTTGCTTCAGCAGTTCGATCGGACATTTCGCCTTCCAGCGATCGACTTCCTCACGGGTTCGGTAGGTGAAATCCCCCATCCCTTCGGCGTGAGCGCGGGTGCGGTAGGTCAGGCACTCCAGAAGCGTTGGTCCCAGGCCATCCCTTGCTCGCTGGATCGCCTGACCTGCTACGTCGTCTATCGCATCGACGTCGTTGCCATCGACCGTCAGGCTGGGCATTCCGTACCCCTTGGCGCGATCGGCGACACTTGGATTGGAGGATGCCTCCCGAAATGGCACTTCGGTGGCATACTGGTTGTTCTCGCAGACGAAGAGGACCGGGAGTTTCCAGATGGCGGCCATGTTGAGGCCTTCGTGAAAGCTGCCATTGTTGCTGGCGCCGTCGCCGAAGAACGCAACCGCCACCGACTGGTTGTTCAGGATCTGGGAGCTGTAGCCTCCGCCGCATGCCTGAAGAATGCAGGGCCCGACGATGCCGCTAGTGCCCATCAATCCGATCTCAGGCGAAAACAGGTGCATGCTTCCACCGCGACCGCGAGAGCATCCCGTTTGGCGTCCGAAGAGTTCCGCGAAAAGTTCCGTCGGCTCCAGCCCTTTCGCCAGGGCGTGTCCGTGCCCGCGGTGGGTGCTGAAAATGGGGTCCTCGCGTTGCAGATGGTTGCAGACACCCACGGCGATCGCCTCTTGCCCGACGTAAGTGTGACAGGCTCCGTGGACCAGTCCCTTCTGGTGAGCCCGGGCCAGTTGCTCTTCTGACAGTCGGATGCGCAGCATCGATCGGTAGAGTTCCAGGCGCTGCGTCAGGGAGGAAGCCATCGTGGAGCCTTTCCGCGACTGAAGTCGGTATCGGTTTCGTGGGGGAAGCGTGACGGTGTGGCAAGTTACGCGTCGGTTCGGTGGTGGCCAGGAGTGCCGCCTGCATTCATCGCCATGTTGCCACCATCCATCGGGATGCAGGCACCGGTGATCCAGGCGGAAGCGTCGGAGGCGAGCAGAACCGCAAGCCCCATGATATCCGAGGGCATGCCGAGTCGCCCGGCGGGGATGCCGTTGAGAAAACGAGTCCGCAAGCCGGGGTCAGTTTCCATTCGGGCCTCCAGACCGGGATTGATGACCTGGGCTGGGAGTACGGCATTGACCCGAACTCCCCGACTGCTCCATTCGGTGCTCAGTTCCCTGGTCATCTGAAGCACCGCCCCCATGGCGATGCTGTAGGCGATATGGCCACGGCCCAGCGCGGTGGAGCTTGCGAGCGATCCTATATTCATGATCGAACCGCGACGCTGGGAGAGCATCCTTCGGCCAGCGTGCTGGCACATGGCGAAGCGTCCGATGACCAAGTTGTCGAGGACTTGTTGGAGCTGCTCAAGGGTTAGCTCTTCGGGCGGCGCAAGTATGCCATCGCCTGCGATGTTCGCAAGAAAATCGATCTGTCCCAGCGTGTCATCCAGGACCTGAAATAGCTTCTCGATTTCTTCCGGTTTCGATACGTCGCATCGAGCGCACTCCAGGCGGACACCGAATCGACGGAGCGAATCGGCGGTAGCCTGTGCACCTTCTAGATTGCGGTCGACCAGCAGCAGGTTGGTTCCATGAGCCGCCAGGGCTTCGCAGGTGGCGCGGCCAAGACCTTGCGCGGCGCCGGTCACCAGGGCGCAGCGTCCGGAAAGATCGAATAGGTTCTGTACGTGAGGAGCCATTCAAGAGATCCAGGAGGGAAGGATTTTGAGGAAGAAAACGAGCCCTGCTAGGGTGAGGTAAAACAGGCCGCAGCAGGCCACTGCGATGCTGGCCAGCTTTCCTGGGCGAAGCTCTTTGGGGAGCAGACGATGGTTGATCCAAAGCAATTGGAATGCGGTGATGCCGATCGCCAGATTGTTGAAGTTGGCGATGAATTCGGTCATCACCTTGGGGACGTGATTGAAATAGTAGGCGAAGAGAAACGACCAGAGCAGATAGCCTGCTAGGAGAGCATAGTAGATCTTGCCGACCTGAGCGGGTTTCATGTGGTCCCGCACTTTTCGGTTGGCGGTCCAAAGCGCGTCGGTCCAGCGACGGCTGAAATCGTCGAGAATCGAAAGCTGGCTGGGTAGCATCACCATCAGACCGGTCAGGAGCGCGGTGATCCAGAGCAGTTGCGCAACGATCGGAGCGACTGGGGCATGACGCATGCCGTCGGCGGTGATCACCGCCTGCGCGACCGACGCCTGCTGGGTGGTGATCGTGCTGTAGGGAGCGAACTGCAGCGATAGAAGTGCTGGCAGCGCCATGCCAACAAAGCAGCCAGGGGCCCACACCAGCATCTGATCGGTCCAGACGTATTTCCACCATCCCTTCCATCGCCGTAACTGCTCGCTGTCGATCGGGAATACCTCCCCAACATGACTCAGCGAGATCTCTCTTCCTCCGATCGCGCTGGGGATTGCACCGACGCGGGATCCCATCCCCCATCCTTTATCGCGAACGAAGCTGGAGTAGGTGGAATTGGCCAATCCTCCTCCACCGGCATATCCGGCAAATGCCCCGATCACAATCAGGCTGGCGGTCGAAACATCGGGCCACTGCCCTTCTCGCAGAAAGAATCCAAACGCATTGACGATGCGTTCCCCACCCTCGCGATCGGCGACCACTGGGACATTGCCGATCTGCAGAAAGCCGATCAAGACTTGCCACCAATGCTGCCGATCGACCAGCAGCAGGCCGATGGTCAGACAGAACCCTAAGACGACGATGATCTTCGCTGTCATGATGGCCTGAAGCATCGAATAGACTTTGCCTCCCAGCACCACCGGCAGGGCGACCAGGAACATGCAGGCATAGGCCAGAGGTACTACCAGCCAGCGATCCTCCAGGTCGGGCGGGCGCTGCAAGATCAGCGCTGCGATCATCGCCGCGCCATGCGTGGAAAGCCCGGGGATGAGGGCGGAAGCATTGAGCAATAGCATGAGGGCGACCCAGAATCGCGGTCCTGGTCGACATCGCATGAAGCCGGTCAGCACCGGTTCGCCGCAGTACAGTGCGTAGCGACCGCATTCCATGTTGTAAAAGACCTGGAGCAGGATCGCGATCGTGGCGACCCACATCAAACCGCCGCCATACTTGGCCGTGATGGCTGGACCCAGCAGCCATTCGCCGCCGCCGATCTGGATTCCCATCATCACGATCCCCGGCCCAAGAAAGTCCCTCCAGTTGCGCCAGCTCAATCCCTTCGGCTCGGGCAATTCCCCCAGGGTCCAGGGAGGAATCCCGGTGGGATCGGTTGGTCCATGATCGGATTCGGCTTGCATCGCGCGACTCGCTGAAGGGGATTCGACCGAACGAAGGGAGGGTAGGGACTGGGGCGCTGTTCTCAATAAAGAGCGATGGCGCGTCCAGGGCCGCCGTGGCAACCGATGATCTTCAGCGGTGCAAAGAGGAAATAGGAATCCTTCGGGAGCGAATCGGCATTGCACAGAAATTCGATCCCCACCATGTCCCGAGATCCAAGCAGCCAGTAGGTGAATGCGGCACTCTTTGGATCGACACCACCCAGGTCCGGGGCATCGGTCGCCACACATCGAATCCCTCGCTGGTGCAGCAGATCAATCGTCTCGGGGGCCACCGCTGGCCAGCCTTCTTCCTTTCCCAGCAATCCATCGGACCAGAGACCTTGGCCGAATCTCCCCTGCGTGTCGCGGGGCATCGCCAAATGCCGGTCGATGTAGCCGGTCTGGAAGAGTACGATCTGTCCGGCTTTCAGTTTTCCATGGGCCGCTTCATGACTTTCGATCCAGCTGGGGTCGATCGATGGGGAGCTTGGCCACGTGGATCGCTGGGTCGACCCCCGGATCGCTCGGACATCAATCACTTGCAAAGGGCCGCAGGTCCAACTAATCGGAACCTGCTCACACGTCCGACTGGAGGTTCCGCGAGTTCCCCAGCGTCGCTCATACGCCTGCCGCCAGGCCAGTTGCATTGCCGTTTCCTCTACCTTTTGATCGGGCTGGGGAAGCGCGTATGCGGGAGGCACTAGGTGGGTCCCCGCCATCGAGTCCATCCAGTGGGCGTGATGCCACAGGTCCAGCTCGGGGGAATACAGAAAATCGACTTTCAGATAGCTTTGCCGATGACTTCCGGTCGCCACGCCTGGGGAGGTCATTGGGAACTTTGGGGTCATGACTGGCGACAAGTCTCGGGCTCGCTTCTCTCGGCACGAAGCGATCAAACGTTGCGGTAGCTCCCCACCTACGATCGAGAAAGCGCGGCCTTCGCCGTAGGGGCCACCTTCATGTCTGGGGCCAAGGAAACAATAGAACGCCCCGGTTGTCGGAATCCGACCTAGGCCGGTCGCCCCCTCCGTCCAGATCATTCCATGCCGCAGGCCAGCGTAGTGAGTCGCTTCGGCAAGATCAGGCAATGGTCCCATGCTGGGGCTGTCGGTCCCGGCGGCCAAAATCCCGCGTTGCCCCAGCCATTCCATCGCCTCCGGATTGGGATCCGGATATCCTTCGGCCTTGCGATCGATGATGTCGTTGATGAAGCGGGATCCTTCAGGAAATGGCCGGTAGAACAGGTCGGTATAGTCGCTGCGAAACAGAACCACATCCCCGCGACGAAAAGCCCGATGCTCCTTTTCAAACGCTTCCAGCAGCGATGGGCCGATCAGAGGGCTGACTCCTAGGGGAGCTTTCTCGAGTTTGCCTCGGACGTCGACCACACACGCCTCGCCTCCGAACTGCCATGGCTCAATCCTGTCGGTGTAGGCCAGCCCCAGTGGACCGGACTTGGGATGATTCCGTTCCGGCCTCAGCACCGAATGCGGTGGGGTATCCAGCTGCGTCCCTGTGTTGCCGTCGATGATCAGCATTTCGATGTGATAGAGGCTGGTCCGTCCGATCTTCTGCTGGGGGACGATTTGAAACTTGGGGAAGGGATAGGTCGGCCAGTTGCAGGGGAATTCTTCGGAGATCCAGAGAGAATGGTCGATGAAGGTCGATTGGCCATCCAGGGAACGATCTTCTGCGGCGATGGGCTGATGGGGCGGTTGGGTAGCCATCGAGCCACCGGGCCATCCAAGAAGCGTCACCATCAGGCTGGACAGGAAGCGCGAACGATTGGGTTGCATCGGTCAATTCCTTGTTGCCACGGTATCGGGAAGGGACACTAGGTGAAGGAGTCCCTGCAGCGTCGACTCACCAGGGACCTGACGGAGAGGAAGCTGGAAACGGGATGCGATGCGGTGGTTGAGCCCTGGGAGCCGTTCGGCCAGTCCGCCTGTGAGCAGGATCTCTTTGGCAGCGTGTTGCGGATCCAGAGCGGCGGCTGCGCGATGGTAGTGGGAGACCATGGAATCGCAGCAAGCTGCCATGAGAGAACCGACCGACAGATTTTCTAGCGTGATGTGCGTCAGCGACCCCGTTTCGGCGAAGGGGGAACGGTGAAGAGCCAGCTCGGCCTGGAGCCCGTTGGCGTCGTGATGAAGGAGAGCGTCGGCGATCGACTGCCAGGGGGATTGAAGCGTGATTCCCTCGGCCCCCGCCAGCTCCTGAAGAAGGTCGACCCAGCCGTTCAGCGCGCGGCCGGCGGGAAGGTGAGTGATGGTTTGTAGCCAGTCGCCGAAGAAAAATCGACGCGACTGGTAGGGGCCCGGGATGAAGCGGTCCGATCGGCGGGAGACCTGGGCTCCTGTGGAGCAGTTGATCGAGAGTTGGTGTGGCTGAAGACCCGCGCCCAGGAGCGCGCATGGCTGGTCGCCGAAGCCTCCATGGATGCGAAGTCGTCTGCCGCGATGCGTCGTCTCCCCGAGGGAACTGGTTTGATCGATGATGGTGGGCAAGTTGCATTCGGCAATCCCGATTTGTTGCATCGCTTCCCGATGCCATTGGTGGATGCGGGGATCGATGATGCCGATCGCCATCGTCGAATGAAGAAGTCCAGGCTGTTCCAGAAGGTAGCTGACGAGAAAATCGGGGAGAGTCAAAGGGATCGCATCGGAAGGGCATTGTCCGTGATGCTGCAACCACGCCAGCAATGTGGTCGTCGAACCGGGCTGCAGTTCTCGACCCAACTGATTCCAAACATCCTCCGACCATTTCCCTCGCAACCGCTCTAGCCAGCTTTCCGATGAGGGCGAGAGCGGTTTGAGCGATCGGCAATCGCGCCAAGACAGATAGTTCGATCGGGGCCGGCCCTTTGGGTCGGCCAGGATCAGGCCTCCCATCTGCCCGCAGATCAGCAGATGGCATGGGTCACTTGCCAGCGCCCAAAGACCTTCCAGCGCCTGTTCGATGGCGCTGAGGATTTGACGAGGATCGACTTCGACGATCTGTCGATCCTCATTCGGAATAGCTGCTGGAAATCGTATCGAACGCTCCTCGAGGACACCGCCGCCAGAAGGTTCCAGCACTGCCGCCTTGATGGAGGTGGACCCGATATCCAGTCCGATCGCGCGCATCGATCATATCCCCTGCGGCTCTTCGATCACCGGGTTGGAAAGCGCTCCAATCCGCTCGATGTCGACAACCACCAGGTCCCCCGGTTGCAGATAAACGGGCGGCTTCCTAGCGGCTCCAACCCCATGCGGCGTACCGGTGAGAATGACGGTCCCTGGAGCCAGACGCGTGCTGCCGCTTAGAAAAGCGATAAGCGACGGGACATCGAAGATCATGTCTTCGGTGGTCCAGTCCTGCATGACCTGCCCGTTGAGCGTGGTTCGGATGCGGAGGGCGTTGGGGTTGGGGATTTCATCTCGCGTCACCAAGCATGGACCCAGCGGGCAGAAGGTAGCAAAGGTTTTGCCACGGCACCACTGAGACCCACCCCATTGCATCTGCCAGTCGCGGGCGCTGACATCGTTAGCGCAGGTGTATCCCAGGACGTAGTCGAGAGCTTCTTCGCGGGAAACGTTGTAGCATTCCTTGCCCAGCACCACGGCCAGTTCGCACTCGTAATCGACCTTCGTGCTTCCCAGGTGTCGGGGAAGTGTGATCGGATCGTTTGGGTTTTGAACCGAACCGCTGTTCTTCATGAAGACAACGGGATATTCCGGGATCGGCTGATTCCCCTCGGCGGCATGCTTTCGGTAATTCAGCCCGATGCAGAAAATGTCTCGCGGCTCCACGGGAGCCAGCAATTTGTCGATGGCGGCTGGTGCGCCGGTATCGATGCAGGTGCCAAAGGGGTCGCCCGCCAGTAGGGTCGCATGACCATCGGCATGTAGGTGGCCCCATTCGATGGAGCCATTGGCGTTGAGGAATCGAACGATCTTCATTGCATTACCTCGTCGATAGGTTTCTTGGTTTCAGATTGAGAAAGTTTCTGGAAGAGGGAGATTCACCAAGTCGGCTGCCTCGGCGATCTTCGCAAGGACATCTTCGGGGAGTGGGATTCCGTCGGATTCGGCCTGGCGCATTTTCGTCCATTCGCGTTGGCCAGGGACCTGCACGGGAGAGGCCCCTGGGCCGACGGGTGTGTTCGTGATTTCCTCGACCAGTTGCTTCAGACGTCGATCGAACTGCTGACGATCGGTGATGGCCGACACGTCCAGGAGCAAGATCGAAGCATTGTGGGAAGATGGCTGCTCGGGGGGATCAAAAAGCCAGCTTCCGATCTGCCAAGTGAAATTGCCGCCTGGCAGTACGCCAGCGAGGACTTCGCACCAAAGTCCCAGTCCGAATCCTTTGTGTCCGGCCATGGGGGCAAGCGATGCCGATTGGGGATAGAGAGTGCCATCGCGGGTCGGCTGGCCGTCTGGACCGATCAGCCAATGCTCTGGGATCGCCTCGCCGCGTTGCCTGGCTGCATAGACCTTGCCCCCTGCGACCGCGGCGGTGGCGATATCCAGGAGGATGGGATCGCTATCGATTCTTGGAATCGCGTAGGCCATTGGGTTGCTTCCCAGAACGGCTCGGCAAGCCCCTGGAGCTGCAACGCTGGGAATGTCGTTGCCCAGAATCATCGCGATGAACCCCTCCCTCGCGGCCAGTGCTGCGAAGTAGCCGGGGGCTCCCAGGTGGCCGGTGCGGATCAGATGGACTTGGGCCATGCCCGCCACCCTGGCTTTGTTGCTTGCAACCTGCAGTGCATGGCGACAGCCGACTTGCCCCAGTCCATGATCCCCATCGATCACCCCCCAGGCGATGCCCTCGCGAAGCATGCTGGGGGAAGCTGCAGGCCGGTAGCCTCCCGCCTTCAACTTTTTCAGGTAGCCAACCAATAGCTTGGTGCCGTGAGTCGAGATCCCCATCGCGTCGGTGCGAACCAACGCCTCGGCGACCCCTTCAGCCTCCGACCATGGGACTCCTGCCCGCTGAAGCGAATAGACGACCCATTCCTGAAGCGGTTCGATTCGAATGCAACGATGAGCTGGTGGAGGTGGGTTCATGGTCGGCGAGGGGAGAGGGTGGGCCGAGAATTGGGGGGGGAATGGCCTGGGGCGCCGGCGTTCGATTCCTACGCGATCGGGATGCGAAAATGGGTCAGTCCATTGACGCAATCGGTCAGCAATCCGCCTTGAATGGCCGTCAGCGCGTGCTGCGCTGCACGGGTGCGCAGCCTTGCCACAGCGGTTGGACTGGCCGATGCAATATGCGAAGCGAGCAGGACTTGCGGCATTGTCCGCAAGGGGCTGTCGCTGGGAATCGGCTCGGGATCGCAAACGTCCAAAGCCGCGCCACCCAAATGACCCGACTTCAACGCGTCGATCAGCCCCCCTGTTTCGATCAAGTCGCCCCTGGCCAGATTGATGACCAGAGCCCCTGGCTTCATCATGGCGATGGAGGCGCGATTGAGCAACCGACGGGTTTGGTCGGTGGACGGACAGTGAAGAGTGACGGCATCGGAAGATTTGAGTAGGTCAGGCAGATCGGCCCATGTTGCATTGGCCGGTGGTTCCTGCCCACAGGCCAATGGGTCGTGGATTAGAAGGTGACAACCGAAGGGGGCAAGACGCTGAGCCACTGCGCGTCCAATTCGTCCGAACCCGACAATCCCCACCGTCAGTTCTCGCAGCGATCGCATCGAAGCCAGTGGTACCGCAAGACCCCACTGACCCTGCTGGATGTGCAGATGATTGGGGACGACCTGTCGGGTCAGAGACAGGAGAAAAGCCAGGGTGTGGTCGGCCACCTCGTCGATGCAGTAGTCAGGAACGTTGCAGACAGGGATGGCATGTTGCGCTGCGGCGGCCAGATCGACGTTGTCGACTCCAATGCCATAGCGCACCAAAACTCGCGCCTTTGGCATCCCCGCCATCATCGGCGCGGTGATCTTCGCAAACTGAACGATGACGGCGTCAGCTTCCCTCAAAAGCCTCGACTGGGTTTCTGGTTCCGCCCCCTGCAAGAAATTCAGCTGGATCCCGTAAGGCTCAAGGATTGAGCGTTCCATTTGGAAATCGGGGAACGTTGCATCGGTGATCACGACCTGAAACATCTAGCCCGACTCCGAAAGAGGCTGGGGGGAAAGAGAAGGTTCCCCGTCAAATCTAGCGTTTCGCGATGGCTCCTCGCAATCGTTTTCGCATGAGGGCGGAGTGAAGCAATAAAAAAACTCTCCAGTCGGTGACTGGAGAGTTCGTGCTTTTCTGGGCATTCAAGCTTGGGGCTGCTACGCCTCAGCGATCGAAAACCGATCAGGTGCCTGGATTCACGGCGGGAGCTGCTGGGACAGCAGGGGCCGCAGGAACGGCTGGCACTGCTGGAACAGCGGGAGCTGCAGGGGCAGCGGCTGGTGCGGGTGCAGCAGCAGGAGCCGCGGTTGGTGCAGGAGGGGCATCCGAGCTGCTGACGATGGTGCCGCCATCGACGACGGTGGAACCGCAACCAACGCAGCCGCTGCTGACCGTGGTGCCTTCCACATAACCACCATTGTTCCAACCGTCGGTTGCGGTGCTACCGCATCCGCCGCAGTCGGAGCTGACCGAGCCGCAACCGCCGCAGTCGGAAGTTGCATTGCCGCAACCGCCGCAATCGGAGCTGACGGAGCCGCAACCGCCGCAGTCGGCAGCAGGAGCGCCACAGCCGCAATCAGCGGCTGGTGCACCGCAGGCGGGAGCCTGAGCTGCACCGCTGCAGGACGAGGCTTTCTTTGCAGCGCGGAGACGGGCCAGAAGGCCTGGACCACGACCTGAACCACTGCAGGTGGCAACAGGAGCTGGTGCCGGGGCGCAATCGGCGACAGCAGCAGCACCGCTGCAAGAAGCCTTTCGGGCATGGAGGCGAGCCAGGAGACCTGGGCCGCGACCGCCACCGCTGCAGGAAGCAGCCGGTGCGGGGGCTGGAGCGCAATCGGCAACCGCAGCGGCACCGCTGCAAGAGGCCTTCCGAGCATGCAGGCGGGCTAGCAGGCCGCCACCGTTTCCACCACTGCAGCTATCGACTGCAGCGCCGCTGCAGGAATCGCCACGACGACCACCCAAAATGCCGCCGCAACCTGCTTGAAGGTCTTGGGCAACCAAGCTGATGCTCGCACCAGCAACCAGGGCTCCCAATCCCAAGCGACCCATCCAGGAACGCACCATTCCTCAATCCTCCCAAGAAACTGACCAACGTTCGATCCCATGTACGTCTTCGGACCAAGCCCTGTGCCGATCCGGACGGCCCCCGTCGTATCGACCGGTGGCCTCTTGCTCTCCCTAGCGGCTCCCCAACCGCGACCTACTGGTCGTCACCCGACTTTTCCGTTTAGAGCGAATCTGTCGATTGGGGAGAATGGGTTAGGCTAGCATGCTGGATCGTCGTGTCAACCGGGGGGAGGAGGGTGTCGCGGTTGGCTGGCGGTGGTTGTCGTGGGTAGGTCGTTGCCCTTGTCGCTGTCGGAGGATCCCTTTAAGATACCGGATCTATCCTTATTTTTTGTGGGGAATGAGCCTTCTGTGGTCGGTTCCATACCGCCGGAGTCGGCGGATTCCAAGGATGCGGTTTTGTCGTCCAGTCGTCATCCCGCAAGGGGGATCCTCGCGAAGGCCCTGGAAGGGGATCGCTGGGGAGGCAACCGACCGGCTCGTGCGGAAGAGGATTCCTGCCCGCTCAAGTTGGCTCGTAAATCAGATCCGAACGGTCGCAAAGAGGTGATCGATTGTTGAACTCATTGACCGACTGGATCGTGGTCTTGGCTCAGGCGTCCACCAATGCGCCGGCAGCACCGACCGCCAAGCCCACCACGCCCCCTGGCGTTCTGGATACGTTTCTCAACAATCCTTTGATCCTGCCGATGCTGGCGCTGGCCACACTTTACCTGATGGTCCTGCGGCCACAGCAGAAGGCGGATCAGAAAGCCAAGCTGGAGCTCCAGCAGCTGCGATCCAATTTGAAGAAAGACGACCGGATCGTGACGCTTGGCGGCATCTATGGTTCGGTTGTCTCCACCAATGCGGATGCGGGCACCGTGACGATTCGAATCGATGAATCGACCAATGCAAAAATGACCATCAGCCGCGACGCCATTGCCAAGGTGATCGTCGACGGCGTTACTGCAGCGAAGTCTTGAAACTCATTTTGTTCCATTATCCTCCCGGACTGATCGTCATGCTTTCACCTTCCTGGATCCCGGGCATGCTCGCCCAAGTCGCCGCCGCTACTCCGGCCCCAGCTGCCGGCTCTGGGGATGCTGTCGGGTCGCTCTTGATGGCATTGCTGTTTGCGCTGCTGGTTTTCGTGCTGCCTTTCATCCTGGGGAATTGGATTTCCAAGGCGATTCGCATGCCAAGCCATGCAACCTCCTTGGGGATCATCCTGGCAGCGGTGATCGGAGCCGGCTTGATCCTATGGCGGGGCGAACTTCGCAAAGGCCCAGACATCAGCGGTGGAACGATCCTGGTCTATGAGATCGATCGTTCGGTTCAAGACGGCAGCGATTTGTCTGCACGAGCTTCGGCGACGCAGTTGGTACCCGCATTGACAGACCGGCTCAATCCGACTGGTACCAAGGAAATCGTTATCCGTCCTTACGGCGAAGATCAGATTGAGATCATTGTGCCGCAGGTCGACCAGTTGGAGGTGGCGGAGATCAAGCGAGTCGTTCAGCAGGCGGGGATTCTGAAGTTCCGCATCGTCGCCAATCCGAACGATCATCCGGCGGTCATTCAGGCCGCAAGGGCTCAGTCGAACGATACGGACCTCAAAAAGCGACTGTCGGGTGAGGTGCGGAACGCGGAAGGGCAGCTGGTTGGGCTGTGGCACACCATCGGACGCGATCCGAATCCAGTCTCGGGCGTCTTCCCGCTTCGTTACACCCCCATGGGTCTCTCTCGCGATCTGATTCGCGACGCTCGCACCGGTGCGATCATCGAACTACCGCCTGGACTGGATGGCGAATACGCCGTCGAGAAGTTTTTGAAAGACCGAAACATCCCAGAGATCGACCTCCTCATGTCGCTCAACGGACGTGACGGGAAGCCCTTTGAGGAAGTGACGGGGGATGACCTAGCGACGGTGTCGCGGTCGGTTGGCCAGGATGGATCTCCTGAAGTGGAGTTTGGGATGCGCGTGGCTGGTGCCAAGCGACTGCTGTCGCTGACGGCCCGCAACACCCCCAACAACGGCATCTACCGTCATATGGCGATCATTTTGGATGGACGGGTGCTGTCGGCGCCTCGCCTGAACTCTCCGATTCGTGAGAAGGGGGTGATTCAGGGGAATTTCACCTCTCAGGAAGTGGAGTTTTTGGTCAGTATTCTGCAGTCTGGATCGCTCCCCGCATCGCTTGGCAAGGAGCCGATCAGCGAGAACCAGATTGGCGCGGTTTTGGGCGCCAGCACGATCCAAAAGGGTCTGTGGGCATCGCTGATTTCCTTGGTGGCGGTTTTGGCGTTCGTCGTTCTTTATTATCGCTTCGCTGGGCTGGTCGCCTGCCTCTCTCTGCTATTGACCCTGTTGCTGACCGCCGCGTCGATGGTGTTGATCCAGCAACCGGTGACCCTGCCCGGTTTGGCGGGCCTGGTGCTGACGGTGGCGATGTCGTTCGATGCTAGCGTGTTGGTGTTTGAACGAATGCGAGAAGAAATCGCTCGACGGGCCACCGGTCGCATGGCGATCCGCAACGGCTTCGACCGCGCGATGTCGGCCATTGTCGACTCCAACCTGACCACCATCATCAGCGGTCTGGTTCTTTATGCGGTCGGCACCGACCAGGTGCGTGGCTTTGCGGTGGTGCTGGTCATCGGGATCGTCATCAGCATGTTCACGGCGGTCTTTTGCTCGCGAGTCTTTTTTGAGGTAGCCGAGCGGTTGGGAATTGCCAACTTCAGCATGTCGGATGCTGTTCAGACTTTGAAGAAGGCGGTCGTCGGTGAGGGTGAGATCGACTTCATGAAGTGGACCAAAGTGGCGCTGGCATTTTCCTTGGGGGTGATTGGCCTTGGTCTTCTTGCCACCGCGATGCGAGGCCGTGGCATTCTAGATATCGACTTCAATGGTGGAACTTCAGTGGTCTTCACGTTGGATCGGCCAGCCGATGTCGATGCCGTGCGCGATTTGACCAGCCAGATTCTCAAGAACGATGCGGAAGGCAATCCGATTCAGTCGACCCTGACAACCGTTGCGATGGCAGGACAGGAGGCTGGAACCGTCTACCGGCTCGATTCCTCCCTTCAGGATATGAAGGACCTGACCAAGCGATTGACGGAGGGTTTTGCCAACAGCAGCATCGGATCGCTGGTCACCTACCGGGTGGAATCGGGAAGCAATTCGCCTAGTCCCAAGGCGTCGGGTGCGGTCCGTCAGCAAGGATTGATTCGGTTGGTGTCGTATCAGGAAGAGCCTGCGGCGGTGGAGCCCCCTGCGGCACCTGCCGCAGATCCCGCCATTGCTCCTCAGGCGGCAGTTTCCTCAGGAGTTCCTGCTGATGCAACCGTTCAGGCAGCGTCTGGGAATCCCGCAGTTCCTGCGCCGGCCCGATCCGATTGGCGGCTGAAGTTCATGCCCAGCAAGGGTGAGGAGTCTGCGAAGATTTATGCCAAGAGTCTGTTGGAATCGTTGGTGCAAGCCTCCAATGCCATCGGACAAGGGCTCACCGAAGCTCAGGTGGAAGTGGAGCCGGCGGAGCTGACGGCGGGATGGAATCGGGACTCGATGCAGGGATTTGCCGACTGGAAAGTTTCGCTTCCCTACGATCAGGCTCAGGGGCAACTGGTCATCGATCAGCTACAAAAGCAGATGCAAGGTCAGCCCGTGTGGCTTTCGGTCAACAAGATTGGGGAACGCGTGGCAGGGCAGATGCAGACGAAGGCTCTCGCGGCGCTCGTGATCGCCAACCTTTTCATCGCCGCTTACATCTGGTTCCGCTTTCAGAAGCTGGGGTATGGACTGGCAGCAGTGCTGGCGCTGGTGCACGACGTTCTGTTCACTCTGGCGATCCTCGCCTTCAGCCATTGGTTGTATCGCCCCTTGAGCTTCCTTGGAATTGAAGACTTCAAGATCGGGCTGACGGTGGTGGCAGCGTTTTTGACGATCATCGGTTATTCCTTGAACGACACGATCGTCGTGTTCGACCGAATTCGTGAGATCAAGGGGAAGAGTCCCCGTTTGACGACGGCGATGATCAACAAGGCGCTCAACGAAACGCTCAGCCGCACCCTGCTGACGTCGTCGACCACGATCATCGTGATCATGATCCTTTACTGGTTCGGTGGTGATGGGATCCACGCGTTCATGTTCTGCCTGCTGGTAGGGATTCTGGTGGGGACTTACAGTTCGGTCTTCGTGGCAGCGCCCCTGCTTTTGTGGTGGGAAAACCGCAAGGCAGCTCAGGCCGCCAAAGTCCCTTCGAGGACAGCACCGGCAACGCGCTGAGCCAGAGTGGGGACATTGGAACACCGGCAATGAGGACGGCATCGGCATCTCATCCTGTGTTAGGTGGCAAAGCTTCCTGATTCGCATGGATGGGCGGCCTGTGTTGTCGGATGCTGAGGTGAGGGGATGACAGGGGAGTCGAACCTACGGCTACCGATCGATCCCTTGTTGCCGCAACTTGAGGCGCATTTGGTCTCTGGCACTCCGATCCTTCTGGACGCCCCTCCCGGCTCGGGAAAGTCGACCCGGGTTGGGCCAGCCTGCGTTGCCAGCCTGGACCGCGTTGGCCTGCAGGGGCAGGTGGTCTTGGTTCAGCCGCGTCGAATCGCAGCACGCTCGATCGCTCAGTTTGTCGCCAAGCAGATGGGTGGTTCGCTTGGGGGGCACGTTGGCTATCACGTCCGTTTCGATCGACGCGCCTCGGCGCAGACTCGACTTCTGGTGACGACTGAAGGGATGTTGCTTCGCCGCATGGTGGACGATCCATTTCTGGAGGGTGTCCAGTGCGTGGTGATCGACGAGTGCCACGAGCGATCGGTGGCGATTGACCTGTTGATCGGCATGGTGGTTCGCCTTCGGAGGACGGTTCGGGAAGATCTTCGCTTGGTGTTGATGTCCGCGACGCTTGATGGACTGGCGCTGCACCGATGGATTCCCGAAGCGGTGCGGTTGACGGGGGAGGGGCGAGCTTACCCGGTTGAGATCCAGTACCATCCGATCCAGTTTCCCGATGATCGACGCTTGGCCGATCTTATTTGGGGAGTGCACTCTCAGCGTGGGGGAACGACTTTGGTCTTTCTGCCGGGGGTGGGGGAGATTCAGCGACTGCGAGGCAGATTGCTGGATCAGGGGCTATCTAGTCGTTCGCTGCATGCACTGCATGGCGGGTTGTCGCTGGAGTCACAGCAGCGGGTGATGGAGGAGGCGGTGGCGGGATGCGTAATTCTCTCAACGAATGTTGCAGAGACATCGCTGACGATCGAAGGGGTCCGTACGGTGGTCGATTCCGGGTGGGCGCGGGTGCTTCGCTACGAGCCACGGCTTGGGTTGGATCGACTTTCGCTGGAGCCGATCAGTCAGGCATCGGCGACACAACGTGCCGGGAGAGCCGGACGGTTGGGCCCAGGGCTGTGCATTCGTTGTTGGGAGCCCGCCGTTCAGTCGGCCAGGCCAGAGTCTCTCGAGCCAGAGATACGGAGGGTCGATCCGTCATCGGCGATTTTGTCATTGATGCGTTGGGGCGAAAGAGATCTGGAGCGATTTCCTTGGATCGATGCTCCTCGTCCAGAAGCGCTGGAGGCGGGGCGGTTGCTTTTGGAACGCTTGGGAGCGATCGCCCATGGTGAATTCACCCCGACGGGGTTGTCGATGGCCGAACTGCCACTCCCCCCAAGACTTGCCAAACTGGTCTGCGAAGCCCGACGACGAGGGGTAGCCGAGGTTGGAAGTTGGGTGGCCGCGCTGCTGTCGGAGAGATCTCCTTGGAGAGAGGGGCGTTTTGCCGTTCCCACTGAGGTGCAGGGGATCGTGGCTTCGCAGCGATCGGATGTCGGGCGTCAGGGGATGCTGCTGATGCATTGGCATGGGATCGACGCGACTTTCGAATCGTACTGGCGATGGGTTGATCCTGCAGCGGCCAGATGGATTGCGAAGATATCAGAGGACATTCGCAAATCGATGGATCGCATGGCATGGGAAGGGGATACGGGGGAGTCGGAATCTGGGAGCGATCCGGGGGAGGGGCTTGAGCGATCGTTGCTGGCGGCGTTCCCCGATCGGCTGGCGAGGCGTCGATCGATTGGAGACCCTCGTGCGGTGATGGTCGGTGGGAAAGGAGTGCTCCTGGAGGGGAGCGATCGAAACCTCCTCGGGGAGTTCTTTTTGGCGATCGACCTGGAGGCAAACGGGCAGGATGCGACGGTGCGAAGTTCATCCCCTGTCGAAGCCCCATGGCTGGACCAAGCGGGAGTCGAGTTTCATACCATCGCGGTTTACGATCCGCAGCGGCAATCGCTGGTCGGCCGCCGTCAGAAGCGGTGGCTAGATCTGGTGCTTCAGGAAACCCCGATCCCAGTTCCTGATGATCCATCGTGTGTTGATGCGTTGGCGTCGGCAGCTAGGCAGCAATGGCCGAAAGTTCTCGATTTACCATCGCCGAAGGGGCATGCATATGCCGCGCGGGTCCTTTGGCTGCGGCATTGGATGCCTGAATTGGGATTGCCTGACTGGGACGATCCGAGGTGGTGGGAAGAGATCACTCAATCTGCATGCCTCGGGAAGAGGTCGCTGCGGGAAGTTTCGGAACTGCCCTGGTCGGAGATCTTGGCGGAGTCATTGACGTACGAACTGCGGCGTGCGGTGGAGCGCGAGGCACCTGCGAAGATTCAGGTCCCAAGTGGTTCTTGGATGTCCCTGGAGTATTCAGGGATACAGCCGCCGGTGTTGGCTGTTCGCATCCAGGAGATTTTTTCGTGGACGAAGACTCCCAGGCTGGCCGGTGGTCGCGTCCCACTGCTGGTTCACCTGCTGGGGCCAAATTATCAGCCACAACAAGTCACCGAGGATCTCGAAAGCTTCTGGAACAACACGTATCCGCTTGTCCGGAAAGAGCTCAAGAGGCGTTATCCCAAGCACGCATGGCCTGAGGATCCTTGGACCGCGCAGCCAGTCAAGAAGGGGCGCAGTGCGCAATGACCCAGTCTTCAAACCTCTGGGAGTGACTGTGTTTTTTAGTCTGGGTGGCGGGATTCGATAGGTCAGGTGGAGGTAGCTTCGGGTGCCATCAGTTGCTGGCGAAGTTTCTTTTGCTCGTGATCGAGTTCCGCAAGCCAGGGACTGGCGCGATCCAGAAGTCGCAATCGATCGATACAGAACTGAGCTTGAGCGATGCGTCCTGTGCGCCGGAGCACGGAGATCATCAGCAACATGGCCTCGATATCCTGATGGCCCGCAGAAAAGATGCGATGCAGCGAAGCTTCCGCTTCTGGGTAGTTGGCTTGCAGGTACGATTCCTGAGCGTCCTGAAGCCACTGGTCGGCCGATTTGGCGGGAGTCTGGCGCAGCGCCCGGGACCGGAGGGAATCTTTGGCGAGGATCGCCGATGCGGAGGCTGAGACGGCAAGCGCAGCCAGGCATAACCACCAGCCCTGGCTGGTCCACCACTGCGGCCAGGTCCAGGTGGCAGCAAGCCATAGATTGAGCAGAATGCCAAACAGCAGTGAGAGAAGGACTGATCGGAGGTCCCCTTCGGTCCAAAGTTTGGTCCATCCTGGCCATGCATGGAGACAGGCGGTGGTCCATCTCAGCCTGTTGGCGATCATCTCCTGGCGCTCTCCGGGAGGGGGGATTGAAGGATGAAGGTCACGGGGGAATGCAAAGAGTTGGAGGCAGAGAGACGGGGTTCTTCTACGCCGTTTCGCTCGGGTAACGCCCCAGTCGGTACGACGGGTTTGCTGGTGGCTGGGGGCACCGGCGATTCTTTGGATTGGGACTGCGCCGGAAGCTTAGAAGATGGTGGGATGGATACCAAGGCCAAATCCCTGCGGCATTTGCCCAGCGATCAACTTACTAGCATGCCTTAAGTGCTAGCATTCAAAAAGTGCCACCCACCTTTTTCGGCAATCGCTAGCATACGGTTGGTGCCACCCACCTTTTTCGGCAATCGCTAGCATACGGTTGGTGCCACCCACCTTTTGTCGAGAGAGCTAGCGTAGGAGGGTCCCGTTGGCGCGTGGCTTAGTAGGGTTGCTAGCATTCAGAAAGTTCCACTCACCTTTTTCGGCAATCGCTAGCATTCAGAAAGTGCCATCCACCTTTTTCGGCAATTAGCATTCAGAAAGTGCCACCCACCTTTTGTCGAGAGAACTAGCGTAGGAGGGTCCCGTTGGCGCGTGGCTTGGTAGGCTTGCTAGCATTCAAAAAGTGCTAGTAGCATTCAAAAAGTGCCACCCACCTATTTCGGCAATCGCTAGCATTCAGAAAGTGCCACCCACCTTTTGTCGAGAGAACTAGCGTAGGAGGGTCCCGTTGGCGCGTGGCTTGGTAGGGTTGCTAGCATTCAAAAAGTGCTAGTAGCATTCAAAAAGTGCCACCCACCTATTTCGGCAATCGCTAGCATTCAGAAAGTGCCACCCACCTTTTGTCGAGAATGCTAGCGTAGGAGGGGCCCGTTGGCGCGTGGCTTGGAAGGGTTGCTAGCATTCAAAAAGTGCCACCCATCTTTTGTCGAGAGAGCTAGCGTAGGAGGGTCCCGTTGGCGCGTGGCTTGGTTGGATGGTGAGTCTTTGCTGGTTTCTTGTTGCCAAGCCGATTTGGGAATTGAAGTCGCCCAGACCTTGGAGTGGAATTCTCAATTGGGGCGGGAGAGTTGGCGGTTGGCGCTTGGACGCTATCCTTAGCGGAGTGATCTACGGAGGCGAACGGACAGGAGGCGGGTATGCAATGCGGTACCGAGGTCTTGGCAGGAGGCGGAGTGCAGCTATCGGCGCTGAGGCGGCCCATGCTTTGGATTCTTGGACTGCTTGTCGTGGTTTTTGGACTCACCGATCCGGTCGATGCCCAGCCTGATCCGGCCCCCCTTCCCTCGGGTGTGGCGCTTTGGCACTCGTCGGGTCCATTTGGCGTGGCAACGATCTGGCTGCCGCGTGGCGTGGTGGATACATCCCGCATGGAGCGGCTGGAGATTCGCGAGAGGGATGGTCGTCTGTTCTATCCGGCGATGAGTTGGGAGAGCATTCCGGTGAAGGGGAGTGCTGGGAGCGATCCCCTGGTCGCCGGGGATGGCAGGATCTTGTCTCGCCTGCGTGGCGCGATCCGAATGGCGATCGATGCGGTCGATCCGCCCAGTCAGCTGCGCATCGATTTTCTGTTCCGTGGCGTGGAACCGCTCCATCTCGAATTGGTCGGGGACCATTCACAGAGGATGAAGTTGACGCCACAGGTTGTCGCGAGCGATCCCTACGATTCGATGGTGGCTAGGTGGTGGGAAAGCTATAGCGAACAGGCGCAGTCGAGGTTGTCTCGCGAAGACTACCCTGGGTTGGTGGATCGCTACCTGCTTTCGATGCTTGCCAGGCGGATGGCTCGCACGCCCCAGCGTTGGCTACCGAAGGTAAAGATACCGGGGGTAACTCGTGAGGATGTGGCATCGACGCTGGCGATGATCGCAGGTTTTGAATCGCAGCGAGAAGCGATTTTGGAAGAAGTGCTTGAGGGAGTCGACTCCAGGCAGCAGCCTAACCTTCCGCTACCGGAGGCTCCGCGGTGGGAAGACCTTGCAGTGGATCTGGGGGCTGGTGGCCAAGAGGTATCGGTAGAACCGATGGCCGAGCATGTGCCGATCGACTGTTTCTACTTGCGTTTCGGTTCGTTCAACAACTATTTGTGGTTCGAGCGTCGGACGGCGCAGGGGGCAGGGGACCTGCTTCCTTCGTTGATGCTGCGCGGGTTGGATACGGAGACCTCTAGCCGAATCGCTGACCGGTTGCAGGTGCGGACCACGATGGTTGCCAAGCTGTTTGGCGACGCGGTGATCGAGGATGTCGCGCTATTGGGGCTGGACCTCTTCTTCCAGGATGGTCCTTCGCTTGGGGTCCTCTTCCAGGCTCGTCAAATGGCACTGCTGCGCAGTTCGATGGAGCGGGACCGCGCCGAGGCTCTGGCGGCTGGCCAATCGCGAGGCATGCGCGAGGAGCAAATCGAGATCGAAGGGGAAACCGTCTCGCTGTTGACCACCCCCGATCTTTCCGTTCGTTCGTTCTTGGTATCCGACGCTTCGCATTTGCTGGTCACTAGCAGCAGGGCGGTGGTGGAGCGGTTCATTCGGGTTTCTCAAGGGCGCGGTCCCTCGCTTGCGCAGTCCCCGGTGTTCCGATTGGCGCGCGAGCAGCTTCCGCCTGGTCCGGAGGATGTGCTATTTGGTTTCTTTTCCCCCGAGTTTCTGAGGGGCCTCGTCTCACCCCACACCCAGATCGAATTGAGGCGTCGCCTTTCCGCTCGCGCTCGTTTGCAGGCCGCGGACATGGCCTCGCTGGCTGCCAGGATGGAGGGCGTGCCGGAAGCGTCCATCCGATCGTTGGACGCTTTGGTTCGCCTGAGGCTATTGCCCGAGTCTTTTTCGAGCGTCGATGGGGTGGGACGCGTTCTGACGTTGGGGGATCGCTGGGTCGATCCGGAGCGTGGGGGGCTGGGGCATTTTCTTCCGATCGCCGACATGGAGGTTGGCAAAGTGACCCAAGAGGAGTCCGATCATTATCGGAAGCAGGCCGATTTTTATCAGAACGACTGGCGACAGACCGATCCGTTGGTCTTTCGAATGCGGCGCTACAAGCACCCCGAGGATCAGGTGCAAGAGCGCATTGCGGTGGAGGCGTATGTGGCGCCGTTTGGAAAGGAAAAATGGGGCTGGTTTGCCACCATTCTGGCACCCGCTAGTCCTCTGCAAGTGATGCGTCCAGAGGCGGATGTCGTTCACGCTCAGATCCAAGTCGTCGACGACCCACTGGCTGGACATCGGCCAAGCAGCCACACGTTGATCCTGGGAATTCAAGATCACCGCCCACCACCTTTTCGCTCCGACCGCGGCCTCCTCAGCTCCCTGTGGATCCTCAAGTCGCTTCCGATCTACCTGGGGGCCTGGCCGGAAACAGGATGGCTGGATCGATTGCCCTGGGGGATGGGAGGTGGGCCACCCGATTCACTTGGGTTCTCCAAGCTTCTGATCGGGATGTGGCGCTGGCAAGGGGCCGGCTTTAGTCTGCTCAGTTTCGATCGCCAGGTGCTGGAGCGATGCATCGCGGCGATGCGTCCCCAGCCGGCAGAGGATCCCGCGCAGGTACGACTGTTTGTAGGGCCTCTCAACCGCAGCCAGATCGCTTCCTGGATTGCTTCCTGGTGGTATCAACGAGTCCGCCGCGCCAGCGAGGGAAACAGCTTGCTGACCGACAGCCTTCAGCAGCAACTAGGAGTCCCGCCCTCGCGGTCCAGAGAGGTGGCCGAATTGCTGCTGGATGCAAAGCTGCGCTGTCCCCTGGGCGGCCAGTACGAACTGACCTCTGTCGGTGGAATGCAGCGCTGGACAAGCAGCCAGGAATCCAAGAACGCATTGGATCGCAAGGTGGCCCCTGATTCCTATCAGGCGCCTTGGACTCAGTGGTTCGGTGGAGCACAGGTGCATTTCACCCAGCTTCCCGACCAGTTGATTCTGTTGGGACAGATCGATCTGGCGAAGATCCCCGAGGCGCCTCAGGAATCGGCAATGCCTCTGGAGTTGCCGAAGATGCCATTCGATTTCTTCCAGCTGCCTTTCCGGAACAGCAAACCCGACAAGGCACCTTCTCCCTCGCCGCAGAAGGCACCCGGCACGACCCCATCCCGCCAAGACTTCTAGCTTGGTTTTTTCCTCCGAAGCGATCCGTGGTATCGGCTATACTTCAGGGAAGGGATGCCGAGCGACTGCCGCCAAAGAGGCGCCCGGAACGGGTTCGCGATCGAGATCTTCGCCGCCATTGGAACACGATGCCACCAGGAGGTTCAGGGATGCTTGCTCGCTGGCTGCCCGATGGTTCCTGTCACTCGCGAAGAGTTTTCCTGAAAGCAGCCGCCAGTCTGTCGGCTCTTGGGGTCAGTGGCGCGGCAACCGGGCCAGCGATGGCAACTCCCGGTCCCTCGGGTCGGGGCAAGGCCAAGTCGACGATTCTCTTTTTCCTCAGCGGTGGAGCTTCTCACCTCGATATGTGGGACATGAAGCCGATGGCGCCGCTGGAGTATCGGGGGCCATTTGAACCTCGAGCGACATCGGCTCCTGGGCTTTGGCTTTGCGAGCACCTGCCGATGTTGGCAAAGCAGGCCCACCATCTGGCATTAGTGCCTAGCGTCGGTGGATCGGTCAGTACCAACGACCACCATGCCGGTTACTACTACCACCTTACCGGGCAAGTCCCCGACCCAACCTTCCTGTCGCAGGGAAACGACCGAAAACCCTATCCAGACGACTACCCCTTCTTCGGCTCGGTCATCGATGCGCGACGTCCACCGCATGGTCAGCTGACCAATGCAATCACCCTGCCCGAAATCCCGGGCGCTCCGATGTACACCCGACCCGGACAGTTCGCCGGTCGTCTCGGGGTGGCTCATGATCCCCTGGTGGTTCGAAGCAGCCATCAGGCGCCGATGGAGTTTCGCACCCCCTCACTGACCTTGGAGGGGCCCGTCACTCCCCAACGACTGCTCGACCGAAAATCGCTCAGCCAACGCATCGATCGCATCCGTCGCCAACTGGACAGCCAGCCTTCAGGGAATCTATGGCATCAGCAGCAGGAGAGGGCGATGCACTTGTTGCTGTCCAGCAGCACGACGGCGGCCATGGATCTGACCAAGGAGCCTGAGTCGGTTCTGGAGCGGTATGGAAAGAGCGTCAATGGAATGAGCCTTTTGATGGCGAGGCGGCTGGTGGAGGCGGGGGTCCCCTTCATTGCGGTTTTCTGGATGGGGGACGAGAAGAAAGCCGAGCAGAGGAAGTGCGCCAGTGGAGGTGGCTGGGATACCCATGGCAATAACTTCGAGTGCCTCAAGGAAGATTTGCTGCCGGAGTTTGATCGCGGTTTTTCGGCGTTGATCGAAGACCTAGCCAGCCGACAATTGCTGAAGGAAACCTTGGTGCTGGTCACCAGCGAGATGGGACGCAAACCGAAGATCGGAGATCCCAGAAGCGGCGGTCCCTCCGGGGCAGGACGCGACCACTGGACCCATTGCTTGACCGACGTCCTGGCAGGTGGTGGCATTCGAGGCGGCCAGGTCTACGGGAGCAGTGATCGTCTAGGAGAATACCCAGCGCTCCATCCGGTAACCCCCTCCGATATCGTCAAGACGGTTTATCACGCGATGGGAGTGTCCAACCTCCAAGCGACCGATGCGCAGGGAAGGCCGTTCGCCATCCTGGAGGAAGGGAAGCCGATCGAGGCACTTTTCTGAGGGCGGTTGGTTGTTTCGTCGGTGCCAAACCATTCCAGAGGCGTTGTGTTTCTAAAGGAGTCGTTGTGTCTGAGACCTATCGCGACTATTCGAAGATGATCGACCATTCGCTGCTGCAACCGATGCTGACGGCGTCCGAATTGGAACTGGGCTGTCGTCTGGCCATCGCCTACGATGTCGCCAGCGTCTGCATCCTCCCCTACTTTCTGCAACGTTGCAGTCAGATGCTCGAAGGAACCGGAGTGCTCCCCAGCACCACGATCGGCTTTCCCCACGGTGGCCACACGCCGCAGATCAAGCGATTGGAGGCGATTCAGGCGATCGCCGACGGAGGCCAGGAACTCGATATGGTCGTCAACATCAGCCAGGTCCTCAGCGGACAGTGGACCGAGGTGCGGCGCGAGATCGAGGCGGTGCTGGAGCCGACGCATGCGGCAGGGCGGAAACTCAAAGTCATCTTCGAGAACTGCTATCTTCAGGACTCGCACAAGATCCGGCTATGCGAGATCTGCGGCGAACTGGGAGTCGACTGGGTGAAAACATCGACCGGTTATGGGACGGGTGGGGCGACGATGGAGGACCTGCGCTTGATGCGTCAGGCTTCTCCCGCTGCCGTGCAAGTGAAGGCCGCAGGGGGCGTCAAGGATTTTGAGAGCCTCAAGGAAGTGCGCCGACTGGGTGCCACGCGCTGTGGGACCAGTCGCACGCAGTCGATCCTCGATGCCTGCCGATCGCAGTTGGGGCTACCTGCGATTGATTTTCAGGCGGCGGATCTAGGAGGGTACTGACTTAGCGCAAGGGGAGGCACCCTTGCGTCGTATCGGATCGCAATGGTTAGCTCTTCGACTCCTTCGGTCGCTCATCCAACGAACGCAACAGCGCGAAACTGTAAATGCCGGAGTCGTGCTGGTCCGAAAATCGCAAATGGTAGGCGTAGTTGCCGACGGGGGTCATTTGCAGGAGACGCAAGGGTTGAGCCTCCGCGGCCGATAGGACGGGGAGGCTGGGGGCTGGGGCACCTCCTTTTTTCTTCTCCTTGCAGGCCGCGCAAGGACAGGCCTGACGCAAGGTGGCGATCCGCAGTTGCTGCACCCTCTGGTCGCTCCAGGTGATCTCCAGCTGGTCCTCCCCCAAGCGTCGCAGAGAAACCGGTTGCGTCTGATCTTCCATCCTCAGTGTCCCTCGTCCCAGATTCATCGATTCGTCGTTGGAATCAGCTCAACCAATCCCATATCCAGGTACTGCCCGCCGCCAGTCTGGTGGCAATGCAGGGCGATCTGGTTGTCACCTTCGCGGAAGGCTGCAGTTTGGGCTGGAGTCAGCGGTACTAATTTGTAGGCGACTGTGTACCCCTTGAGTTCCAAGATTTTGGTTCCATTGACGTAGACCTCGGTGTCTTCGTCGTGGTGAATCCAAAGGGCCAGCGTTCCGTCCCTCTTCCCTCGTTCCAGCCGCATCGTCTTTCGAAGCCAGATGTCGGGGGTATTCCAGGTTGTTCGCACTCGGGAGCCGGGTGGATTGAGCGCCCCGAAGCCGGCGGGCCCTTCACTCCATGATGCATCCTGAAACTCCGCTTTCTCCCAGCCTTCCTGGGGCTTGTCGAACGTGAATCGCCATCGCTGGGCAGCTGCATCGGAGGTCTCTGGGCCGCTGGCTGGGACGAGGATCACTTCGCGAGGAGGCAGTTCATAAAGTCGCTGATGGAATGCGGCCAAACGTTCTGGATCGTACTTGATCTGACGGCGATCGTAGGTCATCAGTCCATTGACCTCGACTTCGACGTCGGTAGTCTGGGTGTATACGGCCGCCGCCAGTCCACGTCCGATGAGGCTTGGCAGCTGCGTCACCAACTGCTCGTATCCCTCCTGAAGCGATGAACGGTCGTTGAAGGTGCGATAGCCCCAGTTGTTTTTGTCCAGCCACGTGTGGCCCTCTAGGGGTAGCCCCAAGCCTCCGAATTCGCCAAGCACCGAAACACGACTGGGGGTGACTGGGAACATATCAGGCCCTGGATAGCGGTGCATATCCCAGAGGTCCCCTTGCCCTCGATCCGTCCAGCCGCTGGGACCATCGATCAGTCGAGTGGGATCCCATGTTTTTGCCTGGGCAAGCACTTCGTTGGTCTGGTGCTGCCCCCAGCCCTCATTGAACGGGACCCACACCACGATGGAAGGGTGGTTGTGGAGATGGCGGATCATCGCCTCCAGTTCGGTCATGAACTGCTGATGCGGTTCGTCGCTCCAGGCCGCATCGGGGGCTCCGTCTCCAATCGCCTCATTGCTGCCGGTGCGAAACCCGCTGGGGAAGTCCTGCCAGACCAGCAGTCCCTGCCGATCGCAGTGAGCATACCATCGCGACGGTTCGACTTTGACATGCTTGCGGGCCATGTTGAACCCCAGTCGCTTCGTGACTTCGATATCGAATTGAAGCGCCTCGTCGGTTGGGGCGGTGTAAAGCCCATCGGGCCACCAGCCCTGATCGAGCGGCCCGTATTGGAAGAGTGGAGTTCCGTTGAGCAGGATTCGGGGTTTGCCGTCCTTATCGCGGTCCATGGCGATCGACCGGATTCCTACATAACTGCGGATGCGATCCAGCCGTTTGGATCGATCCCACAGCTCGACCGAAAACTCGTACAGCCAAGGTTCCTCAGGCGTCCAGAGCTTGGCGTCGGGGATCGCTAGGTGAAGCGGCTGATCGGGGGTGCCTTCGATGGCGATCGGTCCTGCGGGTAGATCGTGCCGCTGGGTGCGCATGCGAAGCCCTTCCACGCGCAGCCGGATTTGCGGCTGCTCCAACCGGGCGCCCTCGCATTCGACCGACAGCTGAAAGCTCTTGGAAACCGCATCGGGGACGATCTTCAGTCGGCCGATATGGCTGGCCGGCACCCGCTCCAACCAGACCGTCTGCCAGATGCCGGTCACGGCGGTGTACCAGATCCCTTCGGGCCGCCGCACCTGTTTGCCTCGAGGCTGAGAAGCGGAGTCGGTGGGGTCCCAGACCCGAATCACCAGGCGATGCTCCGCCTGGTCTTGAAGCGATTCGGTGATGTCCAGAGTGAATGGATCGTAGCCGCCGCGATGAGTGCCAACCCGCTTGCCATCGACCCAGACGGTCGTCTCCCAGTCGCTAGCACCCAGGTGCAACAGCAGTCGCTCTCCCTGTTCCAGCGGCGGGGAAGTGAAGGAGCGATGGTACCAAAGCGCCTGCTGGGGGCTGACCCATCGCCGAACGCCAGACAACTGACTTTCAATCGGGAAAGGGACGAGGATACGTCCTTCCCATTGGCTAGGTTCGGAAGCTTCCTTGTCGGTGATCTGATAATCCCAGAGTCCGTTGAGATGCTTCCAGCTGACGTTACCTTGCGTATCCGTCAAGCGTTCCATCTGCGGGCGGGGGTACTCCGGATGCGGGTTGCTGCGATCGACTTGGTTGGTCCAAGGAGTCGACAGACGCGCCACGGGGCGTTCTTCCCGTGGTCCGGTGTCATCCTGCCCCAGGGCCGATGCATCGATCGTTGCCAGGATCACAGCAAGCCCGATCCAGCTGAGCGTATCGCGACTCAATGAGGAGAGTTTCCAAGCTCGCTGTTTCATCGTTGGCCGCTCCTGCTTCTTACCCATTGCCACTGTCTGGAACCGCTCCGCGATCATTGTAGCGGGAAGCGTTGCCAGATGGCCGGATGTTGGGAGCCAAGGAGAGCCAAGGAGCAGCTTCTGGAGGGCCCGTCAGGGATGGCGAGGCTCTGGCGGGGAGTTGCTGCCGCCTCCAGGCAGCGTGGTATGAAATCCGCCGATGGCATGACCATCGGGGAAATAGACGATTCCGTAGGTGTTGAGTCCATCGCCGATGGCGATCGAATGGTCGACTGGAGTCCCTTGGATTTGACCGTGGAGTAGCGGGAGCAGTCGAATGGAGTGCACGCCTTCAGGGAGTTCGATTCGCAGCACCTGGAGTTGGCTGGGCAACAGTCCCCAGCAGCGTGTGTCGGCCTGTTCGGCTGCCTCCCACAGAACTCCGGCACCATCCATCACCAGGCTGGTGACGCCATCGGTTCCCCCAATCGCCTCCTTGGCGGTGTAGACGGTGGCCTTCTTGAGGACTCGCCGCACCACCGCACGGGCCATCAATTCTTTTCGCTTCACCTCGTAGAGCTCCGAAGCGATCTGCTGGAAGTCGGTGATCGTCCAGGTTTCGCCCTGGTAGTTGCGATTGACGGCGACTCCGATGCGGTCGACCGATTGCGATGGCGAGGCGATGGCAGTGATTTTGATCGGCGCCAGGGTCGGAGGCAGCGTATGGGGGCCGATGGCTGAGAGCACGCGATCGGCTACCAGCAGCGCATCGCTGGTGGCGTGCTCCTTCTGTTCGACTTTGTAGGGACCGCGACCGACCAGTGCGAACAGGTAGAAGACGCCATGGCCGCGCCGACTATGGACACCTGAAGAGGCTCTTTCGAGGTCTGCCATCAGCGGCGGCGCATCTCCCAGTTGCTCTACCACCTTGCGATAGCAGGCGGCTGCTTCTTCGTAATCCCGATGGGTCGCTTCCTTGAAGATTCCTCGGAAGTATGCTGCGCAGGGGATTTCGCGATACCGATCTTGTTCCTGTTCTCCTAGTTTCTTGGCGGCAGCCATCGCCAATTCCTGCTGCTTCTGATCCGTCTGCAGCGAGTAGGCTTCGACATCTTCTCCATCGTCTAGGAGATTGGCCAGCGTCAGGAAACAGCGGAGAAAGATTTTTTCGTAATCTTCCCCCGCGTAGGCGCGAACTTGGTCATCGGTCCAGAGGGCGACCGTGGAGGCTGCCAGCTGTGGACCTTCCAGTTCGTCGAAACGATCACGAACCAGTCGTAACTTTCGCTCCGCCTCCCCAGGGTTCCCAGAGAAGAGTTCGACCATCGCCAGATCGAGCGCCGCCACATCGCGGTCGCGCCGCCAGGAGCTGGCCATTTTCTCAAGGCTTTGCCGGGCTTCGTTGATTTGCCCATCGTAGAATTGGCGTCGAGGCTGCGACAGCCGCATCCAGTGGCTGGAGCAGCCATTGGAGAGGAGGAGCAGGAGCGCAAGCCACTGCCACCCCAGCCGGTGCAATTCGTCAGTCCGCCGGTGCAAAGTGAACCTTTGGCGGAACTTTGTCCGCCAGATGCTCGCGATCGATCGAATCATGCCCAGCAACCACGGCGGGGGAGCGCCCACGCTCAGGATCCACCACGGCCGGAATGAAGCCATCGCCCGAGAAGGCTCTTGTGGTACCCCTTCCGCACCTCTGCCATCTCCTTCTGGTAGGTTCCCGTGTGGAGATCGACTAGCTCCAAGGTCAACAGATAGTCTCGTTGGGAGGAGCCATTGTTCTTGGTGGTGCCGCTGGTGAGTGTGGCGAACAGTAGGTAATCGATCGGCGATCCCTCGCGTTCCAAGACCTCTGCGAAGAGCCTTTGGTTGGAGGGGACCATCAGCGAATCGGGGCGAAGGCGGGTTTCGCGAAGCGCTGCGTCGACCATTCGACGGCTGAGCGGTGCGAAGGCATCGCTGGATCCAATATGGGCATCAATCTGCTGGTAGAGTTGCTCCTTGAAGTCCCCAAGCTCTTCCGCGCTCTTGTTCTCTACACCGACGAAGCAGACCGACTTGGGCGCAAGACCCAGAGAGGGATCGGTGTTGGCGGGAAGATGGGTTTGACGAGCGAGAAGTTTCGCGATCGCTTCTTCGACAAGCGGATCGAAGACCTCGGCTCCTGCTGCATGGCTGCCTACCATGTTTTCCGCCTGAGGCTTGATCAGGTGCGCATGCTGGTACTTGCAGCCTGGGATCGAGAGCAGCGCCATGAAACCAAGGAAGAGTCGTAGCGTCCGGCGCGCTTGAGGGTGGAGCAGCAAGGCCATCGAGAGACTCCTGAAGTGGACGACCTGTTGCGACGATCCAACGATCGAGGGAGTAGTTAGCGGAAATCCGCCCCCCCCGCAATGTCAGTTGTCCCACTCGCTTCGCATCCCTTGCTTCCTAGGTTCCCACACGATCCTCCACGCTGCCGTCCCCTTCCCAACGTTGGAAAGGGAAGGGCGAAACGGAGTTGGCGGACCTAGGGAAGCCCGGAAGCGTCTGGGGTCTCTTTTAGCGTCCAATTGGAGCCGGATCGTCGAGGAAGTAATCCCGAGGGCCTCGCACCGTGTAGTACGGATAGGCAACCTGGGGCGCGTCGATCCCCGATGGAGGGCCTTCACCTGGATGTGGCGGGTGAGCGGCGCCAGCCATCCCGGCTAGGCCAGCCAAATGCCCGCCACCCAGACCGTGACCACCCAAGCCGTGGCCGTGATGTCCCAACAGACCCTGTGGATGGGAATGGGAACCCAGGCAGTGCCCGTAGTCGGTCCCGCCCCGCTGCCAGCCGATGCTGCAGGGACGGCAACCAATCGGGCTTCGGCACGCATTGCAGTTCCGGTGGAGGATATTGCAGCCCGTACTGGCGACCATCGTGACCGCGGCGAGCAGAATTCCTACATAACCCCTTTTCATGTGCGTCATCCTTTACGCGTTCGATGCTTGAAGCCCTGCGAGCCACCGACGGGGACTCCATGTCTGTGTTGCATATCGAACGACCATCGCGCCGGAAGTTGAAAAAACCGGTGCAATCGAAAAGGTTGGATTCCAGGAAGCCGCTAGATTTCTCCGGCTTTACGCATCCTTCCAATGCTATCTTTCCTGCTGTTGAAAAAACAAAAAAAGGGGCCCCGTGAGGGACCCCTTCGGCTACCTCTGGATGGCTCGATTGAAGCCATCGCAGTCGATGTTTCTATCGATCTCAGCCAGCGACTGCCGAGACGGCCTGCACCATCGGGCCAATCACTGGCTCGATGATTCCCTGAACGCCGGGGATCTTGTAGGCGACGTCCAGAGCTGCCTTGACCTTGTCGAAGAGCGGCTTCAGGAAGGGAACCAAGCCGGTACGGGTTTCCGCCGACATCTTCTCGATGCCCAGAGCGGAGTAGCCGGTGGCGGCTGCCTTGATCTTTTCCACCGCTGCGGTGGCGCTGGCTTCGTCGGTGATGCCGCCCAGGGTCGTGCTCAGTCCTTCGAAGGTTGAGGTGAGCTGTTCCTTGAGGGCGATCATTGGATCCATCGCCGGTGGCTTCACTTCCGCAACGCCGGTTGGAGGTGCCTTGGGGGCAGGAGTGGTGACTGCGGGTGGAATCGCGGTCGTGTTCCCTGCCGGTGCCTTGGGCTTGAGGAACTGATAGCCCAAGAATCCCAGAGCGGCTAGAAGCAGCAGGGGCAACAGGAACTTCAGTGGGTTGCCAGCTTCTGGGGCTGAGTGGGAGGCGGTGGTCCGCTGAGCGGTCGTTGCGGCTGGGCGGCTGCTACCACCCAGGTCGGCAAAGCCCATGACATTCTTCAGCTCGGAGGGGAGCGCTGCGTTCAGGAAGTTGGTCTGACCCGACAGCAGGCTCGCTAGACCGCCGGCATCCAGACCCTGCGACTTGACCTGCTTGCCCACAATGCTCATCACGACTGGGGCCAACATGCCCAGCAGGCTGCTGGCTCCCTTATCGCCAAAACCAAACATCTTGGCGATGAGCGAAATGATGGTCGACTGGGAACCGCCCAGAAGCATCGGAAGCAGCTTCATGCCGTAATCGAGCATCGAAGCCTGCTTGGCGGGAGCGAACGCACCGGCCAAGTTGTCCAGAATCGAATTGTCGTTATCCTGCAGTGCCTTGATCAGGTCGGAAGCACCGGCAGGAGTTGAAGCCTTCTTGGCCATCCCACCCAGAAGCGCTGGCAGCACTGCGTTGACCGCTGCCGAGGTCTTGCTCTTGTCGAGCCCAACTGCCGAACCGATCTGGTCAGCTACCTGGCCGACGACGGCCGATTTGACCATGTCCAATAGATTAATCGACATTTTTCCCGTTCTCCCAAAGAATAGAAAATGAGATCCAAACTTCGCTGGACCAATCGCTGAAATATCGCACAATCCCATGCTATGAAACAGGGGCTAAACGAAGCGGACCATCGTTTTTTAACCTTTTTCGCCTGCTTCCCATTCCGGCTTGGCAATGCTCAGAGCGAACTGAAGGGGGAGAAGTTCCAGAGACTTGGTCGCTTTGTTTTTCGTGGGTTGGCCGTTGCCATTGGAGAAGGGTGGAAAGTGGCAAAACTCGCGCTACCGGGTCGGTCTTTCGCCCCAATTCACCAGCGCTAATGCCTCGCGATTCGAGAGTGTCTGGCGGGCCCGCCCGAAAAGGGGCTTGGCTACCATCCGGGGCGTTCATTCGAACGAAATTCGTGAGGATCCGGGGCGATCTGGGATTTGCGTGGCGCGCAGCGGTAGTCGCATGGATGGCGAGTCGGCTATTCTGGAGGTCGAAGAACGCAATCCCCCTTCGAAAACCTGGGTGCCGGTGAGGCATGGGGAGTGGTTGCTGGGGAGAGCCACTGCGTGCGCTGTGGTGGCCAGGAGGGGGCAAGCGAAGCTTGGAGGCAGGCATGGATGATTATTGGGATGTGCTGGCCGTCGGTGCACATCCGGATGACCTAGAGATCGGTTGCGGTGGAACGCTGGCCAAGTTGGTGGCGATGGGCCACCGCGTCGGCATGGTGGATTTGACCGATGGGGAGCCGACTCCGGGGTGTGCTTCGCCGGAGATCCGTATCGCAGAAGCGCATCAGGCAGCCCGCGTGCTAGGGGTGAGGGAGCGGAAGATTTTGCCTCTTCCCAATCGTTGCTTGTTCGACAGTTTCGAAGCGCGTGTTCTGCTGGCCAAGGAGATTCGCAGGCATCGGCCATCTCTGGTGATCGGATTGGGGAGCCGAACGCCAATGGCTTCACCCGATCACCAGCAAGCTGTCTCCATCCTCGATGCTGCCGTCTTCTATGCTCGGCTCTCCAAATGGGACTCCTATTTCGACAACCTGCCGACGCATACCATCACCGCGCAGCTTTACTACCAGCTGGTCTTCGATCCTTCTGCCTCGGGTGCCTCCGACTACCGAGTCCTCCACGACATCTCGGGGCATCTGGAACAAAAGATGGAGGCGATCGCCTGCTACCAGACGCAGTTCCCTCCCGAGAAGCGATCGATTTTCGAACGCGTCCGCGCCATGGCCTCCTCGCATGGCCTCTCTGCAGGGGTCCAGGCGGCCGAAGTTTTGTGGTCGGTCAAGCCGATCGCGACGCGCGACCTGATGCATGCATGCATCGTTCCTTCGTGAGTCGACCAGACTTGAGAGGGGTTGGCGGGAAGGTCGCCTGTTGCCTTGGCGGGGTGATCGAGTGACGTATGGGATGATGCACCGATGAATCAGTGGAATTTGGGGCAAGGCGACCGAAGTTCTTGGACCTTCGAGCAGGCAGCCACTTGGTTGACCGTCCTCAGGACGCTCGCTGCGGTCGGACAGGTGGTGACGATCACCGCCGTGGCGCTTGGGTGGACGAGTGATCTTCCTTGGTCGCAGCTGGCTGGGCTGGTGGCGTTGACCGTCGCCACCAACATCGCACTCGCCTTCTGGGTTTCCGGATTGCGAAACCAGCCGACCACGGACGAACTGTCGTGGAGGGGACAGTGGATCCTCTTGGGAGTTCTGCTGCTGGATCTTTGCAGTTTGACGACGATGCTGGCGCTGACAGGGGGGCCGGAGAATCCCTTTCTGCTCTTTTACTTCGTCAATCTGGCCGTTTCGGGATTGATGTTGCGATCGCCATGGCCGTGGGTGATCGCCGGTAGCTCGATCCTCCTCCTCCTAGGGTTGATCGAATGGCACCAGCCTCTGGCGATTCTCACCCCAGGAGGTCCGCAGTCCACGTCTTGGCCAGTGCGCCACCAGGGATTGGCGGTCGCTTTTGCCACCAGCGCCCTGCTGACGACTTGGTTCATCACCAAAATCCACAACGAGCTGCGCGAAGGTCAGAAGCGCTTGCGCGACAGCCAGCAGCTCAACGCAAAAATGCAGCGTCTGGAAGCGTTGGCGACTTTGGCCGCGGGTGCCGGTCATGAATTGGCATCGCCCCTGTCGACCATCGCGGTGGTGGTTCATGAATTGGGCAAGCGAGCCGAAGCCGATCCTTCCGCTGCAGCCCTGGCCAAAGACATCGCTTTGATTCGATCGGAGGTCCATCATTGCCGGGATATCCTTGCACGGATGAAAAGCAGCGCCGGAGAGGCGGCTGCCGAACGGCTGGATCCGGTCACTCCAGATGACCTTCTGACGCAAGTGCGAATGGGAATTCGTGAACCAGGTCGGGTGCGGTTTGTGTGGCCACCTGCTGCAGCACAGACCAAGGCGGTGCTACCGGTGCAGGCGTTGGCGGTGGCCCTGCGCAACTTGATCCAAAACGGACTGGATGCCAGCGCCCCTGATGGATTGGTCGAAGTGACGCTGCGCACTTCACCTGCCGAGTGGCTGCTGACCATTTCCGACACCGGTCATGGGATGAAGCCAGAAACCTTGGAGCGAATCGGTGACCCCTTCTTCACGACGAAAGAGCCAGGGCATGGCATGGGGCTTGGTATCTTTCTGACCCAGAACGTGCTGCGACGGTTGGGGGGCGAGCTTCACTTTGAGAGCAGGATCGGTTCCGGAACGCTTGCCACCATACGGTTGCCTGTGGCTTGATGAACGCAAGAAGCGGCCCCGCATCATAGCCGCAGAGCCCGCTTTGAGGTACCTTGAGTGGAGCTGACGATCTACCTGTTGCAGCGGTTCTCCCGATCTCAGGAAGGCAGTCGGTTGTGTCGCCGCCAAAAGCTGGTTGGGTGACTTGGTCATGAACCCCTCTCTGGCAGTCAAACCGTTGGATGTGGATTGCACGATGGAGTCACCTGGGATTCTTCTGGTCGATGACAGCTTTGTCCTGAGAGATCGCTTGGCGCTAGCCTTTGAAGAGCGGGGATTTCGGGTCGAAGTTGCGGGGAATGCCGACGAGGCGTTGCAGCGCTACAAGCTGCGGCCTACCGAACGCGCCGTCATCGACCTTCGGATGCCGGGCCGCTCCGGTTTGACCTTGATTCCCGATTTGATCGCGGTGCGGCCCGACGTTCGCATCGTCATCCTTTCCGGCTTTGGCAGCATCGCCACTGCCATCGAGGCGATCCGCTTGGGTGCGGTCAATTTCCTTCCCAAGCCGGCGGATGCTGATGAGATCCTACGCGCTTTCGAAACGCCTGATACCGCCGAGTCGGTAGGGGAAGAGGATTCGGAAGCGACGATTCCTACACCCACACTGGCGCAGGCCGAGTGGGAGCACATTCACCGCATCCTCGCCGATTGCGAGGGGAACATCTCCGAGGCGGCAAGACGGCTGGGGATCCACCGTCGGTCGCTCCAGCGAAAACTGCGCAAGCAGGCGCCCTAGCACCCTCGGTACGTTCGCGGGAGGTGCCTCGCCAAGGGAAGTACTCCGATCCCTCGTCAGTCGCTCGCCGATCGCGTCGCCATGGAGGCTAAGACCCCAAGGTCGATGCTTTCATCCAACCACTGCAGATGGCCATCCGCGAAGATGGCATGACAGCCGCCAGGATGCATCGACCAGGGTTCGTTGTCATTGCGGCAGTTGACTGCGCAGGTGCAACCTTGGATCGCCGCGCAGCCTTCCTGGAGCCCATCGCGGCTGGACCCATCCAGGCTGAATGCCCCTTCGCTGTCGGCCCATCCGATCCCCTGATCGTTGCTGAAACCAGGCTGTTTTTCTCGGAGCCGATAGACCGTGGGGCGGCCCGCGGCTTCGACCACGGCAATGGTCGACGAAGAACCATCCGTCACGTCGCGAAAGCGAGTTTCCGAGTTGCGATGCAGGATGGCAAAGCGGTTGGAGGTGTCGTACTTGCCCATCGGAAAGGACTTCGGCTGGACACCCTGAAGCGCTTCGTAGTCAGCACCTTCCAATGGCATACTGAAAACCATCGAGGGCCGCACGCTGTTGGCGATGGCGCTACGAGTCAACGGGTTGGAAGGCATGGAAGGACAACGGAAAAGTGGAATAGGCTGGGAGACGACCGTCGCATTCTCCGGCGACCACCAGTCGATATCGAATCGATAAGGAGTCGCCAAACCGTGCGCGTCGAGGAAAGGAAGCAGCGATGCTCGCCAACCATGCTGAGCCCCCGACGGATTGGCTCGACTGGCCCGCGTCCAACCCGACGCCGGGAAAACGCGGTGGGCCGCTTCAAATCCAAGAAGCCCCAGCCCGACTTGACGCAGTTGGTGGCCGCATTGCATCCGCCGAGCTGCCTCGCGAGCCGACTGGATGGCGGGCAGGAGCAAACCGGCCATCAGCGTGACCAAACCAATGACGATGATCAGTTCGACAAGACCGAAGCCGCTCGCCCTCTTGCTGGCAATCCTTCCGGATCTTCTATGGCATTCTCTGCGCACCAATGTCCCCCACTGATTGTTCCACGCTCGCTTCCAAGCAGTCTGTGGCTTCTCCCCAGGGATTCTGCCGGCAGATCCTGCATCTGCCAACAGATTTCAGTGTAATTGCCGATGCTCTTCGCCCCAGCAGAACGTGGAACTAGCTATTGAAAAATTGGCCATCCGCCTTCTGTGGCGTCCCAGGAAAGGTGGCTTGACGAATCGGCAAACCTTGGTGCATAATCGGCAAACCTACGGGGGATTAGCTCAGTTGGGAGAGCGCTTGCATGGCATGCAAGAGGTCATCGGTTCAAGTCCGTTATCCTCCATTAACTGCCGGATCGCTTGTCCGGCCTACCAGCGGGTGACCCCTCGGGTCGCTTTTTCTTCCGTTGCCGATTAATCTATCGCAGAGTGCCCACTCTCTGGGGATCGTCTGCAAAGGGTTCCCGTCCTTCTCGGCGGCTTTCCGCTCCTTGGACGGTGGATGCGAGGCAACTGGAGCCTGATCGAATCGGGGGCTTTTCGTAGACGGAACGAAGTCGCAAGGGTTTGTTATTGCAGTGTTTGCTGTCGCTGGCGGATCAGGCCATGTCGGTTCCTGGCTCTGCAGGGAACTGGAGCGACGGAAGTTGCCCTGGATTGCGATCGAGCGGCGGGCAATGGAGCAGCCAGAAGCTCTTTCCTGTTGGCCGGAAAAAGTGCGGCCTAGTGCGGTGATCAACGCGGCAGGATTCACCGGTAAGCCGAATGTCGAGGCTTGCGAATTGCAGGAGGCAGAGTGCCTCGCCGGGAATTGCGTCCTTCCCGGCACATTCCGCAAGGCGTGCGAAGCGGTCGGAATTCTATGCGGGCCCTGTTTCCTCGGGATGCATCTTCAGCGGCAGACGGCCCGATGGTGGCGGTTTTCGCGAGACCGATCCGCCTAATTTCAGCTTCCGCCAGAACAATTGCTCGTTCTACTCCAGTTGCAAAGCGCTCGGAGAGGAGGTGCTGCATGGCGCGGATGCGTGTTATGTGTGGCGACCCCGGATGCCGCTTGAGTGGATCAATTCGCCAAGAAATTACCTAGCCAAGTTGCTCCACTACCCCAAGCTGCTCGATGCGGAAAACTCACTGACCTACCTCCCTGAATTTGCGGCAGCCTGCATCGATTGCTTCGAAAAAAAGCTCCCTTTCGGGACCTACAATCTCACCAATCCCGGAGCGATCACCACCCGGAAAGTCGTTGAGCGGATGAAGGACCGAGGGTTCGCGAACAAGGACTTCGAATTCTTCGCTGATGAAGCGGAATTCCTCGCTTTGGCCGCGAAAACGCCACGCTCCAATTGCGTCCTGGACAGCTCCAAGGCTCTCTCCGCCGGCCTCAAGCTCTCTCCGGTTGAAGATGCTATCCAGCGATGCCTCGAACGGTGGCAGGGCTGAGAATCGTCGCTTCTCGAATAGAGTCGGCTTTCTAAACCCCCCTCTCGGGTTGTCTTTCCGGATAGAAAAAGCTGGCATTTCTATTGCGAAGGGTGGTAAAATGGTTAAGAATTAACGGAAGATACTTGGAATTCGAACAATCCGGTTCTTCCGTTTGCAACGATTGGTTTGCCGAGGGAGTCTCCATGATGCTGCTCAGGTTCTTGGTGGTGATGGGATCGATGGTGATCGCTACTCGATCAGTCGCTTATGCCGACATCGTTCTATCCAACACCGCCAGCAGCTACACCCAGGATTTCGACACGCTGGCCAGCACGGGTGGGACCGGAACCACGGTGCCGTTTGGTTGGTACTTCAGTGAAACCGGGACGGGAGCCAACACGTCGTATGGTGTTGGGACGGGGTCAAGCAATACCGGAAACACCTATAGCTTTGGAGCTAGCGGTTCGACAGACCGCGCCTTCGGTGGGATTCTTAGCGGATCAGTTGTACCGACCATTGGCGCGAGGTTCATCAACCAGGGTGACACCGCCATTGAAAAACTGAGTGTCAGTTACCGTGGCGAACTTTGGCGCTTGGGGGTGGCCGGTCGGGAGGATCGGTTGGATTTCGAATACTCCACCGATGCGACTTCGTTATCGCTGACTGCAGGGACTTGGACTGGACTTTCGACCCTGAACTTTGTGACGCCTGATCAGACCGGTGCGTTCGGTGCTAGGGACGGCAACAGCCTCTTTACCAATCTGGTGGGAGAGATCACCGTATCGCTGAATCCCAACGATGTGATTTGGTTCCGTTGGAAGGATTTCAATGCTTCCGGCGCGGACGACGGTTTGGCGATCGACAATTTTTCGGTGACGGCGTCGTTTCTAGCGCCGATTCCCGAGCCTGGGGCAATGCTGCTGACGGGGGTTGCGTCGCTGGCGATCGCCGGGCGTCGCTGGATGCGACGGCGATCGGGCGTTTAAGGCTCAGAAAAGAGCACGATCCTTCGCGGATTCCCCCTGGGCGATCGTTGAATCGATTGGGGCCAATTGGATGCCCATCCTTCTTCCCATTCTGGGGTACGATCGTTTCTTCGGTCTGTATCGATTTCTGAGCTGAATCGGTCATCGAGCGGCTTTTGGGGATGGGTCGATGGACTTGCCTGGGGAGATGGAGCATGTCGTGGAAGTGGAATCGCCGCAAGTGGATGCTGCAGACGGCAGCGGCTGCGACTGGGTGGTGTGCAACGACTCGCCTGGCGGCAACGCAAGATGCGGTCCAGTGGCATGATGTGCGAGAGTGGGGAATCGAAGGGAAGGGGTTTGCGGATACCGAGTCGCCGTTTGATCGACTTCCGGCGCGGGCCAAGGGGGTGGTGCGCGAGCCGGTGTGGAACCTTAGTCGTCATGCAGCGGGTATGTCGGCTCGATTTCGTACCGACGCCACTAGTATCTCCATCGAGTACCGACTGACTGGCGATTCCCTCGCGATGCCACACATGCCGGCTACTGGAGTCAGCGGCGTCGATCTCTATGCAAGGGATACATCGGGGCGATGGCGATGGGTTGCGGTGACTCAGCCCAAGCAGCGGCAGGTGGAGGCGAGCTTGGTGACCGATCTGCCCCAGATGATGCGCGATTTTCATCTCGACTTTCCGCTCTACAACGGCATCGAGCACTTGCGAGTTGGAGTCCCGAAGGGTGCGACGTTCGAACCGATCGCCCCAAGAAAGGACTCGCCGATTTTGTTCTACGGAACGTCGATCACCCAAGGAGCATGCGCCTCGCGGCCGGGTATGTCGCACGTAGCGCTGCTAGGGAAGCGTTTGGCCCGCCCAGTCCTGAATTTTGGCTTGAGTGGAAACGGCAAGATGGAATGGGAAGTCGGGCAATTCCTTGCGGAGATCGATTCGGCATTGATCGTGATCGACTGCCTGCCCAACATGGAAGCGCAAGAGATAGCTGAAAGGGCTGAAGACTTTGTGACACGATGGCGCGCGGTGCGGCCTACAATGCCGATCCTGCTGGTGGAAGATCGGACGTACGCCAACGCGTGGCTGTTGCCTGCGAGGCAGCAGAGGCATCGGACCAGTCGTGAAGCGATGAAGGCAGCTTATCGGCGTCTGGTCGATCGCGGGATCCAGCGGCTCAGTTATCTGGAGGGGGAGCCGCTTCTTGGGGACGACGGGGAGGCGACGACCGATGGATCTCACCCCTCCGATCTTGGTTTCGTTCGCCAGGCGGACGCGATGGAGTCGCCGATAAGAGCGTTGCTGGAGGCTGGAGGCTGAGCGGCGGGAGGGGCGCAAGGATGGCGCTGGCGTCCCGGTACGATTGCCATAGGACCTACGATAACTCAGTAGGTTGGATGTCGTCGCAAGTCGACTGCCTGATGTCTTGAAGCATTCCTTCGAAAGGACCAATCCCATGGATCGATCCGCCACTTTGAAGCACCTGCAACAGGCTCTTGCGATGGAGCTGACGGCGGCGCACCAATACCAATTGCACGCGGCTGTTCTGGACGACTGGGGAATCGACCGGCTGGCGAAAAAGATGCGTCAGGAGATGCTCGAAGAACTGGGGCACGCCGATCAGTTCCTCAAGCGGATTCTATTCTTGAAGGGGGAGCCCGTGGTGACGCTGGCAAAGACGCCGGCCATTGCCCGATCGCTGAGGGATCTGTTTGCAGCGGACGCAGCTGATGAAAACCATGCGATCGATTTTTATGCCAACTCCGCGAGGGTCGCGGGGGAATCGGGCGATGTGGGATCGCGTTTGCTCTTTGAGCAAATCCTGATCGATGAAGAGAATCACATGGCGTGGCTGGAGCTGCAGTTGGACTTGATCGAGCGGATCACGGAGCCCGCCTACATCGCCAAGCATATGTCGGTCTCCGGGGACGAATCCCCCGAGGGAGCTTGATCGGCTTTCTCCGGCTCGCGATCGGGTCAGTCCGCTGCGCCTTCGCGGGTGATGCGCGCGGCCGTAACTACCAGCTCCACGCGGTACCCAGGTGCTGCCAGGGCCGCATGGATGCAGGCCCGCACGGGAGCATATCCACTGGGAACCCATGCATCCCAGATGGTGTTGAAGGTGGGGAGATCTTCTGGGTTGGGCAGGAAGATCAGCACCTGAAGCAGCGACCTCGGATCGCTGCCTCCCTGCTCTAGGCGTCCCTCCACCTGCTTCAGTACCTGATGGAACTGCTGCTCAGCGGACCCTTCGGGATTTTCTGGCACCTCGACGAAGAAGAGCAGCCCGCCGAAGGCAGCGGCATCCGACCACCGCCTGGTGACTCCGAAACGTTCAATCGATCGGCTCATTTTTCTTCCTGCCCTTTGGTGGCTTGGGAACCTCCAGATCGCAATGGGAAAGAAATCGTCGCGAAACATGGAGAAACTGTATCGATTGTTCCGAATGTTCATTCGACGGAGATGAAGAATTCACCCTTTTCGATGAACACGCGAGGCACGATGGTTTGCCAGCATTCTCGTTTCTGCCTCTCGAGTTGTGCGATGTTCCTGCTGGTGTCGTTCGCTCCGACCCTTCTGGCTCAGGGCCCGCCAGTCCCCGTGCGGCCATTGGTGCTGGAGGAAGCGAGGGCGATTTCCGAAGGCGAGTTAGGGGCTGGGGGAGAGCGACTTGTCGACGAGGGAGGGGAGCTAGCTGGCCAAGAAGATCCGATCGAAGCGTTGACCAAGCGACTGACCGAAGCGGAAGAGAAGATCGGCAGCCTGGAATCGTCGCGCGAGGAGCTGGAGAAGCAGCTGGAGGATTCGAAGAAGAGCGCCAAGGAGAAGAAGAAGCCTTGGTATGAGAAGCTGACTTTGCGCGGCTATGCGCAGGTGCGGATCAGCGACAACCTGAGTCTTCAGCGGGACAGTTTCCCGCCGCATCTGGTGGGGGATCCTTCGGTGACCGATAACCAGAGCTTCACCATTCGACGTGCGCGATTGATCCTGCAGGGAGACGTCCATGAGCATCTGGGGGTTTACCTGCAGCCTGACTTTGCAGCCTTGATTCCCGGTGTCAACGACGCGTTCCAGTTCACTCAGATCAGAGACTGGTACGGCGATTACTACATCGATAAGACCAAAGTGCATCGGCTTCGTATCGGGCAATCAAAGATACCCTATGGCTGGGAGAATATGCAGAGCAGTTCGAATCGACTTCCGCTGGATCGATCTGACGCGCTCAATAGCGATGTCAGGAACGAGCGTGATCTTGGGGTGATTTATTACTGGACCCCCGAGCCGGCGCAGGAGTTTTTCAAGGAAGTGATCGACATGGGGCTCAAGGGATCAGGCAACTACGGCATGTTTGCTTTCGGCTTCTACAATGGCCAGGGGGGATCCTTTCGAGAGCAGAACGACAATATCCACATGGTTGCGAGGTTCCTCTATCCAGGCATTCTGGCCAACGGGCAGAGGTACGAACTTGGGATGCAGGGGTATGCTGGAGAGTATGTTGTATTGACTTCGCCGATCAGTCCCAATGGAGTCGGTCCGGCCATCGCGCCGTTCTCCAATCGGGATGGAACGGCTGACAATCGATTGGCATGGACGGCGGTTTATTACCCTCAGCCTCTGGGTTTTCAGTCGGAGTGGACGGTGGGGCGCGGGCCGTCGCTGGATGCGACCCAGACCGTGGTGGAGGAGAGTTCACTGACGGGCGGCTACGTGCAGACGATGTATCAGATCAAGAACGGTTATGGGACCTGGTTTCCGTATGCTCGATACAACTACTTTCGAGGTGGATACAAATCCGAGAGGAACAGTCCCGCCACTCAGATCGATGAGTTTGAGTTGGGGCTGGAGTGGCAGATTCATCCGGCGGCCGAGTTGACAACTTCCTACACGATGACCGATCGAACCAACACGATCGCTCGGTCGCAGGCGGATACGCTTTCCTATGGTCAGTTCCAGGGAACGCTTCTTCGATTCCAGTTTCAGATGAACTACTGAACGCAGCAGTCGTGATCACACCGGGACCTCTTCGACTTCGGTGTAAAGAAAAGTGACCCCACCGGTGGCGTAATTGGGGACATCGGCAACGGCGGCCTGTCCTTCGGGGGAAGCTAAAATCGCTTCCATCTGCTCTCGCGAATCGGCGTAGAGATCAGCGATGTAATAGTACGGCGAAGGGGTGCCAGCGGGGGTTCCTTCCACCTTGCCGATCGTCCATTTGCGAAGTCCCTGCAGGCGACGCGCCAGAGGAATGTGGATCGCCTGATAATAGCGATCGAATGCAGCGGGGTCTTCGGGATGTCCATAGAGAACCAGCAATCGAATCATTTCACTTTCCTATCGTCTGGATGGGGTGTTGGCTGGGAGAGATCTGGAGGGGGCAGGCGGAATTTCCAGACCATCCCTCCAGCCAGGCAAAAAACGATCGCCATATAGGTCGCAAGTCCAACGAGGAACGGGAGCAAGCGAAGGTTTCCTCCTGACGCGTTCGCCACGAAGGTCAGGTGGTTGACCACCAGGATCCACAGCGAGGTCGCCATGGCGATCCACCAGAGAAATCGTTCCATCGATGCGAGGGTTGCTTCCTTCCGTTCCGGGGCCAGCCAGTATTCGCGATGAGGCAGGTTGATCCACTGGATCGGAAGGGAGCGGGACAGTTGAGAGGTGAGCAGTAGGAAGGAGGGGAGGAAAATCTGGAGTCCCAGCATCAGGAGGGTGGCATGGGATTTGGATGCCCAGGAATCGGCTTTTCCTGCTGCGTTGAAGTGGATCGCCACTTGCTCGGGCAGTCGTGGGTAGTACCAAGCGTTCTGGACCAAGGCGAGTAGGATCCAAAACGCGATGGCGCCGACGATCCACTGCCATCGTCTAAGGAGCATGGGGGGCTTCCTATTGTTGGTTGGATGACCTGTTTGTGGTCAGGCCACTGCTGACTCGCATCACATGGCCATCGGGATGTCGTAGATGAAATTCTCGAACGCCCCACGGTTCGTCAGTGGGGGGTTGGTCGATGTGGAAGCCGGCCTGGAGCGCGACTTGGTGCAGTCGGTCGACGTCCTCGGGGCTGGACATCCACCAGCTCATCCAGACTCCCTCGTTGTCCCGATCGCCCAAGGGGCCCTGGCCATGCATACAAAGAAATATCTCTAGTTTGTCGTTCTGCACACTTCCAAAGTTCGCGATGGAGGAGTTGGCACCCGAACCGGTCGGCGGCAGCAACCCCGAGTCATTCCATCGAAACCCCGGTCGCCATCCCAGGGTGCTGAACCAAGCGATGCTTTCTTCGACGCTACGGACGTGAAGAATGGGTGTCAGGCAGTCGACTTGGGGGAGGGATTGGGATGCCATGCGGAGGCTCGCGGAGTTCAAGGAGTCTTAGGGCGATGCTGGCTGAAGGGAATGAACGGGATTGGTGGGGAGAGGCATTCCTATCCGAGGCACTCACGAGGCGAGCGGGGTGGGTTGTGTGAGCAGCCATCCCAGGTGGAGGGCCAGCACCCCCAAGACCAGATGTCCGATCCCCTGCCCCAGGGAGAGGAAAATCTGTCCGGCCGACAGGTGCCGATGGAGGTCGGCGGCCAGGGCGCTGAAGGTGGTGAAGCCTCCTAGCAGACCGATGCGGACCGCTGGGTCGACCCCCGACCACCACTCGGGGGCCCGCTGCATGCATCCCAGAAACAGACCTGTGAAAAAACATCCCAGCAGATTCACCAGCAGGGTAGACCAGAGGAACTGTGGGCCAGGCCACATCGCCATGAGCTGCAGAAGGGCCCACCGGAGGGTGCTTCCCATCGCGCCGCCTAATGCTACCCAGAGCCATGTCATGAGATTGTCTCGCACACCGATTGGCAGTAGGCGCGAACGCTCTACCGGATATGAGGACGATTGCAACCGACTGGTTCGATTGTAATCGGCGGTGATCGGTGGGAGTGGGGGGGCCGCCTTGCATCGGCGGCAAGAAGAGGTTGCCCGAAAGGGGGCGATGGCCTATTCTGAAGACCGGCCTGGCTGGGCTCAGGCAGAGGCTTGGGGGTGGCTGGACGGGAGTTTCGTGGAAGCCGAGGAGGTACCTTGCAATGGCATTGGTGGACGCGCAGAAGAAGACGAAGATGATGACCGGCGCCGATATTGTGATCCAGTCGCTGGTGGATCATGGCGTAGACGTCATCTTTGCCTATCCTGGCGGATGCAGCATGCCGTTGCACCAGAGTTTGACTCGGTATGCCGATCGCATTCGAACGATCCTTCCCCGGCATGAGCAGGGGGGGGCTTTTGCGGCGCAGGGGGTTGCCCGATCCACAGGCAAGGTGGGTGTTGCCATGGCGACCAGTGGACCTGGTGCGACCAATCTGGTGACCGCCATCGCCGACGCGAAAATGGATTCGATCCCGCTGATTGCACTCACTGGGCAAGTTCCTACGTCGGTGATCGGCACCGATGCGTTTCAGGAAACGCCCATCGTCGAAATCTGCCGCAGCATCACCAAACACCATTACCTAGTGACTCGCGTGGAAGATCTACCACGGGTCATGAAGGAGGCGTTCCAGATTGCCACTACCGGGCGTCCAGGCCCGGTCTTGATCGACCTGCCCAAAGATGTGCAGCTGGATAGCTGTGAAGTCGACTGGGAGGTTCCCTTGAACCTGCCTGGATATTGCCCGACATTGCCGCTGGCGCGTCCGGAGCAGATTCGTCAGATCGCTGCAGCGATCCGCAACGCAAGGCGTCCCGTGTTTTATGTTGGTGGTGGCGTGATCGCCTCGGGGGCGTCCGATGAGTTTCGCAAATTGGTGGAGCTGACAGGGATTCCTGTTGCGATGACCGTCATGGGGCTGGGAGCCTATCCCGGTGACGGGCCTCTCTCGCTGGATATGCTCGGCATGCATGGCAGTGCGTACGCTAATTTCGCAGTGCGAGACTGCGACCTACTGATCGCGCTGGGGGTTCGTTTTGATGATCGGGTCACGGGGAGGCTGGAGGCTTTCGCCAAGCATGCCAAGATCATTCATGTCGATGTGGACCCTTCGGAACTGAACAAAAACAAGGAGGCTCATATCTGGGCCTGCAGCGACGTCCGTTATGCGATCAGCGAATTGAACAAGATCGTACAGCCCCCGGAAGATATTTCGGGATGGGTCGATCATTGCATGAAGCAGAAGGCGAAGTATCCGTTCGGTTACGACGAGCAGTTTGATGGCATCCTGCAGCAGCACGCCATTCGCACCTTATCGGACCTGACGAAGGATCGAGAGACATTCATCACCGTGGGTGTGGGGCAGCATCAGATGTGGGCCGCCCAGTTCTTCACCTTCCGAAGGCCCCGTCAGTGGCTGAGCAGCTCAGGGCTGGGGACGATGGGATTTGGCTTGCCATCGGCGATGGGAGTCCAGGTGGCCAATCCCAATGCGCTGGTGGTCGACATCGACGGGGACGGCAGTTTCCAGATGAACATCCAGGAGCTTGCGACGCTCCACTGCGAAAAGATTCCGGTCAAGGTGCTGCTGCTGAACAACCAGCACCTGGGGATGGTGGTGCAGTGGGAGGATCGCTTCATGGGGGCCAACCGGGCGCATACCTATCTGGGGCCGGTCGACCACGAGGAAGCCTCTGGGCCGGGCAACACCACCGCGCACGCCATGGTGGTTGATCGGTACCCCGATTTTGTCGCGATCGCAAAAGGCTATGGCTGTGGTGCAGCCTTCGTCCAGAAAAAGTCGGACCTCAAAGAAGCGCTGATCGAGATGATCGAGTATCCCGGTCCTTTCGTGTTGGATGTTCAGGTTCCCTACCAGGAGCACGTGCTGCCGATGATTCCCTCGGGACGTACCGTCGACGAGATCATTCTCAGCTAGAGCTTTTCCGGTTCCCAGCCATACCGACTCGCTCGACCTCTCCCCATCGTGGGCGGGGTCGCCTGGGATGCAATTCTTCGCTGGATCCAGGCTGGTCTCTCCCATCGTTCCCTGGCTCTTGGTCCCTGTCGGATCAGGCGCTTGCCCCACCCAGCTGGGATCGCTTTCGGGGCGAATTCCAGATGGATCCGAAAACTCGGTGGGGCCTTGAGGTCGCATGCTGCGCACTGCTTCCCAACGGTGCCATCTCGGAATGGCAGTGCCAGGTTAGGGGTGCGGCACGAGCCGTCCGGATCTTCTCGCGTAAGCGTCGGACCATGGAGGGATTGCGCGCTTTTAACAGGATTCGGGAGATTCCCGGCCGTAGGGCGGCATCTGGTGGGCGAAGTTCCATCGGCGATTCCAGAGGGATGCGGTGAAGCGACCGCTGCCTGCAGTCGTCCCAGATGGACCAAAATGTGGATTGGCAATTGCGGTTCAGCTATCCTCAAGGTCGGGATTGGTATTCCTGGGCAGGTTATGCCGATCAGGCAGGATGCTTCGATTCTACCTTCCGAAATGTGCTGATCCCGATCCATCGGTCGATGACAGAACGCTGGCAGTGGTTTGCGGGAGAGCGTCCGAAGCAAGGTGCCAGGGGAAAGCGATGAGGGCAAGCCGGATGAATTCACTCGATCGGCGGACGATGCTTGCGGGGCTGGCGGCTCTCGTGGCGTTGCCTACGAGGCTGAACGCGCAGGAGGAGGGAGAGGGGGCAAGCGACCAGGGGGCCAAGGGGGGCGAGCATGCGGTCACCTTCTGGGCGACGCGCAAGCTTCCGATGCGGTTTGGATTGACCTTCTATGCCAATGACAACAACTGCACGCGGCTTCATGCGACGATTCCCTTCCCGACCGACTGGCCAGAGCAGAAGGTGCGCGTCCTCTCTGCGGACCTGCCGCCGGGTGCGGTCCATCAGATGCGGCCTGTAATGGGTGGGGGTGTTCAGTTGGTTGTCGATGCACCGACGATTCCCGCACAGGGTGTTTTTCAGGCGATCATGACTGTCGAAGTCGAGAAGTCGTTCACCAAAGCGCCCCAGCGGACCGATGGCCTGAAGATCCCCAAGAAGGTTCCGAAGGAACTCAACTGGTACATGGGGGACAGTCCGCAGATCGATACCAAAGATCGCGCCATGAAGAAGATTCTGGAGCAATTCGAGGGTGACGCCGAAGAGGACGCCTGGGGGCAGGTGGAGCAGATGTACGACTGGGTGAGGGAAAACATCGAATACCGTCAGGGCGACTTGCGATCGACGAAAGAGGCGCTCAAGGAGCGCGTCGGCGATTGCGAAGAGATGACGGGGTTGTTTGTTGCGATGTGTCGATCCAGTGGAATTCCGGCGCGGTGTGTTTGGATTCCCAACCACTGCTATGCGGAGTTCTACTTGGTCGATCCGCAGGGAGAGGGGCACTGGTACCCCTGCCAGCTTGCTGGGGATCGCATGTTTGGTTCCATGAACGAGTACCGGCCAATCCTGCAGAAGGGGGATCGCTTCAAGGTGCCGGAAGAGCAAGGGTTTCAGCGTTACCTGCGCGAGTATTTCACTTGCAAGCATCGCCCGGTGGGGCCTCGGGAGCCGTCGGTCAAGACGTTGACCGATCTGGGTGAGTTGTCGGAGGAGATCGATCAATTGACCAACGCGCAGGCACCGAAGGACCCGCCTGGATCGGGCGACGACAATCCATAGCGCGACCCGGGGCGATCTCCAAGATGCGGTTGGTGGCGCGATCACTGTACCGGCTACGGCTTTTGACGATCTTCCTGAAACGAATCAGCCATTTCCTGCCAGCGTGTGGTCAGCACCTTCAGTTGATCCGGGTGCTCACCGGCCAGATTGTTTCGTTCACCGCGGTCGGACTCCATGTCATATAGTTCCCATGGCTGATTTTTGGCTGCGACCGCTTTCCACTTGCCGATCCGAATCGACCGGTTCCCTTCGTGCAGCCACCACAAGGGGCGTTCTTTTTCCAGATCGGTTCCCGAACGGATGGCTGGCCAAAGGCTGATTCCTGGTCGCGCTGGAGCTTCGGATCGCTTCATTTGGATTTGTGCGGCATCGATCAACGTCGGGAACAGGTCGATGACATGGACGGGATCATGCCGGATGGTGCCTTGGAGTCCCGCATCCATGCCGCGGGGGTAGTGAGCGATCAGTGGCGTCGCGATTCCCCCTTCGTGTGTCCAGGTCTTGTGCCTCCGCATCGGGGTGTTGCAGGTACGGGACCAGCCAGGTCCTAGGCAGAGGAAACTCTTGTCGCTACCGAGCGGTGCTGATGGTTGATGGCCATCGCCTCGCACCATGATTTCGGCGCTGGCCCCGTTGTCGGAAAGGAACAAAATCAGTGTGTCATCCAATTGATCGTGCTGTTTCAGCCAGTCCACCAACCGTTCGATCTGCTGGTCCATATGTTGGACCATCGCAGCGTGGATCGCCATTTTGCTCGCCTGAAACTCTTTCTGCGTGGGGCTCAATTGACTCCAGGGGCCTTCCCGAATCACCTCCCCTTCTCCTAGCGACTCGATCTGCTTGGGGAATGCGTAGGGGGGGCCGATCTCCAGTTCCCATGGGCCTGCGGCCATCGAGGGCCCGAACAGTTCCAGCACTTTCTCGCTTCGTTTCTGGCGGATCTGATCCCATCCGGGTTGGTAGGTCGGTCGATGGGCTGCGATGAGGGATTGAGGAGCCTGGAGGGGAAAGTGAGGCGCGGTGAAGGCGAGGTAGGCGAAGAAGGGGGTCGGCTTTTTGTCCTGGCTTTGGTGGTGTTCGTGGAGAAACTGGAGCATTCGATCGACGATCGATTCGGTGACGTGGACAGGTTGGTCGTCTAGAAAGGCCCCCTTGGGGAGAAAGTAGTGGTCGTGGTCTTCGATGCGGAAGGACCGATCGAAACCGGCTTCGCCTGCCGGGCCATCGACGTGCCACTTCCCGCTTTGGTAGCACTTGTAGCCAGCGGCTCGCAGGTGGCTTGGGATGAGGCTGGCCCAGGTGGGGCGGCGACTTTGGCTAGCGGAGCCCTGGTCTTCGGGAAACGAGTCGCGGCGTACCTGCTGCGCGTAATAGCCGCTGAGAAGCGACGCGCGCGTAGGCCAGCAGCGGGCCGTGTTGTAGGCATTGGACCAGCGAATGCCTCGAGCGGCCAGGCGATCGAGCGTCGGGGTGGGGATTTCCCCGCCGTAGCAGCCAAGATCGGAAAATCCCAAATCGTCGGCGAGGATGACGATCAGGTTCGGGGATCGCTCTTGAGCGAACAGAGTGACCGGCCATGCGAGGATCGCCACGGCCAGGATCTCCAAGCAAACAAAAGCGATTCGGGGAAGGCTAGCAGAGTTTCGGGATCGCGAAACCGGAGCCTTGGATGGTTCCGATGGGACTTTCCAGCATACCGGCGTCAGTTCGATTCCCCCGTGAGAATGACTCCCACAAGAATCCAGACCGCCAGGAAAACGACTCCAAGCATCCAATGGAATAGTTCGATCATCGCCTCGAACGCCTTGCCGCTGAGAGGAAACAGGCGTGCGATCGTGGCAGCGGCACACCGTGGTTTGAGATGGATCCATCAACAAAGCTCCTGTCGGCCATTGGGCGGAGAAAGGTGAGGCGAATCGAGGGTGTCCCGACGACCGTCAGAATCGCTAAGGTTTGCGATCTCCATAGACGGTTTTTGGGTCGACCTGTCGCGATTGGTTTTCCTGCCATCCTTCGGGGGTCCAGGATCGGAAGAAGCAGGAGGCGTAGCCTTCGTGGCAGGCTGCCCCCTGCTGCTCGACCTGCAGCAGCACGGCATCCTGGTCGCAGTCGACGCGGACTTCGAGGACGCGCTGCCGATGGCCGCTTTCCTCCCCTTTGCGCCAGAGCCTCTGTCGGCTGCGGCTGTAGTAAGTGGCAAATCCTGTTCGGCAGGTTTCCTCGAACGCCTCGCGGTTCATCCAGGCAATCATCAGCACTTGCTGGCTTGATGCATCTTGAGCGATAGCGGCCACCAGGCCGCCGTCTCGCAGGCCATCGGGAAGTGGCGGGGAGTTCATGAAATCGCCTCGGGGGGGGTAGGGCTGATGGCCTGGTCGGCCAGAGGGCGAGGTTGCTGCTGCGTTGCGCAGTGGAAGGCGCCTCGCCCCCAAACCAGATCGCTGGCGTCGATGCCAATGAGTGTGCGATCAGGGAACTGTTCTCGCAGGATTCCCATCGCCTGATCATCGGCGGCGCGGTATCCAAATTGCGGCACCACCACCAACTCGTTGGCGATGTAAAAGTTGCAGTAACTCTCAGGAACCTGAATCCCCTGGATGAAGCGTGGAGGTGGGATCGGGAGAGCGATGCACTCGAGGCGGCGGCCGCGCGCATCGACCAACCCCTGGATCGACTGCCACTGCCGTGCCAGGCCCGGTGCATTGGTGTCTTCGACCCGCGAAGCGACAGCGGCGACGACGCGACCGGGGGCGACGAAGCGGACTAGTTGGTCGATGTGGCTGTCGGTATCGTCGCCCGCAAGCGATCCGCCATCGATCCAAAGCACCTTTTCAATTCCTAGTCTCAGGGAAAGCTCCCGTTCGATCTGCTGCCGGGTCCAGCCCGGATTGCGTGATGCGGTCAGGAGGCTGGAACTAGTGGCCAGCAATGTTCCCTGGCCATCGGTCTCCAGTCCGCCTCCTTCGCAAGTCAGCGGGGAGGCGATCCTCCGATGGCGGCAGGAATTCAGGATGCGTCGAGCAGCGACGCGATCGTTCCAGAACTGTTCGTATTTGGAACCCCAAGCGTTGAAATGCCAGTCGACGCCTGCGACTCGCCTGCCCTGATCCTCCAGCACCCAGGTGGGTCCGTAGTCGCGGATCCAGCAGTCGTCGGAGGTGATCCGGTGCACCTCGACGCCCGCTGCACCTTGCAACATGTCTCTCGCCTGTTCGTACGATCCACTCGGTCCCCCCAGAACATGGACCGATTCGACCTCCCCCAGCGTTCTTGCCAGGCGGTCGAAGATGGGAGGGATGCGATCGAGTCGACCGGGCCAGGTACTTTCCTGGTGAGGCCAGGCCAGCCACGTCGCATCATGGGGGTGCCATTCGGCTGGCCAGTTGACCGATTCACTCATGCGTATTCCGTTCCAAGCAGAGGCTGCCAGAGAAAACCCCGCAGGGTGGCCATTTCCATCCACAGGACCTGAAGTGATTTGGGAGCTGGTTGGAAGGAATCATCTCCCGAGAAAACGTTTCGTCAAATCGCCGTAAGCATCAATCCGGCGATCCCTCAAGAAGGGCCAGTGGGTCCGAGTCGCATCGATCTGATCCAGGTCGCAGTCGACCAGCACCAGGGCTTCCTGGTCGTGAGCCGCACGATGGAGCAAATTGCCTGATGGATCGAACACGAAGGAAGCGCCCCAGAAATCGATGTTCGATTCGCGTCCTACGCGATTGGCGGCCCCGACAAACAATCCGTTGGCGATTGCGTGCGATCGCATCATCGTCTCCCAGGCGGCATGCTGGCTGACGCCGTACTGTGGACGGTCCTCGTCCAGCCAGCCGATCGCGGTGGGGTAAAGCAGGATTTCGGCACCGGCCAGGGCAAAGAGGCGAGCGGCTTCCGGATACCATTGATCCCAGCAGACGCCGACCCCCAGCGTCGCGAAACGCGTTTTGGCCACGGTAAATCCGGTGTCGCCGGGGGTAAAGTAGAACTTCTCGTAGTAGTTGGGGTCATCGGGGATATGCATCTTCCGATAAAAGCCAACCTGCGAACCATCGGCATCGAACACGACGGCGGTGTTGTGGTACAGTCCATGCGCACGGCGTTCGAACAGCGACCCGACGATGGCCACTCCCAGCGAACGGGCGCGATCCTGCAGCAAACGACTGGTGGGCCCAGGAATCGGTTCCGCCTCTGCAAATTTCCGGTGGTCCTCCGCTTGGCAAGGATACTGTCCTGGAAACAATTCCTGGAGACAGATCACCTGCGCGCCCTCTCGGGCCGCGCGATCGATCTGATCGACTGCGCGATCCACATTCGTATCGCGATCGGGAAATCCCTTCGACTGGACCAGTGCCAAACGAACGACGGCCATACGTTGCCTCGAAGTCGGGTCAGGAAGCAGAGCAGAAGATGGAACGTAACGAACATGCTAACCGGGAACCGTCCGCGAGGCCACCAGCAGAAGGCCTGTTTATCCTTGGTACAGACACTGATGTAGGAAAGAGCTATCTGGGGAGCCGCTGGGTCCGTCAGGCATTGGAATGCCGCATCGCCATCGGCGCCTACAAACCAGTCGCTAGCGGTGTGTCGCCCGGGGGACTGGAAGAAGCGATGACGTTATCCGACAGCCATCTGGACGACGGGTGGCGATACCATCGCGCGCTGGGCGGCAGGTACCCACTGGAGTGGATCAACCCTCAGAGATTCCCCGATCCGTTGGCTCCCGAGGAAGCGGCAAAAAGAATCGGGCAACATGTCGATGAATCGCTTTTGCTGGATGGCGCGGCAAGGTGGTCGAGCCGGTGTGAATTCCTTCTGGTCGAAGGTGCTGGGGGTGTCTGGTCCCCCATCAGCCGGTCGATGACCAATGCCGATCTTGCCGAGAGACTTGGATATCCGGTGATTCTGGTAGCGGACAATCGAGTCGGCGCGGTCCATCAGACGCTGGCCAGTCTTGCCGCGATCGCAGCCAGCGGACTTGCGATTCAGGCGATCGTACTCAACTCCCGTTCGGACGCTGCCGACCCACTGCTTGCTTCCAACCAGCGGATGATTGAAGAGCATGCCGTGCGCCGTTTCCTAAATCCTCCACCAGTCGTCGCCTGGAAGGCCGGACAGGAACGATGCGAAGCCGAACTTCTGGTTGGATGGATGAGCCGCCAGGCGACGCGAACTCCCCTGCGATTGGCCCAGTCAGATGGTAGCCCAAAGCAGTGAGCCGGCCCTAGCCTGGGCTTGGCTGGCACAGGGTCCCGCTACATCCGCTACAACCGATAGGCTCGTTTGGAGCCACCGACTTTTTCCGGCTCGCTGTTGTGCGATCCGCCCGCTTCGCCTGGGTACGAGGTACGTTTCCCGACGGGAATGTATCGAAACCGTTCGGGGGACGATTGGGGGGGCAGAGCGAACGTGGAAAGGCGAGCGGCGATGGAGACGGAACGAGGGAATCGGAAGGTTCGGGGTTGCACAGCCCCGACGGGAGCCGGTTGGATCGTTCGCGGCTGGATGGCGCTGATCGCCCTTGTTCCAACGCTCTCTGGTTGCCATTCCTTGCAATGCCCTCGCATCGACCCCACCGGGCAATGCCTTTTCTTGCCTCATCAATTCACGACCGGCCTGAGCGACCATTTTGGTCATGGCTCGGTCCTTCCCTCGGGGTCCACCAACAGCCATGCCTGTGGACTGAAGCCATCGAGCGCCTTTCAGATGCCTGTCGATCCGCCGCCGTGCGTCGACGGTTCGGCCCCACCGGAGGCCAAGCCGGTGGGGACCGGAATGCATGCGGACCGGGGCGATACCGGGCAGCTTCTGGTGACTCCCACCACGATCGTTGCACCGGTAGGTGGCGAGGTGGTCATTCTTGCAGCGATATGTGGCAAGGATGGCTTTTTTGTCACCAAAGAGCCGATCGAATGGATGCTGTCTCCTGATAGCGTCGGAACCTTTCTGGAGGTGGGAGACGAATGGAAAGGGAAGCCGTTGCATCAGTGGAATGCATCGACTCGCGTCGAGAAAGTTGATGTCGACTTTGCTAGGGGACGCACCAGTTCGCTGGCAAGTCGGATCACTCGTGGCAGCCCGAAGAGCACGGACGATCTTTTTTTGAAAAAGGGACAGACTTGGCTGAGCGTCACAAGCCCCAGCGAGGGAGTCAGCCGGATCACGGTTTTGGCCCCCGACAGCAAGATATGGGATCAGCGTCGCCAGACCGTCATGATCTACTGGATCGACGCGCAGTGGCGATTTCCCGATCCGATCACAGTAGAAAATTCGTCGACCGCGCGCATCGTCACCCAGGTCTTTCAGTCGGAAGGGTTCATCGGCGCCGAAGGGTGGAAGGTCATCTACCGATCGCTGAACCCCGAGGTGGCTCGCTTTCTTCCATCGGGTTCTGAGCGGGCGGAGGTGCTTGTGGACAAAGATGGCAATGCGACGGTGGAAATACAGAATGTCGCCAATCGGATTGGTTCGGCCGTCATCGCCATCGAAGTGGTGCGTCCCGCTCAAGCCTCCACCAAGATGAAGGAGTTGATCCTAGGACGGGGCCAGACGGTGGTTTCCTGGAGCGCCCCGCAATTGGTGCTCAATGCGGGTGGCACCGAGGCGGCTACGCCGGGGCAGAAGTTCACTTTGGGGGCCTCCCTTGCCAACGCAGGAGATCTCGCTGCCGAGAATGTCGTCCTACGCGCCGAACTTCCGGTTGGCATGCAACTCTTGGGAACCACCCCCAAAGCGACTCAGGTGACCGATCGGACCGCCGTCTGGGAGATTGGAACGCTGCCTGCGAGGCAGCAGTTGGATGTGGCGCTGGAACTGGTCGGAACGGTCGAAGCCGATGCGACCGTTCAATTCTCCGCCACCGGAAGTTCCAAAGCGGTCTCCGCCGAACCATCGATGCGGGTGAGCAAGTCGCTGCCGATTCGATTGGCCAAGCCCAGCCTTCAGATCTCGCTGTCTTCCGACATCGGAGAACGTGTCGAAGTCGGCCAACCGATCCCTTACTCCATCGCCGTGGTCAATACAGGCAAGCAGTCGGTCAGCGATCTGCAGTTGCTGGTGGAGACTGATACCGGTCTGGTGGAGGCGAGCACCGAACGCAACTCGGTGGAACAGCGACTTGGTTCGTTGGCGGCCGGGGAGCGGGTGGTGGTGCCGATACGATTGGTGGCACGAAAGGAAGGTGTTCTGGGAATTCGCGCCACGGCCAATTCCACCAGCACATCGCTTGCCTCGGCCCAATCTTCGGTGACCGCTGCGGCATCCGTTCCCGCACAGGCTGCCCTCTCCGTCCGCTTGATGGCCGATGGGGGGCTGACCCAAATGAACCTGGGGACGACGAAGATTGTCCGGACCGAAGTGGTCAATCGCGGCACCGCGCCGCTGATTGGAGTGCAGGTGCAGTTCCAATACCCCAATGGGGTTCAGGCGGTGCAGGCCAGCAACGGCACGGTGACTCCTCGGCGTGAAGGTGTCCTGCAGTGGAATCTCCCCGGTCCGCTCCAACCCGGCTCGATGGTCCAACTCGATACCCAGCTTCTGGGAGTCCTACCCGGTTCGGTCCCCTTGGTTGCGACAGCTCAGTCCGCCGACGGCATCCAGGGTAGTGACCGGATGGAGCTGCAGGTGCTGGGGCAAATGCCCGCCAACCCTACGGGGCCTGGAAGCGGTGCAGGCCCGGTGCTTCCTCCCGTCGAACCTTCTGGCCAGCCATCGATAGAGCCGACGGGGCCCTGGGCCCTGGAGATTCGTCCGTCGGCCGATCCAATTCCGACCGACCGGGTTTCGACGTTCGATTTGTTCCTAAGGAATCTAAGGGCGGTGGACGATCAGGACGTCATCGTGTCGGTCGCGGTGCCGCAAGGGGTGAGGATCGAGTCGTTGGAGCACATCGACCGGCTTTATCAGACAACATTTGAGTCGATCGGGATTGTATCGACCGAGACGATCCGGACGGTTCGCGCTGGTGAGGTGCTGCAATGGAAGCTGAGAATCACGCCGCAGTTGGAGCAGCCGATCATCCTGCGAGCCCGCGTCATCAGTCGTCAAAACCCAAGCCCCGTCGATACCAGCACCCAGGTTCGCGTCGTCCGCCCCTGATCGCCGGATCTCTGGAACTCACGCGTCGGTTTCTCTCCGACCCGATCGTTGCAGGCTTCCGATCGCCCTCGCGATGGTGCACGAAGAAATCGCAAGCGAGACATGCAAGTTGTTTGCGACTTGCTGCTGTGCCTTGAAAGTGTAGCGGACGCTACACTTTCCTTGTTGAATCGCAATCCCCTGGCTGGCACACCCTGCTAGGTCCCGCAAGTCAACCCGTCGTCGCCACCATCGCCAGATGGTGGAGGTCTCCTGGCAAATTGTTCGGTTCAGGTCTGTTCGCGGTCTGGCCTATCGGAGCTCTTTGTAGCCACCATCGCCAGATGGTGGATGACTTGGGAGGGAGGGCAAACGAAGCCATCCACCGCTTGGCCGCGGCGGCAACCGAAGAGCTGGCATGCATTTTCTATGTAGCCACCATCGCCAGATGGTGGATGACTCCCGTGCAGGATGAGCTTTCAGTTTCGCTTGCCGGGATCGAGTTGCTGGAGCCGCCGCTCGAGTTGCTCCATGCGGAGTTTGGCTTCTTCTAGTTCGCGGCGAAGTTGGTCGACTTGCTGGGAGGCGGGGTCGGGCGTCGCAGGGGGAGTCGATGGTGAGGACTCTTCGATGATGGCAGCCGACATGGGGACAGCCCCTGCCTCATTGGTCAGCAAGACTTCGGCTTCGTATCGCATGGTGCCACGAACGTAGCTGATCGGGAGGACGTCTCCTGGCTTTCTGGCGGCAAGGAGTGCCGTCAGCTCTTCCGGGCTCTCGATCTCTTCACCGGCGGCTTGGACCACGCAGTCTCCTGGCTTGATCCCCACCAGGGCCGCCGGCGACTCCTTGACCACGTCGAGAACCGCCGCGCCACGGAAGGGCCCAACGCCGAACTGCTTGCGATACTCCCGCGACAATTCGCCGATCACCAGACCCAAGAAGGCAGGGTCGTTCCGTACATCCGCCTGCAATTGCTCGGGTGTCCCCGGGAACAGTTTATCGGCCAGTTGTCGTTCGATCGGGACCGCAACCAGATCGATATTGCGGCCCGCTCGGCGCACCAGAAAGCGCACCGGCTTTCCTGCCGGTTGTTCGGAAAGCGTCTTGGCGAATTGGTCCAGATCGCTGATCGACCTCCCGGCCACACCGAGGATGCGATCTCCTATGCGAAAGCCAGCCTTCCATGCGGGACCTTCTCGCACTAGTTCGACAACGCGCAGACCCAAACCGCCACCTCCCCATTTCTCTGCCGTCAATCCCAGGTAGCCAGCAGGTTGAGTTGGAGGGGGGCTATCTTCGGCGACATCCAGGGGCGCTACGGGTTGGGCATTGGGGACTGCATCGACCGATCGATTCGGGAACAGCTGGGCGTTGGGTGGAGCTGGCGGCTGTCTTCTGGTCGGCTTGGCAGCAGGCGGAACTTTCGCCTCCTCCGCGATCGGCTCGGGCAGCACAAAGGTCTCGGTGGTGCCCTGGGAAAAAGGGTTTTTGTCGGCCTGAAGCTGTTTCTCTAGTTGCTCCAGTGCCTCCTGTCCGAAGGCGGAAGGGACGTGGAGGAGAATCGACAGGATCAGAAAACATATCGCGGAATCCCGCCGGACCGATCGAGTCATCATCGCAATTCCCCGCATGGATGAAATGTCATTGTAGCCAGGACCATTTGGCATGAAGCCGAAAGCACGCGACGCGTCCGAGCCTCGATCCCATTGGTCGTTCGTTGGAAACCACGATGCCCAGGTTGGTTCCGCCAGAAACCGATCTTTTTCAGAGATCCCGCCGGCGGCTTGGGTATCAGGTTCGCCGCTGGTATTTTACGTCTTGGAAAACCATGCGGAGTCATGATTTCCAGAGACCTGAGGAAATAATGCGAAGACGCCTGGAGCCGATCGAGAAAGCAGGCCTTGGGATGGATTCCATACAGGAGCTGCCGCATGGTGAGGATCGATCGAATCGAGGGCGCGGCGGCAGACGATTTGCTGCGATGGATGTTTGGCAAGTCGAGCCCGTCCATGGAGGTCTGGTCCAATCGTCTCCAAGCCACCCACGATCAAAACAAGGATCGCTTCCTTCTTTTTCGCGCCGCTACATCGAAGGAAACCGCCGCCGGCTTTCTTTTCTATCAGGCGACCCCCAAGGGACCAGCTCACTTGCTGGAGTGGCATTTATCCGATGCCTGGAGAGCCATCGATCCGAAGCTCTCCTTTCGCTCGGTCGCCAGTGCAGCGATCAACGCGGGTGCCGGTTGGGTGCAATGGAACAGGATGGAGGGGATGCCAGCGATGCCGGGGGATTCGTGGTGGCAACCCGATTTCACTGGAGACCTAGTGCACTGGGAGAAGCAGCTTCGCGATACCGATGCCAAGTCGGAACGATGCAACGGCGAGGATTCGCAACGGCCAGCGGAGCCTGGAAGTTGGCAGGTGTTTTTGCTGAAGGCGAAGGAACTGACGTCGTATCTTGCCGATTTTGTTGGCACGATGCAGCACCATTCGGATTTCCCTGAACTGGACCAACAGATCGATCCCGAGGGATGGATCGCCGAGCAGTTGGTGGACGGCGAAGCTTCTTGGGCGGTGTTGGCTGTGGACACTGGTCGATCGCCACAAGAAGTGGGCGGATTGGTCCTTTGGCATCTGGATTCCAAGATGGGATGGGAGATGAGGTGGCTGGGGGTCAAGCCAAGATGGCGGGGACGGGGGCTGGCCAGCCATCTGGTCCAACAGTCGCTGCAGCTACTGAGAGAGCGGCAGTTGGGTGTTGCGGACCTGCCAAGCGATGCGCCGTCCGCGCGCTGCGAAGGGAAAGCGAGAAGCTTTTGGGTAAGCTGCGATGGCCGCAATCGCCCCATGATTGGCTTGCTGGAGAAGCTCAAATTCTGCCCCATTTACCAAAGCTCACTCCTCTTTTGGTGGCGCGATCAGGCGACCTTCCACGCATGAAGATTTGGTGATTTTGGTCCGCTCGATTTCGACAGCAATTCCACCCGGCAACAAGTCCTCTCAGGGGGATAAAATATGCCGGTCAGCACTAGCACCTGAGAACCTTTTTCGCATTTGTGCACGGGATCGGCTCAAGTTTCTCTCCTTCCCAACTGGAAACTGGCTGCCCCCTGTTTGACTTGAGTGCTAGCACTCCTAAAATCGCGTCCCTCTTCTCAGGACGATCGGCGTTGGCGACTGCTTTCCGTTGGGGAAGTGGCAGTCGTCATAGCGGATGGGTCTTGTTTGGAAGGATCCAGTTTCCAGCAGGAATTCGCAGGAAACGGCTCGGGTATCAAAGGGAATACTGCCAATCTGCACCTTTTCCCGATGAGGGCTGGGGTGGCAGGATTGGGCGGAATCGAGAGCCCAGGGAGATTGGGAAAAGCATGACGCGAGATCACCAAGCGGCCATGGCGAAGTTTTTTGAGGCGGTTCGTGCCCGGATCGGGGACGAGCGACTGGCTTTGTGGTTTCTTGGTTTTGAGCATTGGGAAGTTGGTCCAGAAGAGGTGGTGGTATCGGTACCTCATCCGTTTTTGGCCGAATGCGTGCAAGGTTTCTGTCGGAAGGATCTGGAGGGATGTGTTGCTGACGCTTTTGGGGATCAGCGCCGGTTGGTCATCGTTGCCAAGGAAGTATCGAGTGCAGTTCCGGGGGCCAGGGCCATTGAGCCAGTGCCGGTATTGCGGCGGATCGATTTGGACGAGGAAAAGGCTGAGGAGTTGGGTGGGGTGCGGCAGGAATGGGGCCCATCGCATCGATTGGAAGGGGGCAGATTTCAGGATTCGTCGTCGGTGGAAGCGTCGACGATGGAAAGTCGCACCGATTCCGACTACGGTGGAAAAGTTGTTGCCAAGGTCTCTGTTGGGCCTGGTGTTGCACGATCTCCTGTCGGACCGCGATCGATGTCGAGTGAACTGTGGAACGGGTTTCTGCCAGGGGAGTGCAATCGCGTTGCCCACATGGCAGCTCAAATGGTTCTGGAATCTCCCGGCACCATGACTCCCATGACGCTCCACGGGCCATCGGGCGTTGGGAAATCCCATCTGGCTCGCGCGATCGCCGAGCAGTTCCGGGTGCGGCACCGGATGAGCCGGGTAGTTTGTTTGACGGCCGAGCAGTTCTTGATCGACTTTACAGATTCGGTGCGTGGTTCGGGATTCGCCAACTTTCGTCGGAAGTATCGCGAGGTGGATGTCCTCGTGATGGATGATGTGCAGTTTCTGATCGGGAAGAACGCCACCCTCCAAGAGCTGAAGAGTACGCTCGACCATCTCTTTCGCAATCAGAAGCAGGTGGTTCTGGTGGTGGACCGTTCGCTGCCGGAATTGACCGGTTTGGGGCCTGAATTGTTGGCCAGGCTTTCCAGTGGAGTGGTCTGCGCGATCGATCTGCTGGATCGCGACTGCCGGCAATCGATGATTGGCAAGCTGGCTGCCGACCTGTCGGTCTTCCTGGATCAGCCATCGATGGATTGGCTGGCAACCCATTGCCCGGGGGACGCACGGATGATTCGAGGCGTGGTTCTCCGGTTGCTGACACAGCAGCGAATCGCCGGCCACAACTTGGAAATGGAAGAGGTGGTTGTCGCGTGTCGCGATTTGCTGCGGGTCAGCCAGCCCCTGGTGCGTATCACGGATATCGATAAAGCGGTTTGCGAGGTGTTTGGTCTGGAGCCCAATAGTCTGCAGTCGAATTCCAAGAGCAAGCAGGTCAGTCAGCCACGCATGCTGGCGATGTTCCTTGCCAGGAAGTACACTCGGGCCGCCTACGCGGAGATTGGAGACTATTTTGGAAAGCGACAGCACAGCACCGTGATTTCCGCACAGAAAAAAGTGGAGGCGTGGCTGGAGTCGGATAGTTCCCTTTCGCTGGCCAAGGGGCGTCTGACGATCCGGGAGATGATCCGCAGTCTGGAGTCGTCGCTGCAAGTTGGGTAGCTTTGTTTTTCCTGGTTCCTGACTCCGCTGGGCAGGAAGTGGATCCGTGGGTGGTGCTGGACGTTTGACAGTCTTTCCACGACCAATAAAATGAAAGCAGAGTGCCCGAAGACACGAGACGGTTCCGGCGGCGTTCTTTTTGGTTTGGCATCGACCAATCGAGTCGGATGGTGGACCGAGGGGATGGCCGGCCAGCGTTCGCCGCTTGTTGCACCTGTGGCTTAAACCTGGTTCACCATTTTGGCGACGGAGACTACGACGACATGCTTGGATTTAACCACACCGAACTTCTCCTGTTTGGATTGATTGTCTTGGTGCTTTTTGGCAGTGCCAAGCTTCCCGCCCTGATGCGAAATCTTGGGCGAAGTGCTGTCGAGTTCAAGAAAGGGATGCGAGAAGATCCCGATCAGGACGCGAAGAATCGCACGGAAGATCAGTAGGCTTTAGGCGACCTGCCGCCGGTGAATCTCGCCGGATCGTTCGCTGGTAGGTGCTAGGTCTGCGCGCATCGCCACCGACTGGTCATCTGACTAGTCCGGTGACCGTCTTGGGACGAAGGGGGCAGTGCAAGGTTGGGTGGCCTTCCTTGGTGGCCTAGGCCCCTCATGCAATCGATGGGTAGTATCGACTGCTAGGCTCCATGGATTCGAGAACGTTGGCTGGGGGAGAAGGCGATGTTTGGACTTGGCTACAGCGAGATGGTGCTTTTTGGGATCATCGCGTTGGTCTTGTTTGGTTCTCGTCTCCCGGAAGTGGCCAGGTCGTTGGGGGGCAGTTACCGAGAGTTGCGGAAGAGCGTTTCCGAATTCCAGCGAGAGTTTCAGTCGATTGAGAGGTATGAGCCGCCCAGGCCCAAAGCGACTAGCAGTTGGCAGCAGGATGAGGTGGTCGAGGAAACGACGGCACCTCGTTTTCAGCCTCCTCCCGAAGATTCGTCCAAGTCCTCCACCTGATCGACTTGGCTTTCCGCTGCGGCCATGGGCGTTTGCTGCTCTTCTGCATCCTGATTTGCCTGATCGTTTCCCTGTGTGGCAGCCGCTGGGTGGAAGGGCTGTAGGACTCGGCATAGCCAATATCCCCATCCGATCAGGCAAGCTGAGGCCAGATAGACGACAGCGTGGCGACGGCTGCCTGGCCAAAGCGACCAGCGATCGGATCGACTCCACAGGGCAAGGTGGATCAGCATCGCCATCCCAAGCCACGCGGTAGGAACCCAAGCTGGCGTCTCCCACTTGGCTTGGCGACGTCTTGGTTCTGCTATCGCCAAAAGCGGAAGCGACCAGAGTCCCGTGGAAAAAACTCCCTGCCATCCGACGGCCGAACCGATCAACGCCCAGCTGCAGCACCAGGTCAGTCCTTCGTGCGATGCAGGGTGGGAGGAAAGCCAGCGGGGGTGGGCCAGCGGGAAAAGGGCGGGTTGCGTGATGCGCCCCAGTGCAAAGCCCGCCAGGGCTCCTGCCAGTCCAGTTGCCAGGGCATCCAAATGGCCTATGGCTTGGTAGGTATGCGTAGGGCTGGTTCCCCAGGGGACTACGATTAGGGCGGGAAAGCAGGTAGGGACCAGAAGGGTCAGAGCGGCACCTACCAGGATCATCTGGATCGGAACTTGTTGCCCCGACAGCTGGATCATCGCGATGCAAAGCAACAGGGCCAGGATCGCGCAGTGGAACAGTCCCAGGGCCATCGTTTCCCAGTCGACGGTCCCCACCAGCATGCTGAATAGATCACCGCTTCGCCCATCTTCCTGAGGCAGGTTGGCGCCGCGCGTCCAGACTTCCACCACGTAGATCCCAAGGAACATCAGGCCGGCCGAAAGTTCGTAGGTGGGATAGCGAGCGGAGATTGGCAGTCGGCAAGCGCGGCAGCGCCCCCGCAACAGAATCCAGCCGAGCACCGGAATGTTGTCGCGGGGTTGGATCGGAACGTTGCAGTAGGGACACATGGACGACCCGATCCAGGGGAGTCTCCGCGGAAGCCGGTAGGCGACGACATTGAGAAAACTTCCGATCGAACTACCGACTGCAAAAAACCAACACCCCACCAGAACATCGAAGCCGCGCGACAGCCCTACTGCCTGGATTACCTCCGGGGTCTTCTCCCACTTGGACAGTCGCATCAGAGTGATCGCGTGAAGTCCTGCCCAGATCGCCAGGATCAGCACCGCTAGGCTACCCCACACGGCCCAGGGGAAGAGGGAACGCAGGCGTCGTCGAAGAGTCGCAGGGTGCATGGAGTCTAAGGGCAAAGGGAGCGTTCCGAAGAAACCGTCGCATCGTATGGCGGTTAGTCTCTATGATAACCGCAACCGAATCGACTGCGGCGATCGCAGGCAGCTTCGGTAGTCCTGCCGTCCGTGCTGCCAGCTCTAGGACCGTGGATGGTGTGGTGGGTGTGGAATCAAGCCGTTCCAAGGAAGAAAGAGAGTCACTCGATGCGTCTGGTGTTCATGGGAACGGGACCTTTTGCCGTGCCATCCTTCCAAGCCATCGCTGGATCCGGAAAGCATGAAATCCTCTCCGTCTGGGTCCGTCCTCAGGCATCGACCGTCTCAGGAAAGCCGCCGGAGCCGCATCCGGTGGAACGGTGGGCAAAAGCGGCGGGGTGGATGGTGGAGCAGCCGGAGAGCGTCAATTCCGACGAGTCGATCGCGAGGCTTCATTCGCTGCAACCCGATCTTTTGGTCGTCTGCGATTATGGTCAGATCCTGTCTCCAGCAGCGCTTGCTGCCGCCAGGCTGGGCGGAATCAACCTGCATGGGTCCCTGTTGCCTCGGCATCGTGGAGCGGCACCTGTCGCCTGGGCGGTGCTGCAGGGCGACCCACAGGTTGGCATTTCGGTGATTCACATGACGCCGCGGTTGGATGGCGGACCCGTCCTGGTGATGCGGTCCACTCCTATGGGAAGCACGGAAGATGCAAGCCAACTGGAATCCCGGCTGTCGCAGCTAGGGGTCGATGCGACGTTGGAGGCGATCGCCATGCTGGAGTCCCAGCAGGAGCGTGCCAAAGGCCAGGTTCAGGACAAGCAGCTAGCCACACGCGCCCGTAGGTTGAACAAAGCCGATGCCGCGATCGACTGGTTGTTCTCGGCCGACAAGATCGACCGATTGATCCGCGGGCTTCAGCCCTGGCCAGGGGCTTATGGAATCCTGGAGGCGGGCGGCAAGGGTTTGCGGTTGCAGATTCGACGCGCGGCCCCTGGTGCCTCGCGGCCTGACGAGGCCCGTGAGGCGGACCAGCCTGGGCCCCAGGTGCCGGGCCAATGGGTCCTCGGTTGGACCAGCGGGAAGTCCCCCAGTCGCGCCTGGGTCTGCTGTGGTTCGGGGTGGCTGGAACTGCTGGAGGTGCAGCCAGCCGGAAAAAACACTCTTTCGATCGATGCCTTCCTGCGAGGCTACTATCGCAATGCACCGATGCAGTTCCTACCGCCGGTGACCCCCTCCCCTGCTCTGCTGGAAATGATCGATCGAAATTCAGTCTAGGGATCTTGAGCGGTCAGGCGGAGGCTTGCGGGATCCGAAACCCGATCGCCTCGTCGATATGGCGTCGCACCCGTTCCGGCTGATCGAGCGCCAGCAACGGAGCCAGTGCGATCTGGGGTGCCAAGCGATGGATCGACCTGTCGGTGAGCACGAAAAGCGATTCCAACCATTGATCGAACTGCTGGAAATCGAAGTGCAACACCTGGGCGCCATGCAGTGCCTCCTGCACGTCTGGTGTGAGGGCGTGAGCGTGCAACTGATGGATGGCTGGCGCCGCCTCATCCAACCGCAGTCGGCTGAGGATATCGGCGATGCGCAGTTGTCCAGCCATCGATTGCAGTGGAAAGGCTTCGATCAGGCAGTCCACCGCCTGTTGGCTCCTGCATCGAGCCAGGCCGATGCAGGAGCAGGCCGCATCCGTCGCATCGGTGACTCCCAGCCAATGAGCGATCGCAGCTTCATGTCCTAGCAATGCGTGCCGCGAAGCCAGCTGGATCGCCATCTTGCCAAATCGATGAGGCCCATCTTCCGCATCCAGGGTCAACCACCTGGTCAGCAGCGGGTGACCCCCATCGCGATAATGAAGCACCTCCAGTGCATACTGGACTCGCTGCAACGACTCGGCCAAGTTCGATCCCTCGCTCTCTTCCGCCGACTGGAGGATCGACAAGATCTCTTCATCGGAAGCCTCATACATGGCGATCCGCTGGCGAAGCGACTGGGAGTCGATTCGAAAGAAGATTTTCGACCGCGTCTTGAGTTCCTCGATGGGAGTCAAAAAGTCGCGCAGCTGATCGCCCGGTAGTAGGGAGAGTGCCTCGGCGAGTTTCCCTGCGGCCCGGCATTCTGGGTCGACCAGTTTTCTCCCTTCCGCCATCCTGGCAGCTCGGATGATCACCTCGTCGGCTAGTCCGACATGCATCGGAAGATGGTTCAGTTGCGCAAAGTGGGGATAGGCTTCCGCGACCCCGAATCGGTCCCATCCAGCGAAAATCGCCTGAAGAATGCTGGGAGCGGTACAATAGCTGGAGGCGAGCAGGTCGAGAGCCGGCATGCGAACCTTGCAGGAAGGGTGCTCCAAAAGTGCGATCAATTTCTGGTCTCGCATCGCGCGTCCATCCTCAAGCTGCGTCGCTGTGGTTGGGATTTTCCTGAACTCTTCCGGCGGCCGAGACGTCTCAGGCCAGGTGGATGGTTTAGCATGAAAGATACGATCTGGGGAGATGCTCTGGCGGGAACTTGCCATCGAGGGCTCGTTCAGATCGCAGCGTTGGTCTAGCCGGATAGCGATTTGCGGGAGGCGAGCGATGAGCGGATTGCAGGAGAGCGTACTGAAGGTGCTGGGGCGCAGGCTGGATCCGAAGCATTCCAGTTTCTACGACTTGCTTGGGATTTCTCGCGATGCCGATGAGGTGCAGGTTCGAAGCGCGTTGCAGAAGGCGATTGAACTGCTCAAGCAGTACGACAAAGTCTCCGATCCCGGCCCCTGGGAGGTCGCAGCGCGGCTGGTTCAGCAGGCCAAAGCGACCCTTCTGGATCCTGGGAAGCGCGAATTGTACAACCGCAAACTGGTAGACGCAGCGGTCGAGTTACCAGTGGGGGCCGAGGAGTCGCGATGGTTTCCGCAGGGGGATCCTCGAGCTCCATTGGATGCGGCGGCACTGCTGCAAGAGGAATCCGATTGGCCGGACTGGATGGAGTCGGACGAGCAGAGGCTGGCGACTTGGACCGCCGTGTTGGGGCAAGGGCAGGCGCTTCCCAGAGCCTCGTCGGCGATCGACCCACGACGGTCCAGTGCCGAGAGTGGATCCGCATCTGGCCAGGGGGGACGGCGGTTGGCTGCAGTCGGCGGCAAAACGACCGCAACCACTCGTTCCGCCCCGATGCCTCGCGCGCGAAAAGACGCACAGCGATTGCATTGGATTCTCCTGGCATCTGCCTCGGTGGCAGCGATGTCGGGAGCCGCTTGGTTCTACTACCGATCGACGCAAAATCGCCAGCAGGCCGAAGTAGCACAGGCTCGTCTAGGCGAGCCAGCCGCACCAGCGGTCACTGCGTCCGCGCAGGGTCAGAATCCTTCGGTGCCAGCCCCCGTGGCTCCTCGCAACCCCACCCCCACGATGCCCAAATTGACGCAGGGCGGTGATAAATTTCGACTCGATTCCGGCATGGCCAACGCCGAAGGGTTAACGCAGAAAATAGCTCAGGCCAATTCCAAAGACATGGCGAACGAAGGGGCGAAAACCGAGGCGACCAGCACCGCAACTGTCCAGCCTTCCGCCGCCGCACCGGCAGAGCGTCCGATGGAGACCGAGACGCCTGCAGTCGAGCCGTCACCGGAAACGATACCGATGAGCGCAACCGATCGGCTGCTTTATGCCGATGCGATGCGTCAGGTCCTTCAGGCGATCAAGACTCAGAACTTTCCACAGGCTGAAACCCAGCTGGAGACAGCTAGGCAGCTCGCGATGGCTCCTCCCGAAAGCGACCAGGTTGCCAGGTTGGATATGGCGATCAAGATGAGCAAGCGATTCGACGAAGCGATCCGCAAGGCGGGAATGGAAATGTCGGCAGGGAGTTCCTTTGAAGTCTTGGGCAATCAGGTCGCTTTTGTCGAAGCGACTGCCGAAAGGTTGGTTGTTCGCGTTTCGGGCAAAAATGAAAGTCATCCCTGGTCGGCAATGCCTGTTGGAATCGCCATGGGTCTAGCCGATCTCCAGTTGGATCAATCCAACGCGATCGATCTGGGATGCCGTGGCGTTTATTGCGGTCTGTCGGCAACCGCCAATGCGCTCAGCAAGAAGCTGGCGCGCGAGTATCTTCAGAAAGCCAAATCGGCCGATGATGGCATGCGTCTGCCACGCGATTTCGAAAAACTCCTGGATGACCAGTACGACGCTCCGGAAGCACCGGCATCGCCCTGAGACATCGCCTGAAGCATCACTCTGGGTAGCTGGAATCGTCGAGCTCACGGCCAGCCGCTGATTCGGACGCCATGGGCCAATCGCGGCGCCAGCTTGGCCACCGCTATCGATTCGCCGCGCTAACGCTGCTTGCCCGACTAGAGCTTGGGAAGAACGCCAGCCTGAGGGGTGACCATCGCGAGATTGGCGGTCGTGTCGGCGTCAAATCGCTGGAGGATCCAGTTCATTCCGCCCATCAATACCTTCTCGAAGATTGGATTGGTCCAGACATCTTCGCGATGGCCCATCGAGGTGTAGAAGACGCGGCCTTGCCCATGTCTGCGGATCCACGTCGCTGGGTAGGCAGGACGCTGGTAGTCGGCATCCTTCATTCCCTCCGTCTCCTGAACTAGGAGCACGTGCATATCGGGAGCAAAGTTCTTGAGCGAATACCATTCCTCGTGAAGATCGAAGTCTTCACGCACCCCCTCCAGTCCCTGAAACTGCTTGTCGACCACTCGCATGGTCGCCGTCTGCTGCTGTCCGTGGCGAATGAACTCCCCACCGATCATGGCGATGTAAGGATCGGGCGTCTCCTGACCCTTCGTACGATCGCCAGCGGTGTGGAAGGTATCCGATGCGCAGTGAGCCCCTGCAAATCCTTTGCCGGCAGAGATCGCTTCCAGAAAGTTCCTCTTTCCCTCTTTGGACATCGGAGGTTGGCGATCGCCCCCCTCGGTAGTCAGGTCCTCGGTGGTGTAAAAAAAGAAGGCATCGAAATCGCGATAGTCCTTTTCGAAGACCCGGCCATCCTTGGTGCTCATCACTTCAAATCGGTGCTTCTTTCCGAATTCGGTCATCATCCGTTCGGCGAAAGAAGGGGCATCGCCATCGCGCTTGACCACCGAGTGCTCGAAACCTGCGCTTCGATTGAAAAAGAGGATCTTCTTGGTGGGCTGGTCTGCCAAGCTCATCTTGGAGGCTGCGACGCAGAAAGCGGCAGCCGCAGAGGTTTGCTGGATCCATGTGCGTCTTGAGGTACAATGCGTCGTCATGGAGTGGCTCCTTGGAGTCGAAGGGGATTGATTGCGAGGCGCGGCAAGCGGGTCGCACGGAAGTGTGACGGATTCACTTTTTTCTGCGGTCCTAGAGGGTGAGGTGGTCGAGTCGATGGGATGAGCGATCGATCCTCATCACTAGCGTCCGGCGACCTCGCCACACTTATTATGACAGGAACAGCCCGCGCCATGGGAAGGCCCTACGTTCTATCGAGGTTTCAGTTCACCGCTCTCCTTCTGGGGATCATCGGAGCGGGGGTCGGTTGGGTCGGGATGATGTGGAACAGCATCGAGAAGCGTCCCGAGGCGATTTTGGATGGGGAGGTGCTGGTCGAGACGCGACCATGGACTCCTCCCAATCAGCCCGATGCAACCCCCCGTCTGCTTCCCTCGATCATCGTCACCAACCGAACCGGCGAGGTTTGGGAAAACGTATCCGTATCGATCAACAAGGCCTTTGTCCATTACCACTTCCAGCCCTTGGCACCCGGAGAGACGCTCGTTGCACCCCTGGAACGATTTGTGACCAAAGGAGGCAATGTCAACTTCCGCCCAAGCACGCAGGAGGTTCGCCGCATCACCGTCTTCGCTCAGTTGCCATCCAACGAACGCGCGGTACTCAACCGCGCCGTCGAAACCACGTCGACGGGATGGTCCGTCAAGCCATGGTCGGGTGCAAGGTAGAGGCTGGGTGAGCCGCACGCATCAGGGGGGCGCGGGCGCGACGGGAGGCGCGGCCATCGCTTGGGGCCATGCGTTGAGTTTTCCCTGAGCCGCCCCATCGGCCAGCGACCACGCCTGTACCTGACCATTCACACTGCCAGTCAGCAGTTTTCCAGTTGGCCCATGGATCGACGCGCTGATCGTCCAGTCGCCGGGGCCTTCAAGGCTCTTGGGTGATTGCATCGCTTGAGGGTCTAGCAGCTGAATCGACTTGGTGCCTGCCACTGCAGTCCAGTCTCCCTGCTGAACCAATTGAAAGGGCTCTCCAGCGGCTGCCCATTCTCCCGTTTTCTTCGCTCCTTCTACCTCCCATCGGATCGCTTTGTTGTCGGCGCCGATCGAAAGGATGACCAGAGGCGACCCCAGAAACCGGGCGTCGTGGACTGCAGCGCCATGACCGGAAAAGCTCGCCAGAAGCTCTCCTTGAACCGCGTCGTAGACCTTGGCGGACTTGTCGCGACTGGCAGAGACCAAACGCATCCCATCAGGGCTCCACGCCACCGACTCGACGCGATCGGCATGGCTTGGCAATACCTTCTGCTCGGTTAGCTGCACCGCATCAACCAGTCGTACCGAACCATCGGAGCAGGCAACTGCGATCTGAGTCCCGGATGGACTGTAGGCGATGTCCAGAAACAAGTCGGTTCCACGCAGTTGGCTGGACTGGATCTGGCCATCCTCCCATCGAACCACTCGCAGTTCCCCGAAGCTGCCCGGTGTTCCACCTGCAATCGCTAGGTGTGTCCCCTCGGGGTTCCAAACCATGGAGGTGATGCGTTGGGGGAGGTTCCCTACCCTTCGCACCAAGCTTCCATCAACCGGATTCCATACCAGCAGTTCGTGGTACCCGGAGGTAATCCACTGACCGCCGTCGGGAGTCCATGCGACGGAAGTGACCGGAATGGGATGGCGATACTGGACGGGACTTGGTGGGTACAAGGGAGCCGGTAGGATCTGGAGCAGCGTCGTGGTGGGAGGTGGCTGGGGTTCCCCCAGGCGGTTGACTACCGCCCCTTGCTCCAGCCATTTGGCGATCGTTTCAATCTGATCTTTGGTCAGCGGCTCCCGCTCTGCCGGCATGCGGGTCGCAGGATCCTCGGAGATGATTCGCTGATAGATTTCACTTTGCGTCCATTCCTTACGATCGATCGGGGCGGTGCCACCGTCTCCTGCGATTTCCAATTTACCCAGAGTATCGATCCGATAGCCCCCTTCTGCCTTCCTTGCGCCGTGACAGGAGACACATGCTTCCTGCAGAATCGGCGCGACTGCTGCCTGAAAGGAAATCGGTTCGACCGATGGAGCCGGTGCGGCAGGCGCAGGAGGTTGGCCAGCGTCGGCAGCTTCCGTTTGCTGGGCTGGCGGTTGGCCAACCAAACAAGCGGCTGGGATGATAAGAAAATAGAGCCAGGAAAACATGCGGGAGATTCTCCCAGTGGAGTGTGATCGGTTGGGTGGGGTCAATGCTGGAATAGGAACTCATCCGTATTCAGCAGGGCCCAGCAGATATCTTCGAACGCGGCGGAAAGATCACCTGTCTTCGTCCAGTGATCGCTGGCTGCCTTCAGTTCGTCGGGGGACGGGCGCCTGGACAACGCTGCCAAGTAGAGTTCCTCCAACACCTGTTCTGGAGTTTTTCCTGCAGCGATCGCTTTGCGGAATCGGTTCTGTTCGTTGCGCAGCTTTTCATGCAACAGTTGGCCGTTGAAGAACTCGATCGCCATCCCCAGATTCGAATCCTCCGATCGCTCGCAAGCGCAGACGGAATTGCGTTCCGGTTTTCCCAAGACCTTCAGAAAATCGACTTTGGCGAGGTCGGGGCCAGGGATTTGCGTCGCCTTGGTTCCGGCAGGGAAGCCTGCGAACTGATGGGGAAGGCCAGTCACCTGGCCGATGGCATCCAGCAGCGGTTCGGCGGCAAGCAAGCGTGGGCGCTGGTGTGAGAAGTACCTTTCATCCTCGCGATTGGAGGCGAGCGTCATGCTGCTGGACTGGTAGGTGCGACTTTGGAGGATCGTCTTCAGCAGGTGCCTTCGATCGTATTTGGAATCGACCAGTTCCTTTGCCAACCGATCCAATAGAGGGCCATTGGAGGGTGGATTGGAATCGCGGAAGTCGTCGATGGGGTCGACGATCCCGCGAGAGAAACATTGACGCCAAATCCTATTGGCCTCAATCCGAGCAAAGTAAGGGTTGGCTGGGTTCAGCAGCCAGTCGACCAGTGGCTGCCTGGGGTCGCCGGCGATCGGATCCGACAGTGTGCCCTGCTGAGGCAGCCAGGGCTTCATCACCTGCCCGGTCCTTGGTTGTACCACCTGACCTGCAGGTGCCATCCACACAACCAGTTCGTTGGGGCGTGAGGTTTTCTTTCTCTGCACCTGCTCGAAGAAGACCCCAAGTCCATAGTAATTGTCTTGCGTCCATCGCTCGAACGGATGGTTGTGGCACTTGGCGCACTGAAGTCTAGCGCCCAGAAAGACCTGGGAGAAGGTTTCGACGCTGTCGTTGCGATCCGCTGAAGTACGGTAGAAGTTGGCGGGGGGATTGGAGTGCGTGCTGCCGGTTGCCATCAACAGCGTCCGTGCAAACAGATCGTAGGGGAGGTTATCGCGGAAAGCTTGTTCTAGCCATCGGTGGTACTTGTAGACCGCATCGTCTCCCACTTGCTTGGATGTCAGCCGCAGAAGATCTCCCCACTTGAGAGCCCAGAAGGAAGCATACTCCGGTTGTTGCAGTAGGTGATCGATCCATCGATTGCGTTTCGCTGGATCGGCATCCGCAGCAAAGCTCAATGCCTCCTCGGGGCTAGGAAGGCGGCCAAGAACATCCAGCGTGCTGCGACGGAGGAATTCGGAATCGGAGCAGACAGGGGAAGCGGCAATCTGCATCTGCTGCAGTTTGGCGTCCACCAGCTCATCGATGAAGTTATGCTGTGGCCTCGACTCCCATAGATATCCGGGGACTTCCTCTTCAAAGCGGACCGGAATCGCTTCGATCCACTCGAGATACCGAACCAAGACCACCGCTTCGCCTCGCTTGCGACTGCTGACGATGCCTCGTGGATCCACCGCCGCGATCGAAGCATCCGAGCTCTCATAGGCGGCCAAATCGGTGATCTCCCGACGGGATCCGTCCTGGAACTTTGCAAACACCACCAGCGGGATCTTGGTCCCTGTTTCCCGCACGACGGGCCGTAGGCTTGGTAGCACTTCGATTCCCGATGGACGCGGCATGTCGGCTGGGTCGGTTTTGGCTCCTTGTGCAATCCAGTCGCGAAGCACGTTGTACGCCGGGTCGCTAGTGCGTAGTTGCAAGCCGCCTCCATGCGCGACCCGCATCAGCGGCTTGAGCAGCAGGAGGCTCTTGTCGGGTTCCTGAAGATTGGTTCGGCGACCGAAATCCTCGCGGATGAGTGTCAGTTGATCGAGCTGGCTGTCGAAGGCGCGAAGAGAAAGCCGGAATCCCCCTTTGCCACTGGGAGAACCATGGCATGCCCCCGAGTTGCAATTCATCTTGCTGAGCGCGGGTAGGGTTTGGTGAAGGAAGGAGATCGGCAGCTCCACACCGCTCTGTCGCACTTCGATCGGTATCTGGGTTTGCAGTTCACCCTGCTGGATGGTCGCCGTCGTGGTGCCATCGGCCAGCGCGATCCAGCGGCCCGATTCCCATCGAGCAATCGATGGATCGGCAAGTGTAACTTGCATCGAGTCGGTCATATCGGTAGCTCGCCCCGACGCTTCCAGGCCGGTGACGACCATGCCCGCTGTCGCGGCTCGCCCCACGAGGGAGATCGCTTCGGGCACCACTTCCAATCGGACGGCAGCGATGGGGGAACGATTCCACTGGAGAGGCAGGTCGACAGCCTCCCATCGTCCCTTCCCTTGAAACTCGGCAAGCCCTGCTACGCGAAGCTGGGTTGGCCGATCCCGGCTGTCGATCGGTCGTTCGATCGTCGCCGTCACTTGGTCCCCTTCCATCTTGCTTTGCATCGTCCAGCCGGAAGGCCACGCCATCGGAGTCCAGGTGACCGGCTCCTTGAACTCAGCCTGCGGGCGCTGAATGGTCCAGGAGATCTCCAGCTTCTGAGTCTTGGCATCGATGGCGGTTGGCTGACTGGGTGGGACTGGGACGAAGAAGCTGGGGCTGGCGGCAACTCCGGCCAGCCATGTCAGTCCATTGTTGCTGGCGGCTGGGACATAACTAGTGGCTTGTCTGGCTCGCCTGAGCGCGTCTCCGGTGACCCGTGTGGCAAGATGCGGCTGCGTGGAAGACCAACTCGCCACCCACTGGACTGCCGCAAGATCGCTCCCCTTCCAGCCACTAGGTGCGCGGAACCACAGTCGGCCTTCCGCAGCCCCAGCGGGAATGGTGGAGGGATCGGGAGAAAGGGACAGGGCATCCTCAAGCGGCCTGATCCAGATTGGACCATCGACTCCTCGACGGATTACCTGAAAGTCGATCGGAACGGCTCCCTGACCCTCCTCCAGAAGGAAGCGATCGCGGGTTTTTGCATCGGGCTTCAACTGCACCAGAACATGTGGCTGCGTGGCCGTATCGATCTGGTACCGAAAATCGCTCGACCCACGGCCCAGTAGATCCGAAACCTCCATGCGATAAACGCCAGCGGTCGCGGTAGTGAAATGGATCGCAAGGTCATCCGAATCGTCGGGGGTGGCCGAAGCGATGGCGGATCCGTCGGGACCAATCACCCGCAATTGCAACAAGGCTGGCGAACCAAGAGACCGAGATCTGGCATCCACCCAGACCGGTGTTTTTTCCGGTAGCGTCCATTCGTATCGATCGACTTGCTGCGGAGAGTCAAGGACACCGACCAGCCGAGATGGGGCGGAGAGAACGAACGATTCGTCCGGGGTCGACCGTCGTTCTTGAACCTGTTCACCCTGCAGCCAACGGGATGGTGATTCGAGGAGAGTGGGGAGAGCGGCTGATGGATCCGAATCGGCCAAGATGCGCAATCGATATCGGCCACCGGCTTGGTATCGGTTTTCATGAATCACCAAAAGCAACTTCCCTGACGGGGGAATCGTGGCTGTCATCATTGCATCAAAGGTTGGTTCGCGATCATCGGCGATCTGAATCGGTTGCCCCGCAGAATCGATGATCGCTAGGACCGGATCGGCGGTGGAACCAAGTCGCTGGCAGATGACTTCCAGAAGAATCTTGGCGCCTGGCGATCCTTCAATCGCATAATGGTCTCCCGTCGGGCCATCCAATGTGCCATCGATTGCTTCCCCGATGGTGGCAGCCATGGCGTTTTGAGGATTGCTGTTTCCTTCGGTTTCGCGGCGGCTGGGAAGTGGATCGACCAGAAGTGGAACGGGGGCCGTGAGCCCTGCGGGGCCCAGCGCGGCCAGTTCCGCCGTGACTCCAGCCGGTAGCGCCGGAAGCGAGACCTTGAGAACCGCATGATCCGGATGGCTTTCTACCACCTCGAGCGTTCCACCATGGCTAACCCACCCGCGGAAGGGAACTGGCAGTTCGGTTCCGTGGATGGTCATCGTTTGAGCGGAACCGGAGGCAACGCCGTAGGGCATCAATCGGGCGACGGTGACTTCGAAGGCAGACGCCGTCGAGGCGAAAAGAAGAAACCCAAGCAACCATGCCACGCGTGTCACGGCCATGCGACACCTCAATTCTTTGGGAGGGAGGGGGATGGAGGTAGGGGGGCCCATGTCGCATGGGAGCCGCCGAATGGAAACCGGATGCCCAGTCGCTTGAGAATCGGACGTTCCCAAGGCAGCGGGGACCATGGGCCTAAGGGGGACGTGACGTCCTTAGGTCCCAGTCGGCGGCAGACTTTCCAACTTTCATTTTGGAAGCTGGGAGAGCCTGTGTCAAGAAAACGGTGTGCCGCAAGCGATCTTTGAGGCGATTCTCGTCGGCCGAGCGTCGAACGGGAGGGAGCGGGCTGTAGAAATGGAACGATGGGGGAATTTGGATTTCTTCGGCTAGATGGAACTGGTGGGATCGGGTGGCAGGTCCAATAATTGCGGATCGCATCCGGTTGGCTGCAGGGAAAGGATCGAGGGATGTATGGATGAATCGCTGGATGTCGCATCGATCTTGGGCCCTGGAGGCTGGATCGCTCGAAGGATCTCTGCCTATGAGCATCGGCCCGCTCAGTTGCAGATGGCCGAGGCGATCGAGCAGGCTCTATCCCAGCAAAAGCATCTGATTGTCGAGGCAGGGACCGGGGTGGGTAAGAGTTATGCCTACCTGGTGCCGGCGATCCTGATGGCGACTCAGGAGGAAGGACGGCTGGTATCGGCACAGGATCAAGGGGGGTGGGAGGATGAGCCGTCGGAGGATGCCTCGAAAAAACGGTCGCCAAGAGTCATCATCAGCACCCACACGATCAGCCTGCAGGAGCAGTTGATTGGCAAGGATCTGCCGCTGCTAAACGCCATTCTGCCCCGCGAATTCACTTCTGTGTTGGTCAAGGGCCGGGGGAACTACCTCAGTATTCGCCGGCTGAAATTGGCGCTTCAACGGGCCACGTCGCTTTTTGCGGTGGAAGAAGAGTATCAGCAACTGGAACGGATTGAGTCCTGGAGTGGCGAGACGACCGATGGTTCGTTGAGCGATTTGGACTTTCGGCCGATGGGGGGAGTCTGGGGGGAAGTTGCTAGCGACTCATCGAATTGCCTGGGCCGCCGCTGTCCGCATCATCAGGACTGCTACTATTTTCGAGCTCGTCGGCGCGCGGCCAACGCCCAGATTCTCGTCGTCAATCATGCGCTTTTCTTCAGCGATCTGGCGCTCCGTGAAGAAGGAGTGCAGATCCTGCCGGACTACGACGCGGTGGTCTTCGACGAATGCCACACATTGGAATCGGTGGCCAGCGAGCACCTAGGGATCTCGCTGACCACGTCGCAGATCGACTTCGTCCTTCGAAAGCTCTACAACCCGCGCACGGAGAAGGGGCTGCTGCTGACGCTAGACCTGAAAAGCATGGCGCAGCACGCCTACCATTGCATGATTCTCTTGGACGACTTGGTGCACGATCTGGATCAATGGTGGGCGGACCAGGGGGAGACACAGGGCCGAGTGCGCGAGGCCTGGGTGGTCAAGACGACTTTGCCAGAGAAGCTGGCTGAACTGGCCAAGCAATTGGAGCGGTTTGGGAAGGATCACGATAACGAAAACATTCGCCAGGACATGATGGCTGCGGTTGCGAGGCTGGAAGTGCTCCGAGACTCGCTGTCTGGGTGGCTTCAGCAGTCGCAGTCCGATTCGGTCTACTGGATGGAGCGGGTGGCGGGGCGATTTGGGATTCGATTTTCCTTGCGCTCATCCCCGATCGACGTCGGGCCCGCGATCCGTCGGATGCTATTCGATCAGCCGCGTCCTGTCATCCTGACCAGCGCGACTCTAGCGACCGGACGCGATCGAGGCTTTGAGTTTTTTCAGCAGAGGATTGGCGCCACAGGCACCAGCACCCTGCAGGTGGGAAGTCCATTCGATTACCAGCGGCAGGCCAAGTTGGTATTGATCGAAGACATGCCTGATCCATCGTCGGAGGCGGCGGCCTATGAAGCGGCGCTGCCCGATGTGCTCCGGCGCTGGATCAGCGTGACCGACGGTCATGCTTTCGTTCTCTTCACCAGCTTTGATCTGCTCCGAAAGATGGTCCAGCGATTGACACCTTGGATGGCGGAGCGATCGCTGGCCATCTACAGCCATGCCGATGGAGTTCCTCGGGGACAGCTTCTTGAGCAGTTCAAGGCGAACCCTCGAGGAGTGCTTTTTGGAGCCGACAGCTTTTGGCAGGGAGTCGACGTTCCTGGGGAGGCGTTGAGGAACGTGCTGATCACCAAACTGCCATTTAGCGTCCCGGATCATCCGCTTCTGGAGGCTAGGCTAGATGCGATCCGGCAAGCGGGAGGGCAGCCATTTCGGGAATATCAACTTCCCGAGGCGGTCATTCGGCTCCGCCAGGGGTTCGGGCGGCTCATTCGAACCGGTACCGACCGCGGTATGGTGGTGATCACCGATTCGCGAATTGTCCGAAAGAGCTATGGACGAGCGTTCCTGGAGGCTCTGCCGGACTGCCCGATCGAACGGCGATCGGTCGCCGACCCCGCCACTTGGGGCTTTTGAACCAATGAAAGAAGGGCAGACCCCATAAGTTGCCTGCCCTTCTTCTGCTATGGTTCTGGTCGCTTCCTAGTCTAGATCAACAGGTCGTCATCGAGATCTCGGAACAACTCGTCCGATCGCTCTTCGTGTTCCTCCTGCATCTCTTCCCAGGTCAGGCGATCCAGCAAGGCTTCGATCGCTTCCGTGCTGGTATCGGGCCGATCCAGTCGTCCGTCGCGGTACGTCTGCATCGCTGGGACCGTGTACATCTTCTCGGTCGCCAGGGCGGCTTCCAGCAAAGACTGACGGAGGTCGCGAACAACCTGTGGTCCGACGGTTGAGATCATCTGAGCGGGAGAGACCATCGACACGATCTGGACTGCTTCCCCTTCGCCTTCCCCATCCAGCGGGCCTTCTCCGTTGCCCATGAGATTCAGGTAGTTGATGATCTGCAGTGCATCGGAGGGCTCCACGGAGTTGCTACCGTTGACGTCCAGGTAAGGAGGCGGCGTGAAGGAACCGGGTGGCAGTGGCCGTGGTCCATTGAGGTTCAGGTCGTTGATGATCAGCAGAGCGTCTATCGGAGAGACAAATCCGTCGCCATTGACGTCGAACCGATTGACCGGATTCTGGTAGATCGTGTCGGTCACTTGGATGGTGACTTCCGCGACGTTGCTGAACGATCCCTCGTTGTCCTGGATGGTGTAGGCGAACTTCGCCGTGCCGACGAAATTGTTGCCAGGTGTGAATCGCACCACTCCATTGCCGAGGATTTGAACCGAGCCCGAGCTGGGTAGAACAACGATCTGGACTGAGTCTGGATTGACCGTTCCGTCGAGATCGTAGTCGTTGCGGATCAAGTTGATGTCGACCGATTGGTTGACGCCCGTCAGCACCGCATCGTTGACCGCAACCGGTGGGTTGTTGGTCGACACGTAGACGAACGCTTCGTTGCTCAAAGCACCGAAGATGTCCCGTACTCGGTAGCTGAACGAATCGTTACCTCGGAATCCAGGATTGGGGCGATACTCGACGCGCCCTGTCTGCAGGACGCGGACGGTGCCATTGATCGGAACCGCACCGATGACGATCGTCTTCTCGTCGATCGGAGAATCGACGTCGGTATCGTTGTCGAGGACCGGCAGCAGGTTGGCAGTGCCAGGAGAGACGACGAAGTTATCGTCCCGAGCGACCGGCGCGTCGTTCACACCGCGAACGGTGATCGAGACATTCGCCAAGTCGGAAAGAGCTCCCGCCAGATCGCTGGCTCTGTAGGTGAATCGATCGACGACCGTTTCCCCTTCCTTGAGAGCCTGGATGCTGTTGACCGAACGAGGATCGTAGCTGAAGGATCCATCCGCATTCAGGACGACTGTGGCGCCCAGAATGCTGGTGGCGCTGACCTGTACCGCCGACAATGCGTCGTTGGGGAGATCGACATCCAGATCGTTCGCCAAAACACCTGGCCGAGGAATTGTCAGCAGGGTGTCTTCGTTCGTCGAGAAGGAATCGTCGACCGCCACCGGTGCATCGTTGACTGGATCGATGGTGACCGTCAAAGTCTGAGTGACACTGCGATTCTGGTTGGGCGCATTGCCTGGGCCATTGTCGACTGCCGTCACGAAGACCAGAGCGGTGCCATGAGCGTTGCTGGCTGGGGTGAAGCGAAGTGTACCGTCTTCGCCAACCGTCGGCTGGATGCCGAAGAGAGTTGCATTGTTGGTGGTGACCGAATAGGTAACCACTTGAGAGGCTTCATCCAGGGCTCGCGGAGGAGTCAGCAGGAGACCAGCAGCGGCAGCCTTTTGGGTAGCCCAGGCTGCAGAATAGGCGCCGCTGTCTTCGTTGACCCTCACGTTGGGACCTGCGGTGAAGACCGGTGGGTCGTTGACCGGGTTGATCTGAATCGTCAGCGTCACCTTGGCCGAACTGTTCTGGCTGGGTGGTACGTTCGATCCGGAGTCGACCGCCTGCACTTCCACCAGAGCGGTGCCATTGGCATCCGGCGCCGGAGTGAAGGTCAGGACACCGTTGCTGTCGATCGCAGGACCTTGTGAGAACAGCGAGGATGGAGTTGCGGTGACGGTGAAAGAGACGGTCTGGTTCGCTTCGTCGATCGCACCGGCCGGGCCTGGCAAAATGTTCGTTGCCCAAGCCTGGGAAACAGCAGGTGCATCCTCATTCACAGTGACCAGAGACGGGCCTGGCGTGAACTGCGGCGGATCATTGACCCCATCGATGGTGATGGTGATCGTGCCGGTCGCACTTCGGTTGGGATTGCCGTCGTCGGTCACGACGTAGCGGAACGTATCGAATCCGACAACGTTCGTTCCTGGCGTGTATCGGAAGGAGGTGATGGCACCGTTTGCGAAGGTTGGAGAAATCGTGCCTCCACGATCCGAAGTGCGTTCCACTTGCGTGATTCGCAGCTTCTGCCCCAGCTCGTCGATCGGGCCAGGAAGGTCTGTCGCCAAAATGTCTGCCGACTGGATAACAATCGACGTTTCTTCGGCGATGTTCACTACGTGCGGGCCAGGAATCGGAGGATCGTTGACTGGCCGGATGTCCAGCGACACCGTCTTGTCGACCGACCGATTGGTGTTGGGTGGCGGCGCGCTGGGGCCATTATCCACGAGGTAGACGCGGACTCGAAGGTCCTTGCCAGGTGTGTTGTTGTTGACATCCTTGGCTGTCTTGAAGGTCAGATTCCCATTGGCTTCGATCGTCGGCTGGATCTCGAAGGCCGTTGGATCCAGCGCCTCTGCGAAGAACGTGACCTCTTGGACGCTTTCATCGTCAGCGCCGGCAGGACCACGCTGAATGTTGGTCGCAAACCCGCTCACCGTTCGAACGCCCGCGTCTTCATCGACAGCCAGCGTCGCCGGGATGTCGAACAGGGGTGCATCATTGATCGGATCGATGGTGATCGTGATCGTTTGCTCCCCGGAGGTGTTGGTGTTGGGGGCCGGCGACGATGCGCCGTTGTCCCTCAGTCGCACCACCACAGTTGCGCGGCCGTTCTTGTTGGGGGCGGTCTTGAAGACCAGGGTTCCCGTGCCGTTGATGACGTCGATGCGAGGCTGGACTGCAAACAGCTCCGGTGCGCTGTTGGTCACGTCAAACGTCAGCGTCTGATTCACCTCGTCGATGGCAGTGGCAGGGCCCGGCAGGACATTGGTGGCAAAGCCAACGAAGGACGAGTTGACGATGCCGAGGAACTCCTCACGATCTTCGATGATCGTCAGTTGCCGATTGGGCAGCGTGAACTGTGGAGCATCGTTGACCGGCGTGGGCACCACTCGGAAGGTCCGCGTGACCGATTGGTTGACATCCGGGGGTGTCGATGATCCATCGTCCACTAGGAAGACGTCGACTTCCAGTGGATTGAATGCTGCCGAGCTATTGACATCGGGTGCCGTTCGGAACGTCAAGGTACCGGTCGCATCGATCGAAGGCTGAACCACGAATTTCGAAGGATCGCGAGCGACCACGTTGACCGTGAAGGTCTGCGTGTTCAACTCGTCAAACGCGGTATTGGGGCCAGGACGCATATTGGTTGCGAAGCCGGGGATACGCACCAAGCCCTGATCTTCGATGCTAGGCGCCGTGGCCGGAATGGTGAATTCAGGAGCGTCGTTGACCGGACGGATGTTGATTGTGAACGTCCTGTTGGGGGAAACCCGGGCATCGGGAGGACCGTTTCTCTCCTGATCCTGAAGATGGATCACGATCACGGCCTGTCCATTCTGGTCCTTGGCCGTCACGAACCGCAACGTACCCGCTGCATCGATCGATGGATCGGATGCAAACAGGGTTGGGTTGGTGTTGCTGAGGATGATGAACGACTGGGTCTGGAACAGCGGTTCGTCTAGCGCGGTCGAGGGGCCGAAGGTGATATTGGTCGCGAAGTTCGGAATCACCGTCTGAGCGACGGAGGTTTCCGCTTCATTGTCCTCCAGGACATTCACGACGACGCTGGGAAGCGTGAAGCCTGGGGTGTCGTTGACCTCGGTAGCACGAATGGTAACCGTCGAGATCGGCGACACGTTGACGTCATGAGGAGGAACATTTGGCCCGCCGTCCCGCAACTGGACGGTGAAAGTCAATGTCAAACCGGGGAAGCGGCTGTTGACGTCAGGCGCAAGTTGGTAGGTCAGGTTGCCGGTAGCCGGATCGATCGCGGGAAGCCGGATGTAGGCAGACTGCTCGTTGGCTGGCACGACCACCAGAAACTCTAGCGACTGATTGGCTTCATCCGCGGCGCCGGCCGGACCGGGGCGAATGCCGGTGGCAAAGCCAGTTACAGTCTGCGGCCCGGCATCTTCGATGGTGTTGACAATCAAGGAGTTGAGGGTGAACTCGGGAGCGTCATTGACCGGGTTGGCATTGATGACAAACACCCTGGCGTCCGCTTCGTGATCGTTCGGAGGTGGTGTACGGACTCCGTCATCCTCAGCGATCACTTCCACCCGCAGGTCGGCGGTAGGAGGTGGATTATTGTTGTTGATCTGCGCGGCCAGTTGGTAGGTCAGGGTACCAGAAGCGTCGATCGTCGGTTGGACCGCGAAGAGGCTTGGCTGGAATGCTCGTACCCGGAAGGCGACCTTCTGTTGATCGATCGCAACTTCGTCGGTCGCCTCTGCCGGTCCAGGCAGGATGGAGGTGACGAAATTCGGTACAGTCACCAATCCTTGATCTTCGCGACTGGAGTGCGAAGTAGGCATGGTAAATGTCGGAGGATCGTTGATCTCGGAGATGTTGATCGTCAGGGTCGCTGTCGATCGCAGTGGATTGGCATCCCCTCCCGCTGGACCGTAGTCCTCCACGGTGACGCGAACCAAAATCGGTCCCTGAGTCCGATTGTTTTGATGGGCTCTCGGCGTGTACCGAAGTTCATCGCGGACCATATCCAGCTGCAGGTTGCCACCTTGAGTGCCATCGACCAGGACCGCATCCACCAGCCGGAAGTTCTGCACCGACTCATTAGGCGGGCCCTTGATGTCGTTGCCCCAGATTGAGCTGCCGGGGAGGACGATCGTGGTGTCTTCGATCATGGATGCCGTGTCGTCAACGGCGGTGGGCGCATCGTTGACTGGGCGTACATTGATCACCACCGTTGTGGGCAGATTGCTCTTCATCCGCCCGTCGTATGCGTAGTAGACGAACGAGTCCGTGCCGAAGTAGTCGGGCTCTGGTGTGTACGTGAAGCTACCATCGGAATTCAGTTGCAACGATCCATGCTCCGTCGATCGCTCAGGCTGTATCCCCGGCACCAGCGGATCGCTGTCGAAGACCGTCAGCGTCGTCGGGGCATCGGCATCGGTGTCATTGGTCAGCACACCGATTGGAGCCACCACCAGCACTTCATCTTCATCGACGCCGTAGGTGTCTGCGACCGCGACTGGAGGAGTCCCCGGAAGAACCTCGATCAAGTAATCTTCCACTTCGCCGCCGATTCCAACCCCATTGGTCAGCAAGGCACCGGTAGCGCTCAAGCGGAAGCGTGCAGCCAGGAAGCCAGTGCTTGCCGACGCCGGCGGAAGGATCAGGAAGGTGTTGTCGCCGGAACGTACCGGTGCGCTCTTCAGCATCTGCTCGCCGGCATCCTGGAAATCGCCGTCGCCGTTCCAGTCGAACCAAGCATCCAGCATGCCGGTCCCTGAAGAAGTGACCACAACAGGAGTGGGGTTGGCGCGGCTGTTGAAGATTTCGGTGAAGCGAACACCATCTTCGTCGTCGGCAGCAATCGTCAGCATTGTGCCGCTCAGAGTAGGCACAGGGAGGCTGATCTGCCGATTGCTGATTGCCGCGACGATAGCCGCTTGCAACGACTGCATCACCTGAGCCGCGGTGGCAACCGATAGATCGACTGCGAAAGGTAGGTTGCCCGCCGTGACCGAAATGGGACCGGTCGAGCTGTCGTGAAGTTCCCATGTGACCGTGCCACCGGCTCCATCCTGAACCGTCCAAGTCTGTCCATCGACGTAGTCGGCGATATCGGAAGAGCCAAGAAGGCTGAGCGACCCGGTCTGGACTCGAAGGACAGTCGATGCGTTGGACAGATCGAACAGGTGCTCAGGGGTTCCGCCCAGATCGACAACCGGACCACGCTGGATCGGGATCAAATCGTCGATCCGTCCGGATGTCAATGCTCCCAAGACCGCTGCGGTGAAGCGAGTCGCAACGTCGGTTGGGGTGACGGCGCCAGCGAGGTTGACTGCGACCGCGCCTGGGACGCTAGCGCTGGTGCCATTGGTGAACTCAAATGTCACGAAGTGTCGGGCCGGATCGCGAATGACGATCGTAGATCCCACCAAGCCGACAGGCCCAGGCATCTCCAGGACGGCCGGTCCGGTGGTTCCGACGGACAAAGGCAGTGTGCCTGCCATCAACGAATCGTAATCATCCCCAGTGGCGCTTGCATCCGGTTGCCCATCTCCATCGGCATCAACCCACTGACCAAGTACCAACAACGGCTCATCTTCCGGCAGAATCGCATGACGTGAGCCGTTGTCGCTCTGCATCGTCTGGCTACCTGCCCCTGGGGCATCGCCGTAATCCATCGTCATTTCGGGCATCACGATGGTGAATTGAGTCAGCGAATTGGCTCGATTGGCCTGCAGTGGGTTTCCAGCGTAATCGCGGATGGCATCGATTGCGATGCTCGGCACACCGCTGATCTGCTGCACGCCATCAACCAGGACGGTCTGGTTGCCTACCAGGAATGCGTCGACACCCAGCCCGATGCGACGGAGGGAGTTGACCCACTGAGCGGCCATCAGTTCCCGGGTGAACGTCGCTGCTGGAATGAAATTGACCGGAACCGCACCACCGGGAACTCCCGTGCTGGTCAATCCGCTAGTCAGAAGGTTCAGCACCGTGCCCAACGGTTCATTCAGGGTGATCACCGACCCGTTGGCTTGGGATGTCAGCCCGAGGCCGGCGACATTGATCGCGGCAACAATCTTCGAGGCCACCTGAGCGGCGGTATCGGTGTTGCGGATCGAAATCGGTTGGTTGCCGCTACCGACGACCAGATCCTTGGTGAATTCGAAGACCACCGAGGTGGTGCCGATGCGGAGGGAGAAGCGAGCCCCGTCGGCGATCGCTGGACCACCTGCAGTCGGGACAGTCAGATTGAGACTCTCGGTGACACCAGGCGTTCCGCTGAGGGCCAATCGGGAACCGGAGGTGACGATCGCGTCACCTGGCTTGCCTCCGACGTGCACAAAGCCACCTTCGACTGCCGTGACCGGGCTGAATCCATCGGTGAAGTAAAGGGACAGTGCAGCAGCTGTCTTGCGAGCGATATCGTCATAGGTATCACTTCGCTCGATGGCAATCGGAAGGCGACCGGCGGCGACCGGTCCGTCAGAAGGCAGATCGTACTCGAAGTTCAGAGGCGATCCACCAGCCCTGGTGATCACCAGCGTCTGCCCATCGGTGACTCCACCTGGATCGCCAACCAATTGCAGCGAGGCACCGCTCACATCCACCGTATGAACCGCCAGGGTCCCCAGATGAATCTGGTCGGCAGCGACCGACTTGGGAGCCAAGTTCAGGTCGCTGTTGGAAGGTGCTTGGAGAGCCAAGAGGATGGCATCCCGTACCTGACCGGCCGAACCGATGGCAGGGATCGAGATCCTTCGGAAGCCGGGGCTGACGGTGCCGTCGGTGTCGAACTCAAAGTTCCCTACAGTGGCCCCATTGGTGATCCGAATTCTCTGCCCGTCGACAATGCCTGACGGACCGGATCCAGTTGCCGGGACGATGATGGTGGAGGTTCGCGGCACCGAGAGGATATAGCCGCTCTCGTATTCAAGGAATACCTGAGACCCATCGGCCAGCGTGGCGACCAACTGATTGCCATCGGTGGCACCCAGTCCATCGGTCGGCGACACCTGAAGGCGTCGAGCGTTGTTCAGGGTGATTTCGTAGACACTGTCACGGCGCCAGAATCCGGAGTTGGGGGTCAGTCGAATCTCTCTGCTGTTGACGCTGTATCCGAAGACGTAGTCCACATCGGGAATCAGCAGTCGACCGTTCTCGGTGAGCATCACCGACTGTGCCGTCACCGTGGCTGGATCTGGTCCCGTCCCCTGGCTCTCATCCAGAAGGATCGAGAAGTAGGAAAGATTTCCATCGAGCAAACGCACGTAGGTGGTATTGCGATCGATGTCGACCTGATCAGCATCATTGTCCAGTGGGTTCAGCAGCGTTGCGGTAGGCCCGACAAAGTCGGTCCGGTCCACAGCACCACGATCGATGAAGACGTTCTGTCCCTGACCGCCCGGAGTGTTCACCGCAGGATCGTCGATGCGAAGCAATCCACCGATGTCGCGACTTGGCGAAATCATCGGGCTGCTCGGCAAGTTCATCGAATTCTTCACCTGCGACAGAGCCGCTCGTTCCTGGAGCGAGGCGAGGGAGCTGTCGATGGCCCGAGACAGCGGTGCCAAGTAGTAGCGGCCGTTGGTGAGGCTGGTGAAGAGCGGGTCGTTGGGCCCAAGGAAAATTGGGAAGCTGCCGTTACCACCTCCTGCAAGTCCTTGAACGTTGTTGGCATTCGACTTGAAGAGGTTGGCCCCTAGGACGGTCACTGCCGAGCTGGCGGTGTCCACGGCGACACCGGTTGCGAACCCGGTGATGATGTTGTTGATCAGGTCAGGAGCTGCACCCTGGTTGACTTGAATACCGGTGCCAGTGCCGTTGCCGACCACGGTGTTGTTGATCGCGCGAGTGATCGATCGAGCCGCTGGGGTCTGGCCAGCTTGCTGGTCGCCGCTGATCACCAAACCGCCTGTGCCATTGTTGGCCAAAACATTGTTGACAATCACCGCTCCTGAAGCCAGCAGCGCGGTATTGAGCGTCAGCAGGTTGCGCGGTGTTCCGGGATAGGGTCGCGGACCCACATCGGCAGCAAGCTGCAACTGGTTCCGGTTGGCGCTGTCGACCAGAATGCCCACCTGAGCGCTATCCCGAACAAAGGTTGAGGAGATGATCATCTGTCCTTGATCGCGCAGCCGGTTGCTATCTCCCAGGTCTTCGCCGAGTGCCGAGTCGAGCCCGTAGAGGAAGAAGGAGAGCGAGGCGGGTAGATCGGTGCTGCCGATCAAATTCCCGGCGGCCGAACCATGGAGGTAGACCATCGAAGAGTCGATCGCCGCCTGAGACGACTTGACCTGCAATTTGTCGTTGGTCGATGCGCTGATCGAAAGCAGCGCCTGGACCGATGGGATGTTGATCGCATCGCGGATCGCTGCGGCCACCTGGGCCGAGTTGAATCCAGGGTCGATCAGAACCCGGACCCGCCCCTGTGCGACACCAGCAGCACGATCCGAAGCCGAGGTGTTCACATCGAACTCGAAGACCACTTCGTTGAACCCATCGCTGAGTGTGAAGGTGGTTCCATCGGGGATGGCACTGGCCTGAGTCACCACGATCGACGACTGCTTGGCCAGTCGCTCGTTGGTGTCAAAAGCTCTAGCACCAACCAACGGAGAGAGACTCAATTCGTTCGGCGAACCAGTGATTCCGTACTCGGCAGAGGTTCGGATTTCCAGTTGGTATGTACCGGTCTCGATCGGTTCGACTGGCAACGACTGTCCGGTGTAAGGCAAGCCACCGGCTGCCAAGAGGGAGTTGGCGTCGAAGTTGTTGAACGTGCCAACAACCGATCCCGACACCATTTCGCCTCGTTCCGCGAACCCGATCAAAATGTCGTCGATGTAGACCCCTTCGAAGCGATTGTTCTGAGCTCGTTGGTCACGACGGGCCTGTGGGTCGTTCTCAAAACTGTCGCCGGCTCTCGGATCAATCAATCCACCCAGCTTTCCAAGGTCTGTAATCTGGTAGCCATAAAGCCGTACTGTATCGTTGTAGACATCCCAGACATCGATGTTGTCTTCCTGACCTGCCACGTTGAGGGCTTGGGCGAGCGAAACGCGAATCGCGTCCCGGACCGCCAAACGCGCCTGAGGCTCCGTGTTGAAAGCATTGAAGAACGTTCCCACTGCGTCGATATCCGCACCGACGCTAGGCCCTGTCGTGGGTCCCTGGTTGATGTCGTCGGTCAGCCGGATGAAGGTGTACTGAACATCCGGCGTGATTCCGAACGCATCCAGATCGATGGTCACGACGCAACCGCCAACCATACCGACTGGAATCCAGGTGACACCGTCTTCACTGATCTCGACGAACACATCTTCGGGCAGTCCGACTTCCTGAATGAACAGGTCGGGTCGAGAATCTCCCGAGGAAGTGAACCAATTCAGCAACGGAAATAGCGATATGGTCGCCTGGCCACCGTTACCCAGCGAGAAGGCTCCCGTGTTGGTGGCCGAGGGTTCTGCCGCACCGCCCGTGTAGTCGGGGGCCCCAAGCAATGAGAGAGGGTTCCGAAGAATTGGCGAGGAAGCTGGTCCTCCACCGAAATTGGGGTCGCTGGTGACTACATCAAACAAGGTCAGGTAATTGGCTGGATACTCCTGGTGAATATCGACCGGCTCATTGCCGATGGAGACGCCGGGGAATCCAAGGATTAGATTGCTGTCCAGTCCACCACCCACCGCATGAGGGCCTGCCGCTGTGGCTCCCCCCTTGATGTTCAAGATGTTCGGTGACAGTGTGTTGGTTCGCACTTCGAAACAAGCGCGTTCCAGGACCTTCCGGAACTCCCCGGCAACATTCAGCGGGGTCATGTCGGGGGTGATCACCACTTCGTTGGCCGCACCGGTTGCCGCATAGACGAAGGTGAACACCGTCCCTTCCACGGTGATCGTAGCTCCATCCGGAATGCTCTGACCACTGGGCATGTTCAAGACCAGCCCCATGTCGAATTCGAAGGTGCTGTCCGATCCATCTTCGACGTTGCGCACCGAGAAGGTGTCCCCATCGACCAGGGCGGTTGGGACCACCGCCATCAGTTCGACGCCACCGCGCACTGGATCCCCGCTGCGCATGTCGCCCTGAGACGAGAATTCGAACCGAATGCGGACGTCTTGTTGGCCGGCGACCGGTGCCAAAGAGATACGCGACTGGCGCCAGCTACCAGAATAACCGGGTTCGCCCGTGTCGAAGACTTCCTGAGCCTTGTAGTTCTTGCCGAAGGCATCGGTGTAAAGCGATACGCTGGGGTCGAATTCGTTGTTCCCGTTGTTGTAGTTGTTGTCGTTGGATGAATTGTTGGTTCCCAGAAGAATCCACTGTCCATCGGGCGTGCCGGCGTAGACGCGGAACGCATCTCGCATCCAATTATCGCCGTCATTGTTTGAGGAGTTTCTGGTTTCCGTTTGCAACAGATAGTTGAAGTAGAGCATCGGCTGATCATCAGCGGAGTACCCTCGCAGATCGATCAACTGGCTTTCTACCGCACCCCAAGCACCGCCGGGCATGTCGTAGGTGCCTTGCTGTCCGGGGAGATCGTAAATCCCGGTCCAATCTCCCTGCAGGTAGTTTCCGGGGTTCTGTGGGAAACCGAAGCGGAGGCTGTTGCCGCCACCGCCCTGAGGGCTGGTACGGCTGCCATTGAAGGTACTTGGCTGGCCATGGCCCGCATCGTTGGCACGTTGGTCGGTAAGGTGCCAGAGGTTTTCGTCCATTGCCGAAAAATCGATGCCGGAGATTCCAGCGGGAACCTGGATACTGCTCCGCCCCCGCGTGAACACCGGCGCTGGATTCCCCTGGATATCGAATGCATAGAGAGTACCCGTGGAGGTGACTCCAAAGAGCGTCTGAGCGTACCGGCCTTCGGAGACGTTTCGAGGTCCAGTGCTGAGGCTGGTGAACTCGATGGGGTCTCCATTGTCATCCCTGAGAATCGTCTGAGGGCCACCCAGGTTGAACGCCGCATACGAAGGACCGAATTCGAAATTCTCCGAAGGGATGATCGAAGTCGGGTCGACGACGAAGAACTCCCCAGCATCTGAAACGGCGTAGAGGATCTGGTCGACTGCGGTGATCCCGGTGATGACATTGTTGGTATCAAAGCGCCCTGCCTCGCGGATCTGGGTGCCCGCGCCTTGAGCCCGGTAGGCCCCACCACGGTTGGCTGCACCGGCGAACGAGACGGGAAAACCTGAGTTGGGATCGAGCTGGTAGAGGATGTTATTGGCAGGTCGGAGTGGACCACCCGACGCCGCCCCATCCGCTGGATTGACGTTCACCGAGCGATAGGTGTTCTGGCCGTTGCCGCGCGACGCGACGCCGAACATCCCTAGCTGTCCGAAGTTCCCGTAGCCAATCGCCGTGAATCGCATCCCATGGCCGATGCGGCCGTTGCCATTTTCCGCTTGCTCGACTGTCCATGCCGCAGCAGGGTCATTGGGGTCGGGAAATCCCTGGAAGGTTTGAATTCCCGAATTGGAGTAACCGCCAACCACCGTGCCGGTATCTGCCCCATCGATCGTGAAGAAGGTGCCGGAGTTCAAGTCAGAGGCCACGGTGCCAGGTGTGACAGAGCTGTATTCGAAAGCCTTGACCGTCCCGTTGGGCTGAACCGCCAGATCTTCGATCGCTCGGAACGTGTTCGTATCCGAAACGTTCGCTTCGTAGGCACCGGTGAGCGGATTGACGTAGAAGAACTGTCCGTTGGTACCGTTGTTTCTTGCGGTGAACAGCGTCACATCGGAAAGAGTCCATGGGACCACATCGGCAGCTGAGCCGGTGAAGGCGACCGCTTTGGGACCAAATGCCGTTTCCGGAGCGACATTGTCGAACCGATCTTCCGAATAGCGAGTGAATCCATCCAGCGGCTCCACACGCAAGTTGGGGGCGGTGGTGTTGGCCGATGAAAATTGCGACATTTGGTTGTAGGCGAAGCTGGAATTGCTGACGGCTACGAAGTAATCGCCATCCGGCAGCTCAATGCTTCCCAGGAAGGCATCGCGAGAGCCGAAGGAGCCTCGAGAGAGGTCGTCCGCATCGGCGCCTTGGCCAGGCCGCGCACGGTCATCGGCAATGTCCGAGTCGGTCGCGAGAAGGACCAGTTCCGGTCCCAGAGCACCATCTCGGAAAATCCAAAGCGTCGTGTCGGGGCGTCCCAGACCGTCGGCATAGTCGATATCGAACGAGGTGGCGATATGTCTGCCGCCGGGTGACTGGATCGAGTCGCGCTGGATGCTGAAGCGGAACCAGTCGACGTCGGTTCGCGCGGTCAAGGCAGCGGCGATGGAAATGCCAGACCGATCCGAATTGGCGATGTTGCCGATCGGCGTCGCTCCCGTCGGCTGCTCGTTTGGATTCCCCGCCGGATCTGGTCGTTCGCCCGTCTCACCCAGGAGCGGAGAATGGAGCGGTTGTCCAAGGAGTTCGATACCGTTGGTCGCAAAACGGACATCCGCAAAGCGAACGGTCGAACCGCCGACTTCGTCCGTCTGCTGCAGACGCAGTTGCATGCGGTAGGAACCGATCGTGATACCGCTTCGCACTTCGGCTGCATCCCAGAGTCGATCCGAAGTTGTCGCGTCGGGCGGCAGGCTGCTGCTGCGGACTCGAATGAAGTAAGGGTTGATCGAACCAGCGACGCCAGGAAGCACCAATCGCATTCCAGCGTCGAGCGGATTGACCGACTGGAAGTCGACCGAGGCTTCTGGGATCAAGGCATTGCGGTAGGCAAAAATCGAAGTGTCCATCGGAAGGACGCGCTTGGTTCCCAGCACACCTGAGTCATACAGCGCGGTTCCCAGGATGGAATCGTCCAGGCTGTTGTCGCTGAGGGCGAGAATCTGGCCATTCTGATCGATCAATTCCACGACGGAATCCAGGCCGCCGCTGGTCCGGTCGATATCGATCCAGACCATCGTGCCGGCGGTTGCGGTAAACTGATAGACATCCAGGTCGGATGGCGCAGCAATCGTTCCGTGGACGGAAAAGCCGAGGCGAAGATTTTCGTCGCCACCGCGTAGCGTATTGGCCAACTGGCCCAGCTCTTGCGCATTATCCGGAATGTCGTTGACTGCACGATCCTGGATCTTGTCGGCTTCCAGTTCGAACGTCGTATCGACGTTGCGATCGTTGCTGTAGGGACTGATCCGAATGCTGCGCCAGTCGCCAGGACGGCCCACGGTTGTTCCTGCCCCATCGGTATCGCTTTGGGGGCGCCCCGAGGGATCGAAACCGGCTCCGATCGAGTCGTCGAGCAAGCTGGTGAGGACGACGGGGAAACCAGGAGACCCGATGACCTGCAAGCTGCCGCCGATGCGGGTGGGAATATCCAGTGGACGACCTGTGGCTTCGAATCCAGCGCTACTGCCCTGAAGTTTCACCACCAAGCTTTCGTTGACTTTGCTCTGCAGACGCAGGCCGCCGTAGGTGTGAAAGTCGGGAACAATCACCGAGGATTGCAGAACGTGCACGATATCGGTGTCGTCCCAAATCGATTCGGTCGTCAAGGTGGCACCGCGGACTCGCATGCCATTGATCGCATTGTCGCCCAATCGATTCTTCTGGACCAACGGTCCCATGTTGCCAAGCCCATAGTCGGCAAACTCGGCCACGCCGACTTGATTGCCCCAATCGACCACGGACGTTGCTTTCAGGCTGTTGGCATCGATGCTGATTGCAGCGGTATCGGTCGAAGCGTTGTTGCGGATGATATTGTCGATCAGGATCGGCTGCGATCCGACGACATAGATCACCGCTTCATCGTTGGGGCCGCGAGCATCTCGGTTGGTCGATCCTGGACCAAAACCTCCCGAAGCATTCGACTCGAGAACCGATCGCGAAAGTCTAGCTGTCGCCTGATGGACTTCCAATGCATTGAACGTAGCAAACCCACCCGGTACGCTGCTGACGCCGCCGGCATGGGTGATCAGCGATGTGTCGATACTGAGTGTCGACAGATGCCGGGCGACAATCCCCGACCAGTCGCCAGGGGATGGGGTCGATGCGTTGCCGTCGTTGTTGGTGTCCAGCGTTCCACCGGCACCATAACGGTCGTCCAATCGGCTGGTGAAGATGATTGGCTCGGCCTTCGATCCCTCGGCAATCAAGTTGCCCCGAATCCCTAGCTCAATCCTCGCTCCCAGCGACTTGATCACCACTCCTGGATCGATAACCAGGCTGGCGTCTCGGCGTGCGCGGAAGCTGGTATCCGGTGTCGGATCGAGAGCACCTCCCAGGGAGATGCCGGTGTCTGTGTAGGAGACCGCATCTTTATTGAGCTGGGCGACCAATTCATAGGGGCCGAAGCCTCCTGGCTGGCTGCGCCAGAGCCGCCGCGCGACAAAGTCGCCCGTTGCAGCAGGGAGCTGCGTCAACAGGATTGCACCTGTGCCGGTGGCGGTGATGTCGTTGGTAGGCAGGCTGGAAACCCCTTGCCCACCATCGATATCCACGTAAGTCATCACGTAGTTGTAGGTCTCGCCAGCGATCAGCGAGCCGGTGGTGGTGGTCGACGGATTTTGCTGGATCAAGGTCAGGTCGGGCCGGACCGTTTCCAGGATAGGCCCGCCTGGAGTCCCTTGGATGATTAGATTCTCACCGAGGAAATACGTGATGTCGGTGTCGTCGAGTCGAGCGCTGAGCGTCAGGGGCTTGAGCGCCTGACCGGCGAGCGTGTCGATGCGAATGCGGAGGGCATTGATGGAGTTGTTCTCAAACCGGTTCCCCTGCAGCACCGGCCCGACTCGGTTGTAGTCCAACGAGTATTCTTCGTCGATGTGATAGCGTGGCTCGGAGAACGTCGTGTACTCAAAGCTGTTGGGGTCGGCCGAAATCCCAGCGTCCGCGTTGTTGCGGAAGCGATTGTTCAAGAGCGTTGCGCGGGATTCGGTCATCTGGACTGGCGTGATCACGCGGCTGAGCGAACCTTGACCGAACTGACCACCCCCATAAGCCATGTCGGCAAAGGCGATGTAGTTCAGGAAAACTCCTTCCCGCTCCCGGTCTCGGCGCCCCTGGGCGCGATCGACATCCAGTCGCGTCTCAATCCCACCCCAGTCACCGGGCGCAGGAACCGTCGTAAGTGGGTTGGTGTCGGTCCCCAGCGACTCATCTTTGTAACTGGTGAAGTAGACAGGGCTTACGGGAGTGCCGAGCACTTGCACGGCACCGCCGCTGCGATCGGTCGAGGCATCGGAGCTTCCCGCGATAATCGCCGAACCTCCCATCTTGAAGATGGCTCCCGCGTCGATCATCAACGTCACGCCCCTGGGCACCTCCAGGCTCTTGCCGTCCGACAGCGTCGCGTTTCCTGTTCCGCCCGTCCCAATTTCGTAGGCTGGATTGTCCCGAGTCGTCAGCAGTTGGCCGTCGGCTCCTAGGCTACCGGCGACGCGGATGATATCCCCGTCACTCGAAGCGGCAATTGCCTGAGGCAGCGATCGGAAAGGTTGGGCCAGCGAACCGTTCGAGACAGATCCGGTGTATCCCTTGTCGACAAAAAGGGTCTTCGGCGCCCCCGGCGCTTGAGTCAAAGACTCGGGCGCCGACCGGAACCAGAAATTGAAATTGCCACCCGCAGTGCCGTCGCCGTCGCCGTCGAGCGGCGTGTTGGTCGAATCGACGATCTGGGGCACCAAAGTGGAACGGAAGTCGAGTCGCAGTTCGTAATTGCCGGCAGTCGTGCCACCGCTACCAGTGTCCTTCGACAGCGCATTGAAGTTGGAGTTGCCGCGCACCGTCACCGCCACGAAGAACTCGCGATCGGTTGCTGCGCTATCCAAATCCAGGCGGATGAACGAGTCTTTACCGAAGTAGTTGTCGTTGACAGCTAGCAGTTTCAGACCCGTGGGAGTACGTTCCATCAAGGTTAGATGGGTGTCGGCTTGGCTGGACTCTGCCAAACGATCGGCAAGAGTTTCCAAGTGAATCGCACCCTTTTCTCCTGCGGGCACGACAAACCGATAGATATCGACATCCCGGTTGTCTGGGCGATAGAGGTGCTGACCGTGGATGACATCCACATCGCCCGGGAAGAACCACTCGGTTGGAGATGGGAAAGTACCATCGGATCCCATCACCGTTCCGGTCGGCTGTTCGTAGGTGTGTCCTAGGCCAAGCATATGGCCGATTTCATGCATGGCGACCATGAAGAAGCTTTGGGTATTCGGGATATTTGCCCCGAATCCAAAGGTGTTGTCCCAAGCTTCCGCGTAGTCCATGATCGCCAGCGACGAGGAGGCGACGCCGATCACTCCGCCCGGTCCGCTCTGCTGGTTCAGAGGTGCCATGTCGCCGACGACGACCGTCAGATCACCGGCCCCTTCGGTCTCGACGAAGTTGATTCCCATCTGTGCCGCATAGAACTCAAAGATCTCGCGAACTCGCTGCATCTGATCGGGGCTGATCGTAGAGAACAGCGGTCGGCCTGCCGTGTCGACGCCGTAGGATCGCCCGAGAGCGAAGGTGTAGGTGAGCACCGAGATGTCTGGATCTGCATCAGGGCCTCCCTCCTGATGGCTCTCGTCCTGGATGTCGCGATGGCCTGGATCAAAATTGCTTCCGGGGTAATCGGGTAGCGCACGACCACTTCCCGCTCGAACCTCTTCCCTGAGGATGAAGGAAGAGGAACCGGCGAGCGTTCCTAGGTCGGTGGAGCTGACCAGGGTGTCTCCTGGATCGGCGGCAGGTGTGATGATCGTCGGGGTGCTTGGAGCGGCGCTGTTGGGAACCACTTCTTCGGAACCGATACGAAGCCGGAAGGTCTCCGCGCGGTCTCCATAGCTGGAGATCGCCTGCGCGAAGGTGAGGACCGCTTTGTTGGTTACCGGATCGTAGCTGACCGAAGTCGGCAAGATCACCACGTCGTCATTCGGCGTGGTGGTGTCCTGGGTCATGATCAGCTGGTAGAAGGAAGGGGTGACAACCGTTGGGTCGTTCAGCCCACTGGTGGTCACAGCGACATCATGCAGCGGGTCGTTGTTGAAATAGATATCGATCTGGTTCTTGCGCTGGGTCAGCGCGGTGCCGGTCCGTTCCACCGGTTCCGGGACAACCGCAACCACGCGAGCACCCAGTTCCAGGTTCATGTAGTAGGTATCGCGATCGGTACCAGCCCGCCGCGGGCGAAGCGCTTCGCCTTCGGTGTTGCGAATGGCCGAACGCCCTTCGGAAGCGATGTCGACCCCAAGGATTTCGATTCGATAGACATCGTCGGGGAGGGTTTCAGCAAACCTTGCAATCACCACCCTTTCGTTGTCGCCATGGCCGATCCATGCGGGAGAGACGAGTACGTCGTCGGCCGTATTGAACGATCCGTCCTCGCCAGCTCGATAGATCCGAATTCCACTGAATGTCGCGGGATCGATCGACTGCGCCCCGTCGAAACGGAAGACCAGTTCTCGAGGCGATTCATCGAGCACGTTGATTCGATTGACGCCGAAATTCTCGCCGTAATTGGCAGCCACAGACAATAGCCGCGGTGGATTCTGTGCGGAGATCGGGACACTGGTCCCCGCAATGCGGATCGACAGGTCATAGAGCTGTGGCAGCGCTGCACCGGTGCCGGAAACGCGGATTCGATAGGTGCCGCCTGCAGGAAGATCGAAGTCCAGAATCTCTTCGCGCACACCAGCCCCACCCGCATTGCGGAGAGCTAGAACCGTTCCATCGCTGGCCAGCAGTTCCAGTACCAGATCCTTATAGACCAGAGAATTGGTGGTCGATGCAGTGCCACCCTGAGGGCCAACCGAATAGGTTTGGCCTTGAGGAGTCACCGAGATCGTCGCCTTGCCGGCTGAGTTGACCGAGAATTGATAGAAGTCGAGGTCGTTGTTGTTGTCCAGAGACCGGAGCGTCAGTGGAACTGTTCCGTTGCTCAAAGCGCCCAGGTTGCTAGCCGTCGCCACCGTATCATTCGGCTCGCTGCTGTCGCCATACAGCTGCTGGGTACCCAGAATGTCGTCATGCTGGGCGCCATAGAACCGGTCCGATACGAAAGGCTCCATCAGCTTCGTTTCGTTCGTCGGGATCACGTGAAGGAGGCCGTGTCCATGGCCCGCCTCGTGCATCAGCACATTGATCAGCCCACGGTTTTCCCCCGAAGCGCCATCGGAAGAATCGCCATAAAAGCGGTCGGCGGTATCGATCACCATATCGCCATCAAAACCGCCGTTGCCGCCGCTGTTTGGAAAATAGTTGTAGGCCAGAACACCAAAATTCCCGTCGAGCCGGATCCCGGCGATGCGCACGTCGCCACGCACCCCGGCTACGCCTCGGTTGCCATTTCCGCTGGTAGCCACTCCATCGTCATTGGGTTCGTAAACGTAGCTGATCCCAGCCACTTGGCTCCACTGGTCGTAGGCTCTCTGAACCAACGGGAACCATGGGCGCTGAGAAACAGGGCCGGTGCCACCACCGTAGATGCCATCGAGGAATGCGATCAGATTACTCGGCTTGTCCGAGCCGCCATTGACGCCATCGGCTACCAAGGTGCCATCCGGAACGATGCTCCAGGTGACCACCGCCGTATCGCCCATGGCGCTTCCGGCGCCTCCAACAGGGTTGGTCCACCGCTGGCCTGGGGCGTTGAACTGACCGGTGTTGCCATCGCCCGGATTGTTCAGCTTGTCGATCCATTCCCGGACATATTCATCTGTAGTGCCGGGTGCGAATATAGGGGCGGCGGCGTTGGTCGCCATCAACTCCCTCCGCTCCAGGTTTTCATGGAGCAGGCGGCGGAACTTCTCACGGCGAAGTTGGGATTCCCGGGATTCGACAGCGGGGCGATTCTTGTGACTGCTACCCATGCAACTAACCCTTGGCGAAAATATGCGTCCCATCCCGATGCGGGCGGAGACGATGGAATCAGCAGGAATAAGAAAAGAACTACAACTAAAAATCTTTTTCCAAACAAGCGGACCGACCTCAAGGTATCACGCCTGAGATCGCTCGTGGTTTGACCTGGGCAGCAAAGCAACTCAATGGGTGCCTTGCTTCCCCGGTCGGTTCAGCTTTCGTGGTCATTGGCAAGCCCATCGCCTGCCAATGACCAGCCGAAAGCCGCTCTGTATCAATCCATCCATTCTTTCAGCAGTTCGTCGATCAACAGACTTTCTTCCAGCGACGGACCATCGACGATGGTTCCAATCGATGCTTCCAGCGGTTCGTTCTCCTGAGCCTTCCAGGAGGCCAAGTACGAAGCGAGCGCCAGCTCCTGAGGCGCCGCCTGCCGTCGAGGACCTGCCATGGTGGAGTTGTTGACGGGACGATCGAGCGCCAGGACCGAGTTCTCCGACACGCGGCTGACCGTCGACTGCCAACCGAACGGAACCCCCATCGCTTCGATCGAACCGAGCACTTGGCCAGCCGACTCCCCTTCTCCCTCCCCTTCGCCACTTCCGCCGTTGAGGAAGTTGATCACCAGGATCGCGTCCAGCGGAGTGATCAGGTTGTCCCCATTGACGTCGCGATACGGAGGAGGATCGGGCAGGGAGCTGACAGGGACCGATGGGCCTTGTGCGTTCAGCAAGTTGATCACCAGCAGGGCATCGATCGGGGAAACGAATCCATCCGCATTGACGTCTCTGGCTTCCAGCGGGTTTTGGTGCCGAGGCGGCAGTGGCGGTCCGATGCGGATCGACACCAGCGTCTCCACACTGACCGCCCCTCGAGCGTCACGAGCGCGGTAGGTGAAGGTGTCGGTCTCTCCAGAACTGCCAAGGGCGTTGTAGGTGAACGTACCATTCGGATTGAGCACCACCGTGCCGCGAGTCGGCTGACGCACCAGCTCCGCAGTGAACGCATCCCCTTCGGGATCGGAATCGTTGGCCAGCACTCCGTTGTCGACAATCGTTGGCGTTGCGTTGCCAGTGGCGTCGGTGGTGGTGATCGTTCCGCCTTGCGGTGCGTTGTAGAAATCCGGTTGGGTCCGCGGTGGATCATTCACCGACAAGACCACGACATCAAACGTATCGGTGACCGAGAAGCCCCGTTTGTCGGTGGCGCGAACCGTGATCGTTGCACGCCCCGATGCATCGGGAGCGAACGACAGGGTCAGCAACGATCCGGTCAGCGAGGTAGTCACCAGAGCGCTGTTGGTATTGCTCACCACCGCGTAGGTCAGGGCATCGTTGTTGGTTGCGATGTCCGCATCGGTGAAGTGATTCGACAGTTCGATCGAAATAGGTGGACTGTCTTCATTGACCTGCTGATCGGGGATGGCGACCGACACGATCGGCGCGTCATCGACCGGTGCGACCACCACAGTCAGAAGATCAGCGATCGATTCCCCTGCATTATCGGTCGCCCGAATCAGAATGTTGGCCGTCCCATTCTGGTCGGGAAGGAACCGAAGAGTCAGTTGGGAACCGACGATCGAAGCCGTCACCAAGGATGGTCTGCTGTTGCTCACCACCTCAAATCTCAATACATCGCCGTTGGTCGCGATATCCGCATCGAAGAAGTGATTGAGCAGCTCAATCACTCGATCTGGTGCATCCTCGAGCACATTCAGCGTCCCCAAGGGCAGGAGGATCGAGGGAGCGTCGTTGATCGGCACGACATTGACCGAAACGGTCCCGCGGGCCTGTTTGGGATCGGGGCGTCCTTCCGAGGTGCCATTGTCTTCGATCAGGTAGAAGAACGTATCGGTACCGACAAAGTCCTTCCGCGGAGTGTAGGTGACGTTCGTGCCATTGAAGAACACGCTTCCCCCCGCCGTGCTGGTCGGTTCAACTCCCAAGAAGTTCAGGGTCTGCCACGATTCGTTTGGTCCGCCGGGGCGATCGTTGAGCAGGAAGAAGTCCTTCGATCGAGTGATCGCGACATCTTCTAGCGTTTCCAGGAAATCGGTCTCAGCGATCGGTGGATCGTTCACGTCCCGAACCGTCAGGTTGACCGTCGCGACCGCTTGGCGGAAATCGGGGGTGCCACTGGTGGTTCCATTGTCTTCGATCGTGTAGGTGAACGAGTCTGGTCCCGAGTAATCCGAAGGCGGCGTGTAGATGACTTCGGTGCCGCTGAGCACCACCGTTCCGCCTCGCGCCGAAACAGCCGAGACGCCAACGATTTTCAGCGTCTGGTTCGACTCGTTAGGAGGCCCGGGGAGGTCGTTGAGCAGCAGTTCCGAATGGATCCAACGTTGGGTGTTGTCTTCGTCGACGACATAGCTGTCATCGCCACCAATCGGATCGTCGTTCACCTCGCGAATCGTGATGACTGCCGTGGCGATGTTGTTCGAGGTCAGTTCCGCATCGCGTACGCGGTAGGTGAACGAATCCTGGCCAAAGAAGTCAGGTAGTGGCGTGTAGCTGAAGGTGCCGTCAAGATTCAGCGTGAACGATTGAGCGTGCTTGGGACCTTCTACCAGTGTCACCGACAGAACGTCACCTTCGGCATCTTCGTCGTTGGCAGCAACGCCATCATCGATCGGGAAATTGGGAGTGTCCTGACCGGTGGCATCGAAGGTGGTCAAGCTCTCGTCTTCGTTGATGACGTACTGGTCATTGACCGCGATGGGAGGCGTGCCTGGGACCAGAATCACTGCGTAATCTTCGACTTCGCCATCCACCGCAAGACCGGTCGGCTGCAAGCCTCCCACTCCGCTGGCTCGGAACCTAGCAAACGACTGAGTCTTCGCGATCGGTTCGGGCGCCGTCGGCGGAATCCGGACGGCAAAGGTCTGGGTCAGGGTATCTCCGAAGAACTCGACCCCATCCAGGATCTTCTCGCCCGGGTCATCCCAGTCGCCATCGCCACTGAAGTCGACCCAAGCATCGACGAAACCTGGGGCCGACAACGTGACCGTGATGTCGGTGAACACATGTCGGTTGAACAGGCCTGTCGGGTTTCGCTCCGACACGAAGGTAACCCCATCGTCGCTGGCGTCGCCATCGGCCGTCGGTGTTGGGATTCCATCTTCATCTCCCGAGATGGTCGCTCCTAGGAACAGTCCGCGGCTGGACACCACGTGTCTGGCTCCGTTGTTGTCGTGAAGCGTCGGGTAGCGACCCAGTGTGGTGCTGAACGGATCGGGAGCATCGCCATAATCCAGCATCGCTCCAGGCATCAGGATCGTAAACTGCGTTTCGTCGTTGATCCGGTTGGCTTGGAGATCGTTTCCTGCCAAGTCTTCGATCGCACGAATAAAGAACGTGCTGATCTCTGGACTGATGGTGACTGCATGCTCGAGGAAAAGCGTGTTGCCGCCTCGCTTTTTCGCTTCCAGCGTCGTGTTGGACGCCGAATTGATGGCGCGGTAAATCTGATCGGCCACCAGATCGGAGGTGAAATTGGCATCCTGAGCGAAACGAACGGGATTGGCTCCCCCTGGAACACCGGTTTTTCCAAGACTTGGGGCGCGCGTGATGTCGGTGGTGCTTCGGGGATTGTCGAGCAATCGAAGCTGTGTTCCAGCCAAAATCTCGGTCTGAAGCCCCAGGCTGCTTCCTTCGATCGCTGCCTTCATCGCGGCGACCACTTCTTCTCGCGTGCTGTTATTGCTGAAGAGGATGGGAGTCCTCCCAGCGATAAAGCCGTTGCCAACGCTGACATTGTCGAACTCGAAAGTGACCGACGTGGTCCCATTGGTGATCGTGAAGAACTCGCCGTCCGAAACGTTGCCGCGGCGCTTGCTGAGCGCCGAGTTGCCGACTGATACAGCAGAGTCCGGAAGGAGTCCCAAGTCGACTCGCCCGGCCCCGATGTTCTGCGCGTTGATCGATGGCAGACTGTTGCGAATTGCAATCGCCATCGAGGTGGCGATGTCGTTTGCAGAGCTAGTGCTTCCGTAAGGAATGACCACGTTGCCTGGAACCGTTGGGCCGCTAGAGTTGCGGTCGAATTCGTAGGTTACGGTGACGCCGTTGGCGGTGATCCGGAAGAAGCTATCGTCCACCACGTCCTGACCGCCGCGAATTGGTACCTGAAGAACCAGGGAACCAACCACTTCCAAAGTGGTTCGTGGGGCGACCCCTGGCGTTCCCGACAGTCCCAGGCTTGGGGCAAGCGCCACCGAAACTAGGTGGTCTGCCGTACCGCCCAACGAGATATTGCCGTTGCTCAAATGCAATGGATCGAGATCGAGATCTGCATCCTTGATGATCTGAGCGGTACGAATACCGATTTCATCCTGGGTTTCCGTCACCAGGAATGGGATCGGAATCCTACCGGCCGCGACGCTGCTGTCCGTGGTGTATTCAAACGTCTTGGTGACGCCTGCGTAGGTGATCGAGAAGGACTGACCATCGGAGATCGTCCGCGAAACCCCCACCAGTGACAGGCGACTGCTCATGATCAACGCATCGCCATTGGCTGGAAGCCCAAGGTAGACCACATCGCTACCGATCAACTGAGCCTGAACCTTGAGCGGACTTCGCTGGATGGCCTGTAGCATCTGTACGGCGACATCCGTCGCGGTGCTAGCGGCTGAGGTATCGATGATCGTCGTGCCGTTGCTGGTGACACCATCGGTATCAAATTCGAAGGTGATCGTCGTCAATCCGTCGGTCAACGAGAACATCTGTCCGTCGGTGATACCGCCCGGACGTGCCCCTAGGACGGGGACCTTGAGACCCCAGGTTGCATTCGGTTGACTCAGCGACGAGAACGTCGTGTTCAATCGGACGTTGGCATCCGATCCCAGGTAGACGACTCCGCCGGGAAGCAGTCGCGGGGTGACGCGAGCCGAGGAGCCAGCGATGGCGTCGCGGATCTTCTGCGCGATGATCTCACGGGTGTCAGAGCTGGTGAACGGAATCGCGATGTTGCCGGCCAGCACCGTGCCATTGCGATCCAGCTCGAAGAAGATTTCTCCGCGTCCATCGTCGATAGAAAATCGATCCCCATCGGCCAGACCACCCGCAGCACCTCCGGCTAGCGGCACCGTCATCTGCAGACCGCGAGGCAACTGCATCTGATAGCCGCTGTCGAATTCGAAATAGACGATTCCGTTGGCATCGTCGGTGATGGTGAACTGGTCCCCATCTTCGATCTGGTCGCCACGCGGTGCTTCCAGAACAAAACGATCCTTATTGTTCAACGAGATCTCGTAGACTCTTCCCTGGCGCCAGACCCCTGCCAGCGGCGTCAGGATGATCTCATTGGTTGTTTCATTGAACGCGTAGACGTAATCGATTCCCTCTCGCAATAGACGACCGTCTTCAAACAGCGTCACGCTGCGGCTAGGAACCAGCAGTTCGGTGAGATTCGGACCCTTCAGCTGGATTCGGAATTCCCGCACCACCCCCTGAGTCAGCTCGACATACGATTCGGCGCGATCGCGATCGTTGCCAGCCGAATCGTTATCGACGGGGATGACCAGATGAGCCGTCGGGCCCACCGCTTCCGGGCGATCCAAAGCGCCGCGGTCCTTGAACACGTCGGCACCCAGACCCGAAGGGGTCGATACCTCAGGGTCGTCGACTCGCAACAGCCCCACCGCATCCCGCTCGGGAGCGAGAATCGGCGAGTTGGAAATGCCCATCGCTTGCTTGATCGTCCGGAAGCTTTCGCGTTCCTGCAGCGAGTCGATGCTGCTGTCAATCACAGGGGAGAATCGAGCCGGCAGGAATTGGCTGGCCTGAGCGTTGACGAAGACTCGGGTCGATCCGGGAATGGTCGTGTTGAAGTCAAGGCCCGTATTCGGAATGTTCGTAGGATTGGTTTCAATTCCCTGATTCAACCGGTTAGCAGCGATGCCCGACTCCGTGAACTGATAGATCGAGCCCGAGAGGATCACCTCGCCTGGCTTCGGATCGTTCAGGGCATTGGTACCAAAGGGTGCCGAAATCCCATTAACGGTTCGGCTCTCCGCATCGACAACCGGCGTTTGCACGTTCACAAACACGTTGTTGAGGATGGTCGGGCTGGCTCCTTCGGACACCAGTATCCCTGATTCCGGATGAAGCTGATCGAGGTTGTTTCCTTCGTTGAAGTCAGGGTCGACCAGGAAAGCACCGTTGCCACGGATGTAGGCTGCGTTAGAAATCACCACAAATCGCTCGGTGGTCCCATCCCCCAACGACGTGCTGCTGAGCTGTCCGGAAGCCGTGCGGTCGTGCCCGATCCCCCGGCCGGAGTGCGTCGGGAACGATCCATCGAGGCGTCGTTCAAAGAGCGGCAAGCCCCCTTGCACTCCAGAAATGCCGCCCAGTGCGATGGCGGACACCGCACCGATGGGGCTAGCCAAACCAAAATTTCCATTGGGGATGTTCTGAATGTTCGGCAGGACGGGATTGCCACCATTGCCAGCATTGATGGCGGCGGCGATGGCGCGAGCGATATCGGGAGCCCGATACTCGTTGTTGATCGCGATCGGTATGTTCCCGGGTTGCGGGGCATTGCCGTTGACCAATTCGAAGGTGACTTCATTGGTCCCTGAAGCGAAATCTGCAATCTGACCGATGGTGAATGTGTCGCCGATCTGGTACTGGCTGAAATCCTCGACCGTGATCGTGAACTTCTGCGGATGCATTACCTGCAGATTGATCGCGTAAGCCCCCGTCGAATTTCCATTGGTGCGGTTGCCAAGCGACAGCGGATCGTAGCTATTGTTGCCGGAACTGCTGACGCCAACGTAGTAGACACCTGGCTGCGTCGCGGTGAAGTCGATGTAGGGATCGTTCGAAGGAGCTTCGCCTGGTGCTGGATCGTTGTTGCTGATCGTCACCAAGTTGCCCCGCGAGTCGCGGAAGGTCTGCGCGACCCCCTGGCTGTTGAAGATGCGGAGGACGGAATCGAGCGGACCTGCCGAATCGATATCGATTCGGACACGATCGCCAACATCCAGTTTGAACTGATAAAGGTCGACATCGTGGGTGGCGCTGGCTCGGAACTGCGAGCTATCGCCGATCACCCCGTTGGCGGTGTAGGTGATTGGGTTGTGTGCCGTACCCTGCCACGTCTGAACCGAAGTGCTCAGGGTGTCATTCGGTTCGGCAACTGGAGTGCCACCGTTGAAGGAAGCACGGCCATCGTTTCCATAGACCGTGTTGTTGACGATCCGAACGAACGGCTGGGCACCTTCAGCGACATCGACACGGCGGATATCGAAAGGCCGACCGCCTACCTGAGGTTCCCAGTAGATGTTCGTCACACCTTCCAGGTAGACCGCAGGTCGGTTGAAGTAATTCGGGTAGCCCGCACTCGCTATCTGCGAAGCGCCAGGTAGAGGAGCCAGCAATGAAGGCGCGACCGTGGCGCGGACGTTCTGAGTTGTCCCGTTGGTGACCAGGATGCTACCGAGGATCGAGTCTCGCAGCGATTGCATCACTTCCATGGCGGTGGAACCGAACACCGTGTTGGGGAACCGGAGATACTGTGATCCGGTCGATTCGCGGTAATAGACTGGCGTGCTGGTGTCTCGCCAACCATTTCCGCCGACAACACCGCTGCCATAGGTTCCGTTGCCAGGATTTTGGCCGCCTGCGATGTCCTCGAATTCCATTCGAGCACGCATGCGTCCGGAATCGATTACCATCACGTCGCCGTCGTCGATAAACCATCCGAACTGGTCACCTTCGGCATTCTCAATCAGAGTTGGTGGTGGTTCGTTGGCGCCGATCCGAGTCGGGGTGATCATCCAGATCGGATTTTCACCCTGGACATGGACGCCCCCCAGACCGCCGCTCTCCAGCACATTGTTCTGGATCACGACTCCTGGAGCAAAACCACCCACCAGTTTGTTGTTCAGTTCCCGGAGGTTTCTTACTGCCCCCGTTCCGGTGCCAACAAGAGGTGGCAAGTTCTGCATCATGCCAGCGGCGGCACCAGTGACGATGTCCCGGGGATCCTGTAGTCGATCGCCGGCATCCGACCAAACGCCATAATCGCGAGCGTGGCGAATGAAGTTGTTCTGAACGATCACCAGTCCCTGGTCGCGATTGACGTTCTGGTCGCTCTTGCCCGTGTGATAGATCGCTTCCAGTCCGTTCCAAGTCCGTACCGACTTGGTGGTCGACATCGATCGACTGGCGATAAACAGGGCGCTGTCCCCACCATTGTCGACCGTATCAGCAACCACGATCCGGATCGTATGCTCGCCCGCGCCAAGCCCCAGTGCCTCGATCGTCAATGGCAGAGTGTAGCCGTCGAACCCAACGCCTTGCAGAGCGACCCCTGCATCGTTCGGGTCGTTATTGACGAATAGCTGTGGATTTGTCGCACCCTGGCCCAACGGATTTCCACCGTTGATGGTTGTGGTGCCGATGCGAGAAGTGGTGCCAGGAACGACCGCGTAGTTGACGCCATCGATGAAGACCGCAACCACATCACGGCCAAGGAATTCGTTGTACTCTTCGGACGCGAAAATCAGGTCGAGATAAAGGTCTCCACCCTGGTTTCCGTTGCCGAACTGGAAGGTGAATTCCAGGACGGTCGAGTCGGTGGTGGTGACACCCAGAGATGCGTTGGTCAACGCGTCTCCCGTGTTGCTCGAAACGCCGCTCGATCGATCCGACGTATTGGGGCCACGAGCCCCGGCGACATTGCCGGTCGACAGGAGGATCCCGTCGACACCATTGAATGTCGCTAGTGCGGCAGACTGGGTGCCACCGGTATAGGAGGGAGGGACGGTGTTGGTGGCCGTCAAGCCGGTTCCTAGGATTTCATTTCGCAACGTGACGGGGTTGGTCGTCTGGCTGCGGATCAGCAGCGACTGAGGCTGGAAAATCCGGAAGTCACCCGAGGCACGTCCCAGCAAATCGATCCGAGCATCGCCGCCGACGTTGCCGGAGGCAATGCCACCCGTCGAGGCGGCTTGCACCTTCAGTCGCGACTGCACGCTGGGGTTGTTGATCGCATCCCGGATGGCTCGGGCCACCACCGTCGCACTATCGGTCGGCAGGAAGCGGATCTGCACATTTCCAAGACCAACGACATTGTCGGTCGTGAATTCGAAGGTGATCTTGGTGCTTCCGTCGCTCAGATCAAACGTGTCGCCATCCCGCAGCAGACGCCCTTCAGGAGCCACTAGCGTTGTCTGTTGAGCGTTTCGATCGTTGGTGTCCCAGGCCTTTTCCAGCGTTAGACCGGAAAGGGAAGTGGAAGAGAAAAAGTCTTCCGCCTTCCTGATCTCCACCTGATACTCGCCAGTGAGAACACTTCCGGTAGGCATCGAACGCGTATTGAAAGTCGCATCCGACGGACTGTTGCTGATGATCTCGCCTCGTTCGGCAAAACCGATGACGAAGTCGTCGATATGAACGCCGGTCCCTTCCGCGTTGTCCCCCACCGTGTTGTAGCGATAGACAAGTCTCAATCCATCCTGGCCAGCAAAGCTGGAAAGATCGACGCGTGCCTGAAGCCACTGACCGCCACTGGTGAGTCGAGTTGGCGCAGCTGGAGCGCTATTGGAAGCAACCAAGGTCTCGGACCCGTTGCTTCTGCGAACCAAGACATCGAACACGTCGTTGGCATCGGCGGACAGCTGATAATTGAAGTACAGAACCGGTAGATCGGATGCGGAGTAGCCCCCTAGGTTGAATGCATTGGAGACCAGATCTCCCACGGCACCACCGAGTTGCGAAATCGACTTGGTGGCCGAACTGGCAAACGCAAAGCTTTGGTTGCCACGATGTCCTGGTACCCCTGCCTGGGCATTGGAAAGATGCCATAGGTTGCGAGCATCGGTACCGCCCGTGAAGCTGCGATCAAACAGCTGTGGCAGGGCGGGTGCTGCACCGGTCTGGAGGGGCAAGTTTTCCAGGCTGTCTTCCGCAATTCGCTTGACCGAAGGAACGGGAGCTCGGCGAACATTGGTGTCGGTCAGTGCTGCAGGGGTCCTTGCGGCACTGGTCACCGCCAGCAGGTAAGTCCCTGAGGCAAGAGCCACCGGACCAATGAATGGGTCCTTCGCACCGACCGAGCCTCGGGATAGATCGTCCAGGTCTTGGAGGGCCTGAGGGCGACGACGGTCGTCGGTGATATTGCTGTCTTCGCCAATGTGGATCAGTTCGTAGGTCTCGGAAGTTCCGAAACCGGTGACCCGATACAATGCCAGCGACGTGTCGGCGCGGTTCAGTCCATCCGCGTAGTCCATATCGAAAACGACGGAATGGAAAATCGGGTTCGATCCGGAAGATACCAGCCGTCCCTCTGTCAGTTCAAAGCGATAGAAGTCGACATCTCCAGAGGAGGAAAGCCGGCCACCAATGCTGATGGCTCCCATGTCGCTTTGCAGGAGATTGCCTACGTACTGCGGACGGGAACCTGGATTGCTACCAACCGAAGGATTGTCGTTGTTGGCAAGTGTTGCAGAGCCACCCCGAGCGCTCTCGTCTTCCTGAAACTCACCCAGCAGCGGGGAATGCAGAGGAAGCCCCCGCATGTGCACGCCATTGGTGGCGTAGCGAATGTCTGCGTACTGCACCGTCGAGGCAGAAAACTCGTCTGCCTCTCGAGTGCGAACCTGCACTTGATAGGTTCCCTTTGTCAAGCCTGCCCCAGACTGATCGGCATTGAGCGAAGCACTGCGGACGCGGAAGACGTAGGTGCTGCGGGCTCCCACTGCACCAGGAAGTACCATCCGCAGACCGGCATCCTTCATGTTGAAGGAGTAATCGTCTTTGATCAATCCACTGGCATTGGTCCGCAACTGTCCCTGGGTGCGGGTGGGCATGATGTTGACCAGGTTCGGATCGATCAGGGAGCCGCGTACCAACTGGTCGGGATCGATCGTTTCATCGAAGCTGTTGTCGCTTCGTGCCAGCAGTTCTCCGTTGGCGTTGAGCACTTCGATGACGATATCGAGTTCCTTGCTGGTTCGATCGACATCGAGCCAAACCTCGGTCCCTGCCTCGGCTGTGAAGCTGTAGAGGTCGACGTCGTCGGTCTGGCTGATGACACCCTGGATCACGAATCCGAGGCGAAGGTTTTCGTCCGAGTTCGAGGGGGATGCTGCCAAGTTGCCAAGGAATTGGGCGCTGTTGACGGTGCCGTTTGGCCCCGGAGCGATCGCCTTGATCGATTCGGCTTCCAGCACCGTGGCGACGTTGCGATCGTGCGAGTACTGGTCGAGTAGAACGCTGCGCCAATCCCCCGCGACGGGAATCGAGGCGATGCCATCGTTGTTGGTGTCGGTCTGTGGTCGGCCATCAGGCTGCAGGCCCGCACCGACCGTATCGTCCCGGAGACTTGTGAGAACCACCGGGAACCCAGGCTGACCGATGATCTCCAACGTACCTCCGACTCGGTCGCTGATGTTGGTTCGGGTCCCTCGAGCGGTCAGGCCTGTACCGGCGTTGTGGTCGAAGTTGGAACCCGATCCGGCCAATTTGACCACCAGCGATTCGGTGGGGGAGCTGAAAAGCTTGAGTCCACCGACGTGATGGAGATTGTCGACGATCACCGAATCAAACAGCACGTGCACCAGATCGGTGTCATCCCAGGCACCGGCGGTGTTGAGTCGTTCGCCACGAATCTCCATGCCGTTGAGCTGGTTGTTGAAGAGCCGATTGCCGCGGATCAGTGGGCCGCGGTTGGTGCTGTATTGTTCGGCGCGGCCTGCCGATCCGGTCATGCGTCCTGGATCGGGCAGTTCGACTTCCATCAACGAGTTGGCATCGATGGTGATCGCGCTACCACGGTTGTTGAGGAAGGTGTTTTCGAGAATCACCGGCTGGGCGCCACGAGCGAAAATCGTTGCTTCCCGGTTGGTCAAGCGACCCAGTCGGTCTGCAGGGCCCTGGCCGCCGACGCCGTTGGCATTGTTGATAAAGAGCGTGTGCGCGATTCGGGCGGAGGCTTGATGCAATTCGATCGGATTGAACGCACGGAACGTACCCTCCAGCCGCGTGACACCACCGGCATGGGCCACCACGCCGTAATCGAGGCTCAGGTTCGAAGTTCCGGCGACGTAGATTCCACCCCAATCGCGTGGCTGCGGGGTGGTCTGAGAGGCGTCGTTGTTGGTGTCGAAGGCACCGCCAGCGCCATAGCGATCGTCCAGTTTGCTGGTGAAGACCACTGGCAGTCCGTCGGTCCCTTCGGCCAGCATCTGCGCGCCAAAACCGACTTCGAATCTAGCTCCCTCCAACTTCACCACCGTCCCTGGATCGACCACCAACGATGCATCCAATCGGGCTCGGAGATTTCCGAAACTGGTCGGTGCCAACGTCGTTCCCAGGTTGGACCCTCGGTCGGTCAGCTGGCTCAAGAAAGCCTGATTGGAGTCCATCCACTGGGCGATCAGGACGTAGGGGCCACTTCCACCGGGAGCGCTTCGGTAGATCCGGCGTCCTGCGTAGCCTTCCTGCGTCAGAGGGATGTTCGAGATGGTGATAGCGCCGTTGACGCCAACGGTCCTCGATGCCGTGGCGTTGGATGCCAAGCTTTCGCGACCCGCTTGGTCGATCATCACGATGCGGTAGTTGTAGCTGCCAGCGCCAAGAGAGCCGGCGCCGCCGGACGAGAGCAGGACATCGCTGACGGTCGGACGATCTCGAAGAAGTTTGCCCCCGAGACTGCCGCCCAGATCCAGGTAGCTGTTGTCGTTGGCGTTGAGAACGGCGATCAGATCGTAGGGGCCAGTTCCGATGTTGTTGCTGCGATACAGTCGACGCTGCACATAGTCGCCGCTGACCGAGGGGAGGCCCGTGAACTGAATGGCGGTCTGGCCTGCGATCAATGTGATATCGCTAGAGACATCCGAAGGAGGCGTTTCATAGCCGAATCGATCGATGAACGAGAGCTTGTAATTGTAGGTTCCGGGGACCATGTCGCCACCGGTTGCGGGAGACATGGCGAAGAGGCTGTTGGATGGAATGGTGGTGTCGAGCAGCGCACCGCCCGGGGTTCCATTGATCAGGATGTTTTCCGAAATCACGTGGGTGATGTCGGTGTCATCAAATCGCCCTGCGACCGAAAGCGGTCTGGTCGATTCCCCTGCTAGAGTCGGGACGCGAACGAAGAGCCCGTTGACCGAGTTTCCAGTCAGTTGGTTGTGATGGATCCTCGGACCGACGCGTTCGAAGTCGCTGGTGAAGGCTCCATTGACCTGATAGCGTGGCTCATGGAAGTTCGTTTCCTCGAATGCATCGGGGGAAGCGCTCAAGGCGGCATCCGCACTGCGGCTGATTCGGTTGAAGGTGATGGTTGGCCGAACGTCGAACATCTCGACCGGATTGACCACCTTCTGAACCGAGTTGATGACGACGCTACCACCGCCAAAACGCAGGTCGGCTTGGTTCACGTAGCGAAGGAAGATCCCTTCGTTTTCCAGATCCCTTCTACCCGAAGCGCGATCCAGATCGCTCAGGAACGAAATCCCCCCCCAGTCCCCAGGGGCCGGTGTCGTGGTCGGCTGGTAATTGTCCAGACCGACCGATTCATCCAGCCAGGACGTAAAGACCACCGACCCACCCGCCGCGTTGCCGTTAGCGTCGCGCACCAAAGCGCCTCGCTGATCGGTCAAGTTGGGAGTGCCCAGCACCTGCAGCGAACTGCCGCTGCGATCGACTCCCAGAGTGGTGCTTCCCACTCCAATGTACGCGCGACGCAACTTCAAGATCGCGCCTGCATCGATCATCGCCGTGACACCCTTGGGCACCTCCATCGCGGTTCCATCGGAGAGCACGGATCCAGGAAGCAATCCCAAGCCGATCTCGTAGGCAAAGTTGTCCGAAGTGGTTTCCAGTCTTCCGTCGCCACCGCCATTGCCGACGATGCGAACGATGTCACCGGGCTGTGCGGCTGCAAATGCGTTGGGTACGCCCGATCCCGCAATGTTGTTGAATGGACGCGCTAGCGATCCGTCGGCGTTCGGACCGGCCGATTTGTCGACGAAAATGGTTCTACCTTGAATTTCCAGCCCCAGCAAACCAGGGGAAGTCTGGATCGTTCGTTCGCCCGTCAGCACCAGCCTAGCACCGTTGGCAAGAGCGGAAACTCCCAACGCCGATTGGCCATTGATCGCAGAGGCCAACGCGTTGGCCAAGGACCCTTGGGTGCTGGTGGATATGTAGGGAACGGCGATGTTGCCGATCGCCACACTGGTATCCGAGGAAAACTCGAAACGGCGGATCACTCCCGTTGCACCGGTGATGGTGATCGTCTTTCCCTCCAGACCACTGTAGGCGCCTGCCGTGAACTCGAGGACACGGTTGAGCGGCCGGGTCTGGAACCAAAAGTCGTAGGTGCCTCCGGGAATTCCATCCCCGTCCCCATCGAACGTCACCGAAAGATCTTGTGCACGGCTGCCGGCGATGTCCTGGATCGCATCGACCGTATCGACCTGGGCACGGAATGTCAGTCGCAACTCGTAATTGCCTTGCGTCCGTCCACCGGATCCCGTGCCGTCCAGAACGCCGTCGTATTTGCTGTTCCCGGTGGAGCTGACGCCGATGTAGTAGATGCCGCTCCCCAAGTTTGCTTTCAGGTAGGAGTCTTCGCTGAAATAGTCGTCGTTTTGGGCGACCAATTCCATAGCGCCACCCTGAAGCACGATCGGGGAATAGGTCAGGTCCCGATCGCCAAGCTTGGTGGAAGGAGCCCCCTGCTGGAGAGTCGCCTTGAAATACTGCCGCACGGCGGGATCGGCATTCAGCGAATCGACCAGTTGCTGGGCGGTCGTTTCATTTCCACTGTTGGAATTCAGGTCGACCGTCACCAGATTGTCGAAGACGTTGATGATGGTTCCGGCACCCAACCCACGGTCGCTCTTGGTGACGAAAAGCCGAAGATTGTTCCCCAGTTTACCTGGTTGTGTCGATTCCAGCCGAATCTGCAAACCCTTGTCGGCGCCAAAATTGCTGGTTGCCGACGCGTAGGTGTTCTTATAAAGCTGCAGCAGCGTGTCCGCTTCGCTGCTCTGCCCCAGCCGCTCCGCAAACGTCTCGGCGACGAACAGGCCCACGCGGTCGTCGTTGCCAAAGTCGACATCGAATCGATAGAGATCGACGTCGTTGCTGTCGGTGCGATGGATGAACTGGCCATGGAGTACATCCGGGTTGGACGGAAAGATCGGTTCGAAGTCATTCGCGCCGTCTACATTGGCACTCAAGAACTCGGGGCTAAGTCGCATCAAGCTGCCGTTGTCTAGTTCCCCTGCGTGTTCTAACCCAAGCAGCATTCCGAAGGCTGCAGCGGAGGTGCGGAACCAGTCTTCGCCGTAATTGTCATTCCAGACTCGCGATGCCTGCATCACCAACATCGACGATTGGAAAGTCGGATCGATACGAACACCGAAAGATACCGCGGTCTCGGTTCTCACTCGGGTATTGGCGGACGGCAAAAGCCCAGAAAAGCTTCCGGTCGCGATGGTGATTCCCTGGTCAGGCGTTTCGACAAACTGAATCCCCAAATAGTTCGCCCACATCGAAAGGGATTCGCGTGCGCGTTGCTTCTGTTTGTCGGTAATCGCATTGACCAACGGATTTCCGTTGTTGTCGCTGCTGTAGATCGTCTTGAAGTTGTAGAAGACCGTCTTGACACCAGCTGTCCGGTCCGCCCCGAAATCGTCGTTGACGTGCTGGGCGTAGCCACCCCCGACCTCTTCGGCGAGCTGCCGGTGTCCAGGGTCGTCGCTGGCGCCCAGGTTGTCCAGCCGCTCCTCGATGGGGTCGATGGCGGAACTGAGGATCAAGCTGGATTGAGACTGCACCGCCGAACCGATGGTGCCCAGATTGGTCGCTGTGTCAAAAGTGCTGCCGACACCATAGAGCGTGATCGGCGAGTAGTTGATCGGGCGGCTTCCGACCACCGCTGCCGGGTTGCTGCCAGGTTCCAGTTCCGCTGCTAGAAGGGATGCCGAAGCCGACGAAAGCTGCAGCGCCGTCACCACTTGCTGGACCGTCGTGGTGCCACTTCGCAGGTCGACGGTCACCGTCCGGCCTGAGGCGCTGACCACCGGATCACCACCTAGCATCGAATTGACGAACTCCACGCGCACTCCACTTCCATTCTCCCCAAGGGCTCGGGAAGTGAAGCGGACTCGTGCCGCACCGGAGGTGTTCAGGTCGCTAATGGCAGTCGCAGCGGCTTCCGAGCGAACGGGTGCCAACGGAGCGGTCTCGCGTGTGCCAATCCGCAGACGGAAGCTGGCCTGGCCCGCATTCGACCCAGGTAGGCGATCGATGTCGTTGGCAAATCGCAAAGTCACTGTGTTGGCGACCGCGTCATAGCGAGCCGTCAGTGGTAGATAGACCGCGTCATCGGTGTTCCGGACGGTGTCTGCCGTGTAGATCAGTTGATAAAATTCCGGGTTTTCCACCGACCGACTGGTTGGCTGACCGAAGGCATCGTTTTCCACCAACAGCTTGTCATTGTCGAAGTGGACGACCACCGTGTCGCGAGCCTGCCGCAGCACGCCGTCTTCACGAAACACAGGCTGCGGGACCACGCCGGTGACCTGGGGGCCCAGGTCGAGTCGGAAGTCGATCGTATCCTGACGGGAATTGGGATCGGAGGGAACAAACAACTCTCCCTGCTGACCTGGAACGGTGCTGACCGATCGCAAGCCGACGATGCCGCGCGTGGGATCGTCGAAACCGAAGACTTCGATCCGATAAAAATCGTCCGGCAGGTTTTCGGCAAAGCGGAAGGTCACTTCGTTCTCATTCGGGCGGTCCCCAACCAGAATCGCACCCGCAGGCACAGGAATGTCCTGGGTACCCGTCAAGCGAACGACCGGAATCGCTCCCGACTGGCTGGCAAGAGGAGCGGTCGCCAATCCACCACGAATGCTGGCGCGGATTCGCGAACCGACCGACGCCGAATTGTTGATCGCATCGACCAGACCCTGACCGGTCGTCGGCGATGAAGGATGATTGTTCAGGGTGACCTGAATGATGCTGCCCGAAATCGACAACACAGGGGCCGCACCAGCTCCCAGATTCTGAGCGATCGAGCGGACCTCAAAGCTGGTCCCGGTCGACAAAGCGGTCAGCAGGATATCGACGCGCCCTCCGCTCCCAAAATCGCTCGATCCACTGGCCAGGCCAAAGCTCCCGTCTCCACCCGAACGGGTGATTCGGATACCCGAGAGGGTCGCGGCGTCGATGACTTGGGAGTCGTCGAAACGAAAAACCAGTTCTCTTGGTGCGACCTGTCGGACATCCCCCGCTTCCAGCAGATCGCTGTTGTTGGGCTGGATGCCGATCAACTGGGGGCCGACAGCCATCAGCTGCCTTGACTCCAGCGCCTCCAGCAAATTGCGGCGAAGCAACCGCCTGGATTGCTGATGCTTTACCGCATTCTTCCGGAGCAGGAAGGCGCTTTTAGAACGGTCGGAGTGGTTTCTTCGGACGGCCATTACGAACCCTCGAAGCAATGAATCATTCAAAAATAAGAAAACAACAAACTACGATCAGATCGCTGCCGATCGGACAAGTTTCCAGTCCCAGCCCGCCAGTCCCGAGGGACAGTCGGTAGGCGAATTCGTCAAAAAGCCCGAAAACCTAAGAAAAATAGCGATAGATCTCGCTCGCAGGCAAAAAACAGAAACGCTTGAAAATATAATTGAGCAATTAGTGGATGCAAATTTTGGGGGCCATGTACGGCCCGCTTTCCGCCACGCTGCCAGGCACCGCTCAGCGCCGCAGTCAAGGTTCCACTACACCGATCAATCGTCAGGGTCGCCTCTGTCCTCCGAACCTATCCTTTGCCATTAAGTCTCAAGTTTTTGCAGTCAACCAATACGCCTGGATCCTCCTGATACGAAAACCCCTTAGAGCCTTGTGATAGCTGTGGCTCTCAAAAAGTTCCCTTCGACCCGCAAATGCGTTCCTTTCGGAACGGAGGCCCTGTGATTTTCCAGACCAATCGAGTGCCAGCCTACCGCTTTTCGGTTTCCCGGCACCAGACGAATTCTGCGTCTGCAAGGCCGAACCACTACGATTTGTTCCTTGAAACGGACGAGAGCCTCTGGACTTGGGAATGGTTGGATCCCCCCGCAACCTGCCCAAAGGGGTGGTGCCGGCGGTTGCCCGATCATCGAAAAGTCTATTTGGACCACTCCGGACCCATCTCTGGAGATCGGGGAAGCCTGACCCCCTTCATTCGAGGCCACCTAATCTGGAGGGAGGTCACCGAGGCGTTCGTCGAGGTCGACCTCTTTGCACCCCAGGGGGAGTGGACCCTCCAATTGTCGCTGTGCCAAGCCGTACGTTCCGGGATCCCGGAACCTCTACCGGGTGCCGCCTGGGGAGAGAGTCTTCCGAATTGGAGCTACCTTTGGGCGAACCGTCTGCATGTTTGGGACTCGAAGGAGGGGAAATAGCGTCGTGGGGGAGGGTGCCGAGGGAGAGGACTTACCGGTGGACCGGGCCGGTTGGCGTTGGCGTTCTCGCTGCTGGGCTGGAACTCTCTTCCCTCGTGCTGACAACTGGAAGACAATCTTCTGTCGCAGGGGCTCGCCATCCTGCGGGCTCGAGTTTTCCCTGTTTGCTCTGATTCTCCGTTTTGTTCGATCCGATTGACGCCGTCACGCGGATCGATTCCAAGTGCTGTCGGATCGATTTCACTGGATCCTGAAGACGCTCTTGGTGCCTCTAGCTGTCCAAGGAGTTTCCTGCCGCATGAAACCGAAAGTCTTTGTCACTCGACGGATTCCCCAAGCAGGGCTCGACCTCCTGTCTACCTGTGCCCAGGTCGATGTTTGGGAAGATCCGGTGCCCCCTTCTGCCGAAGCGTTGCAAAGTCGGGTTGTTGGGTGTCATGGCATTCTGTCTTTGCTCAGCGATGCGATCGATCCGGGGGTGATGGACGCAGCGGGGCCTACGCTCAAGGGGATCGCCAATTACGCTGTCGGCTACAACAACATCGATGTGGCTCAAGCGACCCAGCGCGGGATTCAGGTCGGCAATACGCCAGATGTTTTGACCGAAGCCACCGCCGATGTCGCTCTGTTGTTGATGCTAGGAGTGGCCAGGCATGTGCAGGCGGCGATGGACCAAGTTCGGCGGTTGGAGTGGAAGACATGGGAACCCCTGGGGCTGCTGGGGCAGGAGCTTCGCGGCAAAACCTTGGGGGTGATCGGGATGGGGCGTATTGGCCAAGCCGTAGCTCGGCGTTGTCACGGCGGATGGCAGATGGAGGTGCTCTACTCGTCTCGCCAGGACCGCGGCCCAATCGCGGGATTGGAATCGGCGCGGCGTGTGGAGGTGGAAGAGCTTCTTCGGAAAAGCGACTTTGTCACTCTCCATGCCGATCTGAACCCTTCGACTCGCCACTTGATCAATCGGGAGAGGCTTTCCTGGATGAAGCCTTCTGCGATCCTGATCAACACCGCCAGGGGTGGGCATGTCGATCAGGAGGCGCTATACGATGCGTTGGTGCAGAAGAAGTTGTGGGGGGCGGGTCTGGATGTGACAGATCCCGAGCCGCTTCCTTCCGATAGCCCCCTGCGGTCGCTGGAGAATTGCCTGATTCTACCGCATATTGGATCAGCGACCTATGCAGCGCGCGAGTCGATGGCGCGGATGGCTGCCGAGAATCTGATCGCGGCGATCTCCGGAAAGTCGATGCCCTATGGGGTCGGGGCGGTAAAGCCCTCTACCCTACCCTGACGCAAGCGGCTGGGATCCGAAAATGACGCAGCGAACCGCAGGGGAGGCCGAATCGATGCTCCAACACCTTCTAGGTCGCCTGCTGGCCTCCGTGGCAACTTGCCTCCTTTTCGCTTCGTTGGCCACCCTGGCAGCCGGGAGTGTGCACGCGCAGGATGCAGACTTCTTCGTGCAGCAAGTCCGTCCGATTTTCCAGCAGCGATGCTATGGTTGCCATGGATCGAACAGCCAGAAGTCGGACCTGCGATTGGATGTGCGGTCGGCTGCTATGCGGGGAGGTCAGATCTACGGTGAGCCATGGATCGCCGGAGACCCGGAAAGCAGCCCACTGATTCAAGTGGTGGAAAGTCTCGATCCGGCGGAAAGAATGCCGCCTGAGGGGGAGCCCCTGAACGCCGCTCAGAAGGAGATCCTGCGCCAGTGGATCGCGCAGGGATCGATCTGGCCTGAGGGAGTCGACGAGGCGCAGGAAGTCGACCGTGGTGCTTGGTGGAGTTTGCAGCCACTCGATGTTCCGACCGGTTTGGTTGGCATCGATGAGCTGATCGATGAAGTCCTCGCTTCCAAAGCATTGAAGCGATCGCCCCCTGCGACGAAAAGCCAATGGCTGCGACGAGTGACTTTGGATCTGACCGGGCTGCTTCCGACGCCGCAGGAACTGGAGCAATTTTTAGAGGATTCCCGCGAGGACGCATGGGAGCGGGTGGTCGATCGCCTGCTGGCTTCGCCACGATACGGCGAACGATGGGGACAGCATTGGTTGGATGTGGTGCGTTACGCAGACACCCATGGATTTGAAGTCAACACCGAACGGCCCAACGCATGGCCCTATCGGGATTACGTGATCGACGCATGGAATCGCGATCTCCCTTACGATCGTTTCATTCAAGAGCAGATCGCTGGAGACCAAAGAGGGGTCGATGAGGCGACGGGGTTCCTGATCACCGCGTCGGTACTTCTGCCCGGCCAGATCGGGCAGGACGAACCATCCAAGCGATTGGCGCGGCAGGATGCACTCGATGAGATCGTCAACAACATCGGTCAAACCTTTTTAGGACTAAGCGTCGGATGCGCGCGGTGCCACGATCACAAGTTCGATCCGATCACCGCGCGCGACTACTACGCCATGCAGGCTTTTGTCGCAGGCGTCGAGTATCTCGATCGCCCCTGGCGGAATCGGTCACTTCTGAGCGACCCGGAGTCCCTGGGAAGGTTGACCGATCAGTTGCGGCAGGCTCGGCTACCGTTGCTAGAGGGGGTGCCGGTCGGCACCCAGGCGGCGCGACGCCCCAGGATCAACGCGGCGGAGAATGTCGAACGCAGCGTCCCTGTCCGCGCCAAGTTCCTTCGTTTCGAAGTGCTGGCGACCAATCGCTTGGAACCATGCATCGATGAACTGGAGGTCTTCGATCTGTCAGGGGAGAACATCGCCCTGGCGTCTCGAGGCACCGTCGTTCGGTCGTCTGGTGATCGCGTCGACCCGGGGCGGCACGAACTGCGGTTTGTGCATGACGGCATGTATGGCAATGAGAGCAGCTGGATGAGCAGCGAAGTGGGGCGAGGATGGGTGGAGCTAGAGTTTGCTGAAGCTCAATCGATCGCCTGGGTGGCCTGGGGGCGAGATCGCCAGAGAAAGTACACCGATCGACTGGCGACCGACTATCGCGTTTCCTGGTCCCTCGATGGTGCTCAGTGGCTTCCCTTCAGCGACGTGACGGGAAGGGATGCTTTTGAAGAAGGTTCGCAACCTGATCCATTCGATCTTTCGAATGCCGATCCAGCCACCAAACCGCTTCGCAGCGCGCAGATGGAGCGCCGCGAGCAAGTCATCGCACAGCTGCGAGATGCGACCGCAATCCCCCAGGTCTTTGCCGGGGTCTTTCGTCGCCCCGACACGATCCACCTGTTGCTGCGTGGCGATCCCGAGCAGCCGAAGGAGGAGATTGGGCCGGCGGTGCCAGAGGTGTTTGTGGGGCGAGTCGCTGCCCGAGAGCCTGAGGACATGTGGTGGACCAAGCCTCAATCGCTCGACGGTTCCCAAGAGCCGGCGCGACGCGAGGCGCTGGGGCGCTGGTTGGCATCCAAGCAACATCCTTTGACGGCGCGGGTGCTGGTCAACCGACTGTGGCAGGGGCACTTTGGCAACGGGCTGGTTGCGACCCCCAGTGACTTCGGGCATCAGGGGACCCCACCGACCCACCCCCGATTGCTCGATTGGCTCGCCTCCCAGCTCATCCAGGGCGAATGGTCGATCAAACGGATTCAGAGGATGATCGTGCTCTCCCAGGTCTATCGGCAGAGCAGCTTTCCGGATCCGGAGTCGATGCGGGTCGATCGTGAGTCGAGGTGGCTTTGGAGGTTTCCCAGCCGAAGGATGGAAGCGGAGGCGATTCGCGATTGCATTCTGCAGGTCAGTGGACTGCTGGATTTTCAAATGCATGGAAAGGGATACGATCTGTTCGATCTGCGCGGTGGTCTTTCGGGTTTTCGACCTATCGAGCAGTTTTCCGGTGACGGCCTGAGGCGCATGGTCTATGCTCACAAGGTGCGCCGAGAGCGGGACGGGGTTTTTGGAACCTTTGATTGCCCCGACGCTGGCCAGAGCACTTCACGTCGGCGAGAATCGACAACGCCCTTGCAGAGCCTCAGCCTTTTCAACAGCCGATTCGTGATCGATCAGTCGGAGCAACTGGGGCGGCGATTGCAAAAGGAGGCACCTGGGGGACTGGAAGATCAGGTGCGGCTGGCCTTCTGGGTGGCTTTGGGGAGACAGCCGACCCCCGAAGAACTGCAGGAGGCGCTGCACCTTGCGGAGGTCCATTCTTTGGCTCAGGTTGCCCGCGCATTGCTCAACTGCAATGAATTCCTGATGATCCCATGAAGGGATCCAACGCGTTTGGGGAGTCGGAATCGATGGACTGCGACGGACGAAAACCTCGGCGTTCGTTTTTGTCAGATGCTTCCTCTGCGCTGGGTGGGATGGCCCTCTGCACGCTGCTCCAACGCGAAGGGCTGCTGGCCGACCAAACGACTCCTTCCATCGTTCCGGAAAATCCCTATCTGCCTCGCGTGTCGCATTTCCCTTCCAGAGCCCAGCGCGTGGTGGTGGTCTTTTGTGCGGGAGCGGTCAGTCAGCTGGAGACATGGGATTACAAGCCAGCGCTGATTCGCTGGGATGGGCAACCACTTCCCAATGGTCCCGCAGTCACCTTTCAGGGGCCTGCAGGAAACCTGGCTCGCCCGCAGTATCGGTTCCGACAACATGGTCAGACGGGCAAATGGGTGAGCGATCTGCTTCCCCATCTGGCGTCGTGGACTGACGAGATCGCCTTTGTTCATTCGCTGACCAGCAAATCGAACACCCATGGGCCTGCCGAGAATTTCCTCTCCACCGGTTCGGTGCTGGATGGCTTTCCGAGTCTTGGGGCTTGGTTGACGTACGCGCTGGGAAGTGAGTGCGATGATTTACCAGCCTACGTTGCGATCCCCGATCCGCGAGGCGTTCCCCAGAACGGCAGCAACAATTGGGGATGTGGTTTTCTTCCTGCAGCGTTTCAGGCAACCGCTTTCAACACCAAGGAACCGATCCGCCATCTCAGCCCCGCTGGCGTCTCAGCACAAGCCGATCTCGCCAGTCGGGCATTTCTCGATCGGATGAATGCGGCTCACTTGGAAGCCAACGCGGGGGATGAGAAGCTGGCGGCGCGGATCGCCAGTTACCAGTTGGCGGCGCGGATGCAACTGAGCGTCCCGGGATTGCTTGATTTTTCTGATGAGCCGCAGCATGTGCTGGAGATGTATGGAGCGGATGATTCCGCCAATGCCGACAAGGCGGCGTTCGCGCGCCACGCGATTCTTGCGAGGCGTCTGCTGGAGAAAGGGGTTCGCTTTGTGCAGCTGTTCAATGGGGCGTATGCAAGTGCGGGCAAATTGAACTGGGATGGCCATACGGCGCTCAAGGAGCAATACGACATTCACGGGGCCATTCTCGATCAGCCGACGGCAGCGCTCCTGGCGGATTTGAAAGCCCGAGGGATGCTGGAGGACACGCTAGTCGTTTGGTGCACCGAATTTGGCCGCATGCCTTTTTTCCAGAAAGGCGCGCAGGGGCGAGATCACAACCCGGACGGCTTCACCTGCTGGCTTGCTGGCGCCGGTGTCCGGTCAGGCGTCAGCTATGGGGAGACGGATGAACTGGGGGTCAAAGCGGTTGAGCGAGTCGCCTCTCTGTATGACTTCAACGCGACGATCTTGCATCTGATGGGGTTGGACCACCAGCGCCTGACCTTTGAACACAATGGCATTCAGCGACGTTTGACCAACGTCGAGGGGCATGTGATTCAGGAAGTCCTTAGCTGACCCGAATCGAAGGGCCAGTGGCTGGTTGGATCGAGAATGGTTGGATCGAAAGTCGCCGAAAGATCCAGACCAGCCGTCGGCTTGAAGGACGCGCCATCAGCTCTTTTTCTTTGGCCGATTCTTGACGCGATACATCTCTTTGTAGGGAAGGACGATCCCGCCATCGATCAGGAGGGTGGATCCGGTGATGTACTCGCTGGCTGGATCGCAGAGGAAGACGACTCCATGAGCGATATCGGTCGGCTCAGCCAAGCGTCCTAGCGGCAGTTCGCTTCCGTACTGCTGCAGTTCCTTTTCGGTGAAAAACTTCCGTTCCCCTGGCGTGTTGGTCCAGCCAGGGTGAATCAAATTGACTCGTACACGATGTTCCGCCAGTTCGACCGCCGCCGTCTTGGCCAGTTGGTCGAGCGCGGCTTTGGCCATGTTGTAGGCAGTGGCGCCGGGGATTGCCAGATACGCATGTGGGGAGCTGATAAAGACCATGTTTCCCCCTTTCTTCTGCTTGATCATCTGCTTGGCCACCGCGCGCGCTAGATAGAAGGGGCCCCACATGCAGACCTGAATGGTCTTCTCGAAGCCCTTCATGTCGGCTTCGTAGAAGAGTTCCCGATCGGAGAAAGCTGCATTGGAGACCAGGATGTCGACACCCCCTAGCGTCTTGCAGACTTCCGCGACCATCTGGTCGACGGCTTCTTGAGATCCGATATCGGCGATGGCGGGAATCGCTTTGACTTTCGCCTTCTTGCATGCCTTGATCGTTTCTTCCGGCATCACCAAGTCATTGACCGCCACATCGGCGCCGGCGTTGGCCAGCGCCACGGCGATGGCCGCACCGATTCCTCGCCCTGCCCCAGTGACAATGGCTCGCTTTCCCTTCAGACGCTTCTCTGCCACGGTATGGAAAGTCCTTTCAAGAGAGTCGATAGGAGAGGGACGGATGCGGGCGAACCGGCACACCGAACTTCAAGCGAATGGATCCCGAAGCGGGGGTTCGCACTGCCCTACCAGTTTATCGAAACGCTACCAAAGTTCCAGCAACGCCAATTGCGAGGAAGGGGGATCGGCTGCGTTGGTTGAAAAAAGTACTGATTGGGGTACAACAAATCGCTCGTTGCACCATCCCTGTGGCTCGATACGTACGGAAAAGAGACCGATGACTAGCTCCCGTTCCGAACTCGATTTGAAGGATCCCTATTTCCAGTCGCTCTTTGCCGAACGGATTGGAGGAGCCCAGTACGGCAAGGGGACAGAGATCTACAAGTTTGAGAAGATCAAGCGAGCCAAGAGGAAGGCGCTTGCCGACTATCCGGATCGATGGCTGATCGACTTCGGCATCGGCGAAAATGATTCGATGGCCGATCCGGTGGTGCGGGAGTCGATGGAGCGGGAGATTCATCGACCGGAGAACCGTGGCTACGCAGACAATGGCGTCGGGGAATTCAAAGAGGCGGTCGGGAGATTCATGCAGCGACAATTCGGTGTCTCGCTCGACCCTGCCACGCAGATCAACCACTGCATCGGTAGCAAGACGGCTCTTGCCATGCTGCCCGCCTGCTTCATCAACCCGGGGGACATCACCTTGATGACGGTCCCTGGCTATCCCGTTGCGGGGACGCACACTCGGTATTACGGAGGCAGTGTCTTTCGACTGCCGCTGTTGAAAGAGAATCACTTCTATCCTGATTTCACCAAGGTGCCGGCCGATCTTTGGCCTCGCGTGAAGATGCTGGTGCTAAACTATCCCAACAGCCCCACGGGCAAGGTGGCCACCAGAGACTTCTATCAGGAGGTGATCGCGCTAGCCAAACGCCACCAGTTCATCGTCGTCCAGGATGCCGCCCACGTGCTGCTGACGTTCGAGGGTGAGCCGCTGAGTTTTCTCCAGGTCCCAGAAGCGGTGGACGTCGGCGTGGAGGTGCATTCGCTCAGCAAAGGTTTCGACATGATTGGCTGGCGGATTGGATGGGTCTGCGGGAACGCAAAAATCGTGCAGGCATTTTCCGACGTCAAGGACAATAGCGACAGCGGGCAGTTTGCGGCGATCCAGAAAGCCGCGGTGACGGCCTTGGATACCCCGTCGATTCCTGCGGGGATTCGAGCGAAGTACCGGCGTCGGTTGGAGAAGTTGGTGGCGACTTTGCGCGCTTGCGGGTTCACTCTCTCCATGCCGGGGGGCAGTTACTTCCTCTACGCTCCCGCTCCCAGCGGCACCGCCGACGGGCGGCGATTTGCGAACGCCGAGGAGGCGTCTCAGTTCTTGATCACCGAGCATTCGGTGGTGACCGTGCCGTGGGACGATGCCGGACCGTACCTTCGATTTTCGGTGACCTACCAGGCGGCTGATGAGTCGGAAGAGGATCGTCTCATGGACGAGACTCGCAAACGATTGCAGGGGCTGGGGCTCACTTTCGCTTAGCTTCCTTCCTTTCCATCCTGGTGGATGGGAGGCGGACCCTCGGCGGGAGTTGCGAGGGTTGCTCCGCCCGATCGATGGAAGCAGCAGAGGTCGTGGAGAGGATCCAATGGCGGACGAATTGTTTCAACCGATTATCGGATGCCTGGGATTCCCCGTCGCCGGTGCAGCGACTCAGTTCGTGCTTCAGCAGGTGATGAAGCGGGCGGAGCTGGATTGGCACGTGATGACGGCGGAGGTGGTGCCGGAGGAGTTGGCGGCTGCGATCGCGGGAACTCGGGCGTTGCGATTCTCCGGCCTGGAGTTGCTGCCACCTTTCGCGATGGCTGCGTTGCCGTTGTTCCCGGAAGCCTCCGCTCGCGCACGCCAATCGGGAACGGTTGAAGTGGCGCGCCGCACATCGCAAGGATGGGAAGCGGACGATCTGAGAATCGACGTGCTCAATCGGATGATCAACGAACGGGTTGAGAAGAGCCGTGGGATTTTGCTCTGCCTGGGAGAGGCGTCCGAGTCTTGGGCCACTCTTTCGCTCGATGCTTGCCACCCTGTCTCCTGGCGGTGGATGTCGGCTACCGATCCATTTCCCGAACTGCTCGATCCGACAGTTGCGATGGATGGTCCCAGGGACGGCGAGCCATTAGGGGAAGAGGAAGTGACCGCGGCGGTGGCAACGCAGGATCCCAAGGCGACGGAGGCGATCGCGCCGCTGATCGTCTTGGTGGCGGGGCAACTTCCGGAACCTGCGTGGAGCCTCCTTGCGGATGCGCTAGAATCGCAGACCGGGATCGTGATCCTCACCGAAGATCCCGGTGGCTCCCGATGGCGACAGCAGCTCTCGCGCACTTCCCTTAAATGGATCGATGCAACGGAGTACGCCGCATGGATGCTTCAGGCGAAGTACCGCTACTGGACAGGGCGCGAGGAGCCGCTTTCATGGTTCCGAGATGCACTCGACGAGTTTCTAGCCTTTTAGCTTTTCGGCACGACCCCATTGATGACGTTCCGCAGCGGCTCTCCCAGCAAGGCTCGGCGGCAGGCTTCCACCCCTTTGACTCTCATGTCCAGTAGCCCTTCTTCGGAGTAGAAAGCGGCGTGGGGGTTGATGATCAGCCGATTGTAGGCTGCGTGCTTGGGGTCTCGCCAGGCAACCAGCAACGGATGGTCCGGCTCGGGCGGCTCCTGCTCCAGCACATCGATGGCAGCCCCTGCGAGACGGCCCGAGGCCAGGGCTGCTGGGATCGCCTTGGTGTCGACCAGTTTCCCTCTGGCGGTGTTGATCAGGTAGCTTCCCATCGGCATCCTCTCCAGTCGTCTCCCGTCGATCAGGTGATGGTTCTCCGGCGACATGGGGCAATGGAGGCTGACCACCAGCGACTGCTGAAGGAGATCGTCGAGCGAATCACAGCGGATGATCCCAAGGCTCTTCTCATAGCCGTCCTCGCGGCCTGGGTCGTAGAAGACCACCCGCATCCCGAGCGCCTTGGCGCGGAGCGCCGTCGCCATGCCGATGCGCCCCAATCCCACCAGGCCCATTGTCTGGTCGCGCAGACGGACCAGGGGCGAAGCGATCGTGTACATCCAGGGATGTGGATGATGGCGCAGGTGGACATTGAAGGGGTGGATGCCTCGCGTTAGCGCCAGCATCATGCCGATGGCCGAATCGGCGACCTCCTCGGTTCCGTAGTCGGGGACATTGGCCACCGGAACGCCTCGCTGCGCTGCGAAGGCGTGGTCGACGTTGTCGAATCCAACACCGCACCGGACGATCAGCCGGCAGTGCGTCAGCCGTTCGATCGTGCTGCGGGAAATAGAAAGATTGTGAAACATCATGATGCAGTCGGCATCTTCGATCTTTCCTGCCAGTTCGGACTCCTGGAAGGCATCGTAGGCGACAACATCGGCCAGCCCCTTCAGTCTCGTCCGCTCGACAGCTAGATCGTCGTTGATGAAATCGGTGATCACCACTTTGGGCATCGGTTCTTCCTTACTTCTCAGAGAGGTTGCAAACAAAAGAGGCTGGGGTCGGCGGTGGTTCAGGAGCGGTCATCGGCATGCAGGCTGTCGCGGATCATTCGATCGAGCAGGTTTCGGGTGATGCGCTGCACGCGGGGGTCGGGTCCTTTGGGGATGGTGTAGACGCTGGGTCGGACGTATCCAGGCGGCTGGCTGAGTCCATCGGCCCACCAGATCGTCGAAGCATTGAAGACCCAATTGCCTTTGGGGCCTGGATAGAGGGTCGATGTGTACTGGCCTCCGTTGAGTTGTCCTGGGGCCGATTGAGTTGGTCCGCTGGCGAGGATTTCCAGACCTCGGATCGGCGCGGGATCGCCGTGCCATTCCCAACCGATCAGGCCCGGGATGCCATCCCCTTGTCGCATTCCGGTTCCCTCCATCACCCAATGCTCTGGAATGCGGCAGATCCAATCGGCTCCCCCAGTGACCGGTCCGGTGCTATGGGCTCCAATCAGCGCATTGGCATAGGGTGGCTCATGCTTCAACTGGCTCATCGATTCGAATTCGCCGGTGCCTCCCGGGGGCCCGAATACCCCGATGCGGTGCAGCGACTGTCGTTGAGGGTTCCACTCCACTTTTCCGCAGACGGCATTGCCCGAAAAGAAACCGACGCTCACCCCCTCTTCGATCGCTCTTTGGACGCCCGCATACATCGCATCGGTCCAGTATTCATCATGCCCGACACTGAGAAACGCGCGGCATCTCGAGAGCGTTTCAGGCTGTCTATGGGTATCGGTGTTCGACTGATAGGACACATCGTATCCCTGCGACTCTAGCCAGAAGGAAAACGGAAACTCCCAAAGGAGAAACTCTCCCGAACCGGTGGAGAGGGGTGCGTCGAAGATCTGGCAGTAGCGACCATAGGGGCGCCGGAAACTGACCTCGCTCTTGTCCCCCCAATGCCACTGGTTCACCCCGTCGTCGTAAAGCGAAAACTGGCTGGGCCAGCGGTTGTAGGCTTGCCAGGTATGGTCGCTGCACTGAAAGACCAGATCGACTTTCCGGTTGTCGCGCACGATAAAGATGATGTAGCTGTCGACCCCCTCCGATTGCTCGGTCATCTTCCCCAGGTAGACTCCCGAAAGGGCATCTTCGGGGATCTGCCATCGATACATCGCGGGCCATTGGCAATCGATGCATCGGCGTTGGCCGGGTGTCGGAGTCGGCTGGGGCGTGCTGGGGATCGGAGGGGATCGATGGACCAGCCTGCCTCCGGTTCCCTGGTAGTATCCCATTCGATAGATTTCCAGGACGACGTCGGTCGTCTGAAGGGTGCTCCAGTGGAATGCAATCTCCTGGCCCGCTTCCACACTGGGGTCGCTGCAGTACCCTTCGATCCAGGGGCAACGGTACTTGGTGGATGGATCGATCCGGCTATGGGTGAGCATCCAGGAGTTGGTGCCGGGGAGTCGATTTTCTTCGACGATGCGATGGGAGGGGACGGGGGAAACCGGATCCAAGGGGCTACATCCCCAGGCGGATTCCACCATCGAAGGAACCGCAGCGATGGCGCCCATCTGCCTCAAACACGTTCTGCGGTTGCTGGCAGTCATCATCTGCTCCTGGAGGGAAGATCGCCTGGGAATCGTCCGTTGCTCGCCCTGCCATCAGCTCGACAGGTGCCTATCGGGCTTTGAACTTGTACGATCTTCATTCTACCTGCGCCAAAGGAGTGCGATGGAATTCCCGGGTGGGGGAACACCGATTGGGGCGAACCAGTCATAATCGAACATTAGGCAGGCGGCGCGCGACGGCATTGGGCAGGTTGGAGGAGCTGAAGGATGGGAGATAGCGAGCTGGCGGAGGGAAGATTTCAGCAACTGCTGCCGGCCGAGCTGATGGGGAAGCTGGAGCGGATGGAGTTGGTGAGCCGGAAGATTTTTCGTGGACGGATGAAGGGGGAGCGGCGGAGTCCGCGCAAAGGTCAAAGCGTGGAGTTTGCGGACTTTCGCAACTACACCCCTGGAGATGACCTCCGCTTCATCGACTGGAATCTCTACGCGAGGCTCGATCGACTCTATCTGAAACTTTTCCTCGAAGAGGAGGACCTTCATTTTTTCGGGTTGATCGACAATTCGCTATCGATGTCTTTCGGCCAGCCCAGCAAGCTGGAGGTGGCCAAGCGTTTGATGGCGGCTCTCGGCTACATCGGGCTTTGCCGCGGCGATCGCATTGTCGTCCAGGGGCATTCGCAGACCAGTCGACCTGCCAAGGCACATCGTTCCCGAGCCTCCCTCCCTCAATTGCTGGATCAGATCGACCGCATCCAACCGGAGGTGACGCCGACGTTTCGTGAGGCGGTGGGGGCGTTCTGTCTGCGCAATCCGGGGCGAGGCATCGTGGTGTGGGTGACCGATCTCATGGACAAAAGCGGCTACGAATCTGCGATGCGGTTGTTGATGGCGCGACGGATGGATCTCTATGTAATCCATCTGCTTTCCCCTGACGAACTCCAGCCCCAGGCGACCGGTGATCTGCGGCTGACCGATTGCGAAGATGGGGACCAACGGGAGGTGAGCATTACCCCGGGGCTGCTGGCCCGCTATCAGGAAAGGCTGGGTGCGTTCCTCGAGGGGGCGAAAAACTTCTGCCAGCGGCGTACGATTGCCTATCTGCCGGCGCGAAGCGACCTGGCGGTGGATCGACTGGTCAATGACTATCTTAGGCAAAGAGGGCTTGTCCGATGACATGGCTCAGCGCGCTGGCGCCCTGGCAATGGGCGGTGATGGCGGCCGTCCCCTTGGCGATCTTTTTGCTCTACTTTTTGAAGCTCAAGCGACAGCCGCTGGAAGTACCCAGCACACTGCTGTGGCGCCAGGCGATGGAGGATATGCGGGTCAACAGCCTCTGGCAGAAACTCCGAAAAAACCTCCTTTTGCTCCTGCAGCTGCTTTTCGTCGCCGCATTGATGTTGGCGGCACTCAGGCCGGGCTGGAGCGGAAGCATGGGGGCGGGCAAACGCTATATCTTTTTGATCGATCATTCGGCCAGCATGAGTGCTACCGATGTCGGGAGAAGCAGGCTGCAAGAGGCGAAGCGATTGGCGATCCAACGGATCGACCGCCTGCAACGTAGCGATGTCGCGATGGTGGTTGCCTTTTCGGATCGCGCCGATGTCAAACAAGGCTTCACTCAAGATACGCGGAGGCTGCGGTCGGCCGTGGAGTCGATCCAGCCGACACAGCGGACGACCCAGGTCAGCGAGGCGCTCCGAGCCGCTTCGGGGCTGGCCAATCCAGGTCGAGTCAGTTTTGGAGGGGTCAACGACGTGCAGGTGGCTGAGCCGATGCCGGCGACGGTGATTTTGCTATCCGATGGCGCGTTCCCAGCCGTTCCCGATGTCCCGCTCGATAACCTCACGGTCGATTACATCCCGGTTGGGCGCGATGAAGTCGCCAACGCCGCGATCCTCTCTTTTTCGATCGACCGGAACCCGGAGCACCCGGAGGAGATTGAGGCCTACGCACGGATTGGTGCGTTCGGCCCGATGGCCGATTCGCGAACCATTTCGCTCTATCGCAACAACCAATTGCTCGACGCCGCCACAGTGACGCTCAGCCCCGAAGAAGAATCAGGAGTTCGGTTTGGGTTGGATGATGTCGAAGAGGGAATCTTGAAGCTGGAGATCGATGGCGAGGATGCGCTGGCTGCCGACAACATCGCCTTCGCAGCGCTCCGTCCAGTCCGCCGCACCAATCTGCTGCTGGTCAGTCGGGGCAACAACGCACTGGAGACCGCTCTGGCGACCGAATCGGTCGGCAAGCTGGCGCAGGTACGAGTCGAAAGTCCCAGCTTTCTCGAAGAGGAAGAGTACCGCCGATTGCTGGAGGCGGGGGAGTTCGATCTAGCGATTTTCGATCAGTGCGCACCGAAGGAAGTTCCACCCTGCAATACCCTTTGGTTGGGCATCCAGCCCCCAGGCGATGGATGGAAGCTTCAGGAGAGTCAAGGCCCGCTGCTGGTGCTGGATTGGGACCGCGAACATCCGATGATGCAGTACCTGGAATTGGGATCGATTCGGATTGTCGAAGGCCAGCCGCTGGTCCCGCCGGAATCGGCCACAACGCTATTGCAATCCGATCTAGGGCCGCTGATCGCCGTGGCGCCTCGAGGGCCCTTCCAAGATGCGGTGGTCGGCTTCCCTCTGATCGACCATCGGCAGTCGCCACCGACCGTCAACACCGACTGGTTGATCAAGCGGAGTTTTCCGCTGTTCCTCTTCTCCACGGTGGAGTTTCTCGGTGGCGGTGTGTCGCTGAGTCATGCCCGCAGCGTTCCACCGGGAGACAGCATCGCGCTGACGATGAATCGCAAGTATCCGAAGCTGGAGATTGTCGCGCCGGACGGAAAACGGATCCAGCAGGAGCGAGGGGATCAGCAATCGATTGTCTTTTCCCAGACCGACCGGATCGGACCCTACGAGGTCTTTGCCGAAGGCCAGACGCAGCCGCTGGAGCGATTCACGGTGAATCTTTTTTCCGCGAAGGAGAGTAGCCTCAAGCCACAGCGGGAACTCTCCCTGGGGGAGGAAGCAATCCCAGAAGCGGTCGGCACGCTATGGGGACGTCGCGAGTTGTGGCGTCCGCTACTGCTTCTGGCGCTAGCCTTGCTGGCTCTGGAGTGGTTCGTTTTCAACCGACGCATTTGGATCGGTTGATCGGGGATGGGGATGAAGATGGATGGCAACGGCCTGGAAGGAGTGCCTGAAGGGATCTGTTGGCACGAAAAATGCATCCTAGGTCCGTTGGAGCAGGGGTGCCGATTTGACAGTCGATCGGTCGGCTCTACAATCCTCTGGTTGTAAGAAGAGGTTCCAGGCAACACGTAATCGAAGGGACGGGGAGATGGGGAAAGCTGCAGAATTGACCGATGCAAATTTCAGGAACTTGGTGCTGGAGTCGGATCAACCGGTGTTGGTCGATTTCTGGGCGCCCTGGTGTGGACCCTGCCGGCAGATCGCTCCGCTGATCGACGAATTGGCTGTCGCGCACGCTGGATCTGTGCTGGTCGGCAAAGTCAACGTCGATGAAAATCCAGAAGTTGCGACTGCCTATGGCATTCAGAGCATCCCCACCTTGATGATCTTCCGCAACGGGGAGGTGGTGGAACGGTTCGTTGGCATGCCGCCTCGATCGAAGCTGGAAGCGGCTCTTGGAACGATCTGACCGCGAAGATCGGAGTCGAAAAACCGACGGAGGGAAGCCGTACCGTGGCTTCCCTTTTTTTTTGTGGATCGGTCGCCGCACGCCATGGAGAGCGGTTCGCGTGTTGCAGCAAACACGCCCTAGCCGAAGGGCTCTGCAGGATTTCGCCAAGAGGCGAAGGGAGCAGTGGGCGGAAAGATCTGGCTGCTCGCTCCAGTCAGCCAAGGCTGCGGTGGCAGGAATCGAAAGCCACCGCAGCTTGGAATTCTATTCAAGGCTACCCTGAGATGTCTCAGGACTGGCTGGCTGCCAACTTCTTGGCGCGACGACGACGAAGCATCATCCCCAGCATACCTGAGGAGACAACGAGGATCGTACCTGGTTCGGGAACCCCAGCCAGGGCAGCACCGCTGCCACTGAAACTGGCGACGATATCCAGGTCATGACCATTGAAGTTGCCGAAGTCGTAGTCCAGAGTGAAGTAAGGAAGCAGAATGTTGAAGTTGCCGGATGATCCCACGGCGGGGAACAGTCCGTCGAACATTCCGGTGTCGACCGAGGTGGTCACGACACCGCCCTGGATCGCCAATTGCACCGTGCCCTGCTGGGTGGTGTAGGGGCTGGAGATGTCGATCGAGAAGTATCCTTCCTCGACGTCCATCTGGAACAAACCGGACAAGCTTTCCCAATCGAAGGAGCCGTCGCCACGGATATCGAACGTGATATCCAGAAGCGTCTCTTCCAGGAGGTCACCGGTGACGGTGTCCAGGATGCTGAAGTTGATTGGATCTCGTCCGTATCTCCAGTTCTCCCAGACCCCTGCTGGCAACCCACCGGGAACCGCTTGAGTCAGGATCTGGGGCGCCCAGATGATCTGTCCGCTGCGGAGTTCCTTTCCACCAGCGACTTCCATGGTGGACGAGCTGAAGGCATAGGCTTCCGATGGATTGGGAAGGCCTGTGACCGTATCTTGCTTGGCGGTGATCCAGCCTTCCGACTGCATGACCCCTCGCAACGGGCTGCCCGCACTGTAGTCCTCCAGGCCGAAGCGGGAACCAGCATACGAATCGTTCGTGGGTGTGGGGACATAGACGCTGTAGATCGATCCAGGTGGAAAGTTGATTCCGCCCGGTCCGATGGGAACTGAACCCTGGTTGACCGTCAAGGGAACTCCACCCCCACGCGGGACGTTCACCACGTTGCCGGTGGCTGTTTGGAAGTCGAGCCCGTCGTTATGAAAACCGACCGGCTGGCCGGCAGGATTGACCTGGGACCGAAGCGCCGGATCTCGCACCCAGCCATGCTGAAAATGTTTGACGTTGACGGTAGGCACCACCGATTGAGCCGGCGCGAATTCGAAGAAGTGGGTGACGCTGTACTCCTTGTGGTCCACCAGTACGGCACCTTGAACCGGTGTCTTCATGGCTGTCAGCAGGAAGAAGATCAGCACCAGATAGAAGGTATGGACCGCAGTGTTGGCAGCGCGATCCCGTATCACATAACGCATTGTTACTCTCCTGTTGGTTCCTTGAGATCTCAAATGGACAAGCGGATCATGATTGTCTTTCAGGCCGCCAGTCCCTCCTGGCCGGCGGCATGGTTCTACCCACGCGGATCGACGGATCCGCGGCGTGCAACGTTCGGAATTCTTGGCGTCTTCGCGGGGCGATGCCCGCGCAAGCAATCGATGCTGACCTCCTCTCTATCTGCTTGCTTTCTCGAAGCCACTCCCTCGACGGGAAGCCATGACGCATCGGCTTCCGAGTCGTTGCGTTTGAGGGGCCCACCTCCTGCTCCTTGCCCCTGTTGGAAAACTCTGCAGGTCAGCCCCTCAGATCGGCCCGAAGGCGTCATTTGGGCGCCCGTGCCAGTTGCGGAAAGACGCGGCGCGTTTCGCTTGGTCTGCTGCCGGCCGATCGCCAGAATCTGCAGCCTCTAGAGAGGCTGCATCTGGAAAACGGACACGGGTTTTAGCGACATCCATCCAGCGCATCAGAGATGGGTGCTGGGGGATCCCTCCATCGGGAGAGTTGTCTTCCAGTGGTGATCGATCCCCCGGCATCACGGTCTCCTGCTGCTGCATGCCTTCCACTCGTTTCACCCGGCGACTTGTTGGCCTGCGGGGTGTTTCCCTAACCCGACTCGATGATTCCGTTCATGGATTGACCGACAACTGGTTCTCCACTGCAGTGACACCGGGAGCGGCCCAAGCAGCCTGTTGCGCCTCCTCCTTCTCCGTCCAGGATCGGACGCTACCGCGAAGAATCACCTTGCTGTCGTTCGCTTCGACATCGATGCGCCGGGCGTCGATGTCGGCATTTCGATGGAAGGCAGCAACGATTCGATTGCGCACATCGCGAGGCGATATGTGGGCCTTGATCGTGACGTTGTTGCTGACACCGCGAACACCGATCAGGTGGCGGATTGCATGCAGAGCGGCTTCCTTCTGGTACTGCCACTCGACCTCCCCGTCGAGCGTGACCCAGCCATCTCGCACAAGCAGTTTGACCTTGTTTTCCGGTACGGAGTAATTCTGCGAGATGGCCTGCAAGCAGGCCTTCGCGACATCCTCGTCGGTGCGCGTGGCACTGCCGGGAAGCTTGACATCGATCTGGTCGACGATCGCTTTGACTCCATAGACTCGCTTGGCAGCTCGGTCCGCGCAGCATTTCTCATAATAGGAAGGCACGTGGCCGCTCAATGTCACCACGCCGTTGCTGACGCTGACGCCGATGTGAGCCTCTGTGACGCTTGGCTCCCACATCAGCTCGTTCTCCACATCCCGTTTCAGTTCACTGTCATTCTTCATTGCTGCGGTCCTTTTCTCGAAAATCCTGAGTTGATGAAAATTGCATTACTAAGGCCGCGATGAGCCCAAGGCGATCTGCAGTCGATCTAGCGCCCGGTTTACGTACCCCCGTTCGCTGGTGCTTGGTGCAGCGCGAAAAACAAAGATCCAGCTTCGATTCCATCCCCAGTCAGGAATGGATTCCAAGAGGCGATTCGCCCTCGCAGCACTCCCTTTCGGATGCTGAAGAGCGCCGAGCCCCGCGGAGAGGCTGGCAGGGTTCGGTCCGTGCCCTGCTTACCAACTGACGGCTGGACTGGCGGTCGAGAGCCCATGGCCGTGTTCGGGATTCGCCACATCCCGATCGGTGAATGAACTGGGATCGCGCAACAGCGCTAGAAGTGCGAATTGCCTAGCCAGTTCGTGCAAAGGCGCTGGATATCGAATCACGGAAACCACTAGCGGATGGCGGATGAACTCAGAGCGATTCCCGTGTTTCACCAGAAGCAGCACAGGAATCTCCTGCAGATGCGCCTCCTGCGCCATCACGGCCAGCACTCCATCACCCCCTCCCCATAACAGACCATCCCCAAGAGCCAGCATGTCGGGGGGCGAGTCGCGCAATTGCGCGAGGCACTCCAGCCCACCGGTCGCGATCTGTGTTTCATGGCCGCGATACCCAAGCGTCTCCCGCAGGCCATCCAAGAGATCCCAGTCCCGATCGGCGATCATGATTCTCATGATGCATTCCCTTTTCTTTCCTCCAGAGCTCAGTCCCTGCAGATCGTAAGACCTATCCTTGTCGACCATGGGCTCCTCGTTCCCGTCGATCCACGACCGATGGAATTATGCGTCGATGCATCTCGGAACCAATCGAGTGGAACTTGAATTGGACTGTGGTGTCGTGCACCAGAGACAGCAGCTTGGGAATCGATCGCGTGCTGCTTCCACCGCAAAGCAAGGTGTTCTCAAAACGGAATAGGGGATTCCGCCATATTCTAAAGATGGCCAGTCCGATTACATTTCCATGAATGGCCAGCCGATGGAACCCCCAACAGCCAACCTGCCATCCCGCGAACTGTCACAATAGACGGGACTTTCCGCTCAGGTCAACCGTTGCGAGTTGCACCATATCACATCGCATAAAAGGAGCTCCCATGCGCGTCGACCACCACCGCGGCGACGAATCTCGGGCTTTCTTCGAGCAACTCTGTTGCACGGAGCGACTCGAAGAACGAACGGCCGCTGCGCGAAGTGAGTCGATCGAACAACTCTCCTTCGGCCTGCTGCGATCGTTCCTTCAGGCTCCCGAGACCGCTTGCCAGGAGTTGATCGAACGAGCCGCGAAAGAATGCGTCGCTCAGTTGGCCGGGATTCTCACTCAAGAGTCACCTGGGGGCAAGGCTCGGTGTCGTTGGAGCTTTGGTATCGGGGCTCTTGCCAGACGGGAAACAGACTGGATGACAGCGGAGGAATGTCCCAGCAGTCTGGTGTTGGAAATGAAGAATCCCCAGCTGTTTTGTGGAAGCGAGCGAACCGACTTTTTCTCCAACAACGTCCCGGTTGCCTTTCATGAAGCTTTGGCGATCCCCTTCCTATGGGGCGGCGTGGAGCCTAGTGCACTTTGGATGATTCGCCAAAGCAACCGGACTCCGTTCCACCTGGGGGATGTGGGGTGGCTTGCCGCAATGGCTGAGGTAGTCCAAGTCGCTACGCAGGCAGCAAGGGCTTCGCGGTCCCTGGATGAAAACCGATTGCGGCTTCGCTGGTTGGAGGAATCGGTTCCACCACCCTCCGGTGAGTCGGCCTTGAGGGGATGGTTGGATGCCATTCTGGGGCAGGTACTGTGGATCACCAAAGCCCAATCGGTTGGTTTGTATCTTCGAGATCCTTTGGAAAAACAACTGTTTTTGAAGTCGCACCGACATGCCCAACAGTCCGATTCGAACGATGGCCAAATCGACTCGCAACACCCAGCAGCCGTGGACCTGGCGATCGAGAAAGGGGAAGTCGTCTTGGTCGGTGGGACGGATGCTGCAGTGGCCGAACAAGAGGGTCGCGGTCTGCGATCGGATGACACACCATGCGGTCCATTCCATGCCGCTATCCCTTTGACGGTTGCAGAGGGCCTAGTGCTGGGGGCCCTGGCGGTAACCGGCCGTTCGAGCTGGAGTCCAGATCCGATCGATCTTGCTTGGGTCCGTCTGTTCGTTCGTCAGATGGCTTCCTGGATCGCCTTGGAGCAAATGCGAGATCAGGAAGAACAATCCGAGAGACGTTTTCGATTGCTTGCCAGTGCCTTGGGGGCTGTGACATGGACCTGTTCGGCAGCGGGGCGACAGGGGGTCCCGCAGCCGGGCTGGATCGCTTGCACCGACCAAGCCGACGAGAAAATGTCAGGGGGTGATTGGATGAAGTTGGTTCATCCCGACGACCTGGCGCTCGCAGTTGCGAAATGGAATTCCGCAATGGAACAAGGAGCTCCATTCGCCAATGAGCATCGCATCCTTGGACGCGATCAGCAGTGGCATTGGACATCGGTTCACGCCCTGCCGGTACGCAACGGCGAAGGTGTCATTCAGGATTGGCTGGGGTTCCGTTTCAATATCCACTCTCAAAGGCAATCGGAATGGGCCGCACGGGAAAGCCAGGCCAAACTGAGTGCTGCCATGGAATGCATGAACGATGCGCTGCTGATCACCGATGAGCAGGGAAAGCCAGTGGAGTTCAATCAAGCTTTTGTCGATTTTCATCGATTTGCGAGCCGGTCCGAGGTGTTCGCGAAACTGAGGGATTATGGATCGTTTTTTCGTGTAACCACGCTCCAGGGGGATTCGGTTGGCGAGGAAGAAGGGGTGATTCGCCGAGCACTTCGAGGGGAGCGGGTTGAAGAAACCGAGTATGCGATCTGCCGAGCGGACGGTGGGGAGTCGTGGGTTGGCTGCTTCAGCGCCCATCCGATTTTCGATCCCCAGCAAGCGGTCCAAGGGTGTGTCATGGTGGCACGCGATGTCACCTCGAGAAAGACAATTGAAAAGGAACTTCGAGATCGCGAAGCCATGCTACGAGCGATTCTGAATGCCGCTTCGGATGCTATTCTGGTTTTCGATCGGGAGGAGCGAATCTTGGCGATCAATCCTGGGTGCGAGGAGATGTTCGGCTACGCTGGTAAAGAGCTGGTCGGGCAAAGTGCGTCCAAGCTGATCCCCAGCAAAACTCGCGGTTCGGTTGGCCAGTCCTTTCGGCGTTACCTTCAGAAGGTCGCCTTGCGTCGCAATGAGGGAGTGCAGGAAGCCATGATGATGCGCCAGGATGGAAGGCAGTTCCCTGCCGAAATCTCCCTGGTGGGTATTGCGGGCGATGAACGTATTGCGGTTTTCATTCGTGACATCACCGAGCGGAGGGAACTGCAGCGGCGTATACTCCACGCCGCCACGGACGAGCAGCGAAGGATTGGCCAGGAACTGCACGATGGGATTCAGCAGGAATTGACGGGCCTGGCTCTTTTTGCGTCTGCGGTGAACCACGCCATCGAGCAGATCGGCGAGAGCGAAGATCGGAAGGCCGAGGCAACCTCCACCGACCGTACTAACTCGGAAGACCCCTTTCTGGCCAAGCTGCATGCCATCTCGCAGAAACTGACCGAGGGGCTTGCCGACGCCCAAAAGCACGTTCAAGCATTAGCGAGAGGAATACTCGCCAGCCCCGTGCGCGCTGACGAATTACCTGAGGCACTCAAGAAGCTGACCGAAACGGCGGGTCCAGAGATCGCCTTTGAGTTTGTGGTCAATGGAATCATTGAAATTGCCGACGACACTGCAGCAAGTCATCTCTATCGGATCGCACAGGAAGCGATCAACAATGCCATCCGCCATGGCAAGGCCAGTCGGATCAAAGTGCTTCTGGAGGCTCTCCAGGACCAAATCCGATTGGAAGTGAGCGACAATGGAAATGGTTTCCATCCCTCCGCAAATGGCGACGGGGTGGGGCTGCGGACCATGGAGTACCGGGTCCAATTGATGCATGGAGTGTTTCAGATTGAGCCGATGGCGGAGGGGGGGACTACCGTTCGATGCATCCTTCCAGCCGGCCATCGCGAAGGTAACGATCACCACGGAAACTTCGATGAAATGAAATCATCGAGTTCGACTATTCCTCCCGCAAATCCAGATGGAGCTTACGAATGAAACAGACCAGAATTCTGATCGTCGACGATCATCCGTTGGTGCGTCAGGGCCTCTCCCTGAATCTCGCTACGCAGCCCGATTTCGAAGTCTGTGGGGAGGTGGAGACGGAGCATGAGGCGCTGGAGATGGTCGAGAAGATGCAGCCTGATCTGATGCTGATCGACATTTCGCTGCGGAGCGGAAATGGGATCGAAGTGATCAAGCAGGTCAAAAATCGGCATCCCAGAATCAAGATGTTGGCCATCTCTGCGTTTCAAGAAAACTTCTACGGCGAACGGGTCTTGAGGGCAGGTGCATCGGGATATCTGAACAAGCAGGAATCCCAGACGCGACTGCTGGAGGCGGTTCGCACCGTGCTGCGTGGGGAACGGTTTGTCAGTTTCCAGTTGTCGCGGCGCTTGATCGCCCAGGCACTGGAAGGAAGCGGGGAGACTCGGGAGACGACCGAGTTGCTTTCCAATCGGGAACTGGAAGTCTTTCGGATGATCGGTCAAGGATTGACCACGGGAGTGATCGCCAGCAAGCTGCATCTCAGCCGGCACACCATCGACTCCCATCGCGAAAACATCAAACGCAAGATCGGGGCACGTAACTCTGGGGAGCTCAACCGCAAAGCGATCCAGTGGTTCCTGGAGAATGGTTGACGGCTCGTCGATTAGCGACGCTTTCCATAAGCGGGGATGCACGGATGCGATCGATTCCGTCCTTCTACGCATCGATCAGGAAGAAGGATGGGGCGATCGAACCATTCTATGTTGAGGTTTCAAGGTAGGTGCTTTTCAGCTGGCCGCTCCTCGGAACGCCTGCGAACCGCAAGCGGTTCCCACCCCGCGCATCGCTTGCGGCTGGGAGAGACAAGACAACCTGGACAGATGGGTTTTTCGCCTTCCCGAGGTTTGTCTCCACAGGCGACTCGCCAGCTTGATGTCGGTGGATTGTCGCCGTTTCGCCGCGCCACCCGTTGGCCTGCCAGCTATCTCCAGGTTGGCTCTCGATCGAATTGGCAGGGCCTCCAGGACGCTCGTGGAGAGCTCTTTCTTAAAAAGATCGCAGAGAGCGGCGAGCGGTTCTTGGACTCGATGACCGATCGGTCATCGAAAAGATCTGGTCCATCTCAGGGTGCTTGGGTGTGGCGAAGGAATGGACGGTATCCAGTTGGGATCGGCCTTGGCAGATCGCTGCACGCAGTGAATCGCACCGCGAGGAGCAATCGGAATGGTCGCGGAAGGGGTAGGTTTCCGATGGAATCGACCGAAAAGGGGCGAGGCACCTTCGCTTGGCTAACGGCCATGGGAGAACCTCGTCTTTGGATTCCACGAAGAGGAATTCCTCCGCTTCCAATGGCACTGGTGATCGAGCAAGGGAGTCGATCCCAGACCATCGACCGATAGGATCACTTCGCAACCGGACTGGCGTTGCTCCCTGTGCCACCGTGGCTCCTTGTGCATCGAGTAGCCATGCGCAGGTCGGCTGTCTGAGGTGGGATGCGCGAGCCGCATCGGTCCACTTCGCATTGCATTGCGTGGCGTTGAATCGACTGCAAACAGTGCCAGTGCAGGTTGCTGGGAGAACGCACCACAAGCTTTTTCAAGCGTCTCCCGATTGGAGATTCTTGGTGCCAGGCAAACGATGGAACTGGTAGTTCTGTTCGTCCCCTTGCTTGGGCCTTCTTGGTGCAGGGATTCCATGGCGAAGCAGGAAGAAGAGTTTTCTGGAAGTGGAAGGAGCATGGAATATGACGCTGGCTGCTGAGAAGGAACTGTCACATCTGGGGGAAACCTGTGGCTGTGCGGATCACGACCATGATTTGGTTCATGAGTTGAGCCGTCGACTGGATAGCTTGTGGCGCTACGATCAGTACCTTGCCAACGCCGAGTGGCGAGATGAACTGAGGCATTTCTGGGCCGATCTCAAGTCCCAGGAGCTGCGGAATGTCCAGCGGCTTAAGGAACTGATCGCCAGCGAGATTCAGAATCACTGTTTCTGATGGGACGGTGACGAGGCGGCGAACGCGCGTTCAGGTGAAGAGATGTCTGGGAGATTCATCGAAGGAGAGGGGAAGATGGCAGGACTTATTCCATGGCGAGGTCGGAAGAGCGAAGCGAGGGGAGGTGTGGGGATCAGCGAGTTTCCGCGTAGCATGCCGGCGTTGATGCGAAGGATGCAAGAGGATTTCGAGGCGATGCTGGGTACGTTGAGTCGGTGGCCGGGAGAAGGTGCGGTCTCCAATGGGAACTGGACATGGGGCATGGAGGTGGATGAACAGCCCGATCGCATTCTGGTGCGCGCCGAAGCGCCGGGATTTGAGCTGGAGGACTTCGATCTAAGGATCAATCACAACCGATTGACGATTCATGCCTGCCGCAAGTCGAAGGAAGCGGGTGAGGAATCGGAGAGCAGCGAAGAGTGCGAGTGCTATGAGACGCTGGTGATCCCAGACGGAATCGATCGCGAGAAGGTGCAGGCAGTCTATCGAAATGGGGTGCTCACCGTGACACTTCCCAAGACGAAGGAAGGGATCGGTAAAAAAATCCCTGTCGCCGGCGGCTGAGTTCTTGGTGGATGATCCGGGCCGAGCGATACGGAGGTCCAGCTTTCGGCCATCGGAATGGGCGCCGTATCACTCGGTCCCGGACGTTCTTGGACGCACACGTTGCGGAGTTGGTGGGGGTGTTGCGTACCGCTAAGGATCTGGAATCTAGGCTTTGATGGCGAAGAGGAGCGACGATGGCAGATTACCGGCGGCAGGGAGGCGTCATGCGAGCGATCCGCAAGGCGGAGCATGATGTCACGATAGGTCCAGGTCAGCAGCAGATACACGGTGTGCTGACCATACCAGAGCATCCTAGGGGCTTGGTGATCTTCTCGCACGGTCGCAGCGGAACACGATGGAACATCCGAAATCAGTATGTGGCCCGAGTGCTTGAGGAGGGAGGCTTCGCGACGTTGGTGGTCGATCTCCTGGACGATCAGGAGGCTGGCGACCGATCCAAGTTATTCAATGTCGAGCTGCTGGCAGATCGTCTGCAGTTGGTGACGCAGTGGGCCTGCCGAGAGCCTCTCACACGATCGTTCGGGGTTGGTTACTTCGGTGCAAGTCTTGGCGCGGGAGCCGCCCTGGTTGCCGCAGCGCGACTTGCCGACAGGATACAGGCAGTCGTGACACGGGGAGGTCGTCCCGATCTGGCCAGTCAGCATCTTCCAGATGTCCGGTCGCCTACGCTGCTGATTGTCGGTGGTAAAGACCATATGGTCATCGACCTCAATGAGCAGGCGATTCGGTCGCTGCGCTGCTGCACGCAACTGGCACTCCTGCCAGGAGCCAATCATCTCTTTGAGGAGCCGGGGATGCTTCAGAAGGTCGGTCAGTTGTCCCGCGACTGGTTCACCCTTCATCTGGAAGGGGCTTCATCCGGTGTTTCTTGAACTGTCTGAGGATGTGTGGGAAGGAGGCGAGTGGAAGCGATGAAATTTCGCGATCGGACCGATGCAGGAAGGCGGTTGGCGGTGCTTCTGCAGGGGCGGCATTGGACGGCACCTGTGGTTGCTGGGATACCGCGAGGGGGCATTCAAGTTGCGGCGTCACTCGCCGAGATTCTCCAGGCCGAATTGGACGTCATCGTCGCCAGAAAGCTGCCTGCCCCGTGGCAAAAGGAAATGGCGATCGGGGCCGTTGCCGAGGAGGGCCAGGAGTTTCTGCTTTCCGATGCCGATTGGAGTGCCTCGTGGCGAAGATCCTACCTGGATCAAGTCCGAAAGTCGCAGCTTGCGATGGTTCAGCAGCGGGTGGAGTGGTTTCGCCGCACCTGCCCTCAGATTGCAGTCTCCGATCGTTCCGTCGTCGTAGTGGATGACGGGGTGGCCACAGGAGCCACCTTGGTTGCCGCATTGAAGGCGCTGCGAACCAGAGGGCCCAAGGAGCTGATGGTGGCAGTACCGGTGGCCTCCCAGGAATCGCTGGCGATGGCAAGGCAGTGGTGCGATGAGGTCTTCTGCCTGCACCAGCCGGAGTCATTTCAGGCGGTCGGGCAGTTCTACGACGCTTTTGCTCCTGTCGACGACGCCATGGCGCTCCAGATCCTGGAGCGATTTCGTAGATCCACAGCATCGGTCCTGCCCTAAGGGGCTCGGTGAAATGATGCAGGCCACGGAGAGATGAACATGCAGATTCCGCTTCAGATCGCATTCAAGGATCTCGAGCACTCCGACTCGATCGAATCCCGCATTCGCCAGAAGGCCGAACGACTGGACCAATTCGCTTCCGACATCATCCGATGCCGGGTGATGCTGGAACCGATCGCCAAGCACCACATCCACCAGACTCTCTACAAAGTCCGCATCGATGTGACGCTTCCAGGCAAGACGATCTCCGTTACCCGCGAGCCCAACACGCACTGGGAGCATGGCGAAATCCACGCTGCTATCGGCGAGGCTTTCGATCTGACCATCCGCCAGCTGGAGGATTATGTGCGCCGTCGTCGCGGGCAAGTGAAGAGCCACCAGGAGCAGCCAGTTGGACGGGTGATCCGATTGGTTCCCCAGAAGGGCTGCGGCTTTCTTGAGACATCCGATGGACGGGAAGTTTACTTCCATCGACATTCCGTTCTGAACAACCAGTTCCAGTCTCTGGAGGTGGGGGCGGAGGTCGCCTTCCTCGAGGAAGAGGGAGACCAAGGGCCGCAGGCCAGCACGGTTCGAGTGCTTCGAATTCACCGCAATCACATATCAGAGGACGAAAGGACGGGGAGCGATGGAGCCACTTCGGAAAAGTGACCTGGATCTCTTGCTTGAGGAGCGAAAGGGGCCGTGCATTTCGATTTACATGCCAACCCACCGAAGCGGGTCGCGGGAGGATCCGATCCGGTTGCGGAATCTTCTGCACCGCGCAGAACGCCGCTTGATCACCAATGGCTTTCGCTATCCTGGCGCAAGAGACCTGACTGAATCTCTGCTGCGGCGTCTGGAGGAGCCTGCTTTTTGGGAGTCTCCCGGCGATGGCCTAGCGGTCTTTCTCTCACCAGATCTTGAGAAAGTCCATTGGTTGTCGGCGGAGTTGGACGAATCGTTGGAGGTAGGTCAACTGTTTGTCGTGACCCCTCTCATTCCGCTGCTTCATGAAGAGAGCAAATTCCTCATTCTGGCCATCAGCCAGAAGCAGGTACGGCTCTTTGAGGGAATGGCCGGTGCGATCACCGAAATCCCAACTCCAGGGCTCCCTAGGAGTATCGAGGAGGCGCTGAGGTTTCACGATCGAGACGAGGTGTTGACCTACCATACACGGCCTACTTCCAGCGGTGGCTGGTGCGCTATTTTTGAGGGGCACGGCGTCGGGATCGATGACGCGAAGGACGATCTGCTCCTGTTCTTTCGGCAGATCGACCAGGCGCTTCATCCCATTCTGGCGAACAATCGTCTACCGCTTTTCCTCGCATCGGTCGACTACCTCCAACCGCTTTATCGTCAGGTCAATACCTATCCTCACCTGGCAAGGCAGGGGATCTCGGGGAACCCAGACCGCGTGCTTCCTGCGGTCCTGGGGCAGCGAGCGTGGGCCATGGTGGAACCTGTCTGCAAAGAGAAGATCGATCGGGCCGTGCAGATCTTCCGGCAGGTTGCTTCCGTCGGCAAGGCCAGCGCGGATCCAGAGACCGTCATCACGGCAGCCTATCAGGGGCAGCTCTCCTACCTCTTCCTGGCGCAGGGAGAGCATATCTGGGGCAGCTTTGACGCGACGACGCAGTCGGTCCGGATCCATGATCTACCACAGATGGGAGACGAAGATCTCTCCAATTTTGCTGCGGTGCATTGCCTGCGGGCTGGCCATCCGGTGCATGTGCTGCCATCGGACGATTTGCCGGTGCCTTGCAGCATCGCAGGCATCTACCATCTTCCCTTCCGCAAGCACTCGGGGCGGCATCGATGAAGGAACCGGACGTCTTGCGCCGTTTTGCTAAAAGAGCGTGGTCATTCCGGCATAGTTCCGTTGTGTCGCGGTGATTGGAACTTGATCCACTGGACCGACCGAATGGTCGGATGGACCGAAAAAGGGGCTCGCTGGCTATCCTGAGGTAGTCAGGGGGCGGCGGGTCGTTTGGCAAATCGGCCGCTAGGGCGATCGGGGTCGAATGCAGGGTTGGCCGTAGGGTAAGACACCTCAAATTCCTTCTGCCACCTCGCCAGCTCATCGCGCAGCTGTAGTCGAATGTCGACCTGGGAGCTAGATAGATCGCTCGTTTCCCCGATGTCATCACTCAATCGATAGAGTTCTTCTCGGTCTTCTTCGTACCAGTGGATCAGCTTCCAGTCCCCCCTGCGGATCGCTGCACCGGGTGCCCCACCCTGGTTTCCATAATGGGGGTAGTGCCAGAAGAGGGAGCGGTCGGGCATCGGTTGGCCGAGGATTGATGGCAGTAGGCTGATTCCATCGACAGGTTGTTCCGCAGGAGGCAGAATACCTGCAGCTTGAAGCATGGTCGGGAAGAGGTCGGGGGTGGCTACGGGATACGAAATGGACGTTCCCGCAAGGGAAGCTCCCGGCCAGCGAATCAGCAATGGAACACGGATCCCCCCTTCGTAAAGCCATCCCTTGCCAGCTCGAAGTGGGGCATTGGAGGTAGGCCAGCCTTCGCTGGTCGAAAGCCCTCCATTATCGCTGGTGAAAAGGACCAGGGTCCTGTCTGCGATTCCAAGGTCATCTAGTTTCCCTAGAACCTTTCCCACCGCTGCGTCCATCGCCTCCACCATAGCAGCATAGATGGCATGTTCCTGAACCAGCCGCACCTCCCGCTCCCCCTCCACGCCCCAGGAAGCCTGCAATCCAAGCCGCTCTCTCTTCTGTTCATACTTCCGTTGCAGATCCGCACGAGCCATCAGGGGAGTGTGTACCGAGTAGAAGGAGAAGCAGGCAAAGAAAGGTTGGTCGCGATGGCTTTCGATAAACTTCATCGTCTCGATCGCCAATCGATCCGGAAGATGTTCCCCCGTAGGCCCATCGGGTAGTCTTGGATTTTCATAAGGCGAGAAGTACTTGTTGCCGCCATAAGGGCCGCCTTGTGCAGTGCCCCCGAGGTTATGCTGAAAACCTTGGTTTTCGGGCCACCACCCCTCGGGGCCCAGGTGCCATTTGCCTGCGAAGAAGGTGGCGTAACCGCCCTGGCGAAACATCTCCGCGATGGTGATCGAGTCTAGGGGGAGCCGATCTCGGTAGGTAGCAGGAAGCAGACGCGTGTTCCTTTTCCATGCGGAAGGGAGAAGTGGCGCACCGATGAAATCGGTGATGCCCGATCGTTGGGGCCACTGCCCGGTCATCAAGCTGGCGCGCGTGGGAGAGCAGACGGGGCAGGCAGCATAGGCATCGGTGAACCGATTGCCTTGCGCTGCCAAGCGATCCAGATGGGGCGTTTCGTAGAAGGTGCTGCCGTAACAACCCAGATCCCGTTGCCCTAAATCATCGACCAGGAACAAGACGACATTCAGCGGTCCCGGCGTGCTGCTGTGCACCATTTCGCTGGAAACCAGGAACCAAACGATGCTTGCCATAGCGAAGACGCATCGAATCATCAGCTCAACCTATTTCAGTTCGGGAGGGGGACTTAAGGCCAATGGAATCGTCATGCCAATCGGCATCGATCGCGCGATTCCGAGCACACCGGGAACGAACTTTAGGTCGGTCGGCGCATCCGAGCATCGGAAGGATTCACCTACTTTAGCCGGATGGCTGCGGATGGGCACTTCCACCGACGTTTTCCTGGCTCTTTCTCGCGAGGCAATCGCCGTCGATGGATCGAGTTTGTTATCGCGATGGCCTTTGGCTATAGGATGCCTGCTGGCGATGCGCTCTCTTTCCATTTCTGATCGACCGTGTCGATCCAGCGAACTAGGGATTCGTTGGATGGCAGTCTAGCGATTGGGCTGCGGGGAGTGCTAGGGAGAAGGCGTTGCGGAAAACGCAGTAGTCTTAGGGTGAGAAGGGGGGCTGTGCGGACTTATATTACACGCTATAGTGTAATAGATGGAAGCAGTGGGGATGGAGCATCGGGGGAGTGATCGCATGCGGAAGAGAAGTTGCAAGCCAGGTGCGATGGAGCAACGCGCCTTGCTGTCGCAGGTGGAGGCTGGGGGGCTGGGGACTGTCTTCAAGGTGCTTGCCAGTGGCACGCGTCTTCGACTGCTGCATGCATTGATCCGAAGCGACGAGCTTTCGGTCAACGAATTGGCGCGGACGGTTGCGATGAAGCCGCAAGCCGTCTCCAACCAGTTGCAAAGGCTTGCCGACTTGGGGGTTGTCGCTTCCCGTCGCGAGGGGCTCCATGTCCACTATCGGTTGGTGGATCTTTGCGTCCAGTCGCTGCTGGAACAGGCGGTGTGCTTGATGGAGGCGTCGCTGGCCCGAGGTGGTAGCGTGAGCGGGAGTTGCGGACGATGACACGGAGGATTCACCAAGACATCGCGGCGGAGTGCTTTGGAACTTTCGCCCTGGTCTTTTCCGGGACCTCGGCGATCGTCATCAACGATCTCAGGGATGGCGCCGTCAGTTCACTTGGAATTGGATTGACTTTTGGGCTGATCGTCGCTGCCATGGTGCTGACTTTGGGCAAGTTTTCAGGGGCTCATCTGAACCCCGCCGTCTCCTTGGGGCTCTTTCTCGCCGGGCGGCTGGAGGGTTGGCGACTTGTTCCCTACTGGACTGGCCAGTGTGCAGGGGCTTTCTTGGGGAGCGGATTGGTCTGTTTTCTGTTCCCTGACCACGGCGGGTTGGGGGCGACGTTGCCTGTCGGTGGCATCTACCCATCCTTCGTTCTCGAAACGGTGCTGACGGCGATTCTGATGGTGGTGATCCTGGGGGTCGCTGGCGGGATGCCGGGAGATCTCACTGCGATGGCATTGGCTGTGGGGGCGGTCATTGCGCTGGAGGCAATTTTCGCTGGACCGATTTCGGGCGCTTCCATGAACCCCGCTCGTTCTCTAGCTCCCGGATTGCTCTCTGGCCAGACTGGATCGCTTTGGATCTATGGGACAGCCCCTTTTCTTGGAGCAGGAGTTGGGGTTGCGTTGAGTCATCTGCTTTTTGACCTTAGGAAGGAAAATCCATCATGACCGAATCGGCACAAGAAACAGAACAAGCCTCCGTATCCCTGGACCAGCTGGTCGCCTCGTTGCAGGCCTTTCCCAATGGAACGGTGTGCTGGCGATTGCCAAATGGGCAGGCCGTCGCACCGCATTACCACCTGACGGAAGTGGCGAGAGTTCAAAAGGACTTCGTCGACTGCGGCGGCGTTCGACGTCATCAAGTGAGCTGCGTGCTGCAGCTGTGGGTCGCTACCGACACCCAGCATCGGCTGGAGACCGCCAAGTACCTGCGCATCCTCCAGTCGGCGATGCCTCTTTTTGAGTCCACGGCCATCCCAGTGGAGGTGGAGTACGAAGATCAGGTCTTCTCGCAATACACCTTGTCCTCGATCGAATGTCGAGGTGACCAGATGGAGATTCGTCTGGCGAGCAAGCATACGGGGTGCCTGGCGCCCGATCGCTGTGGCGTCCCTTTGGTGGTCCTGGGTGGCTGCAGTGGTCCTGGGTGTTGTGATTGAACTGTTGGAGGGATTGGAGATGGTTGCAATGAAGAGGATTCTGTTCGTCTGTGTTGAGAATTCCAACCGCAGTCAGATGGCGGAGGCATTTGCGAGGATGCTGGGTGGAGCGAGGGTGGAGGCGTTCAGTGCAGGATCGCGGCCTAGCGGTCGCATCAATCCAAAGGCGATCGGAGCGATGAAGGAGCTTGGTTACGATCTCACCACGCATGACTCGAAAGGCCTGGATGCATTCAACGACCAGCCGGTGGATGTTGCGGTGACGATGGGCTGTGGCGATGAATGCCCTCGCGTCCTTGCGGCTCGGCGGGAAGAGTGGCAGATCCCCGATCCGCGGGAAATGTCTGAGGATCAGTTTCGAGAGGTTCGGGATTTGATTGCCAGGAAGGTGGGCGAGCTCCTCGAGTCGCTGAAGATTCTCGGTTGATCTTTGATTCGTTTTGTGTTCACGGCGAGCTTCGTTCTGAGTGTAGGCTCTTATTGACTTCGGCGCAGACAATGGAATGCTCGATGCCCGTTTTTCTCTAGATAACGTGCTGGCCAGGGTTTCTTTGCTGGTATCGTATTCGACAGTGGCAGTCAATTCCTGCGACTGGAGCCTTCAAGATCCAGCGCATCGGTCCTTCACCCAGACTCCCTTGCGAAATCGCATGCGATCCCATTGAAGCGGATTAGTAGGGCTGCAGAATTGGTTTCGAATTTCCAATGTAACAAGTAGCCATACGTAGTATCTTGAGATATTTGCCCTTGGGTTCGAAGAAGCAATCCTGCAACTGGATTAGGGGCACGCTAGCTCGTGGCACCAGAAAGCAAACCCTCTCTTGTTAGAGCGCTGGGTATTTTTTTTAGACCTTGAGATTTCTAGATCGAGTCAAAAAATGCGGAAACGAAGAGATATCGTCCTTTCCTTGGCCGGTAGCGGAGTCCTGGCGGTTGCTGCACCTGCGGGGTCGTATCGACGTATTCTTGGGGCCAACGAGCGACTGAGGGTGGGAGCGATTGGAGTTGGAGGGCGAGGCGCGGGGGATCTGGACGCCGTCGCTTCGGAATCGATCGCCGCGCTCTGTGATGTCGACCAGAATGCGTTGGGTGCGGCGGCGGCGAGATACCCTGACGCGAAAAGGTACACCGACTATCGCCAACTTTTGGATCAGGTCGACCTGGATGCCGTCGTGATCGCCACTCCCGACCATCATCACGCTCCTGCGACAGTGCGTGCGCTGCGGCGTGGATTGCATGTTTACTGCGAAAAGCCATTGACCCACACGGTCGACGAAGCGCGGCTTGTTTCCAAGCTGGCGGCCGAGCGAAAGCTGGCGACCCAGATGGGAACGCAGAATCACGAGCACCCCGGTTATCTCAGACTGGTCGAGTGGTTGCAGGATGGTGTGATCGGTCCGGTCTCGGAGGTGCACATCCTGACCGACCGGCCCGGCAAGTGGTGGCCCCAGGGAGTCGCCTTGCCCAGCGAGGCACCTGCCGTTCCATCGCACCTAGACTGGGATCTTTGGCAAGGTCCTGCGACCGTGCGGGATTATCACCCCGCCTATGTTCCATTCCGCTGGCGAGGCTGGTGGGACTACGGCTGCGGTGCGATCGGTGATATGGCAATTCATCTGATGGATCCTGCATTCTGGGGACTGCATCTTGGCGGCCCCGTCCAGGTTCGTTCCGAAGGCCCTCCAGCCGATCGATGGTCCGCCCCTTCCAGGATGCAGACTCGTTTTCGCTTTGGTCCACGAGGCGACTGGCCAGCCGTCGATCTTTATTGGTACGAGGGCGAAGCATCGCCGCCTCCAGACATTGCATCACAACTGCCGGTCAACGGCTCCCTGTTCATCGGGCGAGAAGGAAAGATCGCCATCGCTCACGATGGATTTCCGAAGCTGCTTCCTGAAGAGAAGTTTGCGGACTTCAAGCCACCGGTAGCTCGCTTGGCACCTTCTCCCGGGCACCATCGTCAGTGGATCGATGCCGCCAAAGGCCAGGGGAAGGCCAGTAGCTCTTTCGAGTACGCGGGGCCGTTCACGGAGTGCGTGCTCCTGGGCAACATCGCATTTCGCACGGGACAGGAGATCGTGTACGACCCGGTCGCGGGCCAGGTGACCAATGTCATCCCTCTAATAGCCGGTGGACCGGTGGCAGGAAAGGACGCAGCCAACCAACTACTGGGCAAATCCTATCGCGCCGGATGGGAGCTGAGTTGAACGGATGCTAGATTCATGTGGAAAGTTGTCTGTTGTCGACAAGCCCATCGGATTGCGATCGATCTGGCATTGCAGTCGGCCATGTCTTCGGACCGATGGGGTGCGCAGGAGTTGGATTCGGCAGCAGGAGTTTTCTCTCTGTCACCGACGGCTCAATCTCCAGTGATGGTCGGCAAGATGCGGGGCGTCATGGAAGGCGTCGGGCTTCTTTGCCAAAGCGATCGGAAAGCTGCGGGGAAGTTGTGCCAAGCCGGCATCGATACTAGCTCAATCCGCCTCCACCCCCTCTAGCGGCTCTCCCACCACTCGCGAGGATCGATGCGGAAAACCAGTTGCAGCAGATCAAACAACTCCGGGTGGTGCTCGGCCAGCCCCATCGGATCGCAGAAAAATGACTCGCAACTGACCGAAAAGAACTCCATCGAGTCCTGGGCGCCGTAGGGATCCAGGAAAGTGGGTAGTCCTAGCCTTTCTGCTTCCTCCAGATCTCTGCGTTCCCGTTCGCAAAGATCTTTCCATCGGGCTGCATCGGCGCGATGGAGAAAGGGAGGCGAACCATCCAGGGCGCCATCTAGGTCGTCGATATGGTGAGCGAATTCGTGGATCACCACATTCCGGCCTCGGGAGGCCGAAGTGCAGTCCTCGAGAACTTCTTCAAGCGACAAAGCGATGGGAATGCCTCGTTGATAGACGCCAGCCACCGGAACATCCTCCTGAACTCCTGAGGCTCGGCCGATCCGATAACGGAAGCTACCTTCTCGCAACACCACCGTGCGAACGCGATCAAAACAGTACCAATCGTCAAAGCCCAGAAGCATCAGACAAGCGGCAGCGGCCGTGGTAACCTCCGCAGGTTCTCTCTCCTCGTCATCCGGAATCACCAGCTCTTTCTCGTGAAGAAAAATCGCAACCATATTCAGCAGACGCTTTTGCTGATCGCGGCTCAGCAGAGGCCAGTGCCAGAAAGTATCCTCCAGAATGTCGCCCCAGCGAACAGGGGTTGGCTTGGCGACGATCCGACGACGACGACCCTCTCTCGTCCAGTGATCGAACCAGCCCATGACGATTCCTTTATCTCTCACCGACCGCGAAAATTTCGCCTACTGATTCGGAAAGTCCCGCTGCAGATGGATGATGGTGCCGCGGCAGGTCACCGCTTCCTCCCTCTCCAAGCAACCGGATCCTGTTACCCGTCTAGCGGCTACTTGGTTGCCCCAACGGAATCTGTATTCCAAGGAGTCCTCGAGACTTTGGACGAACCATCGCACTTGGCTTATGATGAAACGCGAAGCAACCCATGGACCCCAGCGAGGGACCGAAACCAAGTTTGCTTCCAGCTGTCCACTCCGAGAGTTTGGGCAGGTGTTCCATCTGTTTCAGACATACGAATGATAGTGCAACCATGCAAGCTCTGCTACGAAACGTCTTGCCATTTCGACTGCAGCGAATTGGACTTTTGCTAACCGCTTTGTCGCTTGGAAGCGGCTTGGAGATCGCTCTTGGATATCAGAAGCCCCCGATCCTCGAGGAGACGATCCCCGAGTCCCTGCGAGGCGACCCGAAGATCGAAGGCTTGGTCAGCCAATTGACACTGGCGCGACGCTCCCTCGCAGGGATTGGTACAGCTCATCCCTCCTACGCCAAAACCAAGAAGTTGATCGAGCAACTGGAGACCTCTTTGGCGGGGGAAATCAACAGCCTAATGTCGGGCTCGCAAGCCGATGCAGCGGTTTCGATGCCGGTGCCTGTCCAGCCAGCACCTATAGACGAAGCACCTAGCAATGCGTCTGCATCCGTCCAGAGTTCCTCCCGTCGACCACCTAAAGAAGCTATCTCGGCCAAGGGGGGGGATGGAGCCGAAATCAACATGCCGCTGCAGAGCGATCTGCCAGAAGTCACCACCGTGTTTGAGCGTCTTCCGGTTCGACGTTTTGTCCGACTGGGGGCCTTCCCAGACACGCGAATTTTGTGGGGACTGGAAGAAGGGGGAGATGCGGATCCGAGTCGTTTGTGGAAGTGGGGAGACTTTGAACGAGCGGCCGCGCAGAAAGTTCTTTTTGAGTCTGAAGAGAAGATATTAGATATCCAGTTTCCAGATGATTTTCTCAAGTCGGGAGTCTGCTATCTGTTGACCTTAGGGAAGGGAGCGACAGCAGGGAATGTCCGTTTGCTGCGATGGGAGATTTTGGATGCAGGAGATCCCTCACCAAGCGGTCGCCAAGAAGTGGTGCTCGGCACGTTCCGAACCGACCATCGTACCGATGGACGATTCGCATCTGGCCCAGCGGAACCTCTGGTTGTTCTGTGGGATCATGCAACGGAGTTCGTTCCGGCCGATCGACGAGAGATCCTCGAAGCCCCTGATCGACGCAGTTTTTTGATCGAATCCCAATCGGGAATGACAAGCCAAGAAGCTTTCCGGAGCGTTGCGGAGACCAGTCGTAAAGCTTGGGCGACGTGGGGAGCGTTTGGCCCCGTAGCGGTGACGAAGGAGGGATTGCTTTTCGTTTCCGGAAAAGGGGAATCCACTGGCGGTTCGATTCTTGATTTGTCCCTTCCGGCTTTCCTCAAGCCATCCACCGGCGAGAAATCGTCGGGACCATTTTTCGTCTATCGCGGCAAGAGCATGCCTTGGTTAGCTGGCGATGTCCTATTTGCTGGAGACGATCGGTTGACAATCTACCGACTCCAACTTTCCAGAGAAGGAACGCTCGAAGCCTTGCCTGTTGCGAGAAGTCCTCAAGCCATCGTCGCTCTGGGCGAGTCGAGTGAGAAAGCGATTCTCGTATCTTCGGAAGAGGGAATAGCAGCGATTGAGTTGAAGGCTACCCGTCCCAAATCCGCTTCGGTGGATCGTCAGGGGCTCATAAATCCCGATAAAAATGGGACCTCTTCGGATCGCATCGAATGGAGTTCACTGGATGCGATGGCACGATTGCAACTGGAGGCATTCGAGAAAGGATCTGCTCCTTGGGGGTACTGGGGCCTCAAGCCCGACCGCTTCGTCACCTGGTCTGACCATAGCAATCGACTGATCCCCGCTTATTGCTTTGGCGGTTCCTTTTCTGACTATCTGGGTGAAAACAGCGTCTATCGCTCCGAAGAAAAGCTGGCTCAACTGTACGGCCAGGTACCTGAGGATACCGTGAATCCTGAAGCGGATTACATGGATCAAACCAATTTATACGACCTTCAGAGGAGGGCGTTGGAGCGTGGGAAAAAATATCTTTTTCTTGTTGTGTTTGACGGAATGGACTGGCAGACAACATTAGCTGCCTCAGTCTACTTCTGTAAAGGGGTTAGGTATTTGGAGGGCCGTGGATCAGGCCTCTCCTTTCAGGACTACCGAGGAGCGGAGACCGATTTTGGATTGGTGGTTGCCAGCCCGTTTAGTGATGAATGCCAATTGGATCCCGATGCCCAGAAGTTAACTCAGTGGGGCACAAAACTGGGGGGGTACAGCAGTCGACTCGGAGGGAGTACCCCATGGAGTCCTCAGGTTGACATCAACTATCTGCTTGGTCGCTCTAGGTTGCTGGCACATCCTTATCCAGATTCTTCCTCGGCGGCGACCAGCATGACTACCGGGGTCAAAACCTACAATGGGTCGGTGGGTATCGGCCCAAATTTTGAACTACTAACCACCATCGCGCACAGGGCGCAATCGCAATATCATATGTCTGTTGGGGCTGTGACCAACGTACCAATCTGTGATGCTACCATTGGTGCGTCTTATGCTCACAATGTCGACCGTAATGACTTTCAGGATATCAGCCGCGATTTGTTGGGATTACCATCCATTGCTCATCGGAATAAGGCCTTACCGGGCATGGATCTACTCATTGGGGCTGGCTTTGGTGTCTCCAGTGATCAGGATCCGGCTCAAGGTGTCAACTATCAGCCCGGGAACCGTTATCTTGCGGACGCAGATATGGAAAAGGTTTCCGTGGAAGCCGGTGGCAAATATCGGGTTGCAAAGCGAACAAAAGGAATTCCCGGGCATCGAGTTCTTGAAGATGCATTGGTGAGTTCGATCGATGAGGGAAGCCGCTTCCTTGGGTTTTTTGGTACGCAGTACGGTCACCTACCCTACCAAACGGCCAACGGCGACTATCTCCCTGTAGGTAATGGCAAGCAAGAGCCCGAGCGGTATTCGGAGGAGGACATTGTCGAAAACCCAACCTTGGCGCAGATGACTAACGCTGCGATGCGGCACCTTGGTCGGAATCCCAATGGATTTTGGTTGATGGTTGAGCCCGGGGACATTGATCGTGCCAATCACGCGAACAATATAGATAACTCGATTGGGGCAGTCCTCTCTGGTGTTGAGGCATTCGACGAGATTACACGATGGATTGAAGAAAGGGATGCGTGGAGTGAATCGCTCGTGATTGTCACGACCGACCACGGGCATGCATTCCATTTGACGCAGCCGGAAACGATCGTTACTGCTGCCAATGCGGATTTCGAAGTTGGAAAAAAGGGTCCTGCAGGGCGATGAAAGGGAAAGGGGTTGGTCGCAATGCTTCCTCTGCGATCAACGACCTCTGTTCAGGGCCATTGCAATTGAATCGATAGCGGCTCATAGCCATTCGGCATCCGTTTCCATCCCGCTAGGTAGGCGTTTCCATAGTCATCCAAAGTTTCCGATCCATAGAGAAGATGGAGCGGTTGGTTGAAAACCATCTCGCTGTCTGTGTCTAGCAGGATGGGCACGGATTCGCGTAGCTTTAGATAATAGATTAGCAGATCGAACCGCTCTTCTCGCTTTGAGACCGCTATCACGAAGTCCCTTCCGGTCGGTGCGAACATCGCAGTGGAGGAAGATTCGCCTTCTGGGTGAATCCAGCCAAGCGTTTCCAATCGGCCAGGTGTTTTGTCTGAAGGATAAACTCGCCAGAGCAGCCCATTCTGCGTGGTGAACAGAATAGAACCGTCCATCTGGGAAGAAAAGCTGGTGATGCCGTGGGAAGAGGTATTTCCATGAGCTTCGTAGCCATCTAGCGGCCACGCATGAAGTTCTTTGAGTTGGGTGTCCAGTTCAACCAGTTCGACGAAGACACGTCGCCTTGGAGAATCTTCTTTCGAGAGTACAAACTGCTCTTTAGCGTCGTCGTGAGCGACGGGGGTTGTCCAATTCGTGCCGGGCTTGGTGTCCTCAGATGTGGTCGGTGTGACTCGAATTGTGAACACATGGCCGGTAGGAGTGACCAGCAGGTTTCTCGATACATGCCCTCCATAGTTGGGTACTAGGATGCTAATGACCTTTTGCGTCTTGGTATCGAATTGATAGATCGTGGATCCAAAATAGCCAAGCGCGTAGATGTAGCGCCCGCTACATCCGATCGAGATGAGGGCTTCTCGAGTGTGCAAGACGCTCTCCACTTTCCCAGAGGAGTGGTTGATGCGCAATAGATGGCCTCCTGCCTTTCCGTTCCTGCTACCGTCGGTCGCTTCATCCGTCTCGTCCTGCGATGCAAAGTAGAGGTTCCCGTCGATGGCCTCAAAGAGTTTGCTATGGATTTTGTCCTGTAAAGATGTGTTGCGATTGGAAGCGTTGCCGATGAGCCATTCGTCGACGCGGCCAAGTAATTTCGCCTCTCCTGTCCGTGGAGAGAATTGCAACAGGCCTGCGCTCAATTCACTGGAGGCTTTGCTTGCCATGCCGAAGTAGATTCTGCCCTTGGCGTCTCTCCCAATAGCTCCCCAAATCGCCTCGTCGCCGTCCGATATAGGCAATCGAAGTTCTCGAATTTTGGGCGCCTGTTGGAACCGCTCCACATCGGCAAAAAACCTGCGGCCCCAAGAATCGGTCACAGTGGAATCCAAGGAGCTTTCGTTCATCAAGTCTGAGTCGGGTGTCGATTTCGCCGTAGCATCAGGTTGCGTTAATGCGAGATCCTCAGCGGTATCCACGCCATCCGGTCGGACGGCTTCCCATTCGGTGGAGACGGTTGGCTGGTTATCGCGTTGGCATCCCGCACCAAATGCATAAAATATCAGTAGTGCAAGATGGAAAGGCATCGAAGGCAAACGAAATCTTCGCCACATGTTTGGCTGATGTTTCTGGGAGTTGGGGGTGTGACCGATCGTGATGAGTTCTTGTAATGGCATGCGACGATTCTCTACGGAAGACACTAAGTTTCTGCTGTTTCTTTCGCCGCTACCTGGATCGGTTCGGCACAAGACTCGCCGAACCTTGGGTCGCCGATCTCCCTGGCCTGACCCTATTGTGAATCGCTAGGGAATCATCGGCTAGATGCCGCCTGTTCAATCATTGGAGGAGTATCGAGACCGCATCACCGCCGGCTGATTGCTCGATGGTAACGCGATGAAGGGGTGTAAAATCGTGGATTTTACGAAAAAACCCGCAGTCCGTGACTGCGGGTTCTGAGCGATTCGGGAGCGGGTGCCTACTCAGGCTTATTCGCCGAACGATGGCTTGAGCGGCTGTTCTTTCACCGACACTCGATCGTTGCGGCCCACGAATTCAAGAATAGCACGCGTGCCGGCATCCCCCAGGCGTGGTTTGGCCAGCCGCAGGATGCGGGTGTATCCACCGGGTCGGTCGATGAACCTTGGAGCCACTTTCTCGAAGAGAATCTGGACTGCTTGCTTGTCCCCGATCAACTGCAGGGCTCGACGCCGTGCAGTCAGGCCGGGGCTACGTGCCGCAGCCCACTGGGCCCACTGGGGGCTCTTTCGCCAAGTCTTGTAGGCTTCCGACTTACGATCCGACGGACCGGCCAGGCCTTCGGCATTGCGATCGGCAAGAATGCCCTTTTTGGCAATGGTGATGCACTTTTCGAGCAGTGGGCGAACTTCCTTCGCCTTCTCCAGGGTCGTCACGATGCGCCCGGGAACCTTGGGGCTGTTTGCTTCCAGTTCCCCCGTCTCCCGTTCGGTGAGCAGAATGGCGGCTACCAGATTCTTGAAAAGAGCTTTGCGGTGGGAGGAGGATCTTCCCAGCACTCGTCCACGTCGCATGTGACGCATGATTCAGTTCCAATCTCTAGGTCGTATGGGCTTGAACAAGGGGTGACGATCAGCGCATCGCTTGGCTGGAGGGGATGCGCATTCCCAGATGCAATCCCATCGTCGTCAATTTTTCTCGTACTTCCGTCAGTGTCGTTTCACCGAAGTTGCGGAACTCCAGAAGTTGGTCTTCTGTTCTTTGCACCAGATCCCGAACGGTTCGGATCTGCGCTGCTTCCAGGCAATTGTTGGCTCGCACCGAAAGCTTCAGATCGGAGATCAGGGTGTTGAGCTTCGACTCCAGTTGAGCCTCGTTGCTGCCAGGGCCACTGCGGGAGGTCGCGTGGATCTGCTTGCCAAGATCGGCGAACTGAACGAATGGGTTCAGGTGCTTTCGGAGGATTTTGGCTCCTTCCACCATCGCCATCTCGGGGCCGACCGAACCATCGGTCCAGAGTTCCAGAACCAGTCGGTCGTAGTTGGTCTTCTGGCCGACGCGAGTTTCCTCGATTTCGTAGCGAACTCGAGTCACAGGGCTGTACACAGCGTCGATCGGGATAATTCCGATCTCGTGATCTCCGCTGCTGTGTTCGCTTGCCGGCACATAACCCCGGCCATTTTCGACCACCATTTCCATCATGAATGGAACATCGGAGGTCAGCGTCGCCAGCACATGGTCTTTGTTGATAATCTCGACATCGGCATCGGTCTCGACGTCGTGACCGGTGATCGGACCAGCGGTTTTCTTTTCCACCGTGATGACGCGCGTGCTTTCGCTGTGGTTCTTCACCACCAAGCTCTTGACGTTCAGGACGATGTCGGTGACATCTTCCCGGATCCCTTCGAGTGTCGAAAACTCGTGCTGAGCACCTCGGATCTTGATCTGGGTAACCGCCGATCCCTCGAGACTGCTGAGCAAAACGCGACGCAGGCTGTTTCCAATGGTTGCGCCAAATCCCCGCTCGAACGGTTCAGCGATGAATTTCCCGTAGGTTCCACTCAGCGTCGAACGGTCGACTTGAACCTGGCTGGGAAGTTCGAAACCTCGCCATCGAATATGCATGTCGAAACCTCAAAGAATTCTGTAAAAGTCCGGCCGTCTAAAGGGCCTGTCGATTTCATCCAATGCCGCTTTGCATCGATCCCCTGCCGGCCTCCAAAAACAGCCTGGGAGATCTTCCCAGTCAAACCTGGAGGCGAAGGGCTTTGGGCGTTTTTACACGCGTCGGCGCTTGCGAGGGCGGCATCCGTTGTGTGGGATCGGAGTGACGTCTTCGATTTCCTTGACCGTCATTCCGGCGGTCTGCAAAGCCGAGATGGCGCTTTCACGACCAGCTCCTGGGCCTTTGATCCGAACTTCAATTTCCTTCACCCCGAACTTGGCCGCCTTCTCGGCTGCCTGCTGAGCTGCCATGGTTCCGGCGAAGGGAGTGCTCTTGCGGCTTCCTTTGAATCCACAGGTCCCTGCGCTCGCCCAGCAAAGGGTATCCCCTTTGGTGTCGGTGATCGTCACGGTGGTGTTGTTGAAGGTTGCCTGGACGTGAGCCACTGCCACGGTCACATTGCGACGGGTCTTCCGCCGTTTGTTTGCTTGAGCCGCATTCCCGGTCGACTTTGCCACCTTGTCATTCTCCCCTTACATTGATCAGTCGATGCGATTGGCCGATGATTGGGGGCCAGCCACATAAGCTGACCACCCAAATAAAAAACGGATTGGCCGATTCTGGAAACTTGAGTCTCGCCAAAAATCAGCGCAAATCCTTGACCCCCTTCTTGCCTGCCACCGTCTTGCGTGGCCCCTTCCGGGTTCTCGCATTGGTCCGGGTGCGCTGGCCACGAACAGGAAGCCCCATCCGGTGACGCAAGCCGCGGTAGCACTTGATTTCGCGCAAGCGATGGATGTTCTGACCGACCGTACGGCGAAGTGGTCCTTCCACCGTGTAATCCCGCTCCAGCAACGTCGCCAGACGCGATAGCTCGTCTTCATCCAGGTCGCGGGCTCGCTTGACCGGGTCGATCTGCGTCTTATGACACAGGTCGGCGGAAATCGCAGGCCCCACACCATACAAATACTGCAACGAAATGTGAACTGGCTTGTCGTTTGGAATATCTACCCCGAGCAACCGCGGCATGGAGGCCGACCCCCGAAATTGAAGTGGAAATCATCAGCGCCCCCCATCCGAACGCTTTGTCAAACGGGGGCAAAAATTGTGTGAACCCATGAATATAACCTTCGTCTGCCGAAGGCCGCAAGCCGTAATTGCGCCGAGATTGTTCTCTGGCGATCCCCTCGAAGAGGTGGGTGCGGCGGTTGTCAGGGCGAAGGGCCTACTAGGATCGGTTCGTCGTCCACGGAGTTATGGCTAGTCCAGGAAATCGGCCGAAAGAGGCCGCCGCCCCCCTGCCAATCCTCAACGCGGATTGCCAGGATGACGGGCTCCTTCTGATCGCGAAGCGAGGCGGGGATGGGAAACCATGCCGTTTGCTCGAAGGCGGTCTTTCGATTCTGACGATCTCCCATGCTTCCCAGATGCTGCCCATGGAGATAGACCTCCGCATAGTCGTCGGCTCCTTCGATCTTCAGGAAACGAGCTCCATCAGGGCAGGTGACAAGGCGGCGGTACCAGCCATCGCCATCCAAAGCGGCATAGCCCTGTCCATCCCAAGGCTTTTCGATTTCGATCGCAGCCCAGTTGGTGTCGTCCCAATTGGGGTGGTACCACCCCTCCCTGGCACCGACGCCTTCGGGGTCGGGCTGGAACTTCCAACCCGTTGCTGGCAGGCGGATGCGCGTGGCCTGCAAGTCTTTTTGCAGCCGGTCCTTCCAGAATGTCTCCTCCTCCGCTGCATCCGGAACCTGACTGATCGCTGCGGCCAGTTCTCGGAGCAACCACGGCCCGGCAGGAAATGATGGCTTGCGATGCTCTAAGCTGCTGACCAGCAACTGACCCTTACCTATTTGGCACCGAAACACCAGCGCATGGGTGCGGTAGTGGTCGAGGTCGTGGTTATCCCAAAGCAACAGCCAGGGGTCGGTTTGGTCTAGGAACAGTGGCTTGGGAATCACTGGGGAGCCCAAGTCGAGCGGTTGGAGGGAGGTGATCAGTTCGACTGGAAAGCCTCGCAGTTGCGACCACTGTTCCAGGGACTTCCCGACGATGGGGCCACCCCGCAAGAACCAGTGGTCGACGCGACGAAACGATCCTGGTCCTCCGTCGGCAAGCATCAAGCAGCGACCTCCGGCTGCTAGGTGATCTACAAGGTCTTGGTCCAATCGCGTGGTGATGACATGGGCGTCCAGTCCCCTCGACCACTCCAAAAGCGGCTGGGTCCAAGCATCGAGCGAAGGATCTCCCATCGGCAGGCTAGGGTGACGGGCCCAGGGGCCTGCGGGATCGGGGACTTCTGTCGGAGGAGGCAGGATCCACAGGTCCCAGCGACTTTCCAGAGGTGTCGTATCGGGGGCTGTCCATCGCGCCTCCAGTTGGACTTTGGTTGGCGATGGGACAGAGGGAGCCACTTGGTCCCATCGCCACCCCCTTTCCGCCGCCTCGTTGGTCATCGCCGTAGCTGGAGTCCACTCGGAGGTTTCCTCGGTGTCGCCCAGCCTCCAGCGACAGGCAACCTGCACGTCGGGATTCGATCCTAGCGTGGTGTGGCGAAGACGGACTTGAGCTGGCTGGCCGGCGATGATGGCACGACGGTCACCGGGGGTTTCCAGCAGTCCCATCGCGTCGCCATGCCAGCTCCACTGGTTGGGATCCCATTTGGAATTTCCCTCTGCGTCTAGCAAGCCCATGTTGGCGAAGGGGAAGTCGCGAAGGACGCTGACGACATAGCCTTGGCCCGGCATGCGGCGACGATAAAGCTCGATCTGAAACCGACGCATCTGCATCGCCTGGTCGGCAGCATCGCGCGGCAGTCGCTGGCGAGCCAACGGGCCACAGCGCCGATCGATCCAGTCGAGATAGTCGCTTTGAGCCGCGATCGATCGGAGGTGATGTGGCGAGGGGGAGGCGGGAGTCGCCGCGCTGGATGGACCAGCCAGAGGGGAGGCGGAAGGCCAGTCTGGCCATGGCGTTGGCTGAGCCCAGGTATCGGCCGCGATCGCTTCTCCCAACAGGAGAGGCTTGGGGTCGCGTCCCTGGAGGTGATTGTCGAGTTGTTCTAGTCTCGCCAGCCAATCGTGATTGTTTCCGTAGGGATGGTCGTCGTAAAAATCGCAGATTCGATTCCACTGGATCCAACTGCTGTCATCCTCGATCAAGGCGCCTGGAACCCTTGCGTGTCCAAGATCGTAGAGGGAGCGGAGCACTTCCAAATCAGCCGACGGACCGGTCTCGCAGGTCAAGCTTCGCAGGATGACGCTAGGGTGATTTCGATCGGCGCGAAAAAACTCGTCGTACTCCCTCAGCAATTCGCTCTGGAACTTCGGTTTCAGCTGGGGATGCCATGTGGGGTACTCGACCCACGCAAGCATCCCCATTTCATCGCATAGCTGCAGGTAGGATTCTGGAGGCACCCACAGGCAAAACTTGATTAGGTTGAAGCCCATCGACCTAGCCTGTTCGATCTCGCGGCGTTGGACTTGCGGGTCCAGCGATGGGGCGATGCGTGGGGGGGCATATCCCCAATTCAGCACCCCTCGGACCGTCAGCGGCTTGCCGTTGAAAAGCAATTGGTTTCCTTGAGCTGCGATCGTGCGAAGCGAGGCCGGTGTCTCCCATCGGTGGCATGTGCGCCCCTCTCGATCGCGCAGCGCCATCTGCACCCGATAGCGGTAGGGATCCTCTGGGCTCCATCGCCTCGGCTGTTCGATCGCTACCCCAAAGTCACACTTCCAACGGCTCTGCCCCTCTTGGTCCGGCTGTTGGGGTATTCCTGGGGGGCTTGGGGAGACTGGCATCCATTCGACCGGATGCCACTGCCACGGCGTCCATCCCTGTTCGGTCAGCACGCGCGCTCCCGCCTCCAGCGGCTGCTGTGCGCTGCCGCCATAGCCCTCCAGCCGCAGATCGATCTGGTCCCGGTCGCTCCATCCGGCCACCAAACTCGCTTTTCCGTCCACCCAGCCTCCAGCGGGAGTGAGCAGTAGTCGAACGGCTTTCCAGATTCCGCCGAAGTGAGGCAAAAAGACGGGGAGAAAGCCTTGGGTGTTGTGCCCTACCCGTTCGTCCACTTCCACTTCAATTTCCAGCCCTGGCCGATACCAGGGGGTCACATCGATACGCCAGACCGTCCAGGCGCCCAGGTGCTCTCCAACCTGCTTGCCTTCGATGCGCAGGATCGCATGCGTAGCGACGCCATCCAGTTCGATCCAGATGCGACGCTGCGCGATTTGCTGTGGTTCGAACGCGGGAAGCTTGCAGCGGTAGATCGCCGTACCATCAAAGTCCTTGCCGAGCACCTTTTCCCAGCTGTCGCCTAGTGAAATGGGAAAAGGACTTCCCCCCGAAACCGGTTCGATGGTCCAGCCCGCCTCCAGCGGATACTCCTCGACGGCTTCCTTCATGGCTGGGTCGATTTGAGGCGGCTGTAAAGCAAATCCGGCCTGGGATAGCCAGACAACCGTCCAAGCGACCATGCCAATCGATCGAATCGACGACCCTGCCAGCTCCATCCATCGCAGCACGACGCACCCCCTATCGCCCGGTCAACCCATACCGTCCGGCCAGCCCCTACCCTGCGGTCGCTGGCCAAGGCGACCTCACGCCTCTTTGCCTCAGCCATGGCTTCGGGATCTCCTCCCGGCCAGTCGAAGGGAATCCTAGAGCGATTCTAGCGAAAAGGCTTCTGCTTGACTCGACTCCAGTGCAGCTCGCTTCCGCCGCACCTGCTCCAGTTTCTCGTTCTCCCCGAGCGATTGGTAGGCAAGTTCCAGTCGTTCTAGGAGCGGTAGAGATTCCGATCCCAGTTCGATGGCGCGTTCCCAGCGTTGGGTTGCCTTGTCCAGTCGACCCGAAAGCCGGTCGAGATCGCCGATGCATTGCTGCAGAAAACCATCCCTGGGACGAATCGATTCGAATTCCTCCAGCAACCCGTAGGCGCGATCCGATTGGGACGAATCGTGTTGTAGGAGGTTGGCCGCCAATTGGAATCGCACCACCAGGGAAAGAGGGGAGAGTTGGTGGGCGATTTCCAGATGCTTGCGGGCGACATCGGAGCGATTGGACTGCATGGCCCTTTGTGCCAGGAGCAGATGGGCGATGGTGTTGGCGCCACCGGTGGCCAGCATGTCGGCCACAGCCTGCTCCGCCGATTCTTCCATCAGTTCCGGTGCGCCGCGCAGTCGCTCAAGCGACTCGTTGAGCGAAGGGTTCATGGGATCGATGTTTAGCGATGCTTGCAGCAGTCCGAAATCAGCAGCAGCCAGATCCTTCCCGTTTCGATTGGATGCCTCGTAGCGGCGCAGCAGCAGGCCGGACAGGTAGCGCCGCAGCAGTTGCTGCTGCTGGGTTTGGTTCCGCTGGAGCACACCGGCCAGGAGAGAGGTTGCCTGTTCCCATTTCTCCTGCAGCACTAGCGCCTGCGCCATGGCGATCCAGTCCCCTTCCGTTTCGCCTCGTTCCTCAATCCTCTTCTGATGGAAGGTGTAGGCTCTGGTCGCGAAATCGGACGACAGACTCTCCGACCCGATCGACTTGGCCAGTTGTGCTGCTTCGATCAGGAAGATGGGATCGGTGCGCACCAGGCGTTGAAGCCAGTCGATGGTGGCGGCCCGGTCGCCTCGTTTGGCCAGAAGCAACGAATAGATCCAGAGAACTTCCGACGGTGCTCGATCTTCCTCTGCAGCGATCGCCAAGTGATGCATCGCCGCACCTTCCAGTCCCTCTTCGCCACCCTGCATCCGTTCTGCCGCATCCAGGCCCAGCCAGAGATGAGCCATGGGGTAGCCCCTTCCCTCCTCGGGGGCCAGGGACTGCATCACTTCGCGCGCCCGCTGGACGTCCCCCTGGCGGCCATACTGGCTGGCGACGAAGTACCTAGCCCGCTTGTTGTTGCCTTCCATCTGCAAAATCCGCTCAAAGCAGATCATCGCCTGTCGAGATGCTTCCGGGAGATCCTGTTCCATGGCGATCTGCGCCAGAGTGCGGGGACCGGCCGTTCGATCCCCCCGCGGCTCCGCGCGCTCTTCCCCTTCCCCCTGCTCTTCCTTTTTCTCTTGATCGGCTGCCATCAGTTTTTCTGCGGTGCGCGCATACCAGACCAATTTGCGCGTTCTGGCCTGAAGGCTTCCCAGCAGCGCAGGCAAGGCAACCGCCAAGAGGAAGCAGACCATGGGAATTGCGATCAGCCAAATCCTCGACCAGCGCCGTGAATAGGACCACGCCGACCAGAACTCCCAGAGGTCTCCAAAGAAATGCCCGGGAGATCGGAGCAGATAGGACAGAAGATGATCTGGCTTGTCCTCATGGTTCATGGTTGGCATCCCTTGGAAGCATCGCGGGGTCATCGCCAGGTGGCGGCAAAGACGCATCGGACGGTCCGCCTGTCCCGGATGGCGAAAACAACTCGCTTCTCACCTTCACAAAGACTTCATCCAGTTGCTCCAGTTGCACCGGCGTCCAAGGGGTCACCGAATCGACAACCATCTGAATGTTCTGAACACCGCTGAGGTCAGACCAAAGGTTTGCCATCCTTGTCAGTAGATTGTGGCTGATTCGACCTACGATCCTTCCGGCCAGCTCCTGGTCGCGATAGGGATTTCTCCAGTTGCCATCGGAGGTTCGAATGCTGGTCCAGATCGATCGGTACCCTTCGATGACTCCACGGTAGCTGGTCTGCTTCCAAGCCCCCTCCACCAGATCCTCTGGCGTACCGTGGGACTGCGAGGAATCTGGAAGTTCGTTCGAGACCCTTCGTTTCCATCGCCGCGATTGGCGTATCCAGTTTCGGCCGCTCGGTTGGTCTTCCCACAGGCTTTGTTGGCTTATCGACCGACGCGCGCCGATCCAAATCGTCCTCGAATTGGTCGACTTTCTCCCGATCCAATCGGGTGGTTGCTTGAGTTCCAGGAGTGGATTGGCCTGATCGGGAGCGACCACGTCGATCCCCATGGCATCGATGGCGGCACTCCACCTTTGGGTGTCTGTGGCTGGCGACCGGTTGGACGTGGCTACCCGGAAATCGATGATTCGCTCGGCCAACAACAGACCAGCCGCGAGCAACGACAAAAGCCCGGCAGCGCTCCATGCCCAGGCCGCGAAGGCATTGCTGCGGAGGGACCTTGCCTGGTCCGCAGGTGGCGGTTCTTGCACCCCTTGGTCGCCTCCGGGAGAAGAGGAGGCATCGACTTTGCTGGTCCCTCTCGGCCACGCGATCCAGCGATTGAGCTCCATGGCGGCAGGGGGCAGAGGAGCGTCCAATTGGTGGACATCGATCGGTTCGGATAGCGCCCGCAGAAGGCGATCCGCAACCAACAATAGCGGCAACAGCAGAAGGAAGCGAATCGCACTGGCGATCCAACCGGCCTGTACGATTTGCAGTTTGGATGGTTCGGAACCATAGACGAGGAAAATCGGATAGTCGGCTCCCAGTTCCGCAAACCAACCCAACGGCATGGCCAACAGGGCCAGGAGGGCTGTGTGAAGCAACGATCTTTGGAACAGCCAGGGGATCAAGATCGCACAACCGAGCACCACACCCAGTCCATCCCTCGGGACCAGATATCGGTTGATCGGATACTCCCCTTCCCCCCACCGAATTTCACGGTGCAGAGGGACGTGCGGTATCTGAAACAGGTCCAGTCCCTGGCTTACCAGGGTGACTGCCGTTGCATCGTAACTTGCAGAACCATCGGTCCACATTCCAAGGGGCCAAAGCAAAAGCAGCCCGATTCCGAAGATCGCAGAGAACCAGCGTGGGGAGCGGGCCTGCAATCCATGAACCGCCAGAAGGCTCAGCGCCACCAGCAACATCAGAGGTTCGACCACCCAGAACGCAGCCGCCAAGGCAAGCAGGGGTGGCCAGCACTGGAGGATCGGTGCGCGGGCGGGCGTGGACGGCGACGCCAGGTCTCCTGATGCACTCGACTTGGATCGGTGGTGAATCAGCAGCCAGAAAAACAAAACGGTGGCCGTCGCGGTCACTGGCCATCGGTCCAGCGATAGAGAGCTTCCCAGAATCGCCAAGCCAATCCATGCCAGAGCGCCCCAGCTGCACCAAGTCATCGCACTGCGGCTAAAAGTCGGTCGGGAACGACCGGAAACCTGTGCATCCATGAATCATCCCTAGGGCGGGCTGGTTCCAACGCGATCCATCGGAAAAAACCGACTGCATCATAGCAGTTCACCCTCCCCGGTCCACACCATCCAACCTGCAGCCTCGGATTCCGCACCGGTTCAGGGAATGCCGCGGACAATCGCAGGGCCTGCCAAGCGGGTGACCCAAAGGGGCAGTTTCTGCCAGATCTTCACCAGTTTGGCATTGGCACCTTGGTCGGGCCGCATCGCTTCTGCTGATCCCCGGCGGAGATAGTATTGCCAGTGCGCTGGAGCGGGGATGGAGCCCCACTGCTTCTTGAACTTGTAGGTACCCGAGTCGACCGAGCTTCTTCCAAAGTCAAAGAGCGGCGATTTCCTCTCGACCGCGCGCGACAGCAGGTTCCAGTAAAGAAACATGTTGCACTGCGTTGCATTGTAGGCACGCAGACTGCTGGCACTCGGCACTTCCGTCCCCGTCGGATGATGGATCAGTAGGGCCGCAGCCACCGGCACCTCCTTTTGTCTCACCACACAGAACTCGGATGTCTCTGGGAAGTTGCGCAGGATGGAAAGGAAGAGTCGTTTTCCGAAGACTGGGGTGCCAAGGTCGCGCATGTTGGCAGAGAAAACCTCGTAAAACGGCTCCAGCAGTTCCTGGCGTCCGAAGGCAGCCTGGGAGCCAAACTGTTCGTGTTGGCTTCGCTTGATCTGGCTGCGAAGTTCCGAACGGAATTGCTTGAGTAGTTTGTCGGTGGAGTCGGGTAAGGGGAGACGCATATGGACTTTGTCGGTCCGGCTGGCGTTCAGTCGCGGGTCATCCAGTGGCTTTTCATGACGCAGTTCCAAATAGCGGACCTGTCGCTGGTCTGCCAACTCGATTGCTTGCCCAAGCAGGTCGCGAGCCGCTTCGGGGGTGTGAGCCCAGATGCCGCCGGTATTGATGTAGGGGAGTGAGACGAGGAAGCGGCCGAACCAGGGAGTGGCGACTTCAACCAGCGGGAGCTGGCCGGTCAGTTCCCCGACTTCGTTGCGTGTTTCCAAGAGATGGCTTCGATGGCCCAGGCCTTGGGCTGTCGCGGCCAGCCAAGCCGGGTCATGTCCGACGAGTGGTTCCAGAAACATGGGGTTGGTGCCTTTGCGAACCGCTGAGGGATGGGGAGCCATCCTCTGGATGCGTTACTGTTTTGCGGTGGATGGAGTTGCTTGGAGAGCCGCAGCGGCCTTCTTCGCGGTGGTGTCCCAACTGGCGAACTCCAGGCACCACTGCCGCGCGGTGGCACCCAGGGACTGCCGCAGCTTGGGGTCGCTCCACAAACTCTCCAGGTGATCGATCCAGTGCGATGGTTTTTTAGCCACCAGGCATGGTGACAGTTGGGAGTCGTCGATCCCGTTCATCGCCATCGGGCTGGCGATGATGGGCAGCTGCATCCCGCTGGCTTCCAGAAGCTTGTTCTTGATGCCTGCCCCGGAGATGAAGGGGAGCACAACCACCTCACAGCTGGAAACCGCATCGCGGATATCTGGGCTGTCGGCCACCAGATCGAACTGGAACTGTTGAGCCATCTGGCGGACTTCATCGGTGGGGGCAAATCCGTAGACGTGGAAGCTGGCATCCGGATGGCGACGGTGGATCTCCCGCCACACTTGCTCGCTGAACCATCGCACGGCATCGATGTTGGGGGGGAAATCGAGTCGTCCCCAGAAGACGCAGCTTTTTGGCTTCTTCGCGACGTCACGTGGTGAGAAGAATTGGGCATCCACGCCATTGGGAACGCAGTCGAAGGAAGCGGAGGGCATCCAGAATTTGCCAAAGGCGGCGTCGCGGGGCGAGACGACCCAGACCCGATCGGTCAGCTTAGAGTGCGTCCGTTCGTAAAGCGCTCCGATCGCTGCCATCTTCAGGTTGCCCCAGGTGGATGGTTTGGAGGGGATCAGGAGAGATAGGTGGTGGAGGACCGCATCATCGGCGGCGTACCAGACCCGTTTGCATTCGGTTATCCCGGCCAGCAGGGGAAGCAGTTCCCGGCCAGAGACCACCACCACATCCGCACCGCTCGATTCGACCGCCGCCTGCGTTGCGGGCATCCACTTGGGGTGGATCCCCCAGAAGGAGACGAAACGGCGCTGCCAGTAGGCCAGAGGCGGATCGGAAGGGAGCGGCTTTTTCTGGGATGGTTCCTGGCTGCATTCAGACCAGTACAGCTCAAGGCCTTCCAGCGCCTTGTCATCCGATGGTTCTAGCGACAGCAGGGAGATGGGGTGACCTTGCTTTTGCAGATGAAGCATCATCTGGTAGGTGTGGACATCATGCCCGGAGGCGCGGGGCCATGCAAATCGTCGCTTGACGAAGAGAAATTTCATCATGCATGCATTTCTTTTTCGGTACCCGAACGGCGGGATTGGCGACTTCGAACGCTGGACGATCAAACATCCCTTCGCCGTTTAGAGCGACTTTTTGAATCTCTACGAAAGGTTGGCAAGGCCAGAATCACGTTCGTAAGTCGCCAGTTGGTGGTCGGTGAGGATCACCCGATTGCGGTGATTGCGATACCAACTAGCCGTTTCCTCGACCGCGCGTTTCCAGCCCCAGGCCGGCTGCCAATTCAGCTTTTCCTTCGCCTGATTGGAAAGGACTTTGAGGAACTTCGTTTCGTGAGGCGCATTGGGATCGATTTGGATCTGGTACTTCAGTTCCGGCCATGAGTGCGCAAAGGCCTCGATCACCTGTCCCACCGAAACGTCATCGGTTTCGGATGGACCAAAATTCCAAGCCGTTGCTGCTGATGGCTCTTTCTTCAGCAGCCGTTCGCCTACCTGCAGGTACCCACTGAGCGGTTCCAGGACATGCTGCCAGGGGCGAACCGACGATGGGCTTCGGATCGTCAGGATGGTCCCCGAGGTCACGGCGCGTACGGCGTCGGGAATCAGCCGGTCTTCGGACCAATCGCCACCGCCGATCACGTTCCCAGCGCGGACCGTTGCCAGAAGGCATTGATGCGTCTTTCCGTATTGATTCAGGTTCCAGTAGCTGTTGCGAAAGGAACTGGCCACCAGCTCGGCACACGCCTTGGAGCAGCTGTAGGGGTCGCTGCCACCCAGGCGATCCGATTCTCGGTACCCGTCTGTCGATTCCAGGTTCTCATACACCTTGTCGCTGGTGACGCAGACGAACGCACCGACCGACTCGCAGGCGCGCGCAGCCTGCAGCAAATGAAGCGTCCCCATGACGTTGGTCGAGAAGGTTTCTTCGGGTTGTCGATAGCTGCGACGCACTAGAGGCTGAGCCGCTAGGTGAAAGATGATGTGTGGCTGAACCTTCTGGACATAATCGCTCAGTCTTTGCGCCTCACGGATATCGCCAAGCAGCTCGCTGCTCAAATGCGCAGGAAGCTGGCTGGCGTGATTGGGAACAGTGTCCGAAGGGAGGGAGTAGCCATGGACATTTGCCCCTAGGCGATGAAGCCACCAAGTCAACCACGACCCTTTGAAGCCGGTGTGGCCCGTCACCAAAACCTGTTTTCCCCGGTAGGTTCCGGAGAATAGTTCACTGTTCATCGACGCTCCCCGGGAGGAATCAATCTGCTTGACCATCTTTCCAGACTTTCCATGGTGCCTTACCTTCGATCCAGCTCTGTTGCAGCGACTCCAGATCGCGTGTGGTATCCATGCACTGCCAGTAGCCTTCGTGCCGGAATCCCATCAGCTGGCCGCGGAGCGCCATTTGCTCCAAGGGTTTCTTTTCGAGAATGCATGACCTATCTTCGGAGAGGTACTCCAGAGCCTGCCGCTGGAAGACATAGAAGCCACCATTGACCATGGCTCCTTTGGTTCCCTGCTTCTCCGAGAACTCGACGATTCGGTCGCCATCGAACTTCAGATCGCCGAACCGAGGAGGTGGGTAGACTGCAGTCAGCGTTCCCAGTTTTCCATGGTTGCGGTGGAACTTCAAAAGCGCGTCCAGATCGATGTTCGATAGGCCGTCCCCGTAGGTCAGGAAAAAGCTGTCATCGGATCCCAGGTACTTTTCGATCCGTTTGACGCGACCGCCGGTCATCGTATCCTGCCCGGTGTAGGCGACTGTCACCTTCGGGCGGAATTCGTCCAGCCGCGAATGGAACTCCATCTGTCCGCTTCCCCCGTAGTCCACCGTGAAATCGCTCGACAGCAGATTCAGGTTGCTGAAGAACTCCTTGATCATCTCCGCCTTGTAGCCGGTTGCGAGAATGAACTCGTTGTGACCGAAAGCAGCGTAGTAGCGCATGATGTGCCAGACGATCGGCATGGAGCCAACTGGAATCATAGGCTTGGGAATGAAATCGGTCAGCTTGCCAAAACGGGTTCCGTAGCCGCCAGCGAGGATCACTACTTTCATCGATCATCGATCCCTTGGGATAGGAGGAGAATCACCCGCCAAACAGGTGCTGAACATAAAACCTCACCGCGCTCGCCCGACCCCGCAGTCCGGCGAGGAAAAAAACCCAGTTCGCTCGGGTCGGTTGCCTCAATGCGGAAAGGATGCCGTGGTTGAACAGCAATCCGTAACGCAGCGCAAGGGCACTGCGGCCAAAGATGCCGAAATGCTTGAGATAGAGATAAAGCGTATTTCGAATGTCGTTGATACGCCAGCGAGTCGACACTTCGCTCATGTCCCCACGGGGCATCGCCAGATGGCGTACCGGCAAGGATCCATCGTAAACCACTTCCCAGCCTCCGCGAAGGACCGTCAGTGAGTGATCGGTTTCGAGCCGTGCACCGTTGCTGAAGTCCTTTGTCAGGAGGGTCAAGTCATGACCGAGGCCTTCCTTTAGGATCTCGCGACGCCAAGCGTAGCAAAATCCGTAGATATGCTCCACCGGAATCGGTCCAGTTGTCGATCGGCAGAAGTTGCCGATCAGTTGCATTCTGCGGCTGTCGATCTGCCCGATGCCTCCGGGGACCTCTTGGTAGCCCTCCTCGTCCGCGCGGAAGCCCAGGATCCCCAACCGAGGCTGGTTCAGGAATGCGTTAGCGACTCGAGCGACAAAACCTGGGGGAATGATGGCGTCGTCGTTCATCTCGACCACCACGTCCCCGTGGCTCTCCCTAGCGCCTCGCGTCAGGGAGTACCCCAGTCCATGTCCGACCCCGTTGTTGACGTAAACAACGCCATGGCTTTCCGCCCAAGGGCGAACCGTTGTCTCGGCTGACTTGGGGGATCCGTTGTCGTAGACTCGGACTCCGATCGAAACCCCGGTTGGGAACTCCTGAGTGCAGATTGCTTCCAGGCAGACCGCCAGCACCTCGGGACGGCGGTAAGTAGCAACAACGAATGAGATTTCCATCGTCGGTCACCCTGGTCTCTTGTTGGTCAGGGTGCTGTAAAGTTCCGCGTAGCGTTCGATCGCCTGATTGAGATCGAAAGCGTCGATGACTCTCTGCCGACTGGCCAGCCCCATCGATCGTCTCAGCGATGCACTTCCTAATAAATCGACGATCGCCTCGCCCATGCGAACAGAATCCCCTCTCGGGACTAGGCGTCCCTCCACCCCGTCCGTCACATGCTCCGGATTGCCTCCCACCTCCGTCACCACCGGTGGGCATTGGCAGGACATCGCTTCCAGCAGAGTCAGTGAGGCAGCCTCCGATAGGCTGGGCAAGACGAAAAGGTCGACCGCTCGCAGGATCTCCGCGACATCGTGTCGGATCCCCCAGAACTCGATCGAATCGGAGATTTTCAATTCATCGATCAACTTCCTTATCGCCCCACCCTGAGGCCCGTCGCCAACCAGCAGCAGCCGTGCATGAGGAGTTCGGCGGATCACCTCCGGCCATGCCTTGATCAGCGTAAGATGGTCCTTTACGGGGTGGAACCTAGCGATGCAGGCGACATAAAGACGGTCATCACGCAGTCCTAACTTCCGACGTCTCTGGGCCACTTTCTCGTCGGTTCCCCGAGGAGCCATTTGCTGGATGTCGACGCCGTTGTAAAGCGTCTCGACCTTCGAAAAACCGTCGTTGACCCGCAGCGCCTCGGCGCTGAATCGACTGCAGGCCGTCGCATGATCGCAGGCTCGCGTTAGCACGAGCCGGTTGGTAAGGCGGCGTTTCCAGGAAACGATGTCTGGGTAAAAACGGCCGTGCTCGGTCATCAGGATCTTCGTCCGCCAGGCTCCCGTCATTCGAGCCAGCGCGGCATAGAAAAATGGTGTGTACTGATGAGCATGCAGCAGGTCAACCGACTCCTTTCGAAGACAATTCCTGAGTCGACTGACTGTCTGCCAGTCGATCCCGGGCTTTCTTCCAAGCACCACCACCGAAGTGCCACGCTCCAACAGTTGTTCCCCAAGTTGCCCAAGCCCATCCAGGCAGATGACCTGGAAGTCGAATCGCTCTTTGAGCCTATCGATAATTTGGGTCACTAACACCTCGGCCCCTGCCACCTGCATCAAATGCATCAAGAAGGCAATCTTGGGGCGTGTCGCTTGAGAGGCTTGAAGGGCCATACGAAATCCGGGCGTGCGGGGGAACTTCTCTACCGGAAGAGGGCGTCCGATCACAGAAATGATTCGTATGCCGACAGCTAAGAAGCCGACCCCAGTGGCGACCCCCTCGGCCAGGGGGTCGGGTGTGAGGCTGTCTGATTTAGTATAGGTCAGCCTTTTCGCGACGCAACCCCTTCGGCCCCTTCGATTGTATCGGCTCGCCCGGTCGCTCCAGCCAGCGTCTCGCCTTGACTTCACAGGCCGGACCGTTCTAGAGTGCCGACTTCCGCGCTCGGCCGCTTCCAAGCTACATGCATGGACCCTTGGGAGCCGTTGAAGGAGTGGAGTCGGGGCGGAAGGGACGAGCACCATCAAGGAGGATTGGTACGATGAAGAGGTGGCCCCACACGAACCAGATTTCCGCCATGGCGTTGGGGATTGGCCTAGTCCCCTGGTTTTCCATGGGACAGTCGATTCTAGGGCAATCCGCAAGCGTTTCACCCGCGCCGAGTAGCGGGGCCGTCGCTGCAGGGACCGCTCAGGCAGGAGGCTCGGAGTCGGCGGTCGGATCGGGAGCTGTCGAGTCGGGGCCCCAGGTGGTCGCGCTGGTCAATGGGATGCCCATTGCGCGAGAGCGGCTGGCGGAGGAGTGTCTGAGGCGGCACGGCGCCATGGTGCTCGATGACCTGCTGGACAAGATGCTGGTGCTACAGGCCTGTCAGGCGCAAAACCTGGTGATCACCAAAGAAGATGTGAACGATGAGATCGCCAGGCAGGCGACCAAGTTCAAGCTCAACACGAAAATGTTCCTTCAGTTGCTGGAGGAAGAACGAGGGGTGAAGCCGGAGCGATATGCGGCGGATATCGTCTGGCCCATGCTGGCCATGAGGCAGCTGGCACGCGACAAAATTCAGGTCACCCAGGAAGAGATCGATCGGGCGTATCAGTACGAATTTGGTCCCTCGGTCAAGGTGCGCATGATCGCGGTCAAGGATGAGCAGAAGGCGAAGCAGATCCATCAGCAGGTCACCATGGACCCGTCGGAGTTCAAGCGACTAGCCAAGCTGGAGAGCACCGACCAGAGCAGCGCAAGCGTCGAGGGTCTGCTGCCTCCGATCCGCAGGAATTCAGGGGACGACCAGATCGAGCAAGTTGCATTTCAACTGCAGCCCGATCAGGTCTCAGAGATCTTCCAGGTCGCCAATCAGTTTGTGATTCTGCAGTGCGTGCGGCATGAGCCAGCGACGCCTCCGCATCCCGATCAGATGGACTCGGTGATCGCCAGGATCAAGCAGTCTTTGGAAGAGCGTCAATTGGAGGCGATGGCATCGACGATGTTCACGACGCTTCGTTCCCAGAGCCAAGTGGTGAAGGTCTATGGCGAGCCCTCGCAGGCGCAGCACCCGGAAGTGGCCGCCTTCATCAACCAGCAACCGATCCCACTGGCCACGCTGGCCAACGAATGCCTCCAGCGTTTCGGCTCCCAGGTGCTCGAAGGGGAAATCCACCGTGTGCTTCTCGAAGATGCCCTGCAGAAGCGGAAGTTGACGGTGGAGCCGCATGAGATTCAGGGAGAGATCACCAGAGCGGCCGAGTACTTTGGGTACGTCAAGCAAGGCCAGGTCGACGTCGAGGCGTGGCTGGCCAAGGTGCTCGAGGAGCCAGGGGCAAGCTACGAACTCTATGTGCGCGATACCGTCTGGCCGACCGTGGCACTCAAGAAAATGGTCGCGGGCAAGGTCCAGATCACCGAAGAGGATTTCCAGCGAGGTTTTGAAGCTAACTACGGACCGCGAGCCGAAGTGCTGGCGATCGTCACCAGCAACCAACGCACCGCGCAGGAAGTCTGGCAGATGGCGAGAGACAACCCCACCGATCAGTTCTTCGGTGAACTGGCGGCTCAGTATTCCGTCGAACCGACTTCGCGGAGCAATTACGGGAAGGTCCCGCCGATTCGGAAAAATGGCGGTCAACCCACCATGGAAAAAGCCGCCTTCGCACTCCAGCCAGGAGAGCTTTCCGGCATCATCGAAATCTCCAACCAGTACGTCATCCTCCGCTGCCAGGGATTCACCAAGCCAGTGGTCCAAGATCTCTCGGAGGTCCGCGACGAATTGGCAAAGGACTTGGAGGAGCGGATGAATCGAAGAGCGATTCTGCAGGAGATGGATGGGCTGATGGCCGATGCGACCATCGAGAACTTCCTCGACCCCAAGAAGAGCCACTACGGGACCAAGGCTTCCAGTTCCTTGCTGCAGGCGCAGCAGGGGAAGGAGACCAAGCCGCGTCGTTGAGATGCGTTGCTAGCCCCCTAGTTTCACAGCAAGGAGTCCCCTTCGGATTGTGGACGCACAGCAGTTGAAAGCCCTTCAGCAACCGCTGAAGGAAAGGTACCGCCAGACTCCCTCCGAGGCACAAAAAAGATTGGTGGCTCGTGGAACCGTCGGCCAAGCGTCGCTGACCTGCGACGTCCCGACCTTCGCTGGGCTGTCTCGCGCTGGGTTGCATCCGGCAACCGGAGGCACTCAGCCTCTGGCTTGCTCGGGAGAAATCCTCTTGGAGGCGATCGTATCGTGCGCGGGGGTCACCCTGGCGGCGGTCGCCACGGCGATGGGAATCGAAATGCGCGCTGCCTCGATCGAAGCCTATGGGGATCTCGACTTTCGAGGGACACTGGGGGTCGATAAGGCGGTGCCAGTCGGATTCACCCAGATCGAGCTGCGATTCTCGATCGACAGCGATGCACCGGCCGATTCGATCGCTAAACTGATCGAACTGACCGAGCGATACTGCGTCGTATGGCAGACATTTGCGCAACCGCCTCGCCTGAGCACATCATGGTCCCATTCCGATTCGACTCCCTGATCCCACATCGGGAACGCAGGTTGCTTCCTGCTGTTCTCCTTCTTTGGTTTGCCACATGGATTGCGGCTTCCGTCCGGGCGCAGGACGATTCGATCCCTCCGAACGTGATTCTCTTCGTCAGCGACGATCAGAGTCCCGATCTGGGGTGTTATGGCAGCACCGATGCAAAAACCCCGACGCTCGATCGGCTCGCCTCGGAAGGGCTGCGATACACCCGCGCCTACGCGACCACCGCCAGCTGCAGCGCATCGCGTTCGGTGATTCTCTCTGGCTTGTTCAATCACGCCAACGGACAGTATGGCCACGCGCACGATTACCATCGCTTCAAAACGAAGGAAACATTGTCGACCCTACCGCAGCGATTGGCGGAGGCGGGATACGAGACGATTCGCGTCGGGAAGTTCCATCTGGCACCCGAGTCTGCCTACCCTTTTGAGACGGTGTTGGCGGGGAACGAGCGGGATCCGGTCGGTATGGCCAAGCAGGTCGCTATCCATCTTCAAAACCGTTCCAAGGATCGTCCCTTCTTTCTGTACTTCTGCACCGCCGATCCGCATCGCGGCGGCGGGTTTCGAAAAGATCTTCCCTACGCTCCAGATGCCTTCGGCAATCGCCCCCTGACGGGCGATCCATCCCGCGTTCACCAGGTCGATCCCGCAACGATCGAAGTCCCTGGTTTTCTCCCCGACACGCCCCATTGTCGAGCCGAATTGGCGATGTACCACCAGAGCTGCCATCGGGTCGATCAGGGGGTTGAGGCCCTCTGGAACGCCTTGCGTGAAGTGGAAGCGGAGGCGGCGTCTGTCTTCTTCTTTACGGCGGATCACGGCATGGCGTTTCCCGGTGCCAAAACCACACTCTATGAAGCGGGGCTCCATGTGCCGCTGATCGTCTGGGATGGGCGCAGGCGACTGGCGAGTGCCGCGACCATCGATCTTCCCGTGACGCATGCGGATCTTGCCCCCACGATCCTCGATTACGCTCGCGTCCCCTACAAGCCAGAGGATTTGCATGGCGCCAGTCATCATCCCGATCGCATCGGCCTTCTGCCAACTCCCCGCACCACCTATGCCTCCCATACCTTTCATGAAATCACGATGTATTACCCAATGCGCAGCGTTCGTTCTTCGCGCTACAAGTTGATATGGAACATCGCGCACCCCCTCCCTTTCCCTTTCGCGACCGATCTGTGGGAATCTCCAACCTGGCAGGAACGACTCCAAGAGGGGCTGCAGGCGCCCTACGGTCCACGCACGGTCGGCAGTTACATTCAGCGCCCCCAGTTTGAACTTTACGATCTGGTGACCGATCCCGCGGAAGCGACGAATCTGGCCGAAGCTCCTGAAATGCAGCAGGAGCTCAAGGGGCTGATATCCGAGCTGCAGGCGTTTCAGAAAGCGACTGGGGATCCATGGATTCTCAAATGGGAACACGAATGAATTCCATCGACCTAGGGGACCAGGAGGGGCTGAACATCGTGATCGTCGGCGGTGTTGCTGGCGGCGCGTCGGCAGCCGCTCGCGCCCGCCGATGCAACGCCACGGCGCGCATCACGATTCTGGAGAAAGGCCCCGATATCTCCTTTGCCAACTGCGGCTTGCCGTACCATCTTGGGGGAGAGATCCAGCCGCGATCGAAGTTGTTGGTAGCCACTAGAGAGCTGTTCTGGAATCGCTTCCGCATCGATGTGCGAACGGGAACGGAAGCGATTCGGATCGATCGTCAGAAAAAGGTGGTCGAATTGCGGTCGGCGACGGGGGAGCCGCTTCCATCGATCCCCTACGATCGCTTGGTGCTGGCCACCGGGGCTCAGCCAAGACGTCCTGCCTTTTGGCGTGACGCACCCAACCTGTTTCATCTCTGGACGCTGGAGGATCTCGATCGCATCCTCGCTTGGATTCACGCGCGCAGCGTCAAGCGAGTCGCCGTCGTGGGGGCCGGGTTCGTTGGGTTGGAAGTGGTGGAACAGCTTGCAAGATTGGGTATTCAGGTCGACCTGATCGAAACCGCCCCTCAGGTGCTTGCACCGATCGATCCCTGTTTTGCCAAAGCGATCGAATCGCATTTGATCGATCACCAGGTCGGCGTTCACTTGGGATCGGCGGTTCAGTCGCTGGTGCCCGCAACGGGCCCGATCGAACGCGTGGTGTTGCAGGAAGGCAAGGAGATCGAAGCCGACTTGGTCCTCGTGGGAGCTGGGGTGCAGCCGAGAATCGAATTGGCCACTCAGGCCGGACTGACGCTTGGTCCCTCAGGTGGCGTTGCAGTCAATCGATTTGGGCAGACCAGTGATCCACTGATCTATGCCGTTGGAGATATGGCCGAATCGCTCCACGCGGTCACCGGTCGGCCTGTGCGAGCCGGTTTGGCGGGGCCAGCCAACCGAGCCGGAAGGATTGCGGGCCAGCACGCGGCCACCGGCGTTGCCACGCAGCAGGGAGAGGTTGCCGGAACGGCGATCGTTCGAGTCTTCGAACTGACGGTGGGCTGCACCGGCATGAATCAGCGGCAGTTGAAGGCCGAGGGAATTCCATTTCGCAGCGTTCTCATCCAGGCAGCGCATCACGCCAGTTACTACCCTGGTGCCAAGCCGCTGGAAGTGGAACTGCTGTACGAGCCACAGTCGGGAAAGCTGCTGGGGGCCCAGGCTCTCGGGGAGCAGGGGGTCGACAAACGGATCGACATCGCCGCCACCACCCTGCATTTTGGTGGCACGGTCTACGATCTGGCACAACTGGACCTCGCCTACGCTCCTCCCTTCGGCAGCGCCAAAGATCCGATCCACATGGCCGCTTTTGCCGCCTGCAATGATCTGGCTGGTGCGCCCCACTTGGTACCACCTGATATCGATCTTTCCGTCGATCTGCAGGTGGTGGATGTGCGCACGGATCAAGAGCGAGCTGCTTTGCCGCTGGAAGGAGCCATCGGGATTCCTATAGACACCCTTCACGACCGATGGAGGGAGCTGAACCCAGATCGACCTACGGTCGTCGTCTGCCACTCCGGCAAGCGCGCTCACGTCGGCGCTTGCTTGCTTCAAGGTGTCGGATTCTCCGATGTCTGCAACCTCAACGGCGGGATGAGTCTGCGCAGTCGAGTGATAGGGAAAACGACACCGGCAGGTTGAGCTGCAGACAAAAAAACCCGTCGGTGGACAAGCCACCGACGGGTCTTCTTCGTTCCTTCGACCGTTGCGGCAAAATGCGGAGCCGCTGCGAGACTGGCGAGGATCCAGCGTGCATCTGCACTCGCCTTGAGCGATCCTGGCCAACGCAAACTTTTGGTCCCTCTGCCGGAATAGCGGCCAAAAGAACTTTGGCGACGATTCACGCCGCCAAATGCATCATAGGGTTAGCCGCCGTGGCGGCAATAGCATTCGTCCCGAAAAACTCGATCGATGGCAGCACCATGTCCCGATTGCTCTCCCTCGATCCGCTACGGCTCTAAGGACTCCGTTTGGTGATGCTCTCCTTTTGATACCAACTTGCCACCCACTCGCAAAATGCATCGGGGGTCGATTGCGGGCAGACCACTGCTGCATCGCATCCCAGTTCCGTCAGTCGTTGAGCGATCAACGGAGAGAAAGCCAGCAGCGTCGTTCGCTTGAGATCCTCTCCATAACGGTGAACCAAACTTTCAGCGATCGATCGGCTGGTCACTGCCACGCCGTCGATCGCACCCGATCGAAGCCTGCTTACGATCGATGGGTCTGGCTGTTCCTTCGGCCTGTTGCGATAGAGGCAGAGAGAATCGACGCGACTAGCAATCTCCGCCAGCCCTGCAGCAAAATGTTCCGCCCCCTTGTCGCCACGCACCCAGAGCACGCTTTGGCCTGCGATTTGGGGACGCACGGACTTGAGGAGTGCCTCTGCACTGGCATCGTCGGTCGGCATCGCATCGGGCAGCAGCCCGCGATCGCGGAGCGCCTTGGCGGTCGACGGACCGACCACACCCAGGCGGACGCCATGAAGTTTCCTCGCATCCCACCCCCGATCCATCCATCGCTCCCAAAACAGCTCGACCCCTGGCACGCTGGTGAAAAAAATCCAATCGTATCGATCGATGCCATCGAGCAATCCACCGCCAGCCTGATCCAGATCGACAGGAACGATTTCAATCGCGGGATCACGCCAAAGAATCGCACCGGATCGCACCAAGCGATCGTGCAGGGGATCTTCTTCGCGGAAGGGACGGGGCCAAAGCAGATGGCAACCCTGCAGCGGAAAGGTCTGGCTGAGCGAATGGGAGAAGGAAGCCTGGGCTGCTATCTGACCTATCAGATACACCACGGGGCCTGGAGGTAGCTGCGGTTCCCAACTCCCCTCAGCCAATTGCGCTAGTCTGCCGCGATCCATCTGGCGGTCGTGACAACCGGCGCGGTGCACCACCAGTACGGGCGTCGCGGGTGATAGGCCCCCATCGATTAAATCATGGCTCCACCGCTGAGCCAATCGTCGTCCCATGTAGATCGCCAGCGTTCCTGAAGCGGTTGCCACTTGCCGCCATTCGGCCATCCGGTCTCCCAGTTCCTCCGCCTCCCACGACCCATCTTCCAAACGCTGACTGTGCCCGGTCACCAGAGTGACCGCACTGGCCCAGTCGCGGTCGGTTAACGAGATCCGGGCATCGGCCGCCGCAGCCTGAGCCGCCGTGATTCCAGGAACCACCTCCACCCAACAGCCTAGGGTCCGCACCGCCTCTAGCTCCTCGGTCAATCGGCCGAAGAGCACCGAGTCGCCACCTTTCAGACGCACCACACGTTTGCCTGTTTCCACCCATCGGCGCAGTTCGTCGCAAATCATCTGCTGCGGCCATGGGTTGTCCCCCACCTCTTTGCCGACATCGATCCGCAGCGCCGATGCTGGCACCCAGCGATCGAGAATATCGGGGTGCACCAACCGGTCGTAAAGCACCACTTCGGCCAGCGAAAGGACCTCCGCGGCTCGCAGGGTCATCAAGGAAGGTTCGCCAGGGCCGGCACCGACAAAATAAACTTCACCTGCCACGTTCCCTGCCTTGCCCCCCGAAGGAGCGGTCCGTGAGGGGGTTCATAGAGTGTCCTGATCCAGTTGGCCTTGATTGTGGGGTGGAGTCGCCGGGAAAAAAAGAGTTTTGCCAAAGCTGTCCTGGACAATCTCCGAAAAATCCTCCATGATACGAGATCCCGGAGGCATTTCGGGAAGGTGGGGTAGTTGTCCTCAGCGAGTGGCGGGTGTGTTGGTTGGCCTGCCTGGATTGGAATCCTTTTAACACGGTTTAGGTTGATTCGATGCCGAATTCCCAAAGTGCCAAGAAGCGTCTGCGTCAGAGTTTGGAAGATCGGGCACGCAATCGCGCCTGCAAGTCGGTGCTGCGTGGCATGCTGAGGAACGTTCGTGAAGCGGTCAAGGGTGGCAAGATCGAGGAAGCTCAGAAGCTGATTCCTGCGGTCTACAAGAAGCTCGACCAAGCCGCAGCCAAGAAGATGATCCACACCAATAAGGCGTCGCGACTGAAGAGTCGGCTGAGCCATTTGGTGGTTTCCGCCAAGGGCCAAGCGTCCTGATCGGCCCCGTCAGGTGGAGTGATCGAGCAATCGCATCCAAGCCGTCTCTTGCTGAGGCGGCTTTTTTTCTGGTTGTGTAGCATCCCCGGAATTCGGTTTGGCGTGGTGGGATAGACCAAGTCGCCATCAGCGACCCGGCTGCCTTCTGTGGACCGACCGAGGGGTTTTGAACTTGCCGACGGCAAGTGGATGCGAAAAAGAAATTTCAACCGTTTTTCCCCTTTTTCGAACCGCCTGATGGCATTCGGTGTTGGTCCCCTTGGTGGCTTGCTCTATCTTGAGAAACCAGTCAGTTACGGAATCGGGCCTGTGCCGTTTTGGTGTGGTGGCCATGAGGATTGATTCGGGTGGGCGGGTGGCAGTCTTCCCCTTCACTTAGTGGCATGACGATCCCCCCTCTCGAAAGCCTTCTGCATGCGAACCCACAAAGAACTGCTGATCGCAACCCGCCCGTTTGCTAAAGAAGATATCTCGCGCAGCTGGCAGTTGTTGGCAGTTGCTCTGACGCTGATGCTGGTGGCTTGGGCCGTGGCTTGGTTGCCCTCACCGCTTTGGCTACGCGTGCCAGCTAGCCTGCTGACTGGACTTCTGATCGTTCGCGTTTTCATCATCTACCACGATCAGCAGCACGGCGCGATTTTCAAACGATCGAAGTGGGCCAATGCCATTTTGAATCTTTTTGGTTGGGTGGTGCTTAGCCCCTCCTCGGTCTGGGCCGAGTCGCACAATACGCATCACAAAACCAACTGCAAGGATTTCGGCGAGCATCCAGGGTCATTCCCGGTGTACACCTGCCAGCAGTATCACGACGCAGGTTGGCGAGAACGACTGATGTACCGCGTCTCTAGGAACCCGCTGATCATCGCCGGTGGCTACATCTCGATTTTCCTGATCAACATGACGTTGATTCCCTTCTTGCTTCGGCCTCGCCAGCACTGGGATGCAGGGGCCGCACTGCTGCTCCATGGACTCCTGATCGCGGCTGCGATTTCGATGGGTTGGCCGACACTGCTGCTGGGACTGTTGGTTCCGCTGACCATAGCCTGCGGGCTGGGGTCCTATCTGTTTTACGCTCAGCACAATTTCCCTGGTTGCAAGCTGCGTGAAGCCGACAACTGGGATTACGTCGATGCCGCCCTTCAGTCTTCCAGTTTCTTTCGGATGTCGTCCTGGATGCACTGGTTTACCGGAAACATCGGCTACCATCATGTGCATCATCTCAATTCGAAGATCCCTTTCTACCGACTGCCCGAAGCGATGGGTTCGATCGCCGAACTACAGCGGCCGCTGGAGACGAGTTTTTCCTTGCGTGACGTTTGGGCCTGCTTTCAGATGAATCTGTGGGACGAAGCGGAAGATCGCTTCGTTACCTACCGCGAAGGGGCGGCAAGGATTGCAGCACCGGGAGCGTTTTTCACTCGGGTCTCCGAGGGTTCGCTTCGTGGCACCCCATCAGCCCCTGGGGTGGTGATCGATCGATCGTGTTGTGCTGTTGAATCGAACAATTCGGAACAAGCTGTCGTTCCATCGTAGCTTTTGCGTCGATCGGAATTCACCGTCTCATTCGCGCAGGAGCCACAGGCCATGCCATCGACTGAAGAAGAACAATTGCGAGAGCAGATCTGGGATCGGATTTTCCGGGGTGGACCCAAGCAATTGGGCCAACTGGCCGACGATCTGGATATTCCCACCGAGGAGGTCGAGCGTTTGACGGACCATGAGTGGTTCGATCGAAGCGAAGATTGGATCGCCAACGCGCAGACCAAGTGATCTCCCGCTCGCCTGGGCCCAGCCCATTCGCCCTACGCTCTAGCGAAAGGCATTCCTGCAATCGATCGCGTAAAGAGGCTTCATCGCCTTCGGGATCCAACCGCCGACCCACGACGGGCTGCTTTGGCTAGCTAACCATCCTCGGTCGACGGCCATGTCGATCGGAATTGTTCTGCTGCCGGAAATGGAGTAGGGTAGGTGCTCGAAGGCGGTTCGGTAGTCTGTCCGCCAGCGATTGCGGGTGGCACCGTGAGCGATTTTCCGGGCAAGGATGTCCGAGGTGGAAGATGGAACAAGCGGCGCCGATGGAGTCGGCCGAGGGGAGTCGTCTTCTGGAGGAGGCGCAGCGGGTTCTTCGTCTGGAATCGCGCGCCTTGGAGGATCTCGCTTCCACGCTCGATCAGACCTTTTTGAACCTCGCCGAGCGGATCTACCGCTTGAAGGGTTGTCTGCTGGTGTCGGGAATCGGCAAGGCTGGCCTGATCGGTCGAAAGATTGCCGCCACGCTGGCATCGACGGGAACCCCAAGTCATTTCCTTCATCCTGCCGAAGCGCTGCACGGCGATTTGGGAGCGGTGCGTCCGGAGGATGCCGTCCTATTTCTCTCGCATAGTGGCGAGTCGCAGGAGCTGATTCAGTTGCTGCCGATGCTGGATCGACGCGTCTGCTGGCGAGCGGCAGTCACGGGGCAGCGACATAGTCGATTGGCCAGGCAAAGCGACTTGTGCTTGGTGTTGCCTCCATTGGTGGAAGCGTGCCGTTTGGGCTTGGCCCCCACCACCAGCACCACAGCCATGCTGGGATTGGGGGATGCGCTGGCGATCGTGTTGACGCAGATGCGGCAGTTTTCCGCAGAGGACTTCGCGAAGAACCATCCCGCAGGCGCTTTGGGCAGGCGGCTTTGTTTGGTCGAGCAAGCGATGCGTCCGATCGATCAGTGTCGCGTCACCGGCCCTAGGGCGACTGTGCGCGACGCGCTGGTCGCCAGCGCCCAGACGGGACGCAGGAGCGGCGCGATGCTGGTGGTCGACCCCAAGGGGAAGCTACTTGGGATCTTCACCGACAGCGATCTAGCGCGATTGCTGGAACGCAATCGCGATCAGCAGTTGGATGCTACGATCGAGTCGGTCATGACGGCCCAATGCGCGGTGGCTGCCGCAGGAAGCCGGTTGACAGAGGCGATCGAACGGATGCGGCAGGGCAAGTACAGCGAACTGCCGGTCGTCGACGCCGCTCATCAGGCCCTCGGGATGCTCGACATCACCGATCTGCTCAATCTCTTTGGGGATCGGACCCCGACGAATGACTTTTTCGGAAAAGGACCTTCGGTCGCTTCGGCAGCGCGTCCGATGGGATCGTTGAAGCTCTTTTCCCCGCCGGAAAGCTAACTTGCCAATCGGGGGCATCCATCTTCATCCCTTTCCTTGTCAGCCGCCTGGAACATCCCGGAACATGCACGATCACCAGAAGGCCAAGTCGATCCGTGTCCTCCTTTCGGACGTCGACGGCATCATGACCGATGGCCGTCTTCTGTTCGATCGAACTGGGGAAGAGCTGAAGAGCTTCCACGTGCGCGATGGATTGGGCATTCAGCTGTGGCGACAGGCTGGCTTTCGAACCGCCTGGATATCCGGGAGGGATGGCTTGGTGGTGCGGCAGCGAGCCGAGGCATTGGGAGTCGACGCAGTGCGGCTAGGGGTTCACGACAAGCTGTCGGTGGCCAAGCAGTTGATCGATCAGTGGGGTGTGAGCCTGCAGGAAGTCTGCTACATCGGCGACGATCTACCCGACCTCCCGTTGCTGCAGGAGGTTTTCTTGCCTGTGACGGTTGCGGACGCTCCGATCGAGATCCGGCAGGCCTGTCACTGGGTGCTCCAGCAAAAGGGTGGACAGGGGGCGATCCGGGAGCTGGTGGAGAGGTTGTTGCGGGCCAAGGGGTGCTGGAGTTCTCTGGTATCGGCATACTTGCCGGAAAGGACTCCCTGAGTGCTTGTCCGAAGGATCCAGAATTATCTGATCGCGTTGGTCCCGTGGCTGGTGGGCGCGGCGGTTTATGGCATGTTGGTGGTCCCATGGTTGGAACCTCATCGGGAGTGGTCCGATCCGGTCCATCCGGTGGTCCAGCGAGAAAAACAGGCCCCCTGGTGGGGTCGCTACTTCCCGCCAGGAGCTTGGCAGTTGGGAGAATCGACAGTTCTGGAGACCGAAAGGGGAGTGCTGCTGTTCCGGGATCGCAAGGAGGTGGGGGATCATATCCTGCAGTTGTCCCCATTGACCTTGGTGTTGCCGCGGGGGTCGTCAAGCGACGGCAGTGGCGAACCCGCGGAGGTGTTACTGATCGAGTGCGATCAGGGGGCCGAATTCGAATTTGCCGGAAGGCTCGATCCGCTCAAAGGGGCTCCGCCACCGTTGGTCGGCGGGATGCTGCGCGGACTGATCCGGATGCGATCGATCCATCCTTCCGGCCAGTCGCTGTCGAACATGCTGATCCAGACGCGCGATGTCCATATCGATGCCCGTACGTTGTGGACCAGCCAGACGGTCCAGATCCAGCTTGGGGAAAGTCAGATCGAGGGGCGGGAGTTGCTAATCGAGCTGGATAAGGAACTGCTGTCGGAGCCGGCCGATGCCAGCGGCGCATCGGGTTCACCCTTCCAAGGGTTCAAGTCGCTATCGCTTCAGTATTTGGATCGCGCCTGGATCCGACTTCCCAACGGCGGGCTCTTGGGATCTTCGCCTTCCCAACCGACCACCGCGCCCCGCGTTGCCAATCTGCCACCGGCGCACCTTTCCATCGGCTGCAAGCGGGTCTTCCAGTACAACTTCCTTCGCAATGTCGCCACAATGGATGGTGGGGTGACGATCGAGCATCACGTCGAGGGGATGCGTCCCGACCGATTTAGTTGCGATCAATTGGCGATCCATCTGAATGTCACCTCGGACCCAGTCGCTGCCAAGGATCCACAGGCGGCCGCATGGCAAGTGCGGCTGGTGGAAGCGATTGGAAAAGATACCGACGACGAAGAGGAAGACCATTACTGGGTTCTTCTCCACGCTCCGGATCAACAGTATCGACTGCAGGCTAGGTCGCTTCGTTGGGATCAGACCGCCGGAAAGATCGAAGTCAGCAATGCCCTTCCTGGGAATCGATTCCCTGCGTCGATTCCTGCCTACCTCCAGCTGAAGCAGTTGGAGATCTGGTCCGAGCAGCTCGATTTTCAAAATGATGCGCTCGATGCATCCACAAACCGGGCACTGGATCGGTTGGGGAGCTTAAACGCGAAGGGACCAGGAAAGTGCATCGCCAAAATCGATCCCGACGCCTCATGGCAGCTCGATTGGACGCAATCGCTACAGTTGGCTCCCGATGGCCCGGCCGACTGGCTATCGATTCAAGGAGATGCCAAGGCAGCGCATACCACGCAGGGCAGTTTCTCGGCCGAGCGGATCGATTTATGGATCAGCAAGCAGGAATCATCGCCAGGCAATGCCAAACCGATGGGGAGGCTGGCGGCTGGTTTTCGCCCTCAAAGGATGGTGGCGGAGCGAGGGGTGGTGCTGCACACCGCCAAATTGCAGGCGCAGGTCGATCGCCTGGAGAGCTGGTTTGATTATCAGGAGGCGGCACCGATTGCGGTTGCACCGGCAGCACCCAATCCCTCGGGCAACGGCCCTGCTTTCCCGACGCGGCCTATCGACAGTGCCGCCAACACGGCGGCTTCCTCAGCGGCTCCTACTTCTGCACCCCTTGGTGCGAATCCTGCCACCGATCCTCCCCTCCAGGTGCTGGGCCGTCTCCTTCGCACCCACATGGTCCAGGCTCCCGGCCAGACCTGGGTTCAGGATTTGGAATTGGAGGGAGATGTCACCTTGCTTCGCGCTGCCGGAGTCGGATCGACAGCTTGGCCCTTGAGGGTATCGGGCGATGCGATGCAGATGGAGATGCTGGATCAGCTCTTTTACGACATTCGAATCAGCGGCCAGCCGGCGACGATCGCGGTCGGTGAGGGGATGCTTCAAGGGCCTCAGTTGAGGATGAACCAGAAGGAGCAGCAGATTTGGATGGACTCTCCAGGTCATTTCGCCCTTCCCCCGGAGTTCCTTCAGGGCCCCGATGCATCCTCGCCTGGCGGGATCGTCTGGATGGAAGTGCCACAGGTCGCTTGGTCAGGGCGCATGGTGTTCAACGGAGAGACCGCTCGGCTGGAAGGCGATGTGCAGTGGCATGGCAAGGTCCAGCGTCCAGAAGGGGATACGTGGACCTTATCCGGACGCTCTCAGCAACTGGATCTGGTCTTGGGCCAGCCCTTGGCTTGGGATCTGAAAACACCGCAGACGGCAACCCTCTCCAAAATGATCCTGCGTTCGGATGTCCAGGTCTATGCGCTCCAGGAAGATCGGTTTGGCCATTTGCAGTCGACCCACCATCTGGCGCTTCCAGAAATTCAATTCGATTTGATTCAGCAAACATTTCAGGGGAGAGGGCCAGGTGGAATCCGATCGCATGCGAAGAACCTCGCTCAAGATGCCTCCACAACGCCTGCTGTCGCTGCGCTGAGCTCTCCCAGTTCCGATACGGCGCCGTTGCAATGTCTGCACTTGACTTTCGCGCAAGCCATGCAGGGGAGAATGCTACGAGCCGCCGGGGGGAACCAGATCGACGTCAGCTTTCTTCAAAATGTTCATGCGCTTCAGGGAACCGTTTCCCATTGGAACGATGCGTTGGATCTCCACCAGCTGACGGCGTTATCGCCGGGACAATCGATCATCACCGCCGATCAACTGCGAATCTACAGCACGGGCGACTTGAATTCCAACCAGCCCATCGGCTCGCCCCGTCTGGTGTCGACGCCCCCCGCATCGGGCTTCTGGGAACTGGAAGCCAACGGGAATGTCACGGCCGAGTCGATCCCAGCGCAGGGGCGAATCAAGGTCATGGCCCAGAGGGCTCAGTATGTCCTCCATCAGGATCGATTGCGGATCGAAGGGATGCCACAGCGTCCTGCTGTCATCTGGATGACCGACCCCAAATTGCCAGCAGGTGCCCCGGCGGAGTTCCAAGTGCGATTCGCCGAGGTGAATGTGCGCACGCTGGAGTATGGGGCGATGGAGTTGGTCAGCGCCAGCGCTGGAACACGCGAGGAAGGTGCCCCGCGAGCTTCAGCCGGCGGAGGCCCCGGAACAGGTACCTGGGGGCCGCCTCTTCCTCCCGGCCCTCCCGCCAGTGCCAACTTGCCTGCAGGACCTTTTCCGGGATCGAGTTCGGGCAATCTGCCCAATCCGCGCGAACTGTTCCCAGGAAGACCCGGGGGCCGCTAGCAGAAGGTTGAACGTCGCCCCGATCGTGCTGTCATTGGTGAGTTTCCTAACGGCGGGCTGAATTCCCGTCGGCTGGCGAAGTATCGACATGCAACGATGGACTGGGTGATCATTCGCCTAGCGATCGCGACCACCCGGAATTGCTCGATCGATCGCTACGAAATCGCAAACAGGTCGGTCGGCGGAAACTCACCCCCTAGCACCATCTGGCTTGCCGTCCCCAGCCAACCTTCCAGTACACCAGCATAGACCGATCGGAAGTCGACCTGATGCTTCAGATCGCCATCGTCCAGCGATTCCAGCGACGGCGGTTGCCCAAGATGCAGTTGTCGCAGTGAGGCTCCCGCAAAGAACATCGGTGCGGCTGCTCCATGGTCGGTACCTTCACTGGCGTTCTCGGCGACGCGCCTTCCGAACTCGCTAAACGACATCACCAGCACTCGATCCGCTTGGCCGATAGCCTCCATCTGCCGTACCAGCGCCGAGACCCCTTCGGACCATTGCCGAAGGAGCCCTTCGTGGGCGGCGGGTTGTTGGGAATGGGTGTCGAACCCATCAAGCGTGACGTAGTAGACCCGAGTCGTGGCTCCGACAGCGATCAGCCGAGCGATCGCTTTGAGCTTCTGGCCAAAGGGATGGCTGGGAAAGTCGTTCATATCGGTATCCCTCGCGAACGCTTCGCTCATCCTCGCACTGGCTCGCAGCGCCGTCTGAGTGCTTGCCTCGAGAAACCCGACGAGGTCTTCCTGTCCGGCCTCGTCTGGCGAGGTGACTTCTGGTTGACTGTCGTCGGGCAGATCGACTCGCAGACGGAATCGGTCAATCGAATCGATGCTAGGGATCGCCATGCGTCGATGTGCTAGTGCCAGGGGCTGGACTTCCTGGCCGAAGTGGATCGCGGGACTATCCTCTCCGCTGTTTTCTGCTTCCAGGCTGGCGGCCCATCGACCAAGCCAACCTTCTCTTTCGCGGCGGGATTTCTGCTGGCAGGAATGCCACACATCCATCGATTCAAAATGGGATCGATTCGGAGTCGGATAGCCGACACCGTGGACGATACTGAAACGCCCTTTGTCCACCAAGTCCCTCAATCCCGTCATCGCGGGATGCAAGCCGAACTGGTCGTCCAGTTTGAGCAGCCGATCCTCGGGCAATGCCAACTTAGGTCTCGCCTTGTAATAGGCATCCTCTCGAAATGGCACCACGGTATTCAGGCCATCGTTGCCACCGGTCAATTGAACAACCACCAGCACCTTTTCCTTCTGCTTGGCTCCGGCATCTGCGGCGGCTCGCAGCCATTGCGGCATCGCTCCCTGGATTCCCACCGCTGCTGCACTCAGCAACGATCGGACGTGCCATTGGCGTCGGTTGAAAATGTGTGAGCTGGGGGTGGGGCAGGTGATCCTTGAGGGCATTTTGGACTCCTTCCGCTCTGAGTGTCATTGAAGTTGGAAAACGGGGTGAGTCGCCCACTGGCAGACCCTCTGCACGGCCGAATGGTCCGCGGTCGATTCGAGTGGGAATCTGGAAAGCAACTTGGAGTGCAGTGGCTGAGGCACAAAGCTGTCCAAAAGGGACTGCATCAGAGAAACCTTGCGCGCGGATCGCGATTCCAGCAAAGAAGCCAGTGGCTGGCCATCGATTCGGGTTCGCGGGTCGGTCACCAGTCCTTCGATCAAGTTGGCTCGACCAAGAAGCGTCGCCGAATTGATCCAACTGCGTCCCCCTTCCCAACCCTCCACATTCGGTGGCTCAAACAGCCCCTGCCCCACCTCGCGCACCTGCTGAGCGATCCAATCCCAACTGGCCATCGCGTCGAGGGCCCTGAGGAATCCTATCGTCAGCTCTACCGGCGAACGGATTTTGCGACCTTCGCACCAGGGATGCATCATCAGGCGGCTGGTGACGATCCGGCGTAGGGTGGGCATCATCGAAAGCTGATCGCGACGAAGCTGAGCCGCCAGCGGCTCTAGCTGATCGTCGGTCCACTCGGTTTGGTCGCAAATGAAGAAGTCGACCCACTTACGGACAAGAAAATACTCGACTCGATTCTGCTTCAGAAGGTGATCGATCGCTTCTTCTCCACTCTGGATCGTCTCGCTCCCCAGCAACCGTTTCGGCTTCTGGTCGTGCTGATACGGGTTGAAGCGGAAGCGACCTCGTCGGATTTCCCAGCCGGTGAAACAGCGAGCCAGTTCCTGGACATCGGCCTCCGAATAATGCCCCTCACCCAAGCAGAATAGCTCCATCAATTCCCTGGCGAAATTCTCGTTCGCATGCGCCTTGCGGTTGGTGGCACTGTCCAGATAGATCAGCATGGCCGGATCTTTTGCGATCTGATGCACCAGCGAAGAAAAGGAACCGGTCGCATGCTCACGCAGCAACTGGTTCTGGTCGAACATCAGCGTTCCATCCTTCACCTTGTCTGCGCTGGTTGCGAAATGGCCATGCCAGAACAACGTCATCTTTTCGCGGAATGGGGCGTCGGTCACTCGCATCCGGTGCAGCCACCAAGCCGACTGCGACAGTGTCTTTTCGGATGCTCGGACACTTTTGGTCATTTGGTCGGATTGGCGATCACCGCTCGGCCGATCTTCCGAATCCAGGGCATCACCGCTACTTTTGCCATCCGCATTCCCACACCAGCGTTCCACCGATTTCTCAAAGCCCGCTCGAGTCGCATCGGCGATGTCGGCTGCCGATCCACCAAAGCTGACGCGACGCAGCCAATGAGCGACACGGCGGGGATCCCAGGGCTGCTGTTCGCTAGCCTCCCAAACCTCCCAAAGCTGCTCGGGCTTCCATTCCATCGGATCCAGGTTGTCGTTCATCCTCGATGGCCATCCTTTCGGAATCGTGTGGAAACCGACCGCCTGCGTGGTCTTGTGCGTGATTTTCGGATCTTGGCGGCGATTTGTTTCAGGACAATCTCTCTTCCTGGCGGTTGTCCACGGCGCTAACGGGTTGGAGAATCATCCTGCCCCGCCAGCTCCACCCAGAGTGTTCCACGATACAGGTCATCGAACGCCAAACGCAGCCCTGCCCCCCGGAAACAGCTCAGCCCCATCGCCAGTAGATTCCACTCCCCCTCTGCCTGCTGTCTAGTGTTTCCATTTTCGAGCATATTTTGGGCGATGATCGACTCGCGATTGGCCTGCAGCACTTCCAGAAGCGGCGTCGCTTTGGCCTCGACCAGCAGATTGTCTCCCGGAGTTCCGCTTGGCCCCCCGGTGCCTTCCAGGAGTCGCCGCTGCAGCTGTGTCGCCAGATCCAGATCGCTGGATAGGATCATGGCTTGGTTGGCGAACGCGAGGGTTGGCCGAAAATTGTACTGAATCGGAGCCGTCTCGGATGCCTCCCGGTCGGTCGCGGGGACGTAGGAGGCTGTGACGAGTGGATTTTGGGGCTCGCCCCCCAGTTCCATATCCAGTTGAGGCTGGCCCTCCTGGGCACCGGCGACATTCAGGAATCCGATCAAGCTCTGAAAGATCCGACGGAAGTCCTTCCTCATCCGCTCGGGCTCCTCCAGCTCTCCCACAATCGCAAAGGCCGGCAGCTGAACGGATGGGATCGGCTGACCTTCCGGGAACTTTTTGGGGGCGACCACCAGCCTCAATTGGGGTTGGAGCGCACCTAGGATTTCCTCGCCGAAGTCTTTTCCGGAAAAAAGTGTCGACAGAGTGGTGTCGGCCTGAGCCAATTGGTCGTTGACTTCCTGCCCGAAAAGATCTCCCGAGCGAAGCCACATCTGGGAGAGGTCCCTGTAGACCGAAAGACTGGCCAGGGAATCTGGCACTTCCAGAAGGGGCAGGGCGCTTCCCTCTGGTGTCGGTTCGCCAACCGAATAAAGGCGATCGGGATCTGCCCACTGACGGTCATAGGGGGTTTGCCAATCAAGGCGTAGTCGAGCCCCATCCCATCGGAGATCGGCGGATGCATGGGGAGCCCGATTCAGGACCGCCATGATCCCCCCGAGCAGCAACTCGGCGTTGAAGTCGTTTGCCTTGCCACCCAGGAGTTCGTTGGCGACTCCATTGTCGCGCAGCGTCTCCAAGTCGATCCACAGGCTGATCAAAGCCGCTGGCGAGTTCTCGTTGCTCGCCGCTGGATCGGAGGTTCCTTTCCAGTTTTCCGGCAGATCGGCAGGCCCTTCCCATGCGGCCCCTGGATCGTCCATTTGCTGATCGACCCAGCGTTTGGCCAGTTCTTTGTCGCCGGTGGCAAGCCAGCGCCCCTGCCGATGGACAAAGATCATTCCACCCAATTGCATGGCAGTCGCTTCTCGATACTCTCGGACCTCCGGCTTTCCCCCTGTCTGCTGCGCGATCACCCCCGACAATCGGTCGACCTGCTCTTGCAACCAAGTGGCATCGCGAGCCCACCCCTGAATCGCGGCACCGCCAGAAGCCAGATCGACCCAGCCCGACATGCCGCCGTGAGATACCCCTTTTAGGAACTCTTCGGTCGACATCCCCAGGCCCAATTCGGCGACGCCCAGGACGGCATTGGCCTGGAGCAGTTGAGGGGTCCGCCAGAGCTTTTTCCATCCTTCCAAGCTTCGCAGCTGCTCGACCGCAGGCGCTTCCAGCCAGCTTTCAGCGGGAGCCACACGGACGACAGCAACGGCGGTCTTGGGGATCGATTCCCGCCAGGAAATGGGCGATTGAGCCGTTGCCAGGGATGGGAAAGCAACCGAGCCAATCACCCAGCAGGTGATCCAAAGTCGGGCCCAAAGCAACGTTTGCGACATGATCGGTAGCATCCTGGTCCAGGTCGAGGTGAGAGAACGATAGGGCTTTATGCTAGCAGGAATTGGCGTTCGGCCAATGATCCAGAGATCGTAGTGATGGGGGGATCGGGGTGCTGGAAAATCCGATCTATTTTCCCTGCTTTGTCCAATCGGAATAATCGACTGAAGAGCCGCCAGATTCTTCGCCGAAATGGAGATGGTATTGGAGAAGTGTGGGAGTGGACTTTGCGGAGGAGATTTCCAGGGTGTTGCAAGGCTTGGTGGACTACATCCAGCATTGGGGTGCACTGACGGTCCGAGGCGTCAACGCCGTCGGGGATATCACTCTGTTTGCAACGAGGATTTTTCGGTGGCTATTTGCTGCGAAGCCCGCTCCTGACACGATCCTCCCGAGTTTTTACGCGGTGGGGGTCCTCAGCCTCCCTGTGGTGGCTTTGACCGGAACATTTATCGGGATGGTGTTGGCGGTCCAGAGCATCGGTCAATTCCGCAGCATCGGGATGGAAAGTCGTCTTGGGGCGGTGATCAATTATTCGCTGGTGCGTGAACTGGGCCCAGTGTTGGCCGCCACGATGCTGGCGGGCCGTGTCGGCAGCGCGATGGCAGCGGTGCTTGGGACGATGCGCGTGACCGAGCAGATTGATGCCTTGGTGGCGATGGGGGCCAATCCCATCCATCACTTGGTGGTCCCTAGGTTCCTGGCCTGCGTCCTTTTGATTCCGGCGCTAACGGTCATGGCCGACTTCATGGGGATTGTCGGTGGTTACTTTTTCAGCGTCAACGTCCTTCGGATCGATCATTCGCAGTACCTTCGCAACAGTCGCGACTTCGTCGGAGGGTTTGACCTGTTTTGCGGCATCTTCAAGAGTATCTTTTTCGGAGCGATCATCGCCATCGTCAGTTGCTATCGCGGATTTCACTGCCAATCGGGTGCGGAGGGGGTTGGCAAAGCCGCGACCGCGGCGTTCGTCCTCAGTTTCGTGCTCATTCTGGTTCTGGATCTGATGCTCAACATCCTGCTGGACGGGGTAGCGACGATCCTCTGGCCACGTGGCAATCGTCTGTTCTGACGGCTAGTCGAACGGAACTGGAGTGCAAACGATGGCGACGGAAGAATCGGAAGGTCGAAGAGACGAGCGAAGCGATGCGCTGGTGCAGCTAAAAGGTGTGACGTTGAGATTTGGGAGCCAGACGATTCTCGATCAGATCGATCTGGAGATCCCGCGCGGACAGACGCTGGTGGTGATTGGTGAGAGTGGCTGTGGCAAGACGATGCTGTTGAAGGTAATGATTCGTCTGATCGATCCGACTGTGGGTGAGGTGTATTTCGATGGAAAGCTTCTGCGGTCGCTGGGGGATGTCGAATTGACGGCTTTGCGGCAGCGAATGGGATTTGTCTTCCAGAATGCGGCTCTGTTTGACAGCATGACCATCGGTCAAAACGTCGCCTTCCCGCTTCGTCTGAAAGAAGGGCTTGATCCTTCCCAAATGCGTCGCATGGTGCTCGATCGACTGGCCGAAGTCGGCTTGCCAGACAATGTCTACGAAAAGCGTCCCAACCAGCTTTCCGGAGGAATGCGAAAGCGGGTGGGGTTGGCGCGAGCCTTGATGCTGGAGCCGGATTTGGTGCTTTACGATGAGCCGACGACGGGGCTGGATCCCATCATGAGCGACGTGATCAACGAGTTGATGATGCGAACGCGAGCCAAGCGATCGGTCACCAGCGTGATTGTGACGCACGACATGCACACCGCGCGCAAGGTCGCTGATCGCGTGGTGATGCTGTACCCCCTGTCCCGCGTCCGGTCGGGAGAGTCCCAGATCCTGTTTGATGGACCGCCTGATCAATTGGATCAAAGCAGCGATCGCCGAGTCCGGCAGTTTGTCGATGGTCAAGCAGGGGACCGATTGATGGAGATGCGTCGAGCCCGAGAGGCGGGGGATCTGGAAACGCCAAACCTTCTGGATCAGATGCAGGATTGATCTCGCCTCCACTCCTCCAGCGCAACCGATATCCAGGAAAGAACGATCATGGACGATTCAACCTACCGTTTCGGCGTTGGTGTGCTGGTGCTCGCGTCCGCGCTGATCGCCATCTTGCTGATCGTATTCTTTGGAGCGGCTCCCACGTTCTGGGTTCCCCGCTATTCGGTCACGGTGCGGTTCGACGAGGCGCCGGGGGTCGAGCAGGATACGCCGGTGCGCAAAAATGGGGTCGAGGTAGGGCGAGTCGCCTCCGTGCAATTGCTGCCCGGCGACGAAGGGGTCAATCTGACGCTGGAACTGGATGCCAAGCACCAGATCCGACAAGGGGAAACCTGCCGCATCAGCTCGGGCTCCCTGATCACCGGAGATGCGGTGGTGGAATTCGTCAAGCCAAACGAAGCATCGCTGATCACCCGCTTTGATGGTTCTGCAGGATCTCCCAAAAACGGAATGCTCGACGAAGCCGAAATGGCGATCGCCATGGCGGTGATGAAGGATGGCGACTACCTGACCGGCGGGACCGTCGCGGGCGATCCTCTGGCGGTCTTCGCCAACCTGCAAGATAACTTCGCCGTGACGCTGACTTCGATCGAAAGAGCGGCCTCGCGCATCGATTCTCTGGCGGGGAATGTCCAGGAGGTGCTGGGGGGCAGCGACGAAGATTTTCAAGCCGTCATCGAAAAGACGAAGCTGGCGGTGGAGACATTCAACCAGACCGCCGAGACGGTTCGCAGGGTCTTCCAGCAATTGGATAACTCGCGGGCCCCCGAGGCACTAGCCAATGCACTGGAGCGACTTCCTGGGGTGATCGACCAGGCGCAAAAGGTGGTGGTGCAGACGGAGAAGACACTGCAAAGCTTCGAGCAGGTGGGTGGGGAGTTCCAGGGAGTCGGCAAGGCGACCACCTCCTTGCTGGAAGACCTTCAAGGGCTCAGCCAGCCACTAGGGGAACGGGGTGAGTCTCTGGTGAACGATGCGCAGTCGGCTCTCCGCAATCTCGATCTGATGCTGGTCGATGCGCGCGGCTTGGCCCGCAAGATCTCCTCAGGTCAGGGAACGGTCGGTCGGCTGTTGGAGGATGAACAGCTTTACATCAGCTTGCTGCGGACGATCGAGAACATCGAAAGAACGACGGTTCGTTTGCAGCCAATCCTCACCGATGTCCGCACCTTCGCCGACAAAGTCGCTCGCGATCCCAGGCAGCTCGGGGTGCGAGGTGCGATTGGAGGGGCCCCAACTGGCATGGGGCTGAAGTGAGAATCGGGCGGCTTCCGGCCGCTCAGAATCTCAATCCGCCCCTCCCCGAAACCGCTCGCAGTGGGCTCCTCAATCGCCCACCTGCGATGCTGCAGCGGGTCATCGGAACAACTTCCCCTGAACGACTCGGGAGACGATCTCCACCGCCCGGTCGACATCCTCGTCCAGATGCTCGGGCCCCCAGCTGAAACGGAGGGCTCCCATCTGCCACTCCCCGGGTAGGCCCATGGCGGCAAGGACATGAGATGGCTGGCTGGATCCGCTGGCGCAGGCTGAACCGGTGCTGCAGGCGAGCCCTTGGAGGTCGAGCGCCATTTGAAGCGCCTGCCGATTCCAGCCGGGGAAGGCGATGCAGCTGGTCTGCGGCAACCTAGGCGAATGGTCGCCGATCACCACCGCACTTGGTAACGCCTCCCTCAATCGACGCTCCCATCGATCGCGCAACGATGCCAACTGGTGGATCCGTCCATCCAGCTGCTGTTGGGCTTTGGTAAGTGCATACGCCATGCCTGCAGCAAGCGGTAGCGATTCGGTTCCAGGTCGACTCTCCAATTGCTGAGCCCCTCCGAAAAGCTGCGGATGGATCGCCAGCGACCGCTGCATCACCAACGCACCGACCCCGACGGGCCCGCCGATCTTATGGGCATTGATCGTCAGCAGATCGGGCTGAATCCCATCGAGATCCCAGCGGTGCTTCCCGATCGCCTGGACGGCATCGCAGTGAAAGAGAACTCCCGCTTCGCGACAAATTCTCGATGCTTGCTCGGCAGGTTGAAGCACCCCCGTTTCGTTGTTCCCCAGCATCATGCTGACTAGTGCAATCGGATGGTGCCCGGCTATCCATTCCTCCAGCCGTTCCAGCTGGCAGACCCCATCGCTCCCGACCGGCAGCCAAAGCACGGTTTGCCCCAGTCGCTGTAACTCCATCGCAGCATCCCGCACGCTGGCGTGTTCAATCGCTGAAACCACGATCGCGCCAGGCCGGTTTCTGGTCGCCCCGAATAGCGCCAAGTTGTTCGCTTCCGTTCCTCCGCTGGTCCATACCAAGCGATAGGTTTGGGCTGCTGACGGAGAAGTGGTGAGGGAGGCCAGCACCCTATCTGTTGCTTCATCCAGCTGTCTCCTGGCAGCTCTCCCCAGTCCATGCTGACTGGCTGGATTTCCGGGAAACTCGATCGCAATGCTCTGCATCCGCTCCAAACAGCCTGGGTCGATGGGAGCCGTGCTGTTGTGGTCCAGGTAGAGCATCGAGGGCAGTCGCCCACCAACCGCGCCACTCACGATTTGCCCCTCGGTCGGCTCGGCTCGGATGCGGAAGAGGGCGGGGAGTCCAGAAGAGAAGCGACCTGAAACAGCTTGGCGATACTCGGATCGATCGCCACCATGCCTGTCGCCTCCAGGTGATGCAGTTCGTCGATTCCGAGCGTCTGAAGGGCCTGATGGAGTTCTCTGGCAATTCGCATCAGCCAATCGCGGAACGGTGGAGTCGCTGAAGCCGTGGGGCGTTCGGTATCCCAATCCCCCAAGGGCTCGCTGCGAAAGGAGCTGCTGGACGCTGGACCCAGTGAGCCGCCGGAACGGGTGTTGGTCGTCTGGCTGAGCAGATAGGATCGATCGATGATGATGCCAGTGGCTCCCATGGCCACTCCTTTGGCCAAATCGAGACCGTTCCGGATTGCGGCTTCGACGAAGATCGGCAAGTGGGGTTGTTTGCTAAGCGTCGCTTGGCGCCGGGCAAGCCGGATCGCCAAGGGAGATGGGATTCCAAAGCTAGGGGCATCGGCGCCGGTCGCCAGACGGGGTTGAAGCAGAGTGAGGAAATCGAATCCCATCTCGATGGCCCATGCGGTGTCCTGCTCCACAGAACCGATCGGTATCGCAATCCCCATCTTGGTTGCCTTGCCGAGCATCGACCGTAGGGCGCGAAATTTCCTCACCAAGCGATGGGAGTCGACGCCATCGATGGGAGGGTGAGCAACGCGACTGCTGGCGGTCGCCGGCGCACCCAACCACTGGAATTCCACGGCATCTGCCTGACGTAACTGCTGCGTCATGGGCAGTTGGTCTCCTTCGATCGGCAGGATCCAAAAGCCGGAAGAAAAGCCGTCGGGATCGGGGGATTGGGAGGAACCTACCCAGCCGATGCCCGCTTGGGTCGCGATATGCTGCAAGTTGGCAGCCTGCTTGGTCTGCAGTCCGAGAAGTTTCTGATCCCATGGCGTCCTGGTCACGATGGGCATGCAGAGCCGCTGCTGTGGTCGGACGATTCGCGCCGCGATCAGCTCATTCCAATCCTCCTTGGAAGGCAAATCGGTGCGTGCGCTAACAGGCCGCGAGGTGAGGAGGAAATGGTCCCAGATCGCGGTCTCCTGGCCGAACACCGAAGCATCCGCACCGCTCATGGACTGGTCTCCCTCTGGAATCCACGAAACTCCTTCCCCGTGGCTTTGACTCCCGATTTCAGCAGCATCAAACCGATGCGAATGTGGTCGGCCTCCTTCAAGCGATACTCGATCACTCCCGGCGCCAGCGAATCGACTTCACCTCGTACATAGATCGTGCCTCCTCGCATCTCGGCACCCAGAAGGGGACCGGCGGAACCGCCGACGATGATCGTGCCACTGCGCATCCGGTACCCGCACTCCTTGCCGACGTCTCCCCGCACCATCAACTCTCCCCCCAGCAGTCCTGCACCGCAGCGCTCCCCAGCGCTCCCGTAGACGGCAAGCAAACCTCCGCTAGCGAGGCTGCCAAGGTATGCACCCGCGTGGCCGCGCACCACCAATTGGCCACTTTCCATCCCCTGGCCAAAAGCCCATCCCACGTCCCCGGTCACCTCCGAATCCTGGCCGCCGAAGGCCAGCAAGCAGTAATCTCCAAGGCTGCCCTCAATCCGCCACCTCTGAAAGGACTCGATCCCGGCGCCGATCGCATGATGCCCTTGGGCTCCCACGATAGTCACTGCCTCGATGCCACGACATGCGGCGGCGATCTCCTCGGTGCAGCCATCGATGCTCTTCTTCGAGATGTCGATTTTTGTTGGAGCCGCCTGCTCGCTCATCACCTTCTGCTCCATTCGACTCCTTCAAGCCTTGGCTGCCGGCAGCCCGCCGATCCCACAGCCTTTGATTGTAGTCTTCCCCCCAGGATCAGCGAGCAGGATTTAATCGAGTCCTTTTGGGAACTTGGTGTCCCCATCGCATCCCCTGGATTGGATCTGGATACGATGAATCCACGACTCACCAACCTTTGCAGGGAACGGTGGCGATTTGGTGCGTTCCAGGGTGATTCAGTTGGCTGCAGGAGACGGTGAAATGGTATGTCTGGCCCGATGGAGCGACTGGGGGGCAGCAACATGCTGCCCAAGGGGAATCCTCTGGGGTGCGATCCTCTTGGCTGTCACCTTGGTTTTCGAGTCACCGGCTCGCGCACAGACTTCCTGGATCGGGTACACCGAGGGACGGAACGATTTGGAGGACGGGCAGTATGCCAATTGGGTGACCCAGCGCGCCTGGCAGGTGTTGGCTGATGGCAGCCATCGTCAGGAAGTTGCTGCAGGACTGATTGTCGGGGGCGACCAGTGGACCCAATTCGCCGGTTGGTCACCCGACGGAACGAAGGCGATCGTCGGTCTGCATCGCGAGTCGAAAGAGAATGCACTCTGGGAACGGGAGCATCGGACGTTTCGGATGACCGAAGGCTGGCAGTCGGATGCCTACCTAGTGCCACAGGCCGGCGGGGAACTCTTCTGCCCCACTGCGGTCGATCGCGTCAGCGCTTGCAATACCGGTTTGTTCTACCTGCCAAATGACCGTGGCTTTGGGTTCACGCCGCTGATCGAAGGAATCTCCAAACCGTTTGTTATGGATCTGGATGGACGCAACAAGCGCGATCTCTCACGCGATTCCGCCGCCTTTTCCTATGGCTACAGCATTTCACCCGACGGCCAGCGCATCAGTTACCACGCTGACTACCAGATCTACATCGCGGATGCCCAGGGTGAGAACCGGATCCGAATTAGCGACCAGTTTCCCTTTCAATTCGCGCCGCGATGGTCTCCCGATGGCCAGTGGTTGCTGTTTGTCGCCGGCGAACACTATGACTGCCACACGCATGTGGTCCGAAGGGATGGAACTGGTTTGCGGAAGGTTGCAGATCGCGGAGGATATCGCGGTGTGGTGGAGGTGCTGAAGCATCCCGATTTCCACAGCGAGAGTAGCGATCTGCCGGTCTGGGGGGCGGACAGCAAGACCATCTTCTTCACTGCTCAGGTCGATGGGCGAATCGAGTTGATGCGGTCGGATCTGGAGGGCAACGTCGAACGGCTGACAGTTTCCTCGCCCGGTGTGCGCCACTATCACCCTGAGGCTTCCCCCGATGGCAAGGCAATCCTATTTGGCAGCGACCGTTCCGGGCATATGCAACTTTATGTTCGGCTCCTGGAGGAAAAGCACGATCGTCCCATCACCGAGGCCAAGCCAGGCTTCGCCGCCATGCACGGACACTGGCAACCCAGCTCCCCCAGCCCGTCTATCGACTTGAGTCGCTGACCTGGAATTCGGCCCGGCTGGGATTCTGGTGGGGGGCCATCACTTCACTGCATCCCGATCGATTCGCCTTGATCGAGTCAACGGATGGAGGGGTGTTCTGCTGGGAGTCCCCCTCGCTCCTGTGGCGGCATTGTGAGGTCGATGGGAACTGTCGGGCCGATCGATCCGCGGAAATCGAATGGTGCCATCGATCGACGTTAGACTTCCGTGTCCCCGATTCAGACCGTCGCACCCAACGGCTACTGGATGGATCTAGGGGAGGACGCTTGGGCTGTGATCGGGACTCCGAAATCGCCCTCAGTGCAGCGCCAATAGCGGGCTGGCGACCGATTGGGACCAACAGCAAAGTGCCCGAAATAGAGCTCCGGGGGTGGGTTACCGAGCCGAGAAAGCTTGAAATCTCGGAGAATTTCTCATTCTTTACCGTCTCTGCTGAAATCACGCTCGATAGCGAAAAACCGACGAAAACCGCTTGGCCCCACGCCTTGCACCCCCCTGAAGGGAGTGTTTGCGGTGCAATCTCCCTTTTGACATGGAGTTGTCGGGGCGATAGCATCCGATAGAGAAAATGCGACCGCCGACTTGCAAAGAGTTGGCGGGAAGCAGATTTCATCCCACCGACGGAACCAGGTACCAGTGGTCTAGGGCAGGAGCCGACCGACGCTGGGACCTCCCACCTACCCTCAAGCGCAGCCGGAACATGGATGGGAATCGGCCAGAATGCTGTGACAGACCCAGTGGAAGCTGACGCGTTTCCCGTGGTTTGCATGACTTCTGGCGACCAGCGCGCGGATCGCCCTACGAAGGGTTTGCAAGGTATTGCATCATGATTACCAATAGCCAGTCGATTCCCCCGTCTCTCGACGTCAATCAATTGCGCACGGTTGCCGATTTGATGCGGGAAAAGCAGTCGCTCCAGCCCCTGGCCGCTCGTTGGGAGTTCGAGGGGGAAAAGGAACTGCTGGTGGAGACCGCTAGATCTTTAGGGTTGGAGTGGTTGGAGGGGGAAGACATTTCGGTTCCGCCCGAAGCGATCGATGGATTTCCGATCAAATTGATCCACCGCCACGAAGTGTTTCCGCTGGAACGTGGGGAAGGTTGGATCCGGATCGCCGTTAGCAATCCGTTCGATTTCCATGCCATCGATGCGGTCGCCACCTCTCTGGACCTGGAAGTCAAATCGGTGGTTGCAACTCCGGAAGCGATCCGCCGGTTGGTGAAGCGTTATTTGGGGGTAGGGGCCGAAACGATCGATGGACTGGTTGCCCTCCAGAGCCGCAAGGCGGGCGACGTGGAGATGCTGGAAGAGATCTCCACCGACGGATCGGAGGATGCCGAGCAGGCGCAGCAGGCCTCCGTGGTTCGCCTGGTCAACGAAATTCTGGCGGAGGCGATCGAGGCGAGGGCCAGCGACATCCACGTGGAGTCGCAGGAGAGTGGACTGAAGCTGCGATATCGTATCGACGGGGTGTTGCAGAAGCAGCCGACGCCGGCCGAGATGAATCAATTTCGTGCAGCGATCGTTAGTCGATTGAAGATCATGGCCAAGATGAACATCGCGGAAAAGCGAGTGCCTCAGGATGGCCGAATCAAACTGCGCGTCTCGGGGCGCGAGATCGACCTCCGCGTTTCGATCATCCCCATGCTGCATGGCGAGAGTGTCGTCATGCGTATTTTGGATAAGTCGAATCTCAAGTTTTCGCTCCGCGGGATCGGTATGTCGGATGCCGTTTACCAAGATTTTCAGAGGCTGATCAACCTGCCGCACGGAATCATCTTGGTGACGGGGCCAACTGGATCGGGTAAGACGACGACGCTTTATTCGGCGTTGCATGAAATCCAGTCCGAAGACACCAAGATCATCACCATCGAAGATCCTATCGAATACCAGCTGGAAGGCATCAACCAGATTCAGGTCCACCAGAAGGTTGGCCTTTCGTTTGCCGCCAGCTTGCGGGCCATTTTGCGTCACGACCCCGACGTGGTGCTGGTTGGGGAAATCCGTGACTTAGAGACTGCTGAGAATGCGACGCAGGCCTCTTTGACCGGACACACCGTTTTCAGCACGCTGCACACCAATGATGCGGCGGGTGCCTTCATGCGTCTTTGCGATATGGGGGTGGAACCGTTCCTGGTATCCAGCACCGTCGAAGGAGTGCTGGCTCAGCGGCTGGTGCGTGTCTTGTGCAACGAATGCAAAGAAGCGTACCATCCTTGCCAGTCCGAACTTCCGGACGACTTCCCTACCGAGGCACGCCTGGACCCCGCCCTTCAGCTTTATCGCCCCAAGGGGTGCGAAGCCTGTCGAGGGCTGGGATATCGCGGCCGGAAGGGGATTTACGAACTGCTGGTGACCAATGACGAAGTGAGGCAGCTGGCCACCCAGCGCGTTCCTTCGCACGTCATCAAAGAGGCCGCAATGCGAGGTGGCATGCAGACCCTTCGGATGGATGGCTGGCGCAAGGTGCTGGATGGCACGACAACGCTGGACGAAGTGGTGCGGGTCACCAAGGCTGACTGACGATGCCCGATTACGCCTACGTCGCCAAGACCGCCAGTGGGATGGAGACGCGCGGCGTCGTTCCTGCCGGAAATCGTCGCGAGGCGATGCAGCGACTGCGCCAAAAATCGCTTTTCCCGGTCTCGCTCACCGAAACCAAATCGGCCAGCGATACCTCTTCGTCTCTGGCGCATTGGATGCCGGTCAAGAAGGAGCAGGTGGCGGACTTCTGCACGCAGTTGGCGGACTTGCTGACGGGGGGCGTGCCACTACTGGAGTCGCTGAAGATTCTCCAAGAAGCGACCGTCCACCCAAGGTTGCAGCAGGCAGTCGGTCGAATCCATGACGCGATCTCCGAAGGGCAGACGCTAGATGAAGCGATGGCGGCTGAACCTTCGATGTTCAATGAACTCATGCTCAGCATGGTGCGTGCGGGGCAGGAAGGAGCCTTTCTGGAGGATGCACTCCAGAGGACCGCTGGTTTCCTCCGCAAGCAGGATGAACTGCGAGCCAAGATCGTGGGGTCGCTGACCTATCCGATGATTCTCGCTTTTGTAGGATCGATCGTAACCGCGTTGATGATTGTTTTTCTGGTCCCCAAGTTCCAGCCGTTTTTTGATCGTCTGGAGCAGTCGGGGAAGGGGCTCCCCTGGATTACGGTAGCCCTGCTGACATTGAGCCAAAGTTTGATGCGATTCGGATGGGCCATCCCCTTGCTGATTTTCGGTGCCGTGGTCGGCGTGCGCCGCTTCCTGGCATCCGATTGGGGCCGATTCCAGTTCGATCGCTGGAAGCTCAAAATTCCCGTTCTTGGTTCGATCTTTCATGATGCGGCTGTATCGCGAGCCTGCCGCATTCTTGGGACGCTCCTGCACAACGGAGTCCCACTGCTCAAGTCGTTATCGATCAGCAGTGAATCGACTGGCAACCGCTTGCTGGAAAAGGCGATGCGCGACTCGGCCCAAAACATCACCTCCGGCGATACGCTCTCCAAGCCGCTGGCGGCCAGCGGGCTGATTCCGCCCCAGATCATGGCGATGATTCGGATCGCTGAGGAATCCAACACGTTGGATGACGTTCTGGTCAAAGTGTCAGATCGAATCGATCAGAAAATCGAACGAAAACTGGAGGTGATGGTCCGCATGATCGAACCTCTCATGCTGGTTCTCATCGGCGGGATGGTCATGTTCGTGATCGTTGGTGTACTATTGCCCGTATTCGAATTGAATTCCACCGTAGGATAATGAAACAATCAGACCGCCTTGCGATGTCGATAGCATCCGGCGGCAACATCTTCCGATACAGGATGAAGGAGTTCCGGAATGAAACGACGAAACCCAACCCGACGCGGTCTGACGCTGATCGAGTTGATGATTGTGCTGGTGATCTTGGTGGGGCTGATGGCTATCGTGGGCCCTCGAGTTCTGGGAACTCAGCGGAAGGCGGACATTCGAACCGCTCAGGCTCAGATCGGAAGCATCAATTCGGCTTTGAAAATGTATGCCGTCGACATGAAGACCTATCCAGCGACCGAAGAGGGATTGGCGCTCTTGGTGGAGTCGCCGGAAGACGAGCGGCTTGCGAAGAACTGGGATGGGCCCTATCTGGATGGCGATCTTCCGGTCGACCCTTGGGGAAATGAATTCCAGTACGAATTCGGTGACGAGGAAAGCGAAGATGCCCCCGACTTCCCGCTGGTCTATTCCCTGGGGCCCGACGGACAGCCCAACACCTCCGATGACGTCGGCAATGTTTCCAAGGATGAGGCGGGGGGAGACGAAGGAAGCAGCAAGAGTTCTTCCAGCCGCTCCCGGCGGTCGACCAAAGAATAGCGCGGTACTCTTTCCGTCCACCCACGTCATGCGATGCCTCGTTGGTAGAGGATTTCCACCATGGCTAGACGGAGTGGTCTGACGCTGATCGAGTTGATCGTGGTGCTGTCGATTTTGGCAGGAGTGGTGGCTTTGGCCTGGCCATCCCTCCGAAAATCGCTGGCTGCCAGTGCACTGCAGGATGCGGCGCGGCAAGTGCAGTCGGAAATCCGTTGGGCCCAGGCAGAAGCGATCCGTTCCGGCCAAGCCATGGTCGTCTGGCTCCCTTTGGAAGATGGCCCCTTGCGGATCGTGTCCTTGGAAGAGGCTCTTGCGAGCAATGCCTCCCTTACCGCTTCGGCTGCCTTGAGCGAACCGGTGGAGCAGGAGTTTTTGGAGCCTGATGGGCTGGCCAGCCGGTTGGATCGCGGAAGGTCAAAGGATCGGGCTCGCAGACCCAAGGACCGCGAGGTGCAGCTTGCGGAGGATCTGGTAATTGTCTCCTACGGCCCTATGCCAGACGATTCCGAAGAGACCGATTCCGAAGAGGACAGCGTTCCTCAGACGGCGAACTCTCCCGCGCCGCTCGAGGAAACAGGGGAGATGCCGATGGAGTTGGCGACAGAGCCTTCCAGCGATGCTGGCACGATTCGACGTGTGCCACTGATCGTTTTACCCAATGGCGAGATCCGCGAGTCCGTGATCGAGATCGTGCAGCCCAGCACCGATCGATCGCTTCGGCTGACTATCTCGCGGCGGGGCGAGTCGATGCGTGTGGAGAGAGATCGATGAGGCGCCGAGCGGGGTTCTCTCTTTTGGAAATGATCATCGCGACAGCTATATTGGCTGCCGCTGCGGGACTGCTGCTGGAGCTGATCGGGCAAGGCAGTCGGCTGGCCCGGAAAGCGGAACGTCGCAGCACTGCCTACCAGGTCGCCGACGCACTGCTGCAGGAGACGCTGTTGGGGCAAGACTGGGAGAGCAGTCGGTCGGGGGAAGCGGTGGAAGGCATGGATGGCTGGACTTGGCAGCGCACTTGGGTCGAAGATCCGGCCAGCGGGATGGGGTGGATCGTGGTGGAAGTCTGGGGGGACTCCTCCGGCAAAAGCTCGGGTACTCCCAGCGCCTCTTCGATCGGATCCGCTGGCACGGCGCCACCCGCAGCTCGGTTGGTCCGTCAGGTGCGGCTCGGGGAAAAACCAGATCCGCGAGCATCGGGCGAATCCACTTCGGATGGCCCAGTACCCAGCAGTCGCAGCAGGCAGTTGCCATGAACCGCCATGCATACTCTCTGATCGAAGTGCTGATCGCTCTGGCGATCCTGGGCCTGTTGATGGGGGTCGCTTGGGGGCTGCTGGGATCGTTTCAGGAGACCCAGGAACGAGCGTGGCGTCAGACCGAGCGGATTGAACTTGGGCAACAGGTGCGTAGCCGACTGCACCAAGACTTGCTGCAGTCGAGCGGGCATCTGCTTCGCATCGCTGCCGGCAACAACGCCCCGCAGACCGCCTCTCGCCGCTCGCCCCCTTCCACCGCGGGTCGCAGCGCCGGCAGTGCGGTGACAGCCAGCCGATTCTCAGGCGATGAGACTGGTTTCACCCTGGAGTTGACGCCTCGATTGAACCCGATCCACTACTGGACGCATCTTCTGGGCACCCCTTCGGAAAGTTTGCTAGAGGCGGCACCGCAGTTGCCCAGACTGCCACTACGCATCGAGGTGGCTTGGCGGTTGGAGGAAGACGGCTTCGGGGATTTTGAATCGTATCTGTTGTCGCGTGAGATTCGATTCCTTTCGGAAGAAGAGGACGAAGAGCCGGTGGACAGCATGGGGCGTGACCGTCGAGGGGGGCGTCAGGGGGGCCCTGAGACGTCGGCGGTGGAACGAGCTGCCAGGGAGCAGTTGCGGGCCGAGAGCGTGACGAAGGGGGGGCTGGGTGAGCCGGAGAACCCGTTCCCTTCCTCCTCGGAAGATCTCCTGGAAACCTGGGAGGGGATCTCCAAGGGGCGTTTTCGCTACCACGACGGCACGGGGTGGAGGCAGCAGTGGAGTGGTGGTCCGCAGGCTTCGGTTCCCTTCGCTGTCGAGCTGTCGGTCCTTTTCCAGACGCGGAAGGACCGCGCCTCCATGCGGGAAGAAATGGAAACCGCGACGGCTGGGGAGACGACGGAAAATCAACTCAACGACCTCAATGCCTCCGGCCAGTCCTCCTCCGATCTACCGCTGCTGGAACGCAGTGGAACCATGGAAGACCCGGAATGGGAGCAGAAGGACCTTTGGATCGTCGTGGCGACTGGTCGATTTGAGAAGGGCCGCCAGACCGGTTCCCTTGGGCCTTCAGCTGGACCATCTCCCGGCGGGGCAAATCAGTCAGATGCTGGGGGGCGTTCACCTTCTGCCGAACCGAATCGGCCGTCACCCCGCCGCCCGAATCGACTCGGCCGCGGCTTGGGATCTCAGTCTGGAGGCCCCCCATGAACCTGGATCGATTGACCAAGAGACAAGAGCGATGGAACTTCGTCCGGGTGGCGAACTCGAGCCGTTCTGGTCGACTTCCCGTTCGCGCGACCCGGGAAGGGATGGCGCTGCTGGTAGTCCTGGTGCTGACGATGTTTCTGGCGCTGGCGGGCTATAGCTACCTGGACCAGATGGAAAAAACGGCGATGCGAGCTGCGGGGGAGGGCGAGTCGATCCAGGCTGAGCGGGTGCTGGAGAGCGGCGTGGAGTGGTGCCTGCAGTGGATCGAGCGGCCAGGAGACGCGCGGCAGCTGGCGGGCGGACTAGTCGACAACGCCTTGCTGTTCGCTGGAGTACCGCTGGAACCGCCGGTGGGGCGTGGGAGTCTGGCTGCCGATGGGGGCTGGCGATTTACGGTGCTCGCCTCCGCTGCCGATGCGTCGCAGCGAGAATCGACAGATAGCAATCCCCAACGATCGTCCAACATGCCTGCAGAGGCGTCCTGGGTCTATGGGATGGAAAACCTTTGCGCGAAAGTCACATTGGCTCAGCTGATTCGCTGGGAGGCGATGGAGCCGGGCAATGCAATTCAGTTTTTCCAGGGGCTTCCAGGCGGGGATCCCGAGGGGGGCATGGATAGCGAGAGGATCCAGTTGGCGGTGCGTCACTGGGGCCGCACGATGGCACGTCCTGGGCCACGCAGCGGTCGCGCAACCATCGATACCCTGGTGGCCGATGAGCGGTCGTTGGAAGAACATCACTGGGATCAACTTTGGACTGGCGGCGACCTGAATCAAAACTATCAGCTGGATCCCTGGGAGGTGCGTTGGCGAGATCAGTTGCCACCCTGGCAAAGCGGTGCCGGGCGACCGGGCATCAGCTCCATGCCAGCGCAGAGGTCGGCGATACCATCGCAACCGCAGTCGGGGGGCTCTGCACTGCCTGGTCCGCAGGGCTGGCAGCAGTGGATCGCCGAGTTCAGTGGGTGCAGGAATATCCGTCGTGATGGTCAGCAGCGCATCTCCATCAACCGTCCCGATCTGCTGCGACTGCATCAGGACTTGCTCCAGATTTGGCCGGCACCCTGGGCATCCTATCTGATCGCTTATCGACAGTATGGCGGACGACCTGCTTCGAACAATTCGAATCGTCCTCAAGAAGCCAGTGGGAGTGAGCCGACCGATTATGTTCCCGATTTCTCGGTTGCTGGGACAACCCTTATCGCTTCACCACTGGACCTCATCGATAGCGAAGTGACCATTCCAGCGCAGTCCGGGGAGGCACCGAGGCGACTCACCAGTCCCTTTCAGAGCAATGGTCAGGAATTCGCGGAGCAACTGGACCGACTGGTCGATGATGTCTGGTTTGAGGATGTGGAGTACCGCGACGGGGTGATCGACACTTTGGAGGCGCCGTTGGAGGTGTTGCGTGCGTTGCCAGGGGTCAGCGAGGAGGTTCTTGCGCGTTGGGTGCAGGTCCGCCAGCAGAATGGTGGATCGCAGCGATCTACCCCGGCTTGGTTGGTGAAGGAGCAGGTGCTAGATCTGAAGCAACTGCGGCTCTTGCTGCCATGGTTGACCTGCCGAAGCGACACCTATCGCGTGCAGGTGGTCGCGTTCCGAGATGCGATGACGCCGATGGTGCGGAGGGTATACTTGCTAGATGGGCGGCGGGACCCAGCCGTCAGCGTTCCCTCGCAATGGCTTGGCGAGTGGGATGGCGGCTGGTCGATCGATGTTTTGGATCCGGGCGACCGATCCCGCGCATCCAGTGGTAGCAGTGGTAGCAGTGGTAGCAGTGGAAACCAGCAGAGGGGAGAAGGTTAAGAAGATGCCAAATTGGATGGAGAGGACGATCCCCAGTTTGTCGATCGGCAAGGCCAAGCCCAAGGGGGTGGTGGTCGCCGACTGGGATCGCAACGAAGTCCGATTCCTGGCGCTCGCTCCCCAGCGAACGGGGCTGGAGGTCCTAGCCAGCGCGTCGGCACCACGCGCGGCCGACGATACGCCCATCAGCACTCTTGGCAAGTTGCTGGCGGGGGGACGCTTCCTCTCCTATCCACTGGTCTTGCTTTTGTCTCGAACCGATCTGGAAATGATCTCACTGAATCTCCCTCAGGAGGCCCGTGACCAGTTTCCTGAGATGGTGCAATTGGAGATCGAGCAGAGATTAGGGGAGCATGAGTCGGCTCCGGTTGTCGACTACGCCATCGCTGGCAACAACGTCACCAGCGGTGTCGATGTTCTGGCCTTTTCGATGCTTCCGGAAGAAGTCGAACGATGGAGTTCCGAAGCGAAGGGCCAAAAGCTTCGGCTTGCGGCGATCGCGCCGAGGCATTTAAGTCTACTGGCCAAGCTTCCCGCCGGTGCCATGAATCAAACTCGCGTTGCCATTCAGAGTCTGCCCAGTGAGGTGGAAATGGTGGTGGCCAGGGGAAGTCAGCCACTTTTTCTGAGAACCTTGCGGCTGAGCACCGATGATGCCAGCAGCATCGCCGAACAGATTCTTTTGGAAGTTCAGAGATGCTTGTCGCTGTTGCCCTCCGAGCATCAAGGGTCGGACGCCGAGGCTGCTGCCTTAGCGCCCTCTGCCGCGCCACCGCTTTTTGTTTTTCCTGGCACCGAGGCCGGGCCGCTGGCCGAAGCGCTCCAGGAAAGGAAGGTTGCCGAGGTGCACTACCTGCCCCCATCCTCTCTTTGGCCTTCCGGAAGCCTTGCCAGTCAGATTGGCACGGAGCAGTTCGCTGCGCTGCTTGGGGCTGGAGAGCAGTTCTTGCAGCAGCAGTTGCCAGTCAATTTGCTGGCTCCCAAGAGACCACCAAAACCGGTCCATCCCTTGAGGAAATGGGGTCCAATCGGAGGTCTTGCGGCGGCTTCGCTGGCCCTGGGGGGGTGGTTTCTTTATTCCGATGTCCAGGACTTGAATGAAGAAGCCAATAGGTTGCAGACGACGCGAGACGATCAGTGGAGGTTGGCCAACAAATCGGCGGAGCGGATCGACAAGCTGGAATTGGTTCGAGGGTGGGAAGCGGAGCGAGTGGATTGGCTGAGGCTCATGGCATCGCTTTCCAGCACACTTCCACCTGGGGATCGCGCGTCGGTGCGCCGGATGACTGCCGGTGTATCGCCGGGAGGGCCACAGCTGAGCCTCTCTGTCATGGTCAAGAGTCCCGAAGACCTTGCGATGATGGAAGAAAAGTTGCGAAGCCAGGCGATGGAGGTTTCCAGTCAGCGAGTCAATCAACAGGCGAGCGAAGAGGATTATCCGTGGCAATTTGAGACGACCATCGTGGCGCCCTGGGGAGATCCACCAGACGGCGACAGGTGGGTCGAACCAAACGGGCAGGTATCCGATCCGGCCGCAGCCGATCAGGACGATGCGGCAACACAGATGGAGGAAAATCCCCAGCCTCCATCGGAGCCATCTCAGGCTACGGTGGAATCGACGGGAGACAAGTCATGACATCGACAACCAAATGGTTGCTGGCGGGGGCTGCGTTGGTCTTCGGGCTCTATGGACTCGATTCCACCTATCGGGGATGGATCGAGCAGCCGACGATTTTGGCGGGCAAGAAGATCGAGAAGCTTCAGTCGGAAATGGAAGATGCCGAGGCGTTGCAGCGAAAAGCGCGCAAAGCCGCTAGGTCGATGGAAGTGCTGGAGGCGAGGTCTCTTCCAAGCGATCCAGAGTTGGCGCGGTCCAAGTATCGGGAATGGTTGCTGTCGATGATTCAGCAACACGATTTCCAGGATGCTTCAGTCGATGCCGGCAGTCCGGTCGCATTGGAAGTCAAGGCGAGGGTCGGGAAGTCCAAGCGGAAGTCGGTTGGCTACCGGATCCCGTTCTCGCTTCGCAGCCGCGCGACTTTGGCGCAGTGGACGGCCTGGATGCAGCAGTTCGAGCAAGCGCCGCATCTGCATAAGATCAACTCACTCTCGATCACCCCCTTGGGGAACGGTTCCGAATTGAATCTCCAGATGGAACTGGAGGCGATCGCTCTGGATAGCGCCACGCAGGAGGAGCAGTTGAGCGACTGGATAGTGGATCCCCAAGTCGCACCTGCGCCCACCGCAAGTTTGGCCATCGTGCAGCGCAATTTGTTTGCGACAGGATTCTCGAAGTCGCTGCAGTCGCTGCGGCTGAAAGCGATCACCACCGATCGCAAGGGGAGCCTTGAGGCTTGGTTCTCCGGGAAGGAGGGGGCGCCAACGACCCCCTACAAAGCTCCCTCAGAGGTCCCCGTCCCCTTGCACCAATTGCAGTTGACGGAAATCGCATTGGATCATGTTCAAATTCAAATTGATGGGCAAAGCGTTCGATTGAACTTGGGGCAGTCGATTGCCGATGCACTTTCGATACGGACTGCCCCCAACTCGAAGGAGTCAAATCCATGAGCCGCTCTATTTGCGTCAGTCGTTGGTTGCTCCTCGTACCCTCTACCATGTTCCTGGTCTCGGCGATCATGGCAGAGCCGGTGGAGGGGCAGATGTTCGGCCAGCGGTCGATGGGGCAACCGATGTCGCGCCAGAGTCGTCCGGGAAGCGGACAGTTGCCCAGCCTGGGGCAGGGCATGCTGCCGGGGATGATGCCAGGCATGGGTGGGGCGATGCCAGGCCAAGGAGGAGGCGCTCCGCAGGGCATCGTGCAGGGGCAGGAGCGATTTTTGAGAGGCAATCGGAACCCTTCTGCCTTCGTCGGTTCCGATCGTCGCGACCAGCAAGGATTTGTCGGGAGCGAGCAGTCGATCGGGACTGGGGGGAGAGTCGCTACCGCTACGGAAGGCTTGCGAGTCGAATCGAGCCGGGCTCGCAATCGTCCGCTGTCCGCCAAGTCGACGCGTGGAATGTATCCGCCTCGCCTTGTCCTCGATGAATCGTTCTACGCGCCGATCGATGGTCTAGGAGCACCCGAGGAGGTGCCAACGGAACCGATCGAGACGGGGAGCTATGCCGGTGAATCCGGAAATCGCCGTTTCTCGACGCCCCGAGCATCGATCCAGCGTGAAATCCCGACGGTCCGGCGATCATCCGATTTCCAATCGCGGATGCAGCGGATTGGCGGCCCCCAAATTCGCTCGCGTTTGGTCGGGGGGACGATGGTTTTGGAAGGAGCGGTCGATAGTCGGCAGCGCGCGGAGCTACTTGCGAATGTGGCTGCCATGGAACCTGGTGTCGATCGCGTCGAGAACCGCTTGCAGATTCGCTCTCGCTGACCTCTGGCAGAGATTCTAGCTTCCCTCGCGGCGAGTTGGATCGTTACCTTGGGATCAGGAGACCGATCAGGGCGAGCATCGCAAGAAGCGCCGGAAGCGTGCATCTTTGGCTTTGCAGAAGCAAATAAGCACCTAAGACCACCAACCAATCCCATGGACCATGAAGTGCATGCGAGCCCAGGGGGCGGACGCAGGTGGCGGCGAGCAGTCCGACCACCGCCGCATTGATCCCAAGGGATGCCGCATGAAACCATCGCCTCCCCGCTAGGTGGCTCCAGAAGGGTAGCATGCCTGCTGCCAGAAGGAGGCCGGGTAGAAACAAGCCAACCAAACCAACGATTGCACCGGTGATTCGCCAAGGCGCGCCAACTGCGTGGGCACCTAGGAAGGCGCCGAAGGTGAACATCGGGCCCGGAATGGCCTGAGCGGCACCGTAGCCGGCAAAAAAAGTGGCGTGGTCGAGCGTGCCTCCTGCCGTCCGGCGTGCCTCCAATAAAGGGAGCACGACGTGGCCGCCTCCGAAGACCAAAGCCCCGGCAACGTAGGTGTCGCGAAACAGCTGAGTCAATCTTCCAGCGACCGAAGTGTCCTGGGCGGTTTCCCAGGTTGCTACCAGAAGCAGGATGAGGAACACCGGGAGGCAGAGCCAAGCGCGGCGGGGTGCACGGATGCTGGCGCCTTGGAGCTCTTGCGTCTTAGGGGGTGGCAAACAGCAGGCAGCCACAAATGCGCAGACCAGCAGCGAAAGAAGCTGAATCGCAGGGGAAGGTATGGCCAGTTGAGCGATCATCGAGATCATCGCAAGCGACCTTAGGAAGTGGGTCTTGCAATTGGATTGCGCCATCGATCGAAAGCCTGTCAAAACCACCGCCATCGCGAACCAAAGTAGGGATCGCTGGGTGGTTTCCCACCACCATGCGGATGCTGGAGGCTGGCAGAGAGCGAAGATCGTCAACCAAGCTGCTGAAGGAAATGCAAAGCCAAGGATGGCGGCGACTCCTCCCAACCATCCGCATCGATGCAGTCCGATGCAAAACGCCTGTTGAGAACTGCCCGGACCCGGCAGCGACTGACACATTGCCATCAGTCGCGTGTACTGCTCGCTCGACATCCAGCGGCGACCTATCACCAGTTCCCGGTGGAAGATCGCCAGATGCGCCATCGGCCCACCAAAGGACCAGCAGCCAAGGCGAAAGAAGAGAAGAAACACCTCCAGCGCACGCTGGAAAACGGAAGTCCCCCGATGTGGAGAGTGGTCGTCGGCTGGATGATTTTCAGGGGCCGAGTTGTGAATGGGTCCGATTCCATCGATCCAATGTCAGGCGGCCATGGGGCGTGTGGTTTCCGTCACTTGATGCGCCATCCATCGACGGACCGAATCAAACATCGGCTGCCATTCGGTCTCATTCGGGATATCGTGACGCAGGCCACGCACGCAGTGTAGGGTGACCAAAGCGTTACCGCGAGCCAGATCGCGCGAGGCATCGGGGCTTGCTAGTACATCGCTGCTACCGTGAATGATAAAGCACGGCTTGCGAATCCGATGCCCATTTTCCAATATCCACTCCCCGGAGTGCAACAGTTCGGTTCCTAGACGAACCGAAACGCGGCGATGAACCCAGGGGTCTTTCTGGTAAGCGTCGATGGCGGAACGATCCTTGGTGAGCGCCTCCAATTGCTTTGGCAGCCGAACCGTCCAGTGAGGAATCCAGCGGCTTGCCGTCCGGCCCGCACGCAGCACCCTGGGCGGAATCGACTGCACTGGCCTGAGCATCGGGGCCAGCAGCACGAGGCCATGGCAGAATCCAGGGCGTCGCAGCATCCAGTTGAGCGCCAGATTGCCGCCCATGCTGTGACCAAGAACGAACCTTGGAAGATCGTGCATCCCAGGTATGGATAGGGTCCCCGCGCAGTGCACTTCTTCCATCAGATGCTGAAACGACTTGATGCACCCACGCCATCCGAAACTGCGTCCGTGACCAATCAGATCACAGGCGACTACCGCGATACCATGTCGCGTCAGCCATCGCGCAGCGCGGTCGAACCTGGCGCCGTGGTCCCCAAGTCCATGCAGAATGCTTAGCGTCGCCCAAGGGTCGCTCGATTCCGGAACCCATCGATGCACGAAGCGAATCATGCCGCTGCCGATCAATTCGTGCCTGGAAACATAAAGCATCTCGGACTCCCTTCCTTCGTTCGTCGGCTCCCTGCCGACCGTGAGACTAGCAGAAGGCCGGAAAAGGGATCAAGGTGAGTCGGCGTGGATTGCCTGATCGATCGTTCTTCCTGATATATTGAAATGATGGAATCCAGGCAATCTCGGGAGTGCGACCTCCCAGATTCACACCATGGAAATCGCAGGTTCCATAGCCACGTTGCGTTGGCATCGATTTCCTTCCCTTTCCCGCCGACTTGATGACGCTTTCTCCAAGGAATTCCTCTATGCACGCGTTTGGCTATTTTCTCCATTCCCCCTTCGCTTCCCGTTTCATCACCGGGGCGTTTGCCTTCCTGCTGGTTTGGAGCCCCATCTCCTTTGTACCGGCTCAGGAACCGGTGTCCCCTCCGGCTCCGCCACCCGACATGCAGTCGCTTTTCGACGGGAAATCGTTGGAGGGGTGGGATGGAGATCCCAGGCTTTGGTCGGTGCGAGATGGAGTGATCCATGGAGAGACGACGCCCGAAGCGGTCGCTCAGGGGAATACCTTTCTGATCTGGCAGGGTGGACCCGTCAAGGATTTTGATTTGCGACTTTCTTTTCGATGCAACGCCACCAACAACTCCGGGATTCAGTATCGATCCCGTCACATCACCGAAGGGTCGGTGAAGAATCGTTGGGTGGTGCGTGGCTACCAGCACGAAGTGCGCAACGAACAGAAGCTGCCCAATGTCGCTGGATTTATCTACGACGAAGGGGGCTCGCGAGGTCGGCTTTGTCTGGTCGGGGAGCGCGTGGTGTGGCGGGAGGGGAAGAAGAAGGAAGTGGTGGCCAATTGGATGGACCAGTCGGCTTACCAGAAGCTGTTCCGGTTGGACGATTGGAATGACGTCGTGATTCTCGCCAAGGGAAACAGGATTCAGCACTTCCTGAACGGGCAACTGGTTGTCGACTTTACGGATGAAGATCCGCAGCTTCAGCTTCTTGAAGGGGTTCTCGCTCTGCAGCTCCATGCAGGAGCTCCCATGTGGGCGGAGTTCCGGGACGTGCGGTTGAAGAAGTTGCAGCCATGATGCTGCCTCCTAGGCCAGGGGTCGAGTGGTTGCAGGCAAGACCGACGCGATGCCGCCGGTGGCAGGTGACGTGATGGATCCGGAGTCTGCAGCGACGGGGAAAACCGATCGACTTCCCAGCGGGGGACTGGTGCTGGTGGTGGTCAATCGCTCCTCTGGGGCGGCCAATCGCAAGCACTTAGTCGATGCCTTGGCCCATCGTATCCAGGAGGCTGGTTGGGACTGCCGCATCGTCGCTCCATTGGGGCAGCTGGCAGCGGTGCTCGGTTCGGTTCCTAGTTCTGCATTGCGGGGAGTGGTGGCTGCAGGGGGCGATGGCACGGTCAATGCAGTGGCCGAACGTCTGCCGGAGGGGGTACCCTTGCTGGTCTTTCCGATGGGGACTGAGAATCTGCTGGCTACTTCCCTTGGTTTGCGGGCCTGCCCCAAGCTGTTGGTCGATACGTTGCAGCGCGGCCGTGCCAAGCAACTGGATGTCGGGATCGCCAACGGGCGGCCGTTTCTCATCGTTGCCTCCGCTGGATTCGATGCCGATGTCGTGCGGCGCATCCATCTGGCAAGAAAGGGAAATGTCTGGAAGTTGCAGTATGTGGCTGCCCTGTTTGCCAGCCTTTGGTCCTATCGTTTTCCGCCTCTTCGACTGCGGTGGGGCGACTTATCGCTACCTCATGAGACGCACGAAGCGACTGCCGCTTGGTTCTTCAGTTTCCTGATTCCTCGTTATGCCATGGGGCTTCCGTTTCTGGAGAAGGCCCCGGAGCAAGATGGTAGGATCGATGGTTGCTATTTCCCGCGAGGTGGCATCCTGAGGGGGCTGGGATATTTCCTATCGCTGCTGTTGCGGCAGCACCATCGCTGGACTGGCTTTCAGCAGTTTCGCGCTTCGTGGATTGAGATCGAATCGGACCAACCAGTCTCCTACCAGATTGATGGCGAGTATGCGGGGGAGTTGCCGTTGCGGCTGGAGATCGCCAGCCGGACAGTCACGGTCCTGGTTCCCTCGCGGCCGTAGGTTCTTTGCCGTCGTTGGCTTTCAGGCGGTCCTGTCGATCGCTCCACAGAGGACTCGAATCTGTTCGAATATCTTTGGATCGGCCACCGCTGGGTTTTCGGGAGCTGCCCAACATGGAGGCGGGTTGGTGAAATGGTCGACATGTGGTGAAATGGTTGACGTGCAACTGCATTCTATCGCCCGGCATCTGGAGCTGACTTGATGACCCTGTCGATCCCTTCGGTGCAGATCGGTTCCCTGACTTGGAATCCCTTGGAGCGACCTCTGTTGATCGCCGGCCCCTGCGTGATGGAGAGTCAGGGATTGACCGAAGAGATCGCTGGTCGCCTGATGGAGATCAGCCGGGATCGCGGTGTGCCGCTGGTATTCAAGGCGTCGTTCGATAAGGCCAATCGAACCAGCGGCAGCAGCTATCGTGGACCGGGCATGGAAGATGGATTGAAGTGGCTAGACCAGATTCGATCCCGCTTGCGATTGCCTGTGACCACCGATTTGCATGAATCACAGCAGGCGGCCATCGTCGCTGCACACGTCGATCTGCTACAGATTCCTGCCTTCCTGGCTAGGCAGACCGATCTGCTGGTCGCTGCCGCGCAGACGGGCAAACCAATGAACGTCAAGAAAGGGCAGTTCATGGCTCCCGGCGACATGCGTTACGTCGTCGAGAAGGTCCATCGGACCGGCAGTGGAGGGCTGATGCTGTGCGAACGCGGAACTTTCTTTGGCTACGGGCGCCTGGTCAACGACATGCAGTCCATTCCGCTGATGCAAGAATTGGGAGTGCCGGTGATCTTCGATGCCACTCACTCGGTCCAGCAGCCCGGTGGGCTTGGCGGGACGACCGGGGGGAACCGAGCGATGGTGGAGCCGATGGCGAGAGCGGCGGCGGCAGCGGGTGCCAACGGCTTTTTCTTCGAAACGCACCCCAATCCGGACCAGTCCCCCAGCGACGGCCCGAACATGGTCCCTCTGGCTGATTTCGCTGCGGTTCTCGATCGCGTTGTGGCGATTTGGGAAACCGTTTCGCGATTTCCGGCGTAGAACCCAGAAACACCTCCTTCCCGGTATCTCCGGGGTTCCCCATGGATCGCTTCCAATGAATCGCCAAAGCCTCTGGTATAACCGCTTGATCGTTCCCGGAGCCTCTGTAGCACGGAGTGGCATTTGTCTTCTTGCCCTCCTCAGCTGCGTTGCTTGCCGCGATACTTCCTCCAGCGATTTGATCGGTATCTCATCCAGCGTTCAGTCGGCCGAAGCCAGCAAAGATGCGATCGAAGAAGCCTTTCGAGACATCCCGAAAATGATCCTGCTAGAAAGGCGGGTTGCTGTCGGTGAAGTGACACGGCAGCTGAACAGCTGGTCCACCCGTCAGGCGCCCGAACCGGATTGGAAGCCGAGCGATCTGATCGAAGGGATTCCTTCGCCTCTTCGCAAAAGCTTTTGGGGGACGCAGCTTGCTAGCATGCAGTTTGGGGAGCCGCATTGCGACTACCTCTATCAGTGTCAGAGGATGCACGCAATCGTCGAATGGGTGCTGGCTAGACCGTATCGCGATCCTCTTTTCGCACCATGGCTGGAGGCGAAGAAAGCAGACTTGGCGCAGGAAGAGGGAACCAGACTGGAGCAGGCGCTGAAGCTATTTGACTGGACCATCCGCAACATCATGATGGAAGGGGACGCCAAGTCGATCGAAACGCTGCCAACCAATCCGCAGTTGCCGATGGACGATAACGCCGCCGGGTACACTCAGTTGCCCTGGCAGACGGCAATCTCCGCGCGAGGTGACGCCGTCGCAAGAGCACGCGTTTTTCTTCAGCTAGCGATGCAAGCCGATCTGCATCCATGCTGGGTGGCTCTTCCTGGTATCACGGATGACAGCTACCGTCTTTGGGCGATCGGTATCCCCGTTGGCAAGCAGCTCTTCCTGCTGGAACCGCGCCTGGGGATTCCACTGCCAGGACCTGATCAAAAGGGAGTGGCGACACTGGAGCAGGCGCAACAGGATCCAGCCATTTTGCGGCGGGCCAAGATCGCTGAGCTCTTCGATTATCCTGTTGCAGCGCCCGATGTCGCCAGAGCCTTCCTGGTTCTCGATTTGGAGCCAGCGTCCCTCTCGCGTCCTATGCAGAAGATGGAGTCGGCGTTGACTGGGAATCTGCGTCTGCGACTTGCGGCCGATATCGATAGGTGGAAGCAGCAACTGCAGATGGCGGCCCCGGATCGCGCGATTCGACTGGGCAGCCTGCCCTGGATGGCACAGCAGTATGCAATCGATCTGCGGGAGCGACTGAAGGATGTCACGGCGTTCACGGCACGCTACATGTCTCGTGTCGGGCTCTATGCCGACGATACGCCGGTGACGCGAGCCCGCTTAGCGCATCTTTCCGGTCAGTTTGATGGAAACCTCGATGGGGATGGAGCCTTGGGGAGGTATATGGCGCTGCGGATCGACGACGAAACGCTGGATCGGCTGCCGTTTGACATTGAACTTCAGAAAAGCCTTCTGATTCGTAGATTGCCAAACGAAGAGAATGACGCATTTCAGCGACGCATTTCGCTCTATCAGGGCCTCTACCGACAAAGCAAGCTGGAGGGAAGCCTCTTCCTCTCGATGGCGCAATTCGATCTAGGGAATTACGAAACCTCCCAAAGCTGGGCAGACCGCTGGATGCTCAAGCAGGAAGGGACCGAACGCTGGCATCCGATCTGCTGGTATCTGATTGCAAGAAACCTGGAGCAATCGGGCAAGCCGCTGGAGGCAGTCGATTGGTACCGCAAGAGTCCTTCGGCTCAGGAGGCCGGAAATCGCATACGAGCTAGGCTCGTAAATCCTTAACGAGGCGATTTCGATAACGCTTCGAGAATATCGGAAGGCTGCGATTACGACGCATTCGGAGCAGGAAGAGTGGCGACCCCGGATGGTCCGGTCGATAAAGCAACTTGTTTTCCGTAAAAATTGGATTATTCTCACGGGGTGACGGTCAAGTATTTCCTTCCGGTCTCCCAGTCGTCTGAGTATTCGGTCAGCACGGCTGTGAACAGGCGGAGAAGCGATGCTTCGTTTGGGAATCGTGAGGCGACCTGAGGTCTCCGCTTCATCTCCTTATTCAGTCGCTCCAATAGGTTCGTCGTACGCATCCGCTTGCGCTGCTCTGCCGGCAGATGAGAGATTGTCAGGCCTTCCGGCATGTTCTTTACTGGCCAGTCGGCGAATGATGGTGCTGTGGTATGGTACTTGGCCACTAGGCGGAGCAATTCTTCCTGAGCTGCATGCTGGTCCTCGCTGAGGAAGACCACTCGCAGATCCTCCGCTGCCTCCTTTCGCATTGGAGGCTATGGGACGTAATGCCATGGCACTGTGCATCAGGTACATGGCACTGTGCCTAAGGTGCATGGCACTGTGCATCAGATGAAACCAGCATCGTTGCTAAGGAACCGAAGGTGAAATAGCCTTCCTGGCCGCCTGGAGGCCCGAGTGCTGATCACTGACGATGCACTGAACACCTTTTAAGCCACGAGTACACAGGCATTCCAGGAAGGATCGCCAGTGGAGTTCCGTTTCGCTCAATAAGCAGCCGGCTCCCAGGACGCTTCGATGGCCATTTGGAAGAATGCCGATGGCAACCAGCACGGCACCGTCTCTGACCGTACCGTCGACTCGGACTTTTTCGTATCTAGCATCGAGAACTAGGTACTGGACGCGGGTCCAGCTTGCGGTTCCTCCAGGCATCCCGTTCCTCGTCAAGCAGCTTAGCGGCTCGACTGACCTGCGCAATGGGGACGTCCAGTCCCCGGAGTTCTTTGGTAATGGCGGCAACTTTCCGCGTCGAGACGCCTTGGACAGCCTTAACCAATCAATCAGAGAATTGCCGGGCGGACCATTTCGCCGGCGTAGTCCACCTATTTAAAGACTATGCGACGAGCCCATGGGGCGTCTTCCTAGGAAGACGCCTTCATGCCATGTTCCGAAGACAGCTCTTACTTGCCCGCTTCCTCTTCCAGCTGCTTCAGGAATTCTTCCAGTTGTGGCTTTTCCTGGTCGGTCGCGATCTCCAATGCCTTCCTCTGCGTCGCCAAGGCTTTTTCCTTGTCTCCCAGTTGGTAGTGCAGGTGAGCGACTGTGTCCATCATGCTGGCCTTTGTCCCATCTTCGGCCTTCTCGACATTGGCGGTCGCCTGTTCGAGGGCGATTTCGAGTACCGCTTTGTTGTCGAGAGCGCCACCGGATGCAGCTTCGTACAGCATCCAGGCCAATTGGTTCACCAGGCCGGCATTTCCGTCAGCCACCTTGAAGGCATCTGCTGTAGCGGTCTGGAACGATTCCCCGCTGCTGTCCTGCTGCATCAGGATCTGGAACTTGATCATCGTGAACTGCATCTTGACCTGTTCATTTTTGGAACTGGCCAGGAATTCATCGATCATCTTCAGGGCTTCTTCCGTCTTTCCTCCCCGCATCAAGCCGGCGAACTTGGCGAGAATCTCCTGGGATTCCTGCTGCTCCTTGAACTGCTCCATGAAGCCTTCGCGATCCCATTTGCCGTCGACAACCTTGGCCAAAGGTTCGTCCATCTCCATGGGATGACCGATCCATTCGATTTTCTGGTCCTTGCCGACGATGAAGGCGGTGGGAATCCCATTTTGGGAAGCTGCTTCCATGAAGTCCTTGCTGCTGGATCCATCGGGATCGGTGGTCAGGCAGTAGCTGGAAGTCAGTTCCTTGTAGGTGATCTCTTTCTCAGGGACTTCACCCTTCAGGAATTCTTCGACCGTCTCCAGGTCTTCGTCGCTGATGCTGACGATTTGGACCCCTTTGTCGGCAAACTTGCTCTGCAGTTCCGCTAGGTGAGGCATGCTGGAGCGGCAGGGACCGCACCAAGTGGCCCAAAATTCGACGACATAAACCTTGCCGTCTTCGTACTTCGTAACGGGCTTGAACTTGCCTTCGCCGTTCTGCACCCAGTGCTCGACGTCCAGTTCCGGTGCCTTGGAACCGATCGTCAACCGAGCGCTCTCTTCGGCTTGCACGGAAGCCTGCACCGACGCGCTCAAAAGCGCCGCCAGTAGCCAACGATGGATGTTTCTCATCTTCTACCTCTCTCACCAGGGGCCCAGCCAGCGGGAGCCACTTGCTACCGCACTCCGTTGTTCTTGGGGCAATCCGCTACGCTGCGGGGTCCCCGGACTGTTCAGGATAGCGGAATTCCATCTCTGCTTGAAGAGTGACCCCGCCGCAGGCATCCGGCGACCTGGATGCGGAGGTACGCAATCACGCGATTCCTCTCATTTTCCCAGTCCATTGGGCCTTTTTCGCAAGGGGGGAATCGTTCCGATTCATCACTTCTGCAGCCAGTCCGTCTGGCCCGTTTGAGTCGCGTGCGACCGCGGACCGACGGCAAACAGCCCTTCGAAAAGGTTCCTCATCGCTCCCGTCGTGGTTGCCGGATCGCTCCACCCGCTGGAGAGTCCGTACCCCAAGAAGCGCCGCTGGGCGATGTGGGGAAAGCGCGAGCGGGCTTTGTGCGCCATCGCAAGTCGACGGCATGTGGGCTGGGAGGTGGGGATGTCTGCCCGGTTGGGGACCAGTTCGACTCGGGTATCGCAGCCCCTGCAAGCGGTGTCAAAGGAGGTGCCGGGGATCGGAGGCTTGAGAAGTCGGGAAGTCCCTTCCCTGGGACGACCCCAGGAGGGAGTTGCGTCTGTCCTTCCAGAGGTTGCAAGCCGGAGGGCATAGGCGACCTGCCAGTGCGAGCCGGACTTCGACCTGCTCCAAAAAGCCCGGCGCTAGCGTCCAAGTCATTGGATCCTGCCGCTTGCAAGCGCTCCGAGGACGAATCGGAAGGGCAGTTGGATGGGGAAGGCGTGTCGAGCGATTTACCGTGGGCTATGAAACTGGCTGGCAGTTTCGGAATGTCCCTGGCGAACTCCTCTACCTTATCGGGAAGGCCAAGAGATGGATCGATGCGGTCCAAAGAAGGCTCCACCTGCAACTCCGAAGATGGCGACAGGGTGGCCAGTGCTTTGGTCGAATCGTTCGGCATGGAATGGGGGGAACCGGCTGATGTACGGAGGCCCTGGGGAACCTTCGCCTTGTCTTTCGAAAAAAACAAGACGGCTACCATCGCGCCAAGAGCGATGATGGAGGCGCCAAGCAATCTTGGGGGATGCATGGAAGTATCGGACATGCTTCAATCTCGGTTCGGCTCTTGGACAAGCGTCCGCCCACCGGATGGGCTCTCGATGGGAACGATCCGCATCCAGAGTATGCCCCAGGAAACACTCGAGCATGAAGAAAATGGCCCGAATTCCGAAGATACCGATCGCAACGGTTAGACCGGCAGATTGAGATCCTCCAGCCAGAAGCGGATCTCCTGATCGTATTCGCTTGCAAGGTTGCTGAGCACCAGTTGCCGGTGGAACGCAGCGGCTCCAGAATCCGCTAGATCGGCGGCCTCGGCGCTGGCAAAACGTTGGCCTGGTTCGAAGGCGATCAACCGCTGGCAAAGGGAGACCAGCAGACCATTGCGTTCGACCTCCGGCGGTAGCAGTTGATGAAGCTGCTGTGGCAGCTGCTTTTTCTGTTCCAGCAGCTCGGCGGCATTGGAAGGTTGAGGAAAAAGCTTTCGGCCAGAGAGCAATTCGACGAGGACATAGCCAAGTGATGCGAGGTCGCTGCGAGGAGTCGGTCGATTGCCCATCAGCACTTCGGGAGCGGCATAGGCCGGGGTGCAATGGTGCTTGGTTGGAGGATCTCTCAAATCGACGGCAGATCCCAGGTCGATCAGTTTGGCTAGCCCGGTTCGTTTGAGCATCAGATTGGCCGGTTTGATATCGCCATGGACGATCCGCTCTCGGTGCAGGGCTGCCAAGCCATTCAGGCAATCGCGGACGACGGCGACGGCAACGCCGGCCTTCAAGCGGGAGCTGTCGACTCCCGCCGTTGCGATCACGTCATTGATGTAGCTCCATCGCTCAGGAGTGACCGTTTGGCGGCAATGTTCCAAAGTCGCTGGTTCTAGCAGCCGCTCCAGATCGAACCCATCGATCCACTCGGAGACCATGATGCGAATGCGGGAGCGTTCGATAAAGTCTTGGACATCGATCAGATTGTCGTGCTGGATACCTGCCACCTTGGCAGCGATCGAAGCGACACCATGCATCGCACCTTCGTACGCTTCCATCGAAGGATACCCCTGGGGGGTGAAGAACTTCACTGCGACCGGGAGGGTGAAATCATCCGAACCGCGTCGCCGAGTCAGGAAGACCACGCCCTGACCTCCCCGCCCCAGGACTCGTTCCAGCCGAAGGTAGGAAGTCCACTGCAATCGATCTCCTTCGATCAAGGAGCGATAGGTCTTTTGCAGCCTCAGCAACTGCTCGTCGGTGGGAGCAGCTCCCCATTGCTCAGTGGCATGCAAGCGATCGATTGGTTTCCTCGACGGCTTCTCTTCCACGGGTGTCTACCTCATCGAGTCCGGCTTTGTCGGCGGCCCACGCTTTCCTGGTTGGGCGGTCGCCCGCAGTGTAGGGGAATCTATTGCTTTTTTGTTGGAGTGCCGATCAGCACCGCACTGGAGTAGGGGGGGAGGGTACGCTGGACGCCATGTCGCACGACATGGCTTTCGGCTTCGTTGAGGACCCAGCTCGCATCGATCGGGACGGAGGTGTCGACCACCAGGCTCCACAGGATCTCATCCGATCCTTCTGGAAGCCGAAACTCCTGGGGCTGATCTCCCGCATGGAACCAAACCAGAAGATGCTTGGCGGGATGCACCGCGTCGTGATTCGCCGCCGAAGGATCGGGAGCAATCCAACAGGCGAGGTGCCGCGCCCCGGTGTCCCAGGTTCGGTTCCGTCCATCCGGGTCCAGCCATAGGATATCCGGCCAAGGCGACAGACCGTCGGGGGCACCACGAAAAAATCGATCTGTTTCTAGCTGTGGCAGGCTTTTTCTCAGCTTCACCAGCCTTGCCACTCCCTCCACCAGGGCATCCTGCTGCACCATTCGCTTCCAGTCGATCCAGGAAGTCTCATTGTCCTGGCAATAGGCGTTGTTGTTTCCTGACTGCGTCCGACCTCCTTCATCGCCGGCGGTCCACATGGGGACACCTTTGGCCAAGAGAAGGTTCACGAAAAAGTTCCGCTGCTGTCGGCATCGCAGATGAGCGATTTCGGGATCCTCCGTCGGACCTTCGACTCCATGATTCCAGCTGAAATTCTGATTTTCACCGTCGCGATTGTCCCAGCCATTTGCCTCGTTATGCTTTTCCTCGTAAGCCACCAGGTCGGCCAGTGTGTAGCCGTCGTGCGATGCGACGAAGTTGACCGAAGCGCTGGGAGAGCGGCCAGAGGTTTGGTAGAGATCGGACGATCCACTGAATCGCGTTGCCGCGGCACCATCCATGCCGGGGTCCCCTCGCCAAAATCTCCTGAGATCGTCGCGAAAGCGTCCATTCCACTCCGACCAACCCTCGCCTCCAAAGGAGCCCACCTGATAGGCTCCTGCAGCATCCCACGCCTCGGCGATCCACTTGGTTCCGGACAGCAAAGGATCTCTTTGAATCGCTTCGATCAGCGGGGACTTGTCCATCAGCTGGCCATCGCTGGTGCGGTTCAGGATGCTTGCTAGATCGAAGCGAAAGCCATCGATGTGGTACTCATGGACCCAATGTCGCAAGACGGAAATCAGCAATTCCCGGCAGACTGGATCGTGCCCATGGATGGCGTTTCCACATCCCGAGTAGTCGCTGAACTGGTGCGACTGGCCATGCATCAGATAGTAGGCCGACGCATCGATCCCCTTCCAGCTCAACACAGTCCCTGAGGCACCTTGTTCGCAGGTGTGGTTCAGGACGATATCCAGGATCACTTCCAAACCTTCGGCGTGCAGCGACCGAACCAGTTCCTTAAACTCCGCGACTTGAGCCCCTGGGTGGGATGACACCGCGTAATGGCGATGGGGAGCGAAAAACGCCAGGGGATCGTAACCCCAGTAGTTCCTGCGCCCACCATCGCTCCCGAAGACGCTGCCCTCCAGAAAGTCCTGTACCGGCATCAACTCGACCGCTGTCACCCCCATCCTCTTCAAGTGATCGACGCGATCCAGCAGGCCAAGAAAGGTTCCCGGGCGAGTGGATCGGCTGGATGGGTGTTTGGTAAAGCCCCCAACATGCATTTCGTAAATCACCGACTCGTTCCAGGGACGCCCCAGGGGCCGGTCACCGCGCCAGTCGAAGTGATCCTCCAACACAACGCATTTGGGTGGCCTGATGATCCCATCGGTCGAGTGGAGGAAATCCCCCGCCAGCGCTTTGGCGTAGGGGTCCACCAGTCGGGCGCTACCGTCGAACCAGAAGCCTCGCTCTGGGTCGAAGGGGCCATCCAGCTGGAAGTGGTAGAGCCGTGATGATTGGTCGCCTGGAAGGAAGGCCCGCCAAAGGCACTCTCCGCTGCGCTCCATCGGCACGCGATGAGAAGGGTCGCGTTGCTGGGCTTGATCGTAGAGAAGCACCGCTGCCGATGTCGCGCGACGGCTGGCGACAAGGAACTGGGTACCGACGATGCGTCCCTCCTGGCGCACCACCATCGCACCGTAGGGAAGATGGTAGGCCTGCAGCGGGATCAAACTGGAAGATCGCGCGACGTCGCTGGAGTCGGGAGGTGCCCAAGCCACGGTGATTCCCCTCCTTACCGAGTCGCATGCCAAACTGGGTCAATCGCCAATGTCGAATAAAAAACCCTGCCAGTCATCGACTGGCAGGGTCTAGCTTCAAGAATCGTTTAGAAACGACTCACGCACAATTTAGTTGCAACCGCAGTCACCACCAGCCGAAGCGGCAGCACCAGCAGCCTTGCGGCCGTGGAGATGTCCACCCAGCAGGCCACCACCGAGGATGCCACCACCACCAAGGATACGGCTACCGACGCCGTTTCCACCGATGCTGCTGCCAGCTGCCGAGCTGCTTCCCAGGCCGATCGCGGAACCGTTCATCACGGGAACGCTGACGGTCTGAGGAACCATACGGCAGACGGTGACCGGAACCTGCTCTTCAACGGTGTAAGGCACCGTGACGTTGTAGGTGTCGGTCTTTTCTTCCGAAACGTTGTCGTACACGGTCACCGAGTAGGTGCGAGTACGGGTTTCGGTGGTGTAGGTGGTGTAAGGAACTTCGCGGGTGCGAGCTTCGGTGTTGTAGGTCGTCTTGGCAACCTGACGGGTCCGAGTCTCATCGTTCCACACGGTCTTAGAGACCTGGCGGGTGCGAGTTTCCTGGTTGTACGAAACCTTGCGAACCTTGCGGGTGCGGGTTTCGGTGTTGTAGCTGGTCTTGGGAACCTGACGAGTGCGGGTTTCGGTGTTGTACGAAACCTTCTTGACCGTGCGAGTACGTGGCTCGGTCTTCATCTCGGTCTTGCTGACCATGCGGGTGCGGGTTTCGGTGTTGTACGAAACCTTCTTGACCGTACGAGTACGAGTCTCGGTGTTCATGCTGCACTTCTTGACGGTGCGCGTGCGAGTCTCGGTCTTCATCTCGGTCTTCGCAACCTGACGGGTGCGGGTTTCGTCGTTGTAGGAAACCTTCTTGACCGTACGGGTGCGAGTCTCTGGGCGAGACAGCGTCACGTTGTAGGTGAAGGTTTCTTCCGAAGACTGGTTCTGGTAGGTGGTGCATGGAACTTCTTCCGTGACCACGTTGGGAACCCAGACGCGCCGGCAGACAGTGCGAGTTGCAGGAGCGGCAACTTCACCGCATCCGCCGCAACCGGCGCTGGCACCACCGCAACCGCTGTCGCATCCGCCACAGCCGCTGGAAGCACCGCCGCAACCGCCGCAACCATTGCCAGCCGAAGCTGCAACGCCGTTGCTGCAACCGTTGCCAACAGCCACTTCTTCCATCACCGTCTGGTACGAACCGCGGTCACGGGTCACCGTGCGCGTGGTCGTCACAGGAACGCGACGGCAAACCGTACGGGTGCCTGTGCGCTGTTCGGTGTAAGGAACATTGACGGTGTATTCCTGGACTTCATCGGTGTAGACAGGAACCTTCACGGTGTAGGTCTGGTCGACCATGGTGGTCACCGGAACCTGAACGGTGTATTCCTGAACTTCATCGGTGTAAACCGGAACCTGAACGGTGTATTCCTGGACTTCGTCGGTCGTCACGGGAACCTGAACCGTGTATTCCTGAGGAACCTGAGTGGTCACAGGAACCTGAACGGTGTATTCCTGGACTTCGTCGGTGTAGACAGGAACCTGAACGGTGTACTGCTCGTCGACCATGGTGGTCACCGGCACCTGCACCGTGTAGGACTCATCCACGTCGTTGTAGACGGGAACGGTCACCTGGTACTCTTGGGTTTCCTGGACGGTCGAGGGGACGCGGACCGTGTAGGTCTGGTCTTCCATGGTGGTCACAGGAACGGTCACGTTGTACGTTTCCGTACGGGTTTCCGTCTTAGGAACCTGGACCGTGTAGTCCTGGGTTCGCTCTTCGGTCCGTGGAACACGGCGAGTCACCGTGTAGGTCCGAGTTCGCTGTTCGACCCGGGTCAGGGTCTTGGTCACAGTCCGCATTTCGGTGAACTGCTGAGGCACCATCACGGTCCGCTCAACGTAGCTGATGCCCGAGCCGCAATTGCCCGAGCCGTCGCCGACGATTGCGCCTTCCGCTCCCGCGCCCGCTCCGCCACCAACGCCACTGGAAACGACGGCACCGTCGCCGCATCCACTGCAACCGCCGCATCCACCGCAGTCAGCGGATACGTTGCCGACGCCATACATCATGGCGGTCAGGCCGAAGAGAAACAACCGACGCAACTTCATCGAGACTCTCCTGAAACAAGAAACCGAGGGACAATGACAACCAATTCTCACAAGGCAACCTAAAGTACCCGGACCACTTAGATAGCAAAAATCCCCAGGTCACCCCAGAACATCCGCTTATCCTAAACCAGAAAAACTCCCCAGTCAAACATCGCAGAGATAGCAATCGAGGAAAATTTTCCGCTTTGGCAAGCCAAGAGGTTCCATCTGTATTAGATGTTCCGATTGTTACCAATTCCACCGATTCCAAAAAGGAGGGGAGTCCGCCAAAAGAGCTGTCTTCTCGGAAAATTTACCCCAGACCGCTCAATGTGACATTCGCGTTCGGTCTTTTGGATTCGATTTTTGGCCATCTTTGAGCGATCGGTGGGGCGATCCAGAAGCTGAGGGGTTTGTACTTGTGGAAAATAGAGCCAAGCAGTCATGATGAGCGAGTGCTGGCCTCTCCAGTGACCCACTCGGTCTCTCATCCCCGATGGGCTAGGGAAGTTCGATGACTTTTGGAAATCGAATCGATTGACCAAAGCTGATTTGGAGCCATCGAGTTTTTGCTGCTGGAAGCGAACTGCACGGGGAGACCTTGGGTGTTGCGAACGACAGGGTCCTTGGATCTTCTCCTTTTTGATACCGAATGGAACTCGCTGGAGCTTGGGCAAACCGGACTCCGCCGAAAGGCGCCAGGATTTTTCGAACATGAAACTTTGGTTTGAGCGGATCGTTTTGGGGGTTCTGTTCCCACTGTTGCTTCTCGGCGGAGGGGTGGCAACGTACATCGCCTTGGGGAAGGCGGAGCCAAAGCAGACGGTCTCCACCGCCAGCGATGCTGCCTCCAGGATGCTCACATTCCCGATCGTCCAAATCGCGTCGTCTCTTCCTTTTGATCAGCAGCGTTCGCTGGACCTGGATCTCAATGGCCTAGTGGTCCCATTCCGACAGATCACGGTGGCCGCCGAGGTTGCAGGGCGGATCGCCAAGAAGGCGGAGAACTGTCGCGCAGGGCGCTATGTCGAACAGGGAGAGCTGCTCTATCAGTTGGACTCTCGCGATTTCCAATTGGACCTGGAGCGATTGACCAAGCTGCGGGATCAGGAGTACGCGACGTTGCGGGAATGGGAGCAAGAAAAGGCGAACGTCCAGAAGTCGCAGCAGCTGGCCATGGAGGAATTGGCCATTCAGGAACGTGAAATCGCTCGACTCGAAAAACTCCCAGCCGGCTTCGCCTCCGAGACGGAATTGGATCAGGCTCGTCGAGTCCGCATCGCCAGCGCCAACCAGGTTCAGTCCTTCACCAATCAATTGGCTCTATTGGACAGTCGTCGTCAGCGCCTGGATCTGGCGCAGCAACTGGTCGCGACTCAGCTGGAGCAAGCGCAGCTGAATCTGGAGAGGACAGAGATCCGCGCCCCGGTGGCAGGGTTGATTGTTCGCGAGATGGCGGAAAATGACTCCTACATCCAGAAAGGAGCGACGCTTTGTGAAATCGAAGACACTTCCAAGGCGGAAGTCAAATGCAACATGCGCATGGACCAGCTCATGCTGGTGCTCGATCAAAAATCGGAGAAGGAGCAGGCCGACAAGGATCCGAACGAACGATACCTGCTTCCTCCGACGCCCGTTTCGATTATCTACCGCGTCGCGGGGCGCGAAAACGACACCTTCCAGTGGCAGGGGCGGCTCAGCCGGTACGAAGGGGTAGGTATCGACCCTCAGACTCGCACGGTCCCGGTTCGCATCACGGTCGATCGCCCAGGGGATTTTCGTCGAGGGGAGGCCGAGCCGACCGAAAGCACTGCGACTCCTCCGGCTCTGGTTCGCGGCATGTTCGTCGATGTCATCCTGCACCTAGTCCCCCAGCGGAACTTTGTGCTGATCCCGAAGCTTGGATTGCGCCCTGGCAATCAGCTATGGAAGGCGCAGCGCAGCGATGGCTGGAAAGCGCTCGTCGATCCATCCGCTAGCCCAGCCGAACTTCCCCCCTCCGCTGAGACGCGCGACCCGATGGACCGCTGGGAAGTGGGCAACCTTGCATCGGTGGAGCACATCGAAGCGGTGCGAACTATCCAGATCCCCAACCCATCAGGGATCGGTCATTCCGATTTCTGGATCGTCGAATCGCAGGAAGGATTGCGAGGGGGCGAGCTGATCGTCACTTCGCCGCTGGCAACTGTACGGGGCGATGGAACCGATTGGGTCCGATGGCAAAAAGACCCAGCCTCATCGGCCGGAGAGTCGAATGGGCGTGAAGGATCTGAAGTACCAGGCAACCCCCAAGCCTCCCGCACGACGCAAGGAGATCAGTGATGCGAGACTTGCTGAAGTGGGCCATCAAAAATGGTCCCGGTGTCAATGTGATGGTCCTGGGGACGTTGCTGGCAGGTATCGGTGCTTTCCTGCTAATGCGCCGCGAGATCTTTCCTGAGTTTCAATTGGAAGTGATCCTTGTCTCCGTTCCCTACCCAGGTGCAAGCCCGGAGGAAGTGGAGAAAGGGATCTGCCAGCAAATCGAAGAGGAAGTTCGTTCGCTTGCCGGCATCAAGAAACTGGTCAGCATCGCCAGGGAAGGTGGTGGCTACACCCTCATCGAACTGACCAGTAGTGTGCGCGACCCGCAAAAAGTGCTCAGCGAAGTTCGCTCGGCCGTCGATCGCAAAAGTCCATTCTTCCCTCGCCGCGCTGAGAAGGCGACGGTCGAGCAGATCACGTTCCGCACCCCGGCGATTCGGCTGGCGGTGATCGGCCCCGACGACTCATCGCCGGAAGCTGAATACCGATTGCGGCAGGTGGCTGAAGAGGTCCGGGACCGTGTTCTCGATCTCAAGGAAGTTTCGCAGGCGCAAATGCTGGGGGCCAAGCCCTTTCAGATCGATGTGGAAGTCGCTGAAGAAACGCTTCGAAAGTACGGTCTTTCCCTCAATCAGATCTCGCAGATTCTCCGCCGACAAAGCATCGAAACCCCCGGTGGGCAGTTGCGCACCGAGGGGCAGGAAATCCTGCTGCGAGGCAAGAACAAACGGGAAACGCGGGAGGAAATCGAACGACTGCCCGTCATTTCGCAGGACAACGGAGTCGTTCTGACGGTTTCGGATCTTGCGGAAGTCAAAGATGAATTCGACGACGTCACCGCGATCAACGAGGTGAACGGTCAGCCAGCCATGGTGATCAGCATCGACCGAACCGCCGATGAGGACATCATCAAGATTTCCGATTCGGTGCGGCAATTCGCCGCCCAGCATCCGATTCCAGCGGGGTACACTTTGCGAGTCTGGGGTGACGAGAGCATCGATGTGCGCGACCGCATGAGCATGCTCGCGGAAAACGGGACCCAAGGGGCCATCATCGTCTTTGTGATGCTGGCACTATTCCTCGATCTGCGGCTGGCCTTCTGGGTGTCGATGGGGATTCCAATCAGCGTCATGGGCGCTGGTGTGGTTCTGCTGATGACTGGCCAGACACTGAACATGCTCAGCATGTTCGCCTTCCTGATGGCCGTCGGCATCGTTGTCGATGACGCGATCGTGATCGGCGAGAATATCTACACGCATCGACTGATGGGTAAGTCGTTCCGCCAAGCGGCGATCGACGGTGCCTCTGAGGTGCTCCCTTCGGTCTTCTCCAGCGTCGCCACCACCGTCGTCGCCTTCATGCCGCTGTTCTACGTCAGCGGGGTGATGGGCAAGTTCATCGCTGTCATGCCGGTAGCGATCATCGCGATGCTGTTGATTTCGCTTGTCGAGGCGACTTTCGCGCTCCCAGGGCACCTGTCCCACGCCCCCAAAAGCAAGCCGGAAAATTTGGTTGAACTGTTGCTCTATGCCTTGGGCAAGCCGTTCCGTCCCATCGTGTGGCTCTTCGATGTGCTCCGGAAGTACTGCACCGGCCTTCTTGACTGGGTCGCGGAATCGCTTTACAAGCCCAGCCTCGACCTGACTCTGCGATTTCCCCTGATTCCTATCTCTGCAGCGGTCACGTTGTTTGTTCTGGCCATCAGCCTAGTCCGTTCGGGCACCGTTCCCTTCAATGCGTTCCCCAAGCTGGATGGCAAGACGATTCTTTGCCAGGTCAGCTATCCCGATGGCACGCCGCCCGAGATCGCCGATGAAGCGACCCGCCGCGTCGAGCAGGCGATCCGCGATGTCGGTGAGTCGATCTACCAGAAGGATCTGGCCAGCAAAGGAAAAGAGGACAAAACGTCGCCCGATCCGCTCAATCCTCGGGGGCCGGTGAAGCTGACGTTTCGGCAGGTGGGACAGTCGACCGGTGCGGGTGCCATGGGTTCCACTCAAAACACCAATGGCAGCCATGTGGGCCAAGTGCAGGTGGAACTGGTGGATGCGGCCGAGCGGTCGGTGACCAGCGAAGAGATCATTGCGATGTGGCGCCAGGCCGCCGGGGAATTCCCTGGTGCCGAACGCGTCCTATTCGACTCGGCCAACATGGGGCCTGGTGGAGCCCCCTTGGAGTTCAAAGTGCTCGCCCCCAGCGAGCAGCAGGCGCAACTGGAGTCGGTGGTGGAGCGATGCAAGCAGGAGCTGGCGACATACGCAGGGGTCTTCGATATCCGCGATGATTCCAGCCCCGGAAAGGTCGAATTCCAGATCCGAATCAAGGAGAACGCCTCTTCGCTAGGGATCACCGATGAAGAGCTTTCGGAGACGATTCGAGCCGCCTACTATGGCGCGGAAGTGATGCGCCTGCAGCGCGGTCGCAATGAAGTGAAATTGATGGTCCGCTACCCGAAGGATGAGCGGCGGTCGCTGGCCAATTTCGAAGATATCCGGATCCGCGGCAGCGATGGCGGCGAGCGGCCGATCTCCGAGCTGGCCGACATTCAGGTGACTCGAGGCTACTCCGAAATCAATCGCCTGGATCAGTACCGAGCGATCACGGTCACCGCCAACCTGGATGAGAATGTCGCCAACTCCCAGCAGATCATCGCGCGCCTGCAGAAAGAATTCATGCCCAAGGTGGAAGGGGAGTTCCGCGGAGTGCAGTTCCGATGGGAAGGTCAGGCGCAGAACACCCAGGAATCGATCACCAGCCTGGGAATTGGTTTTGCCGTAGCCTTGTTGGTCATGTACGTCCTGCTGGTGCTGGAATTCCATTCGTACTTCCAGCCCTTCCTGATTCTGGTGATCATCCCATTCGGGATCATCGGAGCCGTCTTTGGACATGCGCTGATGGGGCTGCCGCTGACCCTTTTCAGCATGTTCGGCTTGGTCTCGCTGACGGGGGTCGTCGTCAACGATTCGATCGTGTTGCTGGACTTCATCAATCAAAAGATGAAGGAAAATCTGCCGATCAAGGAAGTGCTGCGTGAGGCGGGGGTCCGGCGCCTGCGTCCGGTGTTCCTCACCAGCATCACCACCATCGCCGGCCTGCTGCCGATGCTGCTGGAAAAGTCACTGCAGGCTCAGGCGCTCATCCCGATGGCTACCAGTCTGGCGTTCGGTTTGATGATGACCACCCTCCTGGTGCTCTATCAGATGCCGAATCTCTACTGGTTCTATGTCGTCCTATCGGGCTGGTTTGGGTTCGATGTCGACAAGCAGCGCCAGCAGGAACATCGCGATGAAGAGGAGGGGGAAGCGAACCCGTCTGAATCGCTGCCTCAGCCAAGCCTTGCATGACCTGCTGACGCCAAGGAAGGGGGCTCACTTATCGTCGATCGGAGGCAGTTCCAGCGCTTCTTCGATGCGTTGGATCCGAGCGTCCAGACCGGCGACTGCTTCGTGCAGCTTCTGGATCAGCTCCTGCAGCTTCGGCTCCTTCGAACTCTGAGCAGCGTTGTCTGTCGCGGGCGTGGAGCTCGGGCCGCTCTGGTCGCCATCACCGGACAGCGACTGGCCTTCGGCGACCGACCGCCGTAGCGCAGCCAGTTCTTCATCGAGATAAAGCTGATGGGAGACGATCTGACCGCGCCCAGGAGGTGTCAGATAAACCACCAGACCGCGCTGGTGCAGCGCGGCGACGTGGTCCTGAAGTTCTTTCAGGTCCGGAATCGGCTCCAGTCGACTGGCTCGCGATCGCAAATCTCCTAACGACTGTTCGCCTCGAAGCAGCAGTTCGGTCATGATCGCCGCATCGACCCGCTGCACCCCCAGCCACTGGTGGCCATTGTGCCGGATCTTGGCGACCCGCCCATGACCGTGGATCGTCGAAACAGCTCCCATCTGCTGCAGCTGCTCCACCGTCTCTTCGATCTGGTCCTGCGTGTAGTGGCTGACCGGCGATCGATTGTTCTTCTGGTTGCAACCTGCAAGAAGTGCCAGCATCGTCATCGGGTAGGTGTCGGGCGTCGTCTTGGCCTTCTCCATGAGGGTGCCGAGCACTCTTCGTTGCCGGGGCGTCAGCGCCTTCCAGGAAGGCGACTCATTGGAGCTTGGCTCATTCATTGCTAGAATCCCTTCCCGTCGCAGTCGACTGGTCTGTTTTGCATCCGGCCACGGACGAACGTCGCTGCATTGTAGCGATTCTTCCCGGCTCACCAAACGTCATGCGGCCGATCGAATCTATCACCGCCCATGGCTTGCAGGTCATTTCATGCGCTTGATCACCTTCTCGCAAGTTCAATTCTCCTGGCGATCCGATCCGCTGCTGAAGGAAGTGGATTGGGCGATCGACTCGGGAGAGAAGGTTGGACTCCTGGGGCGCAACGGCATGGGAAAGTCGACTTTCCTGAAGTTGATTTCGGGGGAGATCCAGCCGGAGTCTGGGCAGATTCGAATGGCTCCTGGAATGAAGATCGCTCGCTTGATTCAGGAGGTCCCGCAAGGTGTCGTCGGCACGATCGAAGCCTACCTGAGGCGATCGTGGCAAAGCCGGCCGAAGGGCCAGGAGGAAGAGGGGCATGCATGGCGCGAAGATGCTGCGGTGCAGCGAGTCGTCCAGCAGATGAAGCTGGATCCAGGTCAGGAAGTCGCCAGCCTTTCTGCAGGCTGGCAGCGTCGCGTGCTTTTGGCTGAAGCGTTGATGGGCAAGCCCGACCTATTGCTGTTGGACGAACCGACCAACCACCTGGACCTGGATTCGATCGAGTGGCTGGAGCAGTTCCTCAAGGGGTATGAGGGAAGCCTGGTCTTTGTGACGCACGACCGTGCCTTCTTGAGGGCGATCGCTACCCGGATCACCGAGGTCGATCGAGGGCGGCTCTATGATTGGGCTTGCGATTACACCACCTTCCTGCAACGCAAGGAGAACCTTCTGGCGGCGCAGGAAAAACAGGATGCGCTGTTCGATAAAAAACTGGCAGCGGAGGAGGTATGGATCCGCACCGGCATCAAGGCTCGCAGGACACGCAACGAAGGTCGCGTGCGGGCTCTCGAGTCGATGCGGCGCGAACGATCGCAGCGGCTGTCGCAAGTCGGGGCGATGCGAGCTGAGGTGTCGACGCTGCGGCAGTCGGGCCAGTTGGTGATGGAGCTAGAGAATGTTTCCTTCGGCTACCCGGACAAGCCGATTCTGCGGGACTTTTCCACCTGGATCATGCGTGGCGATAAGATCGGAATCGTCGGAGGCAACGGGGCTGGAAAATCGACGTTCATCAAACTGCTGATGGGTAATCTCCAGCCTCACTCCGGAACGATCCGCCGCGGGACCCATCTACAGACACTCTATTTCGATCAGCTGCGCGAACAGATTGATGACGAGAAGACCATTGCCGACAACGTCGCTGATGGCAACGACCAAGTGATCGTCTCCGGCAAGCCCAAGCATATCTACTCGTACCTGCAGGATTTTCTCTTCACTCCCGAACGGGCTAGGCAACTTGCCAAAACGCTGAGTGGTGGCGAAAGGCATCGACTTCTGCTGGCGAGGCTTCTCAAGCACCCTTCCAATCTGCTGGTGCTGGATGAGCCGACCAATGACCTGGATGAGGAGACGCTGGAACTGCTGGAGGCGTTGCTGGTCGATTATCAGGGGACGCTGCTGGTGGTCAGCCACGACCGAGAGTTCTTGCAGCGGACCACCACTTCGGTGCTGGCTTTCGATCGACAGGGAGTGCTGCGCGAGTTTGCAGGAGGCTACGACGACTACGCGCGCTACCGACTGCGAGAACGAGAGATCGCCCAGTCCCAGGCGGAGTCGAATGCCTCGGCAACACCTAAGTCCGCCTCCAAATCGACGGCACCATCCGATGGTCCATCCGGTGGCAAGCAGGCCAAGTTGAGCTTCAAGGAGCAGCGGGATCTGGATTCCTTGCCAGGGAAGATCGAGGCCTGGGAGGCAGAACTCAACAGCCTCCAGTTGGCGATGGGAGATGCTACCTTCTACCAGAAACCGGCCGCGCAAATCGCAGAGGCGGCGGCCAGAGTCCAGGCGCTGCAGAAGGAGATCGAGCAGGGGTATGAGCGATGGCAGAGCTTGGAGGAACGGCGCAACGGCTGACACCTGCCATGCAACTCGCCATGGAATTCCGGCCATCCTGCCAAGGGTTGCCAAAATGCATCTTGGTCCCCGGCGTTTGGCGCGGGTATACTAAGCAGATCCCACCTTTCCCGATCTCCGCCATGCTCCGCAACGGAGTCCCGCCATGCATGCTGCCCTGTCGGTTCAGCCCTCTTCTGTCGCCATCGGGATAGTTGGTTGCTGCGGTCGATGTGGTATTCGTGGCCTGATCCTTCTGTTGTGGTGGCTTCTTCCATCTTCCGTGCGGGGCGATTCGCCGGTCACCTACGAAGCAACGATTCGGCCGATCCTCAAGGCGCACTGCTTCCACTGCCACGGCGAAGAGGCGGAGAAACAAGGAGGACTAGATCTTCGTTTGGTCCGCACCATGCAACTGGGAGGCGATTCGGGGGCTGCACTGATCCCCGGTCAGCTGGACCAGAGCCTGATCTGGAAACAAATCGAAACAGGGCAGATGCCTCCTTCGGGAAAGGGCCTGAACGATTCCGAGAAGGCGTTGTTGAGACGCTGGATCGCGGAGGGAGCCCGGACCTCACGCCCGGAACCTGATGCACTGCCTGAAGGTCCGCAATGGACAGAGGAGGAGCGGAGTTTCTGGTCGCTGCAACCGCTGATGGTTCCTCCCCTGCCTGCGGTCGATCCCGGGATCTGGATCGACTCCCCTGCCGACGCCTGGGTGGCGATGAAACATCGCCACCATCAGCTCAGCTTTTCCGAAGCGGCATCGCGGGCTGATTGGCTTCGTCGAATCACCTTCGACCTGCTGGGAATCCCGCCGACTTGGGAAGAGATCGAAGCATTCTGGGACGACTCAGGCCCGGACGCAGAGCAGCGAGTCGTCGACCGACTCCTTGCGAACCCACGTTTTGGGGAGCGATGGGGACGGCACTGGCTGGACGTCGCAGGATATGCCGACAGCGATGGATACACAGAAGCCGATGCCCAAAGACCGTGGGCGTTTCACTATCGCGATTACGTGATCGATGCCCACAATGCCGATCTGCCAATCGACCAATTCCTGCAGGAGCAGCTCGCTGGGGATGAACTGGTATCCACCCCTTGGGAGAACCTGACACCCGATCAGGCCAAGCGATTGGCTGCGACCGGTTTCTTGCGGATGGTTCCAGATGGAACAGGGCAGGAGGGAGTCGACGCCGACGTAGCGAAGAATGATGTGATTGCGGAAACCATCAAAGTCGTCTCCAGCGCTGTCCTGGGGCTGACGGTTGGCTGCGCCCAGTGCCACCATCACCGTTACGATCCGATCTCGCAGGAAGACTACTATCGACTGCGAGCTGTATTCGAGCCGGGGTTGGATTGGAAGCAGTGGCGAGACCGCTCGCAGCGACTGGTGAGCCTTTGGAATGCATCGCAGAGGGAGCAGGCGGCAAAGATCGATCAGGAGCTGTCGGAGCTGGAGGGGAAGCGAGTGACTGAACTGGACGGCATTGTCCAGGAGGTTTTTGAAAAAGAATTGGCGAAGCTTCCTGAAGAGACACGTGAGCCCGCCAAGGTGGCTCGCAACACCCCTGCCGACAAGCGGACCGACGAACAGAAGAAACTGATGCAGGATTTTCCTAGCCTGAACGTCGATCGCGGCAGTGTCTATCTCTACGAAGGGCAGCGGTTGCAGGAATTCAATAAGCGTTATGAGCAGTTGCAGAACGAACTGCGTGGCAAGCGACCTCCTGAAAACTTCGTCGCTTGTTTTTCGGAGGTGCCGGGGCATCTGCCACCAACGCATAAGTTCTTTCGCGGTGATTTTCAGCAGCCCAGAGAAGTGATTGCCCCAGGGGGGCTGAGCGTGCTGGGGGAAAGTGATCGTATCGCCCAGGACGACGCTCAGCTTCCCACGAGCGGCCGCCGACTGGCGCTCATCCGCACCTGGACGTCTGGCACCCATCCGTTGGTGACTCGCGTCCAAGCCAATCGGCTTTGGGCACCGCTGTTCGGTCGAGGCATCGTGGCGACACCCGGTGACTTTGGGCGTCTGGGGGAAGCCCCCAGTCACCCCGAATTGCTCGACTGGATGGCTCAGGAATTGGTGCGGCGCGGATGGAGTCGCAAACAGATGCTGCGCGAGTTGCTGCTGTCCCGCACCTATGGTCAATCCTCTGTCCGGACGAACGCGGCCACCCAGGTCGATCCGGAAAATATTTGGCTGAGCCATCAGAGGCTTCGACGCCTGGAGACCGAATCGATCCGCGATTCGATGCTGGCGGCGAGCGGCATGTTGCAAGTCGATCGCGGAGGCCCAGCGGCAGCCGTGAATCCCGACGAAGTTGGGCAGTTCATCGTCGGCAAGGCGACTCGCGACGGCAACGGTATTCTGGTCGCCAAGCGGGAGGAGGCTCCCGAACTCTATCGTCGAAGTATCTACATCGAGGTTCGGCGTTCCATGCCGCTTGGGATGCTGGAACCATTCGACCCGGCATCCACGGTTCCCAATTGCGAACGGCGATCGGTGTCGACCGTCGCGCCTCAGTCGCTGTTGCTGATGAATCATGCAGAAGTGATCCGGTTGTCGGAGGCGTTTGCCAAGCGGGTGCGGCGCGATGCAGGCGAGGATCCTGCGGAACAGGTCCGCCATGCCTGGCGACTCGCGCTGGGCCGACAGCCCCCCGAAGATCTGCTGGCCGATGCAACGCAGTGGCTGATGACTTGGAAGCCCGAGCCCGCTGGGGAGCCAGCCAGCTCGCCCCCTCCTGAGGCGATCGATCCGGCCCTCCAGCCCCTGGCTCTCTACTGCCAAGCGATCTTCTCGTCCAACCCTTTCCTCTACATCGACTGATATCCCATGGAAGCCGATAACCCCATTCGCTCTTCGCGGCGGCATTTCCTCGCGCAGCAATCGATCGCCGGTGGCTTTCTGATGCTGGCCAGCGCATTCGATCGCAGTGCGTCGGCACTTCCTCCCAAGCCGAATTTAGAACCGCCGCAATGGGATCTGCTTCCGAAAAAACCACATCACGCGCCGCAGGCCAAGGCGATGATTTCGATGTTCATGCAGGGAGGCCCCAGCCACATCGACCTTTTTGATCGCAAGCCAGAAGTGGAGAGACGGCATGGTCAGAACTACACAGGGGACCTGAAGTACGACAATGCGGCCGAGTCGAGTGCGAAGATCTGGGCCGGACCGTGGAAATGGCGAAGGTGCGGTCAAAGCGGCATGGAGTTGAGCGAGCTGATTCCCCACATCGGCTCAATCGCCGATGAAATCACCTTGATTCGATCGATGCGCACGGCGGTCAACAACCACGGACAATCGATCTACGCCATGCACCACGGACGGATCACCGCCGGTCGCCCCGTTTTAGGATCCTGGCTGACCTTCGGGCTGGGAAGCGAAAGTCAGCAGCTTCCCGCCTTCGTGGTGCTCACCGATCCCGGTGGACTACCGGTGCTTGGCACCGACTGCTGGTCGAATGGGTGGCTGCCCAGTCAGTTCCAAGGGACCGTCATCCGCCCCAAGGAACCTCGCATCCTGAATCTCGACCCTCCACCTCATCTGGCAGGAGCGCCTCAGCGAGCCTACCTGGAGCAATTGCAGAAGATCAACGCTCGCCACCTTCAGGAACGTCCGGGGGAGAGCGACTTATCGGCACGGATGGGAACGCTGGCGCTGGCCGAAGCGATGCAGTCGGCTGCCAAAGAGGCGCTCGACATAAATCGCGAGACGGCCGCAACCCACCGCATGTACGGACTTGATCAGGAGCCGACACGCGAGTTTGGCATCCGCTGCCTGATCGCAAGGAGATTGATCGAGCGAGGGGTACGCTTTGTGCAGCTGTACACCTCGACACAGCAGTGGGATCATCATGGAAACATCACCGAAGGACTTCCGGCGGCATGCCGCAAAGTCGATCAGCCTGCCGCCGCCCTCGTCAAGGATCTAAAAGACCGTGGGATGCTGGATGAGACGATCGTTCACTGGGGTGGCGAGATGGGAAGATTGCCAGTCATCCAAAACGAAAAGAACGTCGGGCGGGACCACAACACCTACGGCTTCAGCTCGTGGATCGCAGGTGGCGGATTCCGAAAAGGGTATGTTCATGGAGCGACCGACGAGTTTGGTTACCAGGCGATCGAGGACGTGGTGCATCATTACGATTACCACGCCACGCTGATGCATCTGTTTGGCCTGAATCCCGAAAAGCTGGTCTTTCCAAGGCCAGGAGGGGTCGGCACGCTATTGGATGGCCAGCCAGGACAGATCGCCACCAAATTGCTGGAACGGCCACCGACCACCATCGGCTAGTCCAGGCCCGCCCTTCCCCGGCGGCTGCCGATGGGCTCCTTCCGCCGGCCTAAAGTCGACCGTAGGATCTCCCGATTCGAGCCCCTTTGCGATCCAGCAGCGAGGGGGAATCTGATATTCTAAAGACCGTTAGAATGTTGTTCTGTTGGGCTGGCGTCCTTCAGGTCGAAATCCGTGGGACTTCCCCCCGCCATCCAGATGCAAGTCACGGGGTCAGGAGGATTAGCCTGCGAGCCTGTTGGCGTAGTTCCCGCGCAGCGGTGGCCTGTTCATGTCCCAAGCTGCCGGGAATCTCCATCTGCCCGCTTGCGATCGCCTCTGCCTCCAGTAGCCGGGCCCCCTTCAGGATCGATTCGATGGCCAGCCAGTGCTTAGCAGTGGGTGTTCCCTCGACAGGAGTGGCTTGCCCGACCGGCGAAATCGTTCCCTTCCACGCTTTGGGTTGGCCCCCTGCCGCTTGTTGACTACGTTCCAAAAGCAAATCACGAATGGTTGCCAGCGTAGGATCGTCGGGGTTGGTCGGTTGGGGAGTCAGATCGAGCCCTGGGGGGGCGACCAAACGGGAGTCGGTGGATTGGGGGGGCGATGAGAGGGGGCTGTTGATCGGAGTTGTGGTTTCGGGGGGAGTCGCTAGATCCGTTTCCGGCAACGCGCTCTGGGGAAAGCCAGAAGGCTTGGCACCTGGAGGTGGCTGCAGGGCAAGCAGTCGTGTCGATAGACCCGCGTCGCGGATCACCCAGGCACTCGCCATCGCCGCCAAAAGCGCCGCCAGGAGCGTTCCTCGTCTTTTCCATTGGCGATGCCACTGAACTTGCGTCCGATGCGCTTTCATGTCTCGGTTCTCCATCGTTTCCCTTTGGCTCCTCCGTGCCGATGGCACGACGAATAAAGTATAGGATAGATCGGTGGCGGGCCACCTGGGGATGCGAAGTTCATCCCCGCTGGCCGACCACTTCGATCCCCACGAAGTCTCATCGATCTGCGACAATAAAGAGCCGGACTGCGATCGGTGGTTCGCTGAAGTTCTTTTCCTCCCGCCACGCCACGATGGAATCCCCATGCCGCTTGCACACGACGTACTGCTTCAGTTGAAGCGATGGAATACCCCGACGATCTACAACGGGTGGGAGCAGATCACCCGGCAGGATGTCACGCGCGAGGGGATCAATATCGAAGAGACTCGCGACTTCATGCCTCAGATGGGGCCGATGGTAGGCTACGCGGTGACGTTGCTGGTCGAGCCGTCGCAGAAGCGGCATCAGCTTTCCACCAATGCTTGGAATGACTACCGTTCGTACGTTGCCTCGATCCCAGGGCCAAAGATTGTGGTCGTCCAGGATTTGGACAAGCCTCAGGTGATCGGTTCGTTCTGGGGGGAAGTCAACAGCAACGCTCACCGGACGCTGGGTTGCGTCGGTACGATCACCGACGGCGCGATCCGCGACCTGGATGAAATGACCAACGCAGGATTCAAGGCGATCGCTAGACGGCTTTGTGTGGGCCATGCCCACGTCACTCCAGTCCGCTGGAACATTCCTGTGGAAGTCTTTGGACAGACGATCCAGCCTGGACAGCTGATCCATGCCGACAAACATGGATTTCTGGCGATTCCGAAAGAGGATGAAGAGCCGTTGCTGAATGCATCGCGATTGATGGACCAATTTGAGTGCCAGACAGTCATTCCCGCCGGTCGCTTCACGCAGGGCTTGCCTCCCGAGACGGTGGTGGAACGATTGCGTGAGGCAGGCAAGGAGTTTCAGCGGCTGGCGAAGGAAGCCTTCCAGCGGCAGGGGGAGTGGTCTTAAGGCTTTCCGAGCGATATCTGTCAGGCAGTCTTTCGCGTTGGCGACGTTGAAGTTCGCTCTTGCACCCAAAATCTCTACGAGGAGTTCTGTTCCATGGAGCGTCGAAGCTTTCTTGCCTTCTCCACTTTGGCCGCATTGTCGCCTCGCGGACTCGCCGCAGCGGTGGAGACGCCTGAGCGAATCATCGATACGCATCAGCATTTGTGGGACCTCCAGCGGATTCGACTGCCATGGCTGGAGGGAGCGCCCGATACGCTGCGGCAGCGTTTCGATCTGGAGGAGTATCGCGAGGCGACCAAGGGGCTTCCGATCGAAGCGATCTACATGGAAGTGGATGTTGCAGACGATCAGTTGGATCGAGAAGTCGCCTATGTAGTCGAAGCCTCCAAGGCCCGGAACCCAACTCGGGCTGCGGTGATCGGTGGGCGCCCGGGAACTCCCTCGTTCGCCGACTACTTGGCTCGCCACCGGCCCAATAAGGAGATCCGGGGCGTGCGACGGGTCTTGCACTCCGATGCCACACCTCCGGGCACTTGTCGCAAGGAGGCTTTTCTGGCTGACATGAAGCGGCTAGGGGAGATCGACTGGAGTTTCGATTTCTGCATGCGACCCCAGGAATTGCCAGACGCTCGTCATGTCGCCGCTCAGTGCCCTGATACCCGGTTCATGCTAGACCATTGCGGCAACCCCGATCTGACCGCGTGGCAGAAGAACCCACCGGCCACCCCCAAGCATACGGTCGATGCATGGCGAAAGAGCATCGAGGATCTGGCAGCGTTGCCCAATGTCCACTGCAAGATCTCTGGAGTGATCGCGACGTTGCCGCAAGGCGCCGGCGCGGAGTACCTAGCCCCAGCCATCAATCACTGTTTGGACGCATTCGGGCCAGACCGAGTTGTCTTTGGTGGTGACTGGCCTGTTTGTCTTTTGGGTGGCACCTTTCAGCAGTGGTACACGATGCTGACACAAATCATCGCAGATCGTTCTGCAGAAAACCGCCAAAAGCTTTGGTGGAAGAACGCTGTCGGCTTCTATCGATTGGCCTGACCGACCTCCCAGATGGGGTCGCCCGATTTCCATAGGCTTTCGCCCTGCAGGGTGCGGATCGTCCAGTCTGGATGGTCCTTGGGTGCCTCGATCCGAAGGCTTCCGTCCTGCTTGGCTTCCACATCGATCGATGTTCCGTGAAATCGGAGATTCCGCACTTTGAGGCTCGGCCAACTCTTGGGAAGTCGCGGTTGAAACTGAGCGCCGTCAAGTCGAGGTTCCCAGCCGAGGAATCCATCGATGAGGATCGCCGGGACCAACGCACTTTCCAAAAACTCTTCATCCAGTCCCAGTCCCCCTGCAGTACCACCTCCCTGCAGTGTGCCACGCGTTGGATCCTTGTAGTAGGCGCGGTATCCGCCCGCCGATTGCACTTCCGCGAACCACTCCAATGTCTGCTGCATTTTGGCCCAAGCGTCATCCGGGCCATTGGTTCGAATACGAGCCAGCCAGTCAAAGTAGCTGAATCCCAGCACCGCTCCACCATCCTGCACTTGGCCTCCCCACGGAATCGACCCTGGGTCGCTCCATGCCCAACAATACGTCTCCACATTCCTCTTGGTCGTAGCTCGCGGTCCGAATCTCCAGTGGTAGATATCTTCCCCCTGCGACGTGTCCCCATCCACGCGCCGCCTTCCATCGATCCAGTCGAAGATCGATCGGGATTGATCGGGAGTGGTTAGTCCGCGAGCCACTGCTTCAAGATTTAGAAAGGTGAAACCGTAGTCGTAGCGCTGCCCCTGCAGGTCTTCCCACCCGATCAGTCGCCCGGTCGCTTCGGACCAAAACCGCTGCTGAAACATCTCACGGCATCGGTTCGCAAGCTTCTCCAACGCTACGGCATCGCGCGAGGCGTGTGGTGCGGGGATTCCCCATTCCGGATGCGCTGCGATCTCGTTTTCCAGCCTCGACATCCGCTCCAGAGCCGCCGCCATCATCATCGTTGCTAGCGCATCACGTCCTCCAAAGGGTAGCAGGTCCCAGTAGTTGTTCCCCACACCCAATCCAGGACGAATCTTTCTTTTGCCTTCCGTCCCGTTGAGTCCGCTGCGACCGTCATGCCCCACCCACGGGACCAGGACGAGGCCTTCGCGTTCTACGGAGAATTCATCGATCGCAAACTGAAGAGCTGTTCGCATTCGATCGATATTCTGCTTGAGAAAGTCGATACGTCCCGTCCAGTCCAGCAGGTCGCAGCAGGCGATCAGGTAATTGGTGTTGGTGATCGGATGCCGGGTGTCGATCGCAGTGCACACCGACTTGATCACCCACTGGGAACCGACCACCGCCGGCAGTTCGATCCTCCATTGCTCCAGCAGGCCGCCGTACTCGGGGTGCAGATAGAGCGGGATGTTGTAGTAGCGATGGGATCCGTTGGTTGGAGCGACCTGGAAAGCAACGTGCCTCGCGTCGTTCCAGGTCGATTCCTCTTTCATGCGCCAATGGATCCGTCCCTCCGATCCCACCGGCAATTCCGGATGCGACATCTCCAGTCGTGCAAAAGGGGCGACGATGGTGCCGCAGCCGATTTTGGGTGTGGTGATCACCACGCGATCGGTGGTTGCCTTGAGCACCAGGCCCTCCGCAGGTTCGATTCCGACCACTTGGGCACCTTGAATCTCCCACGAATCCCAAGAGGTTTCTGGTTGCGAGCGGAAATTCTGGATGGCCCAGATATCTCCTTGGAGGCTGAAGTGCCATCCCTTTCCAGTGCTCTGCTGCCAACCAGGAAATGGCCACCCCTCGCTATGAGCCATCCCGCGATGCTGCTGCATCGAGACATATCCCTGGGGGTCGATCCGCCGCCTCAACAGGCTGGCTTGATAGCGATCCGCTGCAGCCGCCTGGTAGCCCAATGTCGCACGCGGCAACCAGGGATCCCAAAGGGTGCAATCGGAAAAAGCACCCGGCTGATGGATCTGCTGCAGGCGATGCACTAGTTCCATCCACCGTTCCGCTCCCGGCACCTCGCAGGTGACTTCCTGTGCCTTGAGGTGGGGGGTGCGTGAAAGAGCAAGGAAGGTAATCACAGCAAGAAGGACAGCGGTAGGCAGTCCAAAGCGAAACGACATGGTTGGCATGCGACAGGAATCTCGGAAGGGCAGATGCGCCATGCAGTCGAAAGCGACGGTGCAAGGAGCGGGGGCTGGTAGGCTATCAGCTGAGGGCTGGAGGGGGAGCAGGCTAGTGGTCGGGTCGAGTTTCTCCTGGTGAGCTGGCTGGTCGCAGTAGCGACGGTAGTTGAGCCCCCAGGGGGATTGGATCGGGTGGTGAAATCCTTCGATCGATCAGGCCGTCAACGGGAGTGGGCTGGTGGCGAATTGCTGCCGCAAAGCGACCAGGGTGGCTGCGTCCAGCGTCGACAGGCCCAACCACCACTGAAGCCGAGCTCGACGAATCACCCCTTTCTCCATGAAGTTTCCAAACAGCAGTACACTCTGGCGATCTCCGGGGCTGGTTTCGCTCCAAGTCGCTTCGGGAGCATCGAGGGGATGAACCCAAATGTGGCTGCTGCAGGCAGGCGTCCAGGCTTCATGGTGGATCGTCAGTGTTGCTCCGGGATCGCTGTGAGCGGGGCCTCGCAGGCCAACCGATTGCGATCGAAAGCTGATTTGTACGGCGGGATAGCACTCCAGGAGTTGCGTATGGACACTGACCCAGACCTCCAGGCCCAGACGCATTCCGGGGGAGTGCAGCGCGCGAAAATCGAGTTGCAGGGTGTAGGGTTGCTGGCGATGCTCCGGATAAAGAACCACCAGATCGTCGCCGCGGATGTAGGCATCGGCTAGCCGTGGCGGAGGCACCTCGCGAAGATCGATCTGAAACAGTCGACTCTTCGATTCCTCCCGCCCATCCATGGCCCATTCCAGGCCGCGCTGAATGTGGCCTAAAGGGGCAGTCAGCTGCACTCCGTCGCGATTCCACTGCGCGGTGTCACCATCGAGTTTCCAGACCATCCCGACTTCCTTATGCTGGCCAAGCAGTGAATGTCCATCGACGAGCATCACTTGATCGATCGGATCGCTGCCCTGCGAACGATTGTAGCAGTTTCCGTCGGAACGTTTCGAGAGCCTCTGGGCAGCCCATCTGAACCCTACAGAGATCCGCTCAGCAGCGTCGCCTGATGCTGGCCGGCACACGCATCCAGCATCGCCTTCATGGCGTCACGCACCTGATCGCCAGTGAGCGTTTGAGAGGGGTGCTGGAAATCAAGAGAGAAGAACCACCGTTTGCGATCGTTCCCGTCTTTCGCGTAGTCGCGGTAGGTTTCGTGGAAGTGGATTCTCTTCAGCCATGGTCCCGCCGAAGCGCGGATCGTTTGCTCTAACGCGGCCCAGGGAAGGGATTCGGGGACGACCAAGTTGACATCCCGCTGGACGACAGGGAACGGGAGGGTAGGCTGCCACGTCGGCACTGGTTGGAAATTCTCCAGCAATTGATCCAGATCCACTTCGGCCAGAACCAGTGGGCGGGCTACCTTCATCTTCTGCCGCAGTCGATGGCTCAATTGCCCCTGCCACGCCAACTGCTTTCCTGCGAATCGGTAGACAAGGCCGGTCGCAGGTTCAATGGAAGGGTGATCCCATGGCTGGATTTCCCAGCGGCCTGGGTTTCCCATGGCACGGACAAATAGTTCCTCGATCAAGCCACGGACGATGCGATCTTCCGCATCTCCCAGCAATCCTAATGTCCATTGCTCGGCGGGCAGGTCGCCTCGCGTGCCATCGACTTGGTAGATCGAGGCGATTTCATAGAGTCGCACTTGGCCGGCGATATGGTCTGCCTGTCCAATCCAGCATGGAAGCAGGCTGGGAACTAGGCTTCGGCGCAGCTGCTGCGCACCTTCCAGCAGCGGCTGGCGGCTGGCGCGACTGGGGGCTTGGGTCCAGGCGCTCATCATCCCATCCAGTTCCTTCGACACCAGGCTTGGGGTGAGCGCTTCATCAAACCCGCATCCAGCCAGAAGCGGGCGGAGACGTTCGATCATCAAATCCTTAGGCCGTTTGGCCGAGGGGAAGACCGGTACGATTGCGTTTTCGGGAATCTTTTCGTAGCCATGGATTCGCGCCAATTCCTCGATCAAATCGATTTCGCGCGTCAAATCGGAGCGCCACGAAGGCATTTGCCATTGCCAGTTGCCATCCGGGGATCCAAGGCTTTTGCATCCCAACGCCGTCAGTATCCGCTCGATCTCTTGCTTCGGGATTTCGATCCCCAGGACCCGTGCGATCTGTGCTTCTCGAAGCCGAACTACAGGCAGGGCTGCGGCATCGGAGGCGCTATCAAGCCGACCTGCATCCAGCGTTCCACCTGCCAGTTCCTGTATCAACTGGCAGCAACGGCGCGAGGCCCAGTCGAGCCGATGGCGATCGATTCGACGTTCGAATCGAAATGACGCAGCCGAGTGCAGCCGGAGGGCTCTCGATGCGGTTCGAACCACTTTGGGCGCAAAGTCCGCAGCTTCGATCAACAGGTCGACCGTCTGCAGTGATACCTCAGACCCCTCACCACCCATCACCCCAGCGATCGCCACAGGCTGTTTGGCATCGGCGATGACCAGCATCGAAGGGCTCAGGGCGTAGGTCTTGTGGTCGATCGCTACCATCGATTCACCCGACCGCCCAGGACGGACGACGATCTTTCCACCCTGGAGCTTTGCTAGGTCAAATGCATGCAGTGGTTGGCCGCATTCGAGCATCACATAATTGGTGATGTCGACGATGTTGTTGATCGATCCGATCCCACAGGCGGCAAGACGCTTGACCAACCAAGAAGGGCTGGGGCCGACGCGAACGCCGCGAATGATTCGCGCGGTGTATCTCGGGCAGGCTTCCTCCCAGAGGTTCTCTAGGCTCCACTGCCTTTCGATCGCCGGACCGGTCGCCGTCGGTTGAGGATCCGGAATACAGACCTCACGGTCGTAAAGCACAGCGACTTCCCTCGCCACCCCCAGATGGCTCAGGCAGTCCCCTCGATTGCTTGTCACTTCCAGATCCAGCACCGGGTCGCCGTCATGCAATGTCGTCGACTCATGATTGAGTCCGCTTAAGGCCAGCCGATCGGCCAGTTCCTGATGCGGCATATCCAGAAGCACATACTGCGACAACCAATCCCATGAGACGAGCATGGCAGTCCCTAGAACTGACGAAGAAATCGGACGTCATTTCGATAGAGTTCGCGGATATCGGTGATCCCGAATCGCCGCATGCACAGCCGTTCCACTCCTAGGCCGAAAGCGAAACCACTGTACTGGTCGGGGTCGATCCCGACGCTGGTCAGCACGTTGGGGTCGACCATTCCGGCGCCGCCAAACTCCATCCACTGACCGTTCCAAAAGAAGTCGACTTCCACACTCGGTTCGGTGAACGGAAAGAATGAGGGGCGGAAGCGGATCTGGACGTCGCCGCCCAGATAGCTGGTGGCAAACATCCGAAGCACACTTTTCAGTTGGGCCATCGTGACGTGCTGGTCGACCCACAGACCTTCCATCTGATGGAACATCGGGTAGTGCGTGGCATCGGCTTCGTCCGGTCGATAGACCCTGCCCAGCGAGATGATGCGAATCGGTGGCTTGGTCGTCTCCATCACCCGTATCTGAACGGTGCTGGTCTGACTGCGAAGGAGCGCAGGCGCCTCGTCGCTTTTCTTCTTGTCGATCGGCTGAAGGTAGAAGTTGTCGGCAGGATCGCGAGCCACATGGTCGTCGGGGATGTTCAGCGCCACGAAGTTGTGCCAGACATCTTCTACTTCTGGCCCCTCAGTGACCGTGAACCCAAGCCGCCCCATGATCTCCTTGAGCAGTTCGATCGTCTGGGTGATGGGATGGAGGTGTCCCAGGTGAGGTGGCAAACCGGGAAGGGTGCAGTCGGGAAGCGGACCTGTTGGCTTGGAGGCCGTGAGGCCCCCCAGCCTGCTGGAAGTTTCTTCCAACATGCTCTCGATCGCTTCCCGCACCTCGTTGAATCGCTTGCCAGCTGCTGGCTTTTCGGCACCCGAAACCGCCCCCAGCTGCTTCTGCGCCGACTTCAAGAGGCCGTTTTTGGCCCCCAGGAATTCAACGCGCAGACGCTCCAGGTCGTTGGCATCGACCACACCAGCAAACTGCTCCCTAGCCTGACGCTCCAGGGAGTCCAGCGATTCAAGAAAAACCTGAAGACTCATGGCGCCCCTTTCAGGCCGCCACCAAGTGCTTCTTGACCGATTCGACGATCTGCTGGAATGCTGCAGGATCCGCAATCGCCATTTCGGAAAGCTGCTTGCGATCCAGTTCGATCTTGGCTAGCTGCAGACCATGGATGAATTCGCTGTAGCGGAGGTCGTACTGGCGGACCGCAGCGCTCAGACGAATGATCCAAAGGCGACGGAAGTCGCGGCGTCGGCGACGGCGGTCACGGTAGGCGAAGACACCTGCCCGCACCAAGTTTTCCTTCGCGGTGCGGTAGAGACGCCTACGTCCACCGACGTATCCTTTGGCTCTTTTGAACAACCGGTTTTTGGCACGTCGTCGCGCATGACCTTTGGTGGTACGCATCGGTCTGGTTTTCCTCTCGTCATGAAACCTTCAGGTCACCGCCATCGCTCGTTTCAACCCCATCCCAACAGGATGGATCGATCGGAGGGGGGGAGTGCATCCCAACCTGACGGCCCGAGGCCGGCAGGCTATTCACCCTTGTCGCCAAGGGCGCTGGCAGTTGTTGAACCCAAGGATCTGGTCTGGCACTCCAGTCCTGTCGATGGACTCGCCGTCCATCTTGCCAACCCGAAACCGTGTTGGCTACCGTCTACGAAGTCCTTAGCCGGGAAGTGATCGACGCACCGCCCGGGACGTCCTAGTAGCTATTGCCTCGAAGCGCTGCTTGGATCACCCGCTCCATGTTCGTTTCCACCGTTTTGGTGCCACGAAGCTGGCGAATTCGCTTGGGAGTCTTTCGGACCGCCAGGTGGCTAGTACCCGCCTTGCGATGCTTGGCCTTCCCGGTCGCGGTCAGTCGAAATCGCTTCTTGGTCGCCTTGTGCGTCTTTTGCTTGGTCATCGTCCGCTCGAAAGATAGATTCAGGGAATTCAACCGATCCGGATCACGATCAGCCCGTGGCATCCGGTCGGGACGAGGATGAATTTCGTCCGCCAACCATCGAATCCAGCAATATAAAAGAGAAACCGACCACTTCCAAGCCCAAATCGAACCTGGGCAACCCCCACTTGCGGGTGTGCTATCCGACGTCGCCGAAATCGAGCGACTGGCCGTGTCGGGCGAGGACCTGTTTTTTCAGTCGGGCCCACTGAGGCGCTTCCAGGAGGGGATCGGCTTGGAGAATCGCACGTGCGGCGGACTGAGTCGTCTCCACAACGGCCTGATCTCGGATCAGATCGGCGATTCGGAATTGGGGTAGCCCATGTTGGCGGGTTCCCAGAAGGTCCCCCGGTCCCCGAAGCTTCCAGTCGACCTCCGCCAGTTGGAATCCATCATCGCTCGCGATGAACGCCTCCAATCGCTGATTCTCCTGCTGGGCCAGGGACTGGCGCACCATCAGGCAGACGTACCCGGGAAAACTGCCACGGGAAACGCGGCCGCGCAGCTGGTGGAGTTGCGAGAGTCCCAGTCGGTCGGCGTCGAGGATGGTCATGACGGTGGCGTTGGGGACGTCGATCCCGACTTCGACGACGGTGGTGGCCACCAGCACATCGATCGATCCACCGGCGAATTGGTCGAGCGTGGTTTGTTTTTCCGATCCTTCCATCCGTCCGTGGAGCAGCCCTAGGGCCAGATGCTTCAGGGCTCCTTCCTGCAATTGCTGGTAGACCTGTTGAGCCCCCTGCAGCCCTTCGTCATCGCTTTGGCTGACGCGTGCTGCGATCACGTACGCTTGCCTGCCTTGATCGACTTGTTTGGCGACGAAGTTCCACCAGGAACTCTCCTGCTCCGGTTTGGCCAAGTAGGAATGGACCGGCATACGACCTGGCGGTTTATCTCGCAGGATGGAGACATCCAGATCGCCGAAGGCGGTCATGGTGAGGGTTCGCGGGATGGGGGTCGCCGACAAGACCAGATAGTGTGGAGCTTGCTCGCCCCCCCGGAGGCTCGCCCGCTGCTCCACGCCGAACTTGTGCTGTTCATCGATCACCACCAAGCCGAGTTTCGCGAAGGCGACCTGTTCGCTTGCCAGAGCCTGCGTGCCGACCACCAAGTCGGTAGTCCCCAGAGCCAGTCTCTGGAGCACTTCCTGCCGCTGGGATGGGGTGAGACTTCCTACCAGCAGGTCGATATGAACCCGGCTGCCATGGAGGCTCTCCTGAAGTTTCTGAAAATGCTGTCTGGCCAGCACCTCCGTCGGGGCCATCAGGGCTGCCTGATGCTCATTGGCCACCGCCAAAAGCATGGCATAGAGTGCCACGGCCGTCTTGCCACTTCCGACATCCCCCTGAACCAGCCGATTCATCGGTGTGGTCCGCGCCATGTCGTCGGCGATCTGGTGGATCGCCTGCCGCTGATCCCCAGTTAGCTCAAAGGGAAACCTTCGGAAGATCCTGGCGTCGATGACCGCTGAGGTCGGCAAAGGTGCGGCTGCCTGCTGGTGCGCCAAGCGGCTGCGGCGCAGGCCGATCGCCAATTGCAGATGCAGCAGCTCCTGAAAGATGAAGCGTCGCCTCGCCAGCTCGGCATCCTCCAGCGACTCCGGTTGATGAATCGTTCGTAACGCTTGATGGATCTCCATCAGCTGATGCTGCTTTCGAAACTCCTCCGGAAGAACTTCTTCGATCCATGGCAGGATCATCGGTAGCAGCTGATCGATGCTCTGCATCAGATGCCGCTGCTGAATCCCATCGGTCAGACCATAGATGGGAATCGGCTTCCCCTGAGGGACTGGGCTATCGGGACCCAGCACCAGAAAATCGGGATGCCGCATCTCCCAATGAACACCGGTCGATTTGGCTACTCCGGTCGCCAGCAGACGCATTCCGCGCGCCAGTTGATCGCGACGGAAGGGTTGATTGAACCAGACCAGCCGAAGGTATCCACCGCCTTCGCATCGCAGCAGTACCCCCAGGATCGTGCGCCCCTCGGCGGTGCCTCGCACTTCGATCGATTCCACCTCCCCAACCGCACTGCATCGCTGATCGGCGATCCACTGGCTGGTGGGGCGATGGATTGCAGGTTCCTGATACGATCTCGGGAAGTAAAAAAGAAGATCGATCGGTCGATGGACACCCAGTTTCTTGAGCGCTTCGGCACGCTGGGGGCCTATCCCAGGAAGGTACTTGATGTCTCTGGGGATCTCGACGGCGGCATCGCTGCTGGAGCCTGCCGGGGTGGTGGGAGCTACCTTGCTTGCCGTCCCGCGGTCGGTCAAAGGAAGGTCCCCCGTTGGTTCCTCTGCTTCGCTCATCCAATGCCTCCCTTAGGGGCCTGGCGATTCTCTTTGGACCATCCAGGTCGATGGACCGCACCCCATGGGTGTGCAACCTTGGGGACAAGTCCAGGGTGTTTCCTAAGAGTGATGCGGCACTCTCAGATCAGGGGTTTCAGCTTGCCAGGGGATTTATTTTACGAGCCAGCGACGGGTGGTCCAATTCCTGTGGATGTGAAGTCGGGGGCGAATCGGGGGGATTTCACTTGCGGGCCGAGGCGGTGTGCGAGGCGCCGGTGGCGACCTGCGTTGGGGGCCGCAGCGCGGAATGGCCAGGCTGAACGCAGTCGACAAAGTAACGCCGCCCTTGCGGCGAATCCTCTTCCACCAGGCCGTGAATGTCGGTGTCGAACCCGGGGAATCTGCGGTTGAATTCCCTGGCGAACTGAAGGTACTCAACGATCGTCTTGTTGAATCGCTCCCCAGGAATCAACAGCGGAATGCCGGGCGGGTAGGGGGTCAGCAACACGCTGGTGATGCGACCTTCAAGGTGATCGATCTCCACCCGCTCGATCTCCCGGCGGATCATCATGTCGTACGCATCCGACGGCTTCATCGCTGGCTGCGAAATCGACAAGTACATTTCCGTGGTGACGCGCGCCACGTCGTTGTCGCGGTAGGTGTCGTGGATCTCCTGGCAAAGATCCCGCAAGCCGACCCTTTCATAATGCGGGTGGTGCTGGCAGAACTCGGGCAAAATCTTCCACATCTTCTGGTTCTTGTCGTAGTCGTCCTTGAACTGCTGGAGGGCGCTGAGCAGCGTATTCCACCGGCCTTTGGTGATGCCGATCGTGAACATGATGAAGAATGAGTAAAGCCCCGTCTTCTCGACGATGACTCCATGCTCAGCCAAGTACCTAGTGACAATCGAAGCGGGGATGCCTGACTCGGAGAAGCGACCGCTGACATCCAGCCCCGGCGTGATGATCGTCGCTTTGATCGGGTCGAGCATATTGAAGCCAGACGCCAGCGGACCGAAGCCATGCCAGGTGTCTTCCGCTTTGAGCATCCAGTCCTCTGGCTGACCGATCCCATCTTCGGCGATGTCGTCCGGTCCCCAAACCTGGAACCACCAGTCCTTGCCCCACTCCTGATCGACTTTCTTCATGGCGCGTCGGAAATCGAGCGCTTCGAGAATCGATTCTTCGACCAACGCCGTGCCTCCCGGAGGCTCCATCATCGCCGCCGCCACATCGCAGCTGGCGATGATGGCGTATTGAGGCGAGGTGGAGGTGTGCATCAAGTAGGCTTCGTTGAAGAGATGGCGGTCGAGCTTGGTGCGATCCGATTCCTGAACCAGAATCTGCGACGCCTGGGAAATACCCGCTAGCAGCTTGTGGGTGGAATGCGTCGCAAAGACCATCGCTTCCTCGCAGCGAGGTCGGTCTCGGCCGATCGCATGGAAATTCCGATAGAAGTCATGGAAGGCCGCGTGCGGCAACCAGGCTTCATCGAAATGCAGCGTTCCGATGTTTCCATCGAGCAGCTTTTTGAGCTTCTCGACGTTGTAGATCACGCCGTCGTAGGTGCTCTGAGTGATCGTCAAAATGCGAGGCTTGCGATCAGGGTTCTCTTCCTGTGCCTGACGAGCGAACGGATTGGCGTCAATCTTCCGCTGAATATTTGCCGGTTCAAACTCTTCCAGCGAGATCGGTCCAATCAACCCCAGATGATTGCGAGTGGGAGTCAGGAAGACGGGGATGGCTCCCGTCATCACGATGGCATGCAGGATCGACTTGTGGCAATTGCGGTCGACGACGACGATGTCGCCCGATCCCACCGTGCTATGCCAGACCATCTTGTTGGAGGTCGAGGTGCCGTTGGTGACGAAAAAACAGTGGTCGGCGTTGAAGATCCTCGCCGCATTCCGCTCCGATGCCGCCACCGGCCCGGTGTGATCGAGCAACTGACCGAGCTCTTCGACGGAATTGCAAACGTCGGCTCGCAACATGTTCTCGCCAAAGAACTGGTGGAACATCTGGCCGACGGGGCTCTTCAAAAAGGCGACGCCACCCGAGTGCCCTGGGCAGTGCCAAGAGTACGACCCATCTTTTGCGTAATTGACCAGCGCGCGAAAAAAGGGTGGCAGCAATCCGTCGGTATACGACTTCGCTTCGCGAACAATGTGCCGGGCGACAAACTCCGGCGTGTCCTCGAACATGTGAATGAAGCCATGCAATTCGCGCAGAATGTCATTGGGGATATGCCGAGCCGTTCGCGTCTCGCCATAAAGAAAAATGGGAATCTCTGCGTTGCGAAAGCGGATTTCGGAGATGAACTGCCGGAGATTCAAAATGGCGGGCACCGGCGAGCCATCGTGGCTGAATTCCTCGTCATCGATCGACAGAATGAACGCGCTGGCGCGACTCTGCTGCTGTGCGAATTGTGAGAGGTCGCCGTAACTGGTCACCCCGACCACCTCGACTCCCTCCCCTTCAATCGCCTCTGCGAGAGCCCGTATCCCCAACCCCGAAGTATTGCCCGACCGAAAGTCTTCGTCGATGATGACGATCGGAAAACGGAATTTCATGGAGAATTCCTTTGTGCCACCAATGGGCTACACACATTGCCGTCGAAGCGACTGTTCCATCCACCTTGGATCGGTCAGGCGTCGACGATCATCCTACCGCTCGCCCCTTCGGTGAGAAGTCCAAAGGTGCAGAGAATGGCCGATCGAAGTTTTTTATCAAGACTTCCTGCCGTCCAAAAGCCTGGATTGAGCTTCGGCGGCAGCCTGTGGGTGGATCGCTAGAAAAACATCTTGGCCGACGGGGAGATTGGAAGATCCGCCGAATCGGACCGCCCGGCTTGGCCAATCGCTAAGATCTGGCGGGTCATCGGTACGGGCACTCAGGCCACCTTCCCATCCGCAGGCTCGGGGGATCGATCCAGACCGCGTCGACTCCAAACCGTTTGGCAGGAAACCGTAGCCCTTTCCATCGAAAGAGTTTCGCTGCTATGGGATCCCCGCGATCGATGATGGGTCCGATGGATGAAGCCTAAGGGCTCTGGAGGTCCATCGACCGACCGGCTCCTGTTGGCGACCGAACATCACCATGGGCTGCTTGGGGTGCGCTGCGTCGGAAGGCCGCTGACCCCAATCCGTGTGCCGGTCGATTGGGAGTCTCCGCCATTCAATCGCCGATGCGAGTCCATTCCCAGGTGTATCGTTTGGGCTTGGCGAGCTCCTGGATCGTGGCATCCCACTGCTTGGTCAATTTCTCAAATGCCAGGACCTCTCCCGCATTGTTCCCTTGTTCGTGCTTTCGAAAAAGGAAGAGGTAGGTTTCATTTTGCGGGCGATACTGGTGCATGAAGAGGGTGTCTTTTTCCTTCGCAGTCTTCTGCAACGCCAGTCGCTGACGATCCGCGCCGACCCCCGACACTTCCAACCCCTTTGCCCATTCTTCTGCACTGCCGGTGGCGACCACCTCCCCTTCCAGAGTCCATTGGTAGCGTCCTGGAGGTAGGCCAGTCACAACCAGTAAGCGGTTCTTTCGGATGCTTCTTCCATCGGCAGTCGCCTCATCCAGCGACCGCTCTGGCAAAGCGGAAAACGCCTCCTCCAATCGCCACTTGCCATTGGCGTTGTCGCGGTCGATCACCTTCAGCGACCATTCGCCGAGCGACAATTGGCCACTTCCCTTCAAATCGACTAGCAGTTCCCCTGGCAGCTCTTGGCTTTTTCCAGGAACCACCACCGCTGCGAATCGGCTGGCGAATTCTTGATAGCCCGATGCATGCAGCTGGATCCCATCGTCGCTCATCTCTTGAGTCCATGCAGGAAGCTGCAACACCTTCAGCCCCTCCTGATCGGCGATCTGCTTGATGATCTGATTGAACCGCTCAATCTTCTGGTTGCAACGGTCTCGCCGAGCTTCCGGGAAGCGTGTTCCAGACGGCACAGAAGGGGATTGCAAGAGCACCAGTCGGTACGACAGCGGCTTGAGGTCGGTCACCAGTCGTCGCAGCCCTTTGTCGAACCGCTGGTCGTTCCATCCGTCGTCCATCGCCTCTGAGAATCCGTAGTGGACGAAGACAACCGTCGGATCCGCTTGTTTCAGATCGACCAGCCGCCGCTTGTATCCATCTTCCACCGACCCAAAGACGGCTCGAGCCCGCCCTTCCACATCATCGCCGCTCCAGCCGACATTGCGGAAGGCAATCGGCTGGCCCGCCATGCGAATCGACAGGATCGATTCCAAATCCCCCCGCTCAGCCAGCTCCTCCCACAGCCGCCCCCCCAGCCATGCGACGCGATCTCCCGGCTGAATCCACGCCGAGTCAAGTCGTTTGGAATCCTCCTGCCCTCTGGCGGCTGGAGCGATCCAGGCCTGGGCCAGCGCAAGGGTTAGCAGAATAGCGATCGATCCGAGGACGCGTCTCCAGGAGTCGTTTCCTTGTTGCGACATCGGTATCCCTCCGAATGTGAGATTGGTCAGTTGCATGACAGACCCCTTTGCGACCCTCATCACCTTAGATTGCTGGCGAAACGCAGCGTCGTTCCTTGGAGTCTACTTGTAATGTACCAGGCGCGGGCGATGGGTGGGAACATCCATCCATCGAAACCGCGTCGGTCGATCTGCCATGTCGTTTGGCCTGGACTCTGCAGCGCTCAGTCTTCGTCGCTTCCTGAATCGTCAGATTTTTTTGCTTTCGGCGATCGCCGGGCGCCTCGCGCGGTCTCCGGAGCGGGGGCCGCTTTGCGTTTGAAGACCCGAAATGGCTCGGGCCATGGCAAAGCGAAATCCATCTCCTCACCGGTCACTGGGTGATCGAATCGCAGCGCGTAGGCGTGCAGCGCCAAACGATCCCAGACCCACTGAGGATGGGGCGGGAAGCTTCGGCCGTATCTCGGGTCACCCAGGACCGGGTGCCCCAGGTCGGCCATGTGAACACGAATTTGGTTGCGTCGGCCTGTCTCCAGTTCCACCTGGATCATCGCCGCCCCCTGCAGTTGGAATTGAACCTGATAGTGCGTGATCGCCAATTCCCCTTGGGATGGGTCCTGAACGCTGTAGCGATTCAGTTGGGCATCGGTGGCCATGTAGGACTGCACCGTTCCTCGCTGTTGCCGAGGGTTGCCCAGGACGATAGCGATGTATCGACGTTTTGGTTTGCGAGCGGCGAATTGTGTTCTCAGCTCTTGGGCCACGGCAAGGCTTTTGGCCATCACCAGCACCCCCGAGACACCGCGATCTAGCCGCTGGACGCAGCACGCCTTCCCGCCGGGGACTTGCCGCTGGAGCCGTTTGGTGGCCCAGCCCTGCAACGTGTTCGACTCGCCCCAGGTCGTCGGGACCGTCAGCATGGCCGCCGGCTTGGCAAGAACCCAGATCGCATCGTCTTCAAAGAGGATCTCTACCGGCTCTTTGGTGGAAGAGAGGGCTGCTGCAGGCGGTGGTGCCGGAACCGCCTCCCACTCGATGCGATCTCCAGGTGCCACGCGCCAATGACCCTGAGTGCGGACAATTCCCGATACCTCAACCACCCCCAGCCGAATCAGTCGTTCCGCTTCGCTTCGTTTCATCCCAGCGAGACTCTGCAAGGCACCAAGCAAGGTCTGCGCTGGAGCGGGAAGACGATCCGTCACGACGATCGATTGAGGCATGGAGTATCCGGTGCAAGGCAAGCCAAAGACTGGGGTTTCGCAAGGCAACGACGCATCGGCGTCCCGTACTGCCACCGATTCGTCTTACAATACCCCGGAGGTCATCCAGGGAACAGACACAGCTTTTGGAATCTCGAAGCGATCGATTCGACCGAGCTGCCTGCCCATGGTTTCCTTCGTGCTGCCGACCGAGCGATAGCAGTCGCTCCTGCTGTTGCACACGGTGATGTTTCCTGAAAGCGAGCCATTGCCATGTCGCCTGACATCGCGTCGACCGATCCCGTGATCTCCCTCCAGCAGCGACTGAAGCAGATCCATCGCTACCTGACTCCCGCTGTCCTTCTGGCGATGGTACTGGGCATCCTGCTGGGGATGGTGGATCCGCCAACCGCTGCCTCCTGCGAGCCGATCGCTAAGGGGTTCATCACCGCCGTCAAGTGGTTCGTCTATCCCTTGGTCTTCTTCACCATCACCCTTGGGGTCGCTTCAGTCGCCACCCTGGGCGCGGTAGGTCGATTGGGTCTGAAAGCCCTGCTCTACTTCGAGGTCGTCACCACCCTGGCTTTGGTCATCGGCATCGTCGTCGCTTCCTTTTGGCAGCCGGGGCAAGGTATCCATCCCGCCAACGATAGTTCGATCGTTCCGGTTGCTACAAAAGGTCTGGAGGTCCCCAAGCCGAAGGCAGCACAGGCAGGGGGAAAGCTATCGGCGATCTGGCTTTTCCTCCGCGACAACGGAACCCTGCAGGTGCTTTTGGTTTCTCTGCTGCTAGGGATTGGAATTCAACAGATTCCCCGAAATCAAGGTCTGCTGACTCGCCTTCAGCAAGGGATGCGATGGACATTTCTGGGGTTGTCTCTTCTGATGCTGGCAGCACCTCTGGGGGCTTTTGGAGGGATGGCAGCGACGGTTGGAAAATATGGAATCGCTGCGCTATGGCCGCTGGCTCAGCTGATGCTCTGCGTCTACGCGACGATGGCCCTGTTCGTCGGTGGAGTGCTGACCCCGATCGTTCGTCGCGCCGGCGTTCGCATGTCCGAATTGCTGAGGTATCTGAAGGAGGAGCTGCTGTTGGTTCTAGGGACCTCATCCAGCGAATCGGCATTGCCCGCGTTGATGAACAAGCTGCAGGAGATGGGGTGCCGACCGGCGGTCGTTGGTCTGGTGGTTCCCACTGGCTACTCGTTCAACCTCGATGGCACCAGCATCTACCTTTCCATGGCGGTACTGTTTCTGGCGCAGGTCTACCAAGTCACCCTCTCCTGGACGGAGATCGGGATCATCCTGGCGACGCTGATGATCACCAGCAAGGGCGCCGCTGGGGTCACCGGAAGCGGCATGGTCGTGCTCGCTTCGACGCTAGCCGCCTTGAAGGTGATTCCCCTGGAGGGCATTGCGATGCTTCTGGGAGTCGATCGTTTCATGTCCGAAGCGCGGTCGATCACCAACCTGATCGGCAACGCGGTAGCCACCATCTATCTGGCCGATTGCGAGCGAGCGCTGGACCACGATACCTGGGAGGCCATTCGGCGAGAACGAGGCTGGTTGGACGGGAGCCCGTAGGTCCGGTTCAAGGACCGCAGGTCGAACATCCTGGGGTCCCGGTCGACATGCTACCTGGAACACCCGACACTCCTGGAACGACCATGCCGGGAGTCCCTGGAGCCTGGAGTGCGCCAGTGCCATAGATCGAACCCGAACTGGGGGTCGACGGATAGACCCCTGGAGCCGGTGCCGTGGCGCCGAAGCCGTAGGGATTGTAAGGACTGCTTGGAGAAGTTCCAAAATGGCACATCCCCAGATTGTCGCATTTCCACTGTTCGATCGACTTGCACATGCCACATCCACTGGCGGTCGCCAGCACCAGTAGCAGTCCTACAGAATACCGTTTCATCGTTGAGCAGCCTTGACGCAATTGGACCAAGTTTCCCTCGCCCGCTCGGGCGAACGCTCAACTTTGGAATAGAAAACACAAAAAGCAAAAATTTTTCCTAACCGTCTCTTTTTTCCTCAAGTGCCTCCTCTTCGCTGATCGGAACGATTGGCAGAGTCCCTACAATCGTTCGACCAGGGAGGTTGGATGAGCCCCACTGTGGTTCGACCCCCACACCAACGAATGGATCGGTGATCTCTGGGTACCATGCCAAAGCTAGATGTTGTGATCGTAGGTGCCGGCATGTCAGGCCTGACTGCCGCCAACGCGTTGACGGCGGCGGGGAAGTCGTGCGTGGTGCTCGAGGCATCGGATCGGCCTGGGGGCCGAATGGCAACCGACCTCGTCTATGGTTTTCTGCTGGATCGCGGCTTCCAGGTCCTGCAGACCGCCTACCCCTCGGTTCAACGATGGATCGCCATCAACTCGCTTCAAGGGGAGAAGTTTCTTCCCGGTGCCAGGATCTGGTTGCGACATCGCCGCCGCACCATGGTCGATCCCTGGCGCTGCCCTGGGCTGATCCCCACCCTCGCCCTCGAGGGGATCGGTTCCCCCTTGGATTGGTGGCGACTGCGTCGGCTTCGACGCGCCTGCCTCAAGGTGAAGCAGCTGGAACTCAGTCGCATGCAGCAGACGACGGCCGACTACTGGCAGAAGGGATACCGTCTAGGGGAATCGGTGCGGAAGAACTTCTTGATGCCGTGGATGAGCGGCGTGTTTCTGGAGCGGAAGATGGAGGTGCCAACCGCTTTTTTTCGATGGATCTTCGGAATGCAGGCTCGAGGCGACGCGCTCTTGCCACGCGATGGGATCCAGGCCATTCCAAGACAGCTTGCGATGCGATTGCCAACCGGTAGCCTCCGAACAGGGTGCAAGGTGGTGAGGATAGAACCGGGGATGGTGGAGACGCAGGATGGGGCGCGATGGGAGGCATCTGCAGTGCTGGTGGCCACGGAGCGGTCGAAGGCGGCAGAACTGGACGGCTCCACGATCGTCGATGAAGGTTCGAGAGTCACCTGCTGCGATTACTTTGCGACTCCACAATCGCCTCCCGCAGGACCCTGGCTGCATCTGTTTCCTGATCCGAAGGCCCCGATCGTTCATGCATCGATCCCAACCCAGCTCCATCCCAGCATGGCTCCCGATCGACAGCAACTGATCAGCGCCAGCTGGGTCGGCGCTCCCTCGGAAAGCCCCGCCAGTCCCTCCGAAGTCGCTCGCTACCTGGAACATGTATGGAGTCTTCCACCAGACTCCTTGCGGCATCTGAAGCGATACCACCTGACGGATGCTTTGCCGCGCTGGCCCAGTTCATCGGGAGAAACTCAGAGCGAAGCGATCGCGCGGGATGGTGCACGAGGGATCTTCTACGCAGGCGACTACACCAGGCATCCGTCACTACAGGGTGCGATGGAATCAGGAGAGCGAGCTGCTGCAGCCATTTTGAAATGGGTCGCAACTTGCGCTTGAGCCGGCGGCGAGGAAGCATGGGGCATAGGCACCCCAGGGCGTTGCCCTGGGTTTTCACATTGCCGTGCCTTCGGCACTTGAAGAAGGCCGTGGCATTCGCGCGGACCCTCGCCATGTCTAGGCACCCCGGGAAATCCCCAAGGCGTCACCCTGGGGAATCGCATGGTCGTGGGCACCCCAGGGCGTTGCCCTGGGTTTTCACCTTGCCGTGCCTTCGGCACTTGAAGAAGGCCGTGGCATTCGCGCGAGGGGCGTTGGTGGGCTATCGTTGGCCTAGCAGCGAACCAGAATAGAGCGGCTTGTTTTCCTTCTTGGGGACCGCCATCACGGTCGGTGCAAGATCGAAAGGAATGGAATACTTCTTCAGCAGCTCTGTCTGATCTTTCCCGCGGCTGTCTCGGAAGTCGGGCAGCTTCTTCGTATCGATCACATCCAAGAGCGTTTTCGCGAATGCCACTTGGCCATACTGGCTTCCTCGCAACTCCTTGGCGCCGCCAAACATCGCACGGACTTTTTCGATCTCGACGGTGTACTGGAACGTCCCTTGGGGCGAGGTCGATCCGATTTCCTGAAACGCTCCCACCGCCACAATGCTCGACGTGCGATCGTGAAACTCATAGGCTTCGATCCCGCAGCGACGTAAGGCATCGGTCGCCAAGTGCGCCAGCTCCGCAGCCCGCTCCAGCGTCTGCCCTTCCAAACTCTCTGGATCCCCAGACATCCGCGATCCCATCAGCACCGCGTCCGACCCGCGGAAGGTCGCAACGCGAACGGTGTACTTACCGGGGTTGGAAAGCAACGAATGCTCCACTTCCTTGTTCAATTGGATAACAAACTCATCGACAGGCCGTTGATAGAATTCTCTCGGCAACAACGGGTTGTAGGTTCCAAAGGCTTTGTACATCGGTCCAGGTTTGACCTTCTCCAGATCAAACTTCGACGAAAGGGCTCGCCGCACCTCCTGCCACGTGCCGCTCAGCTTGACACCCGGGTTGCTGCCATCCAGCCCAAGAGCTTTGGGGCGCGCCATTTTCACGACGCGCAGCGACTCTTCGTAGGTCGGGCTGTCGGCCGATTGGAAGTCGCCCACAAGCACCGCAAATCCGTCGTCGGTGACTTGGTCGGCGTACCGCATCCGTCTTTGCCTACCCTGAGCGTCAAAGCCAGCGCCCAACGTCGTTTCTGAGTAATCGAATTTCTGGCCGAGCGATTTTTTCGCCAGAATGTAGGAACGAAGTCGGTAGGTGGTCCGGAATTCCTGCGCCAAAGCTTCCGCTTTCTCGCGCGCATCCTCACCATCGAAGACCCGTGCCAAAATCAGCCACGGGCCGTCCTCGGTAGACAAGTCGAGTTTTCCGGAGGGCTCTCCCTCGGACGATTTCTTACGAAACAACGACGAGAAGGATGGAGGTGCGGCCCACGCCTCCCCAATCCAACCCAGCATTACCAGCATGAGAAGACTCGTTCGGAAGTTCCTTCGCCATGAATCCATGTTCGCCTTCCTCTCCAATCGTCCACGCGTCCAGACGTTGATGACTTCCAAGCCTCATGTTGCAACCGCCAGCCAGGGACTTGGAGTCCGATGGCACCGCCGGCGTCCGCCAACCCTTTTTCCGTCGGCGCGGTGTGGGGAATAGCAGATCCCCTTCCATGAATCGAGACCAGTTTCTCTTAGCGAACGGGAATGCTGGCAGTCGTAACTCTCCGCGTCTCTCCTGGAGGTGGATCGCTCCCTGGAAGACCATCGGATAGAGCAGCACGCACCGCTAAAACGAAGCGGCGTCTTGGGTCAACCTGCCGCTAAAGTGGCTCTTTGCTTCCCACGTCGTTCCGCCCGATAGGACTCGCTTCAGACGATCCAGCGGAGTTGTCGAATGAACGCCGCGACAAATTCATTCCAAATGCTTGCGTTCGCAGGAATCGCACACGTACCTTGGAACAGAGCCGAGGAAGGTCGGGTATCGAGGGACGATGATCTTGGCGTGGACGGTGTCCAAGTAGATTCTGGGGTGAATGATGACCGAACCGCTGTGGATCCGAATGATTGAAGAACTTCGCCAGAAGCATCGGATCCCCGAAGAGCGTTTCTATGGGCTGGAGGGGGAGTCGATGAGTCGCGCTATCGTGGCGTCGATGGGACTAGGGGGACTGGATGGAACCCCTGCCGCATATCACCCGCTACGATCCCCAGAGATTAGTCGCCAGCGCCTGCATCATGCGTTCGGCGAGCAGGCAGACGTTGAACGGATTCAGGTGCAGGTCGATTTCTTTCTGGCGAAAGTCAGTCAGCTGATTCCGGTCGACTGGATGTTGCCAGCCCCGCAGTTTGCTCGGGTGATCGACGAAGGGCTGGAAAAGCACTTCCCCGAACTCACTGCTGATGCACGAAATGTCATCCTAGGAAGCTACACCTACAGCCACGCGAAGTGATTCCACTGCAGGCAAGTGGGGAGGATGAAAAGCGGTTTTCAATCGAGTGATCAGGACCAGGATCGCTGAGCGCGGCTGAGCAATGGAGTCGCCTCTGGAGCATCGAGGATCGACTCCGCGATCGGATCGTATTCGATTTTTCGTTGCAGGATCCAGGCGATCGATGCCACATGGCATGCCAGATGGCTTTTGCGCATCACCCGATGATTCGCTACGGGCAAGTCGCCTGAGGCGATGCAGTCAAAGAAATTCCTGGCGTGGGCCGATACATCTAGCCCTCGGATCCTTTTGGCAGGTTCCCCTTGCTCTGCAATCAACGACTTGGGCTCCCCGAGGATCTCCCCTTCGTCCCCCGTTTCGATCCATCCCTCCTCGCCGATGAAACGTACCGGGCAAGTGCCCAACCGCGTGGTGTAATGCGGGGCGCGGTCGCCGAATGGATTCGGCAGGAAGTCGATCTCCATCTCGACGCCATTGGCATAGCGGCACAGGAGCGACGTCGGTCGCGGTTCGAAGGAGACAGGCCCGGAATCATCGGCTTGATTGGCCCACTGGCAAAGGTCGACCGTGTGGGCACCCCAATCCAGCAATCGGGCCCCCGAATCAAAGTCCCACTGACCACGCCACTGGCCATCGCAATACTTTTGATTGAAGGGACGCCAGGGGGCTGGCCCCAGCCAGAGGTTCCAGTCGACCTGATCGACGCTCGGCTGCGGTTCGCTGGGCAACCACTGATTGTCCAGCGAAGGGATGTAGACCGATGCATGCATCTTCTTCAGCTTGCCGATACGACCAGAGTGAACCCACTCGACCGCTTGCTGGAAATTGGGGACGCTGCGACGCTGGGTACCCGCCTGGAAGACACGTCCTGTTTCTTCCATCGTCTTGGAAAGTCTCTGGCACAGATCGACGCTGATCCCACAAGGCTTCTCGCTGTAGACGTGCTTTCCAGCCTTGGCCGCAAGCATCGATGCGTCGGCATGCCATCGATCCCCCGTCGCGATCAGCACCGCGTCGATGTCGGTACGTTCCAGCAGTTCACGAAAGTCTCGATAGAGTTGGCAATCCTGATTGCCATAGAATTCGTCGACCAATCGCTTGCCGGCCTCGCGACGAGTCGCCTGGACATCGGCGATCGCAAGGCATCGCACATCCGAAAAGGGGAGCATCGCCTTCAGATCGTAGGTGCAACGGGGACCAATTCCAATAATCCCAAGGCCGATCTTGCCGTTGGGACCGGTGGCTCTCGCCAGCGATTTGACAAGCAGCGGAGCTGCCATGCCACTCGCAGTAATCGTCTGCAAAAACCGACGCCTTGGAAACCCAAAGTTCTCTACTGCCATCGTGCGAGTTCCCTTTTGTCCAGTCGGATTGGATCGAGTCAACGACGGGATCTTAGGCCGTCGATTCCTGCCCTGCGGCTTGGGTAGCCTGTACCATAAGGGAGCAGGTTGGTCCCTGCAAGTTTGGTGGCCGATCTGGCTGGGCAGAAACGCCGCGTGGCTTTCGGTCCTAGGTGGATTCCTTCTTCCCGAGGCGAATCGATGGACAGGCAGAAGTATCAGGAACTGGTGGAGACATTTTTCTCGTGGAACCAGGAGGATATCGCACAGATTTTCTCCGAGCTTCTTTCGGTGGTGGCGGCCGAGCAGTCTCTGACGCCAGCTCAGATCATGAGCCAGAACTACGAGACGGCGCGGGCCAATCCGGAGATCCATAACCTCCCAGGCAACCTGAAGGACGCGCGGGACGCCATCTTTCCCTATTTTTGGGGCACCGACAGCTGGAGCAATCCACTGCACCTGGAGAATGTGAAGGGACCGGCCAACCAAGCTTCTTTGATCGGCGCGATCGCCTGCTTGCTGAAGAATCCCAACCTCTGTACCGATCGCTACAGCCAGCGCAGTAACGAACTGGAGGTCAAGGCGATCACCACACTGGCCAATCTCATCTATTACCACACCGTCGACCCCTGGGGAGTCTTCACGATCGGTGGAACCATCTCAAATCTCTACGGCAGCAAGATTGGATTGGAACGGGTGGTTCCAGGAGCGATGCGGCATGGGCTGCAAGGGCACCAAGTGGTCGGGATTTGTTCCCAGGCCGGCCACTACTCCAACCAGACAATCGCCGGCTGGTTGGGGATCGGAACCGAAAACCTGATCCCCATTCCCACCGACGAATCGCTTGCCATGCGAATCGATCTGCTGGAATCCACGGCAGACCAGCTACTGGTGGAAGGGAAGAAGATCGCTTACGTGTGTGCCACCTTTGGAACCACCGACGGCTTTGGCGTCGATGAAGTGCCGGCGATTCGCGAGGTGATGGAGAGGCTGTGCCGGAAGCACCGCGCCACCATGCCTCAGATCCATGTCGATGCAGCCGTCGGATGGGCGATGACCATGCTGACCGATTACGATCGCAACCTAAACGCTCTTCAGATGTCCGATAGCCTGCTGGCTTTGGTGGAGCGGGTGCAAGGCAAAAACGCATGGCTGCGTTCGGCTGACAGCGTGACGATCGATTTCCACAAGATGGGGCGAGGCCACTATCCCTCCAGCGCTTTCATCGTCAACCGTCGCGAGGATCTGCGCTATCTGTCTCGCAGCGTTCGCGATACTCCCTACTTCTCCGATGCGGACGCGCGACGCGATCCGGCTCTCTTCACCCTAGAGTGCTCACGACCCGGCATTGGCCCCTACTCGGTCATCGCATCGCTCAATGGAATCGGGCTGCAGGGGTGGCAAATGCTGGTGGCCAGGTCGCTGGAACTGGCGAGGATGCTGAAGGATCGATTGAGTCGTCTGGAATACTGCAAAGTGCTCAATGAGGAGACGGCTGGGCCCTCGGTCAACTGGTGGGTACTGCCCAAGGGGCGAAACGCAGAAGAAGTCTACCGAAGATGGGTGCACAACGAGCTGACGGAGGAACAGCGCCTACGATACCAGCGCGAGATCCGGCAGCTGTTCGAAAAGCGAATGAAGATGATGGATCATGCCATCGACGCTAGGCTGGGATACACTACCAACTTTGGCTTCTGTCCCCACGGACTGGAGATTCCTGCCTGGAAGGCAGTTTTCTTCAACCCGAAAACCGATGAAGCGATTGTCGATCGCATCATCCAAAGCATCGAAGAGCTCTGAGCCAATCGAAGAAGGAAGTGGCTTGATCGCTGCAGTGGTTTGCCACTCAAGTGGACAAGCCATCTGTCAAGGTGCAGGCGTAGGCGACTGAGGTTTCATCTGCTGAAGCATCCTTTCCAAGCGGACTCGCCAAGGGTCTGGAGGGACTCCTGCCGATGCCTGCAGCAGTTCCAGCGTCTGGTGGGCTGCCTTAGGATTTCCGGAACTGGCCAGCAGTCTGGCCGCAGAGAGTTTGGCCCACCACCAGTGGGAACTGCCAGCCGGCAACTGCTTGGCTGCTTGCACGGAAGAGGCTGCCAAGGACCCCGCCAATTTCGGATCGGTCGCTAGGCTAGGGACATCGCACCACTGGAGCAGCAATCCTCCCTTCACTTGTGGTGGGATCAGGTACGGTTCTCCTGCGCTCGCCTTCTGCATGGCAGTCGCTTGGGCGCGAAGTTGCAGGGAGACGGCTTGCGGGGACAGCGGCATTCCCTGCACGGGGCGACTGGCCAAGAATGCCAGCCACTTGGCCATCGCCGGCTCCCGCATCGTCGGTAGATCAGAAGCTTCCAAGATCGCTCGCAGCACCACACCAGCCAGTCGGTCGATCCATGGTGATCGATCCGCGATCGTCGACCATTGGGTGATCCAGTTTTCAGGATCCTCCCCTGGCTGGGGCTCTGAAAGACGCAAACCACCGCGGAGGCTTTGAGCGATTCGACCGATCAAGTTCCATTCCGCAGAAGGGGTGGAGTTGGGAGCTTCGGGAAGATCGAGCAGTGGCTGAAGAGTCGGATCAAGGGGAATGCCGCCGTCCCATCGACGCCACCGAAGATCGGTTGCCATCAGCGCAGCTAGGTGGCGCAAACCGGCTGGAGGGGACGAATCGGCGTCCGTGGAACCGATCCGCCGGATCCAACGGACTTGCAATTGGTTCTTGCGAGCTGGATCGAGTGGGATCGAATCGAATCGCGATTGATCCAGCACATCCTGGAACCTCAGAAGGCTCATCGCCCATGCCTCGTCATCTCCGGAGGTTTGTTCCAGCTCTTCGATCCAAAGTTCCCAGGCATCCAGCATCAGGTTCTGCTGTGCCGTCATCTGATCGATGGCTCGACTTGCGGCGCGACGGTGTGGTGATTCGGCGAAACGGCGACGATGGTCGTCCAGTCGCTCGCGGAGTTCTCGCCATCGCTCCTTTGCTGCCTCGGTCGGAGGCTCCCGCTGGATCGACTGAATGCTCATCCAATCCAAATCGGCGGCCTTCTTCCGATCGTCGGCGGTGGTCGCGGAATCGAGAAGCCATGTGGCGCTTTGCTGCAGCCAGATTGCGCCGTCGCGATGGCGGCCAGCTTGGCGAAACACCGAGGCGCCTTGCCGGGTGACCTCTTCCAGGAGTGTGCGGTCCTGAAGTTCCCGAAGCGACTGGCGAGCGGAGTCGAGCGATTCGATGGCGCGGTCCCATTGCTGAGCCTGCTGCCACTGAAGTGCTTCGGATCGCAGCAGCGCGACCTGGGAGTTTGAAGGAGCCCCCTGGGTTAGCCACCCTCGCGTCGTCAACAGAGCATCCGCTCGTGCCTTCCAGAGGTTTCCATATTGTTGGCCGATCGCGTCACGCCGCTGGAGGAGTTGATCGAGCCACTTTTTGGGTGGTGAGGATCCTGGATCGGACGTTGCTTCCAGCCTAGCCAGCTCCAATTGAATCGCAGCAAAGTCGACCCAAGGAGACTGGATCCCCTGCCCTTTCGTGAGAGCCTCTGCGGCGGCATCCCATCGCTTCTGCGCGATTGCCGATCGGACCAGGATCGACGTCCAGCGCCCGCGCTGCAGTGGGCTGAGGTTGCGGTCGGCCCATCCCTTTTGCAGCGATTCCATCGCGTCCCAGTCCCCCAGTTCCGCAAGGCTCTCTAGGTGAATCAGCTCCAGATCGTTCCACTGTCCCCAATCGGGGCCGATCCGTTCCTTCGCCGCCTCGCAGGAACTTCGCATCTGCTGGGCAGCGGCCAATCGATCCGGGCTGCCCACCGGATAGCACTCGGATTGGCAGGCGATCAACTCGATCTCCAGCAGCCAAGATTCATTGATCCATAGTCCCCATGGCGAAGCAGGCGCCTTCCTCGCCTCCACCGCTCGGCGACTCCACTCTTGCTGCCAACGCGGGCGAAACGTTTCCAGCAGATCACGCCCCTGCCGGATTAGCTGCAGCGTCTTCTCCCGAAGGCCGATTTGTTTGGGACGTGTCAAAAACTGGCTCAGCTGCCATTTCGCCAGATTCAATCGCGCGCGGATGGTTGCCAACTGGAGGGCACCTAGCAGGGAATTCGGATTCTGCAACTCCTCGCTCACCTTCCGATCGATCTGCTGGAGCACCGCATCGATCGCTTCGTCGCCGTTGGGCTGGGAATTGCTGGTGGCTTCGATCCATCGAATCAGCCATCGGGAGCGCTGTGGGCTGGTGGCTGGGAACAACTGATGGTAGGCCTCCGCCTGCTGGGCCAACAACCTTGCATCGCCTTTGCGGATCATGGTTTCCGCAACTGCATCCTGGAGATCGCCTGCGGGAGGCGGGGAGCCGAACCAGGAACGGACCACATCCGCCAATTTCGCAGATTGCGGGGGCTTGTCCTGGGCTGTCAGTGAGCCAACCAGGATCGAGGTGAAGCAAGAAAGCCAGAGAGCGAGGAATCGGAATGCAGTTGGCGGCTGCGGCTGACTTCGCTTTGGAAGCGACGAGCGATGGGTTTCAGGAACGCGCGTCGTGCATCCGCATCGCGCGGTGCGTTTCTCGCAAGGACCTTCCATGGCGTTATCCGGTCGAAGTGGATCCGGAACCGCCCGTGGGGAAGGCTCCTTGGTTCTGTCGAAATGCTTCGTACATGCCAATCCCGGCAGCAACTGAAAGGTTCAGGCTGCGGACTGCGCCAGGCATCGGCAAACCGACTCGCTGCGCCTCATACCGCTGGTGGAGCGATTCCGGGAGGCCGGATGTTTCGCTGCCGAAGACGAGGCAATCGCCAACCTGGTACTTCACTTCCCAGTAGGATTGCCGAGCGAACTTCGTGAACATCCAGAACCGCCGACCGGGCAATGCTCTCTCCAGCGCTTCCCAGTCATCCACCACTTCCCACTGGAGATGGGGCCAGTAATCGAGCCCCGCACGCTTCAGTTGCCGATCCTGTAGTTGAAATCCCAGCGGCCGCACCAGCCACAGTTTGGCGTTGATGGCGACGCAGCTCCTTCCGATGTTCCCGGTGTTCTGCGGGATCTCGGGCTGGAAAAGGACGACATGCAGCCAAGGTTCAACGCCGCTCAACCTTCAGTCTCCGCTGGGAAGCAATTTTCATCGTCATCGCCATCGGGGGTGTCCCTGGCGTCCAGCCGGCCTAGCAAGCTGTGAGCCACCCAGGTCCAGGTAGCCGATACGCCAAGCTGCGGTACAGCAGGCAGTTAGTGTAGCGATCGACTCGACCCGACGCAAAACGGATGGGACGAACCAGGCGGCTTGTTCCCCTGCAAGCGATCGTCGGCATCATGCTATATTGACAGCGATAGGCGAACTTGCGGATCGTTGGAGATGTCGCACAAGTCGTCGCCTTACGGAAGACACGACGATCAGGTGAGTAGCGATGGCCATTCTGGTGACCTGTCCAGGGTGCATGAGTCGGTTTTCGGTAGACGATAAGTTTGCTGGGAAGTCGGGACCGTGTCCCAAGTGCAAAAAGACGATCACCATCCCGACGAAGGCAGAGGAGGTGGTGATTCATGCGCCAGAGGCATCCGGCCCCAAGGACTCCACTGGCAAGCTGGTCCTCAAGCCAATCAAGAGACGGGAATTTCAAGTCTCGACGCGGTCGATGGTTGCCTGGGGACTGGGCAGTCTAGCTGCCCTGGGGTTGGCGCTGGCGATGCGATGGGGGCTTGCCCTGCCCTGGCCTGCATGGCTGGCGATTGCTTTCGCTCTAGCAATCCCGTTGGTGATGGCGGGCTACGAATTCCTTCGCGACGATGAACTGGCAGGCTACACAGGCCGGGAGCTTTGGCAGCGGGCACTGGTTTGCGCCGCAGCCTTCGCTGCGACTTGGGGCATGTACGGCTTCCTGTCGTGGTACTTCGAGAATAAATCGCTCGCAGATACCTCCGTATTGCAGATGGCGATCTACGTGGCTGCGATGGTCGCGCTTGGGACTGCGGTGTCGGTGGGGGCATTTGAACTGGAGATGGGGCAGTCGATGCTTCATTATCTTTTTTATCTGGCCATCACCTTTTTGCTCGCCTGGATCGCAGGCTTGCCCATCAGCGAAGCGTTTCCTGGCAAGAAACCTTCGACCGCTCCGGCCCAAATTGCACCGATCGACAGTCCCACGACCATCCCCCCTGCGACCGTCGGAGAGGGAGCCGCCGTGGCACCTGCGGCGGCGGGCTCCGGACCATGATGCCAGATTGGCTGGATCTTCCTGAGCTGCGGTCATGGGACAGCCCACGTCAGGTGCTTCGACTTCCCCCGGAAACGGATGTGCCTTTGACCGATCGGGTACGGTCTCTGATCAACACCCCTTCGTTTCATCGACTCACCCGCATCTCCCAGCTTGGACTGGTCGCCACAGTCTATCCCGGTGCGACTCATTCGCGATGGGAGCACTCGCTGGGGGTCTACCGACTGGCGCTTCAGGTGCTCCGAGCGATCAGTGGCCTTGAGGAGATGGATCGAGCGATCACAGCGAACGAAGCGAAGGCGTTTCTGGTAGCGGCCCTGCTGCATGACGTTGGGCACTGGCCATTTTGCCACCCGATCGAGGACTTGCGTCTGACCGGAGTGCAGCCGCACGAAGCGCTGGCGGAGTCGCTGTTGGCCGGGGAGGAGTTCTGCGATGTTCTCCAGCACGAGTGGCAATTGGCCCCCACCGATGTCGCCGATGTCATCCATCCCGGCGCGGGAAAGCCACGGCGACTGATCCATCGCTTGCTTTCCGGACCAATCGATATCGACAAACTGGATTATCTGGATCGCGATAGCCTGCACGCCGGAGTGCCCTACGGAAGGCACTTCGACCGCCAGCGTTTGATTGGTGCATTATGTCTTGGCGAAAGTCTCGATTCGCTGGCGATCACCGAGAAAGGGAAGACGGCCGCTGAACTGATGGTGGTGGCCAGGTATGTGATGTTCAGTGAGGTCTACTGGCATTCCACTGTTCGTTCGGCAACGGCGATGTTGCAGCGAGCCGTCTTCGAGCTGGGGCAAATGCGGGGCGAATCGAACCCGGACTTTGGCCGGATGCTGGCTTCCTGGAATCTGCTATCGGAAGCGGAGTGGATCGACCGATTGAGGCAGCAGGCGGATGGAAGTGTGGCGATGCCACTGGTGGAGGGGCTCTTCGGGCGCCAGCGAAGGCTGTTCAAGCGGGTGGCTCAGTACCATGCCCACGAATCACCAGAGCTTCACGGTCTTTTGGCGAGGCGGCCCTACCCCCAACTGGTCCAGTGCAGTCATGCCCTCAGTCGCAGGCTGACTGCCGCGCTTGGGCGGACGGTCGAACCGATCGATGTGCTGATCGATGCACCTCCGGTTGGCTTGGAGGTCCAGTTCCGATTGCCTGTGCGAATGAGAGATGGCAGCTACCGGCTGCTGGGCGATCTGTCGCCTCTCGTTCAGGGGCTCGCGACGCAGCAGTTCGACGACATCGTCAAAAGGGTGCGAGTCTTCGTCGCTCCGCAGTGGCGCGATGCCGTCGGACGTCTGCCGCTTGCCGAACTCCTGCATCAGGCCATCGCCGACATCAGGTCCTGATGGTTCGTCGGTCTTTTCCCGGCGATGCAATTGGGGCCCAAGTTGCCCCTGGGTGCATCGGGCAAAATCCGAAAGCACCAAGGGATTGCCGTAGCAGGCGAGCCTTATTCAGCCTTTTATCAGGTGCGATCCCACCAAGCCGAAGTCGGAGGGATTTTCGCAAGGCTAAGGTCGAGCGGGGACGATCGTTTCCGGGGACACCGTTGTTCTGGGAATGGCTCCTGGTACCGTGGTCGAACCGGACATCGCAGGGGAGTCGCCAGAGGAGCTAACCCAGCCGCCATCGGTAACGACGTCGCCAGAGTAATCGCCATATCCAGCCGTCTGTGGGCAGGTGGCACAACCGTCGCCACCGGCCATCAGAGCCGGATCATTGCAGGGATCCTGGGGGCCAGGCATTCCGCCACCAAGTCCGCAACCTGGGGCAAAGCATGCGTCACCGCGTGTCAGGCAGGGGAGCCATCCCTTGCCGCATCCGGTGCTCATCGCAAGAAGTAGCAGTCCACCAACCGCAACCCGTTTCATGATCGATCGTCCTCTTGAGGATTTCCGCAAACCAAAAAGCAATTTCCCGTTTTCGACGTCGCACAAACGTAGGTTGCGATACGGAAGGTGCAAACCGAAAACTCTTTTTTTTCATCCCCTTTTTTCCTGACCGCCAGCTTCTCGCATCGGTAAAACTTCAAGCAATCGAGAGATTTGGTGGTGGATGATGACCCGTTTGGGAGCCATGGACAGGTGAACTCGATAGAAACAGTTGCAACGAATGTGCCGTTGGTAGCGGCTGGGGGTGGCGACCACCTCAGGGTGACCCGCAGGTCGATGCTGCTCGGCTTGGGGGCTTCGCTGCTTGCAGGCCCAGCCATCGCCTCCCCCTGCCCTCCGACAGAGGTTTGGGAAGTCAGCACGCGTCATCTGGGCTGCTGCGTCCCCAAAGAGAACCCGGTAGCGCTTTGGGAAACTTACCGAAGTGAAGTGGGAACCCCCTGGCAACCGGCAAATCTCCTCGAATCGGTGCAAAGTCGAACGGGACCGGCCGATGCGAAGACGATTCTCTATGCCCACGGCAATTGGATGACCAGGGAGAATTCCAGAGGACGCATCTGGTACATCGCACAACGGATCCGGCAGCAGTACGACGGCCCTCTGCGACTGATCATGCTATCGTGGCCTTCGCAACGCGAACCTCACCCGGTGCGAGACATCCGCCAGAACGCCCAGTGTGCGGACTCCCAAGCCTTTCATTTGGCCAGCTTGATGCTGCTGTTTCCTGCCGGAGAGCCTCTCGGAGTGCTTGGGTTTTCCTTCGGCGGCCGGGTGGTGACCGCTGCCCTTCACCTAGTATCTGGTGGCAAAGTTCAGCAAGGGGAGTTGTCGTGGTTGGATCCAAACAGTCGACCACCGGCAAGGCAGTATCGCGTCGGGCTGGTGGCACCGGCGGTCGATCGCAGTTGGTTGTCATCCAACGGCAGGCATCACCTAGCGATGCGTGACGTCGATCAGATGGTCAATCTGTACAACTCCCAAGACCCGGTCCTGCGCCGATTCCGATTCATCGAGGCATCTGGGGGATCGATCGCAGCAGGTTTCACGGGCTTTCTGCGCCAGCAAGGCGATGCGCCCAGCACGGGGCCGCTGGCCAGCCAGCAGCGGCTTCGGCAATTCGACTGCGGCGATGCCATGGGGGTGACGCATGACGAGCGAAGCTATTACAGGGAATGCCCCTGTTTCTCCGAAGTGGTGCGCAACATCCTTTGGCAGGACGCCAGCCCACCGACGGACGCTGTAGCACCATGACCACGCGCGGATTATCGATATCTGCCGATCGCTCCCATTGGGCGATGTGGGATGGTCAGTGGCTTCCCCTGGATCAGGTGCATGTGTCGGTTGACGATCCTGGATTGATGCATGGCGCCATCCTGGTGGAAAGGATGAGAACCTACCGCGGGATTCCCTTCCTGCAAGCGTCGCACGTCGCTCGAATGAAACATGGAGCCCGCTACCTGGGTTGGAATTTCGAGAGCCAGCTGGGCGATTGGATCACTCAGCTTCTGGAGAAGAATCGGCAGTGGGTTGCGACTCAAGGTGGTGAAGTAGGAGTCGTGGTGCTGGGATTTCCGCCAATCCCCCAAGACTCCAGTTCACGCAGTCGGTTGCTTTTGCATCTGACTTCTCTCCCCTGGCACGATCTATCGCGTTGGTACCAACAGGGGATGTCGCTATGGTTTAGTGACGTCCGAGCGACCGATGATGGAACATGGCCAGTTTGGCTCAAGGCGCGCAGTCGTCTCAATTACTACCATGCCGATCGGGAAGTCTATCTGGCAGGCGGAGAAGGCGTTGCGTTGCTGGCCCAGGCCGACGGCATGGTCGCCGATACCTCGATCGCCAATCTCCTGGTATACACCGAACAGGGATCCTGGGTCACGCCCTCTTGGGATGCTGGCCTGATCGGAATCACACTGCTGTGGATCCTGGAGCGATCGCGGGAGATGGGGCAAAGTATTTCGGTGGAACCGGTGAGCCGCGGGACATTGGAGCGAGCCCGGGAGTTGTGGTTGTGCGGTACGACGGCGGGTCTTTGTCACGTGTCGACCCTTCAAGGGCGGCCATGCCCACTTCCCGCCAAGGACAGCTGGATGTGGGGATTTCGCGAGAATTGGTTCGATTGGGTAGGAACCAACTATGTCGCCGACGCGTTTCGCGTCTGTGCCGAATGAGCGAGGGACGGAGAGCTGTAGCGAGGGCCTGGGAAACATCGGGTAGGCTGCGATTCAAGAGAGTTGGTTGGAAGGAGGAGAAGGATGAGCGACGCGAAGACGCGCCCCACCGACCTATCGGTGGAAGCTTTCCTGTCTGCGCTGGAGGACCCAGCCAAGCAGGCAGACTGCCGTCAGTTGGTATCGATCATGTCCAAAGTCACCAAAAGTCATCCTGTGCTTTGGGGCGACAGCTTGGTTGGCTTTGGCGTCTATCATTACCGTTATGCATCGGGCCATCAGGGCGACTGGCCGCTGACCGCTTTTGCTCCTCGCAAGCAGGGGCTGGCGATCTACTTGAACTGCAGCTTGGAAGCCGAAGGGGAGCTGCTGCAACGATTGGGTAAGTTCAAGCATGGGAAATCATGCCTGAACGTGCGACGACTGGAAGACATCGACCTGAAAGTCCTCACGCAGCTGATTCGCAATTCCGTCAGCGCATTGAAGAAACAGCACGGAAGCTGAAATGGCGTCGTACGTGCCGTGCGGGTCGAGCGACTAGCATCAGTGGGCAGGCGCAAGACGCGTTGATTTCTAGGTCGACCCGATCGCCGGACCCCTTGCATGCGTTTGTTCGTCAGATGGACGTGCTTGGTTCGTACTCATACTCAGCATCCCGCTACTCGCGCGGGTCCTCGATTCGATCCTCCAATACCACCAGTGGTTCGTTGGATCAGTCGAAGAATCGATTCTTGGCTTTGAGCCTTTGTTTCCCGTTCTCTGCCGCGATGTTCAAGGGAACGGATTGCGCGGCGCGCTGCCATTGGTCGCGAGCCGGTCGAAGGGGATCGGAAAGAGCTTTCGCGATCGGTTAGTCAACGCGACGTGTTCGATGGAAAGTCGATCCACGTCAAGTCGTTCATGGTCGAACGTCGGTACTGAAATCCGGCTTCTTTCGAGTACGATCCCGTTGCAATGGGTACGAGAACCATTGCACAGAGTAGGAGAACGACCGTCCTGCCAGACCATTCGGTCAAACGATTCGCTCGGCAACCGTTCGATCAAGGACTTTTTTTGTCGAGGCAATGAGCGATCTGACGAACGGCTTGACGCAGCCGATTTTCGTTTTCGACCAAGGCCAGACGCAGATACCCTTCCCCCGCTGGTCCAAAACCGCTGCCCGGACTGACCGCAACATCCCCCTTTTCCAGAAGATGCATCGCGAAGTCGATGGTGTTCATGCGGCTGGCCCATGGTTCGGGGACCTTGGCCCAGACAAACATTCCAGCCTTAGGAGGGATGGCTTCCCAACCGAGTCGATGGAGTCCTTCGCAGAGAACGTTACGGCGTCCTTGATAGATCTCCGATTGCTTCTCGACCGATGCCTCGGTATCCCGCAACGCGACGATCGCAGCGATTTGAATCGCCTGGAACATCCCGTAGTCGTAGTACCCTTTGATGGTTGCCAAGCCGCGGATCATCTCAGAATTGCCGGCGCAGAAACCGACGCGCCAGCCTGCCATGTTGTATCCCTTGCTCATCGTCGTAAATTCCACGCCAACCTCTTTGGCCCCTGGTGCGGCCAGGAAGCTAGGAGGCTGGTAACCGTCGAAGGCGACGTCGGCGTACGCGAAATCGCTGATGACCATGAATCCGTATCGTCGCGCCAATTTGACGACTTCGACAAAGAAATCAGGTTGGACGGTCACGGTGGAGGGATTGTGGGGGTAGTTGATGATCAGTAGCTTGGGTCTGGGATGGAAGTGCTGGCAGGTGTAGGCGATGTTCGACAGGAACTTTTCCGAGTCAGCGACTTCCAGGGCGACCACGTTACCGGCTGCCAGTGCCACTCCGTACATGTGCACGGGGAAATAGGGAGATGGGATCATCGCGGTATCGCCCGGCCCCATTAGGGAAAGGCACATGTGGCTGAAGCCTTCCTTGCTTCCCAGGCAGACAATCGCCTCGGTTTCTGGGTCTAGCCGAACGCCGTATTTGCGCAGGTACTTGCTGGTCAGTTCCCTCCGAAGATTCAGCAACCCGTTGCTTTTGCTGTACCCGTGATTGCGGACATCGTTGGCCGCTTCCGTCAGCTTCTCGATGACGATCGGATCGGGCGGTTCCGAAGGATTGCCCATGCCAAGATCGATGACGTCCTGACCTGCCCGCCGCTTCTGGTAGAGCAGATTGTTGATCCGTCCGAACAGGTAGGGTGGCAAGCGGTGGACGCGGGCTGCAAACTCGACATGCACCGGGGGATCGGCGCCCACTTCCGCATCGGAATCCGAACCTCTCATATCCATCGCAGCACCCATCCTCACCAGATTTGTTTTTCCGTCACCCTACCACCAGGATAAAGGGGAACCGTGGTTTTGGTCTAGAGATATCCGGCCCGGTTTATTTTGCCACCAGTCGCTCTCGCATCGCCATCACCTGCTCTGCGGCTTGCTGGGCGGTGGAGGCCATGGCGGTCAAATGCCCCATTTTTCTTCCTGTTACGGCCTTTTCCTTTCCGTATAGGTGCAACCAGCAGGCGGACCTCTCCAAGCACCGATTCCAAGCGGGGGGGTGATCGCCTTGCCACAGGTCGCCCAGAAGATTGGCCATCGCTGCAGGATTCAGAAGCTGGGTATCTCCCAGAGGCAGATTGCAAATCGCGCGGACCTGTTGTTCAAACTGGCTGGTCAGGCACGCATCGATCGTCAGGTGTCCCGAATTGTGGGGGCGAGGGGCCATTTCGTTGACCATCACGGAGCCCGACGAATCGATGAAGAATTCAACACAAAGAAGCCCTTCCAGGCTCAGTAGCTCGACCACCTTCAGCGCCATTGCCTGGGCATCGCCTGCGGCTTGGTTCCAGACGGGTGGAACGGGAGCCTGGGTGATGTCGAGAATGTGGTTGCAGTGGGAGTTCAGGAAAGTCGGATAGCAGGCGGTCTCCCCTGCGGGACTGCGAGCCACCAGGACGGAGACTTCTGCAGCCAGTTCGATTTTCTTTTCAGCGATCCACTGGTCACCCCCCATCGCTTGGAGGATCGTCGCCGCTGCGTCGATCGATTCGATCAGCCGCTGGCCTTTTCCGTCGTATCCCATGGTGGCGGTCTTGAGGATGAAAGGCTCCCCCAGCAGTTTGGCCGCCACCTTCAAATCCTCAGGCTGTTGCACGGGATGAAAGGGAGTCACCGCGATTCCCGCCTGCTGAAGCGTCTGCTTTTCACGAATGCGATGCTGAGAAATCTCCAGTGCTCTGGCACCCGGGCGGACCGGGGCGAATCGGAGGGCTGTCTGCACCACCGACAAGGGGATGTTCTCCGACTCCAGGGTCACGCAGTCCACGCGTTGGGCGAATCGTTCCACTGCCTCCAGGTCTTCCCACGGCGCGACGACTTCCCAGTCGGCTGCTTGGGAGGCTGGGCCTCCCGACTCCTGGCAGAACACGCCGACATGGTATCCCATGCGCTGTGCGGCGTGAGCGAACATGCGTCCTAGTTGACCACCTCCCAGCACTCCTAAAGTGCTCCCTGGAAGAATGGTATCTTGTGCCGAAGTTGGGTAGGGGCTGGCCATCTTAGATCCTGTCTTCTTCCCACTCCGATTGGGCCATCACCTGCTCGGTCTGTTCCTTCTGAAACTGTTCGACCTTGGATCGCAGCGTCGCATCACCCAGCGCCAGGATCCTGGCGGCGAGAATCCCTGCGTTCTTCGCCCCAGCGGCTCCGATCGCCAAGGTGCCCACCGGAATTCCGCCCGGCATCTGGACGATGCTCAGCAGGGAATCGAGTCCCTGCAGCGCGCGGCTTTGTACGGGAACACCGAGGACAGGCAGGGAGGTGCAGGAGGCAACCATGCCAGGTAGGTGCGCAGCGCCACCAGCCCCCGCAATCAATACTTGAAGGCCACGGTCTGCCGCGGTGGTGGCATACTGGATCATCCATTGCGGGGTGCGATGAGCCGAAACGACACGCCGTTCGTAATGGATGCCGAAGTGATCCAGCATGGCGCACGCTTCCTGCATCGTCTCCCAGTCCGACCGGGATCCCATGATTACGCCAACCCTCGGGATTGGATTGGTCACCATCAGACAAACTCCTTAGGTTGAGCGATTCGATCTGCGGCTCTTGCCATCAGTCGGCAAGGTAGGGATCCTGTCATGCAAATGGCCAGTCGGCTCCCAGGGCGGTTCGTTGTGCTTCGATTACCTGTCCGATTCCAAGCTTTGCAAGTGCCAGCAGCTCGGCAAGCTGCTGATCATCGAAAGTCGACTCCTCCCCGGTTCCCTGCAGTTCGATGAATCGCCGGCTGCCGGTCATGACGACATTCATGTCGACCTGGGCATCGACATCCAGTTGGTAGTCGAGATCCAGCCTAGGTACTCCATCGCAGATGCCAACGCTGATGGCGGCGACGGAATCTTTCAAGGGGTAGGCATCGCGGCTCACCTGTCCGAAGTCATTTTTCAAGGCATCGACCAGTGCGATCAACGCACCACTGATGCTGGCGGTGCGGGTTCCACCATCCGCTTGCAGCACATCGCAGTCGACGACCAGAGAGCGTTCGCCGAGTTTCTCCAAATCGGCTACAGCTCGCAGCGATCTTCCGATCAATCGTTGGATTTCCGTCGTGCGGCCATCGATCTTCCCTTGTCGCTCCCGCGCCTTGCGCGGCGAGGTACTGCCGGGCAGCATGTTGTACTCGGCCGTAATCCATCCTTTTCCTTTCCCCGCAAGCCATGGTGGAACACTCGGTTCCAACGAAGCGGTGCAGAGCACCACGGTCTGGCCGCTGCGATAAAGCACGCTTCCGGGGGCGGTGCGAGTGAACGATCGCTGGATTTCGACTGGGCGGATGACCTGTTGGGGCATGGACGAAGTGCCTTGCGGAGGGCGAGAGGGGAAAAAGAGATCAGCAATTTGCAGCATCAGGAAGTGGGCGCGCCAGCCAACCCATGTGGCGGCCGATCCACAGCAGCAGGCCTTTTTGGAGATGCATCCGATTTCCCGCTTGAGCGATCACCAGGCTGGCGGGCGAATCGATCACCTCGTCGGTGATTTCTTCGCCTCGTCGAGCTGGAAGACAATGCATGACGCGAGCCGAACTCGGCGCTAGGAGCATCAATTTTCGGTTGACCTGCAGGGGGGAAAACGCCTGGCGTCGAACCTGAGTCTCAGCCTCCTGGCCCATGCTGGTCCAGACGTCCGTGTAGACGAAGTCGGCCTCGCGGAGCGCTTCGCGGGGGTCTTCCGTCTGCACCAAGTCAGCCTGCGGCAGATGACTTTTCAGCTCTTCGATCCAATCGGCGTCGAGGAAGTAATTGGAGGCGCCAAGAATGCGGAACCGCATCCCCGCACCACAGGCTGCGACGGCCAGGGAGCGGCAGACATTGTTGGCATCGCCGATGAAGGTCACCTGCCGTCCGCGTAGGTCCTGGCCTAACACCTCTTGCATGGTGAAGATGTCCGACAGCGCCTGGCATGGATGCGACCTGTCGGTCAATCCATTGACGATCGGCATCACATCGTAACTGGCAAGCTCCATCACCGTTTGGTGATCGAATGTGCGACAGACGAGGGCGTCGCAGTATTCGGCGAGAACGCGGATGAAGTCCGAGACCGATTCCCGCGTCTGCCATCCCACATCCTGGCTCAAATAGATCGCGCTTCCTCCCAACTGGACCATGCCGGCTTCAAAGCTCAAACGCGTCCGGAGGCTAGGTTTCTCAAAAAGGAGCGCTAGGGAGCGGCCAGCCAGCCATGGTGTGCGATCTCCAGACTGCCAGTTCTTTTTCAGCCAATGCGCAAGAGTCAGAATCTCCTGCGATGGCTTCACACCCAACTGAAGCATGCTCAATACGTGCCGCATTGTTTCTCTCCTGTCCGCGCGGGACCCTCTGCTGGGCTGTTCAAGCCCCTTGCAGATGGTTCTCCGCAGACGCCTGAGCTCGTTCGATCGACGTTCGAAGGATCTCCATCCCTCGCTCGATCTGATCCCGACGCAGCGTCATCGCCGGGAGTAATCTGAGGACATTCTGTTGAACACAATTGATCAGCAGGCCATTGCGGAGGCATTCGGCCACGATCGGGTTTCCGTCGCATTCCAATTCGATTCCAATCATCAGGCCAACCTGGCGCACCTCCCGAACCAGATCGCAATGTTCTGCCAGGGGCTCTAGCAGCTCACGGAACAGCTCCGCATTGGCGCGGCAGGCGTCCAGCAGGTCTTCCTCTTCGATCGCTTCCAGAAAAGCGATTCCTGCTGCGGCCGAGATCGGGTTGCCACCAAAAGTTGAAGCGTGCATCCCAGGTCGCAGGCTGCCGGCGATCGATTCTCGAGCGATCATCGCACCTCCGGCCAGTCCACCGCACAGGCTCTTGGCCAGCGTGACCACGTCGGGCTGCACACCGAAGGTGCGGAACGCGAACCAATCTCCCGTCCGTCCGCATCCACTTTGGACTTCATCAAACATCAGCAGCAAGTCATGCCGGTCACACAGTTGCCTGAGTCCTATCAGAAAGTCGCGATCGGCGATCCGGATCCCGCCTTCCCCCTGGATCGGTTCCAGCAGGATCGCCGCCGTCTCGTCGTCGATCCTCTGCGCCACCGCATCCAGGTCGTTGAAGGGGCAGTACTGAAAGCCTGCCACCATGGGCCCTAGCCCTTCGTGGTACTTGGGCTGTGCGGTGGCTGCCAGGGCGCCCATTGTCCGGCCGTGGAATCCACCGGTGAAGGTGATGATCTTGAAACGCTGGGGGCCGCAGTGCAACCTAGCCAGCTTAATCGCCGCCTCGTTTGCCTCCGCTCCGCTATTGCAGAAGAACACTTTGCCGGGAAACGCACGCTGGACCAGTTTGCCTGCCCAGATCCCCTGCTGGCGGGTATGCCATGTATTGGGAACGTGGATCAGTTGCTGAACCGCCCCCTGCACGGCCGACACAATCTTGGGGTGGCAGTGTCCGAGCAGATTGCATCCCCAGCCAGGGAAGAAATCGAGAAACTCCCGATCGGTGTCATCCCACACCTGAGAACCGCTCCCGCGAACCAGCGTCAGTGGCATGCGACGATAATTGGCCACCACGTAGCGTTCGAACAGTTCCAGTGTCGTCATCGACTCAAGGTTCGGCTCATCCATCGAATTCTCCCTTCGGCCGGTTTGCGGAGCTATCTCTCCAATCCGGCTCAGCCACGACTTCGGACCAATTCGGTTCCGACCCCTGCGGTGGTGAAAATCTCCAGCAGCAGGGAATGTCGCAGCCGCCCATCGATGATGTGGACCTTCCCAACGCCTCGGTCGAGAGTCGCCAGGCAGGCTTCGACCTTCGGGATCATCCCCGCGTCGATGATACCGTCCCGAATCAGCTGTCTTGCTTCCTCCGCGGTCAGCGAATGGATGACCGTCGACGGATCCTTCTTGTCGCGTCGCACTCCGTTGACGTCGCTGACAAAGACCAGCTTTTCGGCTCCCAGCGCCTCCGCGACGGCCATGGCGGCGGTGTCTGCATTGACGTTGTACTGTTGGCCATGGGCATCGACCGCCAGCGAAGGAATCACCGGGATCTGTTCGGTGTAGGTCAGCGCATTGATGCTGCGCACATCGACCTGGGTCACCTTGCCGACAAAGCCCAGATCGATCGGTTCGCTGCCGGGTTCTTCCAGCAGCATTTTTTCACCGGTCAGCACCTGTGTGGTGGAAGGGCTGAGGTTCATGGCTCGCCCCCCTAACCGCTCGATCGATGCCGTTATCTCTTCATTGATCTGCCTGCCCAAAACCTGCTCGACGATCCCCAATGTCGCAGTGTCGGTGACGCGTCGTCCTTTGACCCACACCGGCTCAATCTTCGCTTCTTCCATCGCCCGATTGATCGATGGTCCGCCTCCATGGACGATCACCGGGCGCATCCCGACCGATTCCATGAAGATGATGTCCAGGAGGATATGGTCGATGGCGACGCGATCCTCCATGAGGCTGCCCCCCAGTTTGATCACCGTGGTCTTTCCACGGAATCGACGGATCCAACCCATCGCTTCAATCAGGATGTCGGCTTTGGCAATCGCATCCCGTTCGTTTACCCGATCGTTCACTGCTGCCTCTCCTTCTCCACCCTCGGGGGACCTAACGAATGCGTTTTCGATTCGGCGATCCCTGTGCCGAGGGCGGGCTTCCACCCGACAAAGGTTTTACTGCTGTGGCATAGTCTTTGGAAAACAAAAAACGGCGCCTTCCACCAGGGAGGGCGCCGTGCGTGTTGACCGTATTGTTCTGTTTCTCAACGATCCTGCGATGGCGACCCCTACCAGGCGAAGTGAGCAAAGGCCTTGTTGGCTTCCGCCATGCGGTGCGTGTTCTCACGCTTGGTGATGGCCGCACCTTCCCGCTTGTAGGCGGCTACCAGTTCGTCCGCCAACTTCATGTAGGTGGCTCGACCCTTCTTCTCACGAACTGAACCTAGGATCCAGCGGAAGGCGAGCGACTGTTGGCGGTTCCGGTTGACTTGCATCGGCACCTGGTAAGAAGCCCCACCAACACGCTTGGATCGCACTTCGATATGCGGCTTGACATTCTCCACCGCCTGCTCAAACACTTCGATCGGTGGACGATCTTTGATCCGGTTGCCAATCTCTTCCAGGGCGTCGTAGAAAACCCCTTGAGCCACCGACTTCTTGCCATCCCACATCAGGCAGTTGATGAACTTGGAGGCGAGAAGAGACTGGTGACGAGGATCGGGACGAAGCGTCGTGCGGCTGGCGGTGATCTTACCCATGATGCGGTCGTTCGGCTCTTGCTTTTGGTTGAAAACGAAACAGGTTCTAAGCAATCAAGTGGCAGCGGGGATGCAAGTTCCCCGACGCGAATTCATCAGCCCTTCTTCGCGCCGTAGCGGCTGCGCGACTGTTTGCGGTCCTTGACTCCCAGGGTGTCGCGGCTTCCGCGAACCACCTGGTAACGAACCCCTGGAAGGTCGCGAATACGACCGCCGCGCACCAGGACGATCGAGTGTTCCTGGAGGTTGTGGCCTTCTCCTGGAATGTAGACCGTCACTTCCTTCCCGTTGCTCAATCGCACGCGGGTGATTTTCCGAAGAGCCGAGTTCGGCTTCTTGGGGGTCATCGTACGGACTTGAAGGCAAACACCCTGCTTCTGAGGGCACTTGTCGAGCACGGGGCTCTTGGTCGAACGGCGCTGAACCACTCGGTTGCGTCGAATCAACTGGTTGATCGTTGGCATAAGCTTCCTTCGGCAACTACGGTCTAGTCGGAATATTTACATCGATTGAATCGGATGCGGAACCATCGGTCCTCTAGGGATCTTAGGCACCACCGAGCCTTCGAAACACCAATCCAGCAGCTTGGGAGGCACCCTGCATTGCCGGGTAACCGCCGGAGCCCTCGGCGATGGATCGATCGTCTCCTGTGCAATACCAGAGGTGGGAGTCGAACCCACACGCCCTTGCGGGCACAGGATTTTGAATCCAGCGCGTCTGCCATTCCGCCACTCTGGCCCCGCCAAGCGATCCTTTCGGACGCCTAGTCCAGGGAATCCAACAGTTTATCCCTGAAGCGGGGATCCCAGCAAGGGCTTTTAGCTCTTTTTTTCTCCGTCACCAGCCACGCTTTCCCCCTGGTCCCGGGGGCCCTCAGCGCAGACTATCCATCGGCGATTCCAGCCAAAATGGGCCAGGAAACTGGTCGAAAACTGGTAAACTGAGCTTCGCCGTCAAACGCCGGGAATCTTACCCGGCTAGGTTTCTCCGTCCCTGAAGACCAGTACAGGATTCCGCTCATGCGATTCCGCGCCATCTGTTCGTCTCTGGCCTTTCGCATGCTGGTGTTGTTTTTCGTCATGCCGCTTCCTGCGCGAGGCTTGGGGAAGGAGCCAATTCGTATTCCCCTCTGGCCTGGCATACCCCCTGGGGATGCCGGGAGGGCGATTCCGCCGGAGGTGGACGATGCGATTGCCAAGCCATCGCCCGTCGCCGGCCAGCCGATTCAGAGGATCGCCAATGTCAGCCAACCGGAGTTGATCGTATTTCCAGCACCCAACCGCCAGGCACCCGGCCCCGCTGTGGTGATCTGCCCGGGCGGTGCCTACCAAATACTTGCACTCGATCTGGAGGGGACCGAGGTCGCCCAATGGCTGCAGTCGCTAGGTATCACCGCTGTCGTGCTCAAGTACCGCGTGCCCGCCCGCGATCCTAACCGTCGCTGGGAGGCGGCTTTGCAGGATGCTCAGCGTGCCATGCGTCTGGTGCGCGCCCGCGCCGAGGAGTGGAGGATCGATCCCCAACGCGTAGGTATTCTCGGTTTCTCTGCTGGCGGCGACGCCGCAGCACGCACGATGCTGACCCCAGAGGCGCAGTACGAAGCCGTCGATGCTGCCGATCAATCGCCGATAACGCCCAATCTTGGGATTCTGGTCTACCCCGCTTACTTGGTCGAAGGCGATCCGCTGCAGCTTCGAAAAGACTTGGCTGTCACGCCCCAGGCGCCTCCCGTTTTCCTGGTGCATGCGCTCGACGATCCGGTGGTGATGGAAAGCAGCCTGCAGCTGTTCTCCGCCTATCGAAAGGTCAAAGTGCCAGCCGAACTGCATATCTTCGATCGTGGAGGGCACGGTTACGGACTGCGGCCGACGGAGGCACCTGTGACTCGCTGGAGTGACGCTTGCGAGAGATGGCTGGAGCGGCAAGGATGGGTTCCATCGAAGCAGGAGTGACCCCCGAACCGGGTTGCGATCGGTTCTTGCGATTGTGGATTCGACAACGTCCTGGAAGGATCGAGGCGGCTGGTCATGGTGTGCAGGGCTGAGATCCAAGTCGTAGTGCAGAGACCTAGCAATCGACTGGGCAGTCGACTGGCATGCCTCGTATCGATCGTCGCTTTCGCGATCGGCGGCGGGTTCCTTCACTTCTCTCCCCTGGTCGCTCAGGCCCCAGCGATCGTTGGTGAGGAATCGACACGCACCCTGGCCATCCTGCCGCTCGAGGGACGGCAGAGGCAACGCAGCGATGCGGGGGGAGCAACGGAAGCCTCTGAGGTCGCTGCGAGGTGGCTGGCGAAGGCGGAGCAACATCGAGCCGCTGGTAGGCTTGCTGCTGCCTATCGTTCGCTGTGGTTTGCATGGGCTCAGCAGCCCGATCTATCGGAGATTCAAAAGCTGCTGCGAGACGACCTGGAGGGTTGGGGAGTCAAGAAAGTACAGTCCCGCAGCAATCTTCCGCAGCCCTCGCTCCAGTGGCCAGCCGGTTCCTACACACGGATCGAAACGCGTCACTTTGATATCCTCAGCCAGGCACCTTCGCAGGTTTCGGGGCAAATCGCGGAAACGGCCGAGGAGACACTGTTGCTCTGGAAGCAAATCTATCCCGAAGCCTGGTTGACCCCTGAGGCTCTCGAGAATCGTTGGCAAAATGAAGGTGCTTCGCGGAATGCCAATACAGCTCGGAAACCCATGCGCGTGGTGATCTGCCGGGATGCGGCCAGTTACCAGAAACTGCTGGCGCAGATCGACCCGCGGGTCTCCCTTTCCACAGGCTACTATCACCCGGGAACCCGTCAGACGATTCTTTTCTGGTCCCCTCCCGAGTCGCTTGCGACGCTTCGTCACGAACTGACGCATCAGTTTTTTCAAGAAGCCGGCCACTGGAACATTCGCTTCGACCCCAACGAGAGTCCTGGCGTGTGGGCGATCGAGGGGGCTGCGATGTTTCTGGAATCGGCGACGCCCAGACCCCAGGGGCGAAGCCGATTGGTCGAGTGTGGCGGGTGGGACGCCGATCGTCTGCAACCGGCGCGCTACAGGAGGTTGCTGGGGAAACTGTGGATACCCATCGATCAGCTGCACCAGGCCACCGGCCAAACGCTCCAGGAAATGGAAGATCTCCCCGCCTGGTACAGTCACTCGGCAGGCCTCTCGCAGTGGATGTTGGAGGCTTCCCCGGAAAGCAGCAGCGATTGGATCGATTACCTGCGGCGCGTTTATGAAGCGGACCAACCCGACCCTAAGGCGCTGCACCCGCAGGGGAAGGATGCGCCTTCGCTGCAGGCGGGCTACGATCGTTTCCTGGAGGTTTCCGCGGAAGAGGTCGCCGGACGATTGGGCGGTAGCAGTCGCCGGTCGGTTGTTCTCTCCCTCCAGTCGGAGGTCACCAGTTCGCTGTTCGCCGGTTGGTCGGAGGAGGCGATGGATCTAAAGTGGCTTGATCTGTCAGGTACGCCGGTGAACGATGCCATGTTCACGGCATCCGGTGCGCGATGGTCGGTGGAGCGGTTGGGGTTGGAGCGAACGAAGGTCGGCGACTTGGGGCTTCAAGCGATCGCGAAGATCGATCGACTCCGGGAACTCGATCTGTCCCATTGCTCCGTCACCGATCAAGGTGTGGCCAGCCTTGCTGGTCACACGCGTTTGGAGACTCTGTGGCTGACCGATTGTCCGATCACCGACGCCGCCGTCGATTCGCTGGTGCTCATCCCCAAGCTGAAGGAAATTCATCTCGAGGGAACCGAGCTAAGCGACGTGGCTCGCGATCGGTTGGCCGAACTTCTCGCCAAACGCAAACGCCGATAACGCAGTCGTCCACGCAAGGTGTCCAGGGCTCAGGCCAGAGGGGGGCGGATGGAGCGAGAGGGGATCGATCCAGATGGTTGGCTGGAGCATTTCATCTGGGAGCCGCAGGTGGGGAGCACCAACGACCATGCCCGGCAGTGGCTGGAGACGCATTCACAGGTCGGCGGTCCGCTACTGGTAGTGGCCGACCAACAGACTGCCGGACGTGGCCGAGGCGATCATCGATGGTGGTCGCCGGAGGGCTGCCTGATGGCTTCCGTCGGTTGGAATCTTGCCCCCACACCTCGCAGGTCAGAAGATCGGTCGCAGTGGGGGCTGATCGTGGGGCTGGCGGCGGCCGAGGCGATCCATCCGGTCGTCCGGCCAGGCGTTGGACTGAAATGGCCCAATGACCTTTACCTCCAAGGAAGAAAGGTGGCTGGTATCCTTGTGGAGTCGCAGGGGCGAGGCGATCTGGTGATCGGGATCGGTATCAACGTTTCGGTCGACTTTGCGAATGCTCCCGAGGAGGTTCGACAGCGAGCCATCAGTTTGCAGCCCTATCTTTCCCAGCCGGTTGACCGTCGGGAGATCCTCAAGCGATTTCTGAGGTCTCTGGCCTCTACTATTTGTCAATGGCAGACCGATCCAGACTTCCTCTTCCAGTCGTGGCAAAACTACTGCCTGTTGCGGGGCAAGAGAGTCCGCGTTGAAGAGCTGCACCGGACGACCGAAGGGTGCTGTTTAGGGATCGATCCGCAGGGACGTTTGGTGGTGCAGCCGGAGTGGGGGGAGCCGATTTCGGTTCTGTCGGCGACGATTCTCCCGATGGAACCACTCGACAGAGTCGCTCATCCCGGAATACTTTAAGTGCGGCTGGCGACGTCCTGATGGCACGAAGCTGGAGCAGGCAGCTGGCCGCCTCTCAGTTCTTGGAAGGTTATTTTGATGCCCCAAAAGCGATTGCTGGTCACTGCCGCTCTTCCCTACGCCAATGGTCCGATCCATCTGGGGCACCTGGTGGAATCGATTCAGACCGACATCTTTGTCCGTTTCCAGAGGCTGCAGGGTAGAGAGGTGTTGTTCGTCTGCGCCGACGACACGCACGGCACGGCGATCATGATGCGAGCCAGGCAGGAGGGGCGCAGCGAAGAGGCGTTGATTGAGGAAATGAGCCGCCGGCACCAGTCGGATTTCGCCGCCTTTTCGATCAGCTTCGATCACTACGGGAGCACCCACTCGGAAGAAAACCGTCAGCTTTGCCATCGCTTCTGGCAGTCGATGCGCGATGCGGGCAGGGTGGTCCAGAGGGATGTGGTGCAGCTGTACGATCCTCAGGCGGGTACATTCCTCGCCGATCGATTCGTCAAAGGGACCTGCCCCAAGTGCGGCAGCCCCGACCAGTTCGGCGATAACTGCGTCAAATGCAACGCCACCTACAACGCATCGGAATTGATCGATCCAGTCAGCAAACTGTCGGGTGCGACGCCCGAAGTGCGTAGTGCTCCTCACTGGTTCATCGAACTAGAACCGCTGCGGGAGACATTGGAAGCGTGGATCAGCCAATCGGGCGCCCTCCAGCCCGAGGTGGCCAATTATCTGAAAGGGAATTTCCTCTCGGAAACGCTCAAGGATTGGGACGTTTCGCGGCCGGCGCCCTACTTTGGTTTTGAGATTCCCGACGCACCAGGTCATTACTGGTATGTCTGGTTCGATGCACCGATTGGCTACATCGCCAGCACCTCGCAGTGGTGCCAAGCCAACGGCCAGAAGTGGGAGCGATGGTGGGACTCTGAGGATTCCGAAGTGCACCATTTCATCGGGAAGGATATCACCTACTTCCACACCCTTTTCTGGCCAGGCATGCTCCACACGGCGGGATTGCCACTCCCTTCGCAGGTCCATATCCACGGGTTCCTGACGGTCGGTGGCGAGAAGATGTCCAAAAGCGCCGGAACCCTAGTGAAAGCCGCAACCTACCTCGATCATCTGGATCCCTCGTACCTGCGTTACTATTATGCCAGCAAGCTGGGCCCGGGGCTGGACGATCTCGATCTGAACCTGGAAGAGTTCGTGCTGAAGGTCAATGCCGACGTCGTCAACAAGGTGGTCAACCTCGCCAGCCGCACGGCTCGATTTGCCCATGCGACCGGCCTTTCGACGATCTATCCGCATGATGGTGGACTTTTTCAGGCGGCAGCGAGAGCGGGTGAGTCGATCGCGGAGGCGTATAGCCAAGGGGATACGGCCAAGGCGATGCGATTGGTGATGGAACTGGCCGATCAGGCCAACCCGTTTGTTGAGAATGCCAAACCTTGGTTGCTTCAGAAAGATCCGTCGGAACAGCAGAGGCTGCAGGATGTCTGCACTATCTCGCTGAACCTCTTCCGACAGCTTGCCATTTACCTGGCACCGGTTTTGCCGAAGTTGGCTGAGCAATGCGGTACACTGTTGGGAGATCCGATTGTCGCTTGGTCCCAAAGCCAACAGCCGCTGGTCGGTACCCCTGTCGCCCCTTTTGAACACCTGATGCAGCGCGTGACGCGCGAGAAAGTCGACGCCATGATGGAACAGAGCGCCCAGGAAGCTCAGCAGGAAAAGCCGGCCGATTCGCCGAAGATTCCAGTCGATAGCGACCAGTATTTAAGTGCCGAACCTTTGGCGGAAACCTGCACGATCGACGACTTTGCCAAGGTCGATCTGCGCGTCGCAAGAGTGCTGCAGGCGGAGCAGGTTCCCGAAGCCAGAAAGCTGCTCAAATTGACCGTTAGCTTGGGTGGCGATCATGTGCGAACCGTCTTCGCAGGGATCAAGGCGGCCTACGAACCCGAATCGCTCGTGGGGCGGTTGGTGGTGATTGTCGCCAATCTGCAGCCGAGGCAGATGAAATTCGGGCTCAGCGAGGGGATGGTCACTGCCGCAGGTGCAGGGGGTGCCGAAGTCTTCTTGCTGGCCGTCGACTCGGGTGCCGCTCCAGGCATGCGCGTCCACTAAACTCGTCCCGTCATTCGCTCGCCCCACGCAACCCAAGAGCTCCCCTTCGATGGATCCCAAATCCCTGCCGATCGTCCAGCAGTCTCCCTCCTGCAGCCAGCCCAGCCTTGAGCAGATCGAGCGATCGGGGGTGAAGGGGCGCTATGCCTTTGTCAGTCTCGGCTGCCCCAAGAACTTGGTCGACAGCGAAAAGATGCTTGGGGTGCTGCAGCAGGATGGGTACCAACTGACCGCCGATGTCGAAGGCAGCGACTTTGTTGTCATCAATACCTGCGCGTTCATCGACAGCGCCCGCAAAGAATCGATGTCAGCCATCGATCAGATGCTGGAGCTAAAAAAACAGGGGAAGATCAAGGGAGTTCTGGTATCGGGTTGCCTGGCCGAGCGACAGCGGGAAGCGTTGCTGCAGGCGAGGCCAGAGATCGATGGGCTGATCGGTGTCTTTGGTCGTGAAGAGATCAGCCACATGGCCGATCGTATTCTCGGTGGGATTGAGGAGCAGCGGACGGTGTTTCGACCGGCACCGATCCGCGCGCTGCCCGATGACCATCGCGTCCGCGTCACCCCACAGCATTTCGCCTACCTGAAGATTTCTGAAGGTTGCGACCGACTGTGTACCTTCTGCGCCATCCCCAAGATGCGAGGCAAGCATGCCAGCAAGCCGATGCCGTTGATTCTCGACGAGGCGAAGGAGTTGATTGCATCGGGAGTGCGGGAATTGATTGTGGTGGCGCAAGATACCACCTACTACGGCATCGACTCCCACGGACATTCGCAGCTTCGGATTCTCCTGGAACAGCTGGACCAACTGGAAGGTCTCGATTGGATCCGGCTGATGTATTTTTATCCGATGCACATCGACCAGCCTCTGATCGACACGATCGCTTCGGCTAGGCATATCGTTCCCTACATCGATATCCCTTTGCAGCATATCAACGACACCATGCTGCGCCGCATGTCGCGCCGCGTCGATCGATCGCAGACCGAGTTGCTGCTGGAGAAACTGCGAGCGGGGATTCCCAACTTGGTGCTGCGAACCACCTTCATCGCCGGATTCCCAGGGGAAACGGACGAGCAGTTCGAGGAATTGGCGGAGTTTATCGAGAGGACTAGGTTCGAGCGATTGGGGGTTTTCACCTATTCACTCGAGCCGGATACGCCGGCGGCCAAGTTGGATGGCCATCTGCCCGAGAGAATCAAGAAGGAACGTCGCAATCATTTGATGGCGATCCAGCAGCAGCAGGCATTCGAGTTTTGTAATTCGCGACTAGGCTCCAGGCAGGACGTGCTGATCGATCGGCAGGTCGACGCTCAAAAGGGAATATGGGCAGGGCGATCCAAAGCCGATGCCCCGGATGTCGATGCTCTGGTCTACGTCACCGCGCAACCCGAACAGAAAGTGACGGTCGGGAGTCTGGTGACCTGCGAAATTGTTGGTCACGAACAGTACGATGCTTTGGCTGTGCCAATCGCCGAAGCGCGATAGGTTGCATAGTGAGGCAGAGAGGACAGCGAGCCATTCATGTCGATCTTTTCGCCTTCGACTTCCAATTGGAATGTTCCCAACGCGCTGTCGATCGTCCGTTTGTTGCTGGCTATCTGCGTCTGCTACTGGTTGGAAAAGTCCCAGTTTTTAACGGCACTTATTGGTTTCATCGTCGCCGTTTCTACCGATTGGATCGATGGCTATTGGGCCAGGCGATTCCAGCAGGTTACCAAACTCGGGCGGATCCTCGATCCCTTTGTCGATAAGGTGATTATCGCAGGAGCGATGATTGGACTGGCGCGATTTCCGGAAAGTGGCCTAGCACCCTGGATGGCAACCTTGGTGGTCGCTCGAGAATTGCTGGTGACCAGCCTGCGTGGAATGGTGGAGGGGAAGGGCGGCGACTTTTCCGCGAAGACACTTGGCAAGTGGAAAATGGTTGCACAATGTGCCGCGGTGATCGCCTGCCTGGCAAGTCTACTGAAGTGGATCGACTTTCCTGGCTGGCCGGTAGCCCGTACAGCCATCATCGGATTGGCGATCCTGCTGACCGTTGCTTCGGCCGTTCAGTACGTGCAGATCGCCCTCAAGGGAAACCATGCCCCAAGTCAAAAGACAGGTTAACCTGCTTCTCGCGGCCTGTTCGTCCCGGCCATGCCCTCTGATTTAAGGAGCCAGTTTCCACTGGATCGCCATTTCCTGAGCCATCTTGGCGGTTTTGGAATCAGGAACTTCCTCTTCGATCGACCGGAGCATGGCGCTGAGTTTGCGCCGAAGTTCTTTGGGGACCGATTCGATAAAAGCGGGGGGTAGGGTTCCGTCGGTGCTGCCGGCTTGGAGCGCGATGGTCTGAACGATTTCCTGCGCCTCGCTCAGTTGCTGTGCCGCGCGGAGAGCTTTCTGAAAGGATGCATCTTTCTTCCACTGCTTGGCCTTCTTCGTCGCTTCGATCCCAATGGCTCCACCCCGGAAACTGGCCTCCGCGCGCTGCAGCATCTCCCATGCTGCGATCGGATCCTCTTTCTGAATTTGGACTGCTTGATCGATCAGTTTGCGGCCATGCGAGGTCAGGCGTTCGATGACGTAGGTGGCTTCGCTTGCGGTCTGCGGGTCTTTGGAGTCGGTGAAGCCCTGTGCCCTCTTCAGTGCCTTGCCAAACTGACTTTCATCGCGGAGCCACGAATTGAACATTTCCAATTTTTCTAACGTTTTGCCTTCCAGGATTAGCGCAGGGGCGTTGGCCACCGCCTGCCTAAGCAGCGGCTCCACTTTGAATGGGGATCCACGGTAGATACATTTTCCCGTGTGATCGAAGAGCATGCAGTGCGGAATCCCAACAAAGTCGTCTCCATTGGCAACTCTTGCCTTGGTGAAGATGGGGAAGGTCACCCCCAACCTCGCTGCGGCTTCTCGAACCTGCTGATCCTCCGCATCCTGCACATGCGCCCCCAGTACCACCAAACCCATCGGAGCAAGTTCCTTATGGATGCGGTCCAGCTTGGGCATGCTGGCCAGGCAGGGGGGGCACTGGATCCCCCAGAACTCCACCAGAACGACCCGATTCTCCAGCCACCCATCAGGTGGTTTCTGTCCATGGACCGACTCACCTGTCCGAATGTCGGCGGTAGACAGGTTCATGTTGAATCCATTTTGCTGCGCTGCCAGCGGCGTTGCGGGAATCAGCACGGCAGCCAGCGTTAGCCCCAGGCAGGAGAATATCTTTAAGGGATTCCAGCGTGTCATGATGGTTCGCCAACCTTCTGCAATGGAAAAGGGATTCACTGGGCAGCCGGCAAAAGAGCTGAGCGACCCATCCGTTCCGGCGGTCCCTTCTTTCAGAGTACCAAGATGATCGAGGGGCGAAAACCGAAGTGTTGCGTCTGAAATTCTTCCCGGCAACAAAGCATCGGTCCATCTTGGGGGTATGTGGGTGGCGATCACCCTCATCGCATCGGTTTGGGATCGCCCACGAATGGTCCCCCGACGGCTCTCGGCGTACGGTCAGGAAACTTCGACATCAAGGCGAGGGGCCAACATCTCCGGGGGCATCCGCGAACGCCAAACTTAAGCCGGTGACCCGGTTGGTCGTTCCCGGCCGATACTTGGCGACATGCGGTTTGGAGCAGACCAACTTGGCCGTGGCTTATTGGATCGAAGGGCAGAACCACCTGCCCCATCCCCCAGCCTCAGCGACCGAGGCAGTTGTTGAACTGGACTGTGGGGACCAGCGGATCAGGGATCGAATACCGTCCGCCAATCCTGCTTCATATCGACCACGGTCCAACCTCGCTTGCCTGCCTCTTGAAGCGCCTCGACCAGTCTCCCGCTGCTCTTGGGCATCGCGTCGTATGCGTACTCGCGTTGGGCATCGGTGTGATGAACGATCATTCCGAATGATGGTCTGGAATTGTTCATCGTTGTGTACTGCAACATCGCCAGATCGCCATCGCTGTTGCCGAAGCAGGCGATCGGTCGCCGGCCGATGAACTGCTGAATCCCCACCGGTTTGCCCTCTTTGTCATCGATGAAGAGGTGATCGAGCGTCTTGACTAGCTGTGGAACGCCATCGCGAAGTTCCCACTTGGTACGGGAGGTCGATCCCACAACCTGTTCTGGAGGAATCCCATAAACCTCCTCCGACCAGACTCGCATGAAATCAGCACCACCGCCAGAGACGATGAAGGTCTTAAAGCCATGGCTTCGAAGCAGCGTAAGCACTTCCTGCATCGGACGGTAGGTCAAGGAGGTGTAGGGTTGGGCATAGCGAGGATGCTTTGCCGTCTTCAGCCATGCTCGTACATCGGCCTCAAACTGCTCCACCGTCATCCCCGCGTGTGTCAGGGCGACGATGCGTAGCAGTCCTTCGTGTCTGGGGCCCTCCAAGAGCTTTCCAAAGTCGCCCGCTATGGCAGCCTGAACCATAGGGTCGGCCGCCACCTGCGGATCCGCGGCCGCTTTGGCTTGGACGCGATCGAGAGCAAAGGCAAGTTGGAACGGCATCGGATTTTCGGGCCACAATGTTCCGTCGTTGTCGAAGACTGCAATCCGTTCGGGTGGTGGCACAAAATCGGCCGATCCTTCTCGGGTGACTCGTTCGACGAACTCCAGCAGCGACCTTTTGGCCGGTCCATCATTCCAGCTACCGAGAGCTTCCTGAGCCTTTGCGGGAGGTGCTACCAGCAGGCAGCCGAACAGCAGCAGCAAGAGCCGCCCGGAATGGCTGGCCAGCCGAAGGAGAACAGTAAGGGGAGTCGCCTTGTAGCCAATTCGCAGCATGATCTTTTGAGGCTCCAATACCCGTGACTCTGGAGTGAGTGATTCGTGTGATCCGGGGGGTATTGTCTGGCACCAAGCTTCCAGTCCGCAATCCTTCGCTGCCCGAAAGGGCATATGCCCTACCGTTCACAGAATTTGGGCTGCGGCGAGTCCAAGCTGCCTCAGGCGAGTATCTCGCGAATCACCTGCTGTTGCTCAACCCCCGTCAGCCGTTGCTCCAAGCCCTGGAATGGGAAGATAAATCGTTCGTGATCGATCCCCAGGCAGTGAAGGAGGGTGGCATTGACGTCATGAATCGCAGCGGGACGATCGACGATGTTGTAGCTGAAATCGTCGGTGGTTCCGTACTCGGTACCGCCTCGAATACCGCCGCCTGCCATCCACATGGTAAAGCATTTGGGGTGATGATCGCGGCCGTAGTTTTCTTTGGTCAATCCTCCCTGGCAGTAGACGGTGCGGCCAAACTCGCCACCCCAAACCACCAGCGTCTGATCCAGCAGGCCCCTCTGCCTCAAATCGCGTAGCAGTCCAGCCGATGCCTGATCGACATCTCGGCACTGCGCTGGCAGGTCTCCAGCAATATTGCCGTGCTGATCCCATCCTCGATGCAAAATCTGGACGACTCGTACACCGCGTTCCACCATGCGACGAGCGAGGATGGCGCTGGCGGCAAACGTTCCTGGTTTGGTGACATCGGGACCATAGAGATCGAGCACCGATTGGGGCTCCTCCTTCAAATCGACCAGTTCCGGGACGCTTCCCTGCATTCGGTAAGCCATCTCATACTGCGCGATCCGCGTCTGAATCTCGGGATCCCGCCACTGCTCGAAACGATGTTGGTTGAGCTGGGAGAGGGTGTCGAGCATCGATCGGCGGTCGGCCGAGGAAACACCTTCTGGGTTCTGCAGATAGAGCACCGGATCCGGGCCGCTTCGGAGTGCAACGCCGGTGAATCGAGTCGGCAGAAAACCGCTGGACCACATCCGAGTGAAAAGGGCTTGCGCCGGTGCGGTCGCACTCCAGCTGGGGGTCAGGACGACAAAGGCGGGCAGATCGTTGCTTTCGCTTCCCAGCCCATAGGCCAACCAGGATCCCAGGCTGGCCTTTCCCGGAACTTCAGTGCCGGTCATCACAAAGGTGCAAGCTGGATCGTGGTTGATGGCATTGGTATGGACCGTCTTGATCACCGCCAGTTCATCGACCAGAGCTGCAGTGTGGGGCAGCAGTTCGCTGACCCAGCGACCGCATTGGCCATGCTGCTGGAATCGGAATTTGCTAGGGGCAACAGGCAGTCGTTTCTGGCCACTGGTCATGGTGGTGATTCGCTGGCCCTGCCGGATGGAATCGGGCAAATCCTTGTCGAACTGCTCGGCCAACGTTGGCTTGTAATCCCAAAGATCGATCTGGCTGGGACCGCCGTTCATATGCAGATAGATGATCGACTTGGCCTTGGGGGGGTGGTGGGGCAGTCCTGCCAGCGGGGGATGGACTTGGAGTGCTCTGTTGGTTTGCGCGTCATCACCGCGAGCGGCGCTATCTTGCAAGGAGGCCAACGCGATCGATCCCATGGCAAGCCCTGACGAGCGAAAAAAGCTTCTTCGCAGCAGCGCTTGCCTCGCGGCATCCACCCGATCTCCGAACTGTTCCAATCGACTCATGCGATGATTCCCTATTCCAGTAGCCTATCGGCCTCATCAGTTCCGCGTGATCGTTTCGTCTAGATTCAGCACGAGATTGGACGCCAGTGTCCAGACCGCCACATCCAGCGTGGGAAGCGATCGATCCGGCCAACGTTGCCCTGCCCTCGCGATTTTCGAGGCTTCCTCGGGGGAGGCGGCCAATCGGTTTGTTGTTGCTTCCAGAAACTTCGACATCGATTCCCTTTCCAACGCATCGGGTTGCCTTGCCAGCACCCGTTCGAAAAGGATGTCTAGCCGACGATCGGGGCTCTCCGTTGTTTCCTTGACGATTTGTTCGGCCAGGCATCGGGATGCCTCGAAGTGTTGGACATCGTTGAGTAGCTGGAGAGCCTGCAGCGGAGTATTGCTTCGCTCGCGCCGCGTGCAGAAGGTTTCTCGATTGGGCGCATCGAAGTTGGTCATGAAGGGAGGTGGAGCGGTTCGTTTGACATACGCGTAGATGCTTCTGCGATAGAGAACATCGCCATGCTCTTGGAGGTAGTAGCGGGTGTTGGAATCCCCATAGCCGACTGGTTCCCAAATGCTGGGGGGCTGGTAGCCGCGGAATCCTGGACCGCCGATCTTTCGATTCAGCAGTCCGCTGACCGCTAAGGCATTGTCCCGAATCTGTTCGGCATCCAGCCGTAGCCGAGGACCACGCGACAGGTACCGATTCGCGGGATCCTTTTGCGTCAGTTCCGCCGTCACCGTTCCGTCCCTTCGAAACGCCTCCGACAGCACCATGTCGCGCAGCAGTTCCCGCACATTCCAGCCGCTCTGGATAAAATGCGAAGCCATCGCATCGAGCAGCTCGGGATGGCTAGGTGGTGTGCCTTGAGTTCCAAAGTCGTCGGAAGTCAGGACGATTCCCGTACCGAAGATCTGCTGCCAGAATCGATTGACCGCAACGCGAGCGGTCAAGGGGTTGTTGGGGGCAGTGATCCACTGCGCCAGGTCCAATCGATTCAAGCGTCGTTGCGGCTCCTTGGTAGCGATCGCCGGGAGAAACGCCATACCACCAGGTTCCACTGGTTCCCCTTTGGCGTCGTACTGTCCGCGAAGCATGACGTGAGCCTGCCGTGGTGGATCGCGATCTTTGTAAATCATCGTGCCAGGGATCGAATCCTCCAGCATGGCTCGCCGCACCTGCAATCGTTCGATGCGACCTCGCAGTTGGCGGATCGATTCAGGAATTTCATCGGAGACCCAGCTATAGAAATATCGCTTGACCGATTCCAGTTGGGCCTTCCCCGGATCGGAATCCGGGCCTTGCTGGATCGCCTGGAGCAAAGGGCCATCCGCTAGAGGCACTGACTTCCCCTTTTGGAGATTCCACCATGCGTTCCAGTCGCGTCTCCAGTGGTGTTCTGGGGCCTGCTGGCCGGTGATCGCAAGGCCATCCCACCAAGCGATCCCTCCGAAGACTCCTAGTTGCAGTTCCTGCACTAAGGCACCGGGAGTCAGCCCCTCGACCGGGAGGCTGATCAGCTGCCAGTGACCTGCGGCGGGAAGCTGGCCGGCGTACTGATCTGGATTGGCTCCGATTTTTCGCCCTGCTTCCGCGTCCGGTCCCCAGAACCAGCGGCGGTTCCCCTTGTCGGTGCGGACTTCCATGAAAGCAGCCTCCGGCGGCTCATCGGCATCGGTCTTCAGCCACACCTGGATCGTCGCTTCGTTGAGAATCCAGCGAGGCACTGTGCCGCCGCTGATCACCTGCTCCAGGCGATCGCCGAATGCGGTCACGATCGCTCGCAGTCCCACGGGCACCGTCGCATCTTCCTCGGTCCAAACCGCGGCGTTGCGGCTGGTGTTTCGCTGGGTGGCACCCATGGGTAGCTGATCATCGATCCAAAGGTGAGTCGCAGGGCGCGGTGCGCTGGCGGAGACGGAATCGACTTGCTGGGACCATCGGCCTGCCAGTTCCCCAAGTTGTTGGATGCTCTCCGCAACCTCCTTGTCCAGCTTCTCCAGATCGGCCTTCTGCTCGGCGGTTGGGAGTTTGATGAAGGGGGCGGTTGTCTGGATGTTGCCATCCATCGCCGGATCGGCGTTACTGTAAAAGAACGAGTAGAACGAATAGAATTCGCGGGCCGTCAGAGGGTCGTACTTATGGTCGTGGCAGACGGCACAGCCTCCGGTCAGCCCCAGCCAGGCTTGGATCGTGGTGCTGGCGCGATCGACCGCGTACCGAAAGAGAAATTCGTCCTCGATCGCACCACCTTCGGAGGTTGTCACGTTGCATCGATTGAAACCGGTAGCGACCAGTTGATCCTGGGTCGGATTGGGGAGCAGATCGCCCGCCAGCTGCTCGATCGTGAATCGGTCGAATGGGAGATTTTGCTGGAAGGAACGAATCACCCAATCCCGATAAGGCCAGATCCGCCGGTCGTTATCCAGGTGGAGTCCGTGGGTGTCTCCGTACCTGGCGACATCCAGCCAATGCCTCGCCATCTCTTCCCCGTAGTGGGGCGAGTCCATGTAGTGGTCGACCCACTTGGCGTAGTGGGCGTCGCTAGGGTCCTCGGCAAACTTCTTGGCATCCTCGGGATCGGGTGGCAGGCCCGTCAGCGCAAAGGCCAAGCGACGGATTTGGATGCGCGGGTCGGCTCGGCCCTGAACCGGCAACCCGCGTCGGACGGCTTCCTCCTGGATCCAGCGATCGATCTGTTGCGTCAGCGACGCTGCAGCACTCTGGGGGGTTGGCTTGGTGATCGGTTCAAATGCCCAGTGGTTCTGAAACTTCCCTCCTTGTTCGATCCACTCCTTGATCTTTTCTTTCTCTTCGCCGGATAGTTGGCGCACCGAGTCAGGGGGCGGCATCACCAGCTCGGGATCGGAGGAGTGGATGCGTTGCCACAGCAGGCTGGCACCGGGGTCCCCGGCGGCTACCACGATGCCTGAATCTCTCGGTGCCGTCGCGCTGGCCTGATCGTCCAATCGAAGATCGGCTTGGCGATGACTTGCGTCCTGTCCGTGGCACTTCAGGCATGCCGCCGCCAAAATCGGACGGATGTCTCGGTTGAACTCTACGGAATCGCCGGCCAAAGTCGATTGGGCCACGCCCTGAACCAAGCACAGGACCCATGCAACGGTCCTTTTTCGTTGGAATGCACCAGCCATCCGCATCTCCGATCGATTGCAGAGTTTCTTCTCCCCACACCGCTCTCAGTGTACCCCACGTACCGTGCAGTGTCAGGAAACGAAGGCCAGCGATTTTTGCAGGCTTTCCATCAGAGAACAGCCACCACAGATGATCGAGGACCTCCCCTCTGCGGAAGTGTCTCATTCGGCCGGGGCTGACCTGGTTCGCCAAGTAGGGTTTGTCCGACTTGGTTATCTCACAAAGGCACAAAGGCACAGAGGGAGATTGGAAGGCTCGTCAATCGCATTTCAATTTCAGAATCTCCGTGTCCCCAGTGCCTCTGTGAGAGGCTCATGTTTCGGCTGGGGCCGACATGGTTCGCCAAGTAGGGTTTGTCCGACTTGGTTATCTCACGGAGGCACAAAGGCACAGTGGGAGCTTGGGAGGCTCGTCAATCGCATTTCAATTTCAGAATCTCCGTGTCCCCAGTGCCTCTGTGAGAGGCTCTTGTTTCGGCTGGGTCCGACTTGGTTCGCCCAGTAGGGTTTGTCCGACTTGGTTATCTCACAAAGGCACAAAGGCACAGAGGGAGATTGGAAGGCTCGTCAATCGCATTTCAATTTCAGAATCTCCGTGTCCCCAGTGCCTCTGTGAGAGGCTCATGT
>JBILTR010000018.1:0-120510 GCA_044371425.1 Pirellulaceae bacterium | reverse complement strand
TTGTCCTTGCGTTGCCAACCGATCGACCATGCCAGAGGTCGGTGTTGCCCTGTCCGAATACGAACGTCCAATGCGGGGCCAATCGTCCCCGGCAACGTCTTGCCGGTTCGGCTGGTCTGCGAGCGGGTTGGGTGACTCCAAGTCCACCTGCCTTGCTGTTCGATCGCATCGATCCATGATGCTTCCTCTGAAGATACTTTTTCGCTGGAGTCGATTGGCTCTGAGAATCGTACCTGGAAGGGAGCGTTGCTTTCAGCGACCAGCTCCACTGTCGCTTCGGGGTAAGCGAAGTCCAGTGTAGAGTTGGGTTGGACGTGCGGAAAGACCAAGTGGTCGGTATCCAGTCTCATCGCATAAGTCAGCGTGCCGGGAAATTCGATTGCGTCCAGAAGCTTGGTCTGAGGATCGCTGTTGCCAGAGAGTTTGCGAGCGACGATCGGATCGGGATGGGGAAGAATGGCGCGCAGTGCCGTCCCGTTCAGGGGCTGCCATGTGGCTTCCACGCCGTGCAGGTCAAAGCCAAGTTCGGTTTCGGGAACCGACGGAATCGTCGCGGGATGAACCGGCGCGGAAGCTTGCGAGTCCGCATTCTTGTCCCCTTGGGACTCCGGCATCAAGGAAGGGATGGTGAGCGCAAACGATTCCGCCATATCGATGGGATCGGTTTCCAGCGAAAGGGTGCGGCCATCTGGACTCCACTGAGCCGTATGGATCTTTAGGGTCTGCCGCTTGGATTGCCTCTGCATCTGAACGACGCCATAGCCAGGCCATAGCGACTCGAAGCGATCCCCAGGATAGACAAAAGGCCCCCGCTGTAGGACGGCTTGTTCCAGCATCTGCTTTCCCCATTCCAGTGGAACAGGCCGGTCGAAACCGATCTGCAAACGCCTAGGTCCATCCGCCCAGATGTGGACCGGCTGAGGGGTTTGGCGGTCACGGTAGACGATGCGATAGAGCGTTCCTTTCCCTTGCGGGCCGCTGCCCCAGTCCGGACCACCACTGTGGCAGGCAACGGTCAGCGATCCATCGGGACCGACGGCAGCATCGACCGTCAGCTGCTGAAGGCAACCGATCAGTTGATTTCCAGCGACATAACCCCATGGGGTCTTTGCCAGAGCGGTGCGGTAGAGTTTGCCTCGCGAGTAGCCACAGACCAAAGCATCTCCACGCCAGTGTTCGGGGCCAAAAGCGATGCTGTTTTGAAAACCAGTTTCATTGAAGGCAAGGCCGCAGGTCGATTGATGCTGCGGTTGATAGTCATACACACTCGGTTCGTCCTGTACATTCGGCAGATGCACCGGATGGTAGGGTGGGAAGCCGTAATGACGGCCGGTTTGAATGTGGAGCAGTTCATCCCAAGGGTTCCCATTGGAAAGCCAAGTCGCCCCTTCCTGTTCGGTGGCGAAAAGATCCCCCAAGGCATTGAACCGCATCGCGACAGGGAAACGAATGCCTGTGGCGGCAATCGTTCGCTCTTTCAGATCAGCCGATAGACGCTGGATTGTTCCCGTCTCTTCTTCAAGATGATAGGCCGCTTTCCCATTCCCATCGATTCGGTACGCCTGCGTGTAGTCCCCGGTGCCTCGTCCAAACCAAAGGCTATGGTCCTTTGGGTGGAATGCGACCCCCAAGGTATCGACCGACTGCGTGATCTCCGGCCATCCCCCTGCAAGCACCTGGGTGCCATCGGCGACATCATCGCCATCGCGATCGCAGACGAGAGTGATCTGGCCCTTGGAGGCAATCACAGCACCTTGACCATGGGGATATCCCGGCGGGGTCCAGTCCATGCCGATGGGGCCACGGAGCTGATTCTCGGCATCCCAAAAAAGTTTCGCCTGATCCTCGATCCCGTCGCCGTCGGTATCTTTCAGCAACCAGACGTTGCCGTTGTAGCCCATCGCGACCAGCACTTCGTCATGGCGATAGAGGAGGTTATTGACATTGGGCAGTTCGATCGGAAGTGGAATGGCTTCAAATCCAGGGACCAGCATCTGCACTGCGGGGGGGTGATCGAAGTGGGGCCATGGATCGGAGGCTTCGGTGGAGGCGGGAAGCATCGCTTCGAGGTTCGCGTATTTATCTTTTAAGTAGCGTTCGACCTCGATTCGCTCTTCCTCCAACAGCGGTCGATCGTACAAAAGGAGTTCGGCGATATCCCATGCACCGGGGCCAGCGATCTGTTGTGGCCCTTGCTGGTTGTTGTAATAGCGAGCCCCCAAGGTCAGTTCATCCCAGGCCAGCCGGGGTTCTTTTCGTGAGCGAACTCCGTTTGGCTCCCCATCGATCCGCAGGGAAAAGCGATCGGTCACCGCCTGGATATGGATGCGAGCTGGTTTTCGCCAGGGGCGAGCCTGGGTCAGGAGATTGGTAGCGCCCCCTGCCCCGCGAGCCTCCAGGTTTAGCATCGTCCACTCAGCGGTCGCCGTGGGGCCAAAGTCCAAGTTGAAACCGCTTTCGTAGTCGCGTTGTTCTCTGCCATTGAAAGCCAGCAGCCCACGAAAGATCCCCGGGTTGGCTCGCGGAACCGCGACCACCCAAAGTTCAAACTCCGATAGCTCCCCGGGGCTCTGCACCCCCCGCATCACGTCGTCGAACCCATCCATCCGAACGATGGCGGTGTCCCCCGCCCGATGCCAGGTTGGTTGCGACGAAGCCGTTGGGACATGGAGATCGCGACGGTTGCCTGAAGCATCCCACCAGCGACTGAGCGGCTGGCTGGTGTCGGAATTGGGAGGCGGCTCTTGAGCTGGATGCGACGCATCCAGCCACCACGCCAATCCCTTTTCCACCGGCAATCGCGGGTCGCTCCATGGCTCCCTGCCGCCGAGCGGTTCAGGCATCGCGCACCAAGCCACCAGCCAGAGCACCATGATTTTCAGGCGATTCAATGGCATGTTCACTTCAGTCATCTTGGAGGAGGGAACGCACAAAGGACCTACCAAGGAAAACCATCAGACGGTTTCATCCGCAGCGCCATGCATCATCCTACATCCGGTGGGATTTCTCTGCGGACCGTTTCACGGGAAGTTAATGGGGGATGGCGAGGCGTCAGCAATCGCAGTTCCGTCATGCCGTACGATCGTTCTATCGGTAGCTTCCGGTGGGTGATCTCATAAACGATTTGCTGCTTTTCCTGGTCCCATCGTTTCTCGATGATCTCCGCTAGGACTGGATCGCGTTCCAACAGCAGTGAAAGGACTTCGACGTGGTCTCCCACCTGCAGGTCTTCCAAGGGGACTTTGGTGACCAGGGAGGGAGTCATCCGCAGCGACCGATCCCCGTAGCGAAGCTGATAGAACTGGCCGTCGAAACCGGTGCGAAGAAAGACTCGGTTGCTGGGGATCCAGGATTTGGCCAATTCCAGATCGCTCGGATGAAACGCAGAATCACCGCTGGCTGGCCAAACCTGAACCACCACTGCGTCTGGAAGTTCCGGTCGCATCGTCTACTCCGCCTTCTCTGCTGGCGACCACTTGGCCCTAGCCCGCTCCAGCAACCCCTGGAACGTCCCCAGTGCGATCGCATCCCGCGCTTCTTTCATCAGTCGCAAGTAAAAGGTGATATTGTGCAGTGTCAGCAGAATCGGGCCAAGCATTTCTTTCGATTGGAAGAGATGGCGAAGGTAGGCGCGGGAGTGGCGGCAGGCCGGGCAGGGGCAGTCAGGGTCGAGTGGCGAGCGATCCTCGGCGTACTTCTGATTCCGAAGACGCAGGATTCCCTCCCAGGTGAAGGCAAACGCGTTCCTTCCATTGCGTGTTGGCATGACACAATCGAACATGTCGATGCCCCTGGCGATCGCCTCCAATAGGTCGATCGGTCTTCCGACTCCCATGAGATACCGTGGCCGCTTTGCAGGGAGATGTTGCGTGATGCCATCCAGGATTCGGTACATTTCCGCCGGTGGTTCCCCGACGCTCAAGCCACCGACGGCAAACCCATCAAACGGCATCTGCACCAGGGCATCGGCACATTGCCGCCGCAGATCCAGATCTAGCCCCCCCTGCACGATCGCAAATCTGGCTTGATCTCGCCGCTTCGCGGCGACCAAGGCGCGTTCCGCCCACCGCACGCTTCTCCAGCAGGCATCCGCGACAACACTCGGTTCGCCGGGCAACGCGACGACATGGTCGAGCACCATCGCGATATCGCTACCGAGGTCTTCCTGAATCTCCACCGCGCGTTCGGGTGACAACCGAACCAATGAGCCATCGAGGTGGGAGCGGAAGACGGCTTCCTTTTCGTTGATCTTGGCGAGGTCCGAGAGGCTGAAGATCTGAAATCCACCGCTGTCGGTCAGAATGGGGCGGTCCCACCCCATGAAGGCGTGAAGGCCCCCTAGTCTCGCAATCCGATCCGAGCCGGGCCGCAGTGCAAGATGGTAGGTGTTGCCCAGAAGGATCGACACTTCCGCATCGCGCAGTTGCTGGATGGTGGCACCCTTGACGGTGGCCTGCGTCCCCACCGGCATGAAAGTCGGCGTCTCCACAATACCATGGGGTAGATGCAGTCGACCGCGTCTGGCTTGGGTGAGCGGATCGAGAGCGAGGCACTCGAAGGGGAAGCGGGAGCTGCTCTCGGGGGTTTGTGCAGCCACCTTACAATTCGCCTCCATCGCGATAGACCAGATGTTGCACGGAAGAAAAGTAGCTCCATCCGATCCAACGGCTGCGCATCGATATGCCCGTGGACCGGAGCAACTTTCCTAGCCAGCATCGAACAGTTGCCATTAGCAACCGATCGATGAAATAGGCCGCACAAGCCAACTACGGGACTGAAGGATCAGTCGCCCCGCAGCTTGAGGTTCAGAGCGGTCAGTTTTTCCCGAACTTCGTTGAGGCTGGTCACCCCGAAGTTCTTGCATTCCAGGAGATCGTCTCCCGTCTTGCGAATCAGCTCGCCAATGGTGCTTAGCTGCAACCGCACCATGCACTTGCGCGCTCGAACCGAAAGATTCAGCTCGGCGATGGGGCGATCGAGCAGCACTTGCTGGTCGGGCGACAAGGAGGAGGTGTCGATCGGCGGTTCCTGCTCCTTTTTCTCGTGGGCGTACTGACCCAAGGAGAGCCCTTTGGAGGCGAGCATCTCGCGGATTTCAAAGAGCGACGTTTCGCCGAAATTTTTGCTGGTCAGCAACTGCTGCTCGGTGATCCGAGTCAGATCGCCGAGCGTGCGAAGGCCCATCTTCTGCAGGCAGTTTCGCGACCTGACCGACAGTTCGAAGTCGGTGACCGGAATATTGAGCATCTGCGACAACCGCTCGTTTCTCTTCTGAGCGTCTTCGTCGTAGAGCATACTGCCACCGGCGGCAGCGTCTTTGATGAAGAGCCTAGCCCGAGGATGGTCTGGGAAAATCTCCAGAACGCGGCGGTAGCAAGCCTGGGCTCGGCTGAAGTCGTTGCGATCTTCGTACATGAGCCCCAGGTTGACCAGCGTTCCGACGTGCGAGGGGAACGCCGATGCAGCTCGCTTGTAGTAATCAAACGCTTCTTCATCGTTTCCGATGCGGTCGTTTTCCAGAGCCAGACCAAATAGAGCCCCTGCATGCCGGGGGTCGACACCGATCGCTCGTTGGTAAAGCGCCACTGCCTCCGAAAGATTTCCACCGATTGCAGCGACCGTTGCGCCGCGTTGGTAGAGATACTCGGCCGTCTGTTCGACGGGACCAAAGATATTGTCGAGCAGGTTCATCGCTTCTTGATGTTGACCCGCGTTTCGCTTGACCTCCGCCGATGCCAACTGGCATAGCTCGGGCATGTACCCAGCTTTCTGAGCGGCTTGAAAATAGTTTTCCGCTGCCTGGTATTCCCCAAGCTCCCCAGCAATTTTGCCCATGTAGTACTGTGCAACGGCGCCGCCATCTCCTTGCTTGAGCGCCGCGTCGGCATCTCGGAACTGCCCCAGAAGATAGAGGCAGACACCTCGCCGGGTGTGCGCGGCGGGGGAGCTATCTCCCGACTGCTCCAGTTCCTGCACCGCGTCGCGGAGCGTCGCAATCTGACCGCTATCTTCGGCAATGGCATGACTGATCCGCTCAACATCCTGCGGACCGAAGCCCTGACTGCCCAGAACGATTTCGCGAACATCGACCAGCAACGAAGATCCCATCGGCACGGCACCCCTGAATGGTTTCACGCAACGACCAGCTAGTGCAACGATGCATCCCGCTCCCTCTCCGCCTCTTCGAACCAGACGAAGTGGAGGCGACAGGAAATCGTTGCAATCCGACAATGAAAAAGAGCCGGCGATGGGAGTCGAACCCATAACCCCCGCATTACGAATGCGGTGCTCTGCCAATTGAAGCTACGCCGGCATTTTTTTCTCCCAGGAATCCAAAAGGGTTCCCCCTTTCCCGGAAGCTGGAAACCCAAAATAATAATGACTTTCTCACGGAATCGTCAAGGGCGGTCCCCGCTTCCTCCCCCTGGAAGCGGGTAATTTGCCCCGAAATGGTCGATTGGGAGTCTTCTATGAGTGGTGGCAGCCAGTCCCCGATGATGCGGCAATACATGGACGCCAAGGCTGCCTGCGGGGAAGCGTTGCTGCTGTTTCGCATGGGGGATTTTTACGAACTTTTTTACGAGGATGCGAAAACGGTCGCCAGGGCGCTGGGGCTGACGCTGACCGCTAGAGACAAAGGGGATAACCCGATTCCGATGGCTGGATTCCCGCACCATCAATTGGATGGTTATCTAGCCAAGCTAATTCGTCAGGGGTTCCGTGTCGCAGTCTGCGAACAGGTGGAGGATCCGAAGGAGGCGAAGGGGATCGTCCGTCGCGAAGTGCAACGGATTGTCACCCCGGGCACGCTCACGGACGACACGTTGCTGGATCCCAAAAAGCCGAACTATTTGGCCGCGGTATCGGCCAAACCGCTATCGGCCGCACCGGAAAAAGATCTGGTAGGGCTGGCCTGGTTGGAACTCTCCACGGGACGATTTGAAGCGGGGGTCTTTCCCCGAGGTGCCCTGGTCGACGAGCTATCGCGTTTGGCTCCTTCTGAAATCTTGGTCCGGGACGACGACGGTTGGTGGCAACGCCCCGATGTGTCGTCGTATGCCATCACCCGCAGGCCCGTCTGGCAGTTTGGTGCGAAAGAGGCGGAGCGGCTGTTGTGCGAGCAGTTCTCGCTGCACGATTTGAGCGGGATGGGATGGGAGGCGACCGATGCGCCGGCGATCAGTGCGGCGGGAGCTGCGCTGGCCTACCTGCAGGAAACTCAGCGAGGGTCGTTGCTGCATCTGCGAAGCCTCGTGCCGGCAAGAGAGTGCCGCTATCTGGAGATCGATACTGCGACAAGAAGATCGCTGGAGCTGACCGAAACATATCGAACAGGGGATCGCAGCGGTTCCCTGCTAGCGGTGATGGATGAAACCGTCACGGCGATGGGTGCCAGGCGACTTGCCGATTGGCTTTCCTCTCCCTCGACCGATCTTGCGGAGATCGAAAGTCGACTGGATGCCGTCGCGTGGTTTCATGCCGACCATCAACGACGCGGCGCGGTTCGAGAGTCGCTTGGCGGGACTTACGATGCCGAGCGACTGTTGGCGCGCGTGGCGACCGGCCGGTCCAGTCCGCGCGACTTGAAGCAGTTGGAGCGGACGTTGGCGATGCTGCCCAGTCTGATCGCGCGAATCGATGCAACGGCACCCCAAAGACTGATTGGACTTCGCGACCTGATCGATCCCCACCCCCAGCTTCAGTCCTTGCTGGAAAGGGCGCTGGAAGAGGAATGCCCCTTGCAGGCGCGCGATGGCGGATTCGTTCGACCGGGATTCGACGAGCGGTTGGATGAATTGCGAGGACTGGCAACGGGTGGCAAGGAGTGGATCGCGCAGTACCAAGCTCAGCAGGTGGAGCAGACCGGGATCGCTAGCCTCAAGGTAGGTTTCACCTCAGTCTTCGGATACTACCTGGAGGTGACGCATGCGCACCGAGACAAGATCCCTCCCCACTTTGTCCGCAAGCAGACGCTGAAGAACGCAGAACGCTACATCACGCAGGAACTCAAGGAGTATGAGGATCGAGTCCTCTCGGCCGATGAGTCGGCAAGACGGCTGGAACAGGCGCTGTTTCAGGAGCTTCGCGAGAAGGTTCAGCGCGAGTTGGCAACGCTGCTGCAGATGGCACGAGCCCTTGCGGAACTGGATACCTTGGCCGGATTGGCTCAACTGGCGGCCAACCATGGCTACCAGCGACCCAGGGTGCATCACGAACCAACCCTGGCCATCGAACGCGGGCGTCATCCGGTGCTCGATCGAATGCTGGATCGAGGGACCTTCATTCCGAACGAAACGCGGCTTGGGGGAGAAGATGGTGCGATTCATCTGATTACGGGACCGAACATGGCGGGCAAAAGCACCTACATCCGCCAAGTGGCTCTCATCACCCTGATGGCGCAGATGGGAAGTTTCGTCCCTGCCGAACAAGCTTCGATCGGCATCGCAGATCGTATCTTCGCACGCGTCGGCGCCAGCGACGAACTGTCCAAGGGGCACAGTACGTTCATGGTGGAGATGGTGGAGACGGCGAGAATTCTACACACGGCAACCCCCAAGTCGTTGGTGATTCTGGATGAAATAGGACGCGGTACCAGCACCTACGATGGCCTCAGTCTCGCGTGGGCCATCGTGGAATTCCTCCATGAAAAAGGTGCCCCACGGACCTTGTTCGCGACCCATTACCACGAGCTGATTGAACTGGAGGAATCCGTCGCATCGGTCCGGAACTTCAACGTCGCTGCACGCGAATGGGAAGGTTCCGTGGTCTTCCTCCACAAAATCGTTCCCGGAGGCGCCGATCGCAGTTACGGAATTCATGTGGCTAGGCTAGCGGGGATTCCCCGCGAAGTGCATCAGCGAGCCGAGGCGTTGTTGGAGCAATTTGAATCCGAGGGAACCAAGCAGCCGGTCCCGAAAGTCCGATCGGGACGCGCCCTGCCCAACAAAGCCCCCTTGCAGATGACGCTCTTCGCGCTCGAGGATCATCCTCTGCTGGAAAACCTTAGGTCGATCGACCTCGCTCAGCTTTCCCCCATCGATGCCTGGAAACTACTCGAGCAGTGGCAGGCGGAACTGAAGACAGTCGGCCATTAGGAGGCTGGAATCGAACTGCAGGTCAGACCGCCACCTGCAGTCGGTTGTGATGACGGCTGGGCTGCGAGCTGGACCATCGATGGCGAACGATGAGCGACGCTTAGTGCGGCGCCTTCTACTCTGGCTGGCCCTTCGACTGCTTGGCGGCATTGACGCGCTGCAGGAAGCTGTTCAGGTCCAATCCCTGCTCCGATGTCGACTCGTTCGTCCCCTGGGGTGTCGCAGCCGCTGGAGCTTCTCCTGAAGCTGCTGGAGGGGTGGGGACCGAGAGGTTGGAAGGGGCAGCCGATCCCGCTGTCGGTTGGTCGATGCGAGCTGCCGTGGCGGCCAGTCTCGCTTTGGTCTTGCGATCGATATCGGATCGTCGATCGCTAGACATCGACGCAGTGCCGCCTTGTCGATCCCGTTCTTCCGTAGGACCCGCGATTGGGCCGCGTCCGGAAGCGGTTCGATCGATCGAGCTTGGTGGGTTGGGCTTGGCTGGTACGACAGGACTGGAAAGCGGCGCGGCACCAAGAGTTCGGTCCGACCCTCCCGACGCACCAAAGGCTCCACGAGTTCGCACGCGAGGCGTTCGGGCCGCCGACCCTTGAGGTTGACTTGATGCTGCCGGCGATTGAAGTGTCGATCGGAAGTCGGTGTTTTCTTTCCCGCCACCGGTGGCTTTGGGCCGTAGCCACTTAGGCAAAGCCAGTCCTCGCTCGGGAGCTTTCGCGCTTTCGGAAGACTTCGATACTTTTGGCGTCGGCTCTTCCTCGGCCGCCGCCTCACCAAACGATTCCTCGGCGGACTCTTGCTTGCGCGGCGCTGGCATGGGGCGAGCGACCGATACATCGTCGATGACAACGACAATCCCGGGGACCTGTTGGATCGTATCGAAAATCAGCTTCTTGTGCTCCGGGCGGCTGACGAATCCGCGCACCCATACCTCTCCGCCGACTGTCGACACATCCAGTTCGAATTGCTTGAGCGATCCCTGGTCCATGGCGATCTGGAGTTGATTCAGGATGCGTTGGGTGATTCGAGCGTCCAAGATGTCTCCGGCATCCGCAGTTGGACGAACGGATTCGGCGCTGGTGGATCCTTCGTCATTGGACTGATTTGCCTCACTTGATCCATCTGCGTCATCCTGAGGTAGCTCGTTACCTTCATCGCCCATCGACTCCGGCAGTGTCGAGCGGATCGGCACCTCAGCCGCAATAGCGGGCAGTTCGCCAGCGTCTACCGAATCGGCTCCTTCCCTCGACAACTCGGGAAGCGCCGAACGCGTGGCTTCCTCCTGCGGAGCTTCCGTCGTCGGCACGGGGATTGGTGGAGCAGCAGTCAGTGGTTCCTGTGTCGAACCACTCTGTTCTTCGGACGCAGCGGACGGCCGAGTCGATGAACTGGTTCGAGTTGGTTGGCCGGCTGGCTCTTCGGTGCGCCTGTCAGTGGAGCGCGATGCCTGCAGCCGTTTCGCAAACTCCTCATAGGACTGCATGGTTGGAGTCGGCAACGGCTTGGTGTCCGGCTGGAGAGTGGCCGCCTGGGGAGGTGCCGACAAGGCAGCCTGTGCTGGCATCGGACCTCGTTGGCTCGACTCAAACGGTTTCGGACGTTTTTTGTTTCGAGGCGCCTGGACGGAGGGGTTGGAGCTTGGGGAGACCACTGGATCTCGAATCGGCTGCGCGTCGGAAGCTTGGCGAATCAGCTCCGAGGGAGCTGGATCAGAGTCGGCCGATGACTGCTGGGGCAGGTCGATGGCGGCTGCAGCCCTCTTATGAGCCGCATCGCGTGTTGCGATCCAGACGGGAGGCACATCGATGGCCGACGATGGGGTTGCCGATTCGTTGTCGCGACGCCGCAACATTTTCCCCAAGGGTTGACCCTGAACGCTGGGAACGATCGGTGCGGCCGGTTGAGGATCGTCGAGGAACGGATCGATCAATGGATTCTGTTTGTTTGGATGGGGCAACTCCGGCACCTCGGGGGTCTGACGCATCCACAAAGGGGAGTCGGTTGAAACTGGGGTTTGCGGTGTCGCAGCTGGACCGCTGGTGTCCGTCGGAAGCTCCGTCCACTCCTGCGGATGAAGCGGACTGGCTTTCTCTGCCTCGACATCGTCCACTGGCGCGCTGGTGATCGGTGGATGTTCGGAACCACATGCCCGGTTGTTCGGACCGCCAGCATCGCAACTGGAATCTGAGAATCGCCATCGCGCTGACAGCTGCTTGGTCCGCTCGATCCACTTCAGCGTTGTCGACTCAATCGAATTGCCTAGGCGATCGGAATTCCGCAGCGTCGCTTCGGCTAACGAAGGGAGCATCAGGGAGTGGAACGGCCTGGAACCGATGCCACCCACGGCATCGCAGGGTGTCGCCTGACCATCGCGGCAATCGCACGCGGGCGAATCGCAACGGCCTTGTGCATTTCCGTGAGCAGAGAGGAAGGGAACCATGGCCCAGCCAACGACAACGCTCCATGCATAGCGGCCACACAGGGAGACTCGACGCGCCGGATGACCCCCTGAACGATGCCATCGAGGTGACGGATGGGATTTTGTCATCGAGAGTCCTTCCCCAGCCAATGGAGGAATCATGGGGTTTGGCGACCTGCGGTCATTGGCCGTCCTGGTTCGCTCTCCAAGTCAAACCCGTCCATGAGGAAAGGAGGACTTTGAAGCGAATCGTTGTGATTGGGTATCGAATCGGCAAAGTCATCGGCATGAGAACATTCGGAGAAATCGTTGGAATCGCTACAGAATGCCAATCTTTGCCACTGCGGCGACGCGCTGACAACCGCATTAGCTAGCGGCGGCAGCTTCTCTCTACTGGATAGGGGCAAGGTTGGCGTGTCGATGCCCTGGACACTGCAAGTTTCCAACCGGCTAAGGCGGGGGCTTCCATCAGCAACTTGGTGCGAAAGGGACGGCGGTCGTTCCCGAGCGAATTTCCGCTATTTTTGCCTTCGATCGCTTAAATCGTTGGCTCTTTAGGGCATGGGCAATTCGCCGCGACGCAAAATCCGCCTTGAGGAAAATGTGTGCCAAGCCGGGAAGTGAGTGCTGAGGCAACTGGTTTTTGTTCAGCCAGCGACACACAACCGGAGGGTCAAGCGCTGACCGCCACGGCAGGGAAGATGCCTGGCGATAGGTTGCAAGCCGACTGGTTCTTAGGTGCCAACAGACACAAACCGGAGGGCTTGGGCTCTTCCGCTGCTATTTGGAAGATTCCTTGCGGTAATCCGCCAGCGATGCGAGGAGTTTCCCAGAGCGACTGGAATGCGAAGGAGTGAAGCGGTCGCCTTCCAGAATCAGCCCAGAAGGACCGATTTTTGGAGCCACCTGAAAGTCGGTTGGGGACAAGACATTGCGAGGAAAAATAGCTACACTACCGGGAGGTTTAGAGTCCGTGTTTCCCTATCATTCCTCTCGGTGATCAGCATCGGCCATGAATTCACAACAACGCGTTTTTGATCCCTTCCAAGCTCGCGATACGATGCAGTCCCCATGGGGGCCTGTCGGCATCTACCGAATCGGACGTCTGGAGCAATTGGGGCTTGGTGAAGTCAGTACGCTCCCCTTCAGCATGAGGATTTTGCTGGAGGCAGTGCTGCGGAACTGCGATGGCTATCAGGTGACAGAAGAGGATGTCCGGAATCTTGCCAGTTGGGAGGCGACCAAGCCAGCCGAATTGGAGATTCCCTTCAAGCCGGCTCGGGTGGTCCTGCAAGACTTCACCGGAGTGCCTGCAATTGTTGACTTGGCCGCGATGCGCGATGGGATGCGTGCTTTGGGGGGAGATCCCGGGAAGATCAATCCACTGATTCCTGTCGATCTGGTGGTCGACCACAGTGTGCAGGTCGATTTCTTCGGTGCACCCGATGCTTTGGCGCGGAATGTGGAGTTGGAGTTCGAGCGGAATCAGGAGCGATATGAATTCCTTCGTTGGGGCCAGCAGGCATTTGACAACTTCCGCGTGGTGCCTCCCAACACCGGGATCGTCCACCAGGTCAATCTAGAGTATTTGGCGCAGGTCGTCTTCCGAGGCAACGATGTGAAGGGGCCGGTCGCCTTCCCAGACACGTTGGTGGGCACCGATTCGCACACCACCATGATCAATGGACTGGGAGTGCTTGGCTGGGGCGTTGGTGGGATCGAAGCGGAAGCCAACATGCTCGGCCAGCCGCTCTATATGCTGATGCCCGAAGTCGTCGGGATGGAACTGACGGGTGTTCTTCCATCCGGGTCGACGGCAACCGATTTGGTGCTTCGGATTACCGAGATCCTCCGCAAGGAAGGGGTGGTCAACAAGTTTGTCGAATTCTTCGGCTCGGGTGTCTCCGGAATGTCGCTGGCTGATCGAGCCACCATCGCCAACATGGCGCCCGAATACGGCGCGACGATGGGCTTCTTCCCTGTGGATCAGGAAACATTGCGGTATATGGAGCGGACGGGGAGAGACAAGGAGCAAGTGGCGTTTGTTGAGAAGTACATGAAGGAGCAGGGGCTTTTCCGCGTCGATGGCCACAAGCCACTGCGATACACCAAGCGGCTGCACCTGGACTTGTCGACGGTGGAACCAGCGTTGGCCGGTCCAAAGCGGCCGCAGGACCGAGTTCCGCTGACGCGCGTCAAGCAAACGTTTCAGGATTCTCTGGAGGCGCCTGTCGCTTCCAGAGGATTTGGGCTTGGCAAGGATCAACTGTCGTCGCGTGGGAAAGTGTCCGAACCAGGTCGGGAGGCGACGTTGGGACATGGAGCCGTGGTGATCGCGGCGATCACCAGTTGCACCAACACCAGCAATCCTTCCGTCATGCTGGGCGCTGGATTGCTCGCCAAAAAAGCGGCCGCACGCGGGCTCAAGGTTCCTTTCTATGTGAAGACCAGCCTCGCCCCAGGATCGCGCGTCGTCACCGATTACCTGGAGCGGGCGGGGACGATCGAACCGCTGGCGTCGCTCGGTTTTCATGTGGTTGGTTATGGTTGCACGACATGCATCGGGAACAGCGGTCCGTTGCCGGAGCCGGTGGCATCGGCGATTCAAAGCGGTAACTTGGTGGCAGCGGCGGTGCTCAGCGGCAACCGGAATTTCGAGGGGCGCGTCAATCCACTGACGCGGGCCAATTATCTGGCAAGCCCTCCATTGGTCGTCGCCTACGCTCTTGCAGGGCGAGTCGATATCGACTTTGACAGCGAGCCTCTGGGGACGGACGCCAAAGGCCAGCCGGTCTTCTTGAAGGACATCTGGCCGACCCAGGCCGAAGTGCAGTCGGCGATCGACGGTTGCGTCCTTCCCGAAATGTTCCGCAAGCAGTACCAAGGCGCCTTCACCTCGAATGAATCCTGGAACGCCATCGCGATCACCCCAGGGGAACTGTACCGGTGGAGCGATGCGAGTACCTACATCCAAAGACCACCATTTCTTGAAGGGTTGGATCACGCCGCCGGCACCATCCAGTCGATTCGCGGTGCGCGTGTATTGGCGTTGCTCGGTGACTCGGTTACCACCGACCACATCTCCCCTGCGGGATCGATCGCCAAGGATTCGCCTGCCGGCCGATACCTTCAAGAGCATGGGGTTCCGCCAAGGGACTTCAATAGCTACGGTTCGCGCCGCGGGAATGACCGCGTGATGGTGCGAGGAACCTTCGCCAACATCCGTATTCGCAACCAGATGACCCCAGGAGTTGAAGGTGGGGTGACCAAGCATCTGCCCAGTGGCGAGGTGATGAGCATTTATGACGCATCGGTGAAGTACAAGGCGGATGGTGTACCTCTGGTGGTGATTGCCGGGGCAGAGTATGGAACCGGAAGCAGTCGCGACTGGGCCGCCAAGGGGACTTTGCTGCTTGGCGTTCGCGCGGTGCTGGCAGTCAGCTACGAACGGATCCACCGCAGCAACCTCGTCGGCATGGGCGTGCTGCCACTCCAGTTCCTTCCTGGGCAGAATGCAGCCTCCCTCGGGCTCACCGGAGACGAGGTGCTCGACTTCCCAGCTTTGGACGATTCCTTGCAACCGCGTTCGACACTTCGCGTCCATGCAAAGCGCCCCGATGGCTCCCACCTGGAGTTCGATGCCTTGGTGAGGATCGATACGCCGGTGGAAATCGACTACTACCGCAACGGTGGTATTCTCCCCACTGTGCTGCGCAAACTAGCCGACAGCTGAATATCCCGCGCGGGCTCTCAAGGAGGCAACATCGATGGGGTGGTGGCGGTCCTTTCAGCGTCTGTCGCTGGCCATGCAACTCAGCCTAATCTGGTTGTTTGGCTGGATTGTCACTGCCCTCATTGCCTCCGTGATGCAGAACACGGGAGGTGGGAATTTCGCCGATGCCGGATCGTCTCTGCACCACCTGTCGATGCTTGGTCTGCTGATTGGCATCGTCGCAACGTGGGTGGTGTGGAGACGCGAGCAAATCGAAGGGTCGGCAGGTTTGCAGTTCCATTCCGAAGGGAGTCAGATGGCCGTTTGGCCCCTGACGATCGACCAATGTGTGGTGGTGCTTCCCGAGCAATCGCCACACCAGACGGTAGATCAAGTGCCGCTTCGGCAGCGACGAAAGATCCGAGCCTTTTTGGCTGCCGGTGCAACGATCGATGAACCGCTGTTGGAGACGATGCAGGATTTTGATCGGCTGGAAGTGCTCGATCTGCAAAACGTGTCGATCGATCCGGATCTTTGGGACTGGGTAACTCATTTTCGCCGCCTGAAAACCCTCCTCGTCTCCGGTGCTCTGCCACCAGAAAAGCTGTCCCTTCTCAAATCGACGTTGCCCGAGGTCCGAGTGATCGATCAACCGACATGGTTGGCAATCCATGCTGCGCAGCCCGATCCACTTTGAACCGACCGCTTGCTTGAACGCGCAGGGACGTAGCCATTTCCAGATCTTGCTAGGATTGCTGCCAGCAAGCGACCAATCGCAGTCGACAACGGTCTATTCATTTCGAGAGAAATACCATGGCACACGATGGAAGCTCCTCCAGTCGCTGGCGCGTTATCTTGCTTCTGGTGACGATGTTGTCGCTTGCGGTTCCTGTGTATCTGTGGATTAAGCCGCAAGGTCCGCCGCCCAATCCATCGCCGATCCCGTCGCCCGATGCAGGTGGCGGGGCCGATCAGGCAGCTCTGGCCCCGAAGGAGATTGAACGAGCGATTGCTGCGGCTGCTTTGCTGGAGAACAATCAGCCCGCAGAAGCGATCGAAGCCTACAAGCAGTTGGTCCAGGACTATCCGAAGGTCTCTTCCTTTCGCCGCAACCTGGCCATTGGCTGGTTGAACCAAGTGGAAACGCTCGCCAAACGGGCATCGGATCCCGCAGAGGATCGTGAAGCGATTCGCAAGCAGATACCTGACGCTTTGGAGGCAGCCGAAGCTGCCGCTCAGCAAGCCATTGCGACGCAGCCGGATCAGCCTGCTTCCTACCAGATCGCCGTTGCGGTCGCGCGCCAGCGCATTGCACAATTGCCGTTGGTGGCGGATGAACTGCGGAAAGAACTGCTTGGAAGGTTGGAATCCTACCTTCAGAAAAGCCCTGGCAATCCCGCGCTGGCTCTTGCGTTTTATGAGACATCCGAGGAACTGTCGACTCAAGATCCAGAGATGTTGAAGAAGTCGATCCAGCCTTTAGCGGATGCCTTTGCCCGGCAACCACGCAATCTTTATCTCGCCAAGATCTTATGCGAACGGCTTTTCGATGCACGCGATCCGCGTTTGGTCGCCATCCTTCAAGCGGCTCAAGAACTCGCGAAGCCTTTTTCATGGCAGATGGAGCCGATTTTGGGGGAGAAGGATCCGATCGGCTATCTGGATCGAGGGATTGCCCTCGTGAAAGAAGGAAAATGGGACGACGCGACCGAGTTTGTCCTCCCGTGGCTCAATACGCTCGGATCCACCTCCGGTTTCAAACCCGATAACCGTCTTTTGGCCCCAGCGACTTTGGCCTTAGTCGATCTGCGGGATATCGAGCGAGCGGTGCGAGACCGAGCTATGGAGGAGGGTTCTGCTACGGATTTCCAGCGGAAAGCTCCCCAGTCGAAGGAAGTGTTGCGAGCGGGAGTGACCAGCCAAGCGGCGAGGGTCAGGTGGTGGGATTGGGACGTCGATACCTTTCCGGAAGTCGCGTGGTCCGAGGGTGGTCTGTTTCGCGTCGCTCGATGGATTCCGGAATCCAAATCGCTGGGCGAGGTGGTTTCGGAGTTCTCGATTCCTGAAGGGACAACGCATTGGAAAGCGATCGACCTCTATGAGTCCCAGTATCCGCCTCGACCGACCGTACCCAATGAGAATCGTCGCGCCGCGATTCGCCAGAGGAAGCCGGATTGGACCGACGACCAAATCGACCAGCTGTTGGGACAGCGACACGATACGCTCAAGGATCTGGTTTTTTGGGGGCCGGCTGGGATCCGCGTGGTTCCGACGCAGAGCGACCCGAAGACCGGTACGATTCAGTCCGGGGCACCGATCGTGTTGCCGGGAACGGAGTCTTTGGTGGGGGTAAGGCAACTGGAGGTCAATGACTGGGACGCCGACGGCGACCTGGATCTCCTGGTTTTAGGTGAAGATCGGCTGTGGTTCCTGGTCAATCTTGGGGATCGTACCTTCCGGGATACCAGCGCCGATCAACTGCTTTCCGGGATGCCTCGCCCTGCAGGAGTCGCCTTCTGCGATATCGATCGCGATGTCGATGCAGACGTTCTGGTTTCTGGAGACGACGGCAATACCATTGGAATGCTGGAGAATCTTCTGCACGGTCAGTTTCGCTACCGATCGCTGGAGGGATCCTGGAGTTCGCTGGCCGGAAGCAACCTGCTATTGCCGGTGGAATGGGATGGCAATGTCTCGTGGGATTGGCTTGCATCTGGATCCTCAAAGCCAGTGCAATTGCTGACGACCACGACGGACGAACAAGGGAAAGTAGCGGCCAGGTCGCCAAAGGAATTCGCCCTGTCCGTCGAGACGCTGAGACTAGCAGATCTCGATAACGATGCGCAGATCGACTGGATCGGTGCAGGGACGGAGGGATTGGTCTGCTTTCGTGGCGGGAAGGTGGAAGTCCTGCAGCAGGGAACGGCGTCCGATGTCACCGTCGCGGATGCCGATCGTGATGGCCTGTTGGATGTGCTGGCCGTAGTGGATGGGAAGTTGCACTGGTGGGGCGAGTTTGCAGCTCCCGACCAGCCGTATGCGCAGTTCCGAGTCAAAGGGATCGCAGATACCAATGGAGGAGGGAGAATCAACAACTATGCACTGGGGGGACTGCTAGAAGTCTATTCCACGGGGCGATACCAAGCCGCTTGGATCGAAGACGATGTGACGCATTTCGGACTGGGGAAGCAAGGGGACGTTGTCAACGCTCGCATCCTTTTCAACAACGGCCTGACGCAGAATATCTTTCAGCCCCCCATCCAGGCTCTGGTCGAAGAAGTTCAGGCGCCCAAGGGGTCCTGCCCTTTCGTCTACGGTTTCGACGGACAGCGTTGGCAGTTCATCACCGACCTCTGTTGGAATGCGCCTCTGGGCCTTCAGATCTCCAGAGGGAAACCGCTGCCCGATCGCGCTTGGGAATACCTTCTGCTACCAGGTCACTTGATGCAACCGGTCGATGGAGTCTACGGATTGCGCGTTACGGAGGAACTGTGGGAAGCCGCTTACATGGATACGGTCCAGATCGTTGCGCTGGATCATCCTGCGGATGTTGAGGTCTTCACCAATGAGAAGGTCGGGCCAGCGGAGATTGCCGAGCCGAGGGTTTGGGCTTTTCGAAACCTGCGACCGATCGAGCGAGTGGTTGATGGCCACGGAAAAGACTGGACCCAAGGGCTGCAGCATCAGGATGGACGCTACGCCGTTCCGTTCCAAAGACGAATTTGCCAAGGACTGGTCGAACCAACCAGACTGGATCTTCAGCTCGCCGATCCACTCCTTCCCTCCAGCCAAGTCCAGCTGATCCTCCATGGCTGGATCTTTCCCACCGACACCTCGCTCAATATCGCCATCGACCAAAACCCTTCGCTCGATCCACCTCAACCCCCAGCACTTTGGGCAAGAGATCCCGATGGGAATTGGAAAGAGCTTTTGCCGTTCATGGGGTTTCCTGGCGGCAAGCCCAAGAGCATCGTCGTCGACTTGACAGGGAAATTGCCGTTTGAAGCAACAGCCCTACGCATCGAAGGCTCGCAGGAAATCTATTGGGATCGAATCGCCTTGGCTGTCGATCAATCGCTAGATCCCAACGACTCCAGTGTCCTCGTACGTCAACCGTTGGAACTCCTCTCCGGGGAGCTTCGGTTCCGAGGGGTGTCTCAAATGGTGATAGGATCGCGCGAACAGCCACATGGATTCGATTATCACGAGACGATCGAGGTTCCCGCTTGGCCACCGATGCAGGACGGGTTCACTCGTTATGGTGACGTCACCGAGTGGATTCGAGACCGAGATGGCGACTTGGTGGTCATGGGATCGGGAGACGAAATCGACCTCCGGTTCCAATCGCCCACGCAAGCGCTTCCCGAGGGATGGCAGCGCGACTTCCAAATGCATAACGTGGGATGGGACAAAGACGCAGACCTGAGCACTTTGGAGGGCCAATCCACACTTCCGCTACCTTTCGAAGGGATGGGATTCTATCCACCATCGGCGAATCAGTGGCGTCGATCGGAGGAGGTGCACTTGCGGCATCGGGATGTCTTGACGCGCAGGCAATCCGCCAGCGCCTTCTGGATGCAGTCCTCTCGACCATCTCCATCTGGTCGAAAACCCAACGAAGGTTCCAACCCATGATGCAACTTGAGATCCGCTGGAAGGGACATGTGCAAGGGGTTGGTTTTCGTGCGACCGTCTGCAAACTGGCCCAGCAACATGGCTTGACTGGCTGGGTTCGGAATGAACCCGACGGATCGGTCCTGGCAACCGCCGAAGGATCTCGAGAGGCGATTCTCGCCTGGAAAGACGATGTGGCGCTCGCACGTGAGTCAGCGATTCGACAGTCGCAGGAAACGTGGAAGGAATACCAGGCAAGATGGAGCGACTTTGCGATTCACTGAGCCTCGCGTGTAGCAACTGCTCCTCCCTGGTTGGGGGAACGTGTCGTCAAGAGCATGAAAGGCTGAGGTACAAAAAGGGGGCAAGGGTAGCTGGTTCTGGAACCCAGCGGTCTGTTGCCGCCGTTGGAAGATCTCCGATCGAAAGTCTAGGACGATTCTTCGATAACGCGGTCACCCACTTTTGACGAAGGCACCGTGCGGACCTAAACTGAGGCACTGACGGCTGGTGGCGATCCTGCGGCAATGATGCTGGTGCCGATTCATTTTTCGCTGCAGTTCTGTTCCCACTTGGAAGGTTCAATGCAATGTGGAACGGTAGGTCCGGTCTCGGTCGCGGTTGCGTTCTGGCGGTTTGGCTCACCGCCGCTGTTCCTGAATCGCAGCTTCAAGCGGCACTGTTTTTTGTCCAAACCGCTGGCGGGGCAAAAAGTCTTTCGACGACCGAATCGGCCCAAGATAGACCGGCGGATCCGACGGCCAAAGTGAATCCCTGGCAAATGGATCGGATGGATTTCGAGGGGAGAGAAGGCGTGGCTGACTCGGTCTCCCCAATACCCTCACCGAGTCAATCGGAGCTTATCGAAAGCCTCCGCTCCGTACCTTCGATGATGGAGGATCGCGCATTTCTCGGTAGTCACACGCTGGAGCCAAAGAGGCGATCCGAGTTTGCGACCGAACTGTCTTCCATGGGAATAGTCACCAGTTGCCCCAGAGACGCAAGCGTGGTGCCGTCGACGACGAGCCGAGAGATTTTCGAGGAGTACTTTCGGACACACTATCTGCGGACTAGCCGCAAGATCTCGAGAGCCAGTTTGGTGAAAGGCGTCGAGGACAACGGGGCTTCTACGGTCGTTGAGAAAGGTCGCTCGCGCAGCCTTCGATAGTTTATGGCTGGTGACTCGATCTCCCCTGCCGCGAAGTGTCCGGAGTGGGGGGCTTTTCGAGACCGAGGTCCTCTTGGTTGGCATTCCAGCTTGCCCGAATGCCAGGGGGCTGAAAGCATCGCCGACCATTGCCAGAGTTCTGTTCGTCGAGGATGGTTCTCGCTGGATTTCAGCCGCCCCTTTTCCCGTGGTCGATTCGACGTCGGTCAGACGACGCCGGATCCCATCGTCCGGATCGGTCGACCTGCCGTGCAACGACCGTCATTGTCGGATATGTCCCTGGCCAGTGACGATAAACTTGGTCGTCGTCAACTCTCTTAGGCCGCACGGGCCGCGGGCATGGAACTTGTCGGTGCTGATTCCGATCTCGGCTCCCAATCCTAGTTCCCCACCATCGTTAAAACGAGTGCTCGCGTTGATCATGACGGCCGAGGAATCGACTTCTTGAGCGAATTTCCGAGACGACGCCAAGCAGGCAGTGACAATCGCATCGGTGTGGTGTGAACCGTAGTGATTGATATGGGCAATCGCTTCTTCGATCGAATCCACCGTGCGGACACTGATGCAGGGTCCCAGATACTCCCGGTACCAGTCTTCCTCCGAGGCGCGGATCGCTTGGGGCAGAATGCGACAGACTTCCGCGTCGCCGCGTATCTCAATCGCAAATGGCTCCATTGCGCCAGCCAGCATCGGCAGAAAAGCAGGAAGGATGGAGCGATGGATCACCAGGGATTCGCAGGCATTGCAGACCCCCATTCTCTGGCACTTGGCATTGACTACCAAATCGACTGCCATCTTGAGGTCGGCCGAGGCGTCGACATAGACATGGCAATTCCCATCGAAGTGCTTGAGGACCGGCATTTTCGCCAAGTCGCAGACTCTTCGGATCAGTCCTTCACCCCCTCGCGGGATCGCCAAGTCGATCTCTTGCGGTCGAGCCAGTAGGGTGTCGATCACTGTGCGATCGGGTGTCTCGATCATCTGAATCGCATGCCTGGGTAGCCCCGCCGCCTCCAGTTGCTCCACCATCAACCCAGCCATCATGCTGCTGGTTCGGATCGCTTCTTTGCCACACCGAAGGATGACCGCATTCCCGCTTTTCACGCAGATGGCGGCGGCGTCGGATGTGACGTTCGGGCGAGCTTCGTAGATGAAGAAGATCACACCGATCGGCACGCGCACTTTCCGAACTTCGATTCCTGATGGTCGACGGTACCCTTCGATGATCTCGCCAACAGGATCTGGCAAGTCGGCAATGGCGCGCAGCGCACTAGCGATTCCCAGCACTCTCTGCCGATTCAGTTGAAGGCGATCGAGGTTGGCGGCAGACAATCCAGCCGACTGAGCGGACTGGTAGTCCTCCTGGTTGGCCTGCAGAATCTCATCGACCTGCGTCTCGAAGGTTGCGGCGCACGCTCTCAGCCACTGGTCCTTCGCGCGGGAATCGGAAAGAGCCAACTTTTGGGAGGCATCTTTCGCTTGTTGGGCGATCGTTTGGCAGAAATCCTGCAACTGGGCTGTGTTGGAATCGGCTGGATCGGACATGCGTCGATGACTCGCGGGCAACGTTGGACGAACAGGTTTGCTCCCTTCTATCTTGTAACGAAACTCGCGAAACGTCGATAGGTCGAGGACTGGCAGCGATACAGGGCCTGGAGATATATGGCCTGGCGATACAGGGTCTGGAAAAAGAAGAAAGGGATGCCGCAGGCCGATGGCTCGACCAACCTGATCTGGCCCTCGGGGCTACCCCTGCCACTGCCAGTGTCTGGGAGATCCCTAGGGGGACCTCAGGCCAATCGACCGGTCCCAACAAAGATGCAAACGGTGGTGACCTGTTCGCTCATGCTATGGCTTTTGGCAGGTCGATCCGATCCAGTCCACCACTGGCTTCGAACAGTTGAAACGCTTGGCGATGGATGGCAACCTGATGGACTCGCACCACTTGAATCCCCGCCAAAGCCAATGCCAAGCTGACTCCCAGAGTGCCTGGATCGCGATCGATTTCCTTGTTTCCCAACGTCTTGGCGATAAACCCCTTCCGCGAGTGCCCGACGAGGATGGGAAAGCCCAGGGCATGAAAGCGACGGACTTCACGGAGCAACCGAAGATTGTGCTCGTGCGTCTTCCCGAATCCAATGCCGGGATCGAGCACGATGGAAGAGTGAGCGATGCCGGCATCGCTCATGGCGCGGCTGCGGTCTGCAAGATAGTGAAGGATGTCGTCGACCACATCCTGATACGTCGGTGCATCCTGCATCGTCTGCGGAGTCCCTTGCATGTGCATCGCACACACACCGACTCGGGAGGTGACCGCCACCTCCAGCATCTGGCGATCCCCGGTTAGACCCGTAACATCGTTGATGATCTCCGCCCCCGCCTCGATCGCCGCTCTTGCCACCCTGGCCTTCGAGGTATCGATCGAGATCGGCAGGCGAGTTTTCGTACGAAGCTTTTCTAAGACCGGCATGACCCGTCGAAGTTCTTCATCGCCTGGAACCGGCTCACTGTAGGGACGCGTGCTTTCGCCTCCAATGTCGAGAATATCGGCGCCTGCCTCCTCAAGTCGCAGGGCATGATCGAGGGCATCCCCGGGAAGGATGCAGCGCCCTCCATCGGAAAAACTATCCGGGGTGGTGTTCACGATCCCCATGATGCGAGGCATGGGAGTCCAGGTAAGGACCCGGGAACGAAGTTGCCATGCGGTCATCTGCGATTCGCTCGTTCGGTTACTCAGCTATCCAGATTCTGATCTTCCGGCCTACGATCGGAACTGGGCAAGTGGATTATGCAGCCGACAACTGATCGTTGCCGGAGCTGCTGGGCTGGTCTTTCCACCTTCTGTGACGATTGGCCGAGCGTCTCCAAAGGGTCGCAATCTCGCCAAGCAAGGATGTGCGATTGGTCAATCGGTAAATGCTGTTCGCCGGCAGGCCCTCCATCAATCGGCGATGAGCTGGCCCCAGATTGTGGTAGGGCAGGCTAGGTAGCAGATGGTGGATCGCATGATAGCGAGTCCCCACGGGCCCCCAGAGTTCGGTAATCCAAGGTCGGTCTGGGTAATTGACCGAATCCAGAAGCTGCTCTTCAAACGATAGTTGCTCGCCATCGCCGGTCCATCGATGAGCCCCCAGGGTGCGGACGTTGTTCAACGTCAGGATCGTCACGCCCATGAGGTAAGCCTGGACCCAGAGAGGATCAAAGGCAACTCCCTGGATCAGTGGTCCCCGCAACGCAAGGAACATGCAAAAGGCGAAACATCCGATTTCCTGCAGCAGACGAATCCGATGGACTCGCTCTCCCGCATCGGGCCGGAAGTACGTCGGATCCATCACCATCGTCGATGCATGATGCCAAGTCCAACCCCTCATCGACGGAAAAATCCACCACAACGGAGTGATGACCGCAAAGCGGAAGAAGCCCAGCAGTGGTACCACCAGAACCGAAAGAAGGTAACCAACAATCAACCAAGGAGATCGATGCGAGAGATTCAGATATTCACCATCTTCGTGGGTTCCGTAGCTTTTGCGCCGATGGTGATCGACATGGGGATAGTACATGTACGAAGGAATCAGGAAAGGAATTCCGCAAAGCAGATTCCATGCGATGCGAAACCCTCGGAATTCCCCACGAGGCAGATGCACCAGTTCGTGTGTGAACATCACAGAACGGTAGTACAGGAGCGCCGTCGCAAGGAAAAGAGTGACGCGAACCGGCCAGAACCACCACTGGGCGCTGTCCATCCACTTGTCGGCATAGAGGACGGCATGGAAAAGAGCATGACCAGTCAGAATCGAGACCAAGAAGTCGGTCCAGTAGATGGTCGGGTTAGGCTTTGTGAGGTCCTTGACCAGATTCTGGGCATCACGCAGCGAAATGGGAGTGTAGTCGATCTGGGTGCTCATGGTTCCGGTGAAACTCCCGCTGTGGGATAACAAGACCTGAGATCGTTGGCTCTTTATTTTCTAGGGCGGGCAAGTTTTCGTTCCACGGCGAACTCATGGCGATCCCGCGAGTTCAGCTAGCCGACTATGGACATGGTCCTCGCCGCGGCCGTGACTCCCCTGGAAAGTGTATCGGCCTACCCGGGGAGGCCACTCGCGAGCGATTTTCGCAAGAGACACAGTTGCTGAAGGAAATGCGGTCGCCATCCTGTCGCATCCCCCGGCCCGTGGAAATCGAATCGAGGCGACAGAAAAGGACTTTCCCCCCTATTTCCCCTGACCGATTTATTTTACCAATCGTCGACTCTTTCGCCATCGCCGGTCTGGTTCTAAGTCGAGATGCGAACTGGGGTTCGCTTATTGAGTAGTCACCCCCGCAGATGGACTCTCAATTTCCTCCGGAGAATTCCACCTGATCTTCCCCAACACCGCCAGCGCCGAAGGCGTGGCATGACTTCTGCCGGTGGCGACAGCCACCACCAGCACTCGTTGGGGTCATCTAGGTCTGAAACGGCAATAGCTAGCTTGGCCAGCTACCAACCCACTTCATCGTCTGCAGTTCCTCTGCCGGAGGTGGAGGGGTGATTGGAGATAGGAGTCTTGGCAGACAGTGGTGAGTGGATCTGCAAATGAAGGAGCAGTCTGGCTATCAATTCCTTGGACCATCCGACAACACTGTGGGTCGTCTCCGTCCGGCCGACCGGAGTAGGCAGGAGGGAGTCGTAGGGGCAAGACCTACGGATGCAATGCATGCTATGGATCTCATCCTCTGATTGGAATGCAAAGTTTGCACTGGTTCTCACCCTCCCCTTGGGATGCAATGCAGGCCATGGATCTTACCCTCTGATTGGAATGCAAGGTTTGCACTGGTTCTCACCCTCCCCTTGGGATGCAATGCATGCCATGGATCTCATCCTCTGATTGGAATGCAAAGTTTGCACTGGTTCTCACCCTAGGGTCGCGAGGAACGAGCGGGGAGGGCCTTATCACTCAGCTCCTTCCATCCCCGACCAATCTGCCCCAAAGGACGATGAAGAGCCCCCCTCCCCGCTTGGTTGTCCCTCCGCTGCGACTCTCCCCTTGGCAGGGTGACTGGGCACTGTGGCCACCGGCATTTCCTGAGTCGCGGCAGTGAAGCGATCGCAACCGACACAAATCCCTGATGGGCCAATTTTTCTTTCAAAAAAAGCCCAACTGCATCGTCCATGCTCTCCTGGGTTCGTCGGGAAATGGAAAAGACCTCTTGGGCTTCCCGGAGTGCTTCTGCTATGGTTGGCGTGTCAGCTTTGTGTGGGGGATGAAACCGTTTGATTCGCCAATTGAGCGATTTCCGACAGGAATGCGGAGAGGTTGAGCGGTTTCAGAGGTTTTGGGCAGGAAAGGACTCCTTACCAATGATTGCATGGAACGTCGTCAAGCGTCACAAAGCCTTTTGGTGCGGGTTGGTGACAGCACTGAGCCCGGCCAATTCGTTTCTGCTTGCGCAGGCCAATCCCAATCCACCTCCAGCGGCAGGCGCAGGAGCTGCTTTGAACGCAGGCGCGGCGCAAGCCCCAGCGCTCGCCCAGCCGCCTTTCGCGCCACTGTCGCCCGAGCTAGAGAAATACACGCGCGACATTCTGACCTACTGGCAGCAGGCGACATCGAAGATCGATCGATTCAGCTGCAATTTCAAGCGATGGCAGTACGATCCGGCCAAGACGAATGCCGACTTCCATTACACGGCTGCCACAGGAATTCTCCGCTACCAGTCCCCCGACAAAGGGCTTTACAAGGTCGAGCATCTGGCCAGCTACACGGGGAAAGGTGCGGACAGTGCGCCGCAGTACAAAGAGTTCCCCAACATCTTTGGTGAGTGGTGGATCTGCGACGGAAAGAGTGTTTTGGAGTACGATCGCAACGAGAAGATTGTCAGTCAGTATGAATTGCCTCCCACCATGCGAGGCATGCAGATCGTCGATAGTCCGCTTCCTTTCGTTTTCGGGGTCGATGCCCAGAAGTTGCAGCAGCGATATTGGCTTCGCCCTGTGCAGCCCCCGCCGGATGCGACGGGTAAGCCGCGTGAAGACCTGATTGTTCTGGAGGCGTATCCCAAGCGGATGGATGACGCGATCAATTACTCCCGCGTCCAGATCTTTCTTGATCGCAAGCAGTTCCTTCCCTCGGCCATCATCCTCTTCCTGCCGAACTGGTCCCCCGACTTCCCGGCTCGGGAGCACTACGAGTTCACCGATCGCGACACCCATGCGTCGATGGCGGACAAGTTTCGGGAGATGTTTGCAGAGTCGTTCATTCCGATGCAGCCACCGAAAGATTGGAAGGTGGTGACCAGGCCCTTTGAACCGGAAGCCGGTGCGGCGGGCAACGGAGCACCGGGAGCATTGCCTGGGGCAGGAGGTGTACCTGGACGTGTGGCTCAGCCACCACTGGCACCGCAAGGGACCAGCCGCTGAGCGAAGATCGCTTCGCTGCTTGCTATCTTGGCTGCTTAGGCCCGCTGGGCCTGAAGAAAATGGTGTCGGCCCGTTGGGTCTGAAGAAGAGTTGTGGGCTCAACTACCGGGGGACTTCGTCCCCCGGCATCCAATGTGTCGGCCCGCTGGGCCTGAAGAAAATGGTGTCGGCCCACTGGGCCTGAAGAAGAGTTGTGGGGCTCAGCTACCGACTGTTTTCATTTTCCCGTTGGACCGGCCGATCAGCGATTGTCCAACAGCTCGACGGCAACAAACTTTTCACCTTCCAGCATCTGGAGACTGGCGCCCCCTCCGGTGCTGACATGGGTCACGCGGTCGGCATACCCTAGCTGCTCGATAGCTGCCGCACTGTCGCCGCCGCCGATGATGCTGGTCGCTTCGCTTTCGGCGATCGCCTGCGCCACGGCTTTGGTGCCTGCATCAAAAGGTGGTATCTCAAAAACTCCCATCGGCCCATTCCACACCACCGTCTTGGCTTGCTTGACGATATCGGCATAAAGACTTGCCGTCTTGGGACCGATATCCAGCCCCTCCCAGCCGTCGGGGATTTGGCCAGCGAGGACCACCTGCTTGTTGCAGTCGGCCGAAAACGCATCGCCGCAGTGGGTGTCGACAGGTAGCACCAATTTGTCCCCTGCCTTTTTCAGCAGTTCCTTCGCCAGTTCGACGCGATCGGGTTCCACTAGGCTTTTCCCTGTCTTGCCACCTTGAGCCAGCGAGAAGGTGTAGGCCATGGCGCCACCGATCAAAACCTGATCGCAGACTTCCAGCAGGTTGTCGATCACTTTGATCTTATCGCTGACCTTGGCACCGCCGAGGATTGCAACAAAGGGTCGCTTGGGACTTGCGATCGCTTCGCTCAGGTACTCGATCTCTTTGGCCACCAGGAAGCCGCTGACCTTGGGTTTGTTTCCCATGGCCTGGGGGACGCCGACCATCGAGCCCTCAAGGCGGTGGCAGGTGCCGAAAGCATCGTTGCAATAGACATCGGCCCAGGAGGCGAGGGTTTGAGAGAATGCCGGATCACCTCCCTCTTTTTCACCGGGGTTGAAGCGAACATTTTCCAGGAGCACCACCTGGCCTGCGGCGAGGCCTTGGACCTTGGCTGCCGCATCGGTACCTACCGTGTCCGACGCGAAAGCGACCGGCTTGCCGAGCAGTTCCGCTAAGCGTGAGGCGACTGGAGCCAAAGAAAATTCCGGCTCATTCCCCTTGAATTTGGGGCGCCCCAGGTGGCTCATCAACACCAGTTTTCCACCATGTTCCAGCACATGCTGAATCGACGGGAGTGCCATGCGAATGCGACGGTCATCGGTGATGCGACCGTCGTCATCCTGGGGCACATTGAAATCGACTCGCATCAGCACCGTTTTGCCTCGCACATCGATATCGGACAAGCTTTTCTTCGCCATGGGGTCGCCTCTCGTAGATTCGAAATCTTCAAAGCCATCGCAATCAAAATGCCCCGCTGCCTACTGACAGGCTGCTGCCCACTGACAGGCGAACGGAGTTTGTCATCGGATCAGCGCGTCGGCGCCGACCGATGGAAATGAACCTGTCGCCACTGACCATCCCGCCGATGCCAGACTCGCGTTTCTTCCATCGCGCGGCTGGTAAACTTGCCGCTGGCATCTGCGTTCTGCGATAGGCGTGTGTACGCGATGATGCCGACGTCACCCAGCACCCGGATGTGAGGAGCGACGATCGTGGTCTGAGAGGAAGTGCCCTCTTCCTTCTTGGCGAGGAAGTAAAAATGATGGAAATCAAGTCCATCGATCAAGTGGCCACATGCCTCCGGCTCAAAACAGGTCAACGAAGGATCGACCAGCGTCTCATAGAGGTCCCAGTTGCCTGCCGATATCGCCCCCAGCAGTCGCTCCGTGCACTGCAGAATCTCCTCCCGCTCATCCAGATCTTCTGTCGACATCAGATCGTCTCCCCGCTGTTCCTGATTCCAGAGAAGCTGTCAATCGCACCTTGAGAATTGCATTTCTCAGCAACCCAAGAAATTGTATCAAGTCCCGATCGCTTCGCACGAGGCCTGCCGATTCCCTCACGCAGTCGCTTGACCACTCCGTCGCTGGAGGTCTACACTGGAGGATTCGGACCTTTTTCTATGCGAGGCCGACGACTCGGTAAGCTGGGGAATCGATCGACGCGAACCCCAAGTCGACAGGGCGCTACCGAGCGTGACAAGCCAAACGAGTCATGGTGGAGTATCAACGTGCCAGCGACCTGCGTGATCGGACTGCAATGGGGTGACGAAGCCAAAGGCAAGCTGGTGGACCTGCTGGCACCGAAACACGACATCGTGGTTCGTTACCAGGGGGGAGCCAACGCGGGGCACACCGTGGTATCTGGTGATGACACCTACAAGCTGCACCATATCCCTTCGGGCATCCTCCACGAAGGCGTGATGAATGTGATCGGACCGGGAGTGGTTCTCGAACCTTCCACCATGATTCGCGAAATCGAAGGGCTGCAACATCGCGGTGTCCCGGTGATGGAGCGGATGATGGTCAGCGAGCGGGCGCATGTGGTGATGCCTTGGCATTTGGTGGAGGATCAAATCCTCAACCAGCAGGAGGTCGAAGGGGAAAACATCGGGACGACGCTAAGAGGCATTGGGCCGTGCTACCGCGACAAGGTGGGGCGAACGCACGCGATCCGAGTTGCCGATCTTTTGGATGCCACGCTGCCAGAAAAGATTTCGGCGATCTGTCGCGCCAAGCAGAGGTGGTTGAGCGGATTGGCGACCCCAGAACAGCTGGCGGCGCTCCAGCCAGACAAAGTGCTGGAAAAGGCGACTCCCTGGATCGATTCCTTCTCCCGAATCGCTCGCGATACCACCCACTTCCTCCACGATTCGCTCGATCAAGGCAAACAATTGCTCATGGAAGGAGCTCAAGGGGCTCTTCTGGATATCGACCATGGAACTTTCCCATTCGTCACCAGCAGCAACAGTTCCGGCGCCGGTATAAGCAGCGGTTCGGGAGTTCCTGCCAAGTGGATCGAACGCGTCATCGGGGTGGTGAAAGGGTACTCGACACGGGTCGGTGGTGGGCCGTTCCCGACCGAGCTACTGGATGAGACTGGCAGTCGCATTCGCGAATTGGGGCGGGAGTATGGGACCACGACAGGGCGGCCTCGTCGCTGTGGTTGGTTCGACGCAGTCGCCGTGCGCTACACCGCGCGGCTCAGCGGCGCCACCGCACTTGCGGTCATGATGATGGATGTGCTCAGTCAGCTGGACGAGGTCCGTCTGGCTGTCGCCTACGAGCTCCACGGCAAACGCATTGAGCAGTTTCCAAGCCGCGCGTCGGATTTGCGGGAATGCCAGCCGATTTACGAAACATTCCCTGGATGGAAGAAGGATCTCAGTGGCGCTAGGTCGGTCGGGGAATTCCCGGAGGGAGCGATTCGCTATCTGCGTCGAATCGAAGAATTGGTCGGGGTGCCGATCGAGATCCTGTCGGTCGGGCCAGATCGCCGCCAGACGATTTTTTCCAAACTGCCCTGATCGATCGATTCGCGGGGCTGCTAACGCCGCAGGTCGCTGCGGGAATACAGTGAGATCGAAAGACAAAAGGCGGAGGCGGTATCGTCGGGACACGCCGTGCCAGCCGCAATCGACGATTCTGAACGGCTGGGCCTTTTCGGGGGTCGCACCTGCTGAAACTGGTTGTCATGATGGCGTTTATCGGCGCTATGTAGCCACGATCCTAACCGGCTCCTTTTCTCCCCCTTGGATGCGATGGACCAAGCCGTTCCCTCCGATTCCTCTAGCCAACAACCCACGTTGCCTCGCCACATCGCCATCATCATGGATGGTAATGGACGGTGGGCCAAGGCGCGTGGCCTCCCTCGCATCGAAGGGCACCGGCGCGGTGCCGAGTCGGTGCGGGTGGTGGTGGAGTCCTGTCGGAGGCTGGGGATCCCCCACCTTACGCTGTTTTGTTTTTCGAGCGAGAATTGGAAACGCCCAAAAAATGAGCTCGATTTTCTGATGCGGTTGCTCAAGCGTTTCGTGGTTGGTGAGCGACCCCTGATGCTGCAGCAGCAAGTGCGACTTCGAATGCTTGGCCGTCGACAGGGACTACCCGAAGATGTGCTGAAGGAAGTCGATAAAACCCTCCAAATGACTCAGCACCATACGGCCCTGACGCTGAATCTGGCCATCAACTACGGGGCTCGAAGCGACCTGGTGGACGCCGTCCGGGAAATCGCACAGCAAGCTGCCTCGGGGGCCATAGCGGCCGAGTCGATCGACGAGCAGACGATTGCCGATCACCTGTGCACCGCCGGCCTTCCCGATCCCGATTTGGTGATTCGAACAAGTGGAGAAATGCGGGTCAGCAATTTCCTGTTGTGGGAGATCAGCTACAGCGAACTGTGGATCACGCAGAAGGCATGGCCTGAGTTTCGGGAGCCTGACCTTCTGGAGGCGATCTCCGACTACCAGCGACGAAGCAGGCGTTTTGGTGGGATTGAATGAAACTTCTAACGCTGGAATCCTCGCCAGCGAAGCAGTGCAAATCCGCGACAAAACCTCTTAGCCCTGTTGAAGTGCTACTTTGATCCACCGACAATAAGGACTCGCTATCGAGGTCCGTCAGATGGGAATGCTCCAAGGACTTGCCGCAGCTCCGATGGGGTATATCGAGTGGTTGACTCTTCTGCTGCATGCAGGTACCTGTTTGGAGAAAGTCTCGTCCTATGGCTTCTTTGACGCTTCGCGTGATCCAGGGAGCGGATCGCGGAAAAATCTATGCGGAACTCAAACCACCGATCACCATCGGTCGCGAAGAAGGGAACACCATCCAGCTGAATGACGAACGCGTCAGCCGCTTCCATGCAAAGATTCAGGAAGACAACAACGTCCTAGTTCTGACCGACTTGGAAAGCACCAACGGGACCCGCGTCAACGGACAAGAATGCCAACTCCGGATTCTTCGCTACGGTGATATCGTCGCCGTTGGAAGAACGGTGCTCCTGTTTGGAACGCGCGAAGAGATCGCCAGCCGACTCCAGGACAACCCCGCCAGCTCCAGTGAACTGCTCAGCCGTCTTCAGGATTTCGAAAACGATCTGGATATCGATCTCAGTGGCAGCATGGGGACCGTCCTCCATCATCGATCCTTCGAATCGGCTGTGCCGGGAATCCCCAACAAACTGTCTCCATCCCAACTGGCCCAGCTCTCTGAGTTGCTGGACTATCTCCATGTTCGATTGGGGCTGGTGATCGAGGAAGTGAGGATTGACGAGCAGACGGAGGATGTGAGCATCAAGCCGGGGAACTGGCAGATCTTGCTGAATCTTTATAGTCGACTGGCCGAAATGATCCGGTCGCTCAATGAACCCGATTTCACTCTCCCAGGCTGACACCCGCCATCCGTTCCATCCGCTCTCGGTGGGCAGATCTAGGGCAGTTCGCAAGATTCTCGGGAAACTTGCGTCACCAGCTGCTTAGGCAAGTTGCCAAGATCCCCCTTCCTGCCTTACACTTGAAGGCTTGTTCGCTGGATTCGCGTTCGCCTCCAGCCTTGAGCTTCGATGGATATTCGGGATTCTTCTCTCTCGCAATCTTCCTGAATGTCGGAAGCATCGTTGAACCGGGCGCCGGAGCGGACCCGGTCATCCTGCGCGTCGCCCTGCAGAACCGTAAGTGCGGTGCAGCCTCCGCCGGCGATCTTTTGTTCCTGCCCCCAGAGCAGCCGTTTCGTAGGAAGTTCAGATCCCATGGAAGATAAATTGGTCTATCAGGGCATTACCTTTGACGACGTCCTCCTGGAACCTCGCTACAGCGAAGTCGTTCCATCGGAAGTCGATGTCTCCACCAGGCTGACCGCCAAGATCACACTGAAAATCCCGCTGCTCTCTTCTCCCATGGATACGGTCACCGAAAGCGAAATGGCGATCGCCCTGGCGAAGACGGGGGGATTGGGGGTCGTCCACAAAAATCTCGCCATCACCGCGCAGGCCGAAGAGGTCATGAAGGTCAAACGGAGTGCCAATGGCATCATTCAAGACCCCGTGACGCTCCAACCGTCCGATCGCGTCCGAGCCGCTCGCGATCTCATGGAACGCCAAAACATCTCGGGCGTACCGATCACCGAAGCGGGGGGGAAGCTGGTCGGGATCCTCACCAAACGCGATCTGCGGTTCCTGGAGTCTTCCGAGCTGGAGATTGCCCAGGTGATGACGCGCGATAATTTGGTGACGGCTACGGGGAGTGTATCGCTTGAGGAGGCTGAGCGGATTTTAACGGATAAAAAGGTAGAGAAACTTTTGCTGGTGGACGATCAATACAAACTGACAGGGCTGATCACGATCAAAGACATCGACATGATGAAGCGATACCCGAATGCTTGCAAAGACTCCCTCGGGAGACTGCGAGTCGGTGCGGCGATCGGTGTCTTCGATTTTGAACGAGCGGAGAAGTTGATCCAGTGCGGAGTCGATGTGCTGATCGTCGACAGCGCGCACGGCCACTCCTCCAACGTCCTGGAGACGGTCCGAAAGCTAAAAAAACAATGGTCGATCGATGTGATTGCTGGGAACGTGGCGACTCGTGAAGGAGGCCGTGATTTGGTGGAGGCAGGGGCCGATGCAGTCAAAGTAGGCATCGGACCCGGCTCGATCTGCACGACAAGAGTCATCTCGGGCGTCGGAGTTCCTCAGGTCACTGCGATCTATCACGTCGCCCAGGCATGCCAGGCAGCAGGGATTCCAGTGATTGCCGACGGTGGGATTCGCTTCAGTGGAGACATCACCAAAGCCATCGCCGCCGGTGCCAGCAGCGTCATGATCGGGGGTCTGTTTGCAGGGCTTGCCGAAAGCCCAGGCCGGACCATTTTGTATCAAGGGAGAACATTCAAAGCCTATCGTGGCATGGGATCTCTGGGGGCTATGGCCAAGGGATCCGGTGAGCGATATCGGCAGCAAGCGACCGACAGTCTTTCCAAGTTGGTGCCTGAGGGAGTCGAAGGACGTGTTCCTTTCAAAGGGGCGTTGTCCGACTTCGTCTACCAACTGGTAGGTGGCTTGCGAGCCGGAATGGGGTATTGCGGGACTCGTACCATCGACGAATTGCGCAGGGACGCGCGATTCATCCAAGTGTCAGCCGCCACCGTGCGGGAGAATCATCCTCATGACATCGCTATCACGCAGGAAGCACCCAACTACAGTCCGGACCATTCAGGGGGCGGCGACGCGTCCTGATTGGAGGGAAGTCACCATGTCGGTCTGCCGGCGCTGGGGCCTGTGTGCCTCCTTGCCGGCCAGTCTTCTTTTGGCCAGCGCCGCCGTGCCGGCTAGTCCGATCCTGGGACAATCTTGGTCCCCGGTCCCCTACTCCAGCTCCATCGCCCAGCCAACTCCCCAGCCCACTTCGTTTCCGTCTGGTCAGTTCCAGCCTGCTCCGATCCAGCCAGCGGCCGCTCCATCGGCAACAACCACGCTGAGGGCCTCGACGCAGGTCCAGCAACCCTCGGTTCCAACGACGCAAGGGTCTGTTGCCCTGCGTTGGAAGAGAAGCTCTCTGGCGGCGCCTAGCTCAACTCCCGCCCCTCAGGCATCTGGCCTTCGCCCCCCTCAGTCAGCCCCCAACGACACGGCAGCACAGGCTCCCGTGACTCCTCACCGCATCCCCGGAAATCCCCTTCGCCGTCGCATTGAGATGACGGTGGCCGGTGAACCGACCGTTGTCACCGCCTCGCATCAGGAACTGGTGCAAGGTTCCAACTCCACGCAGCAGAACGCCAGTGCGCCTGCATCCTCCACCACGACCGCAGCGGTGTTTGATACGTTGCCGCAAGATTCGACTGGAAGTTCAGCCAGCGCACCAAGCCGCTCCCTGCTGATCCAAGACGTACCGACACCCCCTGCCTCCGTTCCACCGGCGCTGCTACCTGATGCCGCTTCCAGGGAGGCTGCCAACGGCTTGCAGACACTTCCCAGCAGCGAACCTGCGCCATTGACGCTGCCCACGGCCCCAGCCGCTCCCGGCAATCTATTGCCACCCGAGCTGCCGTTGGCCGCGCCATCCCTTCCACCGACCGTTCCACCACCATCGATTGGTACCGGTCCAGAAAATCTCCCTTCTTTGCCGCAGCCCCCTGCCGATTCCGGCCGCTCGCTGCTGCCGGGAACACCAATCGAACCCACCCCAACTCCATCCCCAGAATCAGGCTCAATCCTACCCCTGCCAACACTGCCCAATACTCCCAGCCAGCCTCCAGAGGCACTCCCGCAAGCACCTTTCCGGCAACCTTCCCTGCAGTTGCCAGAGCAGCTTCCGGAGACGCCTACTGACCGCCAGGAGGATCGAGCCCCTTCGCCATTCCAGGATGCAGATCGATCCGATGCTTCCAGGTCCCAAGAATCGCTGCCCAAGGAGTCGCCATTCCGCAAGCCGTTGGATGTGGAACGGAGTAGGAAGGAGCCACAGCCAGAGAACTGCGATCCTGCCCGAGAAAAGGCTCGCGCCAGCCAGATTGAAACGATCAGCCTGGATGTGTCTCCAAACTTCTCTGTCGGTGTCAATGATCGCGGAAGCGAAGAGACCAAACGCAAGGCATTCGCAGAAAAAGCGCCGCTACGTCCCTGGAATGACCATACAGGACAGTTCATCGTCGATGCCAAGTTGATCGATTTGGAGCATGATGCGGCAGTGGTGCAAACCGCATCGGGAAGGACTCAGCAGATCCCATTGTCGCGGCTGAGCGATCCTGATCTGGTCTACGTTTCCGAAGCTTGGGGGCTCCCTGTGCGTTGCGGCATCCATGCGACCCCCGACGCCCCTCGGTCGTTCATTCCAGCCACCGTCCAGTGGAAGGCGTCGGGAATCTGCCACCACCCGCTCTACTTCGAAGAACTGCAGTTGGAACGCTATGGTCATGAGGTGGGGCCGGTTCTGCAACCGGTGCTCTCCAGTGCCGTTTTCTTCGGAAATGTCCTGATGCTGCCCTACCACGTCGGTGTGAATCCACCTTGGGAATGCCAGTACGCTCTGGGACACGAACGACCAGGAAACTGCATGCCTTGGACGATGGAAACCATTCCCTACAGCGAACCAGGCGCATTCCTGCAGGCCGCTGCCATCACCAGTGCGGTCTTCATCCTGCCCTAGTTCGAAGTAGGATTCCAGCGGTCGTCATGATCCTAAGAATTCGATCGCGAACGGCGACCTGGGACGATGGTCTCCCAGCCGATGGGGAGCCCAGGTCGGTGGGTGGTGATTTGGATAGGGATCAAGCAAGCAGTGTCCGATGCTCCGCCAGCCAGTGCGCCGCATCGATGGGCGTCGCGTCGAAGCGTCTTGCTCGATCTTGGGTTGCGATCGCCACGGAGAAGGACTGCCCATCGAAATCGCTAGCAATGGGGTTCTCCCCGAGCCGATTGGGATGGCGGGAGGACTTGTTTCACGTCGATTGCATTGCAGTCTTCCCATTTTGCCGTCGCCGCGCATCGGACGCACCTCCTGGGGCTGCGAATGAGGCATCGACAATCTCTGCATCCGGATTGGTATCGACCCTGATCAACCACCTTTTCTACACTCCCCAACTCAGAGGATGACCGAATCAAAACGAAGGATCTGGCCATGATTGGATCGCGCGCCGCAAGTCGTAGGGAAGGGGCCGAACCGCCAGTTGGCAGGAAGCCGCGCCGTTGGCTCAAGCTGCTGCTTGCATGCCTTGCCCTCCTGATCCTGACTCTAGCTCTCCTTCCAACACTGGTCAGTCGTCGCAGTGTCGCGCTCTGGGCGATCGATCGCTTGGCGCCGATCGCCCCGCTCTCGGTCGATCTCCAATCTCTACAGCTGGGTTGGTTCAGCCCCTGCGCGATCGATGGGGTGCAGGTCCGAGACCAGGATGGTCAATTGCTGCTGTCGTTGGAACGGCTGGAGGTTCCCCGAACCCTGATGCAGTTGGCATTCGATTCCAGTCAGCTTGGCGAGGTGCTGGTCGAAGGATTGATGATCCGGGTGGAGGTGCACCAAGGATCGACGCAAATCGAGAAGGCCTTGGAGCCGCTAGCATCGAACTTCGCTGCAACTCCCGGCGACTCTAGCAAGTCGACCAAACCATTGAAAGGCGCGGTCGCCATCCGCAATGCACTGATCGATATCGAGGATCTCGTCGAGCCGGCGAGATGGAACATCGTCATCGCGGAAGCCAATGTTCCCTTCCCAAGTCCGGCCCATCCGATTCCTCCGGTGCAATTGGCCGCTTCGCTTCACGAATTCCAGCCAGGGCTGCTACCCGCGGATTCCCTGACCGAGCCGCCGGCGAGATCGAGCGGATTTACGATTCGGTTCGAGCAGCTGCCGGGAAGTCCCGGCGAGAAGTCGGTGGGGCCTTTCCGATTGGAGGCGGTGACCGACCAGGTTCCGCTGGAGTTTCTGGCGGTCGCCAAACACCGCTTTCCCGAGCTCCCTTGGGAGACGCTCACCGGCAATCTGTCTTTGCGCGCCGATGTGACGGTGGAGTCGGCTCAGAATTGGTTAGCGGATCTCTCCTCGCTACAGCTGGACCATTTGGTCGTCTCCGCACCGCAGTGGCTTGGCCCCTCCGGCGCTTCGCTCCAGCAATCCCGGCTTTCGGGGAAGTTTACGATGAGCCCCGAGCGAATCGTTTCGCAGAATATCGAATTCCAGTCGGACTTTGGGCAGTTGGGTGGTTTTCTTTCAATCCCCATGCCTCTGACGATGCCAACCGCTACCCGTCCGTGGCTGGAGGGAGGCACGATGAACCTCCGTGGTGAAGTCGATATGGCTTCACTGCAGCGCTGCGCACCGGGGCTGGTTCAAATGCCGGAAGACGCGCGATTGGTCGCCGGGAAGGCGACCGTATCCCTGATTCAGGAAAGCACCAGCGGCAGCATTCCGACGGCACAACTTCGCGCCCGACTGGGCGACCTAGTCGCTCAACTTCAGGGCAATACGATGAAATGGGAGCAGGCTTTTTCGGCCGAGCTTCAGTTGGGGCCAGGCCCTCATCAGACTCCGCAACTCATGCTTTCCTGCGATTCGGAGTTTGGACGTGTGGAGGGGAAAGGGGATTGGACCGAAGGAAAGCTGACGGCCAACATCGATTTCGACAAGTTGCAGCAGCGCCTGGCGAAGTGGTTTGTTCTGCCGATCACCCACCTGTCGGGAAATGCGGCGGCGGAACTGAATTGGTTGGAACAGGCGGCGGGGCGCGTGCAGGTATCAGGCAGCGTGAAAACATCACCCCTGACGGTATCGATGGGGCAAGGCGACTTGCAGGAACCGGCTTGGGATGGCGTGGTCGACTGCATCGTGCAATTGGAAAATGGCAGGCCGACGCAGTTGGTCGAAGGCAGGGCTCAGTTGACCAGTCTCCGCGATGCGCTGCGGATGTCGATCGAAAGTCCATTGGATCTTGCAACTTCCCCTGCAGCTAACAACCCACCGGCGATGGCGGCCTTCACGGTGCAATGCGACGGAGATTTGAGCGGGTGGCAGAAGCGGGCTCTCTGGTTGATCCCCGGGGATCATCCAGTTCAGGTAGGTGGCAAGGGATCGATCGCCGCGAAAGGGATGGCCGATCTGCAGGCGCTGGTGATTCAGGAAGCGCGCGTCCAAATGGACGATATGGCTCTGGTCGGCGACGGATTCTCCTATCGTGAACCGAAGATGGAGGGAGAATTCCGCGGTCGATTTCATTCACGTCAGCCCACCGCCTTCTCCATCGATCGGCTTGATGTCAAAGCCCACTCGTTTGCCATCGCCGCTCAGGACTCTCCCTCTCCTGACGGTCTGTCCAGACAGGGGATCGCTGCCTACCGTATCGACCCAGTGCGACTGGCGACTGCCACCAACTCCACCGGCGCTGTCCCTTCGATGCTGCTAACCGGAGACGTCACTGGCAACGCCAGTTGGACGGCTTCCAAGGAACAGCTCCAGTGGCGCATCACCACCGATGCCAAGGGACTGCAATTGGTCAGCAACTCCGCACCAAATGGTTCCTACGTCTCCACTGCCGCTTCGGCCAATCCGGCTCAGGTCCTCTGGACCGAACCGCAGGCGCTGGCCGACCTGTCCGGTGTCTTTCGCTATGGCGATGGATCGCTATTGGTTGACTCATCGACCCTCCAATTGCCCTGGTTCGCTTATCAAGGACAGGCCAAGTGGCTGCAGCCTGTCGATGGATCCGAAGCGATGGTCCAGGGACAGTTCCGCTACGACGCACAGCGCGTCATCGAACGCCTCCGACCCTGGATCGGGGACTATCTGCAGATGAGCGGTGAGAGGGTGGAGCCTCTGGAGATTCAGTGGAAATCGACCAAGACCGAACGCTGGGCCGATGCCCTCGCGGTGCAGACCAAACTGGGCTGGGATCAAGCTCAGGCGATCGGGATCGATATTGGCAGCGCCGATATTCCGCTGTTCGTGGAACGCGGAGTCTTCCGAAGTTCGGCGGAGATTCCCGTCAGTCAGGGGACAGTGCGATGGAATTTGTCGAGCGATCTCAATGACAAGACGCTGCGCATCCAGCAGGCACCCCAGGTGGTTTTGGAGCAGGTAGCGATCACCCCGCAGATGTGTCGAGGATGGCTGAAGTACGTGACCCCTTTGCTGGCCGACGTCACACGAGTCGAAGGAAGTCTCAGTCTCCGCCTGGATGAAGCGACCATCGTGCCGTCGGACGCGATGCAACAGACCTTTGCTGGCCAGATCATGATTCACGGTGCCACTGTCGGCTCAGGCCCCCTGGCCGATCAGCTATTGCTGTTGGTGCAACAGGTGAAGGAATTGAGGAAGGGACTTTCGCCCAGCGTGGCTACGGAGCCGGAGCAGTGGCTGCAGTTGGCACCTCAACCGATCGATTTTGCAGTCCGACAAGGTCGCGTCGCCCACCGCAACCTGCAGATTCAAGCCGGTGACGTCACGATCGTCACCTCGGGCGATGTTGGAATCGATGGCTCGCTGAACCTCGTCGCCCAAGTCCCCATCCGAAAGGAATGGCTCGGCAACCAGGCGGCTCTTCAGTCCCTTGCCGGTCAGTCCCTGTCGATTCCCGTCGGTGGAACGGTCCAGCAACCGCAACTCGATATGCGAGGCCTATCGCAGATGACGGTGCAACTGGGGCAACAGGCTGCACAAGGCTACATCCAAAAGCAGCTCGATCGCGGCCTCAATAAACTCCTGGGACCGATGCAGCAACAGCTCCAGCAGATGCAGCAGTCGCTGCCATCCAACCCGTTTGCTCCCGCACCCGCTGCCCCCGCACCTCCAGGATTACCCGCACCTCCCGGAGTGCCCGCAGGTGCCCCAGGAATCCCTGGGCCCGCTGGGTGATTTCAAAGTCGGGTGGTCTTCTGCTTCCGCTTGCCAACAAGGAAGGGCGATCCGAAACTTCCCAGGGGAAGCGTGCCAAGTGCTACCCACTGCTAGATAGCGACACCGCGAGGATGGGATGGCCAAATCCTAGCGGTATGGTGCAAGTCGTCCGGTAATCTTCCAAGGGCGATTCCCATCGGATTCCATCAGCCGATCGACGCCCAAAGAGAATCCCACTTAGGAAGCCAACTCAGGGCTCGATGGCCGTATCGCCACTGTCGCGACTCCCGAGTGCCCACCAAAGGGGAAGCTGGATGGAGTCGCTGACGAATTCGACATGCCCGTCGGCATAGGTGACCAACACTCCACCCGGATGGTTGCTGCTGGGGGTCACCATGTTGTTTCCGTCATCTTCACCGCCATAGATGTGGCAGTTTCGCTTATTGATCGGCAACACGTGCATGTAGGTGTTGCCTGCAAGCGTCCATCCACTGATCCAAGCTCGACCGTGTGGAGTCGAGTAAAGCGGGTCGGCACCAGAGACCGATCCGCAAAAGCGATTCCAATCCGGAAGGGAACGGCTGGCGCCCGATCCGCCGCAGTAGGAAAGAACCCCTTCCTTCAAATTGCCCGGCAACACCGCTCCAAAGGGGCCGGCGATCACCTGGCTGTTGTGGATCAAACGCTCGGCAAGCATCGCTGTTTGGCTTGTTCCATCAAGGAAATCTCTCAAACCAATCTCCCGGACCTGCCAGGGATCAGGGTGAGAAGGTGTCACCACCGGCATCGCCCCGTTGTGGCTGGTTAGCGGAGGCTGATCCCCAAGAATCCCCGTCGTGCCCCGCACCCAACCGATGTTGGCTGCATAACTGCCCGGCGCCGGATTGCCCGATCCCATCGCCGGCGTCCGCTCGACGCGATCCGACGGGCAGAGATAGGTGGGAATCGTTGCTGCTGCAGCAATCGCGTTGACATGGTTGGCGGAGATGCGAAGCGAGGTGAAACTTCCTGCCAAAGGGAGCGGAATTTCATCCACCATGGGCCTGCGAAAATCGATCTGGTCGTAAACCACCCCCTGCTCGACCTGCGGCAGAATCATCGCCATCCAACTGTAAAAACCACTACCCAAAGGTGGCCGACGCTGTGAAGCGCCCGTGAAGGTGGGGGGCAGGGTGCGAAAAGTCGACTCGTAATTCATGATCGCCAGCCCCAATTGCTTGAGGTGGTTCGAGCACTGGGTTCGCCGAGCGGCTTCCCGAGCGAACTGGACGGCCGGAAGGAGCAATGCCACCAGCATGCCAATGATGGCGATGACCACCAGCAATTCCACAAGGGTCATCCCTCGAGCCGATCGCCTCCAAACCCGCTCCATGAAATCTGCCCTAAAAATTTGGTGTGTAGTTGCGTGGGGTATGCAAGTAAGTACATTATCACAGAAGCGGTTGCAATGAATATAAGGTTTAGGGGCAATTCGCTGATTTTTCCGCGTTTTCGGTTCCTTTGAAAGGCTGTAGCGATGGCTGGACTCAGGCAATTTGGGTTGGCTTTTCTGTTGTTGGCCGCATGGTCGACTTGGACCACGAACACGGCTTTGGCAGATGTCTATATCCTCGGCCATGCCGATATCGGAGTCGGATTTGAAGCGGGCAAACTGCATCTTCATCTCCACGCGGAAGACGAGCTGGGGCTCTACGGTGGCGGTACCCTCCCCGCCGGGGAATACGAACCAGGCAACCCCATCATTGGAGTTCCTGGGCCATCCATCGGAAGACCGCCAGGCAATGAATGGAATTTCTTGAGTGCCAATGCGGGTGATCCGGTCTGGTTCCTACCACAGGGTAGCGATCCCAACAAACCCTTTCTCGGGATCAGCTCGTCGGAGCTGAAGGGATCCGATGGATGGACCACGGTCACCTGGTCGCTGGTGTCCATCAGCACGGTGATGGGAGCATCCGCCGATGTGTCGATCTGGCAAAGCGGCACCTTCGGGGCCCCGAACATCCTCGCTTCGACGCGCGATCCTGCCGCCGACGCTTGGACCCGGAACGTGGGAGGTCACGACCACCAGAACATCGGATTCAATGGGCAAGGGATCTACGACGTCGTCCTACGAGCCTCCGCCGTGAACAACGGCTCGGCCGGGATCGCTGCAGGAACCTACATCGATCAAGCCGCCTTCCGATTCGCAACCGGCTCCTTCACCGCCATCCCCGAGCCATCCAGTCTCTTGCTGGTCTGTGCCGCCGCCGCAGGTGTCGCTCGTCGACGATGGCGAGCCGCCAGGAAGATGGTTGGCTAGCCCTCAACCGCCTCCGTGCCTCCGTGAGAAACCTATCTCTTTGCCGACCGAAGCCAAGGGCCTCACAGAGGCACGAAGGCACAGAGAGGCAAAGATAAGAAATAGGATGTAGCAGGCTGGAGTTCAGGGCTGGTCTTTCCCAATCGCATGGTCTCTGATTGGGATCCCCCCCGTGCCCTCTGTGCCTCCGTGAGCAACCCATTGCCTTGGCAATCGAAGCCAAGGCTCTCACCGAAGCACGCCGTCACGGAGAAGAAGAGATAGGAAATCGGGTGTTGCAGGCTAGAGTTCAGGGCCGATCTGTTCCGATCGGATTTGTCTCTCTCCCCGACTTTTCCTCCGTGCTCCCTGTGCCTCCGTGAGCAACCTCTTGTCTGTCCGATGAAAGCCAAGGATCTCACAGAGGCACGAAGTCACGGAGCCTAAGAATTGGGAAGGGTTAGTTTCAGGCTCACGATCAGGGTTTCAGTTCCACGTCACCCAGCAGGAAGACGACATCGACGGAAGCCCGGACGCTGATTTCCCCAGCCGCCAGCGAACGATCGGTCGCTTCGCCGGGTGCATCGAAAAAGGCATTCTGAGCCATATAGCCGGGCATCATTCCATTGTTCAGGTTCTCTCGGATCGATTGAACTGACGCCAGTTTGGCTCCTAGCTCCCCAGCCATCGCCTGGGCTTTCTCTCGAGCCGCTCGGACCGCTTCCTGGCGTGCCTTATCTCGCATCTGCCGAAGCTCCGTGGTGCGAAATTCAATTCCTGAGACGCGGTTGATGCCTGCCGAGATCAGTCCCTTGTAGATCGCTTCAAATCGATCCAACTGCTCGATGCAGATCGAAAACTGCCTGCGCGCCACATAACCCACCACGCGGGGCGCGGAAGGTTCCGATGCAAATGGGTCATCGCTTTGGGGTGGCAGCTTGCTTACTTGGGACATGCCCGCCGTTTCCACAATCAGCGGCTCAATCGTCAGATACTCGGTGCGAATCTTCCTCGCTTCAATCTTCGATTGCTCCAAAAACTCCAGCACCTTTCGAATTCTCGTATCGCTATCGGCCACCGTCTCTTCCAAGGTCGCCCCCCGCGACTCAACCCCCGCGGTGATCACCACATGATCTGGAACAGCGCGCACTTCCGCCTCTCCGTGCACCGCAATCGAGGGAGCCTGATTGGAGTCGTCCCAGGGAGATGCCGCAGCGTTCGCCACATGCATGAGACCAGTGATCCAGACAAAAGCGAACGCAAGTTGGCGCATAGTCGGTTCCCTTTCCAAGAAAAGTTACAGGTGATCCCGTTTCGGATCATGGTCATGGTGAGCCTGATCGATATGGACATGGAGGTCGGGACGTTCCCGGAACATCTTTTCCCAAGCAGCATCGGGTAGCGGACAGTCATCCAAATAAAAGGACTGCAAGTTTTTCGCTTTCGCAATCTCCAAAAGGGAATCGCCTCCCAACCGCGGACCGATCAGATGCAGCGACTTCAATTGGACCAATTGCGGGATCGCGCGAGCCGCCTCATCGGTCAGGTTGGGGCTACCGATCCTCAGCAGCGTTAAATCCTTCAGTCGACTGAGCGACTGAATCCCCTGATCGGTCAGTCGGCTGTGGGGCAGATTGAGAATTCGAATCTGTGGCTGAGCCTCGATGAGTCGCTCGATGTCTGGATCCTCCAATGGGACCAGGCGAACTCGCAAATGAGTCAACTGCAAGCCTTCGATCGTCTTGGCTAGGTCGATGTCCGACGACATACCGCCATCCAGGCAAAGCTCACGGAGCCCCGTTAGTGACTGGATGGCGGCAAAGAACTGCCGATCAGCTACCGACTCCAGAACGATCCTCTGCGACTGCCCTAGCTTCACCCTTTCGATCGCCCCCAGCCAATCGTCGGATGGAGCCACCTGGATCGTGCGGTTGGTCGAGTCGGTCGGGATGGCTGGCGATGCGTCGGGTAGCAGCACAGGATCGTCAGGTCGGCAACCGATACCGCAGGAGATCGCTAGGGTTAGGATCAGCCGAAGCGCTGGGTGATCGCATCGACCTGTCGCTCGACTCGCCCGCCTATGCATTCATGACCCCCGCGATGATCGCTGCGAAGTTGGGTCCGACGATCCCAATCGACGGGGGCTCATCGCTTCCCATGCTCGGCAGCGACTTCGACATAGACCTTCAGTGCCGTAGGATCTTCCACCAGTAGTCGCATCATCTCTTGGTACTGATCGAGTCCCTTCACCGGATGAGTGAGAATCTTCTGCAGAACACCTGGGTACATCATCTCGCCCAGCGCCAGGTCGCGAATCCCCGACTCAAAATGATCGCGATTGGCGTTGACCGACGCAACCAAAAGCTTGTTCCCCAAAACCCACTCGAGGTTGATCTTGTCGGTTGGCAAATCGTGGGAATCGGCGCCTCCGGTGATGCTGGTCCAGACCAGAACGCCGTTGTGCCCCAAGACCTTCATCGCTTCAAACGCCAGTTTCGACGATCCAGTGGCATCGACGATGAGGTCAGGTTTGCCAACCTCCTGGGCCAGCTTTTCGATGGGGCGATTGGCCGTGGCAACGTAGGTCGCCTCCAGACCTTCGACAATCTGCTGCTTCAAATGCGGTCCTGGTGCTCTGGCCAGCGTGTAGACTTCCAGTCCTTTCAGTCGCAACACCAAAGTCGAAAGCAGGCCGATCTGCCCGGCACCCAGCACGAAGGCTCTTCGCGGATTCCAAACCTTCATGCGCCGCTGAGCCTCATACGCCTGCTGGATCGCCTTCGCAGCACAGCTCATCGGCTCCATAAGCACATGCAGGTGCTGCAATCCCTGCGGCACTCGGACGATATAGTCTTCCCCATCGACGAAGTACTCGGTCAGGTACCCGTGCAGCAGATTGATCCCGCGCTCGTAGTAGGTCTCCTCGCTGGTCATATCGTACGTGCCGATCTGGTCGTAGATCGACTTGCCAGGACGCCGTACCGTTGCCGTGACGTAATCACCAGGCTTGACCCGCCGCACATTCGGACCCACTGCCTCCACCACTCCAAAGCACTCGTGTCCAAGCACTAGGTAGTCGTCCCCCGGGGGCGAATTGCCGTACAGCGCTTCATTGATCTCACGATCTGTCGCATCCACACCGACGCGAAGCACTTTCACCAGGACTCCCTTGCCACCAGGAACTGAATCCAGGGTTGGCATCGCAATCTCTCGCTGATGCACGCTGTTGGGGGTTCCAGGACGGACGGCGATCGCTTTCATCTTTAGAAATCCCTTTCCAGGATGCGGTGCGTTTGTAGCGCGAGCGGGCGATCCCCCGCAGCGCCGTGGCAAACTGGCACCGGCTAGTATTGTTCCGATGCACTCCATTTCAACGCTTTACCAGATCCACATCCGGTTGGTCGATGGAGGCAAATCGCCGTGAAATTCCGACGATCAAACACCACCACAGTTTAGCCTTCCGCTTGCCCTCTGTGCAGTGGCCGTGCGCCTGATAAAAAGCGGTGAAATCAAGCAGCGCGTCGACGAAACCAGGCACCACCAAGGGCGCTGGAAAGGACCACCAAAAGCAAGCTTCCCGGTTCTGGCACAGCTTGAAAACTCCATGCCAGTCCAAAGGCATCGGGGCGATCCGACCAGACCCCAATGGTGTATCTTCCCGTCTCCAGATTCTCCAGAAACAAGTGCTCGACGTTGTCGACCGCACTGTCGCTTTGCGCGATCAGGGAGCCAAGAAATCCATCGGTCGATCGATAGAGACTCAGTCGCATATTGGAAAGAGAAAGCGAATTGGCAAAATCGCCGGTCGTGGATTCGTACCGGGCTAGCCAATTGAGGCTGATGGTTGCCTTCGCATTGGGCATCTGACTGGTGACCTGCAAATCCCAGTACCGCTCCTGACCCGCCGAGCCAATGGTTCCATGATTCCAGCCTCGTGCGGGAGCCGACTGCACGGGTTCGCCAAGGCTCCCGTCATGAGATCCCCCTTGAAGGATGCGATAGGAGTCATGGATGTCTAACTGCCCAGCACCGAAGACGGGATCTAAGGGACGCGCCGAGGTTTGCGACCAGCTAGGAAATGGGTCCTTGTTTGCCCCTGTCAAAAGAACCGATTTGATCACCTCCGGATGAAATGCGGAATCCGCACTCATGGCCATCGCTTTGGCATGAAGGAGCGCAGCGGAACTGGCGACCATGGGAGCCGCCAAGCTGGTCGCTCCCGCAGGTGCGACCAAATCCGGTTTGCTCCGCCCAGCGACTTGAAGCGTCGTCAAACCGGAGGAATGCTGGCCGTTGGAAAGCCCGACAGAAATCGAGTTATAGCCCTGCACCATCAGCTGCGGTAAGTTCGATCCGGCGCCGTTGTTGACCCCTACCACCGACGTCTGCCGATCGCGCCGCACCATGTAGTCATGCCGCGCCAAAAGCTCCGAAGCCACTGCCGTCGATAGGCCGCTCCCGACATACGAATGATTCTGGACCGCAAAAGGATTCGAAAGAGGATTGATGGAGTCGTTGTAGCCCGATCGATAGAAAACAAAATCAACCGCTTCGAAGGTGGTGGCGGTGCCGATCCCAGGAGTGGCACTGGCTGTCTTGCCAAAAAAGACACTACCTACCTGCGTCGCATGACTGGAAATTCCCTCCGGCGCACCACTGCCATTGATCAACGTTTTTCCTTGAAACTGGGCATTCCCTGGATCGGGCAAAAACGATCTCCCCGCCCCCCCATCGATGTCCGCCTCCACAAGACTCGCTGACACCCCCTGCCCTGTCTCTAGCTGATCCCCAAGAAGGGCCCGCAGCCTACCCAATCCAACTTGCTCCCAGTCCTGCCCCCATGCCACCCACGCGGGAGACAGGGATAGGATGAGAAACAAAATCGGCAAGGCAAGATTCTGACTTCGATGCTTCCATCCCACTTCCGAACGTAGTTGCGATCGCATCTCCAATGAGTTCCCATCACCATCCAGATCTTGCGATGCCATGTTCAGATTGACCTAAGGAGTAACGGAAACCACAACATCGCACCACTCAGGAACTCTATCCCCTTCGGTGCCACGCCGCGTGAAGCTCCAATCCCTTGGAACCGCTACGATTCAGGAGTGCTACCTGGGAATCTGTAGTTTATTCGCGCTACGGTTCGATGGAATCTCTTGCGCGACGAATTTCTTCTGCTGAATCCCCCTTCGCGGTTGCCGATACTTTCCAAGCGATGGAAGCTGACTTACGCCGATTGCTCCTGGAGGTCAGCGAGCCATCGGGAAACGATCGAGTCACCTTTCCGACACCACGACTTTGGTAGGAGACGATTTCGTGGAGACCGAAATCGTCGGAACCGATTCCAACGCCTCGAAGCTTCCTGTTGCTGAGCCGATTTCCCGATCGCTCACGCCGTCCCGATTTACCGGCGGTTAGCAGGGTGGGACCAATGACGGTTGGTCTTGCAACGATCAGTCTGCTGTGAACCCTGGACCGTCTGCGGATGGATGTCGGTTACAATGGGATCCTATCGGGAAGGTAGGGAGCGATTGGGCTGAGGGATCTTTCCAAGCGAGGCATGACGATGCACGACGAACAGGCCGATCTTCCAGAAGACTTCCTTCTTCGTTTGCGGTTGATCTATCCCACAGACCGCTACACGACCGCTTCGGCGCACCTAGCAACCTTCGAATCCGACGGACTGACCGCTTTTGCCGTGCGCCCCAAGGCGGTGGTCTTCCCAAAGACCGAAGAGGAAGTGCAGCAGACGGTAGCCGCTTGCCACCGCTGGGGCGTTCCCTTTGTTGCCCGTGGATCGGGTACCAGTCTCTCCGGCGGTTCGCTGCCCCATTCCCAAGGCATCGTCATCGCGCTCAATCGGATGAACCGCATCCTAGAACTGGATCCTATCGATATGGTGGCGGTGGTCGAACCGGGAGTCGTCAATCTGGCGGTGACGCGTGCCGCCGCCGCCTGGGGACTCCACTTCGCCCCAGATCCCTCCAGTCAGCAAGTCTGCACCATCGGTGGCAATCTGGCTTTCAACGCCGGTGGAGCCCACTGCTTGAAGTATGGAATGACCAGCAATCATGTGCTGGCGGCGCGGGTCGTCTTGGGGGATGGTTCGCTGGTCACGCTCGGGGCACGGTCGCTGGAACATGCCGGCGCCGACGCCTTGGGGCTTTTTGTCGGCAGTGAAGGACTGCAAGGAATCGCCACCCAGGTGACACTGCGATTGGTTCCCAAGCCGGAGTCGTTCTACACGGTGCTCGCCGGATACTCTAGCGTCGATCAAGCAGGTGACGCCGTCAGTTTGATCATCGAAGCAGGACTGCTGCCGGCCGCGATGGAAATCATGGACCGCACCAGCATGCAAGCCGCCACGCTGGGAGTCGGTGCAAAATACCCCGCAGGCGCCGATGCCGTTCTGATCGTCGAGCTGGATGGAGCCAAGGAGTCGGTGAGAGAAGACCAGGCGCGGCTGGAAGCCCTTCTGGAAAAGACGTCACCTATCGCGCGGCAGGTCGCCGCTGACGCGGGAGAACGATCGATGATCTGGAAGGGAAGGAAAAGCGTCTTTTCGGCCGTGGGACATCTCAGTCCCGACTTCATCGTCCAAGATGGCGTCGTTCCCAGGAATCGACTCGGGGAAGCGCTTCGCAGAATCGGTGAGATCAGCCAGCGAACCGGGATCCCTGTCGCTAACGTCTTCCACGCCGGCGATGGGAATCTGCATCCGTTGATCATGTTCGATGGCAGGCAAAGCGATGCGCTAGAGAAAGCCGAAGCAACCGCCGCCGAAATCGTTAAGCTCTGCATCGACATGGGGGGCTCGATCACCGGCGAGCATGGAGTGGGGATGGAAAAACGCGCCTTTCTACCCCAAATGTTCAACGGGCCGTCCATGGACATGATGCAGAGAATTCGAAAAGCCTGCGATCCTAAGGAAGTCGCCAACCGAGGCAAAATGTTCCCTGCCGGGGAGGCCCCTTCCATGTCGCTCTACGGCCTTCATCCACTCGAAAAACAGGGCATCGCTTCCCGCATGTAGCGCGGCAAACACGCAACGGCGGAATGTTGGCTCATCCAGCCATCCTGTGGGGCAGTCTGTCGATCTCCACGCTCTGCGACACCACGGTGCAAGCCGCGCCGTTGTTCCCCGCAAAGAGACGTTCACCGCAGGGCTCGCGCCTCTTTCCGTCACGATTCGAAAGGTCCATCCGGGATTTGTGCGGGTTGCGATCGCTTCACCGCGGCGACTCAAGAAATGCCGCTAGCCCCATGACTCCATCCCGCCTGCTCCGGTCGGCCAGACGGATACGACCCACGGAATTGCCGGATGGACCCTTGGATTGATTCCTGCACCTTGTGCCCTCGCTCCGAGAGAGAGGCAGTCGAGTGATCGCCAACCAGAAGATGCCTCGTTGAACCGATTTTCAATCATCAAGGACGCGCCTTAAATCGTCTCACGATGGAGTATGCGGCGCTTACCGATCGCGTTGTCAAAGCACTTTCGGCAGGGAATCGACCGCCGTGCGATCGATCCACGACGTGCTTGTCGTCTGCGATGCCATTGATGTAGAATCGAGACTTCGTGGCAAATCGGATCTCAAACGCTTGGTTTCGATACTCATGCCGTCGATTCAAAAAGAATCGATAGCGTGTCGGAGGATTCGGTCGAGTACGAGTACCGCGATGCTGAGTACGAGTACGAAGAAATGCCAGAACAAAGAAATCCACCGCAGTCGCCAGTCGGGGCAAGCTAAATGGAAGATCACACCCGGCGGCCTCGGTGATTTCAATCGATGGACAGCAAACCCATGACCCCTAGTTCGGTTGACGAAGTCCAAGACCTTGTGAAACAGTTCGCTCAGCAAGGAAGTCAACGCCCGTACCTGCTTCCGGTCGGCAACGGCTCCAAGGCGGGGCTCAGCGATTGGGCTCCGATGCTCCCCGAACAGCTCGGTAGGAAGATCGAGCCGATTTCGACGCGAGGGCTACAAGGAGTCATCGACTACAATCCCGCCGACTTCACGATCACCGCCTACGCTGGCACGACAATCGCTGACCTGCAATCGGTGCTTGACGAACATCGGCAGTTCCTCCCCTTCGATCCCGCCTTCGTTTCGCGCGGGGCGACGTTGGGAGGCACTATCGCATCGGGAGTCAACGGTCCCTGCCGCATGCTGTGGGGTGGGATGCGAGATTTTGTGCTGGCGGTGGAGTTTGTCGATGGAAATGGAGAGTGGATCACGTCGGGGGCGCGGGTTGTCAAAAACACAGCAGGATTCGATCTTCCAAAATTCTTCGTCGGATCTGCTGGCCGGTTCGGTATCCTCACTTCCATCACCATGAAGGTTTTTCCCAAGCCTCGTGGATATGCCACGCTGCACCTCCCCTGCAAAGACTGGCGCGATGCCATGGCCAATCGCACTCAGATCATGCACAGCCCACTGGAAATCGTCGGTGTGGAGCTGCTGTCGGACGCAACACTCCTGGTCCGATTTGCCGGCGAGCCGGAGGCTTGCGTGGCGATGGCCAAACGAGCCGCTGGCTTGGTAGAAAATGCGAATGGCCAAATCCTGGAAGGGGATCAGGAGGTCATGCTATGGGATGAACTGCGCGATCTGATTACCGCACCCGCTCACCATCTGATCCGCTTGGCGACCCGACCTGGTAGCATCGTCCGGATCGAACGCAAACTCCAGGAATGGGAGGTTGGCTATCGACGAGTCGGCCACGCCGGAAACTCGGTATGGCTGGAATGGCCAAGCCAAAGATCGCTCGGCCCATTGTCAGAGTATTGCAAAGAAAAAGCCCACGCCATCGCCGGGACGATCATCCTCGGCCCCGCCGTCTCACCTTGGGTAGGCTGCACCGGCGAACGCGTCTACTGGGAACTCATCCAAAAGGCACTCGATCCCAATCGCAGCTTCTTGCCTTGTTGAACCCATAACACGTCTCGATGAGATCGCTCTACCGAGTTGCTTTCAAGCTATCTTTGTGTCAACGATGCGTTTCTTGCGTAGCCTGCCATCATCTAGCTAAACGCGTCGCTCGCAACACTTCCCTCTTTCCACCCGGTGGTCCAGGCAACCGTTCCACTTGCAACCCCACCTGCCCCATGCAATCCCGAATCTGCCGGTTGACGCAATAAGTGACCAACACGCCATCTTCTGCAAGGTGATCGACCAGCTTTCTTAAAAAAGCTTCTCCCCAGAGTTCCGGATTGCTGGCAGGACTGAACGCATCGAGGAAAACGATATCCCATCGTTCCCCACCCGGCTCCCACTCCATCGCATCGCCGATCCAAAGGCGACTGTCGCAAAGTTCCGAACCGCCTGGCAGTTCGATCCGAGATCCCGCTTCGATGCCCTCAGGGGACCAGTCCATCCCCAGCAAGTCGGCTCGCAACCTATCGGCCTCTTTTCGCCATCGATCGCAGCTTTCAGAAATCCCCGCCAAACGCTCCCAAGGCACCTCGGTGCATCGCTGGAGTATCGAACTGGGCAGCAGCCGCTTCTCCAGCCCCAGATACGCTAGCCTGCCTCCGACCACCGTAGCGGCAGTAGTCGACATCAGCCAACCCATGCCCGTGCCGAAACCAACTTCCAGCAGTCGCACCTTGCAACCGCTCTGCATCCGCGTCAGGAGTCCCGAGTTCAGTAGATAGACATGCCACGTTTCCGATGCCGCACCACAACCGCTATGGTATGTCTCCTCCAACCGCTCGTCGCGCAAACTCCACGACCCATCATCGGTCAACAGGAAGGAGATGCCAGGCAGTTCCGACGGTACCGTATGCCGCACCGGAATCCCAGACGGTCGATCGCCATCGGTCATGACTGGCTCTTCTGGTCCGAATCGCTAAAAAGCCGCAGCTGTGGCGGATGCTTCAGACGCAGGATGGGATAAGCGATCCTGCCAAGAGGCGTCTTGGGAAGCTCCGAAAGCTGCTCCTGAAGGGTAAGAAAACTGCGGACGTTTTTCTTGCTGGAGGGGCTGGATTCGGCCAAAGGTTTCAGCAAACCTTTCACCTCGCTCGGTGCTCCCGCCAACAGCGACTCGGCTTCGATCACCGCCGGCAGCTGCTCATCCATCATCGGCGATCGCTGCATCTGTAGACGACATACCTGCCAAGCACGGCTAAAGTCGGCGACCTTCGGATCACCAGCCGACGAAGCCCCTTTCAGGAGCTGATCGATCTGCTGATAGCGTTCTCGAAGTCCCTCTTCCCAAGCCGAAGGCCAAGCTTCCCGCATCGCTTCAATATTGCCCTGCGCCTGCTCAAACACCATCACCGCAGGAATGCTGATGGTCAGCACGCCAATCAATCCCAGGACGAAAACAAGGGTGAATGTCTTGCCTGGGATGGAAAAGCTTTTGGCCGTGCGAACTGGGGGCATATCAGACGATCTTAAAGTTGTTCAACCGTTCGGTCTCTTCCACGACGCTGCTGCCGTCTGGCGTATCATCCGCATCCCGTTCGAACCACTTCTCGTCAAACGTGATGAAACCAGGTTCCCCACGCATGCTCCTCTGAATCGCAACGTTGGTCGTCAGCGCGATCACCGCATCGCCCATCGCGATTTCGGGATAGCACTTCGGCTTGTTGCGCGGATCCGGATTGCGGATGCACCATGCCCAGTGCTCGATCTCTTCGGTGTACCCCTTGCTGGTCGGTCCGCTGGTAGCGGCGGCTGCCTTGGCAACCGGCGCAGCCGATCCGCCGCTGGCCTGAGTATCGAGGGCATACCCTCCGCCAGCTGGCTTGACGCCCACCGACGCGCTGGTATCCGATCCGGCGTAAAGCATCACATCCTGCTCCCGCTCCAGAATCAAAGTCCCCTTCGTCCCCATGACCACTTCCCCGTACCCGCCGAAACCGTTGCCGTTGATCGACGAATAAGTAACGACAATCTTCTTGAGCGGATCGGAGGAATGATCAGGGATCGGCGCTCCCTTCTTCGGAAAATCTTCGGTGTCGCTGTAATAGCCGACATCGAAATCGGGATCGTACTCGGGCCCTGGGAATTCGTAGGTGCAGTAGACGTGGTCTTCCGCCTCGCGGTCCAGTGGGAAGATATGCCGACCACCCACCGCGTGAACCGTCAGCGGGTGCGCCTTGGAGCCATCTTTGCGAAGGGCACTGCAGAAGATGCTGGATGCATCCAACTGGTGACTTCCCAGCTCGGCCATCAATCCACCACCCGTTCGCGCCCAGAGGCGCCATCGGCACAGCTCTTCCATCGCGCTGCGCACTCGGTTGTTCGACAGCGTCTTGGTCTCATACCCGTAGGCCGCTGCATCCAGTTCCTTGTCCGCATCCCAAGCTTCCCACTGCGCTACTTTCTTCTGTAGCAAAGCGATCTCTTCGGGATCCTTCGCCGCATCCAGTTCTTTACGGAACTTTTTCAAATCGTTGATGATCTTGTCGACCACTTTCCCACCGGCACCTGGCTCTCCGCCCGGCAACCAGGGCTGCCACGAATCCTTGCCAGGCAGATTCCCTCGATGCCACTGAGCGCGGATGTGATGGAGCTGCCCAAGCACTCCCTGCTGGATCAGGTGAACCGCGTTGTCATAAAGCACGCTGTAGTGCCGCTGGTGGCCGGTCGCCAAGTGAAGGTTCTTCTCGCGGGCAACGCGAGCCATCACCTTGCACTGAGCCACATTGTGGGCCATCAGTTTCTCGGTCAGCACATGCTTACCGCGCTGCATCGCCTGCACGGCGATCGGAGCGTGTAGATGGAGCGGCAGGGCGATGATGACCGCTTCGATCTCCGGATCATCCAGCAACGCCTTCATGCCACCATTCTTGGTGTCGTACACCTTGACGTTCTTGCGAGCTTCTTCGTAGGAGGAATAGCCAGCCTTGGCGATTAGACCGGGGCGAGCTGTCTGGGCGGCTGGGGAGGACCAGTCGCCGTGGAACGCCCGATGGATGCTCGACGGACGAATGTCGGCGATGGCGACGACGCGAACATACTCCGGGCTGCAACCACCAATCAGCACATTCCCTTCGTCCCCAACACCGATGATCCCAACGCGAACAGGATCGGCGACGGTCGAATAGCCGAAGTACATCGCCCCCAGACCCGCGCCGCTCATCGCTCCCGTACCGACGACGCCGCGCAGAAAATCGCGCCGCGTCACGCCGAGCGCTTCGTAGTAGTTATCCTGGCCAACCTTCTTCTCGTCGGCGCTCAACTGATCCATGACAGAACTCCTGGCAGAGGAATGAATGGTAGTAGATGTTTCGTGGATGTCAGCGATCGATCAATCGGTTTCCCAGCCGCCAATTTTTCGATTCTTCCACCAAGTCCACGGAAGAAAATCAAGTCCCCAGTAACGACCGGCATCGGCCGCCGCGAGGAAGAAACATGCGAACATTTCAATCGCCTGATAGTACGTTGGCGTTGCCCCCAAGGAACCGGGCCACTGCGTCAGGACGACAGAGAGCAAGAAAAGGCCGCCAGCGAATGCAGCCAGTGGAGTCAGCAGGCCAAGGATGAGCAGGATACCAACCGACATATCGAAGATCGGAATGAACTTGTCGACCCACCGAGTCGACACGGCTGACTCGCCCGGCAGCCGGAAAGCCAACGGTGGCTTGCTGCCACCTGCCAGCTGATGCAGCTGGGTTTCTAGCCCACGAGTCGTTTTATCGATCGAACCAAGCGCCGGCCGAACCAGTGCCTTCCAATCCGACTCGACCTTCTCCTTCTGAGCTCGCAGAGATGCGATTTCCGTCCGCTTGGGGTCCTTTTCCAGCGAAGCAATTCGCTTTCGGGAGTTCTGATAATCCTGGATGTCCTTCGACCACTGAGCGTAGATCGAATCGATTTGGTCGATCGCCTTATTGGCCAGCTTGTCGGCTTCCTGCTTGTTCTCGAATCCATAGTAGGTCGAGGCCTGCGCGACATAGTCGCCGATGACCTGAGCCATCTTGTCGCGGTCTAAGCGGATCGTCCCATCCTGGTCCGGGATCAACGCCTGGAACTGCCCCGCCAGCGGCCCTTTGGCAGCCTGCAGAAAGCCAATCGAGGAAAACTTGCCGTCCCGAACCTTCGACGCCCCTTCCATGTAGAAGTGCCAGCCCACCGAAAAGCGGAGAGCGACCAGTAGGATCACGGCATACCAACTCAATTGGCGATACGAATTCATCGTCAAATTCCGACGGCGGGAGGCAACAGACAGGGGACGGCGGTCAGGTGAGCCATGGCTCGAAGTTCAAAATCTCTCGATCGATGCTCAATCCTACAGTATGGACGATCGGCAGGATAACTCCAAGATCCCGGCGCCCACCGAAGAAAACCGAAGAAACTGACGCCGATCAACCGCTGCGATCCGCCTCCCCGGTTGTTTTTCCCTCCCTCCATTCAGGGTGTTGCACGCTTTCCTGCTTTCCCCCTTCCTTTTTCAGGAGGGTGATGGAGCGGATTTCGGTCCAGCGGTCGATCCCCTTCACCATGTCGTAGACCGTCAAGGCAGCCGCCGAAACGGCCGTCATCGCTTCCATCTCTACCCCCGTTCTCCAGCAGGTAGCCGCCTCCGCGACGCATTCCAAAAGCCCATCGTCCCGCCAATGAAAATGGATGGAAAGGGAATCGAGCGGAATGGGGTGGCAGAGAGGGATCCACTGGGAGCAGTGTTTGCCGGCCTGAATCCCGGCGAGGGTGGCCACCTGAAGGACATCCCCTTTCCGACCGCCCCCGGAACGAATCGAGTCGCGTGTGGCGGGTTGCATGGCGATGAGGGCACGAGCGACGGCGCGGCGAGCCGTGTTGGGTTTGTCGGTGATTTCCACCATGACCGGACGCCCTTGCGCGTCGAAATGGTTGCTCATCGCCTTGCTTCTTTCGTCGGTGAGGTACGGAAGTAGCCAAGTCCGCTTGGCTTGATCACAACCCCGGGAGTCCCTTCCTACCAAGTTTGGCTCGCCAGACTCCATCTCGCAAGCCGCCACGAATTGTAGCGCATGCTACATCCCCATCGATCGCTCCCCTCATTCTCCTCGTAGCGCCGGCGTCCCGCCCATGTAGATTCAGGACTTTGCCAGCAATCTTCATACCCCAAAGGGCCGGCACCGCACATGCCGGTGGCAACCGCACTCATTCACCCTCCCTCCGGGAGGGTCGCCGAGGAGGAATGACAAGGCGGGGAGGGGGACAAAGTAGGAGTCGGTTGATGGAGAATGTTCCGCGATGAATGGAGCTGAAAGAAAGAGCCCTTCCTGCTTGTTCCTGGTGCCCCTCTAACTGCGCCTGGTTCTGGTGTGTTCGCGATCGCGACGAAGGGTAAGAGCCGTTGGTAAATCAACTGAACTTGAGTGAAGTCACAAAGTCCTCATTGCGATGCGATCGGCTCACACACCCTACGGGCTTCTTGTAGGGCGTGTGTAGCGGTCGGTGCTGGCAAGTCATCATGGTTGGCTGACCGCTCATTCAGATAAAGCGCGTCCATTCGAACCACCGCGGTGATACCGAGTCGACCAAATAAAAAAAGCCTTGCCAGTTACCAGGCAAGGCTTTTGTAGTGAGCGATTCGTTGGGTTCCAGCGGCTAAAGCGACAGCAAGCCATCCGGTGCGGCCACATGGCTCGCCCGCACCCGGAGTCATCCAGGGTCCGCTTGGAACACCTGGAATCTCAAACCAACTCTTTCTTGACACCGATGAGCGTTCGGAGTCTTTCGGCCAGCAAGCGGGCGTCGAAAGGCTTCTTGAACGTTTCATTGATGCTGGACCGATCGAAGCTCATCGTGTTGCCGTCATCGGGCAGCAGGGCGATGAGAATGATCTCGGTGAAGTCGGCGCTCTTCCGCAGATTCTGACAGATTTGCAACGCTTCCAGTTTGCCGATCGAGAAGTCGACGATCATGCTATCTGGATGGAAGCTTTCCGCCTGAATGCCCGCTTCGAAGCCGCTCGCCGCCACCGAAACCTTGAAGCTTTTTTCGAGCGGTAGCTCGCGCTTCAGGTTTTCGATCAGAACTTGGTCTTGTGCGACGATCAGTACTTTGGCCATGGCCTCGTCTTCAAGATCCCCCAAGGGCATTCCGTGCTCTTTGAGGAACTTGATCAGGTACTCTCGCGGAATCCGCCGGTCTTGTGAACCGGGGATGCGATAGCCCTTGAGTCGGCCGGAGTCGAACCATTTGCTAACGGTTCGCGGGGCCACCTTACAGATCTTCGCGACCTGTCCTGTGGTGAACACCTTCATATTGAGAATCTCCGTTACCTTCGGTTGCTTGGAATTTCAGCCCTTACCGCTCCGCAGCAGGTACCGAAACTTGTCTCCCTGAACGCAACACCACTCGCTTCCATCGTCCTTTCGCTTCCGATGCTGGACGACTAAGTCTCTTGGCGACGGATCGCTGTGAGATTGGAAATGTGTGATAGGTTTCAAGGCCTGTTTGGATTTGGGATTCCACTCTGCTGGCAACGCCGGGCAGCGATTACCAACAACCAGCTCCTTCCCACCCATTCGCCTACTTCGCTCAAGCATCTCCGACGGCACCGCACCCCTACGGCCGTCGTCAAAGCTCCCGTCGATCGCAATCGTGTCAGACGCACCGGGAGTTTCTACGCAAGTCAACCGCGCACCGATCGCTCAGTGTCAGTCGCTTTGTGGAAGAATCGACGTCTGGTTTGGAGACCAGCGCGATCGAGTCTTTATTGGAAATGCCCCCCGGCATGTCCAACCCGGCTTTCTCCGTGCGAGCGTCATTTGCGGCATGGATAGACCAAGCTGTCCGACGTTTATTTTCGATTCGATAGGGTTGATTACTTTAGAGAGAATCGTCCCTTCGTCGCGTAAAGGCGTCTTTTCAGGCAGTTACGGAACAATGATTGCCACCGGTTAAGGTCGGTAGCCGTTTGGAGGAATTCTCGTTTTTCGGCTGGTTAGGGGCCTAAACCAAGCTTTCTGAGCGTCACTTGCAGATTGAGGGCCATGCCAAATTACTCGATGGGCATGGAGGCCAGAATGAGCGGCCGGGGTGTGCAGTCGTGCCAATGCCGGTTCCCGATCCATTCGAAAGCGGCAGCATCCTGGGAGCCGGGGAGCGTGGCACCCGAGCTGCACAGGTCCGTGGTCGGGAGCTGACGCGAAGGCTGCGATCGCTAGCCTTCGTGTGGGCTTGAGCAGCGGAGTGCCGGAGAGGGAGGCGCTGTGCTTCGGAGCCGCATTTTGGCTGGTTTGGAAACTCGGAGTGGTGCCGGTAGGATCGGTTAGGCGGGCGGTGAGGGATCGGAGGCAGGCGAGCGGCCAGATTTGATCGCCGGCTGGCCTGCAGTCGGGTCTTTGCTCGAGCGAAATTCCGTGGTAGTTTATAGGCGTCGGGCGATTAGCTCAGTTGGTTAGAGCGCTGCTTTCACACGGCAGAGGTCACTGGTTCGAGTCCAGTATCGCCCATTGCGCGCCCTCTTCTTCCCCTGCGAACCCCGGTTTTTCCAGGGTTTTGGAAGTTTCGCAGTTTTCTGGTGCGACCTCTTGCTGCATTTTGCAGCACTTTTCTGCTTCGGGTTTTTCTTCGCCTCCCCCCACCGGTTCGGTTTTCACTTCGGGTGATGCTTCGCCTTTCCCCGCACCGGAAAAGACCAAACCAGCCCCCTTCAAATCGGAAGTCGAAACCATCCAGTAGTGCTCCTGAGCGATCTGCTGCGTATGTCCGCAGATGGCAGCCGCAATGTGAGGAGCGAGGGTACGGGCGAAGTCCGAGGCGCAGGAGGCACGCAGTGACTGGACCACCTTCGGCCAGGGTTGTACTCCAGCCTTCTTGATCAACGACAGGAACCCCGATCGAAGATTCGTGGTGGTCACCACCTCGGGGAAGATTTTTCCTTCCTTCACTCCATTCTCCTCACGAAGCGCCGCCAACTCGGTCACCAGCTGCGGTGACATCGGCACTAGGCGCTTCGCACGGTTGGCATGTTGAGCCGTCTTCGGCGAATCTGCCTTCAGAAAAGAGGGATGGCGGGGATGGAGAAGGTACCAGGTGGCATGCTCAGGATGAAGCGGAAGATTGTTCTGCCGTATGCCCAGCGGGAGACGAATGACTCGGAACGGGAGGCGGCATAGAAGCGGCAAGAGAGAATGTGCGGGGGGCAGGTGGAGTCGCGTGCGATCTTTTGGGGGAGTGCCCCATCGCATGGGCGAGGCAGCTTGCTGGGGCCTGAGAATTCTACAAGGGCCAGCAGATGACTCATGGACTTTGCCACGCGATGGGGGAAGAGGGGATTACGAGCTTGGATAACCGGCTGGAATCCCGAGCTGCCTCTTGCGTTCGGCGACCCAGGACGAGGCATTCTGGATCACTTCATGAAGTTCCCCTTCGTTCGTCTCGAAGAAATTCTTCGAGTAGCCTGTACGTTCGCTGGAAAGGGACTTCCAGGAACGGCTCAGCGAGAAATCAAAGTAGGCGTATCCGCTGGGGCTTTGGCGTTGCCAGATACTGGCCGCGACAGCTCCTTTGCGAACGACATGAACCGGGTCTGTCGGCTCTGCTTCGGTTCCCTTGCGTATTGGTTTTGTGGTTTCTTGATCGGTCATTACTCCTCCCGATAAAAGTTGATTAGACCTACCCATAGTGCCACCAACTGGATTGCTACTCAAATCCTATTTCAGGAGGCACTGGGATCGCTCTTCGAGAGACGATTTCTTGCCTCATAGGTCGCAGGCAGAATGCGGATATCGTTGAGATTTTCAGCCGCCAAGGCATAGAATGGCCAGGGACAAGCCAATGAAGAGCAGGGCCATGGGAGGAAGCATGGCCACCGATTGAGCCGCGATGCGGGGTTGAGTGAAAGGGGCCAGAACAGGTGAGGAGCAGGAAGTATCGGAGATGGAAGAGCGGTTGATTCGGCAGGCAGAGCAACAGCGTCATGCCACGGCGATTCACGAGGCGGGGCATGCCGCGATTTCGTTCTTCTTTCAGATGGACATAGAGTACGGAATCCAGATCAGAAGCCGGGAAGAGTTTATCGAGCTGGAGCGGCGCGAAGATACCGTACCGAATTTCGAGTACGGATTGTTTCTGCAGTTCCCAGGGTACATAGTCCACTTCCCGCCTTTTGTAAGCGGGGTTAGCAGGCACACCAAGATGGAGCTCTTGACCTATCTGATGATGGAGCAAATGGCCGGTGAGTGTTCCGAGGCCAAGCATGTTGGCGAAGGTGGATCCCTCGATCAAGATCTGTGGTTCGAAGATGCTGTAGACGACTATCAGCGGTTGCGGGAAGACTACCCAGACATTCGCTTGAGATGCGACTTTGCAGACGTCGAGAGAGCGGCTCAGCAGGCCTATAAGCAGCCAGCACGTCAGTGGAATCTCCAGCAGAAGGCTGCGGAGTGGACAGAGGAAGCGATCAGTCATCCGGGGGTGGCCCTAGCCATCAAGGCGCTTGCCGACCTACTTCTTGCTTCGGATCAGGGTGTGATCGGTAGCCGGGATTCGGTCCCCGTGATGCGAGACGCATTCCAGGGTCACAGGTACGCATTCGAAGACCCCACCTGGGTCACGCGCTTCCCCACCCTCAGCAAGCGCCAGATCACTTCGTTTTGATCGTTCCCAGCGACCCGATTCGAAGCGGACTGGAGATAACATGCGGCGTTAATCAATCGAATGCCGCTTCCCCCTAGCAACAATTGGAGCACGAAATTAAATTCGCCTTGATCCGCTCATAGCCGACCGTAACCACTACCATGACTCATAGTGATCTTATGGGCAACTGCAAACCAAACTCTTTCGTACCCAAGTAGATGCAAAGTCGTACGAAGAATATTCAGGAGTTCCTACGCTTCCCGAACAGGTGTCAGAAATCTTACACCATGAAACCCTTGGCAATCTGCTCTGTTCAGCTGTCCAGGCATATCTAAATGGCTGGTTGGTCTCCGAAGCCACGTAAAACCAAGTGATGCACCGATCTCGTAGCAAGTTCGGAAATAATTATAACCGAGGATTTGCTAGCTGTGCACTCAGCTACAAGAAAATGAAAGCCATCTTCTTCCGACCAAGTTTTAAGATATATCGGAATAATTTCAATGTCACTGGGGACTTTAGAACGCAAAGCAGCCAACGGATAGCAAAGCTTATGCTTGGCTAAATTCCCTGTTGGGGGCCCCGATTTAGCTTCGACAACGAAGAGGCAATCTTTGCCATTCCGGCGACCAATAAAGAGGGCATCAATTTCAACTTGCCCATTGATATGTTCCCATGGAGGAGATGAAACTGGTTTTGGTTTTATCTTAAATGTGAAAGTGCTTTGGCCAGTAGCTGGAACAACTTGATAGTTCGAATCTTTTATTCCCAATGCGTATTGTAAAAGACCTGATCCAACCGCAAGATTTACGAAGGAAGTTTCGGTAATCTTGGGGAGGAGTTGGAACGCGAGGAGATTGCGTAAAGGAACGGTCGGAGAGAAATCCTCTTGTCTTGCTTGCAAAATTAATTTTTTGTCATGAACAAAAAAGTCGTCCCATCCATTTGTGTATTTTGAAAGTCCGAAGTGAGTTCCTTGAGATCCTGGCCTGCTGCCTAACCGAAAGACCATTATCCCGGCATCTCTAAGTTCAGGGGACAAGCTTTCAATAGAATCCACTGAAATATATTGGCAAGTTTTGGCATGTGATATTGAGTGTTGTTCAATATATCGCTGAAAATGGATCGGGCCAATTAATTCAAGATTTCTTGCAGCCATCTCGTATAAGATTGGTTTGAAAAGATTCATGGTTTCAAGCGGCGTAAAGAGCATGCAAGTGGTAAATCAGGTGCGAGTGCTTCTCAGATTTCTCTTACTACGCGACCTCAGTCTGATGGAAAAACGATGGTCGATTTCTCTCAAAAAACCCTGGAGTGATAGCGATTTGCGAGGAGTTTTCTGCCAGTCCGAATGAATGTAAATACAATCCCTTGTCTTGCATTTAATGCTGGGCGATAGGAGCTATCGGGGCAGATTTATCAGGAAGGTAGGCTAGGTTACTTTGATAGGTCGGATATTTCTCTTCTGCTTCAATAGTCATCTGGTTGCACCGAAATTTTGCAATTTAAAGAGTACTAACATGCTATCCATGGTCAGCACTATATTTGCTGCAACGATAGAAGCGCTTTCGGTAATCATGAAGTGAATAATTCGTATTTAGGCATGTGATATCGTGGGAAAATTTTTCTGAATATCATTTATTGGTAGAATTAAATTTGGTCCCGTATTAGTACCAAAGATTAGGTTTATTACCTTCTTTTTGAATCAGGATTGCTCTTTATTTTGTTGAAAGCTTTTATTTAAGAAGTGAAAGCACACGGTCAACCTCTGTGGCGACTCGTGCGATATCCTTCTGAGTAGTAAATCGCCCTATTCCGAAGCGAAAACTGGAACGGGCAAGGTCATATCCAATCCCCATTGCCGTCAGGACATGGCTTGGTTCCGGACTTCCTGCCGTGCATGCCGCACCCTGGCTGATCGCCACATCATGCAGCGCGAAAAGGAATTCATCGCCGTTCACACCTGGAAAACCGACGGACAACAAACCGGGGAGCGCATTCGCAGGTTGGCCATGCACCACAAGGCTGGAGCAAGAATCCATGAGCCTTGAAAGCAACTCATCCCGGAGTGATCTCAGTCGTATCGGTTCATCCTTCAGGTTCGCAGATGCCAGTTCAGCGGCGGCACCGAAACCAACGATGTTCGGGACGGGGAGAGTGCCAGGTCGGATGCCGGATTCCTGACCACCGCCAAAGGCCAGTGGAGTAAGAGCCTCCGTCTTTCGTCGTTCACGTATCACCAGCGCGCCGACGCCTTTGGGACCATAGGCCTTGTGGGCCGACAGGCTTAGCAGGTCAACGTTCCACAAGGCGACATCGACTGGTATCCGGCCTAGGGCCTGGGCAGCGTCGCAATGGAACAGCACGCCGCGACGTTCGCACACTTCGCCGATGCGCTCGACAGGCTGGAGCGTACCTACTTCATTATTCGCGGCCATGATGCTTACGAGCGCGGTGTCCTGAGTGATCGCATCTTCCACCCTGTGCCAGTCAACCAGTCCCTTACTGTCCGGCAGAAGGAAAGTCACTTTCCACCCAGCAGTTTCAAGATGGCGGCAAGGCTCGATAACCGCTTTGTGCTCAATGGCAGAGGTGACGATGTGGCCGGGCATTGACTGCCACAGCCGACAAATACCCAGGATTGCGAGGTTGTTGCTTTCGGTCGCACCGCTTGTGAAAATGACGGACCCTGGCTCTGCACCCACCGCAGTGCCAACCTGCAACCGCGCTTTCTCAATGGCACGGGCTGCTTTGCTTCCGGCGTAATGGTGCTGGTTCGACGGATTGCCGTATATCTCAGTGAAATAGGGACGCATCGCCTCGAACACTACCGGATCGACGGCAGTAGTTGAGTTGTTATCGAGATATACGGGTGTGCTCATGCAAAGCCTCCACTTGCGAGTGGCTTTGTACGCTAACTAGGCATCGAAGGGATGCGATAGTCAGTACAGGCCGCACGCGGTGCAAAATCCTGTGGCAGTTGGCACAGACAATTGCCAAATCGGTCAGCCGGGTCTTGCGCTGGAATACTGCTTCCGATAGGGGAATCGTGTGGTGGCATTCGGCAAATCCCCGGCCCAGTTCGCCGTAAAACGCGAAAAAGTTGAAGCCACACACCTCACAGTCGAGTCGGCCTGCATCGCCCATCACCGCGTCAATCTTGGCAGATATTGCCGCTCGGTTCCTTTCGCGTACAGCATGCTGGCGGGAAAGCAGGAGTCCTTCCGGGAAGACATCTTCATCATCCGTTAGTTCATAAAGATCAGTGACATTTGGGGAGCCTGATGCAGCTTCAATAGCCTGGGCCGTGCGCTTGAGCAGGTCAGGGTGGTCGATGAAGTCTGCCCACACGGCTGCCTGCAACTGATTGTTCCTGGATAGTCCTGGCTGGTTATGAACGGGATCGACACCAAGGAAATTCCCAAGAATCATCGAGATGCCGTTGGCGTTGCGAAAGTTCTCGTCACGCGAGGCCGGCGGATGAATGGGGAGGCGATTCAGGAGTTCGCTGAGACGGATCACCTCTTCATCTGAAGGAGGCAGCTGCTTCCGGCCAGCGCGGACGTAGAGGTCAATCGCCAGAATGATCTCATCACGCACCCAGTCCGGATTTCTCATGTTGTTGCTCCCGGAATCATGGTGCCCTCTGTGTCATGACCCCGACGATTTCATCAACAAACCCGCTGTCTGCCAAAGGCACCTGGGCATAGCAAAGCCCTGGAGCCCCTTCCATTTTGGCGAGAAGATGACCGTGTCCCAGCAGGAGTTCGGCACCGGGTTCGCCAAGGGCAATCTCGGAGGTGCCAATTGAGTCCACTTTGAGGATGAGGCGGTTGCCTAGGTTCGCCCGTAACTGCATGGGCATCACGTTGGCATCCGGCCGTTGCGCGGCAAAGACCAGGTGGATTCCGGCGGCTCGAGCTTTCACGCCCAGGCGACCTACGATGTTCGTTACCGCTTCCTTGTAATCATCGACCATCATCCACTCGGCGAATTCATCATGGATCACCCAGATGACCGGCAGGCGGTTCGCTTCATCAGCGCGTTTGTTGAATTCGTCCAGGTTTGGACAACGTGCGGCACGGAATTTCCCATACCGGGCATCCATCTCGGCTACCAGTTGCTCCAGCTTGGCAATGGCCGCGTCGGACTCAACAACTAATGTGCCGTCCAGGTGCGGCAGGGTCTCGAATGCGAAATAATCTACTCCCTGCTTCGGATCGATCAGCACGATGCGGGCCTGGGCCGGGGTGTTAGTCGCCGCGATTGCCAGGATGATGTTCTGCATCAGGACCGACTTGCCGCTCCCAGTCGATCCGGCGATCAGCGTGTGCGGGGCATGGGCCTTGCCCGGCGAGAGCAGAAGCAATTCCCCGTCATCTTCCTTCACACCTATGAGCAATGAACGGTTGCCCCATCCAGACGCCGGTTGCCATCTGGCCCAGAGTTCCGGCGTCCGGATCAGACGGCGTTTTGGACGCTCAACCGAGAGGCTTACCAGTCCCGGCTCGGGACGGATGGCCACGACATTCAGGCCGTAGGTGGTTAGTAATTCAGACCGCTTCCGGCTGACCTGCTCAACCGTCAGGTTCGAGCTTCCTGCAAATTTGATCAGGGCACAGTTCGGCGTAAGCGTGCCGGATACGACTTTTGCCTGAAGCTGGAACTGCTGAAGCGCGTGTTTGGTTTTCGTCTGAACAGCCTGGAGCCATTCGATGTCGTCATTCGATTGAACATTAGACTGTGAACCGGAAACGACATCGGCGATCGCCGAATAGGCCCACTCGGGACTTTTGGTCTCAGGATCCTGTTTGCGGAGCGGGGGAAGGGGTTGAGCAGTGCCGCCGCCAGGTAGCTCCGTCGTTGGGGGAGGGATCAGGCTTTCCCCAGACGAGCCATCAGCAGGCTGTTTTTCATCGTCAGGCCCCGTGTGATGTGTTCGCTCTACCCTGATCTTCGCACGGTCCGTCGGGCGCTGGTATTCCATTTCTGCCCAGACATCCTCTTGGGCTATGGCTCTCCTGAGCGCAAGCGGATCGCGATTCTCAAAGTAGCAGCGGACCAGTTCGCGTAAGTCAGGACGCCCGAATACTTCCTGGAACGCACCCTCCAGCTCGGCGACCGGTGCAAACGAAGAGCAATCGCATGGGTCATCAGGTCCCCACACGAACACATGGGAATATCCGCGAACAGCAATTTCGCACGAACCCTCGCGTATGCTTCGCCGCCAGTCCGTAAGGTTGATCCGGGCACTAGCCGGGAACTGGACACCGTCCAGGATCAGGTCAGAAAGCCGGGCAAGCCAGAGGTCACGATCCAGCCGTTCGGGAGCGCCAAACACAGCTTCGTTGATCCGCCTGACAGTATCCCGCAGCTGTTTCTGGGACTCCTTCCGCTTCGTAGATAATCCGGAAAGCTCAATGTACTTTGCTTCTGACACAAGGATGGTAAGCCGAAGGGCACCCGCTGGCGTAACCTCCGGCGCAAGGCAGAGGATGTCCGCAATCTGTTCTTCTTTCTGACCAAGCCAGTCGGCGTAATCGTCCAGGAAATACCATCCGTGGTACCGCCGCTGTCCAAGCTCATGCTGCATAAGGAACCTGCTGAGTACGATTCCCATCAACTCACTGGCATTACGCCCTCGCTTGGCTGCCCGCAGCACAATGTCGCCCGACACATCGTTGGCATCATTTACGAAACGCTCTGCCAGTGCGCGGCACTCAGGATCGGTAAGTTCCAGGTTCAGAGCCTTGATCCGCCGCAAGACCATCGACACGAGCAGCCCCAGCGGGGCTTTGGATGAAATGATGACATTTCGTCCTTGGGTAGTGGACTGCTTATAGCGAATCACACGCACATGCTGGTTCAGGAGTTGGCGTCGATCCAACAACTCGTCGTAATTCACAACCCAATTGCCCAGGTTGTGTGTCTCCTCGAAAATCCTGGCCGTGCGATTGTCGCGGAAATCCAGTTGACGTGCGGGTAGAAGGCGTTTGCCCTCATTTTCGTCCCAATCGCCTTTGAGGAATGTGGTGAGTGCGGTGAGGAAGCGCCAGCCCTCTTGCGTTTGCACCGGACTGCACAGGTACACAACGGATTTCATGTCGTCGATGGCTGCAGCGCGGCGGCGTGACCATCGTGCGGGAACCAGTGAATCCACGGCGACGGGCATTGCGGTCTCGGGATACCATTCGACCTGCGAATGACGGGCGATAACATCCTGTGAGAATACGATGTCGTAAGGGCAGCCGTCCTTGGGGTTCGGAGGCGGTGCCTGGTCAGCAATTATGCAGATACGCAGGCGTGCCATGAAGTCCTGCGTCGCTTCGCTCGCATTGAACGAATCAACGTCGGCATCCCCCTGGCTGATAATGGCTCGGTACAGATCACGCAACCGGCCGGCGTCGCTGTGGCGAAGCATTACCTGGCATCGAACGTCGTCTTCATCCTCGTAAAGTTGCCCGATGCGGTCCACGACCGCCTGCGGCAATCGTGCAGAATCGCAGTTGTATAGCACGACAGACATGCTGGCGTGTTCGTGCGGATGCAGCGTGAGGTACCGCTGCACAAGTTCCAGGACGCAGTTGCTGCCGGTCGTTGGGTTCTCGTTAGTGTCATCCGGTTCCGTATCGTTGATAACCGGCGACTCATGCAGCGTATAATCCAGTACTGCATCCGTCATCACCATCAGCTCAGGCTTATCGCTCCGCCATCCCAGCACAACTTCCGGGTAAAACGGATGGGAAAGCTCCTGTGCCAAGTCCTTGAAAAAAAGCCGTGTGTCACCAAAGAAGACTTCCGGAGCGGCAAGCAGGTGCCGGACAAGTCCGACTGACATAGTGGCCTTTACCTGCATGGCAAGGAGCCGCAGCGGATGCCATGGTGTAACCACAGTCGCACTGGTGCCACCTTCGATATGCGCCGCACCGATCGACAACAGCGGCCGCAAGAGCAGGTCGCGGTTGCGATCGCCTTTGGCCTGTCGAACGAGGATATCCAGCAGACGGCAGTAAGCTACAGCCTGTGCACGCAACGAAGCGCTGTGCAGCCCGACTTCGCACATGTCACTGATTGCTCTTGCGTATTCTGCCTCGAATTCAGCAAACGTTGATTCAATCAATGTCCCAACAGATTCAGGCACAAGACTGTTGGCTATCGCTGTCTTCAGGTTTGCCCTGAACTGAAGGGCGATATCGTTCTGCTTCTTGTAGACGGAGACGAACGATCCTCGGTCCCGGTCATAGGCGGGAACAAACGTTTTGACGTTGGCGAGGTCTACGGTCTGGAGTGTACCCTTCGTGCTGACAGGCTCCTGGAGCGCGCGGCAGTATACGAGCGGATTCTCTGCAAGGCGGTTCCAGTCATCGACCAGTTGTGACGACACCGCGTTGGGATCGTATTTCCACAACAATTGAGTCGAGTACGACTGGGTGCCTCCAGTCGAGACATCGAATTCCAGTTCGAGGACAAACTTGAGCTGGATGGCTGCTTTGGCTGTCGAACGATTGAGCGTTGTTTTCTTTTGCTGGGTCCATTCTGTAACCAGCTTGGGGAAGTCGAAAAGCTGGCCGACATTCCATGTCACCCGATCACCGAACAGTGTCTTGGCCCCGGCGTAACGGTGTGCGAAATACAGGCCGGCATCGACATTCAGGTCTTTCAGTTCCTTCTTCGTCGCCCGGTCACACCTGATCTTGAGCTTCCGCTTTGCTCCCGCTTCGCCCTGACTGAAAAGTGATTCCATGCACAGAGCGACACCCAGCAGGAAATCGTTGGTCTCCCTCGCCTTGCCAAAGACAAACCGGTCCCAGGCAGACTTGAGTTTGCGATCTTCTTTGAGTTCATTGCGGTGAGCTTCGTAGAACTCGGTGTCGTCTTCCGTAGGTTCGCTGCCCGAACGGGTCACCAGGCTCTGGAGGTACTGCCGCTCATCGTCAGACAGGAGTTCAGGCTCCCGTTCGTCGAAGAAGTGAATCGTCTCACGCGCGAGATTGAACTTCTCCCGCTTGACTCCGTCGAAAAGCGGGCGTATTTGCTCCCATTCGCATTCAGCAAGTGAAACGGACGCGTCATTCCATCCGCTCGGCGCATGTATGAACGCTTCAATCGTTGGGTAAAGTTCGGCAGGAATTACATCAACAACTTTGGCGAAGGCGATTTCGAGTTCTTCCTCTCCCAGGAGGAGCTGCGAAGGCGTCTGTTTCAGCAGGTAACAACCACGGCTGCGAAATCCCGCGCTGTATTCCTTTTTCCATGCCGATAGGTGCCCCCGCGATCCTTCCTTGATTCGGCTGGAGAACACCGAGTCCTTCGGCAGCCGAAGCGCCGGCAGGGCCGCTCCCAGTGCCTGGAGAACAGGAAGTCCATCTGACTGTATCGCTGAACGTGTCTGTAAGACGTATGCAGCAATACGGTCCAGCGGTGCGACCCGGAGGTCCTGGAGACCGGTTAGCGCCTTTTCCCACCACTTGGCATGCTGTTCGGAGAGTGACAGGCCGTCGCTCGCGACCCTGAGCCACAACTCCGGGTGTTCCTGTAGCTCCGGCCCGCCGATGCGGATGAACTCCTTCAGGGACTGCTCTTCATCGTCTCCGGTATTGGCTATCAGTAGCACTGGCTTTTCAGCCGTTGCGTTGCGGAAATAGGTCGCTGGAAGCGTTGTGAGCACTTCGTCAGGAAGATGTTGGCTCTCAAGGAATGCCCTGGGTAGCTTCAGGTCTATCTGTGTTGAAAGCGACGGCTCAGCGAGAATCTGGCGAGCCACTGCCGCCGTGTGCTCCGCACTCAGGCAATCGATGGTAAACCGGGCCGTTCCTTCCGATTGAGTGCCACGCTCTCCTGACAACTCCTCCTTGAGCAACTGGCTGACAATCTTGCCGATGAATTCTGAAATGTTCATGACTGCCCCCGTGCAAGCGGATTCTGGACATAAGCGCATGCATCCGAGAGCCTGCGAAGCATCCCCAGGCTGGAAAGCCGTTGCTCCAGCCGGTGCGAGTTTGTCTGGAACGCCTTCTTCTCAAAATCCTCGTGGGAAAGTACCTGCTCGGCTTCGCGTTCGCCGATCACGAACCTGTAGCGGGCAAACAGCACACCCAGAAACTCCTTGTACTCCATCCGATGCGAGACATTAGCAAGGACCAGCGTTTTCAGGAGGGCATCCGTCGGAGCATACCGCAAACGGTTAGTGCCACGCTTCGACACCAGCCCCACGTCGCGCCCGTACTGGCGATGGACGCTGGCCACATGCTGCCGGTGGCGGGCAATGGCCGCACGCCGCAGTTCAGATGCCAGGGCATCGGGCTCCGAGCATCCTTCGTAGTCCTCCGGGTCGTTCGGCCAGCGAACCTGTTCTTCGAGTATCGCCTTGCACGCAGCAAATGCACTAGCCTGCGATCTCGCATGCTGCCAGGGATCAGAGGCGGTGATCTTTGCTAGGTATGCCTCAACCGCCTTCTGCGAGAGCAGGCTGTTCTCCTGGTAATTGAACGCAGACAATTCCCTCACCAGGGTCTTTTTTGGAGCCACAACCTCGCAGATGAAATGCAGCGGCCTGGACAGGATCTCGCTACTGATCTGCAACTGATAGAGCATTACATGGAACGCCCCAAGGGTCACCAAATGCGGCAAAGCATCAAAGCCTGGCAACTCAAGGGAAAGGACATGCAGCCAATCATCGGCCAGGAGGTCGAATACCGGATGCTCGCGGTAGGGAAGGAAACTGTTTGCCCGCGTTTCTGGGTCTTCTCCTCCATCCGGCTGGAACAGGGCCAGGAGTTTGTTCCACTGGTTCTGGCCCGAAAGCAAGTAAGCGAAGCGTGACGCAAGTTCCTCCCTTCTTTTGGAACGGCTGAGCATCAGGTACATAATCTCGCCGGTGCGCCCGAAATAGATGTACTCGCGACTGACCTTGCCCGCATGCGTAATGCTTAAGTCTTCGTATAGGGCATTGGGACCGAATGGAAAAACGAAACGGGAACTCCACCGTTTGTTCGTTTCACTTTCCACCGCCGAACCGCGGAGGATTCCAACAAGTGAAACGAACTGCTGGAACGAATGGAATCGTCCCTTGAGGTAGGAAAAATCGCGGGGAAGCACTCCCTTCGCGTTCGTGCCCATCCATTCCAGCCATTTATCCCATGCCAAGTTGCTGTCAGGATAGCGCTCGGCGATTTGCGTCAGGACCTCATTGTTGAACAGGATGTTTCGCAGGTGCAGCCGTTTGTACGGCTTGTAAAGCAGGGGATGGTTGCCGTTGGCGAATAACTGCCCGTTGCGGAGGCTTGCTTCGGCCACGCCAAGGAATTCGAGGAAAAGCAGCCAGGGACTTTGGGAGTCCCAGAGCCTGTGCCCCCACATCTGCTCATCGACCCACATGCTGTTGTCGCGGTAATCTTCACGCGCCGGAAGTGGCAGCATGGTTGTGGCATCAGCCATGAGTCACCTCCACCACATCATCGAGCGGGTTGCCAGCGGGATCGAGCGTAAGTAGATGAAATGCGAACGTGTTGGATTCGGTGCCCACTTCATTTCGCCGCCGCTCGGTAAGACAGGTCAGCAGGCGGGACTTGAATGCCAGCATGTCTTCATAGCATTCGCGCGAAAAACTCCCCGGCAGAGCACCTTCTGCTACACGGCTCAGGAATTCATAGCGGGTCAGGTTCAACGGCATCGATGCCGAAATCGTTTGCGAGAACTGAACATGTAGGGTTGGCTTCCCGTTGGCAAGGACCAGTTCCACGCGTTCATTCAGCCGTGGCGTCACCGGAACCCGGTCCTCCAGCACCTGGCTCACCTTTGAGCCTGAAAAGGAAATGCTGGTTGCAAGAAGTAGGTCACGATCCGAACTCACCAGCATTCCGACGAAAATTCGGTTCAGCCCTTTGACCAGCCGGGCCAGGTAAGGTCGCTCCACCCGTCCGCCGCGGGAAAGCGGACCAAGCACTTTTTCCAGGTACTCCCCGGCAAATGTGAACACGGTCAATTCCCAGAGGGACAGTTCCTGCTCCCACTCACGCGGAATCTTGAAGAACAGCCCCCGTCGCTGGCTTACCAGGAGCCGCAGGAACAGGTCAGTAGCCGGGTCAGTATCGTCGCCTTCGACATAGGACCGCTGTGCGGCGTAGTAACTGTCGTCGGCCCCGTACATCGTGTCGGCTCTGAGCAGCACATCGAAATAGGGCTTCAGGTTCTCGTCGGCTTCGCCAAAAATCAGGATATTGTCGATGCGGTTCGAAGTTTCGTGACCAATACGGAACCGGTTGAGGTAATCGAATACTTCCAGCGAATCGCGGCGCACTTCTGACAGGTTGCCGCCGAACAGGTTATTGAAAAGACTCGCCTTCGCGGTCGTTCCTTTCTGGATGAATGTCTGCACATCGCTAGCCTGCATCACACGGTCTTTTGCATCCGCATGTCCCAGGATCGCATTGGCAAACAGCAGCAGCATTCGCCGGATCGGCACATGCAGGTCATTGCAATCGCAAAGCTCGAACAGCGAACGTAGCCGGCTTCGTACCAGAGGCGATTTCAGCAACTCGTAATTGTGGCGTATCGGGCAGCGGTCGCCGAAAAAACCGCCTTCCACCCTGCTCGCGTAGCACTCCGTCCAACCTTCATGTCCCAGGAAGGCATCCAGTGCCAGATCGAATAATGCCACGCACGGAACTCGGCTGAGGTTGAACAGGGTGAGCGGTACTTCACTCATTTCCCGCCGGCCATCGACCAGCAGCGTCTCCACAATGGATCGTACACGGGCCACATTCGGGGTCGTGGGGAGTCTCTGCAAGGTTTCTACAAGCTGGCCATCATTCGCAGCGACCAGGAACTGTACCTTGCTGTCAGGTTCGCACAGGCAATCGCAAAAGCGGGTGAGCAGTTCCGCCTTATCGATGTACCGGCCCATTGCATCATGTGGCGGAAGTGCAGTCAGGTCGCGGATGACATGGACCGTCAGCGTCCAGCCACCGGCGGGAATGTCCAGCGTATGATAGACGTCATCGGAACTCCATTGAGATTCACTGCCGCCCAGGAGCGTCCAGATTTTGCCGCACAAATGACTCTTTCCGTCGCCCGCCGTCCCGGTCAGAACCACAGAGCGTCGCTCCTTTTGTTGCGGGCCGAACTGGGCCAAGACATCTTGCTCGACGGGATGGACGAACGCGAGCGGCCGGATACCGGCGCGTTTCGCCGATTTCCGAATGTGCTCGTCATACATGTTGTCGTTGCGAGGGATTGGCCCGTACTGCCGTATGAACCTGATCCACCGCGTGGCCTGTTGTGAAATCATGTGTCTCCCCATCAAGGTCAAAGCTGGCAAATCAGGCAACCGCCCGTATCTCCTTCATCTTCATTCCCGTCACCCAGGATGTTGATGAGCTTTTTCTTCTTGCCGTTTTTCTTGAGCTTCTCCTCCCGTTCAGCCCACTTTAGTTTGATCTCTTCCATACGCTCAGGCCGTTCCAGTTGCACGAGCGGTTCATCGCCGCACCAGTAAAAGGGATCGCCTTCTCCCTTGTTCGCGACATATTCGTATGCTTTGGCTTCTTCAAACTTATCGGGGTAGGTCTCTTTGAGACGAACCCACTCGATCTTCTGCTGGTAAAAGCAGAAGAAACACCCGGAACGGGTTCGTCCCCACTCAGTGTAACGGGGAAGCCCAAGCCCGCTTTCTTCGAGGATGCGAAACACATCGGCCTTCACCAGGCCGTCTTCCTTGAACGGATACACGGTTGTAATGTTTGGCTTATGGCTGATATATCCTTCGCGCTTTTCATCTGCTCGGATTGCCACATAATTGATGACGGGCGAATCGCCCACATACTTTTCAAACGGCTTGAGTTTGAGCAGCTTCGTACACCAGCGACGATGATTCGAGGGAATCATGCCGCCAAATACCGTGAGCCAGTGGTCGAAATTCTGCTCTGCCGTCGTCTTGGTAATGCGTTTGCCCAAGATCGCTTCAAGTCGATGCAGGTAATCATAAGTTTCCGGCAATTCCTTATCCGTGTCGTGGAAGATGTACTCCATCTCCGGAATGCGGTCGCGCATGTAGATTGCCAGGGCAGCGCTGTCCTTACCGCCCGAAAGGCTCAATATGTGTCTGACTGGTTGCTCTGCCATGATTGTGTGCCCCTATTCCTCTTCCGCCGACAGGCAGAACATTAGCTCTCTGTTCGTTGTTGCTGGTGGTTCCGTGAATGCCCCAAAGCGCAGGGCAACCTGACGAATCGGTGTCTTGTTCCACGCGCTATCCACGAGCTGGATTGCTTTCGGCTCCGGTGAACCCGGTAGCTCAATAGGCAACTTCAAGCCGCCCATTGCACTCGTGAATGACGTTTCTCCGGACTTCAGGCTGGCTTTCAGCCTTGCATCAGCAGTTTGATCCGCGAGTTTCTTCATTTCAGACGCGAACTGGTAGTACGCTTGTTTTCGCAAGACTAGCACCCTTTGTTCATCCTTGTTGCCTTCGGCCTTTCGTCCGTGAAAAAGCAGACCGGCCTGTGCGAGGGAATCACCCAGCTGCACGAAAGACTGGTCCGGCTGACGCCCATAAAGCGTGATCTTGATGTCACGCGGATAGGGTGGTCGAACTTCCACGCCAATTCGCGAAAGCTTCGACAAGACCGCCTGCTGGAGTTCGAGGGCACGCGCGGTTTGCAATCGCCGGTGATGAAGGTAGCCGCGATCCTGAAAGAGTTTTCGTAGAGCGCAGTGCGGAATACCGACGAGCTTGCCGTCAAACCAGTCAATGCAGTACGCGACGCCGTTCCACTCGACGAGTCCAGCCGTCGTCTGGGATTTCTTCGCCTGCGGCGTTCCAATTGTTCGCATCCGCCCAGGTACGAGAAGTACCGTATCGTCCCTGAGTCGAGGCCTGTTCCTGTGAACATGCAATGGAACAAATTGCAACTCGCATGAGGCACTAAGTACCGCAAACACCAGTGACCTCTCATCTTTAATCAGCAGGTCGCCAAGCTGGACGTAAGGCAGTTCATGCGCGTCGTCCTGGAGGCCAAGCAGGCTCAGGATTTCGGATTCCACCTGGGCCTCAGCACTGGCCGCAGCATTATCATTGGCTGGCAATGCAATGGATTCGCTCGTCTCTGCGGATTCATCTGTCGCGATCTCCACAGTTGCAGCCGTGCCTGGTGCGGATTGTGGTGTCAGACTCCACGGGTGTGGTTCCCACGGTCCCGTGACCAGTTCCGTCGTTGCATCGGCATACATCCGGTGAAACGAAGGTGACTGATCGTCACCAAAAGGGAGGAACCCAGTGAATCGCAGCTTGTCCAGAGCCGCGATTGCGTTTTTCAATCCCGAATGCGAAAGAAGCTGCGCGAGCAAATGTGAACCCAGCAGGCGCATCATGTAGTCGCCAAGCGGGTGTCCCTCGTTTCTAAGCGTCAACTCGCAGAGCAGGGCATAATCATGGAGGCCCAAGGCACGCAACGTGTGCATGAACCGGGAAAGTACCGTGACATCTTCGTCTGCCTGTGTGTCTCCGTTACTGATCGGCGGCTCTTCAATCGTGCCGCCCAAAGCGTCTTCCAATGCCATCACGAAATTGTGAATCGCATGGCAGACTTCGGGGTCTTTGGGCAGTGTTTCGATCTGGATGCGGAACTTATCTGTGTCGCAGAGGTCTGATTTGGCCCGGAAATCGAAGAACCCTTTCAAGAGTCGGGTTTGGCGACGAAACCCTTCGATCTGCTGCGGATTGGCAATCGGAGAATTCGACATGAGCAGGATGAATGCCTTGAACTTCTTGTAAATCTCCTTCGCAATGTCCTGTGACTCGGCCTCGCCTTTTGCCAGCATCAGATCGAGAAGGACCAGTTGAAAAGGCTCCCCCGCAAACAAGTCCTGGACGGACTGAAACGTCTTGATATTATCCGCACTGAACCCATGCGCCCTTAGATTTTGCTCAATCGTTTCCACTTCGCTGCGGCGCTGGTCGAAGTCTAAGAAGAGCTTGCCCAACTGGTCGGCCATATCCGACAATTGATGGCGGCATTTGTATAAGGCGACGATTCCCTGGGCAGTCACTCCCTCGACAGTTTCAAAGTTGCACTGTGTGCGTTCGCTCAACATCTTCAAAATCGCCTCATCGGAACCGACATCCGCGCAGAACTCCGCCAGTCCGCTCTTGACGGCATCAAGATTTGGCCCTGCGTACACGTCGTCGATAATGGCGATCCGCCAGGACACGACCGGGTTTCGGGTTTCTTGTATTGCTGCTTCAGGCACGTCATACCCTCCCCGCCGCGAAGTCCAGCTCGAACGTATTGAGCCGTCCTGTCGATTTCAGGCCCTTGTCTGTCAGTTTCAGTGCGCCCCCGTGGTAATGGGCGATCTCATTGGCGATGTACAGCCCCAATCCTTTGCCATGCCCGGCAGGTTTTAGCGTAAAGAACGGGCGAAAGACACGCTCCCTGTTTTCCGGCGCGATACCGGGGCCGTTGTCCGACACCTCAATGACATTCCGCTTACCGTCGAGCACGATGCGAATTTCCCTTGAGGCTTCATCTGCAACCTTCCGGCGTTTACCTACCGAAAGCCAATACACGGAGTTGTCGATCAGGTTTTCCAGCACCTGGATGAACATGGCACGAACAAACTTGACCTTTACCGGCTCGTCGCCTTTCATCACCAGCTTTGGCGAAATGCCATGCCGCTCGAACCTGGCCTGGAATCCGTCGAGTACGGATTGAATCTCCTTGCCCAGATCGAATTCTTGCTTGGTCTGGCGAGCAGGCGTTAAAAGGGGATCCAAGTTCTGGAGTCGCTTGCGAAGCGATTGCAACTGAAGGACCGCAGATCGCTTGAGTGCCGGTGCATTCGGACTGCCATCCATCTGGGATAAAGCTTCCAAGGCGTGCTTGGACGCCCGGTTCAACTCGTGGGCAAGTTTTTCGATGGAGAGACCGAGCGCCGCAAGGTGTAGGACACGAGCCTTTTCATCCTCTACTGTCTCCACGGTCTCCTGGACTTCCGTAACCACTTCAACTACCGAGTGGAACGCGCGTTGCAACCTTTTGGCCAGCGGGCCAATCTCCAGGTCAGGATGGTCGTCATCAATCTCGGAAAGCTCGCTCAAGGAGTGGTTAATCTTTTCCTCAGCTTCCGCCAGCCGCTCCGTGAAGGCGGCAAAACTGATCCGATCCCTATCACGGATTTCCTCATCGACTTCCTTCAGGTACCCACGGAACTCCACTTCGAGAATGTGCTTTAGCAACCCGGCAAGTGCCCGCTTCTCCGGACAGTCGCGTAAACCCTCACGGTTGGTCTGATCACGAAGCAGTGGATTGCCTCTAACCGAAATATCAACCTTTCCAACTAACTGGGCACGGTTGACCTTGTAACCCTGGGCGGCGAGCGCGCCGCGATCCAAGTCGAGCCAGTCGTCGTCGGGGCCACCGTAAGGTGGTACGCGGAAGCCATCCCGGTACACCATCAGGCCGCCTGACCACTGTCGGACCGCCTTTTTCAGGTCCAGGGTACTGTCGTCGATCTCAACTGCCTTGAGAAGACGCCGGTTGAACCAGAGGCACTTCATTGAAAATGGGCCAAGCCGAAGTACCGAATCGAAGTCCACATCAGGGTCTTCGCGTTTCGTCAGGAGAGACGCAATTTCGACGTTTTCATAGCGGAACGGCAATGTACGCCCCGAAAGTGGACTGCCGGACGAACCTGAAACCAGGTAGCGAACCTTGCCTTCGAGCACAGCGACAGGATCGTCGGATTCCTCGTCGATGGACAGGCGGGCCTCCACATGGGCGTGTGCGTGTTCGCTCAGGATTTCGTTCATGCGCGGAATGGGAACGGCGTTTCCATTCAGGCGCAGATGAATCGGGAAACGGTTGCTCTCGGCAAAAGGATCGGTGAAACGACAAAGCTCGGACGCCGCAATCGCTGAGAGCATCTTTTGGGACCATGTAGAATTGAGGTCGGTAATATGAATAGTAGTGCCATGAGCAGCAGTATCGCTCGATCCCTTTTTCTGGCCGCGAAAGGGCGCGATCACGATGTCTTCGAGTAATTGTCCGGCGTCCCGCCCGAACTCGTTCCAGTCGATTCTTAATTCATTCCAGTGAGTGTCAACGGCTGTGGTAGTGCTGACCTGAAGCCGGTTGCCCAGCCGCATCGCTGACAAACGGCCAATGCCCTTCTCGCCCAGTATGACCCGTTGCGATCCCGACTTACGTTCATTGAGACGATGCGGCGTGCCGACCGTGAGATAGATTTTTTCAAGATCGCTGAGCGTCATGCCGCTCCCAGTATCACGAAATGTGATCGCGTTTGCGTCAATAACGGCGGCAAGTAGATGATCGAGGGAGTCGGCTGCCGCAATGGATTCGCGTAATTCCTCCTTGTCGGGAGCATCCATGAGGATTGATGAGGCGATCTCTGTTTTAAGTGCCTTCAGTTCGTTTTTGCTGAGACTCCCGGATTGTTCTGTAGCCATTCTGACTCTCTGGATCGCATCGAGTGGTAATTGCATGCGAACTTCGACGTGAATCTTCTTTGCTCCAGCATCTACGGCGTTTTTGATCAGTTCGTAAAAGGCAATGCCATCCGAACTGATAAGCTCACCACCTAATTGCAAAATGGTGCGGGCGCTTACACGGAAGCGATTCCGATTATCTCCTGTTTTCTCTGCCATCGCTTGACCACCTTCACCTTGCTTGTGAGGAATCCCGCCGTTATTGGCTGAATTCCCTATTCCTTCATGTCCTGCATCTGCGTCATGATCGCCCTCGTTGCAGCCACCAGGCCCAATCGGCTATCCTCGCCCAACACCCTGCGAATCTTCTCCTCCAAGGATGCCACTTTTTCCAACTCGCCTTCGCTAAGGCGAACAACTTTGTCGACCTCGCTTCCGTCCTGGCAGGTAATCGACACCCGCATGGCCTGCGCTCCCGCCGGTTCTGCTTTTTCATCGAACAACGTGCTCTCAACACGAAAGAACTGCCGGGCACATCGGTGCAGTTCGTCCTCGAACTGCGACAGGTCGTTATCGATCCACTTCGAGGGTGGCTTGGAGCAAAGAAAGCTTCCCATCGACTCAATCCACTGGTCATCGTCCAGGCCCTGATCCGCGAGACGGAGGCAAAAAGCCTTGAGGCGTTGCTCCTTAACAAATGCGAGGACGCGATTCGCAGAATGTGCAACGGCCGTTCGCGCTGACTCCAAGTTGCCGGGGCGGTCGAAGCAGGTCTGGAATTCATCCTTCATTCTGCGAAGTAGTTGTGGATATGCTGCTCGTAGTTCTTCGATGCCATCCCTTAGACGCTCTACAAACTTCTTGACCTTGGCTGGTGATGGCGATGCATCAGCTTCAAAATGCTCACAGCCACAAGCTTCTGGCAGTGTTTGAAACAGAAGAGTAGCTGGCTCTTCGGCTCTCATTAGCGCGTCGCGAATAGAAGATGCAGTGCGAGAAACTTTCGCCGTCTTTTTCGCACATTCGGGCAACTGAGCGGCAAAGACACAGAGCGGCCGGACGACATCGAGCAGATCGATGGACTTAGGTTTTTTCTCAGGGTGAAGTACCTTGAAAAGCTGTTCAAAGACCACCGTTCGTACACCAGCAATCCGGCAATACTGAACCTCGAAATTCTCAGGTGCCTTTATCAACCGGTGGAACTCCTGCCCGGTGACCTGCTTCACGAAGCTGTTCTGATCGTAGAATGCTACATCCTGCTCATGGATGACGGCAAAGGCAGCAAGAAACAGCGGGCACAGTCCATCCCGGATACCGAACGGTTGGGACTTCATCTCTGAAAACAGCGATGTTACTTTCACGCGTCGCCCCTTGGCTGCTTCAAGTACTTCCTGCATGCGAAGCAGCACAGGCCGGACTCGGCAAGTATCTTCATCTTCGCCGGGGATGCATGCGGCCCATCCTTCTGGCCCGTCCTGGTGCAGTCTGGCTTCCTGCAACACCGAGAGATACATCGACTTCTCAGGTGGATTGGTGGAAGGGTCGATGCCGAGATATGGCTCGGCGGAAAATTGAAGCAGTCGTTCGATCAGTCGCAGCCGGGCAGCTGCGGCGGCCGAGCTGAGTTCATGGCGATTGACCAGTTCATTCTGGATCTTCGGTGCATTTGGATAGAGCTTGTCGCACACAGTCGAAAGCTTTTCGAGCAAGGTCCGCCCGCTGCCGATGGAAACAGACTGACTCTTGTAAAACCACTGCAATCCGAGGGTCTCAGTAAACTGCCGCAACCCGACGTAACTCTGTAGACGCTTGGTGAGCACTTGGCGGGAAGCAGCCAATTGCCTCGTGGCCTCCTCGAGAGCGTAGTTGTCGTGATTCAGCTCCGGCACGTTTCCAAGCACCCACTCCCACCGTTGAACTTCTGTCACAAGGCTGGCAAGCCCTTGTAGCGGCTGTGGCACGGCAGTCAGCACATCCTTGCATTTAGCCATCGGCTTGGAGGTCGCGAACTCAATGGCACTCCTGCGTTCGGCTTCCGTTTCGCACAAGGCAACGATGACCTGCCCGTCAGCATTCGTGCGGGCACTGAGCGCCTCCTGCAGCTCTGCTGCCGGTACGAACTGGACATCGAAGTGCCGGAGATTGCCGGTCTCAATGTAGTGCCTGCGGGCAACCAGCGGCCGCGTCTCCAGCTTTTCACGGATCAGCGGCCCGATGTACTTTGGAGGTGGTACGGTGTTGCGGGCATCTTGGTAGGCTCGCTCCAGGCTGACACTCGTATGCGGCCAGAGGCAGTAACCGCCTGCTGCACCACGGTAATAAAGGATCGCCTTTCCACGCTGAAGCGATTTCAGCGACTTTGTGACATTCGCCCCGGCGTCCTGCGACGTGGAATCGACGGCAAGCGCAATTGCATCTTGGGACGCCAGAAGTTGCGGTGAATCCATGAGGTTCAAGATGGCCACCGTCTTCAGGATCTTGAGTTCCGCAACTTGATCGCGAGGGAAACTCTCGACCACCGACTCAATCTGGTTCCAGTGGCTTCGGAACGTCTGCAAAGCTAGGCGGTGCCCGAAAGCAGCGCGTGCGAAGTCGTAGAGGTGATGCAGGCGATAAAAGCTATCTGCCTTTGCCGGTTGCTCAGAGAACGACTGAAGCGCGAAGGGTTCGCTTGACAGGAGGAAACTGTAGAGCGATCGCTCATTCTGCCCGAAGCGGGCAAAGAGCTTAACGAGCACCGGGATTACCGTCGGATGCAGCGGGAAAATCTCCGGTGCTATAGAAGTCAGGCGATGTTTGACTGCATCCACTCCATACCAGCCAAGTTCGATTGCCCTGGACATTTCTTCTTCAAGTCGTTTTGTTGCACCCCTTGGCAATTTCTCGCGGCGGATATTGAGAGCGTTGGCCACCAACGCCGTAGTTTGCTCCAATGGTTGGTTGAAGAGGATTTCTTCATATCGTCCTGCAACCTTGTCCCATTCCTTCTGGGTGGTGAGAGCTAATTGTTCGGCATAAGCATGGAATCCCTGATGCAATAGGCCAACCACAAAGATCGGCGTATCGCCGCTACGTGATGCCGCTTCTGCCAGCATTTGTAGCAAGTAGATATCTTGCCTGTCCGGATGCAGGGCCGCGAACTCAAGGAATTTACCCATCTCATCTAGAACGATGACAAGACCGTCCGCCTTGCCGGAGGAACGCAAGAAACGTCCCGCTTCCAGAAGCAGTGCAATCTCTTCGGATCCATCCTCTTGGCCTGGTTTTTTCCCGGCTGTGGACCGAAGCCGGGAGATGAGTTGCGGTGGCTTCCCTCGCTTGCATAACTCTTCAAGCGACCTGGCAAGCGCTATCCTCAGTGCCTCCGCAAGAGGAGCGCGAGTGCCCGTTACCAGCACCGGCAACAGATTCGGCCGCTTCAACCCAAGGCTGCGAAAATCGACGCATTTTCGCACATCATGCGGCAAGCCACCGCCGTCGGAAAGAAGATGGGCTAGGGCAAGAGCAAAGGACGATTTTCCTGTTCCATAATCACCGGTGACACGCCAAGCACGCTGGCCGGAATTAGGGTTTAGCCCCTGAAGAACCCGCTCGAAGCCCTGGTGTGCGGGCGGTGTCACGACATAGCCGCGCAATGCCGTATGATCGGCGAAATCCCTCTCAAGGTGCGTTGAACGGATAAACCGCTTCTGAATGTCGAAGAGATTTGCGATTCGGTTCGTGTTCAGCATGACATGACCTCCCCGTAAGCAGCAACGATGGAAGGCCTGGGCACGCCGTCGCGCCGTGAGATTTGCTGTTGTGTGGCGGACTCGACATAACGAAAAGGTCCTGAGGTATCAGACGAAATGACTTCCAGTCTCTGGCGAACGGCCCACTCCGGCAGTTTGAAGACCTGCCCGGGACTGTTGTGTCCAAAGGTGACATCCTTAAACGTCAGAGTGCGTTCCGTGCTACGCCTTGTTGCCCAAAAGTCGTCCAGTGCGAAGGCAAATATTTCCGGGGTGATGTCCGGCTTGTCTTCCATACGGAATGCGTAAATGGGCTCGCGTTTGCCCGTTCCATCGATCCTCCGCTCACCCACGGCATTGATGAACTCAAGCTCAACCAGAGGGCAGTCTAGATTGTCCTCCTGGATATCACCTTTACGGCTTCGGGTAGGTACATAGGTGTGCAGGAACGTATCGAAGTGTTGCTCAAGCGTCACATCGGACGGTGGCCGTGTTTCCTTGTCCGCAATTCGCCGAAAAGCTGAAAGTACGGCCGACCGACTGATGTCGGTAGACTGATACTGGTTAATAAGGAAATCCCAGGCTAGGAGTGGCTCCTGCACGCTATGAGTCGAGAGTTTCCAATGCAATAGCCACAGTGTCCGGATGTCTTCTAAGAACGGGTCGATGCCCTTTTTCCGGTTGAACAAAGCCTTTGCAAAGGCTGATGGCTCATACCCCCCGCCAGGATGCTTCAAGGCCACCGACATCTCAACCATCCAGAACCGGATGGCCCGGACCATGTTCTTTCCCACGCCAAGACGAATCATCGCGCGTTCATCATCCGAAAACGCAGCGTGATCCGCTTCGATGGCGGCAAATGCCTTCGGCAACCACGCGTAACGGCAGGGAAATGTCTCATGACCAGAGAATCGGAAGCCCATTTACAGCCCCTTCAAGAATTCAGTGTTCCCAGTTTCCTGCCGATACCACATCGGGAAGGCGTATGGCAACAGCATTCCTATTCCCTCTCGCATTGAGTGACTCATTTTTCACTACTCAGGATTCGCGCTGAGCAGTTATGGGGAGGTTCGCCGAAAACCAGTCAGCAATATACCCAGAATCCACAATTAGCTCATCATGCTGTTCATCTCTTAGCCTCGTGCAAATCCTTTCAACAACGCTACCGTCCCCCAACTCCGTTCTGGCATCCTGAGGCCTATAAAACCTTGGACTGATCTGGCTTTAGCCGATAAATCTTTATTCGCCGCATAAAGCAGCAGATATCTACGGCCACATTTTCAACAAGTCGCACTTTCACAACTGACATGCAGAGAGGAACTACAGGAAACGGCAGCGTAAAGCCAAACCTAGCGGTAGCCAAATTTCAGGAAGCAACAACGTAGCTTCCAGTTTGCCCTTCGATGTCAAAAACTATGTCATCGTGAAGAGCTTTGGAGGTGCTCCACCAAATCGTGAAAGTACACAGGCCTCTGGCGGGACTCGGAAGAGCACGCTTTGAAGGATTTCGAACTGCAGCATTGCGATTTCTTAACTCTACGAAAACTTGCGTAATGGAGACTTTGGCATGACTGCTTTCTGCAATTCTCCCCGTCATGGGTTCTTGCACAGTGTGCACCAGAGTTCTCCTGTTGGGAAATCGTAAGTGATTTTTCGAAGAAAGCAAGTTAAGTGGTTGACAATTCGATACGCAAAATGCTTGGGCAGTGAGCAAGACTTAGTGTGTCCGACGAAATCTTTTTCATCCAAACCTGCGGATGGTTCGAATGCGACCGTTGTCCCTGGCTGGAAATTAGCACAAAACAAGCCCCGAAAGTGCGATGGTCACCCGGGACCTCTCGCAAGTGCCTTTGCGAGTTTATCCCTACTTGCAGGGGGGGCGGCGACCGGTGTCGTCGGAGATAAGCAGGCGATGGGTCCGGATGCAGATACTTGGGACACTCGTCCAGGGATCGCAGAGCGAGCCATTCAATTGCTCGCAACTATGCCCGTCGCTCGACCTGATTCAAGTTGCGACGGGACGTTGGCGACACGCCAACATCGTTTCAGATCTCGCCAGTACGACTCTAGCGAAGTGCTGGATTATCCATTGTGCCTTCATAGGCTTCATCACTAGCTCTGTCGGTCAACCATGTATCAAGAGGCGATGGGGTCATTCGCCAACAGTCACTGGGTTCCGCTGCCACTTCACCCGGGCTATCAGCAGTACTGCCCTCTATTGGCGAATGGGACTCACTGCCTGTCAGGCCTCTCTTAAGACCCGATGGACCGACCCAGTACCTGTCTTGTGGCACGGGCGTTCCGCCCGTGCGGAACCGAGTTAGATGTCGACTTTGTCTGAACCAAACAGTCGCAATGACTCTCTTCAGGCCCGTAGGGTCGACCAAGTCCTTACCTTGTGGCACGGGCGTCCCGACCGTGTAGAATCGGCGTTGGAGGCTTTTTGTCCATGCTTTTCGTGAATTGAACATGGTGTTCCGCTAGCGATCTTCAGGCCCGGAGGGCCGGCATCGAAATGCCGGTGGCGCGAGCCACCGGTTTCCATCAGACCAATCAACCTCCTTTTTTCTTGCTCCTCTCCCCCGACGCGCAGCGATGGGGGAGAGGTAGGGAGAGGGGGCTTTGTTCTCCCGTCCGCATTTGGTTCTGGTGTGTTCCCGATCGCGACGATGGAGTCATGGCGACGTTTCATAGCCGAACCCCTGGCGAAGTCACCTCGTCCAGCGAGCCATGCGATCGACTCACACACCCTACATGACTCTTGTAGGGTGTGTGTAGCGGTCGGCGCAGTTGAGTCATCATGGGGTAGCTGACCGGAGATACAGATGAGACGTGTTCGATTTATAGATCTGACCGCAAACACACCAGAACTAGGCCATGATTTCAAAATGGTCTTCAGGCCCGGAGGGCCGGTATCGAAAGGCCGGTAGCGCGAGCCACCGGTTGGGATAGGAGGGAGTTTCTCTTTTTTCGAGTCCCGGGGCCTTGCGGCCCCGGCAGAGATTATGCCGCCCCTCCGGGGCTGGTGATGTGGGTGTACAGAGAATCGTTTACGAGACGCAACTATAGGTCCCGACACTTCACTTGCCGGTGGCGACAGCCATAGGACCCGCGGGCCTCCCTAGTCCTTCAAATCCGTTTCGGGAATCATTGCCGACTCGCTGACAGCGGCCGATGCTAGAGAATAGGACTGGCGGATGATGGGCATGGCATGTTCGATATCGATCGGCTCCTTAATTCGCAGCAAGACACCTCCCTCGTGCTTGGCATAAAAAAGAAACTTCCAGACCGTCGCATCCTGGGAAAGACCGTGAGGATCGTCAATTTCGGAATGGTTCAGGGGCAGCAATAGCAAAAGGCGATGCTTCCTCGGCAAGACTTCAAGAAAAAACCCAGAGGCGTGGTAGCTGACGGATTTGGGTTCGGCCAACTCCAGAATGGCCGGATCGATCTCTTGAATCTTGGGGCTCAGGATTTCGAACAGCTCCCGTGCCGCGCCGCTCATCGGAACCTTCGCAACATCCCGTCGCTCCGCCAGCTCCCGCATCTCGGCTTGCTTCGCCAACTCGATCGACGAATTTGCAACCTCGATTGAGGGCCAGATCTTCAGAGCTCGATCCGCCAGTTGCTGGCCTCGAAGATCGATTTCCACGGCGGTCCATTGCTTTTGTTCACGGACAAATTTATTCAGACGAACAGAGCTGTCGTTGAAACCGCCTGGGATCGTCTTCTTTTCTTCAAAAGGTCGATCCGAGTAGGTGCTGTTGTAGCCCGTCAGGGTTAGATTCCCGAGTCGATGCAGCCAAGTGGATTGGATCTTCTTCCAATCCTTTCCCAGCATCGACTGCCACGGTGCCGAAAGCCGTTCATTCTGAGGAAGGATATGCTCGATCGAATAGTTGCTGGTATTCGTAGGCTCCCGGCTGCCGTGGTTCTCCAGGCGATCCAGCAGATATCCGCAAACCCGAAGTCCATAGATGTCTCGACTGACCAATTCCCGGAGGAAATCTTGGTCGGTGGGGAATCGGTAGGCGTCGCGTTGACGAGCTAGCCCGACTTTCAAATCCTCTAGTGGGTTTTGCTTCCCTAGCCGATAGGCAATGTTGGCAAAGATCTGCCAATAACTTCGGGTCTGTTCACCGCAGATGGCTCTTCGAAACACGAAACTTTCAATCGCTTCGATTGCTTCACGAAACTGCTCCACAGAGAGCGATTTGTCTTGGTTCATGCAATCGAACAATCGCATCATCAGAAGGGCTGGTACATCGACTAGGCGTCTCAACCTAGCCAGATCTTCGACCAGTTCCAGTTCAAGTGGAGTCCCGATACTGAATGCAGCATGGTAGCGACCGAATCGCAGCATCTCATCGAGCAGCTTTTCTAGGCCGCCACAAGATTCCTGAAGCTGCCCGAAGCTTCGGCGAAACGCCTGATAGATCTCATCAGCTCGCTCCTGTTTGCTGGCTCGGGTCTTGAAGGCAAGATAGTCCCGTAGAAAAGCGTCAAAGGTCTTTTCTGAGCCGCGGAAAAGCGATTCCAGCTTGCTCCAGTAGGTATCGTACAGCGACGTCTGTTGTTTCTCGGGAAGCCTCATCAGGATGTAGTTTCGGATCAGATCTGACTGGCTTAGGTCGATGCCGGTGGAGTTGAGGCTCTCGAATATCAGCTGAGGATCATCCGTTCCGCGATCCAGCGTGACATCGACTACGATCAGCCGATCGAGGCCGCGGTACAGTTCATCCGGATCACAGGATGCAATCTGCTCACGAAAAAAATCATAGTTCTCACGGATCCGATCCGAGGGATTTTCAGGCATTTCGGTGCCATCCAAGATCGCTCGCAACGTCTCCTGATCGTGACGGCGAAGAACCAGTTTGTGGCGCCGGCTCCCCTCCTCCTGAACATTCTTCAGAAAGTAAGCTTCGATGCGTGTTGCGGTTGGGCTGTCTTCGGAGCCTTTCCAGTCGGTATCGACAATGTGATCGCGCAGCGCAGCAAGAAGAAGCGTCAGCGTGGTGACACGCTGCTGGCCGTCGATCAACAGCCAGCGAGTAAAACCGGCGGAAGTGTCTCCGGTAGAAACATAAACTACCGAGCCCATGAAGTGACCACGAGTGGTGGGATCGCTTGCGATGACGAGGAGATCCTTCCAGAGTTGCTCGCACTGTGGCTCCGTCCAGCTGTAGTCGCGCTGGAATACCGGGATCACGAACTGCGTGGTGCCATTGATGATTTTGGTAAATGGCCGGTCGATCGCTTTCATGGAGTCTTCTTTTCGGTCTGAGAATGAAAGGTCCATCGTGGGGGTGCTAGGTCCCCTTAACTCTTTTGTCGGCCCCTACGGGGCTCTTTCGGCGGGCGAGCATTGGGAAAAGAAACATCAACGGAAAGCCTCACCCTGGGCCGTTCCTCCGGAGGCTGGGTGAGGGAGGGTGCTACGATGTCGATCGCTGCGCGAGAAATGGTGACCTTCTGTCTGACAAGGTCAGGAGCGAATCTGTTGAAACGGTTCAATTCGAATCTCTCTCCCTATCGGTCAGGGGTGTATCAGGCCGCGAGGAGATCGAAGCTGTTCACCTCGATCCCGATTCAAACTGGAATTCCGGCCCCAGCAGGTCCAGCAATTGGTCCGCCGTCAAGGAATGAAGATCGTACGTTTTCTCCAATTGACGGATACATGTCGGTAGTCGATGGGAAAGGTCTCCGCGGTTAATCCGGGTAGTGTCAACGATGCCTTTCCTGGCCCGATTTGTTTTTGGATCGCGATAAATCTTTTCCACTAATTCAAAAAAACAGGGAATGCGAGTGAGATAGAGTCGCTTCATAATCTCAGAAGAAATCTTGTCGAGCGATGCGACGCTTCTGTCTAAAAGCAGCTGATTATGGATTGGAGCTATGTCCAAAATACGCCACGAAATGAAAAGCAAATGGCGATAAAAATGGCGAGTATTCTTCGGCTCGTAGATGTAGGTATAATCATTCCGCACCGCCCGCTTCCCGTCGCGTTTTGGGCAGATGCTGTCGAAGAAATAGAGCGATAGCCAGGTCCAAAGCCCCTGATCTTCAATCACGGTCTGCTTCGGGATCTCTCGTAGTAGCTTGTGTAGGTAGGTCGCAGCCTCTCGTTTGGTCTGAAAACTGATGGAATCCACCTCCGCAGGTGGATGCACTTCCTCCGTCAGCGATGGATCTTGCAATAGGTCCCATTGCACGGAGGCAGTTGCATCCTCGCGCGCAAGACGCAGATACTCGCGAAATCGATCGACCCCCTTGTTGTTAAATCGCATCAATCTCATCTCAGTCTCGCAGACCTTCTGACTGGGCTATTGCTTTGGTAAAACGGTCCCGGAAAGCCTTCTGCTTGCAGAATTCCGCAACGACGCTTTCCACCCACTCGTCGATCGCCTCTCCTTCAGCGGGTGACGGCGGTGTCAATCGTTCCGGATGAAAGCTTCGTCCGAACTTCAGCCACAGGTAGGGCCATCGATCCTCCTCCTCTTCGAGGTCTACATTCTGATCGATCGCTTTGTAGAGGATCCGGCGGATAATCTCTGGATAAATCAACGCATACGACGCTGGATCGGACTGAAGCTGATTCGGGAGATGTTCGATCTGGCTATTGACCAGCAAGAAAACGTCATGGTCTCGGAAATCAAGCTGCCACAACTGCTGCCCCAGGTCGATCGCTTCCACAGGAAGGATTCCTCTCCGTCCCGCATTCGTTTGGAGCCCCGTTTCGATCGGTCGAATGTTTTCTGCAAGTCCCAGGATCCGCCCGATTTTCTCCGATTGATCGATCACTTTCAAATGGAAGAAGACATTCCTACCCGTGAGGTCCTTAAGCGGCGTATCGCGAGGCGCCTTGAGGTTGTTCAGAGGTCCGCATTCGAAGCGACTCACTGTAGGCGATCCAGCACACATCGCTTCGATCACGACGATCGCTTCCTGCGGCCAGTCGTTCTCCGGGAGTTCGATCGATGCAGAAAAGCGTCTCGGCGTTCCATCCGCGATCGCCACGGCCATGCAGTCGCGGGGAATCCTTTTCCTCCCAAGCGAGTTAATTCGTTTGATCATTGGACTCTCCTGTTGTCTTTGGATCGGGCTCATCGATCCGCACAAATAAATCTCGATGGACGTCAAAACCAGTAGCCGTCAGCTGAAAATCAGCCTGGGTGACCTTGAGCTGCAAGGTATTCCCTGATTTTTCGACCATCGATAGGCCATTGACCTTGAACCGAACTGGACCGTTATCGTCCGTAAAATCGAAATCGTACTTGCACCAGGATCGAAGAGGATTCCCGCTCGGTAAATCATAAGCTACCGAAACCTTCAGTATCGAATCGACTTCCGTAGGAAGCAGACCGCTGTCGGCGATGGTGAAACCGCCTGGGCGACCCGACAATCGGTACCATCTCAGCGTCGGTTCCGGAGCCGAGAAGGTTGAGGAATCGCCAGGGGCTCCTACTTTCTTCTCTCTTCGGGCTAGCTGAGGCGCGTGGATCCGTTCGATCGAGAAGAAGTCGCTTAAGAGATCAAAGTCGGGTTCCGTGCTTTTGGGTGTGAGCAGCTCGTAGAGCGAGTCCAGGATACCGGAGCAGAAGGTGACTCGCCCTTTCCAAGTTTTCCATAGTCGATTGGGGCGTTCATCATTCGATGTGTCCCAGGTCGTATGAGCGGGTCCTTCGGTATCCCCCAGCAGTGAAGCCAAATAGCCACGCTCGACGATGACCAATCCATGAACTCCGCGAATCGATCGGCGTATCGTCAATTTCGGAATGGTCATCCCTTCGCGGATATAGTAGCTCTCGATCCGGTCAGTGCTTCCAGTTTTCTTGAGGAATGCGAGCAGTTCGCCTTCTTCCGAAGAGCCAGATTTTTTTGGCAGCATCAACCGAATCTTCGCTGCTACGATCTGGCCGGACTGGAATTGATGCTTCAGCTTGGTAAGGTTTTCTGCCGGGAATGAAGTTGCATCGAGCGATGGAAGACGCGACTGGCCTAAAACCTCAGAGATTAGGCAGTTGGGTTCCGCGGCTAGGCATTCCTTGGCGAATCGAATCGGAGGCGGAGCGGATAGTTTCAGCGCGGCTCTTCCTCCCCAGGTCAATTCATTGCAGATGGTTTCGATCGATTGGTGGTCGACTCGTTTTTCGAGTCGACCGCTGGACGATGGACCGGCGATCTCGATGATTAACTTCTTCTGGATGATCGGAATGAAGAAGTTCACGATGGCTAGGCGAAGAAGGCTGTCGGTGCGTAACTCACCGGCGACATAGGGAACGACCACTGAAAGCCCCGGCTCATTCGAACGAGTCAGATGCCATTCCTCTTTGAACAGAGCGATCTGGTCTTGATCCTCGATCGGTGCGGGAGCCCCATTTCCTGCTGATCCTGCGCACCAGAATCCCTCAGCGGCCCACTCTTCACCATCGTGGGTATGGATCTTCAGGACCGCTTGTCCCATCAGCAATTCTCGGTCATCCGACCTGCGGCGAGTCAGCCCGAACATGCATCCGACTCGACTGGCGGCGCGATAGACCGTTTTTCCGAGCCCCCAACGGCCAAGATCATCGCCGGTCTTGCCGCTTCTACCGATGTTTCTCCAGAACCAATAGAAGTCTTCACGCGAGGTAGAGTTTTTCGGTGGGTCGGAGATCAGGCAGGGATCTCCGGAGAGTCCGCGCGTTCCGAAATCTTCGCAGACTAGAAATCCATGGTTCAGTTGGGGTATGCCGCTGGAATCGAAGGCGATGTCTCGAAACTCGAGAGCGGGTTCCAGCCTGCGAAAGTAGGTAGACAGACGATTTCTCGACGGCAGGTCGGCTGCATCATGCAAAGAAAAGCGGAGCCGGACAGGTTCTTCGCCATGCCCAGCGTCCAAGGAATTCTGGATCACCTCCCGGACCAGCGCGTCGGTACCAGCGTACTCTCCTTCGCCGGCCTGTTCGGTCTTAAACAGCTCCGTCTCATTCGGATCGCGGCGCACGGCCGTGGCAGCAACCTTAGAGAAGATCCATTCGCTCATGCTAGGGCGCACCATTCAATTGGATGATGCATCGCGTTACCGAAACCGATGCGTTGCAACATGGGTGAGGATGAGAAGACCTTCGTCGGTTGCCACTCGGATCACGGGGCAACGAAAGGAAATCGACAACCTGCTACCGGCCTGCGCTTTGGCGGTGTGTAGGTTCGGCGATGCCGTGAACCAGCCTCCAAGCCCCACAATATAGACAAAACGCGAACTGGAGAAATAGCTGGTGCTGGTCGATCGCCACTTGGGATAACCACCGCGTCATTGGAACCTGCAGGCGAAAGAGCCAGTTGGGTAGTCGTGGCTCGATGCAAAGGAGAGGAACGCCACGCGAGTCGTGAACGAACTGGGAGTAGGAGCCTTTCAGGAGGCCATTGCTTGGCCTTCGACGAGGAGCAATCGGATATCATTCGCATTCCTAGGGAAATTTGAGTCGACACCTCATCTTGGTTAACTCAAAAGAGCGAATGTGGAAAATCCACAGAAAATCGGGAGGGATCCTCCAAGTTCTTGATTCCAGAACTTGCAAGTGGGGCTTCGGTACAGTACGAAAAAAGAATCCACGTCTCTCGTTTTTGGCGAACTTGCAATGCCCGACCCAAACGCTGCTCTCACCCTTCGAGGCCGGATCACCTGCCCGCACTGCTGGAATCAATTCCCCCCAGAAGAGTCGCTTTGGATCGCCACCGACCACCCCAATCTCTTCGGCGACCCACGGCTGGGTGAGCAGGAGCCGGTTCGTTTTCTCCCTTCACGATTCACCTACGACGGGGAGGCGATCGACCCGGAAGGTCAAAAGACCACGCGACTAGCATGTCCCGCCTGCCATCTGGAGATCGCTCGGCCGCTCTGTCAGATCGCTCCCGTCTTCTTCTCGGTTCTCGGCGCTCCCGCTTCCGGGAAAAGCTACTTCTTGGCTTCGATGAGCTGGCGGATGCGTCAGGTGCTGCCGCAGCTTTTCTCCATTGCCATGACCGACACCGACGCTGCAGCCAACGCCAGGCTGCACGAATACGAAGAGCAGCAGTTTTTGAATCCCAATCCGAATGCCCTTGTCTCAATCGCCAAAACGCAGCTGGATGGCGATCTCTACGACCGCGTCAATATGGGATCGCATGTGGTCAGCTATCCGCGGCCGTTCCTCTTCACTCTACAGCCGATGGAGTCGCATCCAAACTATTCGAAACTCCAGGAAGTGTCTCGCGTCATGTGTCTGTACGACAACGCGGGGGAGCACTTTCTGCCGGGGACCGATTCTTCGACCGCCCCGGTGACCCGCCATCTTGCATTTTCGCGGGTTCTCTTCTTCCTCTTCGATCCCACCCAGGACGCACGCTTTCGCAATGCCTGCCAGGGGAAAACCGACGACCCGCAGATGCAGCATCGATCCGAACGCCTGGCGCGGGAGGGAACCACGCGACAGGATACGATTCTGATCGAGGCGATTCAGCGAGTTCGGCGGCATGCCGGGTTGCGAGACGATCAGACCGACCAGCGCCCGATGGTAGTGGTCGTAACCAAATGGGACAGTTGGAAGAATTTGATCCCTGGCCTGTCCCAGGAGTTGCCTTACCAGCGAGTCGGAAATCGATCGCTGCATGTGCTCGATGACGACCAAATCTATGAGACCTCTGACAGAGTGCGAGATCTCCTCAGGCAATTGACACCGGAAATCGTCGCGGCTGCCGAAGGTTTTACAAAGAAACTAGTCTTCATCCCGGTCAGCGCCACTGGTGGTCCGCCTCATAAGTCCGAGGACACGGGAGCGTTCGGTTTTCGTCCGAAAGATCTCAAGCCCTGTTGGGCCGAGGTGCCGCTGTTGCACGCGATCAACCACTGGTGCCCCGGGTTGATCGGTTCCCTGCCGAGGAAAGGGCAAGTCTCAACGTGACAAGTTGTTGGCGGACGCAAGGACTGGATGATTTCCTGGACCCCATCGAGCTGCACCGATGAACGCAGAACTCCTCTACACTTCCGCACCCCAGGGGCTCAAGCAGGGAAGCCGTGGCTTCTGCACCGTGCAGAGCACGGCCGGGATGCCGATCAACCTAGCCATGAAGCTGGAATCGTTGAGCGGCTATCGGCACCTTTATCCACCTGGAGATTCCCGGGCTTCGCTGAACCCCGTAGCCTGGTCACACCTAAAATTTTCCCTTGGTGGGAGGACCGTTTCCGTCCTCTCCCGAATCGCTGACTATGGGTTCGATTACAGCCAGCGCACCAACAAACTCGCGCACCATCTGGTGCTGGATGCGCCGTTACCACCGGCCGGCCCCGTCACTTTGATTCAGCAGCCTGGTGTACTGAAAACGTCCTGGGATGGCAAATGCACAACGCTGCCTCCCCCGATTATTCCGACAGTTTCAGCTCCTGGCCCTGGGAGCTGCCGCACTTGGCAAAGGCTGACCGGTGATGCCGGCTGGGCCGGCATGGTCGCTCAGCACTGGATGCAGCCAAGGGCAAAGCCACTCCACCTGATTTTCGCCGAATCGCAGTCAGGCCAACTGATGCAGCTTCTGGCCGAGTCGATGGCTCTTTTACCGCCATCGATGTTCTGGGAAGCGACTTTCAGCACGTATGTGACGAGTCTGCCCCCGGACATCGATTGCAAGGTGAGATGCTTGGTGGCGGGAAGTGAAGAAGCGCGGGCCATAGCGGCCCGTCACACCGTCATCGACCTCACCAAACCGAATCCAGCAACTCCCTCTGGGCCAGCGGTTGAAGCGGCCAGAGCGGGCCGATCGATTCAGACGGCCGCCGCCCCGGTGATCGCCAAGGCCCCGGAACCGATGTTGGAGCAAAAACAGGAGGACAACTTCTTTGTTTTGCCTGATCAGGACGATGCGGAGCTTACCTTGCAGCCCGATCGGCCTCCGCCCGTGGTAGCACCTAAGCTACCTCCCAGTCGCACCGCTTCCCTCCCGCCTGCTGCCTTCAAAGAGCCGCATAAAGAGCCTCGACGGGCCCCGATGGAAGACCGAGCACGCATCGCAACCATCGTCGCTGTGTGTTCCGTCTTGCTGGTGCTCGCTCTCGGGGGGCTGGCCGCCTGGAGGTATCAACAGGCTTTGCAGGCAGTTCAAGCCGACCATTCGCCGCAGCGCGAATTGAATAGTTCGGGAATAACCGAGACAAAAATCCAATTGCCTGGGGAAGGCCAAGGTTCAGAGCCAGAAACCATTCTTGAGCACACTTCTATGGCAGTCAATCTCCCTGATATTGGTGAAGCCCCAAGCCCGCCGCCTAGGATTCAAGAAAGCGAAAGTGAGTTGGGTCCCTCTAACCTCCAAAGGGGTAGACAAAATTCAGCAAATCCAAATGTTGGTAAAATGGAGTTACCATCCCCTGAGAAATTATTAACTAAAATTCAGATATATGAAAATGGCCCTTTTTCCAAGTCGGTGATTTTGCCTGGATCGCGAATTTTAATCGATGCGCCTGCAAACTATGTAATCAAAAGCATCAGCCTGATTCTACTAGATGGTAATCAAGAGAACGTTTTATCGGAATCATTTTCGAGCCCAGGGGGGCAGGCGGCTTCCCGTGAAGTGGAAGTGCCCTATTCCGCAATGCCTCCAGAGCAGAGGGTGATAGCTAGAATTGGATTTGAAAATTGCAAAGGTACGCAGGATATCGAGATAGGTACTAGCGTAGGTATTTTTAACGCGAGTTTTGGTCTCTCGGAAGTTTTAGGAAAGAGGGGGGAGATTAGAAATAAAAAAGAATTAATAAATTCTATTCGAATCCAAATTGATCCGCCAAGAATTGAGCTCTTGGATGAGAGCCAAAACAATTCTATGCATGACTTATTCAGTGGTTTTTTTTCCGAAAAACGAGAGTTAATCGGATTGCAGCGTATATCGGTCATTGGCGTGGGAGATGAGATAAGTTTTGCCGAGAATTTATTTGAATCAAGCAAATCTATTGGTGCTTTTTTGGAGGACGCAATTCTGATTGACGAAGACTCAGGTAAGTACGGCGTCTGCGTGGATGCGTATATAAAGAAGTGCAGGGAAATCGACGTAAAATTTTTTTTGGAGCACAGGGATGCCCGGAAATTGCTGGAGGATTTTAATCAAAGTTACAAAAGTTTTCTGGCTGTAGCTGATGCTTATGGCAAATTTCCTGGAAATTCTGACATTTCTAAAACATTTAACAAAAAAATCTTGGATGTCAGTCATTCTGTTTCTGCGCTTCCAATCAAAATTGATCCGGCTGCTGCCAATGTTCACGAGTTTTTTATGGGATTGAATAATGCGTTTAATCTCCGGAAATCCCCGCTTTCAGTGTGGGGTGGGTGCGCAGATGTTATTATTAAGGCGGCTGACGAAATAGAAAGCAGTCTGCCGGTTATCGTTGAATTTACAGTGGGGGACGGAGGCAGGTCCCGCAGCTTTCATCTAAAGTTTTCGATTTCGGAAGCAAAAAAAGCTGGACCTTGATTATGCGATGGCGTCGATGCATTAGGCTCAATCTTGATACGGATGTATTATGAAGATAGTTCAGAAGCTTCGAAATCAGTTTGAGCAGCCGGATGGGCTGTCGGCAGAGTCGCTTGCGCCGCTGGTCGATGAGTATTCGCGCGCGGTGGAAGAAGTCAATGAACGACTGGCGACTTGTGTTGGCCTGCTTCGCAAGGGCCTGCGCAGTGAAGCACTTCAACGGGCCAGGATGAAGCCAGATCTGCTAGAGGCGGCGGCTACGCTTGATTTTCCCGAGCTGCCGGATTTGATCGATATTCTCCGTTTGCTGGAATGCAAACCGCCGGAAATCGTCGACCGGGATTCGATCGGACAACTCAACGAGGCGTTCATTGAAGAGAAGCCGCTTGAGGAGATGTTAAAGCTGCATCGTCGGCTGGCCATCGCGAAGGCTCCACTTCCCGCCCGACTGCGACTCCTTCGCAAGATCGCCGAACGGGATCCGATGAATGCCGTCTGGGGCGAGGATATCAAAAGCTGGGAACTGGCAAGACTGCAAGAGATCGGTGCACGGTGGTTGAAGGTGGCGAAAGATGCTAGCGCCACGGAGGAAATTCATCAACTTTCGGATGAAATCTCTAGTAAGCAGTGGACCGACCCGGTGCCTAGGGAGTTGCGGCGTGCGATTCGCGAAGAATCGAAACTTCGGAAGGATGCGGCCAAGGTGCGGGAGATCGAGCATCTGGCCGAGCGTTTGTATCGTGCATACGGGGAACTAGATGAATCCTTGGCAAAGCATCTGTGTCAGGAGTGGGCGGAACTGACTGGAGATGCCCAAGACTTGGTCAGTCCGGTGATTTCCGAAAGCGTCGCTCCGGTATTTGAGTGGTTGGAAGAAAAGGCGAAGGAGCGCGAAGTTGCCAATCTGCACCTGCAGCGCAGCGATTCGCTGGGACGATTGCTGCAGGATCCCAATGCTAAGGTGGGGGATCTGCAGCGAGCCCGCGATTCTGTGGCAGCACTGCAGTTGGGGCTGGATCCGATCCTGGAGGCCCAATATGCCCAACGCGTTGATGAGATCAACAAAGCCACTCAAAGACGCATGGTTCTTTCGCTGGCCGCCATCGTCGCAAGTTGTCTGTTATTGATTGCAGGCGGTTTTCTCTGGTTCCGGCAGCAGCAGTATTTAGCGGCCGTTTCCGCCGCTAGCAACAGTATCACCAAATTGCTGGAAGGAGGGGACATCGACGCCGCTTCCCAGTATGTCGATTCCTTGTCGAAGGATAATCGAGCATTGCTTGGCGATCCGAAGATCGCTGCTTTGATGACCACCGTGACGCAGAGGCTAGAATCGGAGGATCGAAGGCGTGAGGAATTTAACCGTCTCTTGCAGGAGGCCGATGCCCCCGATCCTAAAGATCTACAGGCAGGAAGGATTCTTGCGGCCGAAGAGCAGGCGGTGACAGAAGAAGAGAAAATGGCCGTGTCCAGGTTGCGGAAGCGGCTTGGGGATTATGAGCGTCAGCTTGCGGAGGCGGAATTCCAGGCGATACGCGACGATGTGAGCCAACTGGAAGCCTCGTTGCAAACGATCGCCAATGCTCCTGCGGCAGATTCCACCAATGACCAGTTGGAGGAAATACTTCGAAAGCTGAAGCAGCTTCCCATCGACTATCCCAAAGGGGTCGCGCAAGCCAGAAAGCTGCTTGATCTTTCCGTGCAGCGGACCACAAGTCTTCGCGATTCGATCAAGAAGTCCCTGAGAGATCGTGAGATGGCGGCGACGGGGATGGCGAGCATCCGAGCCGCCAAGTCGATTGAGGAGTATGAGTCGGAGTTGCGGCGATTCACAGAGAAGCTTCCGAACAGTTCGACGAGTAATGAATTTTCCAAAGTTCTTCAGGAGACAAAAGCTTGGAGATCGGCTGAGGAGTGGACTCGTTGGTGCGGCGATTTAGCACGATACTCGGAAGGGACTCTCGACCAAAAAGACGCTAAACAACTGCTGCAGCGATTTGACTCCCTCGTGTCGAGTATGAATGGACTGCCTGGAAAACCTTATCATGCCGCAGTCAAGGAGCAGTTTCAGGCGCCGACCGATCGAGTGCAAAAGCTGGAGCAACTGAAGCAGTCGCTAACGAAGTCGATTTTTCTGGAAACACTCACACTGATCTCCGCTGGGCAAAAACGGGCCTTTATCGACTACTCCATGCTGCGCGACATCGAAAGCACTAAGGATATGAATGCTGCTAAGTATGTTCCCATCATCAACGATCCCAGTGGAACTGTAGTGGACCGGAGCTATCGTGGAAAGCTTGAGATCAAGACCCAGCCTCGGCAGTTGGTGAGAAATCTACTCAATGAGATAGCGAAGCAGGATGGTTTTCTGACCGATTGGGATGAGCGATTCGTTCAGTTGATGGAGACGGTGCGGGATGCAAGCGATGTCGATAGCGTGATCAAAGAGATTCTCCTATCGGATATCCTTGCGGTCGGGGTGTCGGGTAGTACGATTCAAGGTAGAGCGTTTGCGCCGCTGAGTGATTTATTTGTTGAAAGCTCCGAATCTCGTCTTCGTTGGTATATCGAATCGATGGAGAACACGGCGATCAGTCCCAAAGTGGCGGAACTGCTGGAGCAGGGAATCGCTCAGATTCAGAAGTCCCTGCAGAAGCAAATGGCTGATATCGACGTGTTAGCGAAGACGAAAATAGTCTGGTGTGGTGGTTTGGTCCGCGAGGAGTCAGGTGAGGTCGGCACTTTTCTGGTCCGCGAGAATATTCCAGACGGTGTGCTATTGGTTCCCACGGTCAGCGCAACGGGAAGTGGGCCTGGAGAATTTCTGCAGGTGGGTAGCATTACCCAAGGACGGGCTAGTCTGCAGTCGAAGCCTGAATCGCTGCTTCCCGGGCGTCCGCTTTTCTGGGTCCGTAAGTAAGATCTAGCCGTACGATGACGTGAAGGAAAGGCGAGTCAGCATGATTGACAGCAACCAGTTCTACATTCGATTTCGCGGTCGTACGGTTGGACCGATTGTCAAGGCCAAGGCGCTCGACATGGCCAAACGCGGGCAACTGACTAGAAGCCACGAAATCTCTTTCGATGGTTCCACTTGGTCGTTGGCTGGGGACATGGACGAGTTCTTCCCGGCTCCCGTTAATGCGTCGACGAAGGCTCAAAGTGCCCAGGCTACATTGGATGCATTGGAGGCCAGTCCGAACGAGCAATGGTACGCGCATTACGACGGCGACAATCAGGGGCCGATGGATCTTCTGAGAATGATGGCTCTGATCGATTCCGGCAGGGTCCGGGGCGAAACGATGGTCTGGAAATCGGGGACTCCCAGTTGGGTGGAAGCTAGGGTGGCGTTCCCTGGACGATTCCAAGGGACGGCAAAGGAAAGTGGCGATTCAGGACAGAGTATTTCTTCCGATGGGAAGATGGATCTCGAAAGACTGGCGGCGCTCATCAAGGAACCTAAAGACTGGATCATGTTTCACGCTGTCGTGGGAATCGTTTTTTCGTGCTTCATGATCCCACTGGCGACGCTTGGGTTTGTTGCGCAGGTATCCTCTCGGGGAGGTGGACCGGGGAAAGCACTGGTTGCCATTTGGTTTCTCGTTCACATCTTCATGTTCGCCGCAATCTTCTACGCCAGCGGCTATCTACTTCGTCTCAGCAACGCAATTGGGGTACTCAAGTACCGTCTTACTGTAAGCGACGTTGAAGAGACGTTCTTGGCTGCCAATCGCTTCTGGAAGTTGATCGGAACTACGCTTGCTTTTGCAATCGTTTTTGAAATCGTAATCCTGTTCTCCCTTTCCGCTTTGGGTGTCAGTTTGAGTTCGGGATTAATACCAAGCTTCTAGTGTCTGCGACTCAGCAGTCAGCATCTCCATTGGAAACGACTTGCCCTATTATGAGTGCAGAGAACCAGGAAGTAAGGGCATCCAATAACCCGGACCGCCCGCCACTAAACTGCTATGATTCCGATTGGGAGCAACGCTTGGGGTTTCGTGCAGGGTATGGTACATCGGTCAATTTTTGGTTCCCGGCCATTGCTGCCCTGGTGCTCACCACCTGCCTCTACACGCTATTGATGTGGCTGCCCTCCAGTTACTGGACGGATATTTTCCTGCGTCGGGGTCCGACCCAGCATGCTGCGGTGTTGCTCGCATTCTGGAGCGCCGTGATCCTGTGGCTGAAGCATACGAAGCTGAAGCTTCAGAAGAAATCGCTCGCCTACGACTGTACGCCATCGCAGCACGACTTTGTTCTCAGTTCACAGACTGCCGATCAGGTGGTTCATAAGATCCACCAAATCGCATCGGATCCCGACCGCTTCATTGTCTTTCATCGCATACTTGTGGCGATCCGAAACCTGAAGAACCTTGGGCGCGTTTCCGATGTCGATGACATGATGCGGTCGATCTCTGAACGGGATGAGTCTTCGATCGAAACTTCCTTCGGCATCCTTGGAGGGTTTCTTTGGGCGATACCGGTGCTGGGTTTTATCGGAACGGTCTTGGGGCTAGGGCAGTCGATCTCTAGTTTCAGCAGTCTCCTCGACCAGCAGGACGACATGCGGTCGGTGATCGGATCGCTCTCGAAGGTGACCTCAGGGCTCAGCACCGCGTTCGATACCACTTTGCTAGCGCTAGTGCTGGCGATGTTTCTGCAATTGTGGATGACCTTCCAGAAGACGCGCGAAGAGAAATTCCTGGACGACTGCAGTGACTATTGCATGAATCAGATCGTCAGCCGGATTCGCATCCTCCCCTACGAGCAGACTCGGGAGGGCTAATCGATGTCACGGCGAAGACCAAGTGCCCCTGGAATCTCGTTCTTCGCCTTTCAGGACATCATCACGTCAGTCGTCGGCATCTTCGTCCTACTGACGCTGATTCTGGTGCTGGAGCTTGCCACGCGGGTGGCTTCGGCGCAGCGGGTTCAACAAAGCTTCGAGGATATCTTCAGCGATCAAATTACATCGCTTGAGGGGGAGTTGCAGCAGCTTGCCGAACGATCCAATTTCCTCGATCGGCAGGAGAGCTTACCTGGAAGCAAATCGCTGGCCAATCGGGAAGTGGCGCTCGAGGAAATGAAAACTGCTATCCAGATGCTGCAGGATCAGGCCCGACGGCTGGAAGTGGAGAATGAGAAGATCGAAGAACTGCTTGGGCAGCAGGAGGTTGCGTACCAACAACTGCAGGTGGAAATGCAGAAACGCGTCCCGGAGAAGGAAGAGCTGAATCGGTTGTTGGGGAAATTGAAGCAACTGGATTCGAAGATCCAGGAGCTGGAGACCGAGTCTCCGCTGATCTTTCGCGACCAAGACCTGCAAGGGCGCACAGTCGTGATCCTGGAGATCGGGGAGACTGGTATCCAGGCGCTCGATCTTGCCGCCGATCGCAGATTCACTTTTGCTCAGCCCGGGGCTGCGGGAAAGGTCTCTGCATGGATCGATGGACAGAAATCGAGACGTCTCCACTTTTTTCTTCTGGTTCGGCCCAACTCCGCAACGCTGTTCGATGAATTGCGAGCTGCCCTGAAATCGGCCAGCCGCAGCTTTGGATACGACGTCGTTGATCCAAGTCGCATGGTGAAACTTCGCAGCGAGGTCACCAGCGAATGACGCGTCGAACCAGGAAGATGAAAAATGAGTCGAGCCTGGACTTATTCCTTGATGCCATTTGCAACGCATTTGGCGGGATCATGTTCATTTCGATTCTTGTTTCCATTTTGGTTTCGATGCGAAGCAACCAGCCGCAGGAGGTCAGCAAAGCGAGTTCGGTTTCGGAAGCCGAAGCGTCTAGGCTTCAGGAGAAGCTGGAGTCTTTGCAGTTGCAGATTCGGACGATCGCTCAGTCGAATGCCGATCGTGAAAGGCTGTTGATGACAGATGGGGATGCCGAAGTGGATGGCTTGCGAGCCAGGCATCAGGAGCTGGTGGAGCGTGTGGAGGCGCTGCATCGCCAGCAGGCTCTTGATTTAACTTCCGCCAGGAAGAATGACCAGAGCATCAAGAATGCACAAACCGAACTTCAGGAACTGTCGACGGAGCTTAGAGAGGCGAGGATTGCCGCCGCCGATCGATCGAAAGATTTTGAAGAGGCACTGGACGCCACGGAGACGATGACCCAGTTGCCCAAAGTTGCTGAAACATTTAAGGGCAATATCCTGCTGGCGATGCGCTATGGAAAGATCTATCTGCTTACCGACATCCAAGGCAAATCGACCTTAGGGGTCAACGAAGAGCATACGACGGCAACCGGGGTTCTGGGGAGGGTGCTAGTGAAACCAATTGCGGGTAAGGGGTGGTCCCTTGCACAAGCGGCTGGCAAGGTGGAGGTAGAGCGACTGCTGAAACGGTACTCGACAGCAGATACATTTTTTAGCATTGCCGTCTGGCCCGACTCGTTCAAGGAATTTGGAGACTTCAAGGCTATACTGATTCGGGAAGGGTTTGAATACGACCTTGTCCCACTGGATGAGACTGAATCGCTTAGTATTGGCAGTGCTTCCTCGGCAACCGTCCAATAGCGGAGGTGACGAAGAAATGGGATCAAGGGGGGCCAGATCGAACCCAATAAAACCGCCACCGATCGATCTTCCTCCACCTTTGCCCGAGGGCCAAGAGAAGCGAGAGCAGAAGGGGCACGCCGGTAATGATGGACTGCCTTTTGGCTTGGCAATCGGATCGGCATTTTTGCTTTTGCTGGTTGCCATCGCGATTTTCGCAACGTGGACAAAGTCAGAGTCACGAAGCGATGGAAAGGGCGATGCCACCACCAGTGGCGGCGGGGGAGAAGCTTTAACCGCAGGAACTCTGGCTGCGGAGAACGCTCAGCAGGCAGCGGCCGGCACCAATCCTGATGATGCGTCCTCGGGCAGTGACGAGGGGTCTACAAGCGATTCGCAAGAATCCGGGGCTGCGACTGTTGCGGAGTCGTCTGCAAACGCGGCATCCGCTGCAGAGTCCAATCCCGGGACGGCATCGGGTGACGAAGTGGCGACTGGGACGGACAAGGATGGAATGAAGAAGCCTGATATCCCGGTGATTGGAGTGGTCCCCAAAAGAGTGCGACCGTCGTTACCGGCAGCGGGAGCCGACGCAGAGGAGGGTGATTTATCCGCATCGGACGATTCCAATCCATTCATCGGCCAGGGGAGGCCTGCCAAATCGACCGTGTTTGTGATCGACAAGAGCGGCAGCATGGCGAACAGCATGAAACTGGGGCGAGTGATCAATGCGCTCAGGCGAGCGATTGAGCAATTGAAACCGGGGCAGTCGTTTGCGGTTCTTTTCTTCGATGATCAATACTATTCGCATCCGAGTGTGGTTAAGCCCGAGTCTGCTACAGATGCCAATAAGAAAAAGGTACTTGAGTGGCTAACGAGCGTTTACGGTGGTGGTGGAACCGATCCAAGTGATGCGATGTTTCAGGCGATTCAGTGGAACCCCGAAAGGATCGTGTTATTGACCGATGGCGAGTTCGATCCCACTTATGCAGCCTTGATCACCACCCGAAATCAGGCAAACCGAAGGCCCTGCCGTATCGACTGCGTTGGGCTATTTGAAAATGTTCAGGTGCTACGCGAGATTGCGGATGGGAACAATGGAATTTACTACCAGGCGAAGTGAGAGCAAGCATTAGGCATTGTTATGGAGTTATTCGCAGGACGATGATCAAATTCCTTGGGAAAAAAACGGTTGGACTGTGGCTATTCGTGTTCTGGGCTTCAGCATTTCGAGCCATAACAGCTCAAGATGTCTTAGAAGTGACGCCTGAGGAAGCCTTCGTTGCTTGGAATGAGGCTAGAGCAGGTTTCCTGAAGTCTATCATCGATGCGAGATCAGAGGTGATGAACGAACTTGCGAAGATGGATGCCTCAGCAAGGGCCGAGGGTGATTTCGAATCCGTCAAGAAGCTTGTTCAATCACAGCGAGAGTTTGAGGAAAACGGCGACTTGCCTGATATGGTCAACGGAGAAGCCTATGAATCGGCAAGAAGGAAAGCTGAGACTGATTTTGAAGCGAACACCAAATCAATTCTTGCGAGTTTACTCAAATTGCGAGAAGACGCGCTTGCTGAAGTCGTCGCAACGGAGCGATCTTGGCTTCTGGACCGCTCTGTTGCGGATGCTTTTTCGCGGTGGTCTAGTGCTGAAAGTAATTATGGAAGTGAAATCGCAGGTGCACGTGAGCGCGTTGTCCAGCAGTTTGAGAAAGCTCAAAACCAAGCACGTGAGCGCGGTGACTTTGGACTTGCTGAGTCGTACAAAAAATCGCTGGACACCTTTCTTGATAGCGAAACCTTAATGGATTTATCCCTCCGTGCCACATACGAGCAGCAATTGCAGAAGGCCAAAAAGAAGTTGGAGGCGGCACATCGCAGCATCATCAGGAGCGCTTCGGCCACGGGGAATCAGGCTGTGGTGGCCGATCTTGAAAAGAAGCTTGCTGAGGCATTTGATCCGTCGATTAGAAAGAGTCCGCTAGGTCTGATTCAGAAAAAGGTTGATAAGGAGAATTTGGAGGCAAAGAGATCGAATGACTCTCGCAAAAGTTGGCGGAATGATACCTATCGGGCTCATATCACTTGGAAGCAAGGGGAAGAATGGGAGGAAATCGACGACGCAACAGGTCAGCTGAAATGGCATTATCGAGAAACGGCACGTAATGAAGAATACATCGAAATGGTGCTCATTGAAAGAAACCACACGATTCGGATTTTTGACGATCGCGCCGACATTTTTCTTGAGGGAGAGTGGCGATTTGTTTCGGGGGGTGGATGGAAAAAGTAAGGGTATGTTCCATGGTCGTGATCATTTGAATCGATTGGCTCACTCGTTTTTAGGTGCTTTCATAGTCCTTCTTCATGCTCTGGGTGGATTAGCCGTGGCACTGTGTCTTCGAATAGTTTTGGGGGTTTCTGTTGTGCTAATTTGCCTAAGTTCTTCCGCGATTGGGCAGTATCGCGAGGTCGGGAACTCATTGAAGATGGGGTTTGTTCTTGCCCCGGCAGGTCAGTTCCAGATGGGGTCGCCGGCTAACGAAAAAGACTCTGAGGGTGACGAATCGCTCCGTCAGGTGACAATAACTAAACCGTTTTATATCGGGAAAACCGAAGTGACGCAGTCACAGTATGAGGCGGTTATGGGGTTTAATCCTGCCTACTTTCAGGGTGATGTCATGACTGAGCGGGATCCTGATACTGGGCGAATCACGAAAGAGGTTGATACGTCGAACTATCCGGTGGAAAGCATCTGCTGGGATGATGCGGTGGAGTTTTGTAAACGATTATCGAACCGCCCTGAGGAGATGCGCGCGGGGCGCTCTTATCGGCTTCCTACCGAAGCAGAATGGGAATATTGTTGCCGTGCGGGAAGTGATCGAAGATTCGATTTCGGAGACTCGGAAAAAACCCTGATGGGAAGTGCATGGTACGCGATGAACTGTGGCGATCGGACAATGAGTCCGGATGTGATCGCTGGTAAAGACCGCGGTGAACTAGTCCGTCGGTTACAGGAGTTCCGATGTCGAACAAGGGAAGTAGCGACGAAGAAGCCGAATTCCTGGGGTATTTATGACATGCATGGAAACATCTGGGAAATTTGTTCTGACTGGTATGGTCCCTACGACAAGGGGCCTGTGGCTGATCCTCAGGGGCCACCACAAGGAGACTACGTGGTTGTACGTGGCGGGGGTTGGGCAGGAATGGCGTCGAGCTGTCGATGTGCGTCTCGCGATATGACTCGTTCCGATCAAAGAGATTGGGTGAACGGCTTCCGCGTCGTGATGACGGTCCGATGAAAGTCGATGTGACCAAGGTTACCGTTCTGTTGAATCTCTTTCTGGCGAATGCTTATCGGGCAAACTCAGGTCGAACGCGAGTTGTTGGGCTACGCTTGCAGGTAAGGGAATCCGGCTTGCAAGCTTCTCTGTTGTCTTGGCATCGATGGTGTACTTTTCCCCCATCACCACCTGGAACCATCGCTCACGGTCCATCACCACCCGATACATCTTCTCGTCCTGCGTCTCCGAGATGTAGGGCAAGTAAACCTGGATCGGTTTCAGAGACATCTCCCCTTTCGATCCTAGGCGATCCACACGCCCAGTTCGCTGCTCCAGCATGCTCGGGTTCCAACTCAAGTCGTGATGAATCACATGCCGGCAGTTCAAATGAAGGTCAACCCCTTCAGCCATCACGCTGCTGGCAATCAAGACTTCAGGATAAAAAGGAGTATTGAATGCAAGCATCAGCCGCTGGCGGGTCGCCTGCTGCGTCCCACCATTTACCAGCCTTACATTGGGCAGCAATCGCTCGCGTTTGGCCCCCTGCAATTCATCTGGGGTAAAAGACTCCCGCATGGTACCTGCTCCATGCGCTCCGGTCTGAATCTGGATCATCGCCTGGATATAGCCGTCACGGTCTCCCTCACTGCAGCGGTCATTGAGAAACCTAAGGAATTGCTGCAGCACCTCCCGTAAGGACAATCCAGAATGGTCTCGCGTCTCGAGCGCTTTGGCCATTGCCGATGCACCAGGTCTCTTGCGTCCAATAGGAAAGTATCGGACCAAGAACGAGGGTGTTCTCAAGTTCCTACGAATGATCTCCAGCAGGGAATCGCTGTAGGAATCAAGTTCCGGATACTGCCGAATCAAGGCGAGACATTCCTTGTCACATGCTTGACGAAGCGGAGAATCGGTATCGAAAAAACGATCCGCAATCCGGTGCAGCTTCGCGGCGACTTGGCTCTTGGGCACACCCAGCTTTTCTCGCGCTAAGGCTTGGATCTCTGTTCCGATTGCCTCGGAGATCTTTTGTCGCAGCAGTATGCCAGTTCGTGTGAAGTGGCAGAAAACAACGACTTTCTCCCCAAGACGCCACAGTTCCAAAACCCTCTGCACCGTTGCCGATACCTTGGGATGCTTGCTTCCCTCTGTTGTCTGTCGCTCAACGACATCCTGAAGGTGATCGAGATACCATTTGGCTTCCCGATCCACATCGGGCATATCGAACGGATCCGAATCCCCGTCGACCGTTTCTCCTGAGGGCTTGCGTGTCTCGAGAAACGCTTGGTAGCTGGATGCCAATCCCTCCGCAAAGATCGGACGCGATTCAGGCTTCAAAAACGTTGCCCTTGCTGCCAAGAGAAAGGGGAGCAGCGCTTCTTCGCCGACGGTGATTCCAGTCTCCTCGGGATCGGGGTTCCCTGTCTGGATCGACCGACCAGCTAGCTTCTCCCGGGTCGGTTTTTCATCGTTGGTTGCCTCAAAGAATCGAGGTTTCAAGTGGCGGATTACCCAGGGACTGAGAATCTGCTGGGCCTTTTGCATCCGCTCCTTGGCCTGCCGGTATCTGGAAAGAACTTCCGTCGCAGTCGAGGTGATTTCATCCCCTGCCAAGGCACGGCTCCACCACGCTTCAGAATCTTGGAAATCAACCCCTCCAGCCCATAGATCGGTGGGAGTCAGCCTTCCCCAAGTGTCATCGAAACGAATGGCGGAAGCCTGAGCTTCGTCGAGCGATTGGCGCAACTCCTTGCGACATTCATCGAACGCCTCGCGAGTCATTGCCGGGGATCCGCTGCTTTTCCACTGAATGCCGCCGAAGCGGTCGATCACCGAACAAAGCTCACCATGCCCCAACTGGAACGGCGTGGCAGTCAAAAAAAGCATTCTCTGAAAGACCCCTGCCAAGGGCCCCTGAGAAATCTCCTCTGCGTCCTTCTGCGAATCATCCGAATGGAAGAGAGATGCAAGGCGAGTTTGCTGATTCTTCAGATGATGTGCCTCATCAAGAATCAAAAGTGGCAACTTCAATTGCATCCGGACCAGGCATTCCTTCCAAACGGCTCGAAGCGATTGGTTGATCAATCGACGTGCTTCAGTGAGATAAGCGTCGTAGTTCTTGGAGACTCGCTGGGGTAGATTCTTCAAATGGTGGAAGATCTCGCTAGTGTCGATCTGATTGAGCACTCCAGTGATCGCGTGAGGCACTGGAACTGGCTCCTCAATTCCCATTGACTTCAGGAGTTCGGGCCACTCAATCACCTTCGCATTCAGCAAATCAATCCAGAGATTGGGATGGCGGTTGGCGATTGGATGGCGATCAAGAATTCGGGGAAGGCAAGTCGCGAGAACTGATGGCGAATACGAGATTTTTCGTTTGCCGTGGATGCTTTGCTTGATCAGGGCTAGTTTGATGAAAGGATCATTGAGCCCCCGACTCATGGCGCCGTGAGTCAGGAAGATCACCGATTTTCGCTCACCGAGCGGCGCGCTAAGGATTTTCAGGAAGTCGACCGCGTTCTCAGCCTGCGAGGTTGTGACTCGCTTGCCGAGGTCCTCTGGAAGGCACTTCTGCTTGAGCGTCAAAAAATCCGTAGGCCATTTCGCCTTGAGAGCGGACGGCATCATGATGACTACCGGCCATTTTCCCCGATTCTGAATCGCGACTGAGATCGCGACAGCGAGTGCCACAAAGGTTTTTCCCATTCCCACCTCGTCCGCCAGGATCAGGCCGGGCTGATTGGCGAGGCGTCTCAGGATTTCAGCCGCTGTCTTCTCCTGCCGCAGCGCTTGCGTTTTGGAGATGCGACCCTCGACATGGAGATCAATTTGCTCGCAGTAGGGAAAGAAATGTGAATCGTTCATCGGAGCGCTTCTTTGAAGGCCTCTTTAAGGTAGGCATGTACCGTCCGATTGGCCTGCGGTGCCATTTTTCGGACTCGTTTGTGCAGGTGCCGAATAAACTCTCGAATCTCTCCTCGCACTTTTGCTCTAGAGATGGAGCTATCTTTGCTCGGGCGGACTCTCGATAGTTCCAGTGCCAGCTCAGCAAACAGAAATGCCACCTCGTCCGAGTTCGTCGATCCATCACGGGCTTGCGATTCCCGCTCAATCGCGTCGGCGACGGCTTTGGCACCGATAGGCCCAGTTAAACGCCATCGCAGCGACTCGATCGTCACGAACCGCTCCTCAAGTTTTTCGCGAAGTTTCTGAAGGGCGATGGAAACCCGCCTCGTTCGCTGGAGAACGTACTGGCTGGTGTCGACCCGTCGATGCGGATCGATCAACGCCGATGTTTGTAGTTCCTTTTGCGATCGTCGCCGAAATTGAATGTAAGTCAAGATTGCCAGATGGAGCGGCCTGCGGGAGGTGAGCAGGTTGATGAGAACATCCAGCGGCAGATCACGGAGTTCGGGAATCGGGGGCAACACCTTTTGGTCTGCGATGTTGACCGGCCACCATGCTGGCCGGTCGCAATCTCTCCACCGCACCCAAAATCCAGAGGGAGGTATCGACCCATCCCACGGAATGACCCATTCCTTTGGTTCACCCGCCAGCATCCATTCTGTCTCACCAGCGATTCGTCCCTTATTCGACTCATTCAGTAGCTCCCAGTTGCTGGGCGTCGAACTGACGATTCGAAGCCTTAACTGCAATTGGTTCCCTGCCACCTTTTCCAGAATCGCTTCTTGAAAGCAGTCTGGCAGCATCGATACTTCATCCTGCAGGCTCTCGCTTTCAATCGGTATTTCCTTCCATTGGATTTCATTATCAAGTAACTCAAAGGATTCAGGAAAAGCTTCTTCAAGTTCCTCTATTGAGTCTGGATCGCGGTCACCATCGACTGCGTAGGCCAAGTTGGCTTCAAAGTTACTCCTTTTCGATAGACCGGTTCCAGCGCTGGTGAAGTTGCTGGAGCCGATCAGCGAGAGGATCCATTGGGAGTTTCTGAGTCGGATCACTTTTGCGTGAAGAGACCGCATCTCCAATTCTTCCAGAAGTGAGAAACGGGGCATTGCTTTGGAGTTGCTAGAGTCGCGTGCTGCGAGAAGCGACGCCGGGGCATTCAGTACATACTTGACGGCTTTAAAGTCGAGGTCACCAGTCAGATGGTAACGGACCGTGGTTTCACCTCGCTTCGGGAGCAAGCTCCAAACCGCTCGTGCTGGTGCGTTCGGCGCCTCTGGCCGGTCGAAAAAAGGGCTGAGGATATCAACTTGGGTGGGAAGTTTACTGCTGGGCCAAAGTTCACGAAGCGACTCAAAGAGATTTTTTTGCCCATCGCCACAGAAGACCGGTGCGATTTGCAATGGACTGCGACGGTTCTCTTCTTCGGAGACTCCCCATTCCCGACAATCCTTGCGGACGCGGTCCAGCAGACGCAGTGCACGATCTGCAGATGGTGATACGGTGGATAGTAGGTTCGCGTTTGGGGGTTTCCAAGTCGATGCCTGAACCAATCGAGCCAGGAAGTCGATCGATTGCGTCAGCGCCGAAATAGGGACTGAGGATCCTTCGTAGAAATCGAGAATGCCGAAAATTTCTAAGTTCCTCCTGTATCCAGCCTCAGTGAGATTCGCGGAACTGATAATCACGCGACAAAGCCCTGACCAATAGAGGAGAGAGATCTTTGCGTGCTGGCGGACAGTCCGGCATGCGAAGAGGTCCCATCGGGGATTGCGGGAGCCGCAGCAGTGATGGCCATCGACGATGGCAGCCGCACACAATACGGAATTCAGCTTCTCCTCCTTTTCGATCAGGTAGCATGGCCCATCTTCGCTTTGGTCGGTATGCATCTGGAGAAAACGGCTGAGGCATTGGTCTTCGAAAAAGGGAGCCTCGAACGTGTAGCTGGTTACAATGCAACCGATTGGGGCTTCGGCGCGAGGGGGAGCGGTCCAGGCATCGAGTATTTTGGCATAGCCAGGAGATTTGGGTTCGCTTCGGCGGCGTGGCATAATCATCGCCCTCCCTTCAAGGCTTTTGAGAATCGCCAGAGCGCCCGGGAGCGATAGGGGTGGACGTATCCATCGTGATTGTCATCAGTGCTTTTGGTCATCTCGCGGTATGGAGCACGGATCAGATAGGAATCGCTGTAGATTTCGTCGAACCAATAGGACTTGGAGACTGGAAGCTTCCGGTCCTGCGTCTCTTTGTGATGGTCGATCAAGGTACGGAGCCAATCTTTTGGCGACTGATCTAGGGAAAAATGCTGGAACGAATCACCGAATCGCACTCCCAGTCGGTAAGGCTCCAAAAGATCGAGGCAACGCTGATACGAAGATGGGAGATTCTTAGCCGCGAATACGACCTCGTCGAGCGAAGCGAGCTGAAAGCCAGAGGTTGCCGTGCTACTGGCTGCAAGATGTCGGATGCATGCATGAAAACCGTTGTAGAGGGTTCGGCTGAATGACTCGTAGGCTGCGATCGCGCGAAGCAGTGGTCTTATTGCGAAAGATCCATCGATCGCTAATCGCTGATGAAATGCCTTTTCTAATTGCGACCGGCCACTCGATGAATCAAAAAGTTCGTCCCCTTTTTTGCTGCTCACAAAGTCATAGACTTCAGCGCGAAATCCAACAGTATCGCTTCGGATTGCAGTTTGTATTATTTTCGCTTCTTGCCTTCCAATCGCTTGCGGGTGGAGGTGATCGTGATAGAAATTCCATCCCTGCCAAGTTGGCTTCCGAGAGACGGATGCAGTTTTGAGTCCATCGGCGATCGCATCGAGCAATTGCTGGCGACGGATGTAGCCTGGTCCGCTGTCACCTGCGTAGAAGCCTTCGAGTTGTTGCTCGGCCTCCCAAGTCTGAAGCAGCGATATGCCCACCAGTCCAAGCTGGTTTGCTTCCTCCACTGCTAGTTCTCTGGCAAGGCCCCGATAGACTCCGTGGAAACCGTTATTTGCCGGTGACTTCAGGTAACGGCGGGCATTGAGGGTTAGATGGCTTTCGATGGCCTGGCGAACCTTCGAAGCCCCAGGGAGCCCCGACAAGCTCCGGCGGTCATCGGAGATGCGAACCAATCCCTCGACGACATGCCATTCAAATACCTGCCAAGGTTCGCTGACTTGGTCAGAGGCATATTCCTGATCAGGAAAGAACCCGCTGAGGTAAAGCGATATGGCGATCGAGGTGAGGAATCTAGGATGCTGGTGACGTTCGCGGATCCCTGGGACCAGTAGTGATGCCAATTCGTCCGCGATGGCATCCAAACCCAGGGCTTCAGTGGAGCCGTCGGTCGATTCTTCTGGGTCAAGTTCCGACAACTTGGGGAGCAGCATGATTCGGGCATAGAAAAGCAAAACGACGAGAGTTTGGAAGGCTTAGGCGCGATTCGATCCTCGGGAAGTCTTGATTCAACGAGCGACTGCCAGTGTTCGTCAACCGCGATCCTTTAGTATACAGAGTTCGCAGGCTTCCCTGTGGATGAGGTCCGGTAGCTTCCAAGTACGGGCATTCAAGACATATTGTCGCCATCCGATGGTGGGAGGTCGGTAAAGGATTTATTAGGTTGAAGGCAGGGGCAGTCGGCTTTCCGGCTGTGTCATGCGTTTGCTTTACAAGCTTTCCCCCTGCGTGAGATAGTCTTCCGAGGGGATTTGTTTTGGTGCGGAGGGACTGTCATCGCATCAGCTTGATAGTGGTTACCGTTTCGGAGGTCTATGAGTTTTGGTCGATGTGTGATGCGGTGGTGGAAGTCGGTGGCGGTGGTGACTGTTGGGGCGATCGCTTCGGGACTGGTCGCGGCCTTCGGGTCGCTAGAGATTCAAATCGGCTTCTCGAGCGGCCTGGTCGGCTGCGTCGCAGGACTCTTGGTTGACTCGCAGACGAGGCAAAAAGAACTAGAGCTTCAGCAGAAAGACCTCCTCGAATCGCTCGAGATACCGACCGCTATCGCCAAACGAAGTCGACTCTACGCCGAATTCCTTGCGATCCGAAGAGCCTTCACGCAACTGGTCCACTTCGAACATCCCATCCTGGAAGAGATCGCTGCCCTGAAACTCGCCTCCGTGAACCAGGAACTCCAATCGCTTACTGCCGGCCGCATTCAGTTCACTCGCACCGAAACTTGGCGGCTGGTCTACGAGCAACTGCTGCTCCATCATCGGCTGGCCAGCTATCGGTCAGTCGCCTGGGTCCGAAGCGATGCCTACTGGCAGGATACCCCGGGTCTGCAAAGCATGGAGATCAATTACCTGGCGCTTGGCCGCGGCATGCGCATCGAGAGGATCTTTATCCTCCCCGATGCGCTGCTTCTGGATGGGCAGCGGAGGCCTAGGCAGCCCATCCACGACTGGATCCTCGAACAAGCCGCTCATGGCATCGAAGTGCGATGGGTATTGGAGTCGGAACTTGAGTCGGAGAGCCATCTGATTGGAGACTTTGGTATCTATGGCGATACCGCAGTCGGTGAGCAGTTTTTGGATGATCGATGTCGGACCTTGCACTTCACACTCAGTTTCGACCCGCGTGAGATCGAGCTCGCAAGAGCACGATGGGAGAGGCTGGAACTTTTTTCGATCTCCTTGTTTTGAATCGATTGCCTCGCGCGACCTAGTGCATAGCATTGGATCGCTAATCCTAGGCTCCAGGCAGCGAGTCGTTTCAGGCAAACAGTGAACGATTCACTGAAGCGATCTGATGAGTCGCTAGTCGGTAGCTTGGCACCCAGTTGCTAGATTTGCATGAGACGCCGCGATGCCGTGTTCCAGTCCACCGCTGAGTATCTCTGCGTAATGGTCTCAATGGGAAGCAGCCTGGTGGATTGAGCTGTGCATCCCCTATTTGTTTCTGAAAGGCTTGGTGGATAACCATGCTGTACTTCGATACTGCGCGCATGGGCCAGATGACTCCAGGGGCTCAGGCAGCCCATCAGGACTTCGCTCGGTTGGTGGGCTCCATGGGAGCCTCGGTGCCGGTGGAGAGGTTGCTGCGGGAGGGCTATGAGGCATCAAGAGGCTTACTCGATGGTTTGTATCCGGGGCTTGAGCCTTGGGAAGGGATTGCAAGCTTCAAAGAATCGCTACGGCAGCAGGCGGGGCTGGAGGACGATTTGCCGGTGGTGGTTTCATCGCGATCGGCTGTGCTGATGCAGTTTGCAGCTCGGCAGCTTTGGCAGCGATGCCGGATGGTACTGACGACCGACCTGACTTGGCCGCCCTATCGCCAGATCTTTCATAGCGAGTGTCATCGGCAGGGAAAGGATTCGGTGACGCTACATCTGGCAGATCAGGTGCTTCTTCGGCAGGAGTCGGAGGATGCGATTGCCGAGCGGCTGATCGATTGCTTTTTTCGATACGACTGCGACGGGATGTTCCTTACCTCCGTCAGTTCGCTCGGGGGGCGGCTACCGATCACACGTGTGGTGGAAAGAGTGAGGGAGCATTGCCGATTCGTCGTGGTCGATGGGGCGCAAGATTACTGTCATGTTGGAGCGGATGTTCAAGCTGGCGTGGCGGACTTTTATCTGGCAGGTTGCCACAAGTGGCTGGGTGCCTATTACCCGCTGGGGCTTGCGCTGTTTGGACGCGAGGAGACCAGGGGCCCTCTGGAGGCAGCGGTAAGAGACGAGCTGTTGGAGGCGGAGGACCCACTAGCAACAGATCCACTGCTACAGTTCGTAGAGGATTTTCAGCGAGGGCGGCGGAGGAGAGCGGGCGAGACAGTGAGCCTATCGAATCTCTTTGGTGTGGCCGGGGCCTTGAGGGATGCCGTTCGGGCTGGGGAGCGTCAGAGAAGGCTTACGGTGAGACAGCGGAATGCCGATCGGCTGCTCCCTGGGATATTGTCAGCGGGCTGGGAGGCGAGGGTGCCTGACCGACCGCTTCGCAGTGGTGTTCTGCTACTAAAGCCGTCGGAGCGGAAGGGGCGTCGAGCCTGGCGAGGCGAATGGTTGAGGCAGCGAGCATCGGAGCTTGGGGTAGCGCTGACTGGCTATGACGGGGGCATGGTCCGACTATCGATGCCCGACCATCCCCTCGGTGACCAGCAACTGTGCCACATCACCCGCGTAATTGGACAGTTGGTTTGAGCAGCACCTTGCGTTTAGTGAGACGGGATGCACTGGTACTTGCGGCAAAGGGGGACTGGTTCTCGCGTGTTCGCGATCGCGACGATGGAGTCATGCCGATGTTTCATCACCGGACCCCTGGTGAAGTCATCTCGTCCAACGAGCCATGCGATCGGCTCACACACCCTACGGAACTTTTGTAGGGTGTGTGTAGCGGTCGGCGCAGGCGAGTCATCATGGGGTAGCTGACCGGTGATCAAGATGAAGCGAATTTGCCTTGAAGATCTGACCGCAAACACACCAGAAACAGACCTTGTTCCGCAAGCGCTCTTCAGGCCCGTAGGGCTGACACTTCCCCTGCCGGTGGCGACAGCCACCGGTTTCTAACTCACCAATCAACCTCCTTTCTCTTGCCCCTCTCCCCTGTCTCGCAGTGATGGGGGAGAGGTAGGGAGAGGGGTCTGTGTTCTCCCTTCCGCGATTGGTTCTGGTGTGTTCGCGATCGCGATGATGGAGTCATGCCGATGTTTCATAATCGGACCCCTGGTGAAGTCATCTCGTCAATCGAGCCATGCGATCGGCTCACACACCCTACGGGACTCTTGTAGGGTGTGTGTAGCGGTCGGCGCAGGCAAGTCATCATGGGGTAGCTGACCGGTGATCAAGTTGAAGCGAATTTGCCGTGAAGATCTGACCGCAAACACACCAGAACCAGATCTTGTTCCGCAAGCGCTCTTCAGGCCCGTAGGGCCGACACTTCCCATGCCGGTGGCGACAGCCACCGGTTTCTAGCTCGCCAATCAACCTCCCTCTTCTTTCCCCTCTCCCCCGTCGCGTAGCGATGGGGGAGAGGGCTAGGGAGAGGGGTCGATTCATAGATTGCAGTGCCGATCAACCTAGCAAGCTCCATTTGCTCAATTCGGTGGGTGCTTGCCAAGGGTAACCCAAAGCGAACGCACCTCGACCAGAAGGGGTCGATTCATACGAAGCGAGTTGACTGTGGCGATACCGATGTCTGTTAGCCCAACAATCAAGATGCTGTTGACAGACCAATCAAAGTGATCGAGCCAGCGATCGCGATGAGGGTGGAACAGCCGTGCCTGGGGTCCCTTCATCGGTGACTCCGAAGACTCGATTGGCTTTGTGGCGATTGCAGGAAGGGCAAGCAAGGCAGAGGTTTTCGAAGGTTGTTTGGCCGCCAACCGACAGCGGCTAGATTTGTTCCTTCAAAGGTAACAACCGTCAGCGCTTCGCTCGACTGGTACTAGGGGCACCTTTGAAAGAAGTGTGCACGAACATGTCGCCTGAGCTCGGCAGCAATGTAGACGCTCAAGGCAACCCCTAACTCTTCATTCGATGCAGAGTTGCCGCCGCGCGAGCTTTCAGGATATTCAGTTCATCGACTTGCATCAGCAGTTGGTCTAGTTCCTTGGTTTCTTCGGCAGAAAGCTTGTTCTCGACATTCTTCGCCAGCAGTTCGTCCAAACGTGACTGACTCTTGGGTGCCAATCCCATACCGGCCAATGCGGTCAATCCCTCGGGGGTGACCATCAGGCTAATTTCGTCTGGCATACCAGTTCTCCCTTTCCAGCAGATAGTCCACGAATCATACATCCTTGGGCCTAACGATTCCAAACGAGAATTCGAGTCGCAAGACGGGCGATCTTCGCCATTTTCAGTTCCAAGGGAGAGAGTGGGGGTTGGTAGCGGAAGCGGCGACAGCTTCTCGAATTCAGATCGGTTTGGATTGGCTGTCTGCCCGTCGAGATTCATGGCATTGCAATCGAAGGCCGAAGGGCCGACATCGAAATACCGGTGGGGACAGAAGGGAGTTTTTCTCCTTCGAACCCTGGGGCCTCGCGGCCCCGGCAGGTGTAATACCGCCCCTCCGGGGCTGGTGATTTGGGTAAACGGAGAGTCGTTTACGAGACCCACATCTTGGCACGGGCGTCCCGCCCGTGCGGAGCCAAGAAGGATGTCGGCTTTGATTGAACCCACCGGTCGCAATGGCTCTTTTCAGGCCCGTAGGGCCGACATTTCACTTGCCGGTGGCGGCAGCCACCGGACTTGCGCCGAAGCCCTATCCACTTCCCCCCCTTTTCACTCTCCGGAGAAACATTCACTCCCATTCGCTTTACCCCCGAGCCATGCCTCGAAAAATCCAAGCCATAGCCTTTCACCCTAGCACTGGCGAAAATGCAGAGGAATCTACCTGATGGAAAGGAAGGCAATAGAGAGACCCTATCGATGTCCAACGAATCGAATACACCTGGAGATAAGCCTCCCCTGGAGCGTCATCCGCTCGGCCCCGATCACCACCTCCTTGTAGGACGGCTGCCACCAAGTCTTATCCCATCCAGCGACCAATTCGAATCGCTCTGGAGCATGCATCCAGGTGAGTACACCAAGATCCTGATCCATGGAAAACTGGTTCCCACCCCCCGCTGGCAGCAAGCGTACGGAAAAGACTACCTCTACAGCGGTCAGACCAATACGGCTCTTCCTGTACCAGCGATCCTGGAGCCCTACTTGGCCTGGGTGCAGATCATCCATCCCAAGCTAAACGGACTCCTTTTGAACTGGTATGACGGACAGCTGGGCCATTACATCGGCAAGCACCGAGACAGCACCAAGAACCTCGACCCAGACGCACCGATCGTCACCATTTCGCTTGGCGAAACCCGCACCTTCAGGGTCCGTCCTTTCCAAGGGCAGGGAACCATCGACTTCCCCGTAGCTAGCGGCAGTGTGATTGTGATGCCCTTTGCAACCAACCAGAGCTGGATGCACGAGATCGTCAAAACCACCAAAGCCACCGGTCGCCGCATCTCCATCACCGCTCGCGCCTTTCAGCGTTAGTTGTCGATCGGACCCTCCAACACTTTTAAGCCCCCCAAAGGACAGCAGATCATTGGATCAGCGAGCGAGCGGACCTTTCTGCCACGCAACGATTCCTCAGAGACTGCTATAGCCAGTCGCTCGAGACTAGCTCACACGAACTCTCTTCTTAAAGCATCTGCGGTTGCCTCAAAGACCTAAACAGCAGACGGGTAGTAAAAAAGGCCCCGATCGAGGTTGGAGGAATGATCAGCAGTGGGAAGAAAGTGAAATAGAGCCCAAGGCAGATTAGTGTGATAGCGAGAGCCGAGAGAAGTTGCGTCAGGATAGCGATCCACTTGGCGGCGTAGGTGATGGCCTTTGGTTCATCCGGCCAGCGCCAGGTCTGGATGATCTTTCGGATACCGTAGTAGCCGACCACTTCCCCGATCACCGGAAAGAGCAGTGGCACGATCCCCCACGAGAAAACGATCGCCGCCAAGTACGGAATGCGGATGACCAGAGTCACCATCGCGATCAAGAGTCCCGCTCCGATTCCGAACGGCTTATTCATGGTCTGTAAAGAGTCTCCCGTCGCCTGCAAGCATTATCTCGTTGCGAGCTTACCAGATTCGGGTAGTGGTCGCTATCGACTCCAAAACGGTCAAGGTTGATGCGGCGATGGAGAACACCTTCGAAGCGATTCAGGCGAAGAACGGAAAGCCTATGTGATCAGCCTGATGCGATCCGAGGGCCTCCTCCCAGATGGAAAAAAACCTACTGACGAAGAGTTACGGCGCTTCGAGAAGCAGCGCAAGGAAAAGACTATATCCAACACAGATTGGAAGATTCCCACCGACCCAGAATCCAAGATCGCCAGGATGAAGGATGGACCAACCTACTTGGCCCACAAGGCCGAGCATGTGCTGAACCTGGATTCGGGTATAGTGCTTAAAGCCGAAGAGGTGTCGGACGACAAGCAGGCTCCAGCGTCGACGGAAGACAGCCTCCACCAAACTCAGACTTATCTGCACTCGGCCGAAAAGTGACAATGAAATCCAGGGATTCGCGAAAGATAAAAGATATCATTCGAAAAAGATCTTGAACACCCCATCCGACAAAACGAACTAACGGACCTATATTCCCAAACCGAAAATTCCAGATGAGGGAACTTGAGTAAATCTGGCTGCGAACAGAGGATTGCGGTGGTCAACAATCGCAGTCGAGCCAGAAGGGAAAAGGACAGCACGCTACAGCAAATGCGCAGTGAGAAAATGGAGCGGACGTATGCCCATGTGCTGGCCACGGCAGGAGGTAGACGCTATCGGCTCCAATGGAAGGGTAGGACCTAGAAGCTTTACCCTTTGGAGACAGCGGCGTGTAACATGGGGTCATCATGCGGAGAATATTCGGAATTGGTACTTAGAGGACCCTACGAAGGATGTGGCAGGCGATTTTCGCCAATTTTTGGGTGCCTATGATGGCTCCCAAACAACTCGGCAAGCTTCTTAGCGCGTTGTTGAGTTCCGATTAGCGGTTCGTTGCTTGCTGTAACAGATTCCTGAAAGAAAATCACTAGACCGCGTCGCTTCGCCGAAATCCCTACATCTTCAATGGGATGATAGGTCCAGATTGGCAATCTTGCTGCGTCCCGCGCGATAGTTGATGCCCATACAGGGTGGGTGCCATGGAGGCGTGTTGATTATGGTCAATGAATCACTATAACATTATGGGGGAACGCCCTGGGAAAGATTGCCCCAGATTGCATCGGACCCGGAACGCGACCGGACGGACCGCTCCGTACCCTTGAACTTTGCCGAAATTCGAGAGTTGCAAGATCGTTTAGCAGTGCAGAGCTTTTAACCCACAGGATCGCTGGATGTCGCTTACAACGAAACCTCGTTTGTTTGCATTCTCCCAGGCGTTGATCGACATGCGACATTATTCCTGAAACCAACCTCCTTTTTGTAGATGCTTGGCTTAGAGATAGAAATCATTTAGATCTCAGCAATTAAATGTGCGCTGAAATTTTAGATGTACCTCAACAAGAGAGTAGCTATATAAATCCACAACAAGTATTGCGCAGTGCGATCTTTAGCGACCTCTTCAAAGAAAATTCTTGTAGAAAGCATGATAATAAAAGCAACCGCATAGAATGCTTCTAGTGCACCATGCACTAATTTCCTTGTGGAAGCTTTCAAGTCGGCAGCGGCTTTTCGGATGCGCATGATTGCTTCTTTCCTTCCTGTAACAGAAAGTCCCTTCTGAAACTGCAGCAGAACAGCTACAAGCTGCGATGGTCGGTGATCTGGGACACGGGGTTCCCCGACTCAGGAGACTGCCAAAATCCACAGGAAAAAGGTTGCGATGAACCAACAGCACTAAAAAGCCCTGTTCAGTGAGTCCGTAGTTCGGGCACGCGACTGCTACGTAACGACGGTTACTCAATTTCCACGAGATTTTCAGGAGATGGTCATGCGTTTAGTGTCTTCGTCGCCAGCGGACGCACCCCGCATCATTGACATACATTCGCTTTCTCTTGGAAAATGCCTGCTGGTACGGTGCGTGCCATGTTGCGGTGTACTATGGTTACTAGGTATGCGCACGCCCAAGTACACCCTGGCGGAATGACTGCTGCAGGGGATCGGGATGGGGCGGCGAGCGTTCGAGACGACGAGCTAGAGGCTCAGGTCGCCCGCTCCTCCTGACGTAGCGAACCAATC
>JBILTR010000033.1:0-39547 GCA_044371425.1 Pirellulaceae bacterium | reverse complement strand
CAGCCAGATCGACAGGCTGCGACTTGGGCATCGATCGGAATTCAGGAGAACCTGCTTTCCACGGCGAAGTTGTCCGGTGCGCTGTATGAGTGGAAGATTCTGGAGCTGCGTTGCGATGAGGCGGGCGATCGGGAGTTGCATCTGGAGGCGGACGCAGGGCAAGGGACCCAGGATCTAGGTTTTCGAGCCTCTGTCGACCTTCCGATTCGCTGCGTGCCCAAAAGAAGCTTCGGCTCACCGGAAGGTTGAGAGCCATTTGGGGCTGACCGCGATCCTGCGCCGGGTCAGCCCCAAAGAGGATTCCTCAGGAGATCAGGCTTCATCCGGTGCACGGAAGCTCTCGACCAGCGTCGGCGTGTAGTCGCATAGTTCGGAGGCACCGAAGTAGAGAGCCAATTCGCGGTCGGCTGATTCTTCGCTATCGGAAGCATGGACCAGGTTCATCTGGCGCGAGCTGCTGTAGTCGCCGCGAATGGTTCCGGGGGCTGCCTTGAGGCCGCTGGTGGCTCCCAGCATATCACGGACCACTCGAATGGCTTCCAATCCTTCCACTGCCAAAGCGACGATCGGGGCCGAGGTGATGAAGGCTTCCAGGCCGGGGTAAAACGGTTTGCTGACATGTTCAGCATAATGCTGCTTGGCCAACGCCGGACTGACTCGCAGCATCTTCATGCCGACGATATTCAGCCCCTTGTTTTCAAATCGACCAATCACTTCGCCCATCAGACGGCGCTGCACGCAATCAGGCTTCAGTAGCACAAGAGTCTTCTGCATCGTTCCGAACCTTTCAAGAACAGGTTTTCCAAGGAATCCTCGATGCCCCCATGCACCGAGAATGGCGCGACCGAATCCTCTTTCGGCCGGAAAGGAGCCATTGTGTTCCAAATCGTCCTGCTCGCAAGGGCTGCCGCCCAGGCGTCTTGATCGGTAACACTCTGTCAGGAGGTTTTGGGCGAGTTCTCTTGGGGTGGTTCGGTGGGCCGAAGAGGGGTCATGTCCAGGAGAAATCGCTGAATTGCAACCGCCAGCCAGGCAGATGGTAGCACGGAGGATACGGCCATGTAGCGTTCAATCGTTGGTTCAACCAGGATGACCAGCAGGATATTTCCAAGAAGCATCCCCAAGGAGATCCAGAAAAGCAAACGCAGTCCCGTCGAAGACGGTTGGTACCGGAGTCCCGAAGAAGCGTCTCCCGGCGGGAATCGATCGGAGAGAGAGGTTGGCAACGACCTCCAAGCAATCAGGACGATACCCAGCGTCAATAGCAGGCGGATTCCTGGGTTGGCACCCACCTGCATCGTCGTCCCACGAATCCCATGGCGAGCGTTGAACGCCAGCCACCAAAGGTAGTCTCGCCAATGCCTTCGAATCAAGGCCTGAGACAGGGTCGTCAGTTGTTGGTTGGAGGCGAGGCGACTGATCTGTTTGTTCTGATAAATGGGGAATGTAGCTTCCCAGATCATTGGATTGTATCGTTCCATCATCTGTGAAAAACGATCGTCATGGTTCCGAAGGAACATGGGATGGCGATCCCTCTGGACCAGAATTTCTTTGGCAGTCGCCTGCAATTCAGCGGGAAGATGCTGCAGATCTTTCTCCTCCATGAACTGGCCGGCGATGCCGATGACGTTGTAGCCGCCAAAGGAGACTAGGCCAAAATGGCCCACGACTATCCATCGCATCAGGCTGTAAAGCAGGAGAGGGCTCCAGCATAATGCCGCTAGTTTGAAGGCATCTCCTACCGCCCGGCGAAGTGGCTCTCGATCATTCGTCCAGCGCCACCATGCCATCCCCAAAGGCCACAGCACCAGCAGAAAAAGAAAGGCAGGCCGGATCAGAATCGTCATCGAGGTCAGGCACGCTACCGTCCATAACCACCCCCCCGTCCAGCCCGATTGCCTACGTCGTAGCGATTCCATCATCGCTGCTGTCGCCATCAATGCCGTCGACATCGCCAGCGTGTCACTGATGACCACGCGGGACCAGAAGTGGAGAAACGGATGATTTCCCAGTGCGATCGCCACAGCGAGGAGTGCATACCGATCGATCCCCCAGAGGTTCATGGTTGCCAGCAGGCATCCAACGGCCGCTAGCCAGATCGCGCCATGAATCCAGGGAACCCAGTCCAGAGATCCAAGCGACTCCATGAGGTCCAGGAACAGCGGATAGCCCGGAGTTCTGAAATCTTGCAGCATCAGCTTCAGGGAAGATGTCGGAGCCTCAAGGTAGCTCTTGGTGTCGATTTCAATCTGTGTCTCCATGCGCCCGCTGAGTCCCGAGAGAATCAGGAAGCTGGTCGCAAGACCGACATAAAGCAAAATACTTTTGCTCCACGGCATCCCCCGCTCGGCAACTGATGGTTGGATCGAATGCATAGATAACTTTCCAACCGTTAGGGCGTATTCCACTGCTGCCACCTCAGATCGGGGGCAGCGGCGGGGTTTCGACGGACTTGCCAGTCATCCGATTGGAACCATCGATGCCACCACTGAGACAGGCTGAGCAGGGCAAAGAGCCGGTAGCCGTGATCGATGATTCCTCTTCGATGCTCCTCCTGCCATCGCTTCAGTTGCCTCCATTCTAATAGCCCCGTGCTCTGGCAGAATCTTTCGTCGACGCGATCCGCGAGGGCTTCTGTCCAAGGACCTCGCAGCCAAGCGGATACTGGAATCAGGAAACCCGACTTCTTGCGATCGACCCAAGATCGTGGAAAGTCCTTGGCAAGAAGGTCTCGCAGTGGTTTTTTTCCAATCCCCCAAGATCGTTTCGCTGCGGAAGGGATCGCCAAAGACGCTTCCACGACTTCGCGGCCAAGGAATGGAACCCGCACCTCTAGTCCATGGTCCATGCTGGCGCGATCCACCTTGACCAGCATATCGTTAGGCAGATGAAAGGTGAGATCGAGGTGGAGCGATAGTCCTAGTCGGTCGAGCCATGGGGGGGCAGTGTGGAGCGACTCGGCGTAGCGTTGTCGTGGGTCGGACGCTGCAAGGATTTGTTTGGTCTTGGTGGTGCCGATCGTCGCAAGGGCATCAGGGGAGATCAGCATGCGCCAGCTGGCATGGTCCAAAGGCCACTGCTGACCAGCTCCATCCAAGAATCGCTCCAGCTTCAGAGCCAAGCTGTACTTCCGGTTCCCGCCAGGCAGTCGCTTCAGCCATCGACCTGGAAGGGAGCGGATCCGTCGCCCAGGAGTCCGTCGCCACCAAGAAGCCATTTGCGTGGCATCATAGGTTTCGTAGCCACCCAGAAGCTCGTCAGCCCCGTCACCGGAAAGAAAAACTTTGCCATTCGAACGGGCGTTATCGCACAGCTCCCAGAATGGCAGCAGGGAGTTATCGAGCAAGGGGGTGTCGCTGCTGGCGGAGGCCTGTTCCCATGCCTGCCAATTGGGCGATTCCAGCCAGTGGGTTTGGTGCTTCGTTCCGTAACGATCGGCGACGCGGATCGCTTCCTGCTGTTCCCCAAACGACTCTTCTCGCATTCCGATGCAATGGGTCGACATCGTTTTACCAGCCATCGACACCGCGCGAACGATGGCTGTCGAATCGAGTCCACCGCTGAGAAATGCACCCACGGGGACATCCGCGACGAACTGATCGCGGACCGATCGCTGCAAGGCGTCTTCCAGGCGGATGCACGCTTCTTGCCTGGTGGTCCTGGGTGGTTCATCGGGATAGGGGAGCTGGTACCAACTTTGCACCTCCTGCTTCTCGGGAGTGATCGAGATCCAGCTTCCTGGACGCAATTGGTGGATCCCAAGAAAGCCGCTCCTTGGCGCCGCTGGATAACCCAGCACCAGAGTTTCAGTGATCGCCTCCAGGTCGGGTTGGGGCGGGCGGGAGTCGACGGCTAGCAGCGCCCCTGCCTCGGATGCGAACGAAAGCAGGCCACCGCAATCCTGATAGTAAAGCGGCTTGATTCCCAGACCGTCTCTAGCCAGCCAGAGCTGGCGGTCGCGGGACGACCAGATCGCCATCGCGAACATGCCATCCAGGCGATCCAAGCAATCGACTCCCCATTGCTGGAATGCTTTCAGCACCACTTCGGTATCGGTTCGAGTGCGAAACGACCTCCCCATCGCTTCCAGTTCGCTGCGAAGTTCGCGATGGTTGTAGACTTCGCCGTTGTAGACGATCGCCCACCCGCTGTCGGGGTCGACCATCGGCTGATCCCCCTCGGGCCGCAAGTCGAGGATCGATAGCCGTCGGTGGATCAGTCCCGTGGATCGATCCAGCAGCACGCCTCCCGCATCGGGACCGCGATGCCAGAGCCGGTCGGCCATCCGCCTTGCACGCTCCGCATCGGCTCGCCATCCCAGATCTCGATATTGGAACCAACCGGCGATACCGCACACCCGTTCGTCCTCGACGCCAAATAGGATCGTCTGGCCGCTTCAAGTCCCGATCGATGGCTTGTCGGCCATCGCCGGATCCTCGGCTCGACCGCCGAATGCATGAAGAAAAAAGAAAAGCACCGCTAGGCCAGCCACCAAGCAGACGGATGCGGGAACTCCTAGGGCACAAGGGAGGGTCCCACAAAGCACCGCGACCGCGGCGCTCAGGAGTGCGTATGGCATCTGCGTCCGAACATGTTCCATGTGATGGCACTGACTGGAGCGAGAGGAAAGGATCGTCGTGTCGGAGATCGGGGAGCAATGATCACCGAAGATGGCTCCCGCAAGCACGGCGCCCAACGAAGAAATCATGATCGGGTCGTATGGATCGACTGAGCCTTGGGAGGCCTTGAGCGCCTGAACCACTAAGGGAATGGCGATCGGAAACAGGATCCCCATCGTCCCCCAACTGGTGCCCGTGGCGAACGAAACGGCAGCTCCCAGGAGGAAGATCAGCGTCGGATAGGCCCACAGGGGAAGGCGATTGTCCAGCAGCGACGCCAGGTAATTGCCCGTCGCCAGATGCTCTTCCCCCGACAAGTGACTAAGCGTCCAGGAAAGCCAGAGGATCGCCAGTGCGGGGGCGACATGGAGCGTTCCATCCAGAATCGCCTTCCCGATTGCGGTAGGTGCCACCGAGCCCCGCCAGGCAGCGATGGCCGCGGCCACCAGTAGGCCAAGCAAGGATCCGATCATCAGAGCATCGTAGGAGTTTCCATTGCCGATGATCAGCGCTACCTGCCGCAGCCATCCGGACCCAGTGTCGAGGTTCCCCGCCGCGACAGCTTCCGCACCGGTCTTCCACAGCCAGTAGCACACCCATCCCACCGTGACCAAGATCGGGACCACCGCGAACCACCAACGTCCATTGGTCGCATCCCGCTCGCTTGCATCTCTTGTCACACCATGCAGCTTTTCATCGACCCCATTTCGCCACATCGATTGTTCCGCTTTCAGCATGGGACCGAAGTCTTTACCAGACCATGCCACCATCCAGACGAAGGCGAGCATGAAAAGGATGTAGAAGCGGAACGGGATCGTGGCAACCAGGATGGCAAAGGTCTCGGTCCCCAATGGCATACCCGCATCCGCAAACCCTTTTTCGATCAGCGACAGCTCGGTCGCCACCCAGGTGCTCACCAAGGCCAGTCCCGACACGGGCGCCGCGGTGCTGTCGACGATGAAGCTGAGTTTCTCCCGAGAAATGCGCAGACGGTCGGTCAGCGGTCGCATGGAAGATCCCAGTAGCAATGTGTTGGCGTAGTCGTCGATGAAAATGATCAAACCCAGCAACCAAGTCAGCGCCTGCCCTCGACGACGGGATCTGGCCAACGGGGCCAGCGAACGTACGATCGCCAGCATGCCTCCCATGCGATGGATCAGTGCGACCTGGGCGCCGAGAAAAATCGTGAAGAGAAAAACCTTGGCATGGTCGCCAAGAACCAGAGGAATGGTCTGCGAGCGGTCCCATTGGGAGTCATTTAGGTTCGGCCAAAGGTGGCTGCCCACCATCGATACCACCCAGTCGCGACAGGCCCCCCAGGCATAGCTGAGCCCCGTGGCGTCGGGGTGAGTGGCCAGATAGGAACCAGGGGCCGAAGGAAGCAGCCAGACGGCGATGCCGATCCCCGCCAATAGGCTTGGGAGCACGCGGTGGGTGGCAATCGCCAATGCAATCGCAGTCAGGGACGGCAACACCGAAAGGAAACCAAGATCGTTGCCAACAGATCCCATTGATCGCGATTCCTTTATGGAGGCCCATCATGCGGCAAATAGAGGTCTAGGCAACATCCCACCTGACCCGATGGATTCCACTCGGCCCAACCTCCGTGAGCCGCCATCAGTCGGTCGATCCTGGCCAATCCCAGGCCAAGTCCGCGTCCTGAATCCCTGCCACTATAGTACAAATTCCAAGCCCGGTCCGCCTCCCCAGCTTTTAGGCCAATCCCATGATCCCGAACGGAGACGACGCCCCACCAACCCTCCGATCGCCTACGAATCTCCAGCTGAATCGAAATCGGATCCCCAGGCCGACTCGCCTCGCAAGCGTTCTTCACCGCGCAGCGAACGACTTCCTCCATGGCGGCTGAGTCCAGGAGAGTCCAGAGAGGGCCGGATGCCGAAGGCAACTCCAGTCTCATCCGATATCCCTGGCAAAGCGACTCGAGCCTCTCTCGAAGACTCGCCAGCCACTTCGCTAGGTCGATCCGATGCGTCGTCAACGGCGGTGGCTGCACGCAATACATCAATTCGGCCAGCATCTCATGGGCTCGCTGAGCCTGCTGAGCGATGGTGGCCAGATATCTCTTTCGCTGCGGATCCGACTCGGATCCAAGCAGCACTTGGGCTCTGGCTGAGATGTTCCCGAGCGGGTTATTGATCTCGTGCGAGAGACCATAGGCAAGGTCGTATAGCTCTTTTCGACTCCTTACGGCTCGATCATCCACCCACTGTTCGATCCGGGCTCCCTGGAGTAGGCAGCGGTGGCAGTTTTCGATCGCCTGCTGTAACGCCCGTCGCCGCTCGGCCTCCTCGACCGACTTCCCAGCAAAAGCGGCAGGACCAATAGGCCATCCACGCTCCAGGTGATCCAGCAGCTGGCGGACGTCCCGTGAGAACTCTCTCCCGACGGTATCCGGAAATGACTCGGGAAGGGGGATTCCATGCCGCTTTGACCAACGCCCCAGCGACTCCTGCAGCCCCATTCGATCGTTCGGGTCCTGTGCTGGAGTCAGGATCGCCGCCAACTCCCAAAGTGAAGCAATCGAGGGAGAGGCTGGTTCACGATCGTCCACCTTCAAGGCTCCCCGATCGCCATCCTGAACAGGAATCATCCGATGCCCTATGAGCCCGAATCCCGGACTTCAGAGCCGACCCTGCCATCGTCGTCGATGGCGATACGCCTACCAAGGGGACGCATAGGGAAATAGTGCAGCCCGTCACTCTGGGCTTATCCAGTCCGAAAGGCCCATCCTGCGGATCGAAGCGGTAGCCGCCGCACACGATCCGAAAGATGACCACGCCACCATGGCCCCATCAGTTTGAAGGCCGCTCGATCTCAATCAGGTCACAAACCCGTTCTAGCAGGGTGTCGGTCGTAAACGGCTTTTGCAGGAAGTCGTTCGCTCCCGATTCCTTCAGTTCGGTCACCTTCGAAGGTTCGACCATTCCCGAGATACAGAGGATCTTCACCGAATCGAGGCTTCGGTCGCTTCGAACATGCTGGCATACCAATTTGCCGTTCAGATCGGGCAGCATGACGTCCAGCACGACAATGTCGGGACGGAATTCCTTGACTTGCATCCCTGCGTCAAACCCATTGTTGGCGGTGCGCAGTTCAAACCTGCCATCCCGCTGAAATGCATCCGACATCAGATCCACCAAGTCCTGGTCGTCATCGACGATCAGCAACTTCTTCTTGCCGCTCTCCAAGGCATCGGTCGGGATGCCATTTTCTTTCATGAAGTTGTAGAGGTGGTCGCGAGGGATTCGGCGAAACCGGCTCCCTGGCACCCGAAACCCTTTCAGCGTCCCGTTGTCAAAGCAACGAATGATCGTCTGCTGACTGACCTTGCAGATCTTAGCCGCTTCCCCAGTCGTGAACACCGTCTTCAATGAGGACATAATCATCACCCTTCCTGGAATTTCCGAGGGCTAACAGCCTTGGGCAGGACCGATTTGCCTGCCTGGACCCGAGCCATCGTACGCTGCCTCCAAGCCCTTTACGTCACTCGATTCAACGCCAATTTGCCCGCGTGGTTGGCCGGATGACTACCTATCAATCCAGAACGTCCTGAACCTCTTGGTCCACGCAGGTTCCCGACAAGAGGCTTTTAGCCGAGCTTACCGAGTTTCGCATATTGCCAAAATATAACGATTCCGAAGATTGGGTCAAGATTGACAGATATTCCACCGGGATTTCCCCTTTTGGGGAGGGGGTTTGGTTCTTTTCGGTTGGTCCGTTTGTGGAATCCCCTAGAGAATCCTGCGGCATCGCGGCGGCAGCGCTGCAACCTCGGCTTGGAAAACGCGAGGGAAGCAACGGAGCGGCTGGCAACCTGTCGCCAGTTGGCAATCAGGCCCTTTTGCGTTCCCACCAAGCTGAAGTAGAGCGTCAACGGGCATCCCCTCTAGATCCGAGCGACTTGGCGTTGGGCATTCGGCTTGACTGGTTGACCTCATCGATGGGATCTTTTTCGTCGATTGCATTCTTCCCGCGACCGCTAGACTGGTAGGGGGAAGTTTGGATAGGGAATCGAGTCGAGGGGTGGTTTCATTGACGACGAATACCGACACCGGGCCCGTATGGGTCGTTACGGGAGCGTCCAGCGGGATCGGCCGAGCGATCGCGCTGGAATTGGCGGCACCTGGGGCATCCCTTTGCCTGCAAGGCTGCTCCAACTTCGCCGGGATTTGTGAAACCGCCGACTTGGCGGCACAGCGCGGGGCGGCAAGCCGGATCTTCATGTTGGATCTCTCTGACCCGACTGCCTGCCACACCTTGGTTCAGGGGGCATTTGCCGCACAGGATCGGGTGGACGGCTGGATCCATGTAGCGGGGGCGGATGTTCTGACGGGATCGGCTGCCAAGCAGTCTTTTGTCGCCAAGTTGGAAAGGCTCTGGAGGGTCGATGTTCAAGCGACGATTCTCTGCACCCGTTTGGCCGGAGAGCAGATGCGTCGCCAGGCTGGTTGCTCGCAGCGAACTCCGACGATTCTGACGATGGGATGGGATCAAGCGGACTCAGGCATGGAAGGGGACAGCGGGCAGTTTTTCGCAGCGACCAAAGGGGCCGTGATGGCCTTCACCCTAAGCCTCGCCAAGTCGCTGGGCCCAGACGTTCGCGTCAACTGCATCGCCCCTGGTTGGATCCAGACGTTGTGGGGCAAGTCGGCGCCGCCACACTGGGACCAGAGGGCGCGGGGTGAGTCGATGCTTGGGCGCTGGGGAACCGCTGAAGACATCGCCAGGGTAGCGAAGTTTCTTTTGAGCCCTGAGTCGCAGTTTCTCAACGGGCAGGTCGTTTCAGTCAACGGCGGCTGGAAACCAGCCTGGCCTGCACCCTAGTCAATGCTAGATATGCCGTGAAGGGTGCGCGGGGGGCGGATGTGGAATTCGACCTGTCGAACCTGCCCTCTGGCATTGCGTCCTGTCGTCGGGATTCGCTACAAGTCGACCGGCGGTCGTCGAGTGATTTTGGGCAGCTGAACTTTCTCATCGACGCTCGCGCCGGATTGGCGATGCATGAAGCACGCCTGGGATAGATTCTCCTCTGCACGGATGCCTGAACATGCCGCTACTGGAACCGCTGCAATCGATTGGCCCTTGCTTGGTGCCGGTGCTTTCTGTCGCGGGTATCTTGACGCTTCGAGGTCGAACGGATGCTTCGGATCAGGGGTGGCGCGAGCGACTGTTCTATGCCATTCTGCTTTTGGTCGGATGCTCCGTGGTCCGCACCGTCGCAGTCAACGACGCCTGCTGGCTGTTGCACTGTGGAAGTCTGGCGATCCTGGTGCTTGGGGCGCTATTCCCTCTTCGCGATCCCCAAGCCCACACAGTTGCCGAATCGTACGGTCCGACCTACTAGGACTGGTCTACTGGTTTCCAGTAGGGCATGGACTCGATAGGCCCCAGATCCCGTCCGTGGCTCTTTCGATGCTCCTTCCATAAGCCTGAATTCCTCCGCTCTTTTTTCCGGTTGTTCCTCCGGGGCGTTTCGTCGCCTGGTTATCCTGGGGAGGCGGGAGACGGAATCCGTTTGGTCTGCGGACGGCTCTTTGCAGGCACTTGGTCGAAGGCGAGCCAGCGTGGTGAGGATGAAAAGTCAATGGTGACAGGGGAGCGTCCGGGAATCCTGGTGACGGGCTACGGTGGCTTTCTGGGGGCTGCCATCTGCCGAAAGCTGCTCGCTGAAGGCTATCGAGTGCGAGGCTTGGCCAGAGGCTCTTATCCCGACCTGGTGCGACTTGGGGTCGAAGCGATCCAGGGGGACATCACAGATCGGTCGGTTTGCGATCGAGCCTGCGAGGGCGTGGCGGGGGTGATTCACACAGCGGCTCTCGCGGGGGTTTGGGGAAAAGCGGACGACTATGAAGCGATCAACGTTCTTGGCGCGCAGCAGGTCTTGGATGCGGCCCAGCGAGCGGGATGCCGCGCGATGGTCTATACCAGCAGCCCGTCGGTCACTTTCGGAGGCAGGGGGCAGGAGGGGATCGATGAATCGGTTCCCTATCCAGAGCATTGGCTTTGCCACTACCCACGAACCAAGGCGATTGCCGAGCGGATGGTTCTGAAGGCCAACCGGGACGGCGGCTTGCTGACCTGTGCGCTTCGGCCCCATTTGATCTGGGGGGCTGGGGACCCCCATCTGATTCCAAGGCTGATCGAGCGCTGCAAGCAGGGGCGATTGGCGAAGATAGGGTCAGGCAATCAACAGATCGATACCGTTCATGTCGACTTGGCGGCGGAGGCACATTGGCTGGCACTGCGAAACCTGTTGTCGGAGGATCCTCGCTGTGGAGGCAAGCCCTACTTCATCACCGATGGAGCGCCGATCGCCTGCTGGGAATGGATCACGATGATTCTCAATGCCGCGGGACTCTCGCCGCCCCAGCGGCGGATTCCTATGCGCGTCGCCTATGGTGTCGGCGCGATGTTGGAGTGGTGCTATGGCTTGGCGGGCAGGAAGGAAGAGCCGCCGATGACCCGTTTCGTCGCTCTTCAGTTGGGGCTGCCGCATTACTTTTCGATCCAAGCTGCCGGTCGGGATTTCGGGTACGATCCACGAATCGACCGAGTCGGAATGCTGGAGCAAATGAAGCCGTGGCTACAGCAGCTTCGAGGTCTGTGAACTGGCGTCGGCCGGCGAGCGACCTGTCGGCTTATGGCGATTTCAAATCGACCCAGACGGGGCGATGGTCGGAAGCCTTCAGCCGTTCGATCCAAGGAGACGTCTGGGGCGAGGATGCTGGCCAGAATACCCCTTGCGAAACGACGGTCCACGGAAGGGAAGGGAGGACGTAGTCGCACCTCAAATTTCCGCTGGTGCGGTCCTGGAAGTCAGCCGTGTCGTGGGCCGGGTCGCCTGCGTGCTGCAGATTGATCCCTCGCTGTTGCTCGGACGCCGCTTTGGCTCCTTCGCTGGCGGGGCTGCCCGCTTTGGCAAGCCGGGGATGATTCAGAAGGTTTTCAATGGCGGAGCGAACGCCGTCGCCATCCGCTGGATCTGCATTGAGGTCGCCGCAAAGAACGAAGCTGTCGCCCTCCCCCAGCCCTCCGCTGCGGCCTTGGTCATCGACGATGTAGTTCGCCGCTGTTCCGCCCTCAAGGTAATCGCACCAGAAACGTATCTCATCATGATTGCGGCAACCGTTTCGATCTTCGATGCCATCGAAGACCGGCGGAGTGGGGTGGGATGCCAGAAGATGAATGACTCCATGGGACGTCTGGATCGGAATATCCCAGTGGCTCTTGGAACTCAGGCGAAGGGTTCGCCAGACATTTTCCGCATAGTAATTGCCCTCATCCGTCTTGGGTTGCATGGCGCCCGGCATCGCGGACCATGGAAGCATCTGGAACGTCCGCACCTGATCTCGAAGGATCGGAAAGCGACTGAATACCGCCATCCCATACTGACCGGGATATTGCCCAAACCCGAAGGCATCCTCAGGGTCGGTGGTGGATCGATTTCGGTTCAGATCCAGTCCGGTGGGTACGCCTGTATTGACCGCTGCGACGAACCAATCGGAGTAGGGCCGACCTCCGGGCACGACGTTCAGGTACTTCTTTTGAAACAGTTCAACCGCTTGATGTTGAGGGTCGTAGTCGAACTCATTGAGCAGCACGATGTCGGCATCGACCGCCTGGACCACTTCCGCAATTTGTTTTGACCGCAAGCTCCCCTTCTCCAGTTCCACCACCAATTCGCCGGCTCGCTTGCCATGGAGCGACGTGTTGTAGGTCATGACCCGGAGTGTCCCGTGGGGGCGAGCTAACAGAGGGGGGGCGGAAATCGTGTCTATCTCCTGGATCGAAGGGATGGCCGAAGACTCCGACGGCTTTGCGGAGATGGCTTCGGCGCTTTGCGCGCGGAGGGCGGTGGAGTGCTCCCCTGACATTGCCAATTGGAAAAATACAAAAGCGACGATGGTCCAGCAAAGCTTCCAGGGGAGCGATACGGAGTGGGGCCATCTCGGCCACTTGGAAACGTGCGTCACGGCGGTGCGGTCAAGTCGATTCACGGATCGCGCCTCAACGTGAGGTTGGTCCTGGCGCGCGTGTCGGCATACCATTGGCGCCACGCATCTTCGTCGTACTGGTAGTTGGCTCCCTCGGAATACATCATCAGTGTTGAAAGGACCTGTGGGTGTTCTTTTTGGAAGGTCAATTCGACTTCCTTGGAGCCTTGTCCAAAGCCGATTCCCCCATCATTGCTGAAGCCAGCGCTACTTCCGGCTCCCACGGTGGATACCTGTTTGTGGACTGTGACGAGAGCATCGATCAGCGGCCGAATGGCTCGGGGATCGGGAAGGGAGGCCAGGGCTTCCGCAGCTCGATCGATCTCCAGCGGGTTATCCGATTTGGGATTTCGGTTGGCTAGGTACTCGATGAAGAATTCGGGAGCCCAGGTTTGTCCCGAGTTGCGGATGATCTCGACCGCTCTATCGCGAATGGGCCGTTGTTCGTCCCGGAGGGCCGTTTCGCAAAGAACGCGAATGGCAGGGGCATTGCCGATGCGGCCCAGCAGGTCAACCAACTCCCGACGGATGGCTGGGTTCCCTCCTTCTTGTCGATTCTCGGCGATCATCTTAGCGATTCGGGGTACGGCAAGCGGATCGTTCAGATTGCGAAGGGTTGCTAATGCATCGGCGCTACGTTTGTTTTCCTGGAGGATCTCTCGCAAAGCCTGCTCGATTCTTTTTCCGGCGGCTGCCTCGGCCTCTCGCTGCTGCGTTTGCGCATCCTCGATGGCGATCTCCTCAGGAAACCGCCATTTGTTTCCTTTTCGCTGCAGGCCCAGTCGCCCCCAATGCACCGACTCATGGACCCAACCATCGGACTCCGTTTTGACGTAACCCAAGGTGGCGCGGGTGGGGCGATGCTCGGGATCGAGATCCAAGAGCCGCTCCCGATGGGCGTTTCCTAGTGACCGCAGTCCGACTCCCTCACACCAATCGACCACTTTGGCATGAGCTTCCGCGGTCTCTTCGAGCCGAGTAAGTCCCTGGAGATAGGTTTGCTCTTCGTCGATCAGAGGGATGACGCGCCGGACCTCGTTGGATTTCAATCGCAGCGTCACGCCCTCGGTGGTTTCAAAAAGGTACTCTTGCGGAGTGTTGTCGGAACGATTTTTCCAAGTCCCTTCGATTCTCGCTCCACCTATCAATTCCAGCACTTCAGCTGGGCAGGCTGGGCATGGGAACGCCAGCAAGATCGAAGCCAGCACACCGGTCTTCAGCGATAGCGAGTGGGGCATCGATGGCTCCGTTGACTGCAAAAGTCGGTCGGAAAAAGTGCGTCAATCTACTGGCTTATCCTAGCCGTCTCATCGGCGAGATGCCAGCGCGAGTCACTTGCGAGGGGTGGCATTGGTTCGCAGCGGCAGGCTGGGGTGGGTTGCGGGGATACGAAAAAAGCCGCCAGTTCGCAGATCGGCGAACCGGCGGCTGGAAGTCCAGTCAACTCTCAGAGGAATCTCGTAGGGTACGAGTGTCCCTCGGATCAGTACATGTCGTGGTCGCCGCCATGACCGGCCTTAGCCTTTTCTGCCTTCGGCTTTTCAGCGATCAGGGCATCGCTGGTCAGCAGCAGCGTCGAGACGCTGGCGGCATTGGCGAGGGCGGTGCGCGTCACCTTGGTCGGGTCGATCACACCAGCCTTGACCATGTCTTCGTAGGTGTCGGTCAGCGCGTTGTAGCCGAAGTTGCCTTTTCCTTCAAGCACTCGTTCGCAGACGATGCCGCCATCCTGTCCCGCGTTGTTGGAGATCATCGTCAGCGGAGCACGGCAGGAACGAACGACGATGTTGTAGCCGACCTTTTCGTCATGAGCCGCATCTTCGTCGATCTTCACCTGCGAGCTGGCTCGCAACAGAGCCACGCCACCACCGGGAAGAATCCCTTCTTCGATCGCTGCGCGGGTCGCATGCAGTGCGTCTTCGACGCGGGCCTTCTTCTCCTTCATTTCGCTCTCGGTCGCTGCACCGACGTTGACCTTCGCAACACCACCGGCCAGCTTCGCCAAGCGTTCTTCCAGCTTTTCGCGGTCGTAGTCGCTGGTCGTATTCTCGATCTCGCGTCGAATCTGATCGATGCGAGCCTTGATCTCGGAAGACTTGCCAGCGCCTTCGATGATCGTCGTATTGTCCTTGTCGATGATCACCTTCTTTGCACGGCCTAGGTCGGCAAGAGTGAGCGACTCTAGCTTGCGTCCCAGAGCTTCGAAGATCGGCGTCGCATTGGTGAGGATTCCAATGTCCTCCATCATCGCCTTGCGACGGTCACCGTAACCAGGCGCTTTGACGGCAGCAATCTTGAGCGTACCGCGAAGGCGGTTGATGACCAGCGTCGCCAGGGCTTCACCTTCCACATCTTCCGCGATGATCAGCAACGGACGACTCTGCTGCACCACCTGTTCGAGCACTGGGACGAGGTCCTTGATGTTCGACACTTTCTTTTCGAAGACAAGAATGTAAGCGTCTTCGAGGACAGCTTCCATCGTACCTGGGTCGGTGACGAAGTAGGGGGAAAGGTAACCGCGGTCGAATTGCATCCCTTCGACCAGTTCCAATTCGTCGTGAAGACTCTTCCCTTCGTCCACCGTGACGACACCGTCTTTTCCAACTTTTTCCATCGCATCGGCGAGCAGATTTCCGATGGCGCGATCGTTGTTGGCAGCGATCGTCGCGACGTTGGCCATCTCTCCCTTTTCCTTGATCTTGATCGACATCTTGTGGAGCTTCTCCGTGATGTCGGATACCGCTCGCTCGATGCCAGTCTTCATCGCGATCGGGTTGACCCCAGCGACAACCGCCTTCAGACCTTCGTTGAAGATCGCTTCCGCCAAAACGGTTGCAGTTGTGGTCCCGTCACCAGCGACGTCGCTAGTCTTGCTGGCGACCTCTCGGACCATCCTGGCGCCCATGTTTTCATAGACGTCTTCCAGGTCGATCTCCTTCGCTACCGTCACACCGTCCTTGGTGACAGTCGGGCTACCAAAGCTCTTCTGAAGAATGACGTTGCGCCCCTTGGGGCCAAGGGTCACCTTGACGGCACGGGCCAACTTACCGACACCGCGACGAATCGCTTCCCGCGCTTCCTGATCGAATGCAATAATCTTTGCCATGTCTCAAAATCTCCAAGTGTTTGATGGATTCAGGTGTTTTTGGGTGGGGCCGGCAACCGGCCAGCGTCCTTATGCTCGACTACTTCAGCCGATCACCGCCAAAACCTCGCTCTCACCCATCAGCAGGTATTCTTCCCCGTCGACTTCAATCTGCTCCCCAGCGTAACTGGTGAAGAGAACGCGATCGCCTTCCTTCACCTGCAATGCAATTCGGGTCCCGTTGTTGGCCAGCCTGCCATCTCCAACGGCCACAACCTTGCCACGAGTCGGACGATCTTTCGCCGAATCGGGCAACAAAATTCCACCAGCAGTCTTCTCCTGCGACTCTTCTCGCTGAACCACCAAACGATCCCCGAGAGGCTGCAACTTGATTTTGGCCTTGGATTTGTTGGCCGATGGCATCTGATTTCTCCTGACGTTTGCGATCCACTCAACCGCTTAAAACAAGACGATCTGGCCGCCGATCCCCGGCAGCCCAGTATGCCAAAAAGGCATTTAGTCTCCGAAACAGCCTTTCTAGGGTGCAAAGTTCGTGCCGAAGCGATCGATTTGTTGGCAGTGAGAATCGAAAGCCCATTTTGGTCCAGTGGCTTCGGAAGGTGGACGGGAATGGGAGTGATAGCAGAAGAGCCGCGTGCCATTTTGGCACAGTACCCTGAGACCTTCCCGTCGCCCTGGATCCAACACTGGCGGACTCTGTTTTCAGCAAGGGAAGAGACCGTTGGGGCAACAGGCATCGGACCAATTCCCTACCCAGAAGATGGTTGTCACCGGCTCTCGAAAGGTGGCTCGCACTGTTGGGGGGGCTGAAAATCCTGAGGATCCCGGAGCCTCCCCCATTATCGAAATTCTTCCTGAACTCCCAAGACCTTCAAAAGCCACCGCGCAAAAGGTGGCTGGCACCAAATGGTTTTTCGCACCGATTGGTTTTTCCCTGGAGCCCCCAGGCCTCTCAGGTCGCCTTAGCCCCCCCTGGCTTCTCAGTCGCCCCAGGTTGTCAAGAGTTGCCGCGCAAAAGGTGGGTGGCACCGATTGATTTTTCTTCCCGGCTTCTCAGTCGCCCCAGATCTTCAAGAGTTGCCGCGCAAAAGGTGGGTGGCACCGATTGATTTTTCCTAAATCGCATAAGCCTCCTGGATTTCCTGTTATCGCTAGTCGGCCAGCGATTCCAGACCGTCAGAAGTCGCTGTTCAAAAGGTGGCTGGCACCGTTGTTGTGGCCTAAAGGGGGGGGCTTTTTTGGTTTTTCGTAATTCCCGGGTATCGGGGAGCTGGTTGTAGAGGTTGCCTGGTGTTGATGGAGTGCTGGTCAAGTGTGGGGTTGGGCGGGTTGGGGTGCTGGGAGCTCTGGGGGTTTGGGTGTTGTTTCATCCCAGCTGTTCAGAGTTGTTCGCGTTTCCTTTTGGCTTGTGGGGGAGGTGGCCAAATCGGCGGGATCGCCTAGGTTGCCAGAGGCGGAGTATTGATGGGGCGTCGCCAGAGGGGCTTGGTCGTTCTCGATCCAGCGGTTGCGAATTTGGTCGCCACCGACGAAGATCTTAGTTGGATCAACTGCCTTGGATGGTTCGGCCGCATTCGAAAGCGTCTGGCCGTTAGAGGGTTGCCATCCGGTATTGCACGCATTTCCTTCCTTCAAGTTGCTTTTCTATGCCGATCGCTGTCGCTTGCAAGTGCGGTAAAAAACTTCAGGTTCCTGACCAGTTGGCGGGCAAGGCGGCCAAGTGTCCAGCTTGTGGGAATGCGTTCAAGATCCCTGCTGCGGCGGTTGCACCTGCGGCCGCCTCGGGAGGTCTGGCCGAGTTGCTGGAAGAGGCGGGGGTGGCAAAGAAGAAGGGGCGTTTCTGTCCCAAGTGCGACGCTCCTATGCCAGGCGCGGCGGTCCTTTGCATTCATTGTGGCTATCGGACCGACAGCAACGAGCAACTGGAGGGGCATGAACTGGCTTCTGCAGGGCAGGAGTTCGGCAACAAGCATCTCAACGAAGCGGCCCAAATGATGCGCCGCGAGAAAGCTTCTGCCGACCGGATGCTCGACTCAGGTACCCCCTGGTGGGTCATTCTCGCCACGTTGCTTGGTTTCGTGCTCTGCGCGACGGCAGGCGTCATCCTCGTCGACGCTCGAGTGATCGGTATGCAGCCGGAGGGGACTCCCATCGGACGAGTTCAGCGTCTTCCGGTACTTGTGACCCTTGCGGGGGTAGGATTCCTGGTAGCGGCCCTGATCGACCTATTTGCGCATCTGGTTCTGACGGCGAAGGCCTACAGGGAAAGTCGCAAGCAGGGGGTGCTCTGCACTTTGATACCGGGCTATTCGCTTATTTATGGGACCATGCGCTTTCGAGATAACCCCGGAACAACGCTCAGCTACTGGCTTGCCTCTTTGGTTGCCGGAGGTCTGGGAGCGTATGTGGCAATGAACCTCTAGGATTTGACATCAGGGGTAGCCGTCGAGGCATCGCCTGGGTTCTTAGACAGCGACAAAGTCTGCAGGTTGCTGCCGAAAAGGGTGTCGTCGATCGGTTCACGCCACCTTTGGCTGAGCGCCACCGCGACGCGGCAGGATGCGGCCTTGGTCATCGACATCCTCGAAGCGAACCGAGACCTGCACGCTCACTCCATTTTCCTGCATCGTGACGCCGTAGAGGGTGTTGGCGGCCGTCATGGTCTTCTTCGAATGGGTCACGACAATGAACTTGGTCCAGTCGAGGAATTCCTTTAGGACTTGAACAAAGCGTCCAATGTTCGCTTCATCGAACGGAGCGTCGACTTCATCCAGCACGCAGAAGGGGCTGGGGCGGTGCTGGAAGATCGCCATGATCAGCGCGACGGCCGTCAGCGCTTTCTCCCCGCCGCTCAACAGGGAGTTGTGTAGCGATGTTTTTCCAGGAGGTGTCGCAACAATTTCGATTCCGGATTCTAGCACATCCTCGCCTTGTTCAAGAATCAAATCGGCATGGCCGCCACCGAAAGCTTTTCGATAGAGCTCCTGGAAGTTGCGCCGGATGGCCTCCAGCGTTTCAAGAAACACCTTGCGCGATTGCTCGTTGAGCCGTTGAATGACTTTTTCGAGCGATTCCTTCGCAGCTACCAGATCGGCGTGATGGCCTCGTAAAGTCTGGAAGCGATCCTGCAGGGAGTCGAGTTCCTGTAGGGCCTCCATATTGACCGAGCCAATTTCTGCGATCTCCTGCCTCAGTCGGCTCATGTTCCGTTCGGCCTCCTGGCGGTCTTTCAGGAGTTCGATCTCTTGGATGTTCACTGGGTCATCGAAGTCGAATTGGTATTCGTCTCGATAGCGTTGAATCAGCTCTTGAGCCGCCTGGGCTGCGACCGCTTCTTCCTGATCGAGATCTCTCAGTCGATCCTCGCTTCGCTCCCACTGCCTCCTCAGGCGATCCAGGGTCTGGCGGGCGTCGAGCAGTTCCTGCTGACGCTGCTGCGAGTCTCTTTCCAGTTGCGACTGGGACTGTTGCAACTCTTGTTGTTTGAGATGGAGCGATGCCAGTTCGCTGGTGATTTCCAAAGTGGCCAGCTGCAATTGTTCCTCGCGAACCTTCAGCGCGGCCCAACCATCGAGGCTTTCACGGACGGCCGACCGCCGCTCCTGACGATCCTTGGACCATTGCAGCAGCATCGCCCCTTCCCCTTCGGCGCGCTGCTCTTCCTTCGCCAGTTCGATTCGCAGTGCCGTGGTTGCATCGTGCTGTTGGTCCCGCAGGCGCAACGCAGCTTCCCATGTTTCCTTCGCCAGATCGATCTTCACTTCGATCGCATGCATCTGCTGCTCGCCAGCCCTCAATTCCTCGTCGCACCGTTCCAGATCCTTGCGTATCCCCCCGCTATCCATTTCCAGTTGGCGGACCTTCGCCTGCTGCGACTCAACCTGTTTGGCATGATCATCGATCGCCTGATCGATCGTTGCGATCTCGGCTTCAATCATCGCGATGCGTTGTTCCCCCGCCGCCGCTCGCTGATCGCAGTGATGAGCCTGCTGCTCCGCTTTGGTGATTTCTGCATGGAGCCGCGCGATTTTGCGTTGATGTTCCGTCGCCATGCGATCAGTCTGTTCCAGCAGGGCACGAGCATTCAGCATCTCGCTTCTTCGAACGATGAGCCCAGGGCCGTTCTTGAGCGCGTGGAAAGTCAGCGTCCCATCCGGATCGACTCGTTCGCACGAAGCGGTTACGAAACGCAAGCCAGCGCCCCGAAGATGGCTCAGATCGAGCGCCGTGTCGAGCGAGTCGACAAGCCATGTGGTGCCCAGGAGAAATCGGACCAGCGGCAGCAGGTCGTCGGCACAGGTGACCAACCGGTCAGCTCGCCCCAGCACACCACGCAGTCCATCGAGCTGAATTTTTTCGCCGGAGCGTCTGGCGGCTAGGCGGTCCAATCGCAGCAACTGGACTCGTCCCTCGATCGGGCAGGCACCAGAACGAAGGGCGTGGATCAACTGGTCGTCTTCCAAGACGAGTGTTTCGGCGGCGGTCCCCAAGGCGGCATCGATCAAGGGAGCCAGGTGGACTTCCGTCTGAATCAAATCCGCGACCATGCCTCGCAGCGATGTCCAGGGAGCTTCTTTCGATTGCCTAGCTTGTTCCAGCAGCGTTCGCGTTCCGACTCCAATTCCCTCCTGCTCGCTTTCCAGCTGCTCGAGAATCGCCAATCGCTCCCGAATCCCCTGCACTTTTCCCTGCAGATCGACCGACTCATCCTGGTAGGCAAGCAACCGCTCTCTCAGCTGCCGCAGCCCCTGATAGGCCTCCGCCTGTCTGCTTCTTGCCTCGTCCCATCGCTGCGACCATTCCTGTCGTTGATCGAGCAATCCTTGCTTTTTCTCGATTCTTCGTCTGGCGGATTCCGCCAGGCGCGCTGCCTTCCCCTGGATTTCCTGGAGGTGGGAGTCCATCAGGAGTGACTTCTGCTGGAGCGAACTCTTGCGTGATCGTAGCTCCTGGCAGGCCTGGGTTGCTTCGATCGCCTTGCCCCGCAATTGCTCCAGCTGCCCTTTCAGTTCCGCGACGCTCTGCGAAGTCTGTCCCTCCAGCTCCACCGCCTCCTGAACGCGCTGCCGGACGCGCTGCAGTTCCTCCTGATGAAGCTGATGCGTCTGCGACAGCTTTTCGAACTGTTCCTCAGTCGAAACGACGCGCTGTCGCAATCCTTGAAGCCGCGCTGCCAGTCGTTCGCGTTCCGCATGCAACTCTTCAATCCGCTCCAGGTAGCGTTCGCGGTCTCCTTCCAGTCGGACGATCTGCTGTCGCAGCTGCGACAGCGATTCCCGAATCGCTCGTACCTGCTCGATCGACTCCTGGCAGCGAGCTTCGCACTCGCCCACCGATCCTTCCGACCGTTCTAGTTCTTCCTTCTGCTTTCGGCTGGTCGCCTGCCACTGCTCCCTCTGTTGCTCCACCTCATTTCGTTTTCTCTGCAGGCTCTGGAGGTCGGTGAATCCCAGGCGAATTCGCCACTGCTGCAGCTCCCCTGTCAATTCCCGGTAGCGACTGGCTCGCGATGCCTGTTGCTGCAAACTATGGTAGCGCGACCCAACCTCATCGACCAAGTCTCTCAGTCGTAGCAAATGCTGCTCGACTCTCGCCAGCCGTCGTTCGGTCTCCACCTTCTTGGCTTTGAAACGACTGATCCCCGCCGCTTCTTCGAAGATCGCGCGTCGATCCTTGGAGGTTGCCTGAAGCATCCGATCGACCTTCCCCTGCTCGATCAGGCTGTAGGCATCGACCCCAACGCCTGTCCCGCGAAAAAGGTCTTTGATGTCTTTCAGTCGGCAGGGCTGTTGATTGATCAGATACTCGCTCTCCCCGCTCCGGAAGACTCTCCGAGTCACCTGGACTTCGGCGGCTTCGATGGGCAACTGGGACTGGGAGTTATCGAAGACCAGCGTCGCTTCGGCCGCCTGTGCAGGCTTGCGTCCCCCCGAAGCGGATCCCTTGAAGATCACATCGGCCATGTCGGCGCCGCGAAGGCTTTTGGCGCTCTGGGAACCAAGCACCCATTTGATCGCATCGACGATGTTCGATTTTCCGGAACCGTTGGGACCAACGACCACCGTGATCCCATCGGGGAACTCAAAGCGAGTCCGATCGGCGAAGCTTTTGAATCCCTGGAGTTCCAGTGCGGTCAGCATGGAGGCAAGTCATCCTTCAAGGGGAGTTGCCTGCGTCGAGCAACAGGGTGGAGTTCATTTCTTTCTCTAGGGTTTCCATCTCTTGGGAGCCCCCAGTTGAGGACCCAGCCGCGTTGTCGGAATCGGTTTCCGCCTTGCGGCTCCACGGCCACCAATTCCATGAACCCGACGATTCGTCCTTCGATTGGGGGCTACTGGAGCCCTCGCCGCCAAAGTCCCCTTCCGACATCTCTCCATCGATCAGCAGCTCGGAAGACTCCCCTTCCCTTTGGTAGGTTCGCCCGAGAGTCGGTCGAGGATTGAAGGCAATCGGAGTCGACACCCAGGAAGAAGCCTTGGCTTGATCGAGAAACTGGATCATGTCGTTGTAGGTGGCTCCCACCTCCTGGAGTCCCGTGAGAACGCTGCGAAGATCGGATTGCACCAATCGAACTCGATCCTCATCTCCCGGTTGAAAACGAACGATGCGGATTTGACCTTTGCCATCGGGACGCACCAGAAGGCGCGGGTTGATCTCGTGATGCTGCGCGAGTTGCAGCGATGGGGAATCGCCAAAGAATGTCACCTCGGGAGCATTTTCCAAAGCGACGGTCACCAGCGGCAAGGCGCTGGGAACCATCACCACTTCCACCGTCTCGCCGATCCACTGCGCGTGGATGGAACGTTTTCCGTCGTCCCGCTTCCGCAGCGCGTGCAACGCTCCAAACCGCACCTCAGGCTCTGGCGACTGCAGCAATCGCTCCAGCGCTTCTCCGGACTGGAAATGGTCGAGCACCGATAGGCCGATCAGGGCCAGTCCCCGGAAGGCCGGCTCCTGCTGTGCAAGCTGCTCCAGCATCGGAATGGCGCCGGGGTCATTCAGATAGGCCAGCGAGTAAGCGCTGTAGAACTGAATCTCTGGGTTGGGGTGAGCCATGCCTTCGCGCAGCAGTGGGACCCCTTCCTCGCCTAACGCTTCAAGCTGCATCGCCGCTTGCCGAGCCGTCTTGGCTTCCGTGAGCATCTGCCGGCAGCGTTCCATCCGTTCGGCTCGGCGATCTCCGTTTTCTAGAAAACCGAGGTGAAGAACGACGTAGATAAAGTGCCGAGGATCCTGGCGATACCGAGCGGGTAGATCGATTTGGATGAAGCCGTCGTCTTTGGGGACGGCGGCACCCCGCTTGCGCATGCCGTCGTGGTGGGAAAATCGGTCGTTGATCGCCTTGCCCAACATGTTGGTTGTCATCACATGCTCGAAGTCCTTGCGGATCCGAAGCCCCAGAATGCGAGTCTCCTGAAGTCTCGCGCCACCCAAAATTCGCCCCTTCTCCACCTGCAATTCGCTCTCCAGGGTAAAGTCCCGAGGGAGCTGGAAGATCGGGCCTTTGGCTTTTGCCTTCTCCAAAGTCTTCCGCAGTTTGTCGTCGTCGATCGACCTCAGCTCTTGGAGCCGAGCTTCCAGGAGGGTCCCGTTGTAGAGGCTGGTGGCATCGCACTGCTTGGAAATCTCCACCGTGACGTCGACTCGATCGTCTTTCATCGCACCCGGTGCAGAGATCGTCGATACTTTCACCAAGGCGACTCGGCCACTGGCCAGCAGTTCCTGCGGTTTGTGCACGTCGTTGGCGCGCATTTCGTTGAGGATGAATTCGCGCTGGGCGCTGGGAGCGATATCGCCACCCGTCCCGTATAGCCCTGTCACCAATCCATACGATTCATAGACCCGTTGGTCCAACCCGATCGGCACGGCGATTTCATGCACCAACGAAGGACGATCCTCGCTGGAAAGCAAGGCTCGCACCGAAGCCCCTCGGTCCTCCAATGTCGGCTCTTCCTGCTTTTTCCATGGAACGGTGCAACCCGCAATCCAAAAAAAAGCGATGCCAAGACTGGCCGTCGCAACCGCTTGTTTCCACAGGCCACCCATCGTTGCCCCGCTTCCTTGCTTCGGCATCGTCCCAGTCGGAAAAGTCGATTGGCAGTTTCCCTGCCGCATCACACTGAAATCAATCTTGTGGATCGCAGGAAATTCGAACGGTTGGGCTGCGTCTTTCCACCTTCCGCTGCACCACCATCCAGCGGGCGAAAGTAGCTTTCCACCAGTCGATACGTCAAGATCATCACCTCCCAAAGGGGCATCGCTGTGGATCGCCAAACTTGAGAGGGTGGGTGGACTGGGTGGTATCGGGTAAGCGAGGTCGGCGGCATAGCGTTAGCTGCCTGACCACTTTGGGCGTCAGTCTTCCGAATCCGTCTCGCCCCGGTACCAACGGGGTGGATTGCATGCTAATGCTGGTTTTCCTGCATCCTTCCGGAGCTTGGCAGCCATCGGAAGAACACACCGGGAAATGGTCCGCGCATCGAAAAGCGGACCGGCTTCGGGTAGCAGGCAGGGTTCGTGTGGGATCGCTGGGAAGAAGGGTACGGGAAGCGACCCATGACTGGAGTGGACCGGCAGGGGCTGCCCATCGGCCGGTTGGCGACCGGCTGCCGAGACCGATCCAGTGGATGCCAGCCCCCGGGAAACGTAGCCTCCCAGGAGCGAACAAGAATCGTAGCCAAGTGCCGAGTTCCCCGTTTCGTCGAATGCTAAGGAATGGGTGACCCTCCATTCCAGTCGATGCTGGGGGGGTTCGAGCCTCTGGATTCGCTTGGCTTTGGTCGGATGGTAGAGTCTAAGGAGCGGCCGGCTTGAAGCCCTTCCGGTGAAGGCGCTCCGGAACTCCTGCAAACTGGTGGGGTTTGGTGAGGCATGTCTTGTCTTGGGTGGATGTCTGAACTTCTGCAGGGAGTCGCTCATCATGCGCCGATCGGTCCGATCGCTGACAATGCTGGTTCTTGGTTGGCTTGTGGGAGCGATCGTAGGGCCCTTCCCTGAGGTGTGCCTTGCCGAAGATTGGCTTCGCTTTCGCGGTGACAATGGCAATGGAGTCTCCACTTCGAATCGTCCACTGCCGGTTGAATTCGGACCCCAGCAGAACCTGAAGTGGAAGGTTCCCTTGCCCGGTCCGGGGCATTCCTCTCCCATCGTCGTCGGGGACAAGGTGCTGGTGACCTGCTGGAGTGGCTATGGGGCGAAAGAGGGCCAGGACGATCCGGCCCAGTTGAAACGGCATCTGATTTGTCTGTCCCGAGTCGACGGAAAGGTGCTCTGGGATCGTACGGTCGACGCGGTGTTGCCGGAGGATCGCTATGGAGGGATGTTTGCGGAGCATGGGTATGCCAGCCACACCCCAGTCAGCGATGGGAACTGGGTCTATGTGTTCTACGGAAAGTCAGGTGTGCATGCTTATGATCTGGATGGCAATGTTCAGTGGAGCGTTCAGGTTGGGGAGGGGCTCGATCCGCGTGGTTGGGGTTCATCTTCCAGTCCCATCCTAGTGGGCGATTTGCTGATCGTCTTGGCTTCTGCCGAGAGTCAGACGTTGTTTGCATTGGACAAGAAGAGTGGCAAAGAGGTGTGGAAGGAGCAAGCCGAAGGCTTTGGTGGCACTTGGGGGACTCCCGTTCTGGTCCATGGTGGCGATGGGAAGACGGAGTTGGTGGTAGGGGTGCCCTACGAGGTGTGGTCGTTCCAGCCGGAGACCGGAAAGTTCAATTGGTACTGCTCGGTGGCCGAAAGCGATTCCTACTGCTCTAGTGTGATCGCCGAAGGGGACAAGGTTTATTCAATTGAGGGGCGTTCGGGTGGCGGCTTTGCAATCCGCGCAGGGGGAAAGGGGAATGTGACCGAATCGAGCATCCAGTGGCAAAAGCCGCTTCGCAATCGGATCGGTACTCCGTTGTTGATCGACGGAAGGCTTTACTTTTTTTCGGGCCGGATCGCGCAGTGCGTCGATGCCGCAACGGGAGAAGAGCTCTTTCAGGCTCGGTTGCCTCAGGGAAATTCCAGCTCGGCCGCTGCCGAGCGTTCGGCAGGGGGAGAACGGGGCGGGCGTCGTGGTGGCGGACCGATGGGAGGGCAAGACTATGCTTCACCGGTCGCGGGGGACGGGAAAATCTACTTCGTCACTCGATCTGGCGACATTCACGTGCTGCGAGCCTCCAGTGCGTTTGAATCCCTGGCGGTCAATCGGTTGACGGACGAAGCGGAAGACTTTAGCGCGACGCCAGCGATTTCCGATGGCCAGCTGTTCATCCGATCTAGCAAGCACCTCTACTGCATCGAACAGTGAGCGGCTTGGGCGTGGCGAAAGCCATCGCCAAACCGATCGATTCGGTAGGAAAAAAAATGCCCCGTCCTAGCTCGGGGGAGAAAGGACAGGGCATTGTGGTTTGGAGTTGCTTTGGTGGCTTGAAGCGATGTTTTAGCTGCGGTTGCCTTGGATCAATCCGATCACTTCCGCGCGGCTGGAGAGATTCTCTCGGAATACGCCTCGCATCGCGCTGGTCATGCAGAGGCTGCCTGGCTTGCGGACGCCACGCATCGTCATGCAGGTGTGAGTCGCTTCCAGGACCACCGCGACGCCGCGGGCCGAAAGATGCTCTTCCAGCATGTCGGCAATCGTTTCGGTCATCCGTTCTTGAACCTGAGGGCGGCGTGCGACTTCTTCGACAAGCCGGCCTAGTTTGCTGAGCCCGACGACTTGACCGTTTGGCAAATAGGCGATGTGGGCTTTGCCTGTGAACGGTAGCAAGTGGTGTTCGCACATCGAGCAGAATTCGATGTCTCGGACCAGCACCACCTCATCGTATTTTTCCGTGAAGACACGCTTCAGGTGGATGGCAGGATCTTTCCGCAGGCCGGAAAAAACTTCGGCATACATTCTCGCAACGCGAGCCGGTGTTTCGAGCAACCCCTCTCGGTCGGGATCTTCACCAACGGCGATGAGGATCTCTCGCACCGCCTTCTCAATTCGTTCGTGATCGACAGGTTTTGTCATGGGTGCTCGGCGTGAGGATGTGGAGGAAGGTGCGTCAGTGTTCGCCGACTCAGTTGCTCGGATCATGGTAGATGTCTTTCGCTCGAGATGCCAGTTGAAATGCCACGGCCAACCAATTCGCCGCACCGAGGGAATCATAGAAAGCCGTCTAGTGCATGAGCTTCCCAGTGGGGTGGTTGCGCGTCGTGGGAGGTTGCTGAAGCGGCAGGGATGGCAGGTTAGCCAAGGGGCGGTTGCAGTGACCGCATGGTGTGCCGGTGTACGATCGCGATCCGCAAAAGCCGCACTGTCTTCGGCTTCGCTTGGGTTCTTCATGCGACATGGTGGTCGAGGCAGTGGCGTGGAGCGACATCGCTTGCAGGGTAGCGCCGCGATTTGGAGTGGAGCGATCGAGCCGGATGCGAAGTTGTGTCCGAGGTTGGCTGTACCGGAGCCGATCCCAGGGGGGATGGATGGTGTCGTCGGGTTCAGTTGATCGAAAACGTATCGAACCGACGCCGGCGTCCGGTCGCTAGATACTGAGTGTCCAGTTCGCCTTGAAAACCGAGTTCGATCAGGTACCGAGAGATCAAGTCGGCTCGATGAAAGACATGGCCCGTGGCGAGCCATCGCAGCTTTTCTTCCAGCGGGAAATCGAAGCTTTGAGCGATCCAATCGGAAAGGGCGTCCAGCGGAAGTTGTTCGAGGGGGGCGGGCAGTTGCCGGGCTGCTTGGGAATCGAGCATTCCGTGGAGTTGCTTCAGTAGTTTGGCCCGCAGTGGCTCTTCCAGGTAGCGATCCGATGGATGCTTGGAGGGAATCAGTTGCACTCGAACGATTCGGTAGGGGCGGGTTTGCGGGAGTTCTTCCACGATGTGGCACCGTTGCATGCCGTGGAGCAGGATATGGTGGCGTCCGTCGGGAAGCGGATCGTGCGCGATGACTTGGCCGATCCCTGCGACGGTCGCTACGGGTGGCTTGCCGATGTGGCTTTCCCATCCGGCTTGCAGAGTGCCCATCGCGATCAGTCGATTTTCGCCGAGGGCATCCTCTAGCATCTGGCAGTAACGCGGCTCGAACAGATGCAGCGGAAGCACCGTGCCGGGAAAGAGCACCACATCTGGCAGTGGAAAAATCGCGACTTCCCCTGAGAAATCTTCGGGCCACAGGCTGGTCCATTGGTGTTTCATCGATGCCTACTTTCTCCTTTCGGATTGACAGGGCGTTTTTCAGCCGGGGTCGCCGTGGCAAGCCCGGAAGGGCCGCCCCTACCAGGGAGGAAGCAAATGGGCGTCGCCGGATGGACCCTGCCATGGGTAGGGTGGTGAGGCGTCAAGTTGTCAAATCGGTGGATGAATGCAGTCGGCGACTTTTTGCGTTGGGGGCTGGATGCGGCACTGTCGTCGACCGAAAATAAGGCCATTCCCGCTGGTTGGTGCGATAGCCCGGTGGTAGGCTCACACCGTCGCGTGCGAACCATCTGGTGGGTTCGTGGAGTTGCGGTCGACGTCGAGCGGATGGGTAGAAAGATCGAGGAGTTGCGGCATGATTCTCACCGGCTCGGAGATTCGCTCTCGTCTCGGCGGAGACATTGTGATCGATCCTTTTTCGGAAGAGCAGCTGAATCCCAATAGCTACAACTTGACGTTGCACGACGAGTTGTTGGTTTATGAGGAAATCGTTTTGGATGCCAAGCTGCCGAACCGCTATCGGCGGCTGACGATACCGCCCGAGGGAATGATTCTCAGCCCCAATCAGCTTTATTTGGGCCGGACGGTGGAGCGGACCGAGACGCACAACCTGGTACCGATGGTTGAGGGGAGGTCGTCGGTAGGGCGGCTTGGTCTGTTCGTCCACGTGACCGCTGGTTTTGGCGACGTCGGGTACTGCGGCCACTGGACCGTCGAGATGTTTGCGATCCAGCCGATTCGAATCTACGCAGGCCTGCGAATCTGCCAGATCTTTTACCATCAGATTTGTGGCGACATCCAGGAATACGCCAGCTCGAAGTATCAGGGGAGTCGTGACGTACAGCCTAGCCTGCTCTACCAAGAGTACAGCGACGCAGCCGAAGGGGATCCGCAGTTGCGGTTCGATTTTCAGTGAGTGGTTGGCGGTGGCTGGTGGAGTGGGTGGACGATTTTTCCGGTGGAAATCGCAAGGCGAATTCCTTGAACGGGACCGAGAAAAGCTTGGTGAATGAGCGATCGAAGGAGGGTTCGGAAAAAATTTTTCCTCCAGGCTCTTGCAGAGGGCGGGAACTGCCGATAAAGTTTTGCCTCCTGACGTCACTGACTCCGGCACCTTGAATGGAGCTGACAGCGACGAAATGAAAAAAATAAAGCACTGGCCTTGACCCCTAGGGGTGACCAAGACTAAGATGCTTAGCCCGCTTGGGAAACAAGTCGCAAGCTTGAGACCAGCGGCAAACTGATCTTTGACAATCCGGTGGATGAGCTCTTAGAAACGCAAGTTTCAAGCTGAGCAGGGTGATGAAAATCACTTTGCAAACAATCGATGCTTGTTGACCACAAGCATCAAACTAGGTTTCTACCTGGAACTTCGCTTATAGCCCGCTCCTTCGGGAGTTGGTTCAAGCATAAACAAGTGAAGGGTTTGATCCTGGCTCAGAATGAACGTTGGCGGCGTGGATTAGGCATGCAAGTCGTACGAGAATCGTAGCAATACGAGGAAAGTGGCGAAAGGGAGAGGATTACGTGGGAATCTACCCTCAGACCTGGGATAGCGGCGGGAAACTGCCGGTAATACCAGATAATGTCTTTGGACCAAAGGTGTGATTCCGTCTGGGGATGAGCCCACGTCCTATTAGCTTGTTGGTGGGGTAATGGCCTACCAAGGCAATGATGGGTAGCGGGTGTGAGAGCACGACCCGCCTCACTGGGACTGAGATACTGCCCAGACACCTACGGGTGGCTGCAGTCGAGAATCTTCGGCAATGGGCGAAAGCCTGACCGAGCGACGCCGCGTGCGGGATTGAAGGCCTTCGGGTTGTAAACCGCTGTCGTAGGGGAGCAAGAGAAGAGGGTTCTCCCTCTAATTTGAGCGATCCTAGGAGGAAGGACGGGCTAAGTTCGTGCCAGCAGCCGCGGTAAGACGAACCGTCCGAACGTTATTCGGTATCACTGGGCTTAAAGAGTTCGTAGGCGGCTCCGTAGGTGAGGTGTGAAATCCCTCGGCTCAACCGAGGAATTGCGCTTCAAACCGTGGAGCTAGAGGAAGATAGGGGTGAGCGGAACAGATGGTGGAGCGGTGAAATGCGTTGATATCATCTGGAACACCGGTGGCGAAAGCGGCTCGCTGGATCTTTTCTGACGCTGAGGAACGAAAGCTAGGGGAGCGAACGGGATTAGATACCCCGGTAGTCCTAGCCGTAAACGATGAGCACTAGTCTGTGGGGACCCTCACATCCTCTCGGACGTAGCGAAAGTGTTAAGTGCTCCGCCTGGGGAGTATGGTCGCAAGGCTGAAACTCAAAGGAATTGACGGGGGCTCACACAAGCGGTGGAGGATGTGGCTTAATTCGAGGCTACGCGAAGAACCTTATCCTAGTCTTGACATGCTTAGGAACCTGGCCGAAAGGTTGGGGTGCCCTTCGGGGAGCCTTTGCACAGGTGCTGCATGGCTGTCGTCAGCTCGTGTCGTGAGATGTCGGGTTAAGTCCTATAACGAGCGAAACCCCTATCTCTAGTTGCCAGCGGGTCATGCCGGGGACTCTAGAGAGACTGCCGGTGTTAAACCGGAGGAAGGTGGGGATGACGTCAAGTCCTCATGGCCTTTATGATTAGGGCTGCACACGTCCTACAATGCGTCGTACAAAGGGAAGCAAACTCGTGAGAGCCAGCAAATCCCAAAAAGCGGCGCTCAGTTCGGATTGCAGGCTGCAACTCGCCTGCATGAAGCTGGAATCGCTAGTAATCGCGGGTCAGCATACCGCGGTGAATGTGTTCCTGAGCCTTGTACACACCGCCCGTCAAGCCACGAAAGTTGGGAGGGCCCGAAGTCAGTGAGCTAACCCGCAAGGGAGGCAGCTGCCGAAGGCCAGCTCGATGATTGGGACTAAGTCGTAACAAGGTAGCCGTAGGGGAACCTGCGGCTGGATCACCTCCTTTCTAAGGATAACATGAGTCGTCTGCTCTTCGGAGTGACACTCGATCCGTGAGCATCCCTTGTTCAGCAAGAGTTCATCCAACGAAGATGGTGCAAAGACATCTTCGGAACGGATTTTAAAGGAGCCCGGCTGTAGGAAACTACAGCCGGGCTTTTTTCGTTTTCACATCGCATTTTTCTCCGCAACCTCCCCTCCAGACCGGCGCGCTCCCTGCCCTGCCCCTCTCGGTCCTCAAGGATCGCAAACAGGCTCTCGCACTTCGATTCCGCAGGACAAACGTATCCGCTTGGCGATTCTCTTTCGGGAGCGTTAGGTCGGGTTGAGACTCTATTCTGTTGAGCGTGAGTTCGGTTTTTTCACCCTCCCTCAGGGAAGGTGAAGTTGGCTTTTCTGCTCTCCCAAGAGGAGGGTGAGGTTTATTTGCGATGCTGCCTAAGGGAAGGTGAGATCAACCATTTACCCTCCCTCAGTGAGGGTCGCTGAGGAGGAACGACGATGCGGGGAGGGAACGCACGGTTTGATTTTGACAGAGCGTTCCTCTATGGATGGATCTGGAAGATGAGGCCCTCCCCGCTCGTACCTCGCGACTCTCCCAGGGGGAGGTGAAGTTGGCTTTTTTGCCCTCCCAAGGGGATGGTGATGTCTATTTGCGATGCTGGCTCAGGGAAGGTGAGATCAACTAATTGCCCTCCCTCAGGCAGGGTTGCTGAGGAGAAACGACGAAGCGGGTAGGGAACACACGGTTCGATTTTGGACAGAGTGGTTCACAATGGATGGTGCTGGAAGATGAGGCCCTCCCCGCTCGTACCTCGCGACTCTCCCAGGGGAAGGTGAAGTTGGCTTTTTTGCTCTCCCAAGGGGAGGGTGAAGTTTATGTGCGACTCTGCTAGAGGGATGATGAGATCCATTGCAAGGCTTGACTTCCTGCAGATAGATTGGCTCTAGGCTTCGCAAAGTGGTTTGATTTGGCTGGTGGAGTCGAGCAGTTGCTGAAGATTGACTCCAGCGAAAGCCGCTTCGGTTTTTGCATACGCTTTATCTAGCTCGGCGTGCAGAGGGCAGAGCGACGTGTGGGAGTCGATACCGAGAGGACAGCGGCGAATCCGCTCAATTGGACTGACTGCGTTGACGACTTGAAGAAGATCGATGGCCGAAGGTTCCTTCGCCAGGCTGTAACCGCCCCCGGGGCCCGGCCGCGATTCGATGATCTGATGCGTAGCCAGGTCTTGCAGGACGCGATGCAGATAGCGTCTGGGGACTCGCGTGCGTTCTGCGAGCAATTCGGCGGATAGGCTGATTGCCCCCGAATTTCTATGCTCGGCCAAACAAATGGCGGCCCGTAGGGCGTAATCCGCTGTCTTTGAGAGCATCAGGTTGAGATCCAGCGAGTAACGAGGTCTGATCGGGGGCGAGGAAATTCCCTGGAAAGCAAGTGTCTATCCGATTCGGTCTTTTTTTGCCAAAAGGATGTTTCCATGGTGGTTGTAGATGGAGGCGCCCTTTTCGCATCGGATCGTGATCGACCACGGAAAGGAGGGGACATCTGCATGGATGCGGTTCCGACAAGTGGCAATCTTCTTTTGGTTCATTGACGGTCGAGTTCGGGGCGAGCGGATCTCTTGCGAAGCACTCGATTCTGTTTGCAGGCGGGCAGGAAAATGGACGCATCATCCCTCAGGCCAGTCCCTACCATGATAGGCATTCAGCCGAGGTCCCGTATGAGGTCTTTTGTCTTGGAAGGGGATCCAGCCTAGTGCCCGCTGAAGCGTCGTTTTTTCCTTCGAATTCGTCGCTCGCCCTAGGAATAGCTCCATCTGGGTTTCTTGTGGGTTACGATCGCTTCAATGCCGTGACGCAAGAAATGCCGGTTGCCAGAACACCCAGTCGCCCTCAAGGGGAGGGTGAGATCCATCGCACGCCTTGGATTCCTAGCCCTTGCCCCTGCGCCTTCATCCCGCCTCCTCCGGCGGCCAGAAGGATACGAACCACGGAATTGCCGGATAGACCTTTCTTGGCGATGCCTACGGAGGGTTGCTTGCACTGGGGAATCAGCCGAGCGGAAGTTCAGTTTTCCGCAGGTGGATGGGCTTCTACTGAGATCACTTTTGAGGTCGGCTTTTCCTCCTTGGTGTCCCGTGATTTCAGTGCTACCCTTTGGGATTCTGGGGAAGGAGGTGAGTCATGAAGCGACCCTCCGGAGAGTGGGGTCTCGCTGGGGTGAGCCATTTCCTGATGCCAACCGATCGTTCGACCGCGACAACTCAGTTGATCCTGCATGCCGATTGGTATGTTCCCCTGCGAGCCTCCCTGGGGTACCTGATCCACAACCAGCAGGTTTTCGACTGGATGAATCGGGCGGGAGGCGAGCGGGCCTGTGTGGAATTGTTGCATCGGGAGGCGACGAAGCGTCAAGTTTTCTCTTTGTCGATCCGGCATCATATGGTTGTCACCAGCACCGCCGGAGAGATTGAGGCGATGCATACCAATCGCTGGGTCACCGATTCGATCCACCTCCTGGCATTGCTGACGCCCAGTCAGCGAATCGAAGTTTTGAGCATTTTGGTGCAGTTCTATCGTTCGCCGATGGAGCACCAAGCCGCGTTGGAAGTGATTTCGGCTCCCTGCCGTTATCGCGATGCGAAGGATCCTAGCATCGGCGTTGCTCATCTATTTCGCTGGAATCCGGAAGATCCTCAGCAGTCGATCCAGCGAGATCCTTCTTGGCACAATCATCAGCGATTGGAGAGTCATGGGCTGGCTCTCGGAGCGTTTTGTCGCGGTCTGAAGCAGCATCGTAGCCATTTGACGCCTACGCAGATCGGTGACTGGTGCGAAGTGATCGCCATGCTTGCGATCTATCTAGTCGCGATCGACTACCCCACGGCTCCTTCCGCCGGCCCCTGGGAAGAAACGCCACTGCCAGGCGGACTTTCGTGGGATACGGAGGCGATTCGAGCGGGCTTGGCGGCTTTGCGAGATTGGGTTGGTGGCCCGGATTGCCCGGAGCTCTTAGCGCTGCAGGAGGCCGCTCGAAAGATTGCTGGTGAGACGGGCCGAGACGACTTGGCGAAAATTTTTCTGGAAGTGGAATCGCTGGAGCGCTGGATTGAAGCGGGAGGGGTGCAGGTACGCAAGCGTATCGGTCTGCGTGAAGAAGCCCCAGGGCTCAGGGGGAGCGATGCGGCGAGTGGATTTGTGGCGCAGTCGGATCTAGAGTGGCAAGTGACGGAGGATCCGCAAGAAAACCGCTTGGCCGTCGCCACCGCCTACGCCCGATGGCTCGACCAACTCTACGAAGATCTTGTCCGTCCCAGCGGCATGCTTCGGTACGAACCGTTTTCGATCGATCCCACCAAGCCGAGAGAGCTTTGCGACAGCTATTTGGCGATGAATTATTGGTTGAATCTGGATCGCGATGGGAATCCATCGCCCGAGATCGAATCGGTGCGTGAAGCCTTCGGTTCCAGCGACGCGAGCGATCCTAAGGTGCTGGAGGCTCGCAATCGGTTGGCGGTCGCAGGGCGCGAGGCGGAGTGGTTTCTGGTGACCGAGTTGTCTCGGGGGTATGTCCGGCAGGCTCGACGTCTCCTGAACAACAGGTCGCCAAATGATCTTCCAAGCTGCCATCGAGAATCGTACGAGCGATGGCGAGGTCGAGGTTTGGAGTGTTTGCTGCGAGGCTATGGGAGGATCACGCCCGAGCCTTTGGGACTGGATGGCATGAGCGTCAAGTCGAATGGTTACCCCTGCCCTGCCTGGGGACTTCCCGAAGCCTATGAGTGGGTGCGGTGGCGTGGAGCGGACGGGTTGAAGAGAGAACGTGTCTTGCCGGGCGCCAATACTTCGCTCGCCTGGGCTGCTGTTTCACTGAGCCAGGCTACCCACGAATGGCTTGCTCTTTCCGAACCGATTTGAGTGGCCGACTTTTCTTCGACCACAGCATCACCATCGGGTGCTCCTTATTGTTTTCCGCTCCGAAGCGCTACAAGCCCCGGGGTTGAATGGAATTGGGAAACACCTATTCCATCGATTGGGTGCTGCCCGAGGATGACGCGGATCCTGTCATCGGATCGTTATGGCACTTCGACATGAATCGTTCTCGTCTTCTCGTCCTGCTGCACCACTTTTCCGAAGTCGACGGCACGTACCGCCTCATCCATGGGACCGGCAAACCCAAGTTGGATCGTCGCGCGATTGCCAGAGGTCGACATCTGGAAATTGCCGGTCCTCAGTTTTTCCTTCAGCGAGGACAAGATCGCATTGGCATCCATGGGAGACTGGGACACCAGCACAAATTGAATGTTTCCGGTTGCAGTTGGAGAGGTTGAGTTGGGAGGCATTGGACCGGGGGGAACGGCAAAGCCGGGGTCACGGCGAGCGGGAGGGGGCGCATTCGGGGGCCCGAAGTTGGGTTGATTCCCATCCTGGAGCGGTCCTGGCTGCATGGAGCGTGGAGCGATGTTCCCTAGCGGGGCGGACCCGGGCAGGCCATCGGGTGGACGGACGCCACGCCCTCCAGTGAATGCGTTACGCTGCGAGCGATTCTGTTGGTTCGAGTTGCCTTTGTCTCTTGCGATATCCCAAAGATGGAGAAACTCCCCTTCGGAGTTGGAGGCTGGATCCAGTTCCATCTGTTTCCAGTAGGCTTCCATTTGTTTCACGGCCTCGATGGCACCCTCCTTGTCACCGCGGGCGATCGCATTCTCCAAGGGAGTTCGAAGCATCCGCATGGCGACAAAACCCGACTGGTTGGCCTGCCGCATCCATCGGGACGAGGCGGCAAGGTCGCCTCGGGAAGCTTCCGAAAGACCGCGCACGTAGAGCATGAAGGGGTCCTGGAAAGCTTGGAACAACCTAGCGGCTGATTGGTCGATGAGCGGCAGGAGGGAGGCAGGCATCCTGGGTTCCAGTGAGGTCATGGCAAAGGAAATCACTGCAAGGTCGGCACCCGGATCGCTGGGATGCTGTCGGCGAAAATCGTCCACCAGCTCCATCGATTCCTGCGACTCCCGGTTCAGTGCGTTGGCGATGCGCACCAATCGGGTGGTTCGAGAAGGTTTCTGTTGGGATAGCCACTCCTGAACGCTTCGATCGAAGGTTTCGTGCATTTCGGGACTCACGGCGTCCGGGGGGCGAAACCAGAGTGCCGGCGCGGGAATCCATTCGGTTCCTCGGCTCAGATCAGCTGTTTTGGCAACGGTACCGTAGATGGAGAAAGCCTTGCAGCCAGCTGCATTGGCCTTATCCAGAAGCTGCTTGTATTGCGTGTCCCCCATGCCGCCGCCGATTTGAATGACCTGCCAGGATTGCAGGTAAATGGCTCCCGCCATCTGACTGATCGGAAACTGCCCTAGGGGACTCACCAAGTCGACAATTTGTGGTTTACCAGATGAGGAATCGAGCAACAGCAGTAGGTAGCCAAAGCGAGGTGGCAGGAACCCGAAGGTATCGGGGAGGCCGGGTGGCTGGGCTCGATGGCGGTCCTTCGCACGGTAGCGAACAAGATCGGGGGCAGCGAGTTGGAATTCTTCAGATGTCAGGAGTTCGACCAGTCCGGTCATTTTCTCCGTTTGGTTGATCCATTGTCGAGGGTACTCGGGATCGGCGTAGTATCTCAGCAGCACCGCGTCCTGCCCTTGGAAGGTGGTTTCCCCTAAGACACGCCAGTGGCGATATCCTTCGTCCAAAGGTGAGCTTTCCAAATCTTTGCTGCGAAGATGGCTGAGAACCCTGGGAGTCTCCAGTCGCTTGACGATCGCTTCCCAGGAAGCTGTGGGGCTTTCCTTCAGCCGTTTGTCGAATGCATCCTCCGAGATCATTTTGAGCGCCAGATCGGTCTTTCCCCGTCGTGCGTGATTGGCGAACTCTTCGGCTACTTGAATGGCGGGGGTAATGGGATCGACTGCCTCCGACACCCGGGTGACTGAGATCCGCGTTGCAGAAGGATTTTCGGCAACACCTATCGAGTCATTGGTTCGATTGCTCTCCGTCGAGCGATTCGTATTGTCGTGATCTTTTCCTGAAGGCGCGGCGACAGGGCGAAAGTTGTCGGTGATGGAGTTCCTGTCACGAGTCGCCAACACCGCCAAAAACGTGCAGCCTAGAGCCAGTCCACATGCCCCCAGAGCAAGCCAAAGTCGCGATGTTTTTCGAGTTGGCTTCCTGGACGAGGTATTGGAGGATCCTGGATGGAACGATGGCCCAGTTGGGAAAGAGGAGAGAGCGGAGTCCCCTGGTACATCGCGCAGCAGGTTGCTCCCTGAGCTATCCGGAACCTCCGATGGCAACTCGTCGGTCCACAGATTCGCCTCGGCTGGCTTGGACTTCACCTGCAATGGCGTCTGGCACTTTGGGCAGGTGACTGTTTTTCCTGCGAACGAAGTCTTGGATCGAAGAATGGTGCCGCAGGGGCATCGCAGTTGAAAAGACATCTGCAGATTTTCCGAATCATATAAGAGAAGGCGTGCCGTTGACCAGCCAATCGGCTTTCGAAAAGAGGCAGCTTGGGTTGCGATGAGTGACAAAAGTATGGCGTCTCCATGCCACTCCATCAAGGCGATGGAGAGGTGGGGAGAGGTTGGGGGGGCAGTGCGTTGGTTCTTGCAGAAGGATTCGGTGGTCGACCGGTCCTCGCCAACCGCCAAGAGATTTTTGTTCTTCCGTGCCGCACAGGGCTTCGTAGTTCTCTCCCAATGCGGGGAGGATATTCTAAAAATGGTTAGAATGTCTGAAGGCAAGTTCGCACCGACAGAGTCGCTGATGGGGGAGGGCAAGATGGAGCCTGTCTCGAATTCGCAGTGGTATCGCTTGTCTGGTTCGTCATGTGGCCGGTGTCGGGGGGCTGGTGAAGCATCCCCTGCGAACGCACGATCGGCTACCATGAAAAGCAACAGATGGAGCTTCATCCTGGCCGAGGAGACGATGCGATGGTTCCTAGGTGGTTTCTGCTTTTTTGTCTGCTAGTGTTTCCAATTCAATGGTGCTGGGCGGAATCATGGCCGGTAGTCGATCGCGTCGATCGTCAGCCGTTGCTTGCGCAGGTGGCGCGGCTGACCGATTCGCTCCATCACCTCGGCTCGCCATTGGCCGCTGAGGATCTAGCGAAGCTGGAGGCCGCGAGGGGGCTGGAAGACGATTCGCAACTGACGATCGAGTGCCAGAAGATACTCGACCGGTATTGCCTTGCCGCTGTTTCCCTTGGCAACGAGGGTGCGCCGCGTGTGGTCACGAGCCCCGCTCCTTTGGAATTGGAAGAGCAGGGATGGCGAGTCTATTTGGTCAAGGTGCTGAATCCCGAAAGGTCGCGCGGAAGGTTGCGCGTCACCAGTCCCAATGCTCGGCCTCTTCCCCATGCTCCTGCGGAGGAAGTCGCTTCCAGGTGGTTGGACGTAGCGATGTTCGATGGCCAGCCGATGACGCCAAGCCTAACGGGATTGCCTTTGGAGTACCGCGTGGTGGAGGTCTACTCGCGCGATGCAGGGGATCGGATCGCAAGGTTTGATTTCGCAGCGCCCCGAGGTGCCGCCGACATCGGCGATCGCAGCGGATCCATCCTGGCCGACTGGCGGTTTGACTCCGACACGGCAGGCTGGAAAGGGATGAATCAGGTGGAGCTGAAGGCGGAAGGAGGGGCACTGCGGGTGCAGGGAGTGGGTGAAGATCCTTTTTTTGGAGTCGATTTGCCAGATCCAGTGGAGGGTGGAAAGTACCTGCTGAGGTTTTGGGCACGCGCGGAGGAGTCGGGTGTTGGTCAGTTCTTTTGGTGGACTACCGAGCGTCCGCAGGCCGATGGCGGTCACGTGGTTTCCTTCAACGTCGAAGGGGGCCGCGAGATGCTCTATGAGATACGCTTCAGCGAACGGCAGCCGCTTGCCGGGATGCGCATCGATCCGAATGGTAAGCCATGTCAGTGGCGGGTCGATTGGGTGGAGCTGACTGCGGCAGAGGGGGGGCAGGAGTGGGCTGGCGCCGATTTCCAATTGGTGACTCGCCCCTCCCACGAAGTCACGTTCCGAATCGTTGACGACCCGGATAGGCCGGCGATGGGTTGTTTCGAGATCACGGATGCAGGGGGGCGTGTCTACCCGCCGCAGACCAAGCGATTGGCTCCTGATCTCTTCTTTCAGCGACAGATCTATCGAGGCGACGGCGAGACCATCCGCCTTCCCGCAGGAACTTACTCCGTGCGCTGCTCGCGCGGTCCCGAAACGATCCCCGAGACGAAGACGCTGGAGGTGGGGGAGGGACCTGTCGAATTCACTTACCAGGTCAAGCGGTGGATTGATCCATCGCGCAAGGGATATTGGTCGGGCGATCATCACATCCACGCTGCCGGTTGCGCTCACTATGAGAATCCGACGCAGGGGATCCACCCACCCGATATGCTGCGGCATTGCATGGGGGAAGATCTGAAGGTTGGGTGCTGCCTGACTTGGGGCCCCTGCTTTGATTATCAGAAGCAGTTCTTTTCAGGCAAACTAGATGACAACAGCCGTTACCCGTACCTGATTCGATACGATATCGAGGTTTCTGGTTTCGGTTCCCACGCCTCGGGCCACCTGAATCTGCTGCGGTTGAAGCAGCAAATTCCGCCTGGCGGTGAATCGAAGGAGCACTGGCCGACCTTGGGTCTAAACACGCTCCGATGGGCCAAGCGTCAGGGGGCCGTATGCGGTCCGGCACATTCGGCCAATGGTC
>JBILTR010000017.1:0-123119 GCA_044371425.1 Pirellulaceae bacterium | reverse complement strand
GCAGTGTGCATTGGTATTTGTAGACTGGGTCGAACAGTAGCGGAATCGTTTTATCTCGCGCGAAGGCGCGAAGGCGCGAAGAAGGATAGGAGGCAGAGATTTCGTAGGGCGATAACGACCCTCTCCAATCGCAATTCGAGTGGTCGCTTCGAATGGCGATGAGTTGATGGACCAGCGATGACGCGACTGGATACCCATTCAGGCATCGCGAGAGAGAATAGGCGCTATAAGGCTTCGCGTCTTCGCGGCTTCGCGAGAGCCAGCAAGCGAACTTCAAGAAGGCGCATGATGGCCTGCTGCTAGGCAGCAGTGTGCATTGGTATTTGTAGACTGGGTCGAACAGTAGCGGAATCGTTTTATCTCGCGCGAAGGCGCGAAGGCGCGAAGAAGGATAGGAGGCAGAGATTTCGTAGGGCGATAACGACCCTCTCCAGTCGCAATTCGACCGGTCGCTTCGAATGGCGACGAGTTGATGGACCAGCGATGACGCGACTGGATACCCATTCAGGCATCGCGAGAGAGAATAGGCGCTATAAGGCTTCGCGTCTTCGCGGCTTCGCGAGAGCCGGCAAGCGAACTTCAAGATGGCGCATGATGGCCTGCTATCAGGCAGTAGAGTGTATTGGTATTTGCTGGTTGGGTCGAACGGTAGCGGAATCGTTTTATCTCGCGCGAAGGCGCGAAGAAGGATAGGAGGCAGAGATTTCGTAGGGCGATAACGGCCCTCTCCAGTCGCGATTTGACTGGTCGCTTCTATTACTTGCGACTATTCGACTCTTGTTTCTTGGAGTCGGGCATCCAGGGGTGGGTCGGATAGCCTCCCAGGGGAGGATCCGCGAGAGACCGTTGGCGAAATTGCTCGACCCGATGGAAGGTCAGGTAGTTGGCATCGTGGGGATTGGGTGGTCCACCGAAGGGGTCTGGGAAAGCGGTTCTGGAAAGGACTAGCAGTTGGTCTCCTTCGATTAGCCAATCGGGGTACTGGAAACCGACGACCGCCACATCGGGATGGTAGAGCAGGATGGTACGAAGTTCCCAGTGGACTAGATCGGGGGAGCTGAGCAGGCCCAGAGCATTTCGGGTCTGGTCGGGTCTTCGAGCCGCGAATTCTGGGGCGCAGGGATTGGCCAGGGCCAGGTACATTTGGCTGACCTCGTCCCACAGGATGGAGAACTTCTTCGATCCGCCAGGCAGATCGACAAAACCGCTTTCGGGTTGGAAATCGATCGAATGACCATCCTCGGAGATGGCGAGGCGGCATCCTTTTTCGGGGGCTGTTCGGTGATTGCGCAGCAGGTTCCAAAGTTTGCCTTGTGGGTCGCGGACGATGTTCCCTTCCAGCCATGCCGTCCCGCCCCATTCGGGGTTGTATGCAACGCGATTGCTGAAGGTCCATTGATCGGCGTCCAGGAGATCCGCATCGACAGGAACGCTCATGACGAAGGCGCGGAAATGTTTCCCCCAATCTTTGGGCGGGTTGCGATCTTCCATAGCGCGCCACAAGCGCCCCTGATGTTCGATCACTGGCATGGGCGCGCAGTGGTACTCTCCCTCCCCTAGAAGCAGTCCCTGTTTGCGGTTGACCGGATGGGTCCAGTGGTAGCCACCATCGTCGCTACGTCGGATGACACCTTGGCCATACTCGCGAGTGGTCCCTAGGAGATAGAGTGCGCCACGATGTACAAATAGTTTGCTCCAGAATGCATCTTCGATCGTCGCTATATGGCTCCAGGAATCCCCATTGTCGTCGGATCGATGGATGGTGGAGACGCTGAAGCTGCTTCCGGGGCCGAAGAAATCGTGGCTGGCGACCAGGGAGTCGGGTCCGACGCGCGCGATCGAGGGAGAACCGATGTACTGGCGATGGGCCGATCGCTGGTGGTCGACGACGATCCCCGGCGGCTGGGCACCTAGGGTGATCAGGGAACTGTTCAAGCTCCAGGTGGCCCACATCAGCAGGAGCCGGGAGATGGTTCGGGCGAGGAAATTCCAAGTCATCTTCTGGTCGGGCTCCGGTTTCTGGTGTGGAAGGAAATCGCGATCGGAAGGGAATCTGCTATCGTAAAGAAATTCCAATGCAGTGCCCTGAGGGTGGCTCCTGGAGGTTGTTTGTGAGACGAGATCAAAAGGGAGCAAGCGGATCGGATCATCGACCGGGCCGAGTCGGTTCGTGGATGGCGACGGTGATGTATCTAGGTGGCGTGGCGCTGGCCAGTGGGCTGATGCTGATAGTCAATGCGGCCGTGGTCTATAGCCTCTACAGTGGATTGGGTGGATGGATACCGCCCGAGTGGAATGTGACGCAGCTTTGGCAGTTTCTAATCTACTTGGTGCCGATGTTTCTTCTGGTTCTGGAGTGGATGCTTTGGGACCTGCTGATGCGTCGTGCGCGACCGCAGACCGGTTCAAGGTCGCGTCGATGACCGCAGCACCGTCGAAGGCTGGGTAGCTTCGGGAGCGGGACGGTTGGAGCTTTCCTGATCCGGTTGGCCGGCGTCGTTCGAGCGGGGCGGGGCAGGCTGCTGATCGGACTGTAGGAGCTGGATGGTGGCGGCGAGCGTATCGATCGAAATGATCTCATAAAAGATCGCCTGCAGCCGCTCTTTCTGATCGACCAGCAGGCAGGTTGGATACCAGAGTTGCGCCACTGGGGATGCATTGGAATCGGGGAGCAGGTTCGACAGGACGAAATCGGGGGATTGAGTCCACTGCAGTTCGATGGGGTTGGTGTGATCTTTCGCGATCTGGGTTGCGCGTGTGATCACTCCCACCGGTTCGATTCCTAGTTCCTTCAGTCGATCGGCGGCTTCGTAGATCGATTGGAACTGCCTGGATGAATCGGGGGACCAATTGTTCAATTGGACGATCAATCGGTACCGGTCGGGTGGCGGCAACCGTTTCTCATCGATTTCGATCCCGACCGTTTGCGACTGGTTTCGGCGCGTGATGCGATATCGCGCCCGTTGAGCCAGGGTATCGCAATGGGCCTGCACCATCCCTGCCAGTTCGGCCAGCTGTTCGGAGATTCCGGGGTCCTCTTCCAGATACGCCGCCAGTTCGCGGAAGCGACCGGGATCGCTGAAGCCCAGATGAGCGGATTGGGTGAGGGCGTCGATCGCATCCAAGGGATGTTTGGTGCGTGCGAAAACGAGCGCCTGCTGGAAGAGGACTTCGGCGGCCAGCCAGGCATCGCTGCGGCTGGAGTCCCACTGGGCATCTTGCAGTACCTCGCGCACGCGATGACCGGCTTCGATGAACAGGATATCGCTTTTACGAGGGTCGCTTTTTTGTTGAGCGGTGGCGTCGACCCAGTAATTGACGGCGCCCTGAAGCAACGGGTCGGTCCGGGGAGCTCGATTCTCTGGCGGATCAGAGAGGATCGTCACGGAACTAACAGTCGGTCGCTGACCGCGCGCCAGCGACGGGAGCGGCGACTCGAAAGCGACCGGCCCGGTGCTTTCGCGAGGCATCTGGTCTGCCACGGAAGGTTCCTGGCTCTTTTGGCATCCGGCTGCTGCGATCATCACCAGGCATGTGGCCAGAGTCGAACAAACAGCAGTGCCATAGCGCCGGTCGGTTTTCGATGGTAGCAGCATGCAACTCACCATCCCTTGACCTTCATCGAGACACGATAGAGGCTGGTGCTGGCGGTGATGTAAAGGCGATCGCGCTCGGGCCCGCCAAAGCAGACGTTGGCCGTCCAGGGCTGTGGTACGGCGATCCGCTCAAGCAATCGGCCTTTGGGATCGAAGATCGATACTCCCTTGCCGCCGGTCAGATAGAGATTGCCAAGGCGATCGAGCGTCATGCCATCGGAACCTTCTTCGCAGAACAGCAGACGGTTTGTCAGCGCGCCATCCTCAGCGATCTGGAATCGGTAGGTCTTTTTGGCTCCGATATCGGCCACGAATAGTTCCCCCGTTTCCGGGTTGCCGACAATGCCATTGGGCTGCTTGAATTGGTCGGCCGCCAGCACCCCTTGCGATCCGTCGCGCTGGCATCGATAGACGTTCTGACTTGGCTGTGGTGGGCTGGTGTGATTCCACCATGGCCTCTGGTAGTACGGATCGGTGAAAAACAGGAAACCTTTGGGATGGATCCAGAGATCGTTCGGACCATTCCAAGGGTTGTCTTGAAACGTCCCGCTGAGGACGCGATGGGATCCATCGGGATCGATTTCCCAGAGTTCATTCTTTTCGTCCGCGCAGGCGATCAATTTGCCATCGGGTGCAAAGAAGAGTCCATTGCTGCGCCCGGCTGGCTTGAGGAACTCCGAGACCTTCCCCTCCAGGTCCACTTTCAGGATGCGATTGTTGGGCTGGTCGGTAAAGAAGACTTCCCCATTGGCAGCCACCGCCGGTCCTTCGGTGAATTTGCAGTCCGATGTCAGACACTCCAGGCTTGCGCCCTCTGCCACCAAGCTCTCGGTCGCTTCTTGGAATCCTGCCTTCACTTCGCGTTCGTGTATCGACGCGACTCCCGCCATCATGCCAGCAGCGGTCAACTTCCCCCAATGCCTTCGGTCGAACCTCGCCCCGTTGCTCATGTTGTTCCTCGCAATCCATCCAGATCCTGCTGCAGACAAAAAAGACAACCATCCCAACTCAAGGAAGAAACTTGATGCATGCTGGTGACTTTGCGGTGATGACCGAACCTGTGGGGCTCAAGGCGCCCGAGCTGGGATCGATTCGGAAGGAATGGACGTCATGGCTGGACTGGTTTTGAGCCAGCAGGAACTGTCCCGAGGGGTCGATTCGAAAATTCCGTGGCGTCTTTCCGCCGGTCAGGGTATGGCCGGCGGGGGTGACTGCTCCGGTCTGGGGATCGATCTGGAAGGTCGCGATCGAGTCATGGCCGCGATTGCTGCCGTAGACGAAACGACCGTTGGGATGAACCAGTACCTCCGCAGTGGAGTTCTTTTCGGCCGGAAAATCATCGGGGCGTGTGGACGCGGTGCCGATCGAATCGAATCGGCCCTGATCGGCGTCCCAGCGAGCTGCGGTCAGAGTGGAGTTGATTTCGTTGATGATGTACGCGAACCGCCCGTTGGGATGAAAAGCTAGGTGGCGTGGTCCGCTTCCTGGGGGTAGTGGGAATGCTGGGGTGGGTGCAGCGACCAACTTGCTGGCTTGGCGGTCCAGCCGGTAGACCAGGACCTGATCAAGCCCCAGGTCGGCGACACAGACCCAGCGTCCCGACGGATCGTTTTGAATGCAGTGGGCATGGGGTGCCTCCTGGCGACTGGGTACCGCGCGGCTTCCCCCGCGATGCACCACCAAATCGCTGGCCGGCTGGATCGCTCCCTCCTCCGTCAGTGGATAGAGCGCTGCGCTGCCGCTGGAATAATTGGCCACCATGGCGTAGCGGCCTTCCAGGTCCACTTCCACATAACAGGGGGAGTCGCCATCAATGGCCTGCGATCCCATTGGCTCCAGTTTTTGGTTCTTTGCGTCCCACCGGAAGGCGACGATTTGGGGGGGATGATCCTTCTGGGAGCGACTGGTTTCGCGGACCGCATAGAGGATCGGCAACCGAGGGTGGACCGCCATGAACGCTGGCATCTTCAGGTCGACCATCGGGACTGGCTGCGACATTTGGCCTGCGGAGTCGATCGAGCTGAGGAGGATCTGATCCCCAAAGCCACCGATGGCAAACCAGCTCTTTTCTGTCGTCAGGGGGGATAGGGTGGCCTTCAGTGAACTCGGCAGGCAACCGGCTGCCGTGGCGACCGCCAGGGCTTGGGTAAAGTGGCGCCGGGACGAAAGGGTGCGGTTCATGGTCCGAGACCTTCTGTTGTCAATGAATGGGGAATCCAGATCGGCAGCCAAGCGCCGGTTTGTCGTTGATCCAACGATGGCAGTGAGGGACGGAGGGAAGGAGCATCGACGAGAGGAACCAAGTATGATGGCTGGAAGGTGGCGTTGCCAGTGCTCGGTGACGCCTCGCCGCCCTGCCTGAGGACTTGGCAGAACGGTTCGCGTCTGGTTTCTCCCTTTTCGCTTCAAGAATTGGACTCGGCACGTTTTCGCTGAACCAACTATACTCTTGAAGTAGTGCGTTTCTTTTGTTGGATGCCATCTTGCGACCCATAAAGGGCGTCGCACCACCCCGATTCCCACCCTCCCACAAGTTCGCATAGCAAAGGATCGAAAAGACGAATGTGTGGAATTGTTGGTGGGGTATGGCACAATCCAGATCGAAGGCTCAGCCGAGGACAGCTGGAGTCGATGATGGGTCGCGTTGTCCACCGCGGCCCGGATGACCAGGGGACTTGGATTCAGTCCTTTGGCGAGAGCCCACCTGGGGTGGGGAAGTCCCATCCAGCGAATCCTGGAGTGGCGTTTGGGTTTCGTCGCTTGTCGATCATCGACTTGGCGGGGGGGCACCAGCCGATCACCAATGAAGATGGTTCGATTCAATTGATCTTCAATGGGGAGATCTACAACTACCGCGAATTGAAGGAGGAGCTCAAGCGGAAGGGGCACCGCTTCCGAAGCGAGAGCGATACCGAGACGATCGTTCACTTGTACGAGGATCTGGGGCTCGAGTGCTTCTCAAAGTTCAATGGCATGTTTGCGATTGCGTTGTGGGACGGCAACCGCAGGCAACTGGTCCTGGCCAGGGATCGCTTCGGCAAAAAGCCGCTCCATTACGCTCTTCAGAACGATCGACTGCTGTTTGCCAGCGAGATCAAGAGTTTGGAGGAAGTGGAAGATCTTCCGCGGAGGATTGAGCCAGCGGCGATCGATCTGTATATGACCTACGGGTACATTCCCCATCCGTTGACGATCTATCGCGACATACGCAAGCTGCGGCCGGGCCACTACGCCGTCTACCGGGGTGGCCAGTTGGAGGAGAAACTCTTCTGGCAGGTCGACTGGAATCGCGAGGAGCGAATCAGCAAGTCGCAGGCCATCGACGAGGTGCGGCATTTGCTCCGCGACAGTGTTCGGCTTCGCATGCGCAGCGATGTTCCGCTGGGGTCGTTTCTTTCCGGAGGTGTCGACAGTTCACTGATTGCCGCGATTGCGCAGCAGGAGCGAGGTTCGCCGATCAAAACATTCTCGATCGGTTTCCCTCAGGCTGGATTCGATGAGACGCATCATGCCCAGAGGGTTGCGGAGTATGTCGGAACCGATCATACGCGTGAAGAGGTGCCTCCCGAGTCGATCGAGATTCTGGATCGTCTGGTGCAGCAGTACGACGAACCATTCAGCGATTCCTCGGCGATCCCGACTTGGTTTCTCTCGCAGCATACTGCCTCCCAGGTGACCGTCGCGCTCAGTGGCGATGGAGGGGACGAGGTCTTCGCTGGCTATCTGCGTTACCAGGGGCTTTGGATGAGCGATCTGACGCGGCGGTGGCTGCCTTTCGGGAGCCTGCTGCGAAGTCCATGGATCCAGCGTCTGCCTCATTCAAACCATCCTCGCTCGTTTCTGCGACGACTGAAGCGCTATGGGATGGCCAGTGGACTACCACCTGCGATGCGGTATATGAACTGGATTGAAATCATGCGTCCCACCCACCGCGCAGCGCTCTACCTCAAGAGCTTCGTCGATCGGTTGGGGCCGCACGATCCAGGATGGTTTCTAGATCAGTCTTGGTCCATCTCCCGCCAGCGCGATCTGGTGACTCAGGCCTCCATCGGCGATCTGCATTCCTATGTGCCATGCGATCTGATGACCAAGGTCGATATCGCTTCCATGGCGCATTCTCTGGAGGTGCGTCAGCCGCTCCTCGACTATCGTCTGGTGGAGTGGTCGGCCAAGCTGCCGATCGATTTGAAGTTTCGCTGGGGCAAAGGGAAGCTGCTGCTTCGAGAAGCCTTCTACGACCTGATTCCAGCGTCGATATGGAACCGACCCAAAATGGGCTTCGGCATTCCCGTAGCAGATTGGTTCCGGGGCCCCTGGCGCAGCGTGCTCGAACGAAATCTGCTCAACCCCGAAATGAAACTGGGAAAGTTCCTTCAGGTCGACCAGGTCCAGAGCATGGTCCAGCAGCATGTTTCCGGTAGCCAGGTAGTCGTTGCCGGTTATGCGCTCTGGAATCTGCTTTGTCTGGAACGGTGGCTGCAACTGCATCCCGAAGTCGAATTCGACTTTTAGGGAGTGCAAGATCCAGCGTGTTGCAACTGGAAACCGGATTCCAGTGGACCTTTTTTTCAAGTCGCACTTATCTCAACTCGCACTGGGGAGAGCTACCGATGAGCACGGATTCCAAGCGTCGTCACCTGCGTCTGGATAGTCTTGCCGATCTTCGATCGGAACTGGAGAGGATTGAGCAGGCAGATCGGGAGGGCCGGCTGGAGGCGACGGGCCAGTGGACCGCTGGCCAGATTCTGGCGCATTTGGCCGCCTGGATCGAGTATGGCTATGAGGGCTACCCGATGCGGAAGCCACCGCTGCTATTGCGTTGGTTCCTCCGTTGGAAGTTGCCTAGCTATCTTCAGCACGGAATGGCCGTTGGCGTCCGAATCCCGGGTGTTCCTGGAGGGACCTACGGCATCGACCGGATGGAGGTATATGGAGCGGCTGAGCGACTGCATCGCGCGCTTGGGCGGTTGGAGGCGAAGGAGCCATGTCCGCATGATAGCCCTGCCTTTGGGCCGATGTCGCTTGAAGACCGGGTGCGACTGAATCTACGGCATGCGGAACTGCACCTTGGCTTCCTGAGATACTAACAGGGGGTTCCCTAGAGACTCCAAAGGAACCGTTTCGGCGCGCGTTGCGGCGGACGGCTGCAACACGTTGCGGTCCGGGTTGCGGGAATGCCATCCCAACGGTCGCGGAGGAGTTTGTCAGGGTGAGCGATTCGCTTTTGGTGCGCACCGATCGGGGCCTCTACTGCCCGCTTGGGGAATTCTACATCGATCCCGTCCGAGGGGTGCCTCGGGCGGTGCTCACCCACGCTCACGCCGATCATGCTCGTTCGGGATGCGGTCGCTATCTGGCGGCCAAAGAGGGAGTCGAACTGCTTCATTGGCGGCTGGGTTTATCTGCTCCCATCGATACCATCCGCTACGGCGAATCGCTTCAACTGGGATCGGTGCGATTGTCGCTGCATCCATCAGGCCATGTGCTGGGTGCATCCCAGGTGCGAATCGAGCATCGGGGGGAGGTGGCAGTGGTGACGGGCGATTTCAAACTGCAAGCAGATCCCACCTGCCGACCGTGGGAACCGGTCCGTTGCCACCATTGGATCCCCGAGTCGACTTTTGCCTTGCCGGTCTTCCGTTGGCCCGATACCTCGCAGGTCATCGCGCAGATCGAACGTTGGTGGAAGGAGTGTCAGGAGTCAGGCAGTACGCCGGTTCTGGCGGCCTACGCGCTAGGGAAAAGCCAGCGGTTGCTAGCCAGTCTCGCACCGCTAGGTCCGATCTACACGCACGGGGCGGTCGAACATGGCAATCAGGCCTATCGCAAGGCAGGTGTCGTTCTTCCACCCACCCAGAACGTCTCTACCATGCCAGCCGACTACAGGACTCAAGGGGCGATGATCCTGGCCGTTCCCGCTGCGCTGGGTTCCCCCTGGATGCGCCGCTTTAGCAACCCCACCACCGCTCTAGCCAGCGGCTGGATGCTGCTGCGTGGCATGCGGCGTCAGCGCGGCGTCGACCGCGGCTTTGTGGTCTCCGACCATGTCGACTGGCCCGACTGGCTGAAGGCGTTCGAGGCCGTCGGACCCCAGCGCGTTTGGGTGGCTCATGGCTACCAGCACGCTGCTGCCAGATACCTGCAGGAACGCGGCATCGATGCCAAGCCGCTGGACCCTGGACCGAACACCGCAGGGGACGCCGAGGAGATGCTGGAGCGGGAGGAGCCGGAAGATCGGCCGGAGGATGCGGAGCTGAATCGATGAGGCGTTTTGCGGAACTGATCGAAGCGCTGGATGGCACCAACAAGCCGACGCGACGCGTCGAACTTTTGGCGGACTACTGGACCAGCGCCGATCCGACCGATGCCGCCTGGGCCATCGCCTTGCTGACAGGGCAGAAACTGGGTGGACGAGTCGCCACACGTGACATGCGTCTGTGGACCTGTTCGCTAGCCGCAATCCCACTTTGGCTGTTCGAGGAATCGTATGCGGTGGTGGGGGATCTGGCAGAAACGATCCATCGCGTGCTGCCCGAACCAGATCGGGCTGCCAGCATCCCCCTGGCCGATGCAATCGAACGCTTTGTTGTGCCACTGCGTCATGCGTCGATCGAAGAGAAAGAAAAGCTCTTTCTGGCCGCTTGCCGCCAGTGGGGAGGGATGGAGCGGCTGGTCTATCTGAAATGCCTGACGGGTGGTTTGCGAGTCGGCATCCAGCGATCGATGGTCGCTCGATCTCTGGAACGATCGCACTCTGTAGCCCGCGACCAACTGCAGCATCGCTTTTTAGGAGGCATGGAACCGACCGCTGCATGGTTTGAAGCGATGGTGGCCCCCGGTAGTTCATCGGCCAACCCCAGTCAGCCCTATCCCTTCTGCCTAGCCCATCCTCTGGAGGGCAACTGCCGAAGCCTGGGCGATCGATCTGGTTTCGCAGCCGAATGGAAGTGGGATGGGATCCGGGCTCAGGTCATTCGACGTCAGGGGAAAGTCTACCTCTGGTCGCGCGGCGAAGAGCTGATGGAAGGACGCTGGCCGGAGATCGAACAGGCGGCGATGACGCTCAAGGAGGATGCGGTGTTGGATGGGGAGATCGTCTTGATGAAGGACGAGACACTGCTCCCTTTTCGCGACCTCCAGAAGCGTATCCAGCGAAAGAACCTACCGAAGAAATGGCTGTTCGATTACCCGGCTGTCTTCATCGCCTTCGATCTTCTTGAACGTTGCGGCACGGATTGCCGTGCGCTGCCCCTAGATCAGCGCCGACGGGAACTTCAGTCGCTTCTAGATGCGCAGTCCTTCCAGTCCAAGCAGACGATCCGACTGGCCGAGTGGTTGGAGGCAAGCAGCTGGGAATCGCTGGAAGAGCTGCGCAGCAGCAGCCGACAGCGACAGGCAGAGGGCCTGATGCTGAAACGACTGGACCAGCCCTACGCCATCGGACGGGCTCGCGATGTCTGGTGGAAGTGGAAGATCGATCCACTGTCGATCGATGCCGTCCTGATCTACGCGCAGCGCGGGCACGGTCGTCGCGCCAACCTTTACACCGACTACACCTTTGCACTTTGGGACGATGGCCAACTGGTTCCTTTCGCCAAAGCCTATAGCGGGCTCAGCGACGCCGAGATCCGCGAGGTCGATCGGCTGGTGCGCAGTTCGACTCGGGAGGCATTTGGGCCGGTGCGAAGCGTCGAGCCGACGATGGTGATGGAAATTGCGTTTGAGGGACTGCAGGAAAGCCGTCGGCACAAAAGTGGATGGGCCGTGCGTTTCCCTCGCATCCTTCGATGGCGCCGCGATAAAACTCCTCAGCAGGCCGATTCGCTGAGCGATCTGGCGCGCTTGGCGAGCGCCAGCGATCCACCTTGGGTGGTGGGGGACGCATGAATCGCAGCGACAGGTTTGGTGAGCTGCTGGAGCGAGTCGACCAGTGGATGCATTTGCGTGGATGGTCTCCTTTTCGATTCCAGAGGGAGGCGTGGAAGGCCTACCTCAAGGGCTGCCATGGGATGATCGATGCCGCCACCGGGACGGGAAAAACATTGGCGGCGTGGATCGGACCTCTGGTGGAAGGGATGGCCGATCCCCAGCCCGCCGGCATGGGCTGCCGTCTGCTTTGGATCACTCCCATGCGGGCGCTGGCGACCGATACGGAAGCGAACTTGCGCGAGGCGATGGAGGGACTGGGGGTTGGTTGGCGTCTAGAGCGCCGGACCTCCGACAGCCCCCAGCACTTGAAGAACAAACAGTTGCGGCAGCTTCCCGAAGCGCTCATCACCACCCCCGAAAGCCTCTCGCTACTGCTGACCCACGCCGATGTCCTTCCCCAGCTGGCGACCACCCGCTGTGTGGTGGTGGACGAGTGGCATGAACTGATGGGATCAAAGCGGGGAGTGCAGACCGAGCTGGTGCTGGCGCGGCTTCGGCAGCTGAACCCCAACCTCCGTGCCTGGGGAATCTCTGCGACGCTGGGCAATCCCGACGAAGCGGCTCGCCGTCTGATCGGCACCGCCCCCAGGCTTCCGATGGTGAAGATCCAAGGCGGGCAGCGCAAGAAGCTTCTGCTCGATTCGATCATCCCCACGCAGATCGAACGTTTCCCGTGGGCCGGTCACCTGGGAACCCGACTGACGCAGGGGGTGGTCGAGGCGATCGAAGGGGCGTCTTCGACCTTGGTCTTCACCAACACCCGCGCCCAAGCTGAGATCTGGTACCGCACCCTGCTGCAGGCTCGCCCCGATTGGGCTGGACTGATCGCCATCCACCACGGTTCGCTCGATCGCCAAGTGCGTCAGTGGGTGGAAGAGCATCTGCGGCTAGGACGTCTGCGGGCGGTGGTCTGCACCAGCAGCCTCGATCTGGGAGTCGATTTCTCGGCGGTCGATTTGGTGGTGCAGGTGGGAAGCCCCAAAGGGATCGGAAGGTTGCTGCAGCGAGCTGGCCGCAGCGGGCATCAGCCAGGGGGCAACAGCCGCATGGTCTTCGTGCCGACGCATGCGATGGAACTAGCGGAACTGGCCGCCGCGCGAGATGCAGTCGATGCGCAGGAAGTCGAATCGCGCATCCCACCGGCGATGCCTCTGGATCTCCTGGCGCAGCACCTAGTTACCATCGCGATCGGAGGTGGTTTCACGCGCGAGGCGATGCTGGAGGAAGTACGAACCACTGCCGCCTATCAGGAAATCACTGACTCACAGTGGCACTGGGTGCTCGATCACATCACCACCGGCGGAGCGCTTCATGCCTACCCCGAGTTTCGCCGCGTTGTGCAGGAAGAAGATCGATTCGTCGTCCGCGACCGACGGATCATCGCTCAGCATCGCATGGCGATCGGAACGATCGTTTCGGACGCTGCCATCCAGGTGCAGTGGATGAAGGGAGGAGCCCTGGGGACGGTCGAGGAGTCGTTCATCGCGCGACTCAAACCAGGCGACAAGTTCGCTTTTGCCGGCAAGGTGCTGGAACTGGTGATGGTCCGCGAGAACCGCGCTTACGTGAAGCGCAGCAAGGGACAGCCCGATGCGATCCCCAGGTGGATGGGAGGGCGATTGCCGCTGTCGGCCGAACTGAGCGGACGGCTGAGGCAGCGCCTGGAGGAAGCGGCCAGTGGCGTTTTCCGAGGCCCGGAGATGCAGGCGCTGCGACCGATGCTGTGGCTGCAGCGTCAGTGGAGCCATCTTCCGCGGCGCGATCAGTGGCTGATCGAATCGACAACTGCCAAAGATGGCTTCTACTGCTTTCTCTATCCCTTCGCCGGTCGACTGGCCCACGAAGGACTGGCTGCCCTCCTCGGATATCGGCTCAGCCGCCTACAACCGATCAGCCTCTCAATGGCCTGCAATGAGTACGGACTGCTGCTGCACAGCGATCAGGTTTGGGATCTCCATCAGGCGATCTCGCGAGGGTGGCTGGCGCCGAATCGTCTGGAGGAGGATATCCTCGGATCGCTGCAGGTCAGCGAACTGGCCCGGCGCCACTTCCGCGAGATCGCCAGAACCAGCGGCCTTGTCCATCCGGGAGCTCCAGGACGACCCAAATCGATGCGGCAGCAGCAGGCCAGCAGCCAGCTGATCTACGATGTCTACCAGCGCTACGATCCGACCAATCTGCTGATGGAACAGGCGCGTCAGGAGGCGCTGCATCTGCAACTGGATGCAACTCGCCTGAGGCAGGTGGTCGATTCATGGCGGGGCCAGGAGCTGATCGTCCGCGCGACCCGCAGCTTCACTCCTCTAGCCTTTCCGCTGGTGGTCGATCGTCTTCGCGACCGCGTCAGCAGTGAGTCGCTGGAGGGACGCATCCGCCGGATGCAGCAGCAACTGGAACGCCTAGCGGGTGATGAGCCGCCGGATGCCGCGAGCAGTTTGGGAGCGAAGGATGAGTCCGTGGTGGAAGCAACGCCTCGGGCGATCGCAGGACGCAAGCGGAAGGGTTGATCGTGGAACGGATGCCATACACTTGGTGCCAGGAACCTTGGGAACTGCTGGCCGGACGAGGGCTCTACTGGCCTCGCCATCAAGCCCTCCTGGTCGCCGATCTTCATCTGGGGAAGGAACTGGTCTTCCGCAAGTCGGGGCTGGCGATCCCGGAAGGAGCCACGCAGGAGACGCTAGAGCGATTGGACCGGTTGCTGGAGGCAACCAGCGCCAGGAGTTTGTGGATCCTGGGGGACCTGTTTCATGCGCGTTCCGGACTTTCAGAGCAGCTGGAGCGATGGCTGGTCGCCTGGCGACAGCGACACGAAGCGATCACCATCGAACTGGTGGCGGGCAATCACGATCGAGGGACACGCACGCTCTGTGAACGATTGGCGATCGGGTGGCGGCCCGAGCCGTGGGAGGTCGATGGGATCGCGCTGCGACATCATCCCTCGGAGCCGACTGGAGCTTTCGATCGCAGGGGAAAAGAAGAAACTCCGGCAAGGGCGGGAGATATCTCTGAGATCGAAGCTCCCTTTATTGCCGGTCATCTACATCCGAAGGTTGCGCTACCAAAAGTTTTTGGGATCACTGGTTGTTGGCCCTGCTTTCAGTTCAGCACCAATGGAATGATCTTGCCGTCGCTCGGGGAATTCACAGGTGGGCAGCGCCGTAGCGATTTTTCGGGTCCTGCGATCGCCATCGTCGGCAATACCCTCGTGCGGGTTGGGTAAAGGGAAACTATCGCAAGGCACCAAGTCGGGGTGTGTGAGCCGGTCTGGGGGGCGAGCGGAATATGGCGGTAACCGGGCAAGATCGCCGGAGAACCTTTTTGACCGGATCGGCCGGACCGCGAACACACCAGAACCAAACGTCAAATTCGAGCACGAGCACGGAGCACGAGTACGAGATCTGTAGGGTGTGTGAGCCGGTCTAGGGGGCGAGCGGAATATGGCGGTAACCGTGCAAGAGCGCCGGCCAACCTTTTTGACCAGATCGATCGGACCGCGAACACACCAGAACCAAAGGCCAAATTCGAGCACCTGTACGAGCACGAGCACGAGTACGAGTACGAGTACGAGATTCGTAGGGTGTGTGAGCCGGTCTGGGGGGCGAGCGGAATATGGCGGTAACCGTGCAAGAGCGCCGGCAAACCTTTTTGACCAGATCGATCGGACCGCGAACACACCAGAACCAAACGTCGACCAACCATGACGGTGTGTTCCTCCGTCGCGACCAAAAGTAAGGAACACCATCTCTCACCGTCAATTTCACCCCTGGAAAGTCACCCAGGCTACCGACGGCCTCACACACCCTACCAAGCTAGCCGCCACACAACGGAATCCGACGTCGAGCAAAAGCAGAAAGTCTGAAAGAGACCGTGCCTCTGCCGCTCACGGCGATCCGTCGAGGCTCCAGTCGTTGTTGAAAAACCCGGTAGCGAGGATGGCGTCATTTCCTTTGGAAAGAAAATCAGGGCTTAGCAACAGGTAGTCGGGGTAACCGGTTCCGGAGGAGAAAATTGGAAGGCGCAAAGTGGCGCGGAGGGCGCGAGTCGAGGTGCCGCCGATGGCGCCCACCAGAGCATGGGGGCTATTGGCACGCGGGCGGACCATCAGCACCGCCGCTTCGGTCTGCTTCGCTTCCTTTCCCTCGATCATCCATCGATCTCGCTCCACCACGATCGGGCTATTGGCTAGCAACTGACGCCATGCGAGATTGATCGAAGCATTCCCGTAGACGATCACGTTGCGATCCTCGTCGGCCATCTCCTGCCACTGGGTATCGGACATGCAATCGACCGACCCGTTGCCTCGGTACCAGAACGTTTCGGCATCGAAGCGGACGCGACTGAGCATCGCTTGGTTTTCTTCCTCGGTCCCCTGGGTGCCGTAGACCAGAACAAAACGCCGACGGAAGGCTTCCTTGAAAAAGCCGCTGCGCTGCGAATTCTTTTCCGTTGTCTGGGATTCGGTTGACTCCTCGACACGCCAGGAATCTCCATCGCGCCGCAGCACCATTCCCGTCGGCACCGAAGGCCATGCCATGCGGATCGATTGGCTGTCCAGCTGGATCTCCAGTGATTCAGGCTTCACTGCGTCGGCGGCAAGATTGGCTTGCCAGGCTTTCTTGGCAAGGCGAAGCAATTGGACGTTGCTGGTGGTGCCGGAGAGCTTTCCGGTCTTGGGATCGATCGACAGCTGGATGCGAGAGACATCTCCTGGCCGGATCTGCTGTTCGATCGTCGCCCAGTGGCAGCGCGACGAGAGATGGGGTGCGGGGGTGGTGAAGTCGATCGATCGCACCGATTGGGAAGCAGGGATCTGGTGGTCGGCAAAGAAGCGGAAGATGGGGGGCCAGTCGACGCAGAGATTACCCCACCAGTGGCCGGCACCTGGTTGTTCCTTGTAGACGAAATCGGGATGGAACTTCGAAAGTTCCTCGCGCATCGTCCTGGCCTGGTCGACTGGGACATTGTCGTCCTGATCGCCATGCAGGATGTAGACTCCCTGGCTGGCCAGATTGCCCTTTCGCGCCAGGGTATCGCTTCCTGATGTGCTACGGCGGAGGATCTCGGTCGATGGATTGCTGGGGGTATCTGCTGGAGCCGGACCACCGGCGTAGGTGGAGAAGCTGATCCAGCCTGCGCTGGGAGCGATGGCGGCGAAGCGATCGGGATAAAGCGACCCGATGTGCCAGGTGCCATGGCCACCCATCGAATGGCCTGTCAGGTAGCAGCGAGCCGGATCGGTCTGGAAGCGGTTGCTGGATTGCTCCAAGACTTCCAAAGCATCCAGTCGCCCCCAGTCTTCCCAGTCGAAACCAAAGGGCCTGCGGTTGGTTGCACCGACGATGACCATATCGGGCTTGGGGGCATAGGAGGCGGCTTGACCTTCCCCTTCGACGCCAGCGCCATGCAGGGTGAGCACCATGGCGGGGCGTTGGGAGCGATCGGTGGCGGCATCGATCGCAGGAGGATGGACCGCGTAGTATTGCACGCTGCCATCGATCTGGCTGACGAAGGTACGGCGATGGAAAGCGTCTGCGGAGCGGACGGGGAGTTCGACCTCGACGGTGTCGAGCACGGTTTTACTTCCGGATGCTTCTCCTTGCACCAGTTCGATCTTCACCTGGATCGATCCGGTCGAATCAGGAAGGTCTTTCCAAGTGGATGGATCGACGGCGACGGAAAAAGGGACTTTGCGGATCGTCAACGGAAGAGTGGGTGGCACATCGATGGTTGTTGGGAGGAGGGAGTCACCCGAGGTGCGGATGGCCAGATGGTCGGGGAGTGCAGGGCTGGCGATCACCAGCATCAGACTTCCCCAGAGCGGATCGGTCTCCTGGCGGATCAGATGGGGTAGGGTGGTATCGCGCAGGGAGAGCGACAGCGGCTTGGTGGGGGCCGTCAGCCGAGCGGAGATGCGGCCGCGGCCTCCGGTGAAGACCAGTCGATTTTGCCCTGCTGAAAGAAGGACTGGGATGGCGGCTGTGCCGTTGCTGTAGACATCGCCGACGCGCGGGGCATCGTTGATGCGGACCGATCCATGGCCTTGGGCTTCCAGCATCCAGATCCCTTCTTCAGGCAGGTCGACATAGGCGACCATCCAGCCCCCCGCCAGAGCGCGATCCGAGAAGCCACCTTGGGGGTCGGCTGTCAGCTTGCGCCACGGATCGATCCCCTCGCTGCTTGGCGAAGTGTCGTTCGCCGCATCTGGCCAAAGGAGTTTTCCTTCCAGCGAAGCGGCTTCCAGCAGATCTTTCGGAATGGAGATTCGGGCGCGGCCGCCACTGCGAGGTGGCGCGGTGACGAAGGCTTCCTGGATCGCGATCGTTTGGGGTGGGGCGGTGGGTTCCTGAGCCGAAAGGCAGAGCGATAGAAGGGAGACCAGCGACAGGCAAAGTGGCAAACGGAGAGAATGGCACGGCGGGGGAAGGTGCATGATCGAACGGCCTCAAGGGGAGGGTAGGGGAAGCGGGCTGGCGGCAAGTCGATCTATTCGTAGCGGAGGGCGTCGATCGGGTCCAGACGGCTGGCGCGCCATGCTGGGTAATAGCCGAATCCGATACCGACGGCGGCGGAAAAGAGCAAGCTGGCCACAGCGGCGGGCCAGCTGACGACGATCGGCCAGGGGCGTCCGGCAGAGACGGCGTTGATCAGCCAGATCAATCCGATGGAGGCGGAGATACCTAACAGCACACCGACGATGCCACCCAGCAGAGACAGCAGCATCGACTCGACCAGAAACTGACGGAGGATATCGCCGGGCCGCGCACCGACCGCCATCCGGATACCGATTTCCCGCGTTCGCTCGGTGACCGAAACCAGCATGATGTTCATGATGCCCACGCCACCTACCAGCAGTGAGATCCCTGCGATGGCGGCCAGCATGGCGGTGAGCGTCCCCGTGATGATGCTGAAGACTCCAGCGATCTCGGTGGTATTTTGCACCTCGAAGTCGGAGGGCTGTCCTGGTCCGATGCGATGGCGATCGGAGAGGAGTCCTTCCATTTCGGTCTGCGCCAGTTTCATCTGTTCGACCGAACGGGCCGAGGCGAGGATGATATCGACATTGTTGAAGTTGCTGCGCTGCAGGCGTTTTCGAACGGTGGTGTAGGGAAGCAGGATGATATTGTCCTGATCGTCGCCCACCATGTTGGCCCCTTTGGCCTGCAGCACTCCGACGACCTCGAAAGGGATCTTGTTGATGCGGATCGATTCGCCGATCGGATTGGAGGTTTGAAACAGTTTCTTGACGACGGTCTGACCGATGACGCAGACTTTGTTGGCATTGGAGATATCGCGATCGGTGAAGAAATCACCGAGTCGAATTTGCCAGTTGCGCACCGTCAGGTAATCGCTGCCGACGCCGACCATTTCCTTGGGGGTCCAGTTGGAATTGCCGAAGATGGCATTGCCGGTGCTGAAGACCATGGGGGAGGCGGCGAGAACTGCGTTGCATTCCTTCTGGATGGCGGAGACATCGCCCGGGGTCAGCGAGGGAATCAGCGCGCGGCGGGCGCCTTGGGTCTGCTGGTTGCCGGGGAGGACGACGATGACATTGGTTCCCAGATTCTGAAATTCCCCCTGCACCAGTTGGCTGGCCGACAGACCGATCGAGACCATCGCCGTGACCGCGGCGATGCCGATCACCACTCCCAGCACGGTGAGGCTGGCGCGCATCTTGTTCTTGGCGATCGCGCGCAGTGCGATTCGAAGGATGGCAGCCAGCTTCATCGCAGCGACCTCCTTGTCGAAGCAAGGTCTGGGGCGGCAGCGATACGATCATCTGTCGCTGGAATCATGTCTTGGGTTGCTCCCCGATGACCAGCACCTCCCCTTCGGTCAAATTCCCTTCCAGCATTTCGGTGAAGCGGCTGTCGGAGATACCGAGGGTGACTTCACGAGCTCGCAGCAGTTTCCCGTCGACCACCCAGACATGGCGGCGCATCCGCCGGCGGTTGGCATCGTACGTTTCCTCCGCCGACTGCAAACGACTTTCGTTCGATTCCCCCATATTCTTCTGTTGATCGACGCCATCGAGAACTCGTCGATCGTCTGGGTGGACCCATTTGCGATCGGGGTAGAAGCGGAGGGCGGCGTTGGGAAGCTTCAGGACTTTTTCTCTAGATTCGATCTGAAAGGAGAGGTTGGCGGTCATGCCGGGAAGGAGGCTGAGGTCTTCGTTGGGCGTCTCCACGATGACCGGGTAGGTGATCACGCTTTGCTCCTCCTTGCTGCTGAGCCGCACCTGAACGATCTTCCCACTATCGAAAATCCGTTCGGGGTAGGCGTCGACGGTGAAGCGGACCGGTTGACCGGAAGTCTGGGCGCTTCGGATGTAGCCGATGTCGGCTTCGTCGACCGAGGCGTAGATATGCATGCGCTGCTGCATTTCGGGGGCGACCACGAACATCTCGGGGGTCTGAAACTGCGCCGCTAGCGTCTGTCCTTTGTCGACCTTGCGTTCCACGATGATGCCATCGACCGGAGACCGGATCTCGGTGTAGGAAAGATTGGTGGTGGAGTTCTGCAGCTGTGCCAGTGCCTGAGCCACTGCGGTTTCTGCGACCGTGCATTCGGCCTGCCTGGCTTGCCGATTGAATCGCAGTTGGTCCAATTCGGTCTCTGAGATGAAATTCTGGTTGGCCGAAAAAAGTTCCTGCGCGCGCTTCTCCTCGTTCTCCGCCTGACTGAGCAGCGCCTGAGCTCGCAGGACTTCGGCTTGACGCGTCTTCAGCATCGCTTGGTCGCGCTGTTCGGCGGACTGATAGAGGCTGGGGTCGATGCGTGCCAGAAGCTGGCCTTTGGTGACAGGGGAATTGAAGTCGACCAGCAATTCTTCGACCGGTCCGCTGACGACCGCGCCGATGGAGACCCTTTGCACCGGTTCCACCTTCCCGGTGGCGTTGACCAGGTGCTTGAGGTCTCCCTTCTCCACAGGAAGAAACCGCCACTTGGGTTGATTGCGAGCTTCCCAGTATTGGAGGGCGGGGCGGTATCCCAGGTAGCCACCGCCCCCGATCAGCGCCAAGAGCACAATCAACCAGATCCAGAGTCTCATGGGAGGAGTGGTTCCCGAGTTAAAGGTTGGGATTACCAGCGTATCAGAGCCGATCCCCAGGTGAGTCCGGCACCGAAGCCGCAGAGGAGAATTGGATCTCCCCGCTGAAAGCGTCCCTCGAGCGCCGCCTCATGCAGCGCCAGCGGGACGCTGGCGGCGGAGGTGTTTCCGTAGCGGTCGAGGTTGACAAACATTTTTTCGGATGGAATCCCCAGCTCTTGGGCTGCAGCATCCAGAATTCGAATATTGGCCTGGTGGAGCACAAACATGGCGACTTCCTCCAGGGGCATCTGCGCCTCGGCCAAGGTGTCGCGAATGGCATCGGCCACCACACGCACCGCCCACTTGAAGACCGATCGGCCATCCATCGTCATGTACTGGCGGCCCTGAGCAATCCGCTCGGCAGTCAACGGCTCGCGGCTGCCACCGGCCGGGATGCAAAGCTGACTGGCCCCTTCGCCTTCCGAGCCCAGGGTGTAGGCGATCAGGCCGCTTTGCGGGAGTGGCTTTCCGTCTGGGGTTTGGGAGGGGACCAGAAGGACCGCGCCGGCGCCATCTCCGAAAAGAGGGTAGGTTTTGGGGTCGGTTGGACTGACCGTGCGGCTCATCACCTCGCTACCGACCACCAGAGCGCAGCGGCTGAAACCACTGGAAACCATATGCCCGGCGACCACCAGAGCGTAGAGGAATCCCGAGCAGGCCGCATTCAAGTCGAAGGCCGGGGCGATGCAGCCCAGGCGGGCCTGCAGAAGGCAGGCAGTGGAAGGGGTGGCATGGTCAGGAGTCAGGGTGGCGACAACCACCAGATCGACCTTGCTGGGGGCCACGCCAGCCCGCTTCAGGCAGTCGACCGCCGCCTCGTACGCCAAGTCGCCAGACGACTGATGGTCCGACGCCTTGCGCCGCCGGTGGATCCCTGTCCGCTGGACAATCCACTCGCTGTCGCAACCCAGTGCGGCCAAATCTTCGTTCGTCACCTGCTGCTCGGGAAGACCGATCCCCGTCGCGGCGATCGAAAATCCAGCAAGCGAACCGATCGGACTTCGACCCGATTTCCCAAGTCGGCACAGGCCGTTGGCCATTGCATCCCCTATCACCGGAATCCTGACATCTTCGAACAATTCTTCGCAACCCAAAGGGGCGGAATCGCCCGATCGCAACGCTTGCGAAAAAAGGCCTGAGATGACCCAACGCTGCGAAACGACGAGTTGTTTATCGTAGCGGCAGATCGACGGGGGGAACAGCGAACACCATTTTCCGATGAAAAAACAGACGGTGGAAAAAATGTAAAAAACGCTACGTTTTTCTGGCTGGAAGGGGATGGAAACCACCCTACGGCGAAGTCAAAAAAGGCATAGACACCCATTAGGGGGTGCAGTTTTGCGGCGCGGTTCGATACATTGTTTCGAAACTGGTGCCGGTCGCTCCGAGGAGTGATTGGGGCAGTTGCTCGGCACGCATGTTCGCCGTACTTCGAACCAATAGAAAGCCCGTATACCACTATGTGCTTACTGGCCATTCAGTATCAATTGGTGGCGGAAAGTCCGATTCTTGTCGCAGCGAATCGAGAGGAGTTTTTTGATCGGCCGAGTAGTTCGCCGGCGATCCAATCCGGGAAACCCAGGGTGCTTTGCCCGCTGGACCAGCGAGCCGGGGGAACCTGGCTTGGGGTCAACCAGCACGGTCTTTTCGTCGGAATCTGCCATCGACGAGTCGCTCAACCAACCCTTGCCGCAAGATCTCGCGGAGTGCTTTGCCGCGAAGTCCTCAAGGCTCCCAATGCCCGCAAGGGCCTGGAAAAGGCGCTCGAAGAGTTGGAAAGAAACGATTATGAGGCGGTCAATCTGGTGCTCGCCGATCGCGAATGCGGGTACGTGGTGCACCATGAGCAGCGTCAGGAAGTGATGGCGCTGGAACCTGGGTTGAGCATTGTGGGGAGCCGCAATGTGAATGATCCGCAGGATGAACGAGTGCAGATGGCCAAGCGGCTGTTGACGCTCCAGACGCTCGACTCCCCTGTCAAGTTTCTGGCGGTCTCCAGCAAGGTCTTCGCCAGGACCCCCTCGCTTCCTGGGCGTCCTGGGATGGTGCTACGTGCCCCGGACTATGGGACGGTCAGCAGCACGCTGCTGGCTTTGGGTGCCAAGCCGAGGGATGCGATTTTCCAGTACGCGGACGGATCTCCCGATCGCTCCCGCTACGAAGATTACTCCCCGTTGCTGCGCGACATCCTCAGTCGTGGCCTTCGCGAATCGCGCACGAAGATGGCTGGATCGGCCAATTCGGTCTGAAAAAATTGAATCCGACTGACCGACGGACTACCCGTCCGTCGGTCCTGGGTGCCGAGGGCTGTAGGACCGACTAAAAGTCCGTCCTACAGGTCGATACCCACGGAAATCGGCCGCGCAGTTTCAGGCCGTTTCAAGTCCTTGTGGATCGCTCTACTTGTCGGCAACCACCAGGAAGCGATAGCTGGTCGTCTGCTCGAACTTCTCCCCCGGCTTCAGAATGCTGTTGGGGAAGGAAGGCTGGTTGGGAGCATCTGGGAAATTCTGCGTCTCTAGGCAGAAGGCTTCATGCAGCTTGAAGCCTCCATTGCTGTCGCTGCCGTTGAGGAAGTTTCCGGTGTATAGCTGGACGCCGGGCTGGGTGGTCTGAATCTCCATCCCGCGACCCGACTTCGGATCGACCACCATGCCACACGATCGGAGTGTTCCTGGCTGGCCATCGACGACAAAGCAATGGTCGTATCCGTTGGTGGCGGTCAGCTGGGCGATCCGTTGGCCGATGGGAGTCGCGGTGCGGAAGTCCAGCGGCGTACCGGCAACATCGGCCAGTGCTCCCGTGGGGATCATCGTTTCATCGATCGCCAGATACTTGGAGCATTGGAGTTGAAGTTGGTGGTTGTGGATCACGCCCCCTTGCCAGCCACCCAGATTGAAGTAGGCGTGGTTGGTCAGATTGATAGGGGTGGCTTTGTCGGTGGTGGCGGTGAAGCGAATGGTCAACTTGGCTTCGTTATCCCAGAGGTAGTCCGCCTGCGCCGACAGATTGCCGGGATACCCTTCCTGCCCGTCAGGGCTCAGCAACGAGAAGCGGAGCCCGACGTAGTTGTCTCCTCGCAGCTCTTCGGTTTTCCAGACCAGCTTGTCGAAGCCGACTTCGCCGCCGTGCAGATGATTGGGTCCGTTGTTTTGAGCCAGCGAATAGGTGGTGCCATCGAGCGAGAACTTGCCTTTGGCGATGCGATTGCAGAAGCGGCCGACGGTGGCACCGAAGTAAGGGTGACGTTCCAGGTAGCCATCCAGCTTGGGGAAGCCTAGCGTCACATTGGTGCGGTTGCCCTGACGGTCTGGCACTTCGATGCTGACGATCAAAGCACCATAGTCGGTCATCTTGAGCAGATCTCCTCGGCTGTTGGTCAGCGTCCAGAGAGAAACGGCGGTGCCGTCGGGGAGAGTACCGAAGGGAGCTTTGGTGATGTTCATGGATGGGCTGGAGTCTTGGGTGAGGTTGGGGCGAAACGGATGAGTGGCCGACGATCGATCGACGATCAGAGTGCATGCGGCGATACCGGCAGCCAGCATCGCTCTACGGTTCCAGGAGAAGGTCGCTGGATCGCCCGCTGGGGATGGTGTCGAAGGGGAGTGGCTGGGTTGGCTGGGGGTCGATCGGGGGTGCATGGTCAGTCTCGTTGGCGTGGAAGGAGTGCGTGGGCCGGTGGCGTCGATGCGACCTTTGGAGCGATGACGGGTATCGGAACCCTTTTCCCCAAGGGTCTGCAGTGCACCTTGATTCTAAAGGAACGCTGCAGTCGGTGGGAAGCTACCGGGCGGGCTACCGAGCTGGTCGCAAGGCTGGCCGCCGGAATTGCGGTTCCCGTTTTGGGGGTGGAGGGCAACCCTGTTCTTGGCTCCACTGGAGCCGCTCCTCGTCGGTTGCATAGTAGGAGAGCCAGGTTTCGTGATCGTCGGCTTCGATGCAACGCCAGCGCAGGGAGCGATCGGGGAGATCGCACTTCTTTTCGACCGATGGCAGGATGTCGCGAACAATCAGGGTGTAAAGCTGCCGATCGTTCAAATGATCTGCCCATTCCAACTCAATCCCCTCGGTCGCCAGGATCGCGATCAATCGATCGAGCAACGGGCAGATCTCCGAATCCTCCAGCCACTGGGGATTCGGGGGGTTCAGAGGAGGTTCAAACCACTGGGAAATGGGGATCGCAGGAGCCCGTTCCCACGCCAACATCGATTGGAGGTACTCGTTCTCGGTCGATACCGGCCAGCGGTCCATCGGCACCACCCAGATCGATTCGTCTAGGTAGGGATCGGCCTGTTCCCATAGATGAGCGTTCAAAAGCAGCAGTTCGACCGGGTTGTCTGCTGGATCGGAGGACGGTGGGGGCGTCATGAGGAAAGCAGGGAATGGCCTAACAGGTTGGTAAAAAAGGATGCATGCCGTTGCGATCCAGTCTATTTCGACCTGCTCGATTGCCAGCTTTTTGGTTCCGACGACTCCGTTTTTCTCCGAAAAGAAGAGGCGGCAGTCCCCCCAAATGGAACATCCGGCAAGAGATGCACCCACCGACCGACTCGAACAGTCCCTCGTTCGACTCCCTTGGCGGCAGCGGGGTAGCAAGATCGGTGGTTTGGGGAATGAACCGAGCCCGAATGCATCGGTGTTTGCTGCAGGTTATTCGAAGCGAAGGGGAGTGGTGTCCGCGAAGCGAATGCCAGTGAGCAAGGCCATCCGGGCGGCTTCGGAGTTCACTTGCAACCGCTCGCGTTTTTGCGTTCGAGATCGGCGATTTTTTCGATGCGCCGAGCGTGTCGTCCTCCGTCGAATTCGGTGGCCAGCCAGACGCGGATCAGGTCGCCCACGGGGCGGTCGCCAATCAGGTCTCCGGGCAGGCAGAGCACATTGACGTCGTTATGACGCCGGCAAGTTTCCGCCATGATTTCATCGGAGCAGGTGGCGGCGCGCACATGGGGGAATTTATTGGCGGCAATCGCCATGCCGATACCCGTCCCACAGATCAAAATGCCTCGTTCGACCTTCCCTTCCGACACACGCTTGGAAACTTCCGCGGCGAAGTCAGGGTAGTCGACGGCCTGATCGCCATGCGTTCCGCAATCCTCCACCTCGTGGCCGTCGGAGGTGAGGTGTTGCACCAGCTTGTGTTTGATTTGGATACCGCGGTGGTCGCTACCAATTGCGATGCGCATGGGCTATGGATCCTGGTTGAAAATGTCGGATCACTGGTTGAGTTTTCCAGCGTCATTCGGGGGATCGAGCGATGGGGGGCAGAGTCGACCAAGCTGTTCGATCCAGTAAGTCAAATAGTGCTGCATCTGGCGAGCGCACTGCTGGTAGGTAGCCAGCGAGCCGCCGAATGGATCAGACACTTCCCCTTGTCCGTGGGACAGGAGATCGATCTTGTCGGCCAGATGGGGCCATCGGTTGAGCAGTGCATTGCGGTGACCTTCGGTCATCACCAGGATCAGATCGGCTGAATCGACCAGCGAGGCAGTGACAGGCTGGCTGCGATGGCTTTGGAGATCTAGCCCCAGTTCTTCCATCGCCTGGATCGCTTGCGCCGATGCTTGATCGCCAGGTGCGGCTGCAAGCCCCGCGGAAGCGATTTCCAAGGGACCGTTCCCGCGGACCGCTCGATGCTCATCCCAGCCTTTGCGAAGCAGGCAGGAGGCCATCGGAGATCGGCAGGTATTCCCGGTACAGACGAGCAGCACCCGCATCCCCAGCAACTCCCGAAATTGTTCCCGCTGTTGACAATCCGCATCCAGCCGAATCCCGCTTCCCTCCAGAAAAGCCGTTGAAAAACGAGCGACTGGAGGGACATTCGAATCGACAATCCCAATCGTATCCGATGCAGGCCGATCTGGGCTATCCTTCCCTGGGTTGTCCCATCCCAGCTTGCCGCCATCGCGGACCACCGCGCCAATCAATGGACCGCTGAGAAGCGACAAAATCCGCTCGATCGAGGGGTGGGGTGGGGAGCCTAGGATGAGTCGTTGATGGGGTTGGAGCAGCGCCTGATGGGTGGCCTTGGGAAGCTGGTAAATCAGTGAATCCTGATTGCTAGGCTGGGCCGCAAAAAGCCAGCGTCCTGGCCAGGCGCGATGCAACAAAGGAGTCAGCCAAAGGGGTGCGTCGGGGAGGTAATCGGAGGCTTCCTGAACCGATCGCGGGAGGAGGACCAACGAACCATAGACCGCCGCCAGAGAGGTGACAGCAGCACCCTTCAGGCCGCTGGCAGCCAGAAGATAACCGTCGCGCGAAGGGAGTCTCACCCAACGTCCTTCGACCAATGCCTGCACGGCCAAATGGACCAGATCCCTCTGATCTTCAGCGGTTTCCCAGTCGAAAGAGTGCACCATGGAAATCGGCAGGAAAGAGGAAGTCGACATGGGAGTTTTGCAGAGACCATTTTATCCAAAGCGGTGGCGATGGCGATTCCTTTTCGCGGAAGGATCTCAAGTAAGATAAGCTGACTGGTAGTTTGGGGTAGCTTTTCTTTTGGCGGCGGATCGGGGTGGGGGGCATTGGGCAAGCGGAGCATGAAGGTGGGGCAGGAGGGCGTTTCCAGGGAAGTGCCGGAGACTGGCCGAAGTCAGCCTTTGGGGCGCCGCGCCTTGCTCGGGTGGCTGGGGCTGGCGGCGGTCGGGCAGTCCCTAGGGTGCGCTCCGCCTCAGGTCGATCCCAAGCAGCAGGTCCCGGGAGCGGTGACGTACGGCCGGCGAGGCATCAGCGATGGTCGGTTTCTGAAGCCAAGAGGGATTGCGATCGATGCCGAGGATCGCATCTACATCGTCGACATGACGGGCCGAATCCAGGTCTTTTCTGCCGAGGGGGAGCACCAGCGGACTTGGAATACCCCCAGCATTGAGCAGGGCAAGCCGACTGGCATTTCGGTCGGGTCGGATGGCATGGTGATGGTGGCCGATACGCACTACTTTCGAATCCTCTTCTACACACCGGAGGGGAGGCTGGAAGAATCGCGGACGATTGGCGGAACCCTGGGCAAGGGGCCAGGTCAATTTGGTTTTGTGACCGACGTGCTGGAGGACCCAGAGGGGCACCTGCTGGTCAGCAATTATGGCGACACCGACCGCGTCCAGAAATTCGACCGCAAGGGGAAGTGGCTGGGGGAATTCGGACTTCACGGCGAGGGACCGCTGGAGTTCAGTCGACCCCAATCGATGGCGATCGATCGGCGAGGAAGGCTATGGGTCAGCGACGCGTGCAACCATCGACTGCAGGTGATCGATTTCCGTGGCGATCGTCCTCAGTTGCTCGCGATGCATGGTTCGGTCGGTGATGAGGCAGGTCGGTTTCGTTATCCGTATGGGCTCTGCGCCGATGGGGATCGGATGTTGGTGGTGGAGTATGGAAACCACCGCGTTCAAGCGATCGATTTGGAGGGGCGAAGCCTGGGATTCTTCGGCGGTCCCGGAGATCAATTGGGGCAGCTCAACCAGCCCTGGTCGATGGTGGTCGATCAGAAAGGGCGATGGCACATCCTCGATTCGCTCAATCATCGCGTCCAGCGATGGCCATCCCCGGTCTAGTCTTCAATGCATCGGATTCGGATCGAGCGTTCGCGATTCGACTTGGCAGCCAAGAAGATCTTTTGGTAGGCACTCAAACCGGTTTCCAGTTGGACCAAGGACGATCTTGCTCCATCGAAGGAAACCTCCTCCCGATGCAGCGACTCGAGGAGAGGCGAGTGCGATCGATCAAGATCGATCGATCGCTTGGCGTCGTCTGGGGCCATGGAGGACCCAGCCGATGGGAGTGTAGCGTACCAGCCACTGATAGCTGAGCAGGCACAGGGCGGTGGTTGCAAGGAAGACGATCAGAAACTTCCATGGCGATGCGATGCTCCAGGGACGCACCCAAGCCTGCAGGGCGATCATTAGGGGAAGGTGCGCTAGATACAGCCAGTAGGCAGAGTCGGATAGATACCGAATCCATCGGCTTTCTCCCCGAATGAACTGCCGCGCGGCGCCGACGCAGGCAGCTGACATCCACCATGCGTAGGTCACCTGCACGATCCCACCGATCCACGGCCGCTGGACGGTCGCCAGCCCCAGCGGAAAGAGCAAGCCTAGGGAAAGCAGGGCGTAAAGCCACCAAGGTTGACCGAATGGTCGCGCGTGGGCTTCAGCTTGGTAGTACCAAGCGCCTGCGAAGAAAAAGATCGCGTAATACGCCAGCACATGCGGTTGGGGGATCCAACCCATCGATGTGTCGGGTCCGAAGGTCGGCGAAAAGACCCCCATGAAACACTGGGGTACCATGGTCAGAGGAAGTAGCCATAGCCAGCAGCGCGGGGTGGTGATCCAGCGGCTGGCCTGGGGTGACAGCGACTGTTTGGGAAGCCAAGGGGTGGCCAAGGCGAAGAGAGGAACCAGCCAGCAGAGAAACCAGAGGAACCACAGGTAGGTGAAGGTGGGGGAGAGCAGCAGGTGGGACTGCCAGCGATTCCAGCGGGGGTTGGTCAGCCACTGCTGGTAGCGACCGCGGGCCTGAGCGAGCCAGTTCGAGGCTTCTACCTTTTTGGGAGTCGGAGCTGCATCCAGCTTCTGGAGGATCGTGCGGCATTGCTCGCGGCCTTCTTCGATCGTCTCCCATGACTCCCGCGGCAGCCCAAGAATCCCGACGATGAAACGCGTCCCTGCTTCATCTGCCAACCCGCTGTTCCAAGGCCAGTCGCCATTGTTGGCTCTCGCGCGCGGGTTGGCACCGGCTTCGATCAATTGCTGAAGAATCGCGGATCGCCCCAGAAAGACCGCTCCATGAATCGCCTGATAACCGCTTTCGTCGAGCGCATCGATCTTCGCGCCGGCTTGGATCAATCGAGCCACCGCGTCGTCCGATCCAGCCATCGCTGCCCAGTGGATCGGGGAGATTTTCGCCCGCGCATCTTTTTCATCCGGGCTGACGCCTTGGTCCAGCAGCTTGTTCAGCTCATCGATGTCCTTCTTGAGAATCGCCTGGATCAGTTCGGTTGAACCGGACGCTTTCGCTGGCTGCGTGGCTTCACCGCCCAGGGCCTGGGGTGGTGGACTCGCTGGTCGGTTGACTCGTTGCGATATCCAGCCCATCGCGGGAGCCAGGGTGAGCATTCCCAGGAGGCATGGAAGCAGGACTCGCAAGACGCGCTGCTGGAGGAGAGCGGGTAGTCCGCGACTGACCCAGAGCATCATCGTGAAGTAGCCGCTGATCCAGAAAAAGAGCGGCATTCGAAAACCATGGATGGCGGAGTAGAGGACTGTCCATCCAATGGATCGCTGGGTGTCTTCGACAATCCAAGGAAAAACTCCGAAGGACAATGCGCCATGCAGCACCAGGCCCAGCAGCATGGCCGCAGCGCGCAGTGCATCCAGGTCGTGGCGTCGGGAAGGGGAGGATCGATGGATGGGGAGCGCTGGATCGGACATGCTCGATTGGCTTCTCACCTGGAAGATGAATTTGCTTGGATTCTGGAACATTCTACCCTGCGTGATCGTCGGCTGGCCTGCTTCCGGAAGGCGTGGCAACGGATCGATCGGACCGGGGTCGATGGCGGTGACTTTCCGCCATCGGGGGAGGGCGACAAGGGCTTGGGAACTAAGTTAAAACGATCGACAAGCTTTTTCCTGACCGCCATGCCTCGATTTCGGTCGACACGCGATCTTGTTGGTTTCTCCCGGTCAACTTTTTGGTTTCTCCGGGCCAAGCCATTCGGAGTGGTGAGGAGGTGGAAAATCAGCCGAAACAGTGGAAGATCGGGAGACTTGGCTGCTGAAAGACATCAAGGAGCATTCTGGTGGCACCGAACGATTCGCAGAAGGGGGGGCTCCCCCTGGGCTTGGGATCGCTGGTGGCGTTGGTGATCGCCAACATGATCGGCTCGGGACTCTACACCTCCAGCTGCTATGCACTGCCTTCGCTTGGCACGGCGACGCGTGTTTTGTGGGTATGGGGTTTGGGCGGTGTGATGGCGCTGTGTGGAGCGGTGGCTTATGGAGCTTTAGCTAGGCGACTGCCTGATTCGGGCGGGGAGTATCTCTACCTGTCGCGTCTGGTCCATCCTTCCATTGGATTCCTTGCAGGCTGGATTTCCCTGGTTGCAGGGTTCACCGTTCCGATCGCAGCTGCGGCGTTGGTGGTGGGGACTTACCTTGCCGCAGCCGGCTGGGGCGTTTCCTTTTGGGGAGCCAGTTCAGCGGGAGTCGCCAGCACCAATATTGCCAACACCAATATTGCCAGTGCCTGGATCGCCAGCGGTCTGATCTTCCTGTCAGCGCTCCTACACGGCATCCATCTCCAGGCGGGGGCCTTGGTGCAGAATGGAGTGGTGATCGCCAAGCTGATCGGCTTGGTTGCGTTCCTTGTCGTGGCGGTACTCAGCGGTCCGGCGGACGGCTGGAGCGATGGGAGGATGGCGATCGATCCACTAGGGGACGCTTCGGGGATGGAGCTGGGCTGGGCGATGCTGGGGTCGCTGGTCTGGATCTCGCTGTCCTACACGGGGTTCAATGCATCGATCTATCTGGCGGGGGAGCTGGCCCCTGGGGACAAACGGGTGACCCGTTCGATGTGGATAGCCGCCCTGGTGGTCACCACGCTCTATCTGTTGCTCAATGCCGTCTTCCTCTACGCGATTCCTGCAGCGCAAGTGGCGGGCAATGAGTCGTTTGTGGCCGATGCAGCGTCTGCGATTGGAGGTAGCTGGTTGGCGGAGATCGTCCGATGGACGATCGTGCTATCCTCCGTCACCAGCGTGCTGGCGATGCTGATGGCTGGACCACGCGTCTACCAGCAGATGGCGCGGGATGGGGTGCTGCCCCGTCTGCTGGAGGGCCGTGGCGGGATACCTAGGGAGGCGATTTGGATCCAGGCGGCCCTGAGCATTGCGGTGGTCTGGGCGAGTTCCTTGAGGACGATGATCGGCTACCTGGGGCTGACGCTGTCGACCTGTGGGGCGCTGGCGATCGCATCGCTGTTCTGGATCGGGCGGCGATACCCGCAATCACCTCGGCTCACCTGGTGGGAATCACTCGCAGCGATCCTCTATTTAGTCTTCAGCGCTTTGATCTTGCTGGCGGGAATGCAGAGCAAACCGACGGAGTTCCGAGCCTGCGTGGCGACCTTTGCTGCTGGTGGGATCGCCTATCTGCTGGTTCGTCAGAACAGTCGTACTCGTACTCGAAAGAAGGGTGATGGCAGCACGGACTTTCGACCATGAACGACCTGACGTGGATCGACTTTCGATCCAATACGTCGCGTTCGCTTACCGCATCGCGCAAGCTCGGTCTGGTGCCCATCGACCGGCTCGCGACCAATGGCTGCTGGCCGCTCAATCCATTCGCTTGAACATGGCTGAAGGGAACAGGAAGCAAAGCCTCAAAGGCAGGAATCGATTCGTAGAAACGGCTCGCGTCGATGCTCACTCGGTTGATCCAACAATCAGAGACCGTATCCGAGGGTTCCGTCGCGTACCAGTACGATGACGAGTCCCGCGTTGCTGAGTACGAGACCAACCGCCGCGCAGAATCGTGACGAACAAACGCATGCAACAGAACCGGCGATCAGGTCGGTTTTGAAATCAACGCGTGTTGCACCGGCCCGCGGATGCGAGTCGTTCACCTACGGTCTTCGCCGAGGGAGTCCTTGTAGAGTTTGCGGCCCAGCAGCGGATGGAAGTTGGTCCAGGGGCTGTCGGCGTTTCGGTCGGCGGCGATCGCTTCCATCGCTGCCTGCAATTTGGCATCCAGATCATCGAGGTGGTGCAGCAAGATCGCTTCCATCGTCATGGGCACCTTCGGGCTGCCATGCTCCAGCTGCCCGTGATGGCTGACCACCATGTGCTGAAGTCGCCAACGCAGCGGCTCGGGAAAATCCTCCCCGGAACTTTTCTCCAGTTCGGCGATGCGGCGATCGACCATTTGAACGCCCTGGACCAAGTGGCCCAGAAGCTGTCCTGGGTCGGAGTAGGTCAGCTCCCCTTCAAATGCCAGTTCTTCCAGTTTGCCGATATCGTGCAGGAAGACCCCGGCCAAGAGAAGGCTCCGATCGATTCTTGGATACAGCTTGCTGGCGGCATCCGCTAGGCGGATCAACTGGAGGACATGGTCCAGCAGTCCACCGGCGTGGGAATGATGCGCTTTGATGCCAGCGGGTGCGCGCTGGTATTTTTCCTGCAGCTGGGGATCGTTCCAGAAGGCCATCACCAAGGCGCGGACCTGCGGTTGTTCGATCGATTCCAGGAACTTCCCTAGATGATTCCACTGCTGTTGAGCGTGGTTGCGATCGAGCGATTCGAAGTCGGCAGGATCGACTTGCGTGGGATCGACCGGATCGATCCGGTGGACGATCAGTTGCATCAGGCCCTGGTGGATCTGCGCGGCACCCTGCACGCGGACGAAGTCCGATTTTTGAAACGCCTCGTAGGTCGCCTGATTGGCGTTCCATTTCATCCCAGAGACGACTCCGGTTCGATCTCCCAGTTGGACCAGCAGATAGGGATTGCCCTGGCGGTTGGATCGCATCTGCTTGTCGACAACGCGATAGACCTCGTCGACCGACTGCTGGGGTTGAAGCTGGGAGACGAACTGGCGTGTCATGGGTGGACCGTAGCTGAGCGTTGGAAAGAAAACTGGGGAGGGCTTCCGAAAACGGCTCAGCCCAGACTGCGCCCGATGGCCTCAGCGATCTTGCGGCAGTCGGTCATCATCTGTTGGAACTGAGCGAAGTTCAGCGACTGGTAGCCGTCGCTGGATGCGGTTTCGGGGCTGGGATGGACTTCGACGATCAGTCCGTCGCATCCAGCGGCGACGCTGGCGGCCGCCATGGCGGGGACGAGGTAGGTATGGCCCGTTCCATGGCTGGGGTCGACGATAACCGGCAGGTGCGTTTTCTTTTGTAGGTAGGGAACGGTCGCCAGGGGGAGGGTGAAGCGAGTGTGGGTTTCGAAGGTTCGGATGCCTCGTTCGCAGAGCATCACATTTGGGTTCCCTTCGTTGAGGATGTACTCAGCCGCCAACAGCCATTCGTCGATCGTGGCGCTGGGGCCACGTTTGAGCAGCACCGGCTTGCCGCTGCCACCAACCGCTTCCAGCAGGCGGTAGTTCTGCATGTTGCGGGCTCCCACCTGAAGCACATCGGCGTAGCGAGCCACCAAGTCGACCTCTTCAGGGCTCATCACCTCCGTGAAGACAGCAAGACCGGTTTCCTGCCTAGCCAGCGCCAGCAGTTTCAGCCCATCTTCCTTCATCCCCTGGAAGCTATAGGGGCTGGTGCGTGGTTTGAAGGCGCCGCCGCGAAGGCCCGTCGCCCCGGAAGCTCGCACCATCCTGGCCGTCTCGACAATCTGCTCTTCGCTTTCCACCGAGCAAGGACCCGCTACGACGCCAACCACCCCCGCGCCGGCTCGAAAATCGAGCACCTGGATCTGGGTGGGTTCGGCCTTCAGTTCGCGGCTGGCAACTTTGTAGGGCGCCAGAATCGGAAGCACTTCCGAAACGCCGGGCCTCGATTCAAACGACTCAATCTTGATCTTGCGATCGTCGCCAATGGCTGCAATTACGGTCCGTTCGGTGCCCCGGATGACGTGCGCCTTGAGCCCCAGTTCCTGGATTCGGTTGGCGACCCCCTGGATCTGATCCTGGGTGGCGGTGTTTTCCATGACGACGATCAAGGAAAGGCTCCTTCGTTATCAGTGCTTTCTCAAACCAACAAAAAACCTCGAGGGCTTCTGCCGTCGAGGTCTCCTGCGGGGGACTGGGGGTCGATCTTGGTTGCTGCGTCGAGTGGGATCGACGGGCTTGGGTTGGGATGAACCAGATCGTGCGAATCATCACAGGGAGACGATAGTGGATCGCAGCATGGCGAAGCCGGATCGGCCCTGTCACAAGTATGCGCCTACGCCGCGCCGCAGGAAAGGGGATCGAACGGCAAAAGAGGTCGAACCGATCATTCCATGGGTCAGCTAGACCGAATTTTTCGCCACGACGACTTTCATGCGAGCTCTTGCGTGTCGCTTCTCGGCTCAGGCGAAGCCACCAAGCAATCCATAGCCAAGAAACTTTCGTGATCGCTGCTTGGGGATCCCAACGACTTCTCGTAGGGGCCGTACCCTCGTTGCGATACGAATCGACAGGTCGACTTGCGCATGGAACCGGTCGTCCTACTCTTATGGGATATCTGCGCTTTTTTTCTTCGCGGCTTGGCGTCTTCGCGTGAGGCCAATAGATCTCCAAAACCATTCGAATGGAAATCCAGGGTCAAAAAAATCCCCAGGCAGGTGGCAGACCATCGAAGGCAGTTCCTGTCGCTCCCTGGGATCACCGCTCACCAGCATCCCAGATGCTCGCAAAGGATCGAGGTCATCGAGGGCGAAAGCGATTCAGTCGAGCCGACGCACGTCGTCGGCGTCGATCGTGGTACCGTGCTCGGAGCCAGGAGATCTGGGGTGTTGGAAATGTCCTTCGAGATCCCAATTGGGTGGTGGCCAGTTGCCTTCGGCTTCCAGGATCGCGCGGCGTCTGGCCTGAAACAATTCGGCAAACCCCGCCAGCAGCACCAAGACAGCCAGCAGCACCACCGACCAGGCGCCGCGCAAGATTCCGATGGCGATCATCCCATAGGCGATCCACTTTCCAATCCCCACCGCTCGGGAAGTCGCTTCCAGATGCCCCCATCGGGGCGTCCAGTAGGCCCGCAAGGCGCGCCCGCCATCGAGCGGGAAGGCGGGGATCAGGTTGAAGAGGGCCAGCAGGCCATTGACGGCGGCCAGTTGGTGCAGCCAGCCGGTGCGCAGCGGCGATTGATCGAAGAGCGTCTGGAGAGCCCCGGTAAGCCAAAGCAGCGATGCCACGATGGCGGCGATCGCCAAATTGACCGCTGGGCCGGCCAGAGCGATCACCGCTTCGGCACGAGGTTCCCGAGGCATCGACTCCAGGCGGGCCATACCACCGAAGGGCAGGAGGGTGATGTCCAACGTCCGGATACCGAACCAACTGGCGGCTTGCGCATGCCCCAGTTCGTGCAAATAGACCGAGAGAAACACGAGGGTGAAGAAGGTGAGCGATTGGAGGGCGGCCAGGGGGCCGCCGTCGATCAACTGGTTGACCGCAATCCAGGCCAGCAGAATCCAGAAGGACCAATGCAGATAGAGATCGACTCCGAGGAATCTTCCCAGTCGCAGCGTGCGCAGCCATTGCATCCGTTTGATTGCTCCCATGCGACCTGTCGATTCCATCCGCCTGCGATCCAGGCACCCACCATTGTACGGGCTGGGGTCGAGAACAAGTCGCGGCGATACGTCCATCGCTTCCTGCGGACTGGTCGCTGCGATCGCCTGTCGCCAGGATGCAGATTTGTCGCAATCTTCAGTGCGAAAAGGACCATCGCCTGGCGCGGGTGCGACGTTTTAGCTCTGGACATTCTTCCTCTTTCGGATGGAAGATAGAAGCAGGTGGCGTGGCCTTAGGTCAAGCCTCTTCCGGGGAGTGACGTTTTGGCTGGCATCGAGCGGCTTTGCCGAAAATCGATTGGTGAAGTCCGCTCTGGCTTTCCGATCGAAGAAGGAGTCGAAGGCTGGTTGTTGGTCCGGTCACCTGCCACCGATCGCTTGGCTTGCGAACTGGGCAGCCGAAGCCCAACGCAATAAGAGCATTGATGGCGCTCCGTGCGTTCCATCGCCATCGATATCGAGGATTGGCTTGCTTTGCGAAGAGAGAGTCTCAGCGAGCCGGTCGATTTCAGTAGTTTGTCGCTAGGATCGAAGGGTCAGAAACGGCAGTCATGAGTTCACACGCGGGAACAAGCAACACTGCACACCAGGAAGGGTATGCAGGTGGCAAGTCGGTTTCTTTGGAATCGTTCAGCTACAACGACGCCATCGTGCGCGCCTTCTTGCTGGCAACCCTGGTATGGGGGCTGGTGGGATTTCTGGTCGGTTTGTACGTCGCGCTGCTGCTGGTGCGACCGGAGTGGAGTTTTGGGATCCCCTATTTGACGCTTGGGCGCCTTCGGCCTCTGCATACCAATGCGGTGATTTTTGCTTTTGGCGGCAATGCGATTTTCGCCGCCGTCTACTACTCGACGCAGCGGCTCTGCAAGGCGCGGATGTGGAGCGATCTGCTGGGGTGGCTGCATTTTTGGGGATGGCAGTTGGTGATTGTGCTGGCAGCGATCACCTTGCCGCTGGGGATCACGCAGAGCAAGGAGTATGCCGAGCTGGAGTGGCCGATCGATCTGTTGATCGCCGTGGTGTGGCTCATTTTTTTCGGCGGCAACTTCCTGATGACGTTGCTTCGCCGACGCGAACGGCACCTGTATGTGGCTCTTTGGTTCTACATCGCGACGATCGTCACGGTGACGATTCTGCACGTCTTCAACAATCTGGTGGTTCCGGTTTTTGGCGCCAGCCTGCATGCGGGCAGCAGTGAGACGATCAAGAGTTATTCGCTTTATGCCGGGGTTCAGGATGCCCTGATGCAGTGGTGGTATGGTCACAACGCCGTTGCGTTTTTCCTGACGACCCCGTTTCTAGGGTTGATGTACTACTTCCTTCCCAAAGCCGCCGACCGTCCGGTTTATTCGTACAAGTTGAGCATCATCCATTTTTGGTCGTTGGTCTTTCTCTACATCTGGGCCGGGCCTCACCATCTGCACTACACCGCGCTGCCTGAATGGGCATCGACGCTGGGGATGCTCTTTTCGGTGATGCTCTGGATGCCTTCCTGGGGGGGGATGATCAATGGATTGCTGACGTTGCGGGGAGTCTGGCACAAGGTTTCGGTCGATCCGGTGCTGAAGTTTTTTGTGGTGGGGATCACCTTTTACGGGATGAGCACCTTTGAGGGGCCGATGTTGAGCGTCAAGAGCGTCAATGCGCTCTCGCATTACACCAACTGGACGATCGCGCACGTGCACGCCGGGGCGCTAGGTTGGAATGGATTTCTGACCTTTGGGATGATCTACTGGCTGCTTCCCAGGCTGTTTCAGACCAAGCTGTACAGCCAGAAGTTGGCCGAGTGGCATTTCTGGCTGGGGACGATCGGGATTCTTCTGTACGTCGTACCGATCTATGTGGCGGGGCTGACCGAGGGGTTGATGCTTCGGGCTCTGGACGAGAACGGAGCGCTCAAGTATCCGATCTTCCTACAGACGGTTCAGGCGATCCGGCCGATGTACTGGCTGCGTGTGGTGGGAGGATGTCTGTACCTGCTGGGGGCATTTCTGCTGGCGTACAACTTCCTGCGGACCTGGATGACGCGGCCTGCCAAGTACGACGTGCCGCTCTACTCGGCGCCTCGACTTTCGGCCCATTATTCGGAACCTCAGGAAGAGCCCAGCAAGCTGGTGGCGGTGCTGGACATGGCCAAGAAGATCGACACCTGGAAGAGTCTCAAATGGCATCGTCGGTGGGAGCGTCTTCCGGTTCGGTTCACCGTCTGGACGACGATCGCCGTGGTAGTGGCATCGCTCTTTGAGATCATTCCGACCTTCCTGATTCGCGCCAACGTGCCGACGATTGCCAAGGTCAAGCCATTCACGCCGCTGGAGTTGGCGGGGCGCGATCTCTATGTGGCGGAGGGGTGCTATGGTTGCCATTCGCAGATGATCCGACCGATTCTGGCGGAGACGAAGCGTTATGGCGAGTACTCCAAGCCTGGGGAGTTCATCTACGACCGGCCATTTCAGTGGGGGTCCAGGCGCGTGGGTCCTGATCTGGCGCGCGAAGGGGGCAAGCAGTCGAACTTCTGGCATTACCAGCATCTGATCGATCCGCAGACGACCAGTCAGGGATCGACGATGCCGGCGTACAAGCATCTGGCCAAGACCAAGCTGAATTTTGGAGGGATCGCGCCTCGGGTTGAGGCGGCGGCGATGCTTGGAGCACCCTACGACTTCCCGATTTCCGAATCGGGTGAGGTGGCCAGAAGGCAGGCCGAGCAGGTGGCGGGGGTGCTGGTGGAGCAGGGAGGGCCGGCCAACGTGCAGGACACCCAGATCATCGCCCTGATCGCCTACCTGCAGCGGCTGGGGACCGACATTTCACTACCCGATGCACCGCCACCGGCAGCCAGCCCGACCGACCCGTCGGCTCCTGCAGTGGCCGCCGTTGGGGAGGACGAAGGGGGGGCGCAGTAAGATGATTCGCGATGTTGTCTCGTCTCTCGATTATTCCCTCTGTGCGGAGATCTCCCTGGTGCTGTTTGCGGGTGTCTTCCTGGCGATCTGCTGGAAGACGATGCGTTCGCAGTCGACCTGGATGGATCACTGTGCCGCGATCCCGCTGGAAGATTCGGATCAGGAGAAGAAGCGATGAACCAACCACAAGACGAAAGTCTGCTGTTAAGCCATGACTACGATGGGATCCAAGAGTACGACAATCCGCTGCCAGGATGGTGGACCAACCTCTTCTGGCTGACCATCGTCTTCAGCGTCTTCTACTTCCTTTTTTTCCACACCGGGGCTCCCGGCCGGAGCATGATCGAGCAGTACGATGCCTCCGGGGTGGCGCTGGCCAAGAAGCAGTTCGGACAGTTGGGGGAACTGCAGCAGGATCGAGCCACCTTGGCGCGGTTCATGAAGGATGAGAAGTGGGTCAAGTACGGTGAATCGACCTTCAAGACGCATTGCCAGTCGTGCCACGGCGCCGATGCCGGAGGGCTGGTGGGACCGAACCTCTGCGATGATCGCTGGAAGAACGTCAAGCATCTGGAAGACATCATCACCATCATCAACAACGGAGCGGGCGGCAACGCGATGCCGGCGTGGAAGCAGAAGCTGGGGGATCCCCGAGAGGTGATCATGGTGGCGGCCTATGTCGCCAGTCGTTTGGGGGCCACCCCGTCCAGCCCTCGCCCGCCCGAAGGCGCGGTGACGATTTCTAGTTGGGAGGAAGATCTCAAGTCGCTGCCACCTGGGGCGACCGATCCAGCCACAGCGGCTGGCAAGTAGCCAGGGATATTCGATCGATCGACCGAGTGGTTGGGGTGCAGGTGGTCCATCAGGACATCGCAGCCCAGATCGGATCGGTCCGAGGGACTTTAAAAAATGGGAACGCGGGAAGTCGCGACGCCGCCCGAGGCGACTAGCGACCAGAGGCATCCAGGGATCAGTCTGATCCCGGCGGAAGAGCATGTGCTGCCGACTCTTGAGTCCGATGGATCGCGTCGTTGGCTTGATCCGAGACTGGCGACGGGATCGTACTGGAAGTGGCGTCGGCTGATGGCCTATCTTTTGGTGGCCTTCTTCACGATCTTGCCGCATCTGCGATGGGACGGAAAACCGCTGGTTCTGATCGATCTGCCGGCTCGCAAATTCCATCTCTTTGGCGCCACGTTCCTGCCGACCGATACGGTATTGCTTGCGCTGCTGATGGTCAGTCTGTTTCTGGCGGTCTTTCTGATCACCGCGCTGTTTGGCCGATTGTGGTGCGGATGGGGATGTCCTCAGACGGTCTACATGGAGTTTTTCTTCCGACCGATCGATCGGTTTTTTCAAGGGACAGCCGGCAAAGGGGGGAAACCTTCGCAGCCACTGACTGGCTGGCGCTGGTGGGCTCGTCTGGCTGTCTATGTCGCCCTGTGCATGTTCCTGGCGCACACCTTCTTGGCCTACTTCGTAGGAACCGATCGGCTGGCGCAGTGGGTGCGGCAGTCGCCTCTGGAGCACCCGGGGCCCTTTTTGGTGATGGCCCTGACGACCGGGCTGATGCTGTTTGATTTTCTCTTTTTCCGCGAGCAGCTTTGTTTGATCGCCTGCCCTTATGGCCGCTTCCAATCGGTGTTGCTAGATCGTCGCAGCCTGATCGTCTCGTATGATCGCGTTCGAGGGGAACCGCGCGGGCACGGCAAGCGCGCGGGAGACCGATCGGCCCGATCGCAAGGGGACTGTGTCGACTGTGGCATGTGCGTGCAGGTCTGCCCCACCGGGATCGATATCCGCAACGGGCTGCAGATGGAATGCATCCACTGCACCCAGTGCATCGATGCCTGCAACGGCGTTATGACGCGACTGCACATGCCGACCGGTCTGATTCGCTATGGCAATCAAGATGAGATGGATCGCAAACCGGCCGGTTGGCTGAGGCCACGCGTGATCCTCTACCCGCTGGTGCTGGCTGCGGCTCTTGCGGGGTTTGGCTACCTGCTGACCCACCAAAAAGATTTCGACGCCAGGATCTACCGGAATCTCGGGAATTCCTTCTCCGTCAGTTCGGACGGATGGATCGATAATTCGCTCCGTTTGAGCCTGACCAATCGGACGGACCAGACGCGAAGCTATCGGTTGACGATCCAGAAGCCGGCCGAGGGGCGGGTGCAGTTGATTGAGTCGGGGGAGGTGACGCTGGCTGGAGGCGAGATCCGGTGGGTGCCGATCCTCGTTTCGGCTCCCTTCGAAGCCTTCTCCGAGGGGAACTGCCAGGCGATGCTGACGATTGAAGACGATCGCGGCCAGGCTCGGACGCTGCCTCAACCGCTGCTGGGGCCCTTTCAGAAGCCGAAGCCGGTGGGAGATACACCGGTGGGAGAGAGGGTACTGGGGGACCAAGCACCATGAGCCCTTCGGTCCAGGGGGACAAGTTGATGGTTTCCGAATCGGGGTACCCCGAGCTGGATCCAATGGAATGGGAACGGCGGGAACGTCGAGCCAGGCGATTTTGGGTCGGAATGATCCTGATTTTGCTTTTGGGGAGCATGTCGGTCTGGATCGGTACGGCGGTGGTGGCGATCAATGACCCTTCGATGTCGGTGCTCCCCGATTACCATCAGCAGGCGTTGCGGTGGGACGAAGTGCAGCGGGAGCGGGCAGCGAGCGATCGGTTGGGTTGGGAGGTGCGATTGGGGTTGGAGCCGGTGGGGAGTCCGGAGGTGTTTTCTGGGGTCCTGGCCAAGCCGCCTGGCAGGCCGATCTCGATGGCGTTTGTGACGTTGCTGGATACGGCAGGTCTGCCTGTCTCTGGAGCCTCTGGGACGCTTCGCTACTATCCTCATGCGCGGGTCAAGAGAGTGGAGCAGGTCGAGTTGTACGAGCAGTCTCCTGGTGTGTATCGCGTCCCGGTGACGATGGATGCATCGGGATTGTGGCAATGGGACCTGACGATGCAGCGGGGAGATCAGCGATTCCTTTGGTCGCAGATCGTGAGGGCCAGCGAACAATGAGCGGCAGCGACTGGTTCTGGTGGGGCGGCGTCTTCAGCGCCAGCCTGATTGGGTCGATGCACTGCGTTGGCATGTGCGGACCTCTGGCGGTGCTTGCAGCAGATCCAATGAGGGCGCGGCGGGGATGGGACGCGATCGCCGTCTACCATGGAGCTCGTATCACGGTCTACGGATTGTTGGGTGCGATGGTCGGGTTGTTGGGGGCCAGTCTGCAATGGTCGGGGCAGTGGTTTGGTATGCAGCGCCTGGGGGCTCAATTGGCCGGAGCGACCATGCTGCTGATCGGGCTTGCGGCGCTGGCCCGATTGGCGGGTGGGCAAAGCCATCAGGTGCTGCTTCCGGCGTTTCTGCAACGGTGGCTGACCCAGGCGCATGCCGCCACCAAGGCACTTCCCAGAAAGCGTCGCGCTGCAGCGGTTGGCGCCCTGACGGGTCTGCTCCCCTGCGGTTGGCTGTATGCATTCCTCCTGGCGGCCGCCAGCACCTCCAGCCCCTGGCAGGGAGCCTGGGTGATGATTCTCTTCGGATTGGGGGCCGTCCCAGCGCTCTCGGCGACGGTGCTGGGGGCGCAGTGGATCACCGGAAGATGGCGGCAGGCGATCCCCTGGGTGTCGGCGCTCTTGGTGACCTTCATCGGCTTGGACACGCTGGGGCGCAGGGCGATCGCCGACCTGGGCTCCCTGCATCCAGCCGACGCCGTAGCGGCGCCCTTGGAGGGCCGGGAGTTGATGCGCGTCATCGAGAAGATCGATTCGGAGAATCTTCCTTGCTGCCAACCCGACGGCGCGGCTCATCGAGGCGATCGATAGAAGCGGTCGACGGTCGTGGGACCGCATGTCGGCCAGTTGGTCGTAAGGAACTTGGGGAAAGCGAGTCGATCGATGGCGACAGGGCAAGGTGAACCAGCAGGCTCCGCTGACCGCGCGATCTCCGGTCCCCGTCCTGCGGAAGGTACCTCCAGAACGCTCTGCCTGCATTGCCGAACTCCCTTGTCGGACGACGGATGGGATGGCTATTGCTGCGGTGGCTGCCAAGCCGCCCATCGCTGGATCACCTCGCAGGGGATGGAGGAATACTATCGGCTTCGAGACCGATGGGATGCTGGCCGGTTGCAGCCGGTCGATGGATTGCTGGCGGACGAAAGTTACGCCGAGCTGGATGCGCCTGGGTTTTGGCAGGAGCATGTCGAAGGGGTGCAGGGTGGCTGGATGGAGGTGACGCTTCGCCTGCATGGCCTGCACTGTGCGGCTTGCGTCTGGCTGTTGGAGCGGTTGCCGCAGTGGGTGCCTGGGGTGATGGAGTCGCGGGTTCAGATGAGTCGTCGTACGATTCAGCTGGTCTTTGATCCCCAGGCGACCAGTCTCTCTCAAGTGGGCCGACAGATCGCCAAGGCGGGTTATCGCGTTTCGCCAATGGGCAGTGCGCAGGAAGAGCGACTGCAGCGTCAGGAGCAGCGTCAGGAGTGGATGCGGATCGGGATTGCATTCGCCTGCAGCGGCAATGCCATGATGCTGGCCGCAGCGCTCTACGCCGGCAGTTGGTATGGAATGGCGGCCGAGCATCTGCAGTTGATGCGGTGGGCAAGCTGCGTCGTTGGGCTGGTGGCACTGCTGGTTCCCGGCGCGGTGTTTTTCCGAGGCGCTTGGCAGGCGATCGTCCACCGCACTCCCCACATGGACCTGCCGGTAGCTTTGGGCCTGGGGGCAGGCGCGATCAGCGGCCTTTGGAATACGCTGCGCGGCGAGGGGGAGCTTTACTACGATTCACTTTCGATGCTGGTGCTGCTGCTACTGCTGGGGCGAATGATCCAGAGTCGTCAGCAGCGAGCTGCGGTGCGGGCGGTCGATCTACTGCAGCAGGTGATGCCCAGATCCACCAAGCGCATCCGGGATGGCCTGGTGGAAGCGGTGGCCGTCGAATCGCTGCAGCCGGGGGATACGATCGAGGTCGACCCAGGACGAACGATTCCAGTCGATGGCCGCGTGGTCCAAGGGGCCAGCGCCATCGACACAGCGGTGCTGACTGGGGAATCGACGCCTCAGCCGGTCATGCCAGGAGACAGGGTGACGGCAGGCAGCCTGAACCTGCATGCCACGGTGCGGATCGAAGCCTTGTCGGTCGGCGAGCAGACTCGGATGGGTAAGCTGGTGCGGTCGATCGAGCAGGCGATGCGGCATCGAGCTCCCATCCTGCAGTGGGCGGATGCCGCCAGTGGCTGGTTTGTGCAGATCGTGCTGGCCTGGGCGATGGTTGTGGGAGTCATCTGGTGGCAGGTCGACCCATCGGTCTGGGTGGAGCGGGTGGTGACGGTTCTGATCGTCGCCTGCCCCTGCGCTCTCGGACTAGCGACCCCTTTGGCCGTGGCGGTTGGAATGGGGAGCGCCGCGCGTCGAGGCATTTGGATTCGGGGTTCCGATACTTTCCAGTTGCTGACCGAGCCCCAGTGGGTGTTTCTCGATAAGACGGGGACGTTGACGGAAGGCCGGATGCGTCTGCAACGTTGGCAGGGGAGTCCCAACTGGCTGGCCGCCGCCGCCGCACTGGAGGGAACCAGCCTCCATCCTGTGGCGATGAGCATCGTTCAGGGATGGAAGGAACGGAGCTGCGGTGAAAGGGGGCCTTTGGCGACAGAGTGCCGAAGCCATCCTGGAGAGGGCGTCGAGGGGGTGATCGAGGGGAGAAAGATGCGGGTGGGGTGCTGGCGATGGGTCGACCCCGAGGTGACCGATCGGTTGGCGCTGGAGCGATGGAAGGAGCTGGAAGGTCGCTGGCTGGCCGAAGGGCTGAGCCCGGTGTGGGTGGTGTCAGACGGCGCTGTGGTTGCCATGGGAGGAGTCGCCGATGCCCTCCGCCCGGAAGCTGCCAAAGTAGTGGCTCGCTGGAAAGCTCAGGGGCTGCAGGTTGGACTGCTGAGCGGGGATCACCCGGAGATCGTCCGGCAGACGGCCAGGCTGGCTGGGATCGATCCGTCATCGACCTGGGGAGGGGCGACGCCGGAGGAAAAATTGCGGGTGATCCAGGAGCGACGGAGCGTGGGCCAGCGGGTCTGGATGGTGGGAGATGGGGTGAATGATGGAGCGGCGTTGGCGGCGGCAGATGTCGGAATTGCGATGCGGGGCGGGGCCGAGATCAGTTTGCAGGCGGCAGGGATCTACCTGGCCAGCGGCTCCCTGGACGGCATCGATCAGGCTCGCGATCTAGCAGCACGCACCATGGTCTCCATCCGACGCAACGCCATCGCGTCGCTCTCCTACAACCTCTTCTCCGTTACCTTGGCATCGCTCGGATGGCTGCATCCTCTGACCGCCGCCCTCCTGATGCCGCTCAGCAGCATCACCGTCATCCTCGTGACGCTCTTGGGGCACTGGCCCAACAAACCATGGCGGCAGTGGCCCGGGGCGCTAGCGACTTCCCAAGGAAGACGCGAAGGTGGCTGGGGAGGGGGAGAATGAGCGTTCTTTTTCTGGCGGTGCCGATCGCGCTTCTATTTGCCGGAGGCGCGGTGCTGGCCTTCTGGCTGGCGGCCAGACAAGGGCAGTTCGACGATCTGGATACTCCTGCCTGGCGGGTGCTGCAGGAGGAAGCGGAACGATCGCAGCCCGACGTCCAGCCATCAGGGGAGGAGCGGGAGTCGGAATAGGCAGAGCGTCGCTAGGAGGAGTGATTCAATCGATCGGGTCATCGCACTGAGCCACCCGTGGATCGGGGGCTCCATGACCATGGACCAGCCGCTGAGGGACCTTTCCCATCCGCTTCATCTCAAACAGCTTGTATTCCTGCATCCGCATGACATCGCAGCGCAGGTGAGCCCAGATCCGACCCACGCGACCGGCTCGCCATGCCCCGCGAACCAGCAGGCAGTGAAGAAAAAGAAGGGGGTAGCGGAACGGGATGCGAAAGAAATTCCGCTTCAGCCACATCCGTCGCTGCATCGATGATCCGAACAACCGTGGCTCTTCCGCCAGCGCCGATTGCTGGAAGGCGGTGATTGCCTCGGCGGTCGAGTACTTGTTCTGTTTGTTCCACCAGTGCTCCAGGTTGGGGCTGTCGTGGTGCTCGATCTCCCCCTGGGGCAGGACGATCGGGCCATCGACGGAGGCATGTTCGTTGACGAGAACCGGGTTGAAACGGCAACGGCCAGTGCGCCAAATCCGGACGAGATCGAGGAAGGCGGGAAGTGGTTGTCTCATGAACCACAGCCGTATTCTCAGTCGGATGGCGTTGACCTCCGACTCTGGCCGTTGCATCCATTGCCGCAGCGACTCCTTCAGCCCTTCGGTCAGGCGTTCGTCGGGATCCAGCTTCATGGTCCATGGGGTATCGATCGGAAGTTTCTGGAGCGCGAAGTTCCACTGATCGCTGAAATTGCGAAAGCGTCGCTGGACAACCGTGGCACCATGTTCCAAAGCGATCGAGACAGTCTCGTCGGCGCTGTAGCTATCGACGACATAGACTTTGGATGCGAACCCGTCGATGTTCCGGAATAAGTCGGGTAGCTGATGAGCTTCATTGAGCGTCATCAGGATGATGGTCACCGGGGCCGGTTGGGTGGCGGGAGAGGATTTCCCAGTTGAGAACATCAACCCATGGCTCCCTGGGAGTACGACATGAAGGAAGTTCGAGGAGCAATCCATTGTGGGAAGGCCTGCGTCGCAAGGCCCGGCAGTGATTCATTCAGTGTACTCATCGACTGCCGATGGAGCGTTCCAAGGTGGAGAAAAAAGTGGTCCATCCGACAAATCGTTGGGGCGGTGGATCGAGTTTTTACAGACTGCCACACAACGGTGAGCTGCTGGAATGACCGCTTCATGTGAAGCGGTAAGGCGTAAGCCATCCGGTTCTTTTGTGCCAGCCGCCGCTCACCTATAGAGTTTGCGCCCTTCCGCTACGCTTTTGGACGATTCCTGTGTGTGCGGCGCGAGCCACTCGATGAGCTTTCATGAGGCATCATCCTAGATGCCGAGATCCAGTGGGGTGATCGCCACCTCCAATCGTCCCAGTGGAGCAGAAGAATGCAGCTGTTTTCTCGCGGTGGTTCCTCGGGATGAAATCGGTTGTGCCGGTAGCCAAGGTCTGGGGAGATTTGGCAGGATCGGATACACTGGAGGGTCGGATCGGCGTCCGGTGCGTCTCCTTGTGGCACGGGTCGCTTTGGTGGGGCAGATGCCGGGAAACGTTCAAGTCAGGTGGTGCGGGTGATGGTGCAAAGCGGCGCGGTGTCCTCTCCGAGGACGATGTTTCAGAAAATCTGGGACCGGCATGTGGTGCATAGCGAGCCGGGGAAGCAGACGATGCTCTACATCGATCTGCATCTGGTGCATGAGGTGACCAGCCCGCAGGCGTTCGAAGGACTGCGTTTGGCTGGACGACCAGTGAGGCGCCCGGAGCGAACGGTGGCGACGCCCGATCACAATGTGCCGACGACCGATCGTGGGCTACCAATCGCCGATCCTATCTCGCGACAGCAGGTTGATACCCTGAGGGAGAATTGCCGTCAGTTCGGCATTCGACTATACGATCTGGACGATGTTCACCAAGGAATTGTGCATATCATCGGGCCAGAGCTGGGCTACACGCAGCCGGGCATGACGATCGTTTGTGGCGATTCGCACACGGCGACGCATGGTGCCTTTGGCGCGCTGGCCTTCGGGATTGGGACCAGTGAAGTGGAGCATGTGCTGGCGACGCAAACGTTGCTGCAGTACCTGCCCAAGACGATGCAACTGGATGTCTCTGGCAGTCTGGCCCAAGGGGTGACGGCCAAGGATCTGATCCTTTATTTGATCGGGAAGTTGACAACCGACGGAGGGACGGGATACGTCCTAGAGTACACCGGGTCGGTGGTCCGTTCCTTGAGCATGGAAGAGCGGATGACGGTCTGCAATATGTCGATCGAAGCGGGGGCGCGAGCTGGGTTGATTGCACCGGACGAGACGACGTTTGCGTACCTGAAGGGGCGCCCTTACGCGCCTCAAGGTGCAGCTTGGGAGTCGGCAGTGGCTGGTTGGCGGCAACTGCCAAGCGACCCGGGTGCCATCTACGACCGCACTTTGCAGTTTCAAGGCGAGCAGATCGAACCCCAGGTGACCTGGGGCACCAACCCGGGGCAGGTTGTTTCCATCGGCCAGCCCATTCCCGATCCCAAACAGTTTGGGGATGAGACAGAGCGAAAGTCGGCCGAGGGGGCGCTGGAGTACATGGGCCTTCAGCCGGGGATGTCGTGGGATCGCGTCGCGATCGATCGCGTCTTCATCGGCAGTTGCACCAATGCACGGATTGAGGATCTACGAGCGGCAGCCAAGGTGGTGGCCGGTTACCGTGTCAGCGATCGCGTCCATGCGATGGTGGTGCCCGGAAGTGGTCAGGTCAAGCGGCAGGCTGAATCCGAAGGGCTCGATCGAATCTTCCGCGAAGCTGGCTTTGATTGGCGAGAAGCAGGTTGCAGCATGTGCCTGGCGATGAACCCCGATCGACTGGAGCCTGGCGAACGATGCGCTTCGACGTCCAATCGAAACTTCGAAGGGCGGCAGGGGAAAGGAGGCCGAACCCATTTGGTCTCCCCGGCCATGGCTGCAGCGGCTGCCATTCGTGGGGCATTTGTGGATATCCGTCATTGGGACTACCGCCGCGGTTTGGGCTGATCTGAGCCGTGACTTTCGCGCCGTATCCCTAGAGGACGTGATCGACTGGTAGTTTTTTCATCTTGGAAGGCGGGTTCCCATGCAATCGTTCACTACCCACCGCGGGCTGGTCGCCACACTGGATCGCGCGAATGTCGATACCGACCAGATCATCCCCAAGCAGTTTTTGAAGCGGATCGAACGGACGGGATTCGGGCAGTATCTTTTCTTCGACTGGAGGTTCCAGGAAGATGGGACTCCCAATCCCGATTTCGAACTGAACGCCGACCGATTTCGCGGTGCTTCGGTGCTGGTGGCCAGGCGGAATTTCGGGAGCGGTTCCAGTCGCGAGCATGCGGTCTGGGCGATCGATGACTATGGTTTTCGTTCGGTCATCGCACCGTCTTTTGCAGATATCTTCTACAACAACTGCTTCAAAAACGGCTTGCTGCCAATCCGGCTGACCGAAGCGCAGGTCGAAGAGATCTTTCAGAGGGTCGCCAAGGATCCGGGATACCAGTTGACCATCGATCTGGAATCGTGCCAGGTGCGGGATGATCAGGGGTGGGTGGCGACGTTTGAGGTGGAGCCATTTCGAAGGCACTGCCTGCTGCATGGCCTGGACGATATCGCTCTGACTCTCGCGCACTCAAGTAAAATCGATGAGTACGAGGCAACCTGGAAGCTTTGACAGGAACGAGAGGTCTAAGGTTGGCAAGCGATTCACCGTGGTTTTTTTCGGAACGGGCTGCCGTCGAATCTTGGTTTTTTTCCTAACAAACCGGTGATCCAGCGAGCCTCGTAAAGGTTCTGTTCCTCGACAATTGCAGAATTTTCGAGCGGAGACGAAGACGCTTGGGTGCGTGGCCATTCGGACTACGGGCGGATGTGGGCTGAATGTTCGTCAGTAAAGAAGATGATTTGAGAATCAGCCAGTCCTGGGATCGCTAAAGGGAGCTGCGATCTCAAACTGCTTCCCTTTTTTGGCTTGGAACTCCAAGAGCGGAGTAAGCAGCCGGCTGGGGTGTCCTCCGGGGCTACCCCTAGAGTTCCTAGTTTTCAAGATGCATACGGCGAAATACAGGTTGACGCGGGTGGGATACTGCTGGCTTTCTAAGCAGCGGAGAACCAGCCATGCCTCGATGTCGCTTCCAACCAGATCAGTGGGCCTAGTGGACTCAAGATCATTCAGTCAGCAACCCCTCCGTGGTTGACTTCTGCGCCAACCAACAACTCCCTGTCTACACCTTCGACTTCTGGCGCCGGAAACTAGCGAGTCATTCCAAGCCGAAGAAACGGAAGAATCTCGCGGATGCCAGGCTTGCCGAGAACGCGATTCAGTTCATTCCACTGCAGCTGCGGGGGATAACGCCTGAAGTCACAGTCGATCTGCCGGGCGGCTTGGCACTTCTCATCCCTACCGATCCCATGACTCTTCAGCCTGTTCTCCACGTTCTGATTCAGTTGGGGGCTAGCCGCCAGTCATGATCGGTCTCGTTCATCATCCGAAGATCTACGCCTACACTCAGCCCCCCAACATGCGCAAAGACTTCGATGGGCTCTTGGGAATCGTCGCCAATCTCCTGGCGGAAGATCCATTGAGCGGCCATCTCTTCCTGTTTCAAGGTTTCAGACCAATTACAGTCCGAATTTTCGAGGTGATTCGATACCCAATATTCATCATCTTCTCCTTCCAAGTGGCTCGATAGAGCATCTGTTTTACAACATGGTTGTGAATCAGATGAAAATCCGAGGGGATGAAATCGGGTTCATTCACTTGGAGCGTGACATTCGGTGAGGTAAACAGATAGAGGTTCTGGCGGTACCAAAAAGGGATTGAGTCGTTTTTCAGGATTCGGGGTCTCAAAATGTCGTGCCTCTCGAAGCCTTGTTCGCGGAACAATTCCGCCCAGAAGCTAGGTGGCTGACAGTTGATATGTCCTCTTCCGGACTGAGCCGGAATGGCGGCCGAGAAGGCGACGATGTCGGCAGCCTTGGTCAGCCATTGGACGGTATCCCGCGACCGAGAATGAGGCAGATGTTCCACACATTCCAGGCAGACAGCCAGATCAAACTTCTTCTTCAGGCTGGGAAGCTCAATACGCAAATCGACAGGGAGAAAGGACTTCCGATCGATCATCAAAACCGGTTCAACCTCCGAAACGTCCAGCAGGAGGACATCCTGAACCCCTTGGTCTTGGAAGGCTCGCAACCAACCCCCGTCTCCACCTCCTAGGTCGACTACCGATTGGATTGGACCGATCGCTTCCAGAAGGATTGGGATGACCAAACTGGCAGCGCGGTGGGAATCCGGCATTTCATCGGCATGGGGGTAGGCGGTATTCACCGGAAACCGGCTCCTCGTGAAAAGACTGAAACAACGTTCTCAATGACCGTGGAAGGCGACAACAATCGAACTCGCATTGCCGGTATCGAGATCACAAGATAGATATAGAATAGAAAATTTCCAAAAAAAGAGTATAGTTAGAAACCGGTAATCCGCCACAGGCTCCGATTTTGGGTTTTTCCTATTCGTTTATTGGCGACTGCGCCCGTAAAGCAAGTGGTTTCCGGCCAGTCGAACACGTATGGTCGACGATCAATTATGGGAGGATGTCCAATTGGCACGCACCAGACATCGATGGAGTTCATGCAGGGTTCATCAGGAACTGCAGCGGCACTCGAAGGATCGCGAGAGCCTAAAAGAACCATTTCCGCTGGGCTAACCTAGATCTAGCAGGGAAACACTCATTGCGCAGTAGTCAGTAGAAGCGGATCGTTTCCGTAGCCAGGGATTAAATGAGGCCAAAACTTACAAATATGTTAACTTGTCCAGCTAGAAAGCCGGATGCTCACGAACTGTTTGCTGGGATCGTCTCAAGGGGACCTTGGTAAGGAAGAAACCTATTTTGCGAACTTCAGCAAGGCTAAGCTGAATCGAGAAAACCTCGGATTATTGGTCCATCCGGCAGTTCTTAGGGTCGTATCCGTCTGGCCGACCGGAGTGGGCGGGATGGGGTGCTATGGGCCAGAGACGGATGCGAGCCTTCGAGGCGAACTCGGGATGGATCTCGCGATCTCTGCAGGGGTGCTGTGGTTGTGGCCATCGGCAATTTTTGCATCGGTCCTCCGCGGGCCGGACTCCCGTCCCTCATTGGAAAGAAGGGCCATCACGAGGCAATAACTTCCCCGCCTAGCGGCTAAGTGACAAGTTCTTTCTTGGCTGTCTTGGATCACCGACCGCAAAAATCCCAGATGGACCTCTTTGGGGGCGAGGCCATTCCCTTCTTCCGGAAGTCTCTTGATGCCTCCTCATCCTTCTCTTCGGCCTGCTGGCTGGTTTGTGGCAGGAGACTCCGAGTCCATGAAGAATGCGGCCATCTTAGTCATGGCTTTACCGAATCTCGAATCGCTTCCAAATCATCTCAGTCACTCACTTGGTCGTTCTTTCAGAAAGCCTCCCATGATGATTATTTCGAATTGGCATGGACGGACCTATCGGTCGGTGCCTAGATCGTTCATTCTTCCTGAATCGATCTTCGCCAAATCGCTTTCAACCATCATGACTGCCAGTTCCTGCAAGCCGACTTTGGGGGACCATCCCATTTGGCGTTTGGCTTTGGATGGATCTGCTAGCAGCAGATCGACCTCGGCGGGGCGGTAGAACTGAGGATCGATGACGACATGCTTTTCTGGGTCCAGGTCAATCGCTTCGAAAACCAGCCGAACAAACTCGCGAACCGACTGGGTCACTCCTGTTCCGATGACGTAGTCTTCGGCGACAGGCTGTTGCAGCATCAACCACATCGCCTCGACGTAGTCCCCTGCAAAACCCCAATCGCGTTTGGCATCGAGGTTCCCCAGACGCAGTTCGCTGGCCAGCCCGCGTTTGATGCGAGCGGCACCCAAGGAGATCTTGCGAGTCACGAACTCGGGGCCACGCCGCGGGGACTCGTGGTTGAAAAGCATCCCCGAGCAGGCGAACATGTTGTAGCTTTCCCGGTAGTTGATCGTCATGTAGTGAGCGAAAGCTTTGGCGCAGCCATAGGGGCTACGGGGATGCAACGGGGTGGTCTCCCGCTGCGGCGTCTCATGAACCTTCCCGAACATTTCGCTGCTGCTGGCCTGGTAGAAACGGATCGATGGATCGACCAATCGGATCGCTTCCAGGATCCTGGCAACGCCCACTCCGGTTGTATCGCTGGTCAGCAGCGCCTGATCCCAACTGGATGCGACAAAGCTCTGCGCCGCCAAATTGTATAACTCCGAGGGACGCACCTTGGAGATCAGCCGCGTCAGGGAAGCCATGTCCCCCAGGTCGGTTTGATGAAGGGAGATTCGATCGACCAAATGTTGGATACGGTCGAAGTTAGGGGCGCTAGTCCGGCGGTAGGTGCCATGGACTTGATAGCCTTTTTCCAGAAGCAGCTCTGCCAAGTACGATCCATCTTGACCAGTAATCCCGGTGATCAGGGCGATCGGTGCCATACATCCTGGCTTTCATTCTTGAGGGGTCGCCGTGCGCTACGCAAAGGTTTCGGTGGGAAGAGTTCGAAGAGCTAAATCCTTGAATGACATCGCTTCGCCTCCGCCGTCCCGGCGGTCATGACAGAAAGCAGAGGCCGTATACGAAGTGGATCGACAGCTTCTGGACTTCGCAACCTTAGACGATCTAATCGTAAACGGGGAGAGAAATTGGTTCAAGAGTGATGATCGGTGGTCTGAAGTTGCCTCAGGTCGTGGTCGACCATTTCGCAGAGCCACTGCTGGACGCTCTGAGAGAGCTGCCAGCCCAACTGCGTTTGTGCCTTGCTGGAATCGGCGTGCATGGGACGGCTTTCCAGAGGACGGAGCAGACGTGGATCCTGTTGGACGTACTTTTTCCAGTCGAGGCCCACATGGCCGAATGCGATATCCAGGAGATTTCGGACGGTGCTGATCTGGCCGGTTCCGATCACATAATCGTCCGCCTGGGGGGCCTGCAGCGATCGCCAGAAGCAATCGACGAAATCCTTGGCCGATCCCCAATCTCGCCCAGCATCCAGGTTCCCTAGGACGACATGGTCCTTTAGCCCCAGTCGGATCGCTGCTGCCGCATGAGAGATCTTTCGCGTCACAAAATGAAGAGGTCGCCGCGGCGACTCATGATTGAACAGGATCCCGCTGCAGGCAAAAAGTCCGTCGCGCTGGCGATAGGCTTGAATCATCTGCTGGGCTGCCGCCTTGGAAATCGCATACGGGTTGCTGGGGCAAACCGGCGATCGCTCGTTCTGCCAACCGCTTGCTTGATAACCGAAGACTTCACTGGAACTGGCGAAAAACAGTCGGGCTGTCGATCGGGTCTCCACCATCCATTGAAGCAGATGGCAAATCGGATCGGTGTTGATTTTCAGGGTCTGGCTAGGGTCTTCCCAGCTGTCGGGAACATAGCTGAGACCTGCTAGGTGGTAGATTTCGTTGGGCGCGGCGGTATCCAGGAGCTGCCGCCAGCTGCTGCGACAGGCAAGATCGATGGCGCTGACCTCCACGCGACCCTGAAGATGCGCGGCCGAACCCCATTCGTCTGGCTTTCTCAAAAGCCCGAAGATCCGGTAGCCTTTGCCGAGCAGAAGATCGGCTAGGTAGGATCCATCCTGCCCAGATAGGCCGCTGATCAGTGCCGTCTTTGCCATCGGCCCTTAGTTCCCTCTCGATCGGCTGGACGCCCAGTCAACGCGCCCAGTCAACGCGTCCCCCTGTCCCCCTGACACCACGCTGTTCCATGGTAGCCGGATCAGGGACTTTTGCATCGCACCATCGAAAAAAATGAGCCGGGCGACTGCCTGTGGGACCCTGCGGGGTCTGCCCTAGGGAGAGCCAAGCGCGCATTGGTTGGTGCGGACGGCGCAAAAAAAAGCTCCCGGAAGTGAACGAGTCCCAGGGGGGCGGAGGACTTCGAGCGACATTTCCGGGAGCCATTTTTCAATGCGGTAGGGGTTCCATCCATGTCGCCCCTCCGCGATGACTCGCTCTCTTCAGTTCCGCCTTCGGCTCGGCCTCCATGCCTTGCCAACCAGCGGCGTCCCGCAGCATCTAGACTCGTCATGAGCCTGTTTGCCGAAGGCAGGACCACTATCCAATCGCGAGTGTTTTGTTTTGTTTGTGAGCTAGATTCGGTAGGCAGCAGCAAGTCGGCTGACGCATCCGTTCCCAACCACGAGCAGGAAGATAGAAATGATCGAGGGTTGGGGTCAAGAACAGTTCTTTCCTTTTTTCGATGAAAAAAAAGAGGTCGAAAAAAGGGACTTTCCCAGTCTTCCTGAACATTCCCAAATGCTCCAGACCCAAGGGCCGCTAGCATCCGAGATGGTCGATACCCGTACAGGGTAAATCGAGAGGGTCCCGCAAAGAGGAGGAGGGGCTTCGCGGGGACGGATGCGAACGCGCCTCTTTGAACTCAGGATCGACTGGCATCTTCAGAGGGTCGCTTGAGCAGTCTGCTCGCGGGAACTAAAATTCAGTGGGATTTGAGGCCGCTTGCAGCCATACCTGCTAAAGAGCCACTCTCATTGGACACGCTGGTGCCTGCCGGGAGACCCTGGTGTGATCGGCACCCTGGAAGTGCGTATGACGGAAGCATCGCACATGGTCGTGGTTGCCAAGCCAATCAATTCCCTTGGACCGTCGGAAGTGACAGGGTGCTAGCTCCCTGTGGCGGTGGAGATTGCCATCGTCATCCAGGCAAATGGTCTCTCCTTGTGGGAGCGAAAAGGAAAGGTTGGCAGCATGGTCAGGCAGGAATCGATGGGGACGTTGAGCGTGCATGCGGGGGAAGCCAGACAGAAACTGGCGGATGCCATCACGGACCCGATTGTCTGTGCGAGCACCTACACCTTCAGCAGCACTCAGGCGGTGATCGACTTCATCGAGCAGAATCAGCAGCGAGAGGAGTATGGGAGGTACGGGAATCCCAACGAGCGGGTGGTGGAGAGAAAGCTGGCGGCTTTGGAGGGGGGCGAAGAGGCATTGGTTTACGCGACCGGCATGGCGGCCATTGTCGGGCTGCTGATGGCCAAGCTCAACGCAGGGGATGAGATCGTATTTTTCGATCAGTGCTACCATCGCAGTCGGGAATTCTGCTTCAAGCATCTGTCGCGATTCGGGGTGGTGACGCACCAGGTGGCGACGGGGGATTTCGAAGCGATGGAGCGGGCGATCACCCCGAAGACCCGGATGCTGGTCAGCGAATCACCAACCAACCCACAGCTGAGCGTGATCGATCTGGAACGCTTCGTCGATCTGGCTCGCAAGCACCACGTTGAGACGCTGATCGATGCGACGCTGGCGACACCCTACAACCTGCAACCTCTCGCCTTCGGTGTCGACTATGTCCTTCACTCGGCGACCAAGTACCTCGCAGGACACAATGATCTTCTGGCCGGGGTGATCGTTGGAAGTCGTGAGAAAATGGAATCGGTCAGGCATCTGCGGGGAATCATGGGGGGGATCAACAGCCCCCACAACCTTTATCTGCTGGAACGGGGGCTCAAGACGTTCTCCCTGCGCATGCAGCAGCACAATCGCAACGGGCAGGCGATCGCCGAGTATCTGGCGGGGCATCCTCGGGTGGAGAAGGTTTACTATCCTGGCCTTGCAACCCATCCGACGCATGCCATCGCCGCGCGCACCATGCGGGGCTATGGTGGTTTGGTGACCTTTCTGCTGAAAGATGCCGACTGGCGCGCAACTGCCAAGGTGATCGATTCGGTTCGCATCCCGCGCATCGGCCCAAGTCTGGGTGGTGTGGAATCGTTGATCGAGCAGCCGATGGTGATGAGCTATTTTTCGTATGCGCCGGAGGAACGTGTTCGATTCGGGATCCCCGACAACATGATCCGTCTGGCTTGTGGAATCGAAGATACCAACGATTTGATCGACGACCTAAGGCAGGGGCTGGAATCATGAAGTTTCGGACTCGTTCCATCCATACCGGACACGATCCATCCCAGGCGAAGGGAGCGGTGGTGCCCCCGATCTACTTGGCAAGCACCTTCCTGCAGCCAGGTGCGGGGACCTGGGGCGAGTTCGACTACTCCCGCTCCGGGTCTCCCACACGCAGCTCGGTCGAGACGACGATGGCCGATTTGGAAGGGGGAGTGGGAGCCCGCGCGTACGCTTCGGGTATGGCGGCGACTCATGGTGCGCTGATGCTGCTTAAGGCAGGGGACCATGTGGTGCTGGGAAGCGACTGCTATGGAGGCACCTACCGTTTGCTCCATCGCGTCTGCGATCGATGGAACATCGCCACCACGTTGGCTCCCGCCGATCGGCCGGAGGCCATCGAGCAGGCGATGCGCAGCAACACCAAAATGATTTGGATCGAGAGCATCGGGAACCCTCTGATGAGCATCCCGGATATCGCCAAACTGGCCGATCTGGCGCATCAGTCGGGAGCGCTACTTGCCGTCGACAACACGCTGGCATCACCTGCCTTGGTCCGGCCACTGGAACTGGGGGCTGATATCGTCATGCACTCGGCCACCAAGTATCTGGGGGGGCACAGCGACTGCTTGGCGGGGATTCTGGTCGCCAGAGAAAAGGCGATCTTCGATGAAATCGCCTTCGTCCAGAACGCCACTGGCGGCGTCTTGGGGCCACTGGAATCTTTCCTTTTGGGGCGCGGCATCAAGACGCTGGAGTTGCGGATGCGCGAGCAGTCGAGGTCGACGCTAGAGATCGCTAGGTGGCTGAAGAAGCATCCACGCGTTCCACTGGTGCGCTACCCGGGCCTGGAGGATCATCCCCAGCACACCCTGGCACAGCAGCAGATGGGAGGTCTTTTCGGCGCGGTCCTCTCCTTCCAGATCGATGGGGACTTTCATCGAGCCAAGAGGATCTGCGAGTCGACCAAGCTATTTGGCTTGGCGGTCAGTCTGGGGGCGGTCGAATCGTTGATTTCGCAACCGGCATCGATGTCGCACGCCAGCTATGGAGCCGAAGATCGCAAACGTTTTGGCATCGACGACACCCTCATCCGGCTGTCGATCGGATTGGAGGATCCACAGGATCTGATCGCCGATCTCGATCAGGCGATCCAGGGAGCGTGAATCTGGATCGCTCGGTGCAGTTCTTCCGGAGGACGCCCCAGTTCTTCCGCCAGCGATTCGAGGAAAGCGATCAAGGGCCCCGTACGACGCTCCGCTTCCAAACGGCCGGACGGGGTCTGCATGGTGGGAGCCAGTCGCAGCAGTTTCAGGAAGAAGTGGTCGACCGACTGCGCGCTGTCGTCGCCGACTCGATCGGCAGGGAAAGGTTGCTCCGGGTGAAACAGCTTCTGGTGCAGGCCCCCTCCGGTCATCAGGCACCTGGCCAACCCGATCGCCCCAAGCGCTTCCAGACGATCGGCATCTTGCACCACGCGGGCTTCCAGCGTTTGGCAGGGAACTCCTGCAGAAAAGCTATGGGCTACCACCGCATGCTCGATCGCCCCAAGCAACGCTTCGGGATAATCGATTTCCCGCAATAGCTCGGCGGCCCTCTGGCTGCTTTTCAGCGACGCTCGAGAGCGATCGGGGTGATTCTTTGGGATCCAGACGCAATCGTGCAGCCATGCCGCTGGCAGGATCACCTGGGGATCGGCCGATTCCTGCTGGCCGATGCGGCGAGCGTTTCGCACCACGCGCTGGACATGGTCTAGTCCATGCCCGGCATCGGCACCTGCCATCACCTCGCTGGCGATCTCCTCCAGCCGCTGACCCCACCGCTGCTGCCACTGGGTCCACGCTACCGGCTCCCGCTCGATCGACGCCATGGCAACACTCCTCTGTCTTTCGAGTCTACCCATTTCCGTTGGTTGGTTTGCGTCCGATGAACTGGTAGTACGGCGTCCGCACCAACGGCATGTAGGGCACCTTGGATCGCTGTTCGGTCAGCCACAGCGTCTCAAAGCGGCGTTGCAGGTAGGGGATGTGATCGGGGCTAGGAAAGACATTGTCGGTGGCGAACCAGGCCGGCCAGAAATGGCGCGTCCGCCAGGGATGCCGAGCCAATCCGTCGGCGGGATGTTTTCGAGCGACATAGAAATCGACGACGCCCACCAGACCACCTGGTTTCAGGATGCGCAGCGCGTTGTCGATCGCCGCAAACCAGTCGGGGATCATCGTCAGAGAATAGGAAAAAGTGACGGCGTCCACCGAGCCCTCTGGGGGAGTCCACAGCGTCGCGTCTGCCTCGATGCTGGTCACCTGATTCCAGCCTTTGGCCTGGGCGCGCTGCTGGCACATCTTCAGCAGTGAACCAGCCAGATCGACGACGTAGATCTTCTCGATGCCGCCGATCCGGTCTCCTAAAAATTCCAAGTTCGCTCCAGTTCCGCCTCCCAGATCAGCCCAGCGAGGTTGCGCCACCCGATCGGAGGCCAATTGCTGAGCGACCTTCTGATAGAGCTCCTGGCGACCATGAAGGAGTCGTTTTCGGAAGTCATCGTAGGCCTGAGCTTGCCCGGAATAGAAGTTCTCCATTCTCTGAGCGTGAGAATCGGCGCGCAAGGGTCGCACCAGATGGTAGAGCACTTTCAGATCGTTCAGCAAACCCATCGCTGCCTCGCTGAGGTGTTGGACGCAGAACGCCAGTTGCCGATCGGGCGGTCAGGCGCTCGGGAGTTTCAGATCGGCGATGTAGAAACTGCCGTAGGTGTGGACGCGATCGAGTTGATGGAGCTGATCGGCCAATTCCCGGTGGTAGGTGAGCAGCGACGGCAGGGGAGTCGTTCTGCCGGAGACCATCACCTGGACGCGATCGAGAAAATCGGTCCGCAGGCCACCGCTCCGCCAAAGGATCCGACATCCGGGAGCTGCATGGTCGACGATCGACTGCCACTCGGATTCCAGCAACGGGAAGAAGTGGTCGCTGAGCCAGTCCATGTGGTCCAGGAGAACAAAACGCGAAAGCTTGCCGTCGTGCTGGTCCAGAAAACCCTGGACGCTGTTGGTGTGGATGGCGACCTTCTGCCAGTCTCCCCCCCGAAGCTTCTGGTAGCTCTCCGGCTTCAGATACTCCGGGCAGCATTGCGGTGTGTAGGAGCCGGTGATGTAGACGCGCCAGAAGTAATTGTCATGGATCGGAAGTTTGGCGAAGACGGCGTCCATCGAGTCTTCGACAAACTGAGCGATCCCGCCGGGGTACTGGGTATCGATCTGTCGCCGCTGAGCCTTGGGAACCCCAAGCAGGCTTAGCGTCGTGTCGCGCCGCATGGCAAAGCGCATCCCCTTGGTCCAGATCCGGGGTTTGATGCGGCGATAGATCTCTTGCTGTTCCTCAAGCGACCCGGCGGCCAGAAGCGCCTGAGTCTGGGGTCGGATGCGCGCGACCTTGTCGATGTAGGAGTTGATCCCCCGAGCGAAAGCGCCGGAGGTGCCACGAAAATAGAACGACCTTTTCGGATTGGCGAAGAAGCTATGGTGTTTGTCCCAATACTGCTGAGCCCATGGGGTCAGCAGGGGACGCAGCCGGTCCTGGTAGATCTTGCCCATCGAAGGGAGATGCCCACGGCCAAAGAGCTGAAAGAAGTCTTCGTAGTCCAGCGATCGGATCGCGGCTAGCTTCAGCTCCAACAGGCTATTCTGCCTCGGGTTCATATCGACTGCGTGGACCTGTCCGGCGCCGGCCAGGCAGTAGTCGAGCGCATTGCAGCCAGCCGAAGTGATGACCAGCACCTGGTCCTGGGGCGTCAGCTCCAGTGCCTGCCGATCCAGCCGTGGGTCTTCCCAGCAGGTGTTGTAGACTAGGTTGTTGCCGTGCACGTAGCGGAAGACTTTCCCGCTGATCCATTCCTGCAGCCGCATGGTGCTGTTTTTCTCGAGCGAAAGGATATCGACCTCACAGGCGCCGCGAGGACGCCTCGAAGTCGCCGCCAATCCTCATTCTACTTCTTTGGCGGGTTTGGTGCAGGCGGAGGAGCCTGAACGGGAGGGGCCAAAGGTGCACGAATCTGGCCACCGGCAATCGGAATCAAGGCACCACCCTGTGGCTGACCAGCGTTTTCCATCGTCCGATTCCAAGGGACTCCGTAGGCGGCAAACATCCCTTCCTGAACGTTCATCACGTAAACGATGCAATTGGCAGGTCGGGAGTTGCCGGTGGCCTGCCGAGGAATCGCGATCCCGGTGACCATCAGGTACTCGGGATTCTTGCTGCTGGGCATTGCCGCCAAGACGTTGGTCGCGAACTTCCCTCCAAAGCCGCCGGTCCGCGGGTTGTAGACCCAGCACTGCAGATCTCCTGAGAGATAGTCGAGGAAGAAAACTCCCTCCGCTTCCTCGCTGATCGATCCGGTGGCGATCGCCATGGTCGTGGTGCCATGGGAGGCAGCGGCGTGAAGAAATGCTTCCGGAGGAATCTGCAGAGAGCCTTGCGAGAGATTCTCCTGATCGGATCGCCCATTTCGCCCTGCCGCATAAGCCAAGCAAACCAGCGCGCAGAAAGCCGCCAGCAAGGATGGCCAAAACCATGCGCGACACTGGCAGCAGACTGCCGCCGGGGAGCCATCGCCCCTGGAGGGGGTGTTTGGGGAGGATTCACAAACAGGCAGGTCCATGGGAAAGACTCCTGGTTTGGCGATCTCAGTCGCGTTTGGTGGAGGTTCACTGGTGGGGAAAAGCCTCCCCCGCAGCGCTGTGTGCTCTTGGTGTCGCTCTGGAAGCTGCGGCAAAACCGGATGCCGATCCCCATCGACTGCGGGTGCTGCTGCAAAAGGGGTATCGACCGCCTCCCCATGTCCCCTTCAGCCTGCATGGCCTCACTGGAGGAAAGTGGAGCTCCTTTTCGCCAGCCACATCGATTCCCAACCGCCTCTGATGCAGCCCCTTGTTGTGTGATATCCTAACGTTTTCCAAACACAAAGCTAGTTTTTCACCCTCTCGCGTCACCACCGTTGGGTTCCGACCGGGGCCGCGGGCTCCCTAGGAGCCGAACGCTAGCAAAACGGGTTCCGAACCGGGTTGGTCCGCCTCCCCTTTCAGGGACGCGTTCATCCTTTCCTGATCCAGCTGTTCTTCTAGAGGAGATTTGTTTCGATGGGCATCAACGGCACACTCAATCGCAAGCTGCGCATGGGTCTGGTAGGGGGCGGTCAGGGGTCGTTCATCGGCCGCGTTCACTCGATCGGAGCCTGCCTGGACAATCGCGCCGTCGTCGTCGCCGGAGCGCTCAGCAGCAACCCCGAGCGGTCTCGCGCTTCGGCGGCTGACTACGGGATCTGCTCCACCCGCGCTTACGGGTCGTACCAGGAGATGCTCGATGCGGAACGCAAGCTGCCAGCCGACCAGCGGATCGACTTTGTTTCGGTGACCACCCCCAACCACACCCACTACGAGATTGCCAGAGCGGCACTGGAGGCGGGGTTTCATGTCGTCTGCGACAAGCCGATGACGTTCGATCTTGGGCAGGCTGAATCGCTGCAGAAGGTGGTGGAATCGAGTGGTCGCGTCTTTGCGCTGACGCACAACTACACCGGCTACCCTCTGGTTCGCCAGGCGCGGGAGATGATTCTCAGCGGTGAACTGGGAGAGATTCAGGCGGTCCGATCCGCCTACATCCAGGGGTGGCTGCGGACTCGTTTGGAAGAGTCGGATCAGAAGCAGGCGGCTTGGCGCACCGATCCGGCCAAGAGCGGCGCGGCGGGCTGTTTCGGGGACATCGCGACGCATGCCTACAACCTGGGACGCTACATGACCGGCCTCTTGCCTGAAGCGATCAGCTGCCATTTGCGCACCTTTGAACCGGGCAGGAAGCTGGACGACTACGGCACGGCCATCATTCGCTATCAGGGTGGCGGAATTGGCTCGGTCACCGCCAGTCAGATCAGCCACGGTCGCGAAAATGACCTATCGATCGAGATCGATGGCACCAAGGGGGCTCTTTCCTGGCGCCAGGAAGAACCGAACGTCTTGGTGGTGCGGCGCAATGGACACCCGCATCAACTCTACACCCGCGATCCCAACGCCCCCTTCATGAATGCCTCGGGGCGCGCTGCCTGTCGCTTGCCCAGCGGCCACCCAGAGGCCTTCTTCGAGGCATTCGCCAACATCTATGCTTCGGCTTTCGATGCGATGGTGGCTGCCCAGTCGGGTGCGAAGCCAGAGCAACGGGAGACGGTCTACCCGAACGTCTACGATGGAGTCGAAGGGATGTTCTTCATTCAGCAATGCGTCGCCAGCAGTCAGAAGGATGGAGCTTGGCTCCCATTCCAACACCCTGCAGCACGCCGCTGATCCCATCACGGCAATCAGTCCAGTGGCAGTCGGGAAAGCTCACCCGACTGCCTTCGGTAACCGGCCCCCCAAAGCCCAGCCAGGAGGAACCCGGAGATGACTCACTCGCTACTATTCCTGGGAGACTCCTACACCATCGGCGAGGGAGTTTCCCCACAGGAATCGTGGCCTTGGCAGTTGATCGAACGACTGCAGCAGGGAGCCTTGCCGAAGTGGGGCCGACACTGGGGGCCGCCTCGCATCATCGCCCAGACCGGCTGGACCGCAGGGGAGTTGCTGCAGAATCTTCCCAAGTCGGGCCTGGGAGAGGGATTCTGGGGCGCCTGCGTGAGCGCTGGAGTCAACGATCAGTATCGCCAGTTGGCGATCGAAGAGTGCGTCGAGCATCTGGAGAGGCTGTTGCATTTGGCTGCCGCTGCCTGCGGCTATCGAAAACAACATCTCTGGATGGTCGGGATTCCTGACTGGAGCCAGAGTCCTTTCGCTGCCGATCGCGATCGCCACCAAATCGCCTCGCAGATCGACTCCTTCAACCGAGCGATCTCGAGGTTGGCCGATCGTTGGGAGATTCCCTGGATCGATTTGACCGCCGCATCCCAGCCCCAAGGCCACCCCCAAGATGCCTTCTACACCTCCGATCAACTTCACCCCTCCCCCCTCCAGTACCGCCTCTGGGTCGATGCCATCCTAGAGAAACTCGCCTGATCTGCCTCCATTCTCCGAAAAACCTCGACAGCCGAATCGCTAGAAAGAGGGGTCTATTGGCTGTTTGCCGTTCCGGGTGTGGGAAAAAGTTACGATTTGCATTAGAATGAGGGTTGTTCGAGTAGAAATGGCGAACCGGGATTTCCCGACCCGAATTCGTCGCCGACGCAGCCGTCCCCGACACCTTGCGGGGGCTATGGTGCTCCATCCGGCGGACATCACCAGCTCTCGCTTTCTCTCGTCTGATGGATCGGGTCATTCAAGGCATCTCAGCGGAGGATCGATCGTGGCTCCAGCCAAAGGCAAAGGCACTTCCAAAAAGAAGACAGAGGATGTCGATGTGACCGACGAGATGGCGCAGGACGGCGACGAGGAGGGGGGAGAAGAGTCCGAAAAGGCACCCAAGAAAAAGGCCAAGGCAGCGACGCCAAGGAAGAGCCGATCGAAGGCGGCAAATCCTCCTCGAGCGAAGTTGTTCTGGGGTGTTTTCAATCAGAACCTCAAGCGCGTCGCCATCTTCGAGTACGAGAACAAGAAGGAAGCCGAGAAGCAGGTCAAAGAGCTTTCTAAAGGGGGCAGCGAGCACTTCTTGAAGCGGATCAAGGAAGAGATCGGCTGATCGGCAAGTCGATTGGGCTCGAATCGTTCATGGCGTTCTGTCCCTTCTGCCAATGGCCGATGCGTTCTTGCGCTTCGGCCATTGGAGCGTCTTGTCGGCGGATCGATGCGAAGCTGCATGCCGCTTGAGTGATTTGCTTGGGCTCAAGGCGGTTTGTTGCCTCGGCCGGGGCCGTTTAGGTGCCTCGGCGGTTGCCGTACCACTCGATGTGCTTTCGAGGGCAGAAGCGAAAGCCATGTTTCCGGCACCAGGGTTCCAGCCATTCGGTTCGCTGATCTAGAACCTTCTGGTCGATTCCCTCTGGCATCCAGAGGACCCGATCGGAATCCCAAGTCCCCAGAAGCTCCAGGAATTGCGTCGCTTCCTCCAGATCCTGGTGGGTGGCGACAACAAACTTCAGCTGGTACGGGTAGCGCGAAATCAGACGGGGAACCACCTGCAGTGCCTCCTGCCGTCGCTTTCGATGCCTTGCCAGCCACCGTCCGGCTCGCACAGCATCTGGATCGCTGTTGCTCAGCTTGGGGCTGATCGACATGAGGTTGCATGCGACTGGGAGGTCGATGGTGCCCGCAGTTTCGATCGTCACATGCTTTCCCCCTTGAACCAGCGTTTCGGTCAGTTTCTGGAGCGATTTCCAGACCATCGGTTCACCGCCGGTGATGACGACGTGGGAGATGGGATCCGAAAGAACCCGCGATGACAGTTCGGCGATCGAAACCGTCTCGCCCTCAGGTTGCCAGGAAGCAAAGGGGGTGTCGCAGAAACCGCATCGCAGATTGCAGCCACTGGTTCGAAGGAAGATCGAGGGTGTCCCCGTCAGCAGTCCTTCTCCCTGTCGGCTGTGGTAGAACTCGCAGATCTCCATAAGCTGGGGCGATGCTTCGCAGAGTGGGGTGGCTGTTCGCGGATCCTAGAATGGTGACAATATCCAACATCTGGTGTCGGTCCACTGATCGTACGACCGACCCTCCCTTTCGATCAAGGAGCCATCCCCGTGGGAACGCCGTTTCGTGAAGTTCTGGAGTGTTTCGAGAATTCCTACCCGGATCGACCCTACGAGATCGAAATCGTCTGCCCGGAATTCACTTCGGTCTGCCCCAAAACCGGTCAGCCCGATTTTGGGACATTGGTCTTCCGCTATGTCCCGGATCGACTGATCGTCGAGCTGAAGAGTCTGAAGCTTTACCTTCAGCGTTTTCGTCAGGAGGGGATCTTCTATGAGAACGTCACCAATCGGATTCTCGACGACTTCATCGACATGGTGCATCCACGTCGCGTGATGATCGAAAGTCGGTGGAATGCACGTGGCGGGATCACTTCGGTGATTCGCGTCCAGCATCCTGTGGAGAGTTGATCGAGCCGGGCGTGGGGCTTGCAGCCGGTTGGGCTGGGGGGATTGCGAGGGTTTCGAAGACGGCCATAGGGAGATGCAGATGAGCGATTCGGTGGAGGTGTTGCTGAGCGGTTTTGCGGATGAGGCGGCTTCCGATAAGAACGCCACCGCGCAAATGTGCACCATGGCCGCTCTTGGGCTTCACTACATGACCTTGCGCTTCATCGATGTGGGGCAGGGGGTCAAGAATGTGATGCTGCTGGAGAAGTCGGAGCTAGCGGTGGTCCGCAAGATGGCTAGCGACTATGGTCTGTCGATCTCTTCGATCGGTTCCCCGATCGGTAAGGTGAAGCTGCTGGATGTCGAGGACGGCACATCCAACCGCTACGTTCCTTTCAAGCAGTACTTGCAGAAGGATGTCAAGCAGGCGTGCGCGCAAGCTCATGCGCTCAACGCGAAGCTGATCCGTGGTTTCTCCTTCTACCATCCCAAGGGGACCGATCCTGGGCCGCACCTAGCGCAGGCGATCGACCAGGTGGGGAAGATCGCCGAGGTATGCGATGCCGAGGGGCTGACGTTCGGATTGGAGGTGGAAGCGAATCTGGTGGGGCAGACGGGCCGATTGCTGGGGCAGATGCACCGAGCGATTGGCAGCGCGGCGCTGGTGCTGATCTTCGATGGCGCGAATCTGGTTTGTCAGGGGATGACCACGCAGCAGGTCTACGAAGAATATCTAGCGATGAAGCCGGGGCTTGGTTGGCTGCATATCAAAGATTACCGAAACCCGAATCCCACCGGTCGCAAGGGGCACGTCGACGAAGAATCTCTGAAGCATTTCGTCCCGGCCGACCAGGGAGACAGCGGCCATGAGGCGATCCTGAGGGACCTGAAGGAGGAATTGCCGAAGATCGAGCGAAGGATGCGCCGTCGAGGAGCCGATGGGGTGTTTCTGGATCTGGAGCCTCACGTGAAGGGGGGCGGGCAATTTGGCGGCTACAGCGGTCCCGATGGCCTGGGGATCGCCCTGAGGGGCCTCTGCCGGGTGCTCGATTATGTCCAGATTCCCTATCGGCTGAAAACCTATCAGGAGCTAGCGGACCATGGATCCGACCACGCAACCGTTCGACGATCCGCTCGTTCCACCACGCGATGAAATCGCGACCACCATCGATGCGATCTACCGCCATCGTATGACGACCACCTCCGGGGGCAATCTCTCAATTCTCACCCCCGAGGGAGACATCTGGATCACCCCTAGTCGCGTCGACAAGGGACAGATGACGCGAGAGGACATCGTCTGCGTCCGGCCCGATGGGGCGGTGGTGGGGCGTCACCGACCCTCCAGCGAACTGCCGTTTCACCAAGCCATCTATCGGGCGGCCCCTGAGGTGCGGGGGATCGTCCACGCCCATCCGGTGGCGCTGGTCGCCTTCAGCATCGCTCGCCAACTTCCGCGCGTCCGGATGTTTCGCCAGTCGCATGAGGTCTGCCAGGATGTCGCCATGGCCCCTTATGCCCTTCCCGGCAGTCAGCGGCTGGGGGAATGCATCGCGGAATCGTTTGCCTCTGGGGCTCGCTGTGTGATCCTGGAGAACCATGGGGTGGTGGTTGGGGGAGAGAGTCTACGGCACGCATTTCAGCGTTTTGAGACGTTGGAATTCACGGCGCTGACCGAACTGGCGGCGCGCGGCCTGGGTGAGCCACGGCAGCTGTCGGACCACCAACTGGCTACTGCACAAAATGCCGAGCGGATGCCTACCTCTCCGAAGCTTCTGGAGGTATCGACCAGGGAGAAGGAACTGCGCCGCGAACTGGCGGATTTCGTTCGACGCGGATACCAGCAGCGACTGATCATCAGCACCGAAGGGACCTTTTCGGCGCGGCTGGGCAGCGATGACTTTCTGATCACACCCTACCGGGCGCATCGCAGCGGATTGACGGCCGAGCAGTTGGTGCGGGTCCGCCAAGGGGTAGCGCATACCACTGGGCGGCCCAGTCGCGCTGCGGCGCTGCATCGCGCCATCTACCGTCTGCACCCCTGGGTCGGCTCGATCGCCAATGCCTATCCGGTCCACGCGTCCGCCTTCAGCGTCGTCGATGCCCCGCTTCGCTCACGCACCATCCCCGAAAGTTATCTCTTTCTACGCGATGTGTTGCGAGCTCCTTTTGGACGAGCCTTCGAACGGCCGGAATCGATCGCTCAGGAGATCGACCGCGATCATCCTGTGGTGCTGATGGACAACGACGGCGTCCTGGTGGTGGGCAGTGACGTCCTGGAGACTTTCGATCGGCTGGAGGTGCTGGAGACGACGGCGGAGGCGATCCTACAGGCTTCTGCCCTCGGCCCGATTCAGCCGATGCCCGATGAGGCGATCGAAGAATTGAGGCAGGCGTTTCTGAAAGATTGATCCGTTCGCTATCGGCAAGAGGGTTTCGATGGAACGATCCAAAGATTCAAAGGAGTCGATGCCCAAGACATCCGGGAGTGAGCCACTGTTGATGATCTGCACCACCGTCGCCCAGTTGGAAGAGGCTCAGCGAATTGCCCAGCAACTGATCGAAAATCGGTGGGCCGCCTGCGTGCAGATCGATGGACCGATCGAAAGCTGGTATCGCTGGGAAGGCCAACTGGAGTCGTCTAGGGAATTCCGGTTGCAGATCAAGACGTTGCCCAGTTGCCGTCAAGCCGTCTTGCGATGTTTGGAGCTGCTGCATCCCTACGAGGTGCCCGAATTGCTTTCGATCGAAGCGGCTAGCAGCACCGCCTACCATCGCTGGGTCTGCGCATCGGTCGATCGGGAGAAGCTGGAATGATCGACCCCATCGACCCACGAAGCGCGCCAGAGCTTTTCCTTCGCATTTATGTGACCGATAGGGTAGATGACGAACGGTCGAGAACCGACCTGGGCGGTCCAGACACCACTTCTCTCGACACCACCCACCCGGCGTTCGGACCTTCATCCGGATGGGACATGGCGTTCGAGGAGTTCGAGCAGCTGGTGGGGGATGAGGCCGGGATGTTTTTCGAGCCGGATGGATCTTGGGTATGGACCGGAAGCGAAGCGACCCGACGATGGCAGTTGGACGGACAGCTCTACGATCGCCACGGACGAGTGATCTATCTGGAACTGAAAGGTTGGCCCAGTGTGGCGGCCTGGCGGCGCCTTGGCCAATGGTTGGTGGCGGCGGCACGAGAGCCCAGGCAGCTGGTCGTCCACTGGGTGCGCGAGGGACGATGGAGCGATCTAGGGGAGGTCGAGCGACGACTGCAGGAAGGGCTGGCGGGGGACCAGGGAGGGAATCGATGAGCGGCGGGAAGGAAGAAGACGGTTCCCTGGGGGACCGCTGGGCGACGCCAGACGAAGAGAAAATCAATGCGGCTGCATGGGATCGCATGGCCAATCTGGCTCACCCGCTGGCACAGCCAGCCAAGGACGACGAACTACGCCGTCCCCTAGAGGTGGTCGATGAGGTGGGGTGGTTGGGAGGCGATATTCGAGGGTGGCGGGTCCTGGCTCTGGCGGCCGGTGGGGGAAGGCACAGCGCTTTGTATGCCTCCGCTGGGGCTGAGGTGACGGTGGTTGATCTTAGCCCTGGGATGCTGGAGCTGGATCGGCGAGTAGCCGCCGAACGAAAGCTATCGGTCCGACTGATCCAAGCGTCGATGGTTTCGATGCCGATGCTGGAGGATGCAGCGTTCGACCTAGTGATCCATCCGGTCAGCACCTGCTACGTGAAGCAGCCACTTCCGGTCTTTCGCGAGGTGGCTCGAGTGCTACGCCCCGGCGGGCTCTATATCTCCCAGCACAAGCAGCCGATGAACCTGCAGGCCTCCCTGGAACCGATGGGAGGGAAGTACAAGATCGATCATCCCGCTGGCAGTGGTGTTGCCGTCGACAGCCCGGTGGGACCAAGCCGGTTGAGGGAGCCGGGTACGATGGAGTTCGCGCATAGCCTGGAGTCGATTCTTGGTGGTATCTGCCGCGCAGGGATGGTGATCGAGGATGTTCGGGAACCTCAGCACGGCAAGCCCCACCAGCCGATCGGCTCGTTCGCTCATCGCTGCCAGTTCATCGCTCCCTACCTGAGGATCAAGGCCCGTAGGTCGACGGCGGGGCAGGGTGGGGGAGTCGATGGGCGGGGAGCCGTTTTCGAGGGGCGAAAGATCTGGACGCCTGGATCCCGGTAAACACTAGAGCGCGATCCCTTTTGGAGCAATATAGAACCATCGGTCGACCTGTTCAGGTCGACTGGAAAAGCAACGACGAACCAATGGAGCAACGATGGACGACCGAGCTGCCGATGTATCGCTGAAGGACTTCCAACAGCAGATCCGGACGATGTATTTCGAAAAGGACCGCGAGCGAGGGGTCGACGGAACCTTCATGTGGTTGATGGAAGAGGTGGGGGAATTGGCCACCGCGCTGCGAACGGGGGACCGTGAGAATCTGCATGAAGAATTCGCTGATGTGATCGCGTGGCTGGCGACCATCGCCAATGTCGCCGGAGTCGATCTGAGTCTGGCGCTGCAGAAGAAGTATGGAAGCGGATGCCCTGGTTGCCAGAGATGGGAGTGCACCTGTCCCATGAGCGAGAAGCCGTAGCGGCCAGTGGCGAACGGAAAGCCACGCCTGCTTTCGAGTCGACTGGCTCAGCGCTTGGCGGCCATTTCCAGGAACAGATGGTAGCGAGCCTGCATTTCTTGGAGGCTATCACCGCCGAACTTGTCGACCAGCGCGGCCGCGATCTCGAAGGCGACCACCGACTCCAGGATGATGGCTGCAGCGGGGACCGCACAAACGTCGCTCCGTTCGTAACTGGCGCGATGCGGCTCCTTGGAATCCATCTCGATCGAATCGAGCGGTTTTCGGAGCGTGCTGATCGGCTTCTTGGCAGCGCGCACCACCAACGGCTGGCCGTTGGTCATCCCTCCCTCCAGGCCACCGGCATGGTTGGTGGGGCGGACGTAGCCTAGGTTGGGGCTTTGCCGCTGGGCGGGGTCGTAGTGAATCGGGTCGTGAACCTGGGAGCCGGGGAGCTGCGCCGCTTGGAAGCCCAAGCCGATTTCGACCCCCTTGATCGCCTGCACGGCCATGACGGCCTGTGCCAGTTTGCCATCGAGTTTGCGGTCCCACTGCGCGTGGGTGCCAAGTCCAAAAGGAAGACCTTCGACCCGCACTTCGATCAGGCCCCCCAGCGTGTCCCCCTCCTCAGCGGCTCGATCGATCGCCGCACAGACTTGGGGATCGATTTCGGGATTGAGCGAATAGATGGCCGATGCGTCCCGCATCGCGCGGTGCTCGGCGATCGAGCCCCGAACGGCAGGGACCGGGATGCCACCTAGCGCAACGACATAGCCCAGGACTTCGATCTGAAAGGCCGATAGCAGTTGCCGCATCAAGGAACCAGTGGCGACGCGTACGGCGGTCTCCCGAGCACTCGAACGCTCCAGCACGCCACGAATCGAACCAAGGTACTTGATGGCTCCTGTCAGATCGGCATGACCTGGCCGAGGACGAGGGAGTTCCTTGAGCCGTTCCAGTTTCGAGTCGCTGTTGATGACCTGCAGCGTCAGAGGGGATCCAAGCGTCACCGACTGCCAGATGCCAGTCAGGATTTCCACCGAATCGGTTTCTAGTTTTTGCCTGCCGCCGCGACCATAGCCACCCTGCCGCAACCGCAGGTCGCGGTCGATCGCCTGAGGGTCGATCTGAAGACCTGCAGGGAAACCATCGATAAGAGCGATCAGGGCTTTGCCGTGGGATTCGCCGGCGGTCCAGTAGCGGAGCATGAGAAACCTGGTGCGAAGATCGAAATCAGGCGTGCGATTGGTTGGCCGACCTTTGTGCCCTCCACTCCTTTAGTTTAATCTGCAGTGCGTGGATGCGACAGGCGAAAGGGGCTGCTGAGAGTCGACCAGTCGGCCCCCAGCCCAGCCGGATGAAAGGATGTGGTGGGATTGCGGTTTCTCAAGGAACATTGGTTTCTTTGCGCTTTGGCCTGCTGCCTGGCGATCGGGGGTCTGCAGGCCCAGCGATGGGAGGGGATCAGTCGCGTGCCCCTGCTGAGACAGGCTCCGGTGGCCATCGTTCTGTTTCTGATGGCGCTGCCGGTTCCCGCTTCGCAGCTTCTTCAGGCGATTCGGGCATGGCGGGAGGCGGTGCTGGCGATCTCGCTCAATGTGGTCGCCCTCCCACTTTTGGCTTGGTGGATGACCTGGGGATGGCCGGCCGATCTGGCTGGAGGGATGATCGTCGCCGCCGTGGTGCCTTGCACCCTGGCATCGGCAGCCCTTTGGACACGCCGAGCGTCGGGTAACGACAGCCTGGCGATCCTGGTGACCATCGTCACCAATGCGAATTGTTTCTGGATCGCACCGCTGTGGATCAGCCTGCTGATGGGGAGGGAAGTGGCCGTCGAACCGCTACCGATGCTGACCGATCTAGCCCTGCTGGTCCTCTTGCCGATGGCGCTGGGGCAGTGGCTGGGGTCGATGCCAGCGATCCGGCAGCGAATGAACCACGCCAAAAAGGTGATCGGGGTGATCTGCCAGCTGGGGATTCTCTGGATGGTTCTGCTGGGAGCGATCCAGATGGGGTTGCCGCGAGCCGGTCAGGAACCTGCTGGCTGGCAGTCGATTGCGATGGTGGTGCTGGTCGCTTCGGCGATGCATTTGGCGATGCTGGCAGCCGGTTGGTGGGCGAGCGGATGGATCGGAGCGTCTCGCGGCGATCGGGTGGCGGTGGCGATCGCAGGGAGCCAGAAGACTTTGATGGTGGGACTGAAGCTGGGGATCGACTGTGGAGTCAGCATCCTGCCCATGGTGGTCTATCACGCGGCACAGCTTCTTCTGGACGCAATCTGGGTCGAGTGGCTGCAGCGCGGTGACTCGGCAGAAAAATAGGCGACTGGTTCACACACCGGCGCCTCTTCGTAGGGTGTGTGAGGCGGCCTGTTTGTCATTGGCACTGCGCGCAAGACTATCCGCCGCGGAACACACCAGAACCAACGCCCCGCGCCGATTCCAACCCCTGGTGTGTTCGCGGGGCAGGTTTTACACACACCACCGTCTAAAGCCCTCGCCCCGGCTCACACACCCCACGGGTCCTTTCCAGCAATCCACGACCGGTTCACACACCGGCGCCTCTTCGTAGGGTGTGTGACGCGGCCTGATTGTCATTGGCACCGCGCGCAAGACTGTCCGCCGAGGAACACACCAGAACCAACGCCCCTCGCCGATTCCAACCCCTGGTGTGTTCGCGGGGCAGGTTTTACCACACCACCGTCTAAAGCCTTCGCCCCGGCTCACACACCCTACGGGTTCTTTCCAGCAATCACGACCGGTTCACACACCCCACGGGTCTTTCCAGCAACCACGATTGGTTCACACACCCCACGGGTCTTGCATCGACCATCTTCGAGAAGGGGTTGGGTCGCCTAACCGGTGAACTTGCTGCAGAGAATGCTGGCGTTATGGCCACCGAATCCGAAGCTATTGTTCATGGCGACATGCACGACGCGTTCTTTGGGAGTCAGCGGCGTGTAGTCGAGATCGCACTCGGGATCCGGGTCGGTCAGGTTGATGGTGGGGGGGACCAAGTTGTGGAAAACGCTTTTCACGGCGAGCACCATTTCGATACCCCCGCTGGCCCCCAACGAGTGCCCCAGGTGGCCTTTGGTGCTGGAGATAGAAACCTTGCGAGCCGATTCCCCGTAGACGGCTTTGATCGCCTGCGTCTCGGCCTTGTCCCCTAGCGGCGTGCTGGTGCCGTGGGCGTTGATGTAGTCGACCTGGGAGGCGTCGATTCCCGCGCTCCGCAGTGCGTTGCTCATGGCTCGCGCGGCCCCTGTGCCCAAGGGATCTGGCTGCGTGATGTGACCTGCATCGCAGCTGGCGCCAAATCCAATCACTTCGGCATAGATTCTTGCGCCGCGTTGCCGCGCATGCTCTAGTTCCTCAAAAACCAGGATGCCAGCTCCCTCCGCCAGGACGAAGCCATCCCGCTGGAGATCGAAGGGGCGACTTGCTTCTTGAGGTGAATCGCTTCTTGTCGACAGCGCCTTCATGTTGGCAAAGCCAGCCAGTCCCATCGCCGTGATGGCTGCTTCGCTGCCACCGGTGACGATCACATCCGCATCGCCGGTCTGGAGATACTTCAGGGCGTCTCCCATCGCGTTGGTGGCGCTGGCGCAGGCGGTGGCGACGGCGAAATTGGGTCCGCGCATCCCATAGCTGATCGCTACATTGCCACCGGCCGCATTGAGCATCATCTTGGGGATGGTGAACGGACTGACGCGATCCGGACCTTTGGCAAACAGTCGCTCCATCTGGTCTTCGATTTCGTTCAGACCACCGATCCCCGAACCGATGATGACGCCGCATCGGTAGGGGTCTTCGCGATCGAATGCAATCCCGGAGTCGCGGATCGCATGGTGCGAGGCAACCATGGCAAAGAGGGTGAAACGATCGAGCCGTTTGACTTCCTTAGCGTCGACGATGCCACTCGGGTCGAAATCGGGAATGTCTCCGCCGAATCGAACCTTGTGGTTTTCGGTGGGCCGAATGGTCAGCGGATGGATGCCGCTGTCACCAGCCAAAATCTTCTCCCAGAGCATTGGGACATCGCACCCCAAGGGTGTGACAACCCCAAGTCCAGTGATCACAACTCGACGCTTCATTTGGTCCACTCAGTCCCCAAACACCGATTGCGTCAGTTCTGATGCTTTTCGATGTAGTCGACAGCTTCACCTACGCGTTGGATCTTCTCCGCCGCTTCTTCCGGGATGCTGATGTCGAACTCGCTCTCCAGTTCCATCACCAGTTCGACGGTGTCGAGAGAGTCAGCGCCCAGATCATTGACGAAATGAGTCTCCGGCTTGATCTTGTCTTTCTCGACGCCCAACTGTTCCGAAACAATCTTGATGACTCGTTCCTCAATGGTCGCCATAGAAGGAACTCCCTCCGCAAAAAGACAACTCTTAGGTGAATGCTTATTCCAATTCGCAGGAATCGCTCCCGCTTTCGCAGCAGGTGAGGCGACAGTGCAAAAGTCTCGTTTGAGCTCCCTTGCCGTATCCGTTCCCCGATCCACTGCGGTCGCAAAGATAGAGGATTTTAGCAAACCAGGTCAAGGCATGAAGGCGGATCAAGTGCTTTCGGCCAGTCAACCTGGGAAAATCTTTCCGGTTCCTTAGTTTCCGTGCTGTTCGGCCGCGATCAGCCAGTCATGCCACCATCGACGGTCAGCACTTGACCGGTGACGTAGCTGGCGGCTGGGGATGCAAGGAAAAGGACGCAGGCGGCGACGTCGTCGGCAGTGCCGATCCGCGCCGCAGGGATCCGTTCCTTGACTTTTGCCAGGATTTCCTCTCCCAGCATCTCGGTCATTTCACTGGCGATGAACCCCGGAGCGACAGCGTTGACGGTGACTTTCCGCTTCGCTAACTCCTTGCTCAGAGAACGAGTCAGCCCGATCATGCCGGCCTTGGTGGCGGAGTAGTTGGTTTGACCTGCGTTGCCGATCAATCCAGAAACGCTGGAGATATTGATGATTCTTCCGTAACGCTGCCGCATCATCAGGCGTGCAGCGGCGCGGCTGAAGAGAAAGCAGCTGGTTAGGTTGGATGCCAACACCTGATCCCACTGATCGTCATTCATGACCGGCAGCAGGGTGTCGCGGGTGATCCCCGCATTGTTGACGAGGATATCGAGCCGTTCGCCTCGATCTTCCCATTGCTGAAAGAGGTTGGCCACCGCTTCCCGGTCGGTCACGTCACAAGCGACTGCCTCGGCCTGCCCGCCTGGGAAGGCCTGAATCGCCTGCACTGTCTCGGCGAGTTTCGATGCGTTGCGAGCGATGCAGAAAACCTTTGCACCACATTGCCCCAATCGCAGCGCGATCGCCTTTCCCAATCCTTGCGAGGCGCCGGTGACCATGGCGATCTGCCCACTCAGCTCAGCGCTCAATCCCAGTCCCTTGGTGTCGCTCATCGTTCTTTACCATCCTGTTGTCAAAGGGAAGTCGTTGGATGCCGTGATTGGTATCTGCCCATGATTGTCCCATCGGACCGACCTTTGGGAAGCTCACGCCGAGGGTTCATCCCCCAGGCTGTGGCAAACCACCTTGCGCTCGATTCGTTTCAATGTGCCCGCCAGCACGCGCCCCACCCCCACCTCGTAGAAGCAGTCGGGCGATAGGCTCAAGAGGTGCCGTAGCGACGATTCCCAAAGCACCGGGGAGGCGACCTGTCTGGCGAGCAATTCCCGGAACTCTTCTGGACTCTGGTGCGGTTTGCCATCGACATTGGAAACGATGGGAACGCGAGCCTGTTTGAAGGGGGTCTGGCGAAGTGCGGCCTGGAGTTGCTGAACCGCCGACTCCATCAGCGCCGTGTGAAAGGCACCTGCCACCTGCAGCCGGATCCACTTGATGGCTCCCATCTGCTGCGCCATCGGCTCACTGGCCACCAAAGACTCCAGATGGCCCGAAATGGCGGTGTTTCCAGGGCACAGCCAGTTGGCAGGCTGAAGCAGTTGCCCGGGCAGGCGAGCCGCTTGGCAGAGGCTTTCCACCTGAGCGGCATCCAGCCCAAGAACGCTCGCCATACCACTGGCTACCTGGTCGGCAGCCTGCTGCATCGCTTTGCCACGAGCATCGACCAGGCGCAAGGCATCCTCGAAATCGACGGCGCCGGCAGCGACTAAAGCCGAATACTCTCCCAGGCTCAAACCCGCAACGGCGACCAACTGGGAGTCCCATTCTGGCGATTCCCGTCGCTTCGCTTCCAGGCACGCAATCGAATGGACAAACAGAGCGGGCTGGCTGTACTGGGTCGCGTGCAGCTGCGTCTCAGGACCCTCCACGCAAAGCTTCAGGAGGTTGTAACCAAGAATCTTCTCGGCATCGGCAAACAGCTCGGCGGCTCGATCCGATCTGGCGACGATCCCTGATCCCATCCCGACCACCTGAGCCCCCTGGCCGGGAAAAAGAAGCACATGACCTGTCATTCCCATTCGCTTCCCTATAGAGCTGGGGCCGAAAGACTTGGGCCACTGGACTCGATGAGGTCCTCAGCGACACCCCGATCCGACAGCCAGTTTTCTCGTTCCCGCTGCCACCGCTCCAATCACCCAGCCAAGATGCCATATCGCTAGGGAGGAATCGGTGGTCGCAGCGAACCGACTCTCAAGAGACCTGTCGGCGGCGGCTTCAACGCATCGGTAGACTATCGTCACAGGCGAAGCATTCGCGCCGTACCAAAGAAGGCAAGGCATCCGCGCGCACGTCGAAAGGGCAGGTCAGGCGTCTTCACTCAACTACCCCAACCCACCACACTCGGTCGACCTACTCGGCACTCATCTCCACCACCGTGCGATTCATGTAGGTACCGCACTTCGGGCAGATCGTATGCGTTGGAACGACGTAGCTGCACTTGGTGCAAGCGGTCAACTGCTTGGGTCGCTTGTGATGGTGCGAACGTCGCTTGTTGCTTCGGGAATTGGAGTGACGCCGCTTGGGAACCGCCATGGTAATTCGCCTCGGACGCCCCGTACGGACGTCAATGCCAGACTGGTCGTGATGAAAAACTGGGAAGCCCAATCCCAGGAGACTACCTGGAATCGGCTACCGAGCACCCATTTCTATGGCTTGGAAGATTAAATTCCCAGCCGAATTCCGTCAACCCATAAAACGTCAACACCCAATCACCGAAATCCACCTCATTGAGGGGGCTAGTCCTCTGTGTATCGCTGGAAGGCGACTCCGCTACATTGCCCCTGCATGGAAAAGCTCCAGTGGAGGAAACCGGCGGTCGCCTGATCCGACTCAGAGCCATCGGCGAGTCGGAGCGGGATTTGGGGGTCGGGTCGATCGCGGTTGGGGGTGGGGAAGAATTGTTGATTTCGCAAGGCCATCAGGGAGGCGGCCACTTCGACGGCACCGGACCCACCGCCGAGGTTCCCGAAGAGTCCTTTGCCGCAGAAGACGGGGCTGCGCTGCAGCCGGTCGCCCAGGGCGTCTGCCATTCCAAGCGATTCGGAAAGATCGATCTGCGGATCACTGCGACCGCAGGCGTGTAGGTGCCAGCCATCGGGAAGCTGTTGGTTGAGCGGCCGAAGGAGGCTTTGGATCGTCAGGCGCGTGGCTTCCCGGAACGGATCGCGCTGAGGGCGTGGTCCTACTTGGTGAGCGGCGGTGGCCACCAGTTCAGCGTAGATGGGGGCACCTCGCCTCTTGGCATGCTCCAGCGACTCCAGCATAAAAGCTGCCGCCCCTTCGCCCAGAACGATCCCGTCGCGATCGACCTGGAAGGGTCGGGACATTTCGGTCGGGTCGGGTCGATCGCCCGCGAGCCGGACTTGTCCTTCGACATGGAGAGAACGGACCGGATGCACGAGGCTGCCGGTCGAACCGGCCAGCATGCAATCGGCCGCTCCACGTCGAATCACCGCCGCCGCTTCCGCAATCGCCAGATCATTGCTCGCCTCCCGCACCGTCAACGAATTGCTCGGCCCGCGGAGATCGTTGTAGATGGCGACGTGGCTGGCTGGCATGTTGGGCAGGTACTTCAGCAGCCACAGGGGATTGAGCTTCGGGAGGCCATGCGAGGGCCATTGTTCGATATGAAATTGCCCCTGGTCGTCGTGGCAGGCGGCGATCCCGTCGGAAAACTCCTCCGGACGCGTCAGGATGTAGTCGGAACCGTAGACAATTCCGGTGCGCTGGGGATCGCGTCGGCTGGCATCCAGCCCGCAGTCATGGAGGGCCCATTGGCAGGCGGCCACCCCCATCTCAATCTCCCGACACATCACCTTCTGGCCCTTGCGAATCTGTCGCTCCAGACCTTTTTCCATCGGCCCGAACTGATCGATCTGGCCGGTGAATTCCCGCGCTTCGGCACCGCACTGGACCTGCAGGATCCCTTTGGGGATCGAACCCAAGGGGCCGATCCCACTGCGGCTAGCACACAGTGCAGCCCAAAACGAATCGGGATTGCATCCGATCGGGCTGACGACCCCGACGCCGGTGACAACTACGCGCTGCGACATGCCGATCGCTCATCCTTTGCCGAATCGTAAAAGCCACTCTGACCGCACGGGCCCCCCAACCCTTTCATTTACCGCGATTTTCTTTTGTTCCACAAGCCCGACATCGGGCGGTTTTGCCGTTACGCCAAGAGAAATCCCAACCAGAGATTTCTTTTTTGCCGGAAAACGGAGTCGGACACCAAACGCGGAGCGGCCGTCGTTCCGACCGTCATGAGAACGAAACTTCGGTCGACCCGCGTCCCGTCGATCCGAACTGTTCCAGGGTTTTGCTCCGAAGTTGGCTCGAAAGGCTAGGGAGTCCACCATGCGGTTTCTGGCTGGATCGGGCGGTCGACAGCCTCGCATCGATCGATCTGCCGATCGATGGGGAGGCCGGGCGGTTCACTGGAGGAAGCGATCGGTGTTGTCGCTCGGAAATCCCTCTCGCTGGCTTCGTGCCACCACCATCGGCATCCTCTGGCTGGTGGTGGTCCCGTGCGAGGAGTCGTCGGGGGAAGATTTTCGGATGAGCCGAAAATGGGGAGGGAGCCGCCGGACGCTTTGGAATGGAAGCTCGAGCCAACTTCCCAATGGCGCGACGCCTCTCTTCAACAACCCGCCGACCCTGGGTGGACCTGCCAGCCCTTCCAGCCCCGTCCCCTCGTGGCAATTTAGCGCCATCGGCTCCAACTCGTTCTCCTTCCTGCAGGGTGCTGGATCGAGCGGTTGTCCCTGCTTGGAGGAGACCACAGCTGCCGACACCGATCCGATCCCGCGTAGCAGCTACCAACCGATTCTCTCCTCCCTCCTAAGCGACGTGGTTGGGGAAGGACTGGCGATCGAACCAACCACGTATCCCGATCCCGCCATCCTTCCCAGCCCCCGCGAGATCATCCAAACAAGTCCAGCCACTGCGGGATCGACTTCCGGCGAGATGCTAGTGCCCCAGAGCCTGTTGGAAGCCCAGGGCCCAGAAGAAGCCCAGGGCCCAGAAGAAGCCCAGAGCCCCGAGGAGTTGCCTCCGCCAACCCGCCAGGAAGGGACGCTCCCCGATCAGTTGGAAACGCGGCGCACCAGCGAGGGGATCGAGGGGCTGGTGCCGCCTAGCTATCCACCTTCCGGTGCCCGAGGCCCGATGGGTTCGGCAGCCATCGCCAGGACCATGGTGCCGACCTCGAAACCCTGGCGCGACGCGGCCCTGGGTGTGCTCGACCAGCTGGTCGAGCAGGGGAAGCTGGAGGAGGCGTGGGGTGCGTGTCAGGGGATGGACCAGATCGCTCAACAGTTGCCAGCCGAGGTACGGCTTCGACAGGCCATTTTGGGTGCTCTTCAGGGAGAGTCTCCCCACTGGGCAGCAACGCGTCTGGCCATCGCTTGGGATCAGGGGCTAGCGATTCGCCCGGAGGAATTGCCGAGGGGATCGCTGCGGCATTATCTGCCGAAAGAATCTGAGGAGCTTCTGGACCAAACGCTGGATCGGTTGGCTAGCCAGGTCCTCCAGTCCACCTCAGACGATGCGAGTCACCGCAGTCACCTGATCCTGATCGCGGCGCTTTTGCGTCTGGATGGCCAGATCGATCGCAGTCGGCTGTTCGCGTTGCGGGCGCGGCAGGTTGGGACCAGTTCCCTCGATCGATTCAGCGACTTCCTGGCGGGGGGGCGGCCCCATCTGATGGCTCCCTGAAGTCGATTCATTCCACCATGCCGCAGGTCCGTGGTTCACAGGCGATCTGAACCATCGAAAAACACTAAGTAGGAGGACCTGCTTCGCAACGATTTCCATTCCAACATCCCAGTGTCCAGGATGTCGATCGGCGGCAGTCCGCCAGGAATCGATCGATTCGCAGGCGACCCGTTCGGCCCGACATGACAGCCCTTGTTTCGGCAAAGCGATCGATTTCCCATGGGTCGGGGGGAGATCCCGAGCCACGTGACAGATCGTCGCAAACCCCCTCGAAGGCTTGGGCGACCTAGTCACCACTACCCGATTGAACCACAATGGTTTGTGTCCAGGGGCAGCGACCGCGATGCGGAGAGCAGCGATCGAGCCCCTGCGTCGTTCCCACCCCACACCCCCTCAACCGGATGTCGCCTGGCGATCCATAGCTGCGGCTGCTTTTGCAGCCATGCCGCCAATCTGCCTTCCCAGCGATGGACTGATCACGAGGAGTACTGTCGATGAATCGCTTCCCGACCCTAGGTGACGTTCCTTCGAAACTCCGGCTGCTTGCCTTCGGGTGCTGCCTCGTCTTGTTCCCCATGGGAATGCCGATCGCCATGGCACAGGAGGCATCGCAGGCTGCGGCATCGCAAGCTGCCCCGGGTGATGAGGCGAAGGCTTCGGGGGACCAATCCTCGGCTAGCTCTGCCTCCGAATCGGCCGCCACGGAACAGGCCGCTGGACCTCAGGTGGTGTTCCGGCGCGATGTGATGCCCATTTTTCAGAAGCGTTGCCAAAGCTGCCATGGAGCGGAGGATGCCAAAGCTGATTTTCGGATCGATGATCGCGAGACCGTGCTGGGCTACATCGAGCCGGGGGATTTGGGGGCATCGAGTCTTTGGAGCGACTACTTGACGGCCGATCCCGACGCACAGGAGAGTCAGGTGATGCCGCCGATTTCGGAGGAACCGTTGACGATGGCCGAGCTGGCGACGATTCGGTGGTGGATCGAGCAGGGGGCACAGTGGCCTGAATCGCTGGGCGTGCCTGAGGACGAAGGGCCGAAGGTTCGGGGAGTTTCGGGAAGTTGGCCCGAAAGGTTGTGGCGATTCTATGGCTATTTCCATCCCGCCTTGGTCCATTTCCCGATCGCTCTCCTGGTGGTGGGCGCCGTGGCGGTACCCGCATCGCTGGTCTTCGGTCGATCTGCCGATCGCTTCGCCGCCGTCTGCCTCTGGCTGGGGACGCTGGGGGCGATCGCAGCGGCAGCAGCCGGTTGGTCTTTCGCCGAGTTGAAGGGCTACCAGCTCCCCTTCACCCCCTTAGACCAATTCAAGGACTCAACCTTCTTCTGGCACCGCTGGCTGGGTGTCTCCATCGCATTCCTGGGAGCCGTCCTCAGTTACTTCGCATTGGCGGGCTTGCGCGAGGGTGCTAGAACCTCCCGAATCATCTGGCGTGTGGGGCTGCTGGGCCTAGCGGCGCTGGTGGGCGTGGTGGGCCACCAAGGGGGCGAACTGGTTTACGGGGAAAAGATGTTCGACGAAGCGTTTGAACTGCTGATCCCGGTTCCCGAGCCACCCAAGGGGGGGCCGGCTGAGCCGATAGGATCGGGAAGGGTTCGACCCCAGTAGGGGGTGGAGCGGAAGGGGCGAGCTTCGGATTGCCCCAGGCGGGAGAATCTGCCTGACGGCTCCTCTGCAGAACGCCTGCGATGCAGAGCGCCTACACAGCAGAAAGTCTGAACCGCAGCGCCGGTTTGTCGCTCGGGATCAGGTCGACGTAGGTGGTCGCTGGAAGGCATCGACCGCCGCGTCCAGGAGGCGGCGCTGAATCTCGACGAAGTCTCCCTCGAGAAAGGCACCCGCCGCAGCGCGATGCCCACCACCTCCAAAAAGCCCCGCCAGCTGGTTGCAATCGACATGACAGCGGCTTCGGAAGCTGATCTTGTAGCCCCCTTTCAGCTGCTCAATCATGATGAACGCCACCTTGGTGCCCGCGATCGCCAACGTCTGATTGATGACGTCCTCGGTGTCGCTGGGCAAGGCGCCGGTCTCCGTGAAGTCCTCCTTCTTCACGTAGGTATGGACGATCTGCCCATCCAACGCCTCAGAGACCCTCGCCAGGATTCTGCCTCGCAGACGCACTCGGCCGATCGTGTCGCATTCGTAAAGATCTCGATAGATCTCGGAGGGGCTGGCGCCGGCGTCGACCAGTTGCCCGACCACTTGGTAGGTTCGGCTGTTGGTGGAACCGAACCGAAACCAGCCGGTGTCGGTCGCGATGGCGGCGTAAAGCGGTTTGGCGATCGATCGAGTGACCGGAATCCCTAACCCTTGCGCGCACTGGAAGACCAGGGTCCCGGTCGCTTCGGCGCTGGTATCTTTGAACAGCATCGCGCCCAAGTCATCTTCACCGACGTGATGATCGAGCACCAGCTTGGTGCCAGGAAATCGTCGTACGACTTCGGCCATCGGCCCAAGCTGAGCCCAGGCGCTGGTGTCGAGCACCATCAGGCAGTCGCCGCGCACATCGTCCGGATCGATATCCTGCCCGATCACCTGGATCCGTTCGGCCGGATCGAGGAATGCAAGGCTGGGTGGGGTGGGATGGCCATTGACAATCTGGACCTGCTTGCCCATCGCTTCGAGGATGCCGGCCATCCCCAGTTCGCTCCCTAACGCATCGCAGTCGGGGCGGATGTGGCTGGTCAGAATAAATCGCTGGTGGCTTCTCAGTTGCTGGAACAGCGCTTCCCAGGAAACAGACATACGCACCAGTGCTTTCGGTCTTAGAGGGCTTGGAGACTGCGATGGCAGGCAACCAGTGGCAGCTGCCCGCTACTTCCCATCACAGTGATTGAATATACGGTATCTGGCACCCGCCGGCGCCGATCGGGGTGCGGAAAACCAGCTTCCTTTGGAAGGATGGCTCTGCAAGCGACCAGGTTAGCGCCGTCCGTGGAGCTGACAGGTGCCTTCCGAGCAGTTCTTTCCGGCTAGTCGGTATCGATAGCGCGCGACGGTTCGGTAGGCCCAGTCCCAAAGCGGAAGTGTTCCAGGGAAATAGAGGATCGGCAGGAGCGGGTAGAGGGTCGGCATCTTCCGCGCCAGGATGCGCACAGCATGGATGCCGCCTCCTTTGGATCCATCCGGCAAGACCACCCACATCTGCTCCATCATCTGGTCGAACGACAGATCTGGAGCGGCCTGGGCGGCTTGTGGATCATGGAGCGAAATGGGGGCCAACTGGGAAAACCAGTCCAGACGCTTCAGCAGACCGATCTGGCTGCAGCAAAAGCGGCAATGACCGTCGTAAAGTACCTTCAAAGGTCCGCCACTTGGGGATTCCATCGGTTCCCTTCGGATGAGGCTTCCACATCGAGGCCGGGAAACATACCCCCCGGACCATTCTTCACCCACCTCCCCACCAGAGCTCGTTTTCTATCATAGTCACGCCCCGCTTTCCGGCCAGTCGGACAAAAACTGCGATCACCCGCCGCGACCTCCCGTAGTAGGAAACGACCAGGGGCGTTTCCTGGCGTCCCGGCCCCCGCCATACCGCTTAGGATCATCCACATCGTAAGCGGACAGCCGCGATCGCTCTATTTGAACGAAATCAGCAGGTCTCGGCCTTTTTGTTTCGCTGCCAGCCTTCGGGGAAGAGGGCATTGCGGGGCGACCGAGGCGTGGAGCCTTTTTTCCTACCGAATGCCTTGGCGATCGGGAAACGAAATCCGTTGGTCTCACGAAGACACCAAAAAGCGCGAAGAAACAAAGGTCGCGGATCTATCTTGGGAACATGGCGATGCAGGAGGTCGACTGGATGCCAAGCATCGATCGCGGGTGTTGTTGGGTTGACGATGGCTTCGCGGTGTCGCCTGAGCCATCAGCAGCTTGAATGCCCTTCGGTTGGCTGTGGGTTATCGGCAAGGGATGCGGTCAGCGACGCAGCAATTCCCTGGCCATGTGAATGTCCTGCTGCAGTTGCTTCTGGAGTGCGGTGGCATCTTCAAAGCGGACGATGCCACGCAGCCGAGCTACCAGATCGATCGCGATCGTTTGACCATAAAGGTCCCCTTGGAAGTCGAGCAGATGGACTTCGATCTTCCGATCCTGGTCGCCAAATGTCGGATTGGGTCCGATGTGGATCGCTGACGGGTAGGTTCCTAGCGCCGTCGTAGCATGTCCGGCGTAAACGCCCTGGGCAGGAATGAGCAGCGGAACTTCCGACATGTTGGCGGTGGGAAAACCGAGCTGTCTGCCGCGCCGCGCACCGGCTGCCACCTTGCCTTCCAGTCGATAGGGATACCCCAGCCACTGGTTGGCCGATTCGATCTTCCCTTCGCTCAGCGCCTGTCGGATTCGGCTGCTGGAGATCATCTGGCCAGCCTCCCCTTGCCGCTCGATGATTTCCAGTGCCAATCCTCGCTCCTCGCACCACTGCCGCAGCAGCTCTGGAGTCCCTCGGCGATCCTTGCCAAATTGGAAGTTGGGGCCTTCCACCAGGCCCACCGCCTGAAACTGCTCAAGTATCACTTGCTGGAAGAAAGCTTCCGCTTCCATCTGCAGCAGATCCGGGGAGGTGATCAAAGCCACGGTATCACGAATCCCAGCCGCTTCGGCCAGTTGGGCACGCCGGGCCAGCGTCGTCAGCGGCTTGGGGCAACGATCGGGCGCCAGCCAGTGCAGGGGGGGAGGATCCAGCGTCACCAGAAGGGGTTGGGCGCGGTGCATTACCGCCATCCGAAGAAGCTGGTCTAGCAGATGGCGGTGCCCCAGATGAACACCGTCGAAGTTGCCGATCGCCAGGACGCGCCTTTGCAAATCTGGATCGAGGGAAGCGTTAGGGCGAACCAAGCGAAGCATCGGCGTCCTGGGGTGAACGAAGCTGACGGAAGGCGGTGGGAAGTGATTCTATTATATCGGTGGCCAAAACGCTGGGGCCTCCCAGGCGTTTGGCCGCCAGCTGACCGGCCAGTCCATGCAAGTAGGCCCCAAGCCGTGCTGCGTCCCAAGCGGAAAGTCCTTGCGCCAGCAGGGCGGACAGCAGTCCAGTCAGGCAGTCCCCGGCGCCTCCGACTGCCATCTCCGGGCAGCCGGTCGGATTGTGCTCGGCATGGTTCCCGTCGGTGATCAGAGACCGGTGGCCCTTGAGGAGGATCACCACTCCCAGCATTTCAGCCAACTCCCTGGCCGCTTGCTCCTGCGCCGCTCGGTTGTTCCTAGTTACCCCCGACCATCGCTCAAATTCCCCAGGGTGTGGCGTCCAGATTCGGGCAGGGGGTCGATTCCCGGTGGAACGCGCCAGCCATTGAGGGCAGCCTTCAGGAATCGCGTCGGCGTCCAGCACCATGGGTAGGTGTTCTAGTTGGTAGAGCGATTGGACCACCGATTGGCTGTCTGCGGTTCTTCCCAAGCCTGGCCCGATTGCGACGACGCGCCCCGTTCTTGCCAGTTGCAGCAGCGGAACCGATGCATCGGCGGCGATTTGATGGGCTTGGGTCTCCGGCAGCCCCAACGTCATCATGCAGGGGTGCCAGGAAGCGACGAGGGCTTGTTGGGAGGCAGGAACCGCAGCGGTCACCAGACCGGCTCCTCCACGCAGGGCAGCCATCGCGGCCAGAGCGATCGATCCTGCCATTCCAGGGCTGCCGCCAATCAGTAGGGCATGACCGAAATCACCCTTATGAGCCTCCAGGGGCCGATCGAAAAGTCGATGGATGGCGAGGGGACTCATCTCGTTGCTCCCTCATTCTCTGGTGGCGCGCCACGACAGATCATGCCAGCCAGGTAGCCTCCCTTGAACCCGGCGTCGATATTGACGACCGCCACGTTGGCTGCACAGCTGCTGAGCATCCCCAGCAAGGCAGCGATCCCACCCAGGTTGGCACCATAGCCGACGCTGGTGGGAACCGCGATCACCGGACAGGCGACCAGCCCACCCAGCACGCTGGCCAGCGCCGCTTCCATTCCGGCCACTGCGACCAGGACTTTCGCTTCACGCAGCTCCTGCAACCGACCAAGGAGACGGTAGGGGCCGGCGACACCGATATCCTGATGCCACTGGCACGCCACTCCCATCCAGCCCAGCGTCTCCAGCGCCTCCCTGGCCACTGGTGCGTCGGTGGTCCCCGCCGACACCACCAAACACTCGCAGCGGGCCGATGCGGCTGCCTCCAGCGGATCAACAGGGGCCTTGTCCCGTCCCACCCGCACCACCCCACTGGTCGGCTCATGGCGAACATGGGGAAAACGTCTTTGAAGCTCCAGGAGATGTTCGGCTGCCACCCGCGTCGCCAGGGCTTCCCGGTGCCTCCCCAGCACCCGTTCCATCGCATCACCGATCGCCTCGGCCGTTTTCCCTTGGCCGTAAATCACCTCCGGCCAGCCACAGCGACGGCTGCGGTCCAGATCCAGCGTCACTCCCGAGGGAGTGGTGGGGGAGGCGAATCGAAGGAGCTGCTCGGCAAGCACCTCGGCGGCCATTGTCCCCGACTCAAACGACCGCAGGGCAGACAGGAGCTCTTGTGGGATCATCGCTTTGCGGGTTGCCAAAAAAAGGTTGCGAATCGACAATCGATCATAGCGTTGCTTGCTGAGGACTTCCCTGAGGAATGTCCCCTAGATCTCAATCGTAGCATCACGACTTTCTCGAAAGTTTAGCAAATGACTGACTGCGTTCTGGCATACTCCGGCGGTTTGGACACCAGCGTGATTCTGGGTTGGTTGATGGAACGAGGCTACCGCGTCCACGCCGTCTACGTCGACCTGGGGCAGCCTTGCGAAGACCGGGACGCGATCCTCAAGAAAGCGCGGGATGCCGGTGCCGCATCGTCGCGACTGATCGATGCTCGAGAAGAGCTGTGTCGCGACTTCGCTTTTCCCGTTCTCCAGTGGCAGGCCCGCTACGAGGGAATCTACCTCCTTGGTACCTCGATCGCTCGCCCTCTGATCTCCAAGGTCTGCCTGGATGTGGCTCGCGAAGTCGGCGCCCGTGCCTACGCTCACGGTGCCACCGGCAAAGGGAATGACCAATGCCGCTTCCAGTTGGCAGCGGAAGCCCTCGACCCCACCATCCAGGTCATCGCGCCTTGGAGGGACCCGGAGTTTCGTAAGCAATTTCCAGGCCGCACGGAACTGATTGCCTTCTGCGAAGCAAAAGGAATCCCTGTCAAAGCCACTTCGAAGAAACCCTACAGCTCGGACGAAAATGTCCTCCACATCAGCTACGAAGCGGGGGTGCTGGAAGACCTCCAGGTCTGCGGCGTAGAGTCGGTCGATTTCGGGATGACCGTCAGCCCACAGCAAGCCCCGGAAACCCCCGAAACGGTATCGATCGAATTCCAGCAAGGGGTCCCCGTGGCGGTCAACGGGAAGCGACTAAGCCCCCTAGAAATCGTCCAAACGCTGAACACCATCGGTGGGAGAAACGGAATCGGTCGGATCGATGTGGTAGAAAACCGCTTCGTCGGAATGAAAAGCCGAGGCGTTTACGAAGCCCCAGGGATGACGCTGCTTTATTTTGCTCACCAGCAACTGGAGCAAATCACTCTGGACCGCGATTTCCATCACCTCCGAGACCGGCTCAGCCCCGAAATCGCCGAGATGGTCTACTACGGATTTTGGTACGCCGCCAAAATGGATGCCCTGATGGCCATGATCCGCCAAGCACAACAGGTGGTCACCGGCACCATCCAGCTAAAACTGTACAAGGGGAATATCCTCGTCGCCGGCCGACAAAGCCCGCAAAGCCTCTACGATGAAGCGATCGCCACCATGGAGGGGGGTGGATCGTACAATCAGACCGACGCCGAAGGGTTCCTCCGTATCCAAGGATTGCCTGGTCGCGTTCAGGCTCGGCTTCGCCCGCGAAAAACCGTTTGAAATAATTCTGAATGGCCTGCTTGGCTTAAAAACCATGGGTTTTAGTGGAAGTTTCGCCCTCCCTAAACAGGCCCTTCCCATGAATTTACTTGATTTTCCAGCGATTCCAAGCAGGCGAAATTGGACTCCGTCGCCACTTTTTTTCCGCTCTGTCAGGTTTTTCTGGCTGTGGGAATAAGTTTTCTGATTTTTTGAGGTGAAGGCGGGCAACTATTGACGAACAGGGAAGTTTAGGAGATATTCTATGTTGGATGAGTAGTGCAAATCGATCCTTGCACCAACTTGTTCGACTGTGCGAATCGCGCGATATTGTTTTGGCACGTGCTTCAAGAAGGGAGCTAGGGAATGAAGAAGTTTTTGTTGGGTTGCGTCGCAGTGCTCGGAATGAGCCTGTCGAACGTAGCCTGGGCAGGTCATGTCGACCATGTCCAGTGGACAGAGAATTCGTTCGCAGGTAAGAAAAATGGGACGGACACTCAGCCATTCGGAGGGCCTGGTGCCACCGTGACAGCCACCATGAGTGGTTACAATGGTGCTAATGCGATCCAGACCGGTGGTAGCATTGTTAACGACAGCAATTACCCTACCATCTACAAGGAGCCAAACGGCTCGCGTTCGTGGATCGTAATGTTTAATGGATCCGCCGCTTATAATGGGAAATTGACCTACACGTTCTCTGGTGGCATTCCTAAGGGAACTCGGTTCGTGGTTGGTGACCTTGAGGGTCTTGCTTCAGGTGCGAATCGTCTATCGTCCGTTAGTATCGTCGCCTACAGCGGTGGAACTAGCGGCACGGTTGTCGATCCGAACTGGCAAGCAGATTACTACAGGCCATCGCCAACGTCGGGCAACGTTCCATTGTCGCCAGATGAAGGGGCTACTCCTGGCACCTGGTTTGATGCCACCAATGACACGCTCTACGCCAACTCTGGTATTTTGACAGATGGGACCAACTGGGATTCGCTGTGGCATCTACAGTTTAATGGAGATGTGGTAGCTGACACGGTAGAGCTTCTTATTTCGGCACGGCCTGGCGATGGGATGGTCTTTGGATTGTTGGAGCCAGTTCCTGAGCCAACTTCCATGGCGATCTTCGGCTTGGTTGCCGGTGCAGCAGGCTTCCGTTCGCTGCGCCGCCGCAAGAACAGCTAGCTCAATGCAACCAGCTTAATCTTCCGAAACGCCTCCTGGTTTTCAGGAGGCGTTTTTTTTTCAACATAGGAAAGATCGTTCTATATGAGCTGCCTTTGGGCAGCGTGCGTTTCCCCGCATCCCTTTTGAATTGCACATGGAGTTTCATCGGAGGGATCGCAAAACGGATGGATTCATCTGTCGACTCCGTCTAGTTGAGGGGCGCATGAGAGCCAAGCCGAGACAGTTCGATTAAGATTTTCGAATTCAGCGTCATGCTATTGTCGGCAAAACGGACAAATGGCACGAGTATTGGACGCGGATCGTAGGGTACCACCCTGTACCCGTCGCATATAGCGACTGGCGCAATTCGATGATGGGCTATATAGCTTGAAACCCTTCGACATCGCAGTCCGCGTTCGCATGGAACCTGGGATCGGTTGGCTCGCGCCCTTGGCCGTTGCATCCCCCACGCCACGTAGGATTCAAGCTAATCAAGAAGCCCGTTTTTCGCTCAACTTGTGGCAGGAGCCGTCGGGCGACGGGTCAGTTTTGGGACTGTGTGGGGCTGGGAGGAAATCCAGTTCTAGCGAGATCGGCGGCTAGTGGAACTTCTCTTCTGTAAATTCATCGCTCTCCAGTTCCGTTCAAGTTCGTGAGCGGAGCGAACGAGAACGGAACTGTGGCGGTCGGTCTGCTTGAAAAAGTGGGCCAGGATTGGTTTCTTTTTAGTTACCAAGCTGAAAAGGAGACCAGATCCATGACCCACCAGTTCCAATCGAACACCACCCACGAAGCTGTCCAGTTGCTTTACCGTTCGGCGGACAGCTTGGACCCGTTTCGGCCACGCTCGACAATTTGGTAGTGCATCAGTGTTGCACCAAAGGATTGGCGCGAGGGGAGGTCGACCAGACTAGAACGACTTTGGTTCCTTCGCGACCAGCGAAAGAAATGCATCCCGATAGTTCAGCATTGCAACACGCGCTGAGGTAGGAAGATTTGCGTGTGGCTCCGATGGATATTCAGGGTAAGGACGCACTCGGGTGAATTGGTCGATCCGTTCTGCTTGGTCGGCGCGGCGGATGTCTCTCAGACGCAACCAAAGGGGAAAGCTCGATAGTTTCTCTGAGGTATTCGTCAGCAATCTCAGACGTTCGTTCGCCAGATGTTGTTCTGCCTCTAGCAACTGAGCGACGTTCTCGCGAGCACCTAAATGATCGGCAAGATGAATGGGAGACCATCGTTGACGAATCGCCGTGGACGGCGCGATGGAAGCTACCGGCAACTTGCTGGGGCGGCTGGCGTGCCATCGAGCCTCGAGGGTCAGGAAAACCATGCCACTTGACCAATGCGAGGGTACCTTGGCGAGAACGCGAATGCTGCGAGTTCCTTCGATTCCCTGGCTGGGCAGGTGGTGCCATTGCACCACCAAGTCACGATGGGCGTTGGTGGTGCCCGAGGTGACAGCCCACTTTGCAGAAGGCGAGGCCCACGCTCGCTCCCGCTGTGATTTTTGAGTGCGCTGGTGGTACCCTAACTGCGCCTCGGCGAAGGGAGCCGCTGTTACGCCAGCATCGAAGCGACGGACCCCTTCTTGAGTTTCCTCCCGCTCGATTGCGACAGGTGTCAGTGCATCGGGAATCTGATAGCTCTTGGGTTCAAAATCGACCAATTGCCATCCGGCCAGATCGCCGCCAATCGAGACCTGAACCGATTCCATCGTCCCCATCTGGCCAGCTTCCAGAATGGCGCTGATTGAGAAATGGAGCGAGATGGTTTTGTATTCGAGAGAACCGATGGCAGGATCCGAGGGGAGATCGAGGGGGTGTGCGATGATGGAAGGTGGGAGGTCGGCGATCAGGCCATCGGCAGCGTTCGAGGATTGCGCGAAAGAGCCGCTGGCAATCCAGAGGAAGTCCAGAGGAATAGCCAGCATCAAAACCAGCGGGGTTGGGAGAAGTGCCCTCGAAAGCTTTTTCGAGAACCGAAAGCATGCCGCAAGCATGGGATCGCGCATCCTTGGAAAGGTGCCTTCGCATGTTCGATCTGCCACGCTTCCCTTACGGAGCGTGGCTGATGGGCATGGAAGTTCGATTCCCTGCAGGCCTCCCGCTCACCGATGGCGGGTCTAGATCCCTCGTCTGGCGATCGCCTCGGAAGGCCGATCCCGACTGCGCAGCCTATTCTAGCGCTCCCCATGCGGCAGGCAAGGGAAAGAAGAGGGCGACTTGGGGATCGACTGTCGGTGATCAACTAGTGAGCGGCCGAGACAGAGAGTTCGTCGAACGACTGGATGGCGGGAATGGAGCAGTTGGGTGGGAGCGGTGCATTGCCTGGGCGAACGACTGCGATTGCTTGCCAGCCGGCTTCCTTCGCGGCGGTCAATTCCTCGTACACATCGCTAAGGAAAAGCAGTTGGCTGGGATTCCTTTCCAGCCGCTCCGCAATCGCCCGGTAGCTGCTTGAGGATCGCTTGCCGCCCGTCGTCGTGTCAAAATGATGAGAGAAAAGTGGCAGTAAGTTTCCGGAGCTGGTGTGCTGAAAGAAGAGCTTCTGGGCTGCGATACTTCCGGAAGAATAGACAGCCAGTTGCAATCCCTGGTCGGACCATCGTTGGAGGGCAGGGGGGACATCGGGGAAGAGCGGCGCTGTCAGGAGTCCGGCATGAAAGCCCTCTTTCCAGATCATGCCCTGGAGATGTTTCAGCCCGGTTGTCTTCGAATCTTCAGCGATCAGTTGGCGGACCCACTCGGCGACCGCCAAGGGGCGACCGGTGGCGGGGACTTCTGGGTTCCACCGCCAGTCTCCACCATCGGCGGGAATGGAAAACGAGGTCTTCCCCGACCAGTCCTTGGCCATCTGTTCGATCGCCTGCTGGACCTCCGCATCCTCCCATCGATCGAGAAGGTATCGCTCGGCCGCCTGGCTGGCGAACGGGAACATCACTTCATGAACGAACTGGATACTGGAGACCGTGCCTTCGATATCGACGACGATCGCTTGAACTTGCAGCGCGAAAGGAGGCTTTTGGGTCACAGGGGAATCACCGGTGCAACGCGTTTGGAGCCATCGACATAGCCAGGTCCAAAGCAGATCGGTTGGTACTGGCTGTGGACTCCTTCCTGGATGTAATGAGGAGTCCAGCCGGTGGGATCTTGAAAGAGTCGAATGCAGCGGATGTGTCGATCGTCGCAAAGATGAAACCAGTGCTTGGTGCCCCGAGGGACATTGATCAGGTCCCCGGTGGAGACTTCGACGGCGAACACCGGTCCGGATTCGGGGTGGATATGAAAGAGCCCTCGTCCCGATACCGTGAATCGAACCTCATCTTCATCGTGGGTATGTTCTTTGTTGAACTTCTCCAGCATCGCATCGAGGTTGGGGGTTTCCGGCCGCACGTTGATCACATCGGCCGTGACGAAACCACCGGCTGATTTGAGTCGATCGATTTCGGCTTGGTAGGTTTCCAAGATCTGGGCATCGGTGGGATTCTGAGGTAGCCGACCTTCGACTTCCCAATGTTCGTACCAGATGCCATGCGGCTCTAGGAACGAACGGATTTGGTCGACTTGGTCGAGGACACGGTTCTCGCTGGGGATATGCACGCGGGCCATCGAGGGTTGCTCCTTGGGTGGCCAGCGATCTCAAGCGATCGCTGGTGGTTGGGATTCTGGACATCGGGGAAGGGAGGCTCTAGCGACTCGTTGGACCACTGGATAGCAGTTGGACCGAAGCGAAGCCGTTGCAAAACCGATCGCTTCGCCAACCGGTTGGTTGGATGCCGACCGATCGTTCCGGTGAACCATGGACCGCCATGCTCCACAGGTGGCTAGTTTCCGCTTCCGTCCCCTTCTTTGGCGGGTTCGGCAGGTGCCTCGGCTGGAGTTTCTGCGGCGGCATCTGCGGCGGCTGGATCTTTGGCTTCGGGTTCCTCAGCCGCTGGCTGCTCGGTCGCTGGCTGCTCGGTCGCTGGCTCCTTTTGTGGTTCTTCAGTTGGCTCTTTGGTTTCCTCTGCCTTGGATGCCTCGGTCTCCTCGGTAGCTTCCTTCGATCTTTCGGGGCGACCACCGGCCCCTGGTCCGCCGCCGCCACCCCCACCGCCCATTCCTGGCAGGACGGGACGGCCTTCCGGCATTTTCTCTGGTGGACCTTCCAGAGCCTTCAGTTCGGCTTGCGCCTTCTGGTATTCCTTGTAGAAGATCGCCCCGTAAATCGCTCCCGCAACGGCGGTAGCGAAGATGGCAAAACCGAGAATGCGCGTCAGGCTGTTCATGGGTGTGGGATTCCTGTTGGGAAGGTCCGAGGACGGTGGCGATCGAAGCGGATTGGCAAGACCGGAAACTGGGGCTGTGCGGTCCGATCGCTTGGCCCCATCGATGGTGGGAGAGATCCCCTTCAGGTTAAGTTCCTAGCAAAGGTGCTGCAATGGATCGGAGCGATTTTCCGCTCGAAATGCCCTTGGGTTTCTGCAGCGACCACCTTATTCCTGCGAGGGTTCATCAAGCACTGCCCCGCAGGCTCATCCTGCGTCCCATGCAATCCAGCAGGAACTCGATCACCTCCAGGTGCCTTGTAGCGGCCGGAAGGTGATCTCCCCAGGTGTAGAGGCCATGCTTTCGGATTAGGTAGGCGAAGCAAAGGGCATGAGGGTGGCTCTTCCAATACTGCTCCACTTCCTCCCGCAGCGCTGCGATATCCTGCGTGTTTTCGAAGATGGGGACCCAGAGCGTGGTTTGGTGGGAGGTGACTCCCTCGAATCCTTTCAGGAATTCGTACCCTTCCAGGAGGATTCCGCGCTGAGCGAAGAACAGGTCGGATAAGACGGTTGCCCAAGGGGAGTGGGTGTGGAGCACGGCACCGGCCTTCCAGTGTTGGGCTGCGCTGCAGTGCAGCAGCGTCTCCGCGCTCGATTTGGGCTGTCCTTCGGGAACGGGACGCCCATCGGCGTCGACGATGACAAAATCGCAATCCTGCAGATGGCCCTTGTCCTTTCCGCTGGCGGTCACCAGTAGGCGCAGAGGCTCTCGCTCCAGCACAACGCTGTAGTTGCTGGAGGTACCCAGCGACCAGCCTCGCTGCCAGCACTGGTGACCCACCTGCTGAAGTCCGGCGATCTGAGGTCGGAAGGGGGTCAGGTGTTCGGGAAGCGGTTGGTTCATGGAGAGTTGTGGGGGGGGCTGGAGGGAGCGTTTGGAAGCTGTCGAGTGGACCTTGGAAAGAGTGGGGCCTTCAACTGTGCATGCGAGCACGAGGCCAGCCTTTGGCGATGATGGCTGCCTCTTCCACCGCCAGTTCCTCCAGTCGCAGCTGGACGACTTTTGCGGGAGCGAAGCACTTGGCTAGGCGAACATAGGTGCTGTGATGGCGCGCTTCGGATTCGAACAGTCCATCATAGAACGATCGAAGCTCTGCATCGTCGATATGTTTTCGGAGCAGATCAAATCGTTCGCAGGAACGCGCTTCGATCAGACCGCTGACCAGCATGCGATCGACCGCGCGATCAGGCTCCAGAAGGCGGATCCGCTGCTGTAGCTCCTTCCCGTAATGGCCCGGCGGCAGCTTGCGAAATGGAATCCCTCGCCGCTCAAGCAACTCGCGGACAAGTCGAAAGTGCTCCAGTTCTTCCGCGATGATTTCCGTCATCGCATCGGTGACCTCCTGCTTTTCGATGTAGCTCCCCAGTAGGCTCATCGCTGTCGCCGCTGCCTTGTGTTCGCAGTGGGCATGGTCGATCAGCACCGAAGGCAGGTCGGCCTGAACCTGTTTCAACCAGCGAGCCTGGGTTTCCTCATGAAGATGCAGCATGCCGCCTTTGCTCCCTTTTTTCGTGGAGGTCTGCGGAATCTCTGCCTGCCCACTTCCCGCCGCAAACCAAAGTTTCGATTGTCGATCGATCGATCGATCCAGGCAAGTGCTCGATCGCCCTCCGGCCTTTTTCCGCTTCCCTCTCCGGGCGGTGGCCGTCGGCGGTCCCTACCGAATTTGCCTGCCCTGGCTAAGATAGGAACGGGCAAGAGCAGAGCATGGAACGGCGCTGGAGCGGTGTGATGCGAAGCCAGCAAGGGGGATGGCCTTGCCGGGTTGGCTGGTGACTGGATGAGCTGGCAATCCGCTCGGCCGCCATCTGGCGCAAAGCAGTGCAAGTCGAAGGGGGTCGATCGGGGTGATTTTGCAGGTCCGTGGTCTTTCCAAAACATTTGCGGAGCGGACGGTGCTCGATGGCATCGACCTGGAACTTCGGCGGGGTGACCACGTGGCTCTGGTCGGGCCCAACGGAGCCGGCAAGAGTTCGCTACTGAATATCCTGACGGGCCAACTGGCACCAGATGCCGGCGACGTCCAGATCGCCCCCCGCGCCACGATCGGGTATGTCAAACAGCATCAGGAGTTCCCTCAAGGTGCCACCATCTGGTCGGAGGCGTGTCGAGCTGCGGGGAGGTTCAGCCAGCTGATTGCCGAATCGGAAGCATTGGCCGAATCGGTCGCCAACTCCACCGATCCCCAGCTGCGCGACCAACAGCTTCAGCGACTCGATCGCCTCCAAGCCGAAATTCAGCAATGCGATGCCTACCAGTGGCAGGTGCAGGTGGAGCGGGTGTTGATGGGGATGGGGTTTCCCGTCGATCTCTGGCATGCCCCCATCGAACGGCTCAGCGGCGGACAGCGCAACCGGCTGCTTCTGGCCTGCGTCCTGATCGGGCAGCCCGATCTGCTGATTCTGGACGAACCGAGCAACCATTTGGATGTGGAGACGACCGAGTGGCTGGAGCAGGCGCTGGCAGCCAGTTCGTCGGCGGTTCTGGTGGTCAGTCACGATCGCTACTTCCTCGACTGCGTCGCGACAAGCGTCTGGGAACTACTGGATGGATCGATCGACCGGTTTGTCGGGAATTACTCCGCCTACGTCCAGCAGAAGGCGATGCGTCTGGAGGTGCAGAGGCGGACTTTCGATAAGCAACGCGAGGAGGTGGAAAAACTGGAGGACTTCATTCGCCGCCATCACGCTGGCCAGAAGTCGACGCAGGCGGAGGATCGGAGGAAGAAGTTGGAGCGGATCGAATTGGTCGATGCGCCACGGGAGATCCATACACCGCGGTTCCGTTTTCCTGAAGCGACCAGGACGGGAGATATCGTCCTTCGGTGCGACAAGGCAGCCAAGGCGTTCGGCCCCCATTCGCTCTTTTCTCGCCTCTCGTTCCAGATTCTACGAGGGCAGCGGTGGGCCATCCTGGGAAGCAATGGTGCCGGGAAGACCACCTTGCTCAAGTGCCTGCTGGGCAAAGAGCCTCTGGATCAAGGGGTGGTGGAGCTGGGAGCCAATGTGCGAGTCGGTTACTTCGATCAGTTGCTCCAGCAACTGGATCTGACAACCACACCCATGGAGGCGATCCGAGTCCCACACGCCGATCGCAACGATCTGGAACGCCGCAACATGCTCGCTCGTTTCGGGATCGCCGGTGAACTCGCCTCCAAACCACTCGGACAACTCAGCGGTGGCGAACGCAATCGAACCATGCTGGCGCTCTTGGCGTCCCTCGATGCCAACTTCCTGATCCTCGATGAACCGACCAACCACCTGGACCTGTGGTCCCGCGAGGCGCTAGAGCAGGCGATTTGCGAGTTCTCCGGAACGGTGCTCTTGGTCACCCACGATCGCTATCTGGTCAACGCCACAGCCCAACATGTTCTGGTCCTCCGCGGTGGCCAGGCGTCGATCGTCCAGGGGAACTACGAAGACTATCGCCACTGGATCAAAGAGGGGCTGGCAATCGAGGATCGCGGCGCTGCCTGGGGGGATCGCACCAAAGGGTCAGGTGGAGGAGCCAGTGCTGCCACTGCGGGGAGGAAATCGAGCGACGGTCGCGCGGGAGCCAAGTCCGAAAACTCCCAGGGCTCTAGCCCTCCAACCAGGAAGCGAAAGTTTCCCTACTGCAAACCGCAGGTGCTAGAAAAAGAAATACTGGCGACCGAGGAAGCGATCGCGGCTGCCCATACCGATATGACCGATCCCGATCAGCTGCGCGATGGCGCGGCGATGAAGCGGCTGGTGGCCAGGATGGAAGAGTTGGAGCAGAAATTGGAACAGCTCTACCTGCATTACGAAGAAGCGCTGGAACTCAACGAGTAACCGACCCATCATGCCATTCGGAAATTTTTGGAATCGCAAGAAGTCCCAGGACACCCAGCCCCCTCAGGAACGCCCGGAGGCAGAGGAACGCAAGGAAGCGACCCCTCTCGAAGCGTCGATCCCGGAAGGACCGGGAGGAGGGGGAGGATCCAGTGGCGATGGCGGCGATTCCGGGGATGACCAGCCTCAAGATCCACCCAAGGGAGGCTGGCGCTGGCTGAAAGGCGCCCTCAGCAAGACGCGGCAATGGCTGAAGACCGACATTCGAGATCTCTTCAAGAGTGAAGGGAGACTGGTGGATGAAGCGTTTCTCGAAGAACTCTTCGCGCTGCTAGTCAAAAGCGATATGGGGGCGCCCGTTGCTAGGCAGATTCGCGATCGAGTCCAGAAAGACTATCGAGGGCGCAAGGTCGATCAAGAGGAACTGCTGGAAACCCTTCGCCAGGAACTTCGCGATACGATGCAGAAGGACAGGTCGCCTTTGGCCCAGGCAGCCTCCGGCACGACCGTCATTCTCGTCGTCGGCGTCAATGGCTCAGGAAAAACCACCTCGATCGCCAAACTGGCGTACCGACTGACACGCCAAGGAAAACGAGTGCTGCTTGGGGCTGGGGATACCTTCCGCGCTGCCGCCGTCGAACAACTCAAAATCTGGTCCGAACGAATCGGATGCGACATCGTTCTCGGGGATCAGGGAAGCGATCCAGCTGCCGTCGCTCATCGCGCGTGCGTCCAGGCGCGAGACGGACAGTACGACGTCTGCATTCTCGATACCGCTGGAAGATTGCAGACCCAAGTCAACCTGATGCAGCAGCTGGAGAAGATCCGTCGCGTCATCGGCAAGCAGATCGAAGGAGCACCCCATGAGGTGCTGCTGGTCCTGGATGCCACGGCCGGTCAGAATGCACTCAGTCAGGCCAAAGGATTTTCGGATGCCGCCGGCTGCACCGGCATCGTGCTGGCCAAACTGGACGGAAGCGCCAAAGGGGGTGTGGTGGTTCCCATCCTGAAACAGTTCGGCCTCCCTGTGAAGTTTGTGGGGCTGGGAGAAAAACTTCCAGATTTCGCCGAGTTTGATCCCGAGTCGTTCACTCGGGCGCTGTTCGATCTGGACGAAAACTGATCGATCTAGAGAACAACCGGTCGATAGAATCTCACTCGGCCTGCCGCATCGATTGCCGTCGGCTCCTCCTCAACGCAGCGGACCGATTGAATGAGGGCAACCCACCCATCGCGTCCGTGCGACATTCTAATGTTCATTGGAATGTCGCATGGCCATCGACACGGCGGGACCGATGCGCTGATCGCGGTTTGCCGCTTCGCCTTGTTTCCCTGCTGTTCCCTCCCACCGAAGCCACCGGGCGGCTCAAACCTCGCCGGCAAATCGATCGATCGGACAGGAGAATGCAAGCGAAGCTCAGAAGCCAACAGAACGACCCCAACTCGCAGGGTGCGAAAAACCCTCGAGCTCTCTGGCGGATTTTTTTCCGGTCAAGTCGCGACAGTTTATGGTAGTTCTGTTGCCCTCAAGCCAGGTTTTAAGTTAGTCTGGGATCCGATGTATTGGATTTCTTCTTTTTTCGTCTTTTCCTGGTCTTCATCGATCTTTCATTCGTAGTGGGGAGAGTCTTTGATGAACATTCGACGTGCGGGCCATCGTGCGTTCACATTGGTGGAACTGCTGGTGGTGATCGCAATCATTGGAATTTTGGTTGGTCTATTGCTGCCAGCCGTGCAGTCGGCTCGAGCCGCCGCCAGGCGAGCTCAGTGCCAGAACAACGTCAAGCAGCTGACCCTTGCGGCGCTCAATTTTGAGAGCGCCTTCAAGACGTTGCCTCCTTGGACCCATGCAAAAGGCACCGGCGCTGGCGCGAGGCCGGCGATCCTCGCCTCGGGGCACTACATGATACTGCCTTACCTGGAGCAGAATTCGATCTACAACCAGGCCAATGGAATCAGTTGGGAAGCAAGAACCTTTGGAGTTCCGACCTTCGCCTGTCCAGAGGATGTGACCCTGTCCTCGGCTGTTTTCACTGGCAAAGCGCTGGCGCTCAACAACGCCCGCACGAACATCGGCACCACGCCCTACGGCGGGACTACGTACGCCATCAACGCCCAGTTGTGCACGGTGACCTTCAACAACGGTCACCCCACCCAGCCCAATGCCAAGCTGGCCTACGTCATCGATGGTCTGACCAACACGATTTTCAGCGTCGAACGGCAGGCGGCTTGCTACGGATTCGATTTCCCGGCTCGCGGCCGAACGCCCAACCTTTCGACCGGTTCCTTCACCTTCAGTATCTGGTCGCGAGGTGGTCGCCACGGGACCTTCAGCCCTTGGGTTGATGGTGCCCCCACGGCAAGCAATCTCGACACGGTCAATGGAACGGCTACGGAAGTCAATCGCGGCTACACCTGGTGGGATTGCCCGGTGATCGATCCGACCTTGCGCAATCCAGCCAACTACGCTGCTGGTCCTGGTCCGCGATCCGATCCGAACTTCCGGAATCCCTTCAACGGCGTTCGCAATCCGGGCGGCATTCAGGTAGGCACCTTCGATACTGGCTGCGATTGGCGACGGCCCCAGGCGATGCACGGACCGGTCATGGTCACTGGATTTGCCGACGGAAGTGTCTCGATGCTCTCGGGCAACATCAACGTCGTCACTTTCCAGCGGCTTTGCAATCCTGCCGATGGTGAGTCGCTTGGGGTAGATTGGGGTGGCGAATGACGCGTCTACTTCTGCTAGGGTTGCTGCTTGCCAGCGTCGGTTGCTCCAGCAAGGCACCGACCGGACAAATCTCCGGGTCGGTGACTTTCAAGGGAACGCCAGTTCCAGCGGGCGAAGTGACCTTCACTCCCGACGTCACGATCGCCAGTGGTCAGGTACGCCAGTACGTCATCAAGGATGGCAAGTACGATTCGTCGGCCAATCCCGACGATGGACTGCTTCCTGGACGATACCGGGTCCGAATTGCCGGCTATGACGGCAAACAGGTTCCGATGTTCTACAGTGGCAAGCAGATCTTCAACGCGATCGAACAGGATGTCGACATTGGGCTGGAAACGGTCACCAAGGATTTCGTAGTACCCGAGTCCGCCGGTGAAAATATCCAGTACATCGAGACAGCGGACTTCTAAGTTGGCAACGATCTTCGGGGTATGTGAGTCGATTCTGGCCGTCCCAGATCGACTCACAAACCCGAATTGCCCGGCGGGACTGCCTCCCATCGATCTTCCAACTCCCCGACACTCTCCGTCGTACTCGTACTCAGTCCACCCTTGCGGATGGTGCGCGTAGTATCGACTCTCACTCGATTTTTTTTCGGTGGAGTCACGGTCACCGAACGGCTAGGGATCGAGTATCGCAATCGGTTGTCGACACCCAGTTGCGTTTCAGGGAGCCCCAGCAGCAAGACCGAGGTCGGTCTTCATGGCGAGGTCCAGCACCTGGGAAGGGATGCCGATTGGCAGCACCTCCACCGCTCCCAGGTAGCCCTGGGCTTGGGGATGATCGAACCCGGTTTTGGCGGCCACGAATGTGTAGGTGCGATCGGCCACGAACGTTGGCGGATGCGATCTGCCGGTATCGGCATCCAGTCCGCTAGGAAGATCGATCGCAACGCGGAGGGCATCCGCACGATTCGTTTCGAGGATCGCATCGGCCATCACACCCCGTGGGGCCCCTCGGGCACCTGTTCCCAGCATGGCATCGACAAGGATGTCGGCATCCTGAATCTCTTGCCTAAGAGAGAGGAATCGCTCCTCCGCTTTCCCCACCACCACCCCAGTTCGCTGCAGTATCTGGTAGTTGGTCAGCGCGTCGGGTGCCAGCTTTTCGATGCTCCCCATGATCCAGATCGCAACGGGCAGTTGAGCGAACAGGAGGTGCCGCGCGACGACCAGCCCATCTCCCCCGTTGTTGCCCGTGCCACAGAGAATGACGATCGGTTTGGAGCCCGAGGCGACTGGCAGCAGTCGATCGGCCACCCCACGACCTGCGTTCTCCATCAGCACCAGTCCGGACATCCCGAACCGCTCGATCGCGATCCGGTCGACTTGACGGGAAAGCGCAACGGAAAGTCTTAGCGCCATCGCTTCCTCCTGGTCATCGACCGTCTCGCTGGGCTGGAGGGAGCAAAGCGTGGAGCAGAGGTTCGCGCCACTTGAGGGTGGCTGGATCGAGGATCCCAAAGCCGGAAGCCAACTCCCAGTAACTCCATCCCATCTGGTGCTTCTCACAGCGTTCCCGAACTGCCTGAGTCCACCGCGCGCGGGATTCCAGCGGCGCTTTCTCATAGGCACCAAACTCTCCGATGTAGACCGGTCGGTCCGCTTTCGTGGCCCAGTCGATCACCAGCTTGAAATCGTCGTCCATCGCCTTCTGCTGCTCGGCAGTCCCGTCCCAGTTCAGCCCCGTCGGCAAGATGGGCTGATTCCAGGGAGCCCCCTGGTGGGTAAAGGCAAAGGGTAGGTAGTAGTGGACGGTGACGATCAGCCGTCGATCCTTCTCGGGGAACTTCAGTCGCGGCAGCGCCGATACATTGCTCCAGAAGTCAGGGCCGGCGACGACCCATCGGTCAGGATGCTTGGGACGAATCACCGACAGCACTTCTACCAGTAGTTCATTCCAAAGCTCCCCCTGCAGTTTGTCATGCGGCTCATTGAGCGGTTCCAGGTAGAGATTCGCGGGAGCCGACTGGAAGGCCTCGGAGAGCTGCTTCCAGATCGCCAGGAAACGTTCGCGATGTCCCTGGGGATCGGCGAATAGCTCTTCGTAATGATGCAGATTGACAACAACCCGAAGGTTCTGCTGCAGATTGCGATCGATGATGGACTGGACACGTTCCAGGAAAGCAGGATCGATTCGGTAAGGAGGATTCGGGTCGGCATGAGTCGACCAGCGCACGGGCAGCCGCACCGTATCGAACCCTGCCTGCCGGATCTGCTCCGGCCAGCGATCGTCGAATCGAAGGCCCCATTCGCCTTCGGTGGGAGCTTCCAGCATGTTCCCGTAGTTGACGCCTCGACCCAACAGCTCCCAGCCAGTCGGGGTTTGGCCATGCAGCCTGGCGCCTGGCATCTCGGCTGCGACCAGGGCGAGCAGGAAGGAGGTCAGCAAAAGCGAAACAGGCAGACGACGGGTATGGCACGAGAGCATCGGGAGATTCCTTCCGGAGGAACAGGGGATGGCCGGCACCTAGCGACCGGCCACCCCAGTTTTATCAGAAAACCTCTCCCTCTTTGTCCGCTCATTCAATCCGGTACACCTTCCCATCCAGCCGCACCAGCACCGGAAGCTCCACCTCCAGCACACCTTCCAGCGCATCGCGATGCTTCGAAAGAAGCTGGAAGTAGGGCTCGCTGAACCTCGCGATGCTGGTCCATTCCTTGGGGAGCTGATCGATCAATTGGGAGTCGACCCATTGGCCATCCTTCTGGAAGAAGGCGCGGTCGCCCGACTGCACAATGGGAAGCGAAGGCGCATCGATGGTGCTACGGGGAGTGGCCGAGTCCGCAGGTGCTGGAGCGCCGGGCGCACTAGGTAACGCCAATCCGCCCAACCCACCGGCGGCGCCTCCCGCTGGGCCACCGGGCGGCCTTCCCGAGCTCGCTTTGGCAGCAAGTCCTCGCTGCAAAGAACTGCTTTGCGCAGCCATTGCTTCCGAAAGATTGTCCGCCTCGAGGCTCTTGCGGTTCCCAGCGCGCTGCTGGAATCCCAGCTGCCCCGATTCCTCCCCAAGCCGCTTCAGTTCCTCGACGACGCGGGACTCCCGATCGACCGGGGAAGCCCCCGGCGCTGTCTCATCCGCCAAAAAAGCGGTGTACTCGGTCAGGATGCCATAGCGTTTGGCCAGATCGACCAGCAGTTTGACTCGCTCTGGTGTCTGTCCCTCCAGATCGATCTCATCGATCAGCGAAGCGACTCGACGCGAAGCCCAAAGGGGCGCGATGAAGGCGTTGTCCTGCGGGCGCTGCGGCAAGGTCAAGTCGATCGGTTCGGTCCACTCCTTGTTCTCACCTGCGACGTTGCCTCGCACCACCAGCTGGACTTGGCCCGTACCTTGGTAACGCCCCACGATCGTCGCCTGGTCTCCCTGGAAAAGATCGTAGATCTGCGCCGGTTCCACTTCGCTCAACGTCAGCACCTTGCCGGCATCATCCCGCAACTCCCAACGTATATCGCTCAGCGCGGGCTGTCCCAGCCTCTGCGAAAGCGCCGACACCGATGCCTCGATCGGCTCCTCGGGAGCCACAAAGTAGGTCTTGCCCCGTCCATCACGGCTCAACTGGTTCAGCAATCGACTGTTGACATCATGACCGACGCCAAAAGAGAACATGCGCACTTTGCGGCTGTTCCATTGCAAGGCCTGAGCGGCGATTTTGCGAGGATCGCGCTGGCCGATCGTTGGCACCCCATCCGACAAATGGACTACGTATCCGGGGCGATCCGATTTCTCCAGCATCGCCAGTGCATCGCGCAGCCCCATCTCCATGTTGGTCGATCCAGAGGCGGCCAATGAACGGATGAAGCCACGGGCGCTCTCCAGCGACGTTGCATCCGACTTCTCCACCAATGCAGGGCGAAAGGTGCTGGCCACCTGATCGTAGACGACGATGCCATAGCGATCCTCAGGCGATAGATCTTCCAGCACCTCCAGCAGCGCCTGCCGCGCCTGGTCGATCTTGCCGCCACGCATGCTCCCCGACTTGTCCAGCAGCAGAACCACATCCTTCGGAACCTTAGCCGCCTCGGCCAACTTGGGGTCGGCAAAGGCTGCTTGGTCGGGATGAAAGAGCATCAGAAAGTAACCAGGCTCCTCAGATGCAGGATGGTAGGCTAGCCAATCCGCCAGTCTGGAATGCTTGCCGGTGGACAGAAGCAATCGGAAATTTGACTTGGGAACCGTTTGATGCGATTCCAAACGCACGGTGGCCGACTGCGCCGTGTGCTTTTCCGTCGTCACCGAATGCGTCGGCGAATAGATGCTTCCCAGCGGTTGATCCTGCTCGATGAATGCGGTCAGCCGAACCTTCTCCATCGGCTTGAGGGAATAGCTGCTGGCGCGGAGCGGGACCTGCCACTGCAGCAATCCGTCGGATGACTCAAGAAGCTCCGTGTACCGCAGCGTCACCGTTCGCTCCTCGCCCGGAGGAATCGGGAAGACACTGGTTTCCAGCAGCCCATGACCTACCCACTGGACTAGCGCTGGGTCGCGCATCCGCTGCAGATGCCCCTGGTAGATGCGCTGCGCCTCGTCGCTCGATAAAAGCTGACCCGCCAGCTCCTTCCCATCAACCAACATCGAAACATCCTGCACCACCGCACCGGGCTGCATCGGGAAAAGACACTTCGCTTCAATCACCCGCGATCCTTCATTGATGAAGGTTTGACTCAAGGAGATTTGAGCGACGGAGTTGCGGATCTGAGCGTCGATCTCCAGCGACTTGATGCCATACTGGATCATCGGCGGAGGCGGGGGAGGTGGTGGCAACGGAGGATGGGGAGGAAAGGGGGGATGAGGCGGCCACGGACGAGGCAGTCGATGGTGAGCCTCTCCGGCCGACTGATCGATCAGGAACCCCTGAGCCAAGGAGGAACCATGCAGTATTCCAAGCCACATGGCCAAACCAATCAGAATGGAGCCTTTCGTCAGAAACAGCCTGGAGATCGTCGACATGATGCGACTCCTTGGGATTCCATCGATCCAAACACCAATGATTCCGTCCCTCGATGAACCAATCGCACTCCCTCGCAGGATATCGCCCGTCCACGAAGAATTTGCTGCAAAGTCAACTTACCACGCCACACCTCCGACCTCGATCGAGAAAATCACGGGACGCTGGTTCTTGAGAAAAGGAACGGCGCGTCGACGATCGCGCTTTGCCAAGACGAACTGAATCTCCACAAGGATTTTTCCCTTTTCAGTCAGCCAGACGCCAGGGAAACCGAACAGGTTCCCAAAAATGTTGTTCCCCCTCAATTTAACGCTCCACGGCATGGAAGCGTTCCCACCAGCGATCGCTCGATTCATCCCACCGACGGATTCTGTAGCCCCTCAACAGAGCGACCATTTCTTCTGGGGTGATGGCCAGAGCATTTCCGAGGCGGCCGTGGCACGAGCGTCCCGCCAGTGCTGGAGTAATCGGTCGACGCAGGAACCAACTTTGGACGGTTCTTACTCCGGATTGCTTCAGCTGTCCTTTCGGAGCATGATCTGCACTTCCTCGTCGACCGGTCCTAATCCGCCGCTGAGTTTTCGTTGGGGCCTATCGGTAGCAAGTGAGTTTTCTCCTCGATGCCGTTCTGATCATTCATCACCTCGAAAGGAGCCTTTTATGAAGAAATCTCCAGACCAAGAGACGGTGGACGTATTCGCGCAACGTAGCGACCAACAGGTGACAAAGATCACGATGGCTTTTGCGCTAGGCGGTGCCCTGATGGATCTAGGAGCCCATCTGATCTCATCGCTTTTCTTGACTGGTGGGGGAGTGTCGATGCTCTGGGGTATGTGGATACCACTTTGTTTTATTACGATCCCGCCAATTCACTATCTTTGTCGCCATATCAGAAACTTGCAAAAGCGAATGGAGGTACTGGAAGAACGGATCGGAGAGCGGTAACAACCCAGACGCGAAAGAATCCCGATCGGTCGCAGGGGCCGATTGACGTATGGCATGTGGATCAAGTCCGGGTTGGAAAAGGATAAGACGGACGCGAACTCCCTGGTCCATCCGACCATTCGGTTGGTCCCTTCGTCTTCCCATCCCATCTGCAACTGATGGTTGCAAAAAAATAGTACAGCCAGATTCCAGCATCACCACAGATGCGATCCGGTGATCTAAAATTGGCAACTCGATCGGGACGCATTGAATTCCAACACCATGCGGAAAAATCCCAGATGGAAGAAATCCTTCGCCCTCATGACTTCTTGCCACATCTTGCAACTCCCTTCTCGGCTCGCGCGAAGGCACGAAGCTATCGAGAGCCCAGTCCCATCTGCGATCCCTGTTTCGGTATCCAGTCGACTTTTCCTGTAGGCAGTGGCTTTAAGTTACCATTCGAATCAACAGATCGAATCAGCATTGGCGGGGCGTCGTGTGCGGACGAACTATCTGACCCTTTTCTTGCTTCGCGTCTTGGCGTCTTCGCGTGAGTCCAATAGACTCCCATACCCTATCAAAAGGGCTATCACGAGGCAGAAGTTTCCCCGCCTAGCAGCTAAGTGACAAGTTTTCCCTTAGCTGGCGGCAGACCCTGGAAACTTGCGGACTTGGCTGTCTTGGATCACCGCTCGCAGCAATCTCAGGTGGACCCCAAAATCCTTGATAGACGCAGCCCGTCGCACGCTTGCGTCTTCCTGTTGGCAGTGTCTTATGGTCGTTTGTCGGGGCGATGGCCAAGCTCTTGCTAAAAACCGGTCAGCCATCTTCCTTGCGAAGCGCAAAATAATTTCTGACAAACTGATGCAGTTCGGGATGATCGCTTGCCCAACGCAAGCAACCCGCCTCGTCGATCGTGATATCCACGAATGGATCGAATCCAATTTTTCTCATATCGTTATGGCGTTCCATATAAAGTCGGTTTTCATGGTCGCCATGCCAAAGATGGAACACGGTTCCAGGCATACACCCCAGATCTCCTTGGCAGTAACGAAAGGCTTGATGAGCCCACTTCTGATAGTGACGAAACATCGCTTGGCCCTGGTCGTAGTTTCTCATAATACAATCACTGTGTAGCTCACCCAAGAAGCCGTGTGCCATTAAATCATCGCCATTTCCAAGAATGGCTGCTTCGTAAAGGCCAACTTGCTCAAAGAGTTCTCTCCTTGCTGCCCATGCATAACCTGTATGTCCGTGGTTGTCCCAGCAATCGCGAGGGATTGTCTGTGGGTCGTTCCACACGCTTGCAAAGCTTCGGTGTCGGTCCCCGATCGAGTCTTCGACTCCCCCGCCTCGGGGCAGTCGATCCACATGATCAAAGAGCTGAATGACGCGATGGAAGTCCAGCATTTTTGAAGCTTCCATGACCCAGTTGGGATTCTCAAAGATCAAGTCGCAGTCGATCCAAGCGATCTTGGAGAATTGTTCAGGAATAAAAGAGCCGACCAGATGATTGATAAGACGTTCTTTCTGCCAGAGCACGCTAGAGGCGCGTAGTTGGATCACCTTGGGATCTGGATCGAGGTCATAACGCTGATGCTCTGCGAAGACGCATTCGATGGTGAAAAGCTCTGCACCACCCTTTCGGCAGACGTCGGAGAAAGCTTCGTAATTGGATCTTCTTGACCGATACCCGCAAGGATTGAAATACGTTGTAACAATAGCGAGATTCCCCACCTTACTTTCTCCGAAATCTGTTCTGAATCGTTACCCTGTCGTGTTCAGTTCTTGGCGACGCTCGCAAAACGAATCACCGGATTGGTTGATCCGAAGGTATTCTCTCGGAACTCTTCGTGATCTATCCCATGGGCTCTCGTGGCGATCGCTTTCAAGTCTACGGACCCAATGCCTTTTTCTAGTCGCTGGCTTGGTTCTTCTTCAGCGCTCAGCAGAGAGAGCCTGTCAACCAACCCGGCAGTGACATTCCTAGTCAGGGTTTCTGACTGTTGCGATCGTCTTTTTTGGCGGGAGGACCAGGGCCGAATGTCTCGGTGAAATCGCTGGCGTGGACGCCGGTAGCGGAGACCCCCAGCGCCCTTTCCATCGCCTCGAGAATCGGCTTTTCCACTTCGGGGGAAACGTTGGATGCCGAGGGGCTGGTCTCGTAACCACCCTGCGGATAAGCGACTCGCGTTCCAATATAAAAAGGCCCATAGTCGCCGTAGGCGGCCATGCAGACTTGTTTGCCTGCTGCCATTTGCTGAGCGGCAATCTGATACTCGACGAACAATTCTCCTGGGAGATGCAGGATGGCGATCTGGTTCAGCTGCAGGCATTGGATGGGGCTGCCATGTCCCTCGCGGTTCCACTTCCAGTAGGCCCATTGTTCCGCCGCATGGATGGCCCGAGCGGTAGGAGTGTTGGGGTCTTCCACCTGTTTTTGCAGAGCCTGTGGATCCAGATGGGAGGCCAGCGGCAATACCACCTCCTGATGGGTCCACTGGACCGAGGAAGCAGCGATCGGTTGGGGCTGGCTGGATGCCCACGCGCTCTTCATCCCCTCAGCAACGCGGTCGGCCAGTACCTGACGCATCGGGACCGAGCCGTCGTTGTACTTTCCTGCAGCGACATTCCCGGCGGCCCCGTTGAAGTGGAGATGGAAAACGCCTGTTTCTTTTTGCCGGGCATCGCGAGCCATGCCAGGGAAATCGGGATTCGCGATTCCGGTGCGATAGTAGCTTTGAGGATGTGTGGCGTAGTAGGTCAAGCAGGCGACCGGGGTCGATTGATCATAGAAGAGCACGGTCCGAAGCATCGGATCAATCACGCCATCGGGTAATCCTCGAAGTGTTTCGTCGCGGCAGGAGGACATCCTTCCGGCGTAGACCTTTCCCGAGGGATCCAGCATCCGGCGATTGGAGGCGACTTGGTCGATGCGAGCCTGTCCGACTCCGACATGGGTGACCACGCTTGCCTTAGGGAGAGCGACGCGGATCGCCTCGGACGCATCCTTCTGAACGCGCTGCCAAAGCTGGAGGTCAAATCCTTTGGCCGACAAATGCTCACCCAGCAGGATGCTGGCCGATCCATCGCACCGTGGCGCGTCGTGTTGGTGAAGCGTATGGAGCGCGACGCGATCGACGGAGGTGCCAGCTGCCTCGGCCAGCGATCGACGAAACTCCAAATGGCTGGCGTTGGCGATCCCCAGCCAATCGACCGTGGCCAGCACGATCGGTTCCCCCGCCCCCATCAGCACCACGCCTCGGAACCGCAACGGATCGCTGACCCCTTTGGTCAGATCGTAGGCCATCGGTGTGCCGACCGATGGGGAAGCATCCACATCAAACATCGCCAATCGCAGCGGCTCGTCCCCAAACGTTCGCAGCAGGGGAATCGCAATCCAGACGATTCCCAGGGATAGCAACCTTAGCACTGGAGCCAAGAGATCGACGCCCCAGAGGGACTTCCGCTTTCTATTTTGCATCTTCCACCTCGAACGATCCCGATTGAGTGAAGGTGTATCCTGTCGATTGAAATCACCGCGGCCGCATGTTGGGTTTCCATCAAGCTTGACCCGACCGGCGGCTCCAGTGAGCTTTCATATTACGGCATTTCTTCGTACTCGTACTCAGCATCGCGGTACTCGTAAGGGAGACTGACAAGGTGCGGTGGCCGAAGCAGCCTGGAGCATGGATTGCGTGCCAGTCGATTCATTCCGGAAAAAGCTTTAGCAATGCGATAAGAAGATGCCACGTAGGCAATCGAGTGACGAGCTACGTGGAGTCATTGATCATCGAAAATGGGTCGGTTCCTCGAAGACCTGTCGAGTGCGATTGCGATGACGGCAGGTGCATCGGGTGCCAGAACATGCTGTGGAACATCGCCATCCTGGCCATGCGGCATCATGGCAAGCACCGAGCAAGCTAAGGGGGCGACAAGCAGTGCGCTGCTTGTCGCTTGGCTTTCCTCATCGCTTCCTTGCGATCTCTCTGTTGCTTTGGTCGTGCCTCAAGTGCCAGGGGGACAGTCTGCTGGCGTGTTAAGGAATCCACTTGGCCAACGTCGGCTCCAGGGCTTCGGCCCATAGCTGGTATCCCTTTTCGTTGGGATGCAGGAGGTCGGGCATCAGCTCTTTGGAGAGGTTGCCTTGAGCATCCAGGAAGACGCTGCCGATATCCTGAAAGTAGACTTGCTTCTCATCTGCCAGCTTCGCGATCCGCTCATTGATCTGCCGATTGAGTTGCCGCAAGGGGTCATCGGCGGCGGCGCCGCGAGGGAAGATCGCCAGCAGGAGGATCTTCGCCTCGGGCATCTTGATCTTCAGTTCTTTGACGATCGCTTCGATGCCGGCCGCGGTCTGTTCGGCCGGGTCCTGTCGATGGCCGGTATTGTTGGTGCCGATCATCAGAACGATCACCTTGGGGTTCAGCTTGTCGACTTCTCCGTTGGCCAATCGCCACAGCACCTGCTCGGTGCGGTCGCCACTGAAGCCGATGTTGAAGGGACTTCGTCGGGCATAGAACTTGTCCCAGGTGGCTTTTCCGGCATTCTCCCAGCCATGGGTGATGGAGTCGCCGATCCAGATCATGTCGACTTGTTGGAGTGCCTCTTTCTCCTTCAGCTTGGCGGTATGCCTTGGCATCCACCACGCTTTCGCCCATTCAGCGGTTTGCACCTCGGGGTTCAGCGCGGCGACGGCCAAGGCGGCCTTGTCCTGCGCTGCGATCGGCAGCGTTAGGGTCGATGCGAAGCAGAAAGCCAATGGAATCCAAATGGAGCGGGGGGCAAAACGAGCAAGCATGAGGGAAGCTCCTGGCGAGAAAACAGCGGGAAGAAGGTCTGCCATCGGGATTAGGGCAGGAGAGCAGGTGGGGAAGGAAATCGCCACGGGACGAAAACGCTTTTGGTCATCCTATCGCTTCGTCGGAGGGTTTGCCAAGTTCCCCGGTTCGCAGCCGCCGGATCCAGCGATCCAGGTCGCGCGGCCAGGGCATGGAGAACTCCAGCGTCTGGGAGGTGAAAGGATGTACCAGACGAAGCGAGTAGGAGTGCAGCGCTTGGCGTGGAGCGCCGCTGAGGTCCTCCATCGGCTTGCCGTGCAGCGGTCGGTTGTAGATCGGTTCTCCACAGATGCGATGCCCAGCTTCCGCAAGGTGGATGCGAATCTGGTGGGTGCGACCTGTCTCCAATTGGCATTCGACCATCGAGTACTGGCCGCCTCGGAAGGTCTCCACCGGTTTGACATGCGTGATGGCATGCTGTGCCGATGGATCTTCGGGCGATCCGCTTCCTCGGACTCCATCACCCCGATCGCGCACCAACACGCTTTGGATCGTCTGGGATGCAATCTGGCCATGGATCACGGCGCGATAGCGACGATCGACTCGGTGGTGCCGAAAGAGCTCCTCTAGAGCGCGCTGGGCCTGTTGGGTTCTCGCGAACAGCATGAGACCGCTGGTGTCGCGATCGAGTCGATGGACGGCGATCACCCTGGGGAGCTGGGAACGGGATGGGGGGCCGGACTTGCGGCGGTCGCGCGGGGGCCGATTGCCTGGAGGGGATCCAGCACGGGAAGATGCAGTGCCGCTCAGCCGTAGCTGGAGCGCCAGCGGCAGCAGTTCTTCCAGGGTTGGCTGCAATTGGCGACGGCGAGCCGGCAGATCCCGCTCCTCAAAATGGCGTACCGATGTGATGCCCGCTGGCTTTTCCACCACCAAGAGATGCGAATCCAAGTACGGGATCTTCAGATCCTTCGGCTCCACCGGCTTGGGAAGCGCCTCCCGCCACCACTTGAGCACCTCATTTCCCTGTAGCTTTCTGGCCGGGTCGCAGCAGAGGTTGCCGTTGATCTGAAGATGCCGACTCTCTACCTGGCGGCGCACCTGTCCCCAGCTGCTCTCCGGCAGCAGGCTTCGCAAGGCCGTCAGCACCGTCTGCCCACGATGACTGGGATTCAGATGCAGCAGCAAAAAAGGAGACGATTTCTTCGACGCGTTCATCACCACCTAATGACCGGTTCAGAAAGCCCGGAGCACGAGGAAAAAAAGACTGGACGCCGCGACGAAGCACGGCGACGCCAAAGGGAAGGACTTCCACCAGCAGCCCCCCCTATCGTAATCGATTCCCCGTCCAACGGACCGTTGGAGATTTCAATCGGCGCAGGATCGCAAGGAAGCGAACGCGAAACGGAGGCGAAAAGTCGAGGTTTCGGGTCGATCCGGCGATGCGGTGAGGCAGTGGGGAACGATGGAGCCAAAATAACCCGATCGCGCCTCTTGGCCACTCACGGAGACACAAAGCCACAGAGAGTGATTGGACCGATGGCCCGCTCATGCATCTTGGTGCCTTGGTGACTCTGTGAGATCCACTGCCATCGATAGCAACCAAGTCCCAAGCAACGGCATTTCCGTTACCGTGGGATCGATCGACTTCTGATAAAGTAACGACTGTTGTTGCAACGTTTGGACTAGTGCCATGCTGGGAGACCAATGATGGTGTGTTTCGTCGAACGAATGAGCGAGGGGCAGGGGGCCAAGGAACTGAAGGCCCAAGTTTCAAAGATCCAATTGGCAAAGATCCAGTACCGCGCAACCGACCGATGGCGGGGAGCGATCGGTCGGGTGCTGATGGGGTTGGTCGTGATCCTGGGAGGGGGGAAGGCGATGGGGCAATCGGCATCCAATCAGCATTACGAATGGGTTCATTACCAACAGGTCGACAAATCTCAGTTGGCTCAGTTCGACCAGTACCTCGAAAAGGCGCTCCTACCTGCTCTGAATCGCCAGGGAATTGCGCCGGTGGGGGTGTTCGAGGAGGTGCCTTCTGACGCATCGCAAACGACTACTGGCATTCATCTCCTCATGCCGGTGGACCAGCCGCAACAGGTTTTTCAGGTTGTCCCGAAGCTGGTTGGCGACAGTCAGTTCCTCGAGAATGCGGCAGCCTACCTCAACGCCGATCCCAAAAAGCCCTTTTATGGAAGGATGCGGACCGAAGTACTGGTCGCGTTCGACTGCATGCCGAAGTTGAAGGTCCCCAGCCAAACCGCCGAACGTCGCGATCGGCTGTTCGAGCTGCGAACGTACGAAAGCAGCAACGAGAAAATGGGGATGCTAAAGGTCGAGATGTTCAACAACGGGGAAGTACCGATCTTTCTCGATTGCGGTATCCAGCCCGTCTTTTTCGGGCAGGCGCTCCTGGGAGATCGGCTGCCGAATCTCACCTACATGACCGTCTACGACAACAGCGCTGAGCGCGATGCCGCATGGGTCAAGTTCCGCGAGCACCCCGAGTGGAAGAAGTTGAGCGGCGTGGAAAAGTACCAAGGGACGGTATCGAAGATCCACAAGACCGATCTGATTCCACGCCCCTACTCGCAGCTTTAAACCGCGTCCACCCCTTCCACGCCATGGCTCACGGAGCACCCCGGCCTGGACGAGTGAGGCGGACACTCGACGCAGGCCATTGGGGTACTCCTCGGGCTCACCATGGAGCCGAGTCGTTCGGAAGGGGCCGCATCGAATGGCAACAAGTAGCGTTCTGCGCCACTAGAGTCCTAGAAAAAGTCGACCGGCGATGGAGCGGAGCGGACCGAACCGCCCCATCACCGGTTACGACTTTGGGTAGCTGGTGTTTGGGTGCCCCCTCAGGGGAACCAAGCGATAGTCGATCGGAACTGCAACAAACGTGCCAAACCCGCCAATGGCTGCTCTCTTGGCCAACTCCCGTTGGTCTCCATCGCCAGATCGCCGTGGCAAGGAGGGTAAAAAAGATCGGAATCCCTTTGTCACTTCTTTTGCATCCCACCGCGAAAGGAGCTGACCTGGCTCCCGGAAGTCGACCGATCTGCTTGGCTAGCTGGCACGCCTGCCCGATAATTAGGCACTCACTTGGAGAGGGCTTTGGAATCTTCGGAGATTCCGGAGGTTCCTCGATCGGATCGCGTGTCGAAGAAGGCGCGAGCTGCTGGATGCAGAGGCAGGCCGCGAAATTGCTGCGCCTTTTCTAGCGGCAAGGTGCCTGGAAGGCGAGAGTTTCCGCCATAGATGGCTTCGAGCGTTTCCTGCACCAGTCGATTGGGGGCTCGGGATGAGCAGGTGAGGAAGGCGGTGGCGCCGACGGTGGTGATGGCGTCAAACTGCGAGTTGTTGGGATAGTCGAAGCGTTGGATTTCCACGACGCGCAGGGCGGGTTGTTCTTCGGTGATTTCCAGGGAGTCGGGGATGCTCAGCAGCCGGTAGCTCTGGTTCCCCAGGAGTCTGGCGATGGTGGAGGCGCCGGGTTTGATCATCAGGAGTGCAGCATCGGCCGGAGGCTCGCCGGGAAGTTGGCCGGGGTCCCAGGGGAGTAGTTCCAGTTGCGACGGATCGATGCCGTGGAAATCGAGCACCCATTGGGCGGCTTGTCGCGAACCGGAGTTGAGTGGGCCGACGGCCAGTCGACGCCCCTTCAGCGAGGGGAAGCCCTGCCAGGGGAGATCGGATCGCACCAGCAGGTGAAGGGCTTCTTGGTAAAGCGGGGTGACGACCAGCACCTCTCCCGATTGGATGGAAGAAGATTGGAGGAGGGCCAGTTGGACGTTGCCGGAGACCAGTCGTTGGAGGTTGTCGGCAGATCCTTCGGTGGGCAGGGCCACGACTTGGGATGGAACGTGCTGGGTCAATCGCTCGGCAAGCTGCTGAGCGACTTCTTGGTAGATACCTCCAGCGGCTCCCCCGGCGATCACGATCGATTCGGGGAGGACCTGTTGCTTGTGGTTGCGGTACCAACTGGTTCCGAAGAACCAGAAGAAGGGGATGAGCGCAAAGATGGCGATCAGTCCGCGCTGCGCCCAGCGGTGGGCGGGTGATGGGTCGCTGCTTCGGTGGCCGCTGAGCGCTGCGATGATGGGAATCCGCAGCATCCACTGGATCGCTCGCTGCCAAGCCTTCGGCGGCTTTGCCTCAATCGGTTGGTGCTGAAGGAATCGATCCAGTTCATCGGCCAAAGCGCGCGCCGAAGGATATCGCTTGGAGGGCTGTTTGGCGAGGCATTTCTCGACGATGGTTTGCAGGTCGACGGGGGTCCATGGAGCGATGGATCGCAGTCGGGGTGGGGCTTGGTGGAGCACCTGCATCAGGGTCTGCATCGGGGAGGGTGCGGAGAAGGGGGGCCGGCCTGCCAGCATGGCAAACAGGATGGCACCGATCGCATAGATGTCGGTCGGTTCGGCGTGTTCCTGGGTCTTCCCCCCGGCTTGCTCGGGCGACATGTAACTGGGGGTCCCCAGTGTCGCTCCGGTCTCGGTGATCCCCGATTCGGTACCTAATGTCTTGGCTAGGCCAAAGTCGGTGACGACGACTTGGTCCTGTTGGTTGACCAGCACGTTGGCAGGTTTCAGGTCGCGGTGGACCACCCCATGTTGGTGCGCGTGAGAGATCGCATCGGCGATCTGCCTGGCATACTGAGCTGCTTGGTAGGGATCCATCGGGCCCATGGCGATTTTCTTCGCTAGGTCCGATCCGGGGATGTAGTCCATCGAAAAATAGGAATGGCCGCCGTGGTGCCCCAGTTGATAGATCTTGACGATGTTGGGGTGCTGCAGTCGGGCGGCGCTGCGGGCCTCGGCTTGAAATCGAGCCAGTTCCTGGGGGGACGCGAGACTGCCGTCCCGGATCATCTTCAAGGCGACGGGCCGTTCCAGCGAAGCCTGCCGAGCCAGGTAGACCACCCCCATGCCTCCACGCCCCAGGACCTCCAACAGCTGGAAATCCCCAAAGGCGCGCGGCAACGGTTCGTTGGAAACATCGCCGATGGCTTCGGTGGTTGGCGATGCGTCGGATGTTGCGGACGGGGTGGCAGGTCCAGGAGCGAGTCGGCTTGGGGGAGGTGCAAGAGGGAGGGTCTGTTCGTTTCCGGGGATGGGCGGCTGGGAGTGGTCCGGCGCGACGGTAGAGTGGGGCCCGGTGCCGCCGGTCGGCGGTTGCGGGGGCCTGGGCGTCTGGTGGTCTCGCTTCCCTTTCGACACCTCGTGGTCTCCTGGCAATCCTTAAAAAATGGCGACGCGGCGCCGAGTGCCGGCGGCTACAAACCCCTAGAGAGACACTGCGCTCGTTCTTCGCAGGAAGCTATCTCTCGGATGGTCCAAAGGTAATCCTTTCCTCTGCATCGCATCGGGATCGCCTTATTGTATCGAACGCGAAGCGGTTTTCCGGTTCCGGCCAAGCCCTTTGATGGAATCGCTACATGGGAAACGGTTAGACTAAGAGGAAGTCGATGCCAAAGAGGGCTATGCCAGCATTTCCCGCTCGCGTCGGCGGGGCAGCGTCTGTGGCGGGGAAGGTACCAGAAGAGGGGAGTGCGTGATGAATCGGTCCAAGGGGCAGGGTGGGTGGAGTCGTCGGGAGTGGATGCGGCACGCAGCGGGGTCCGGTGCGATGCTGGCCGGAGCGACCGTTCCAGGGATTGGCTCGCGATTGGCCGCTGGGCTCAAGAATGATCGTCTCAGCGTGGCTTCGATCGGCGTGGGAGGCATGGGGGCCTCCGATCTTGGCTCGATCAGCTCCCACCCCAAAGTCGATATTGTCGCTCTTTGCGACGTCGATCAAAAACAGCTCGACGCCGCCGGGGAGAAGTTCCCGAAGGCGAAGCGGTATCGGGATTTCCGAAAGATGTTCGATGAGCTAGCGGGGGGGATCGATGCGGTTCAGGTATCGACCCCCGATCACACGCACGCCCCCGCCGCGATGACGGCGATGCAGCATGGGAAGCATGTCTACTGCCAGAAGCCGCTGACGCACGACGTCTTCGAGTCGCGAGCTTTGCGGTTGAAGGCGCAGCAGCAGTCTGGATTGGTGACGCAGATGGGGACGCAGATCCACTCGGCCAGTCCCTACCGCAGCTGTGTCCAGTGGATTCAGTCGGGGGTGATCGGGAAGGTGCGGCAGGTGCATTCTTGGAGTGGCAAGACGTGGGGCTATGAGGGACCCGATCCCCAACCGTCCAAGGTTCCAGATCATCTCGACTGGGATCTTTGGCTGGGGACTGCCCCCTGGCGAGAGTATTCCGATGGGCATTACCACCATGGAAGCTGGCGGCGATGGTACGACTTTGGTTGCGGGACGATGGGGGACATGGCGATCCACATTCTCGATCCTGTTTTCTCGGCCCTCCAGCTAGGGGCGCCGCGGCGGATTACTTCCCGCAGTCCGGCACCGCCAGCCAAGTCCTACGGGATGAAGAATCAGGTCGAGTACCTTTTCGGTGCTTCCCCATTCACAACCGATGACTTTGTGCTCAGCTGGAGCGATGGGGGGTTGATGCCCGACACGAAAGAGTGGCCTCTGGCGGGCGGTGATGGCAAGCCGATTGGGCTGCCCGATCAGGGGTCGATCTTCCTTGGGGAAAAGGGAGCGATGCTGCTGCCGCATGTGGCGATGCCCATCCTGCTTCCCGGCAAGGACTTTGCCGACAGCAAGCTCGATCCGGCCCCAGGCGGTGACCATTACCATCTGTGGGTCGATGCGTGCCTGGGAGGCGCTCCGACCACCGCGCATTTCGGCTATGCCGGACCGCTGACCGAGGCAGTGCTGCTGGGGGTACTAGCCAACCGATTCCCAGGCAACCCTCTGGTTTGGCGGCCCGAGGCGATGTCGATCAGCAACCATGAGCAGGCGAATGCCTTGCTGCGTCGCAACTACCGCGAGGGATTCGGGGTAGAAGGACTTGGCTGAATCGAATGAGCGAGGGATGAGCAAGGGGGATATGGCGACGGAACGGTCCAGCCGTCGCCAGTTGGCCGCTTGGGGAGTCAGCTGGATCGTGTTGGCCGCTGTGCTGTGGAGCACCAGCGCGCTGTTCGCGCGGGCTCCTGTGATGAGCCAGTGGCCATCGTCCCAACGCGGGATGGTGCTGGCGTTTTGGCGAGCGCTTTTTGCCCTGGCGTTCGTCGCACCGCTGGTGCGATCGGTCTGTTGGCGGTGGTCGATGCTGCCGATGGCGGCCTGCTTTGTCTTGATGAATGGGACCTACCTGTCTGCCTTGGTGATGGGGCCGCCGGAGAATGCCATCTGGCTTCAGAATCTTTCGCCCTTGTGGGTGGCGCTGCTGAGCGGCTGGTGGTTGCGCGAGCCTCTGCGGGGAGGGGATCGCCGCATGCTGGCTTGGTGCACCGTTGGGGTGCTTTTGATTCTGGTGATGGAGTTGCGGGATGCGTCGGGCTGGATCGATGGTCTGGCTGCAATTCTGGCGATCCTCAGCGGCATGTTCTATGCCGGCGTGATCCTCTGCCTGCGTCACTTGCGCGACTGCGATTCGGCGTGGATGGCTACGATCAATCTGGCTGCTACCACCCTCTGTTTTCTCCCCTTCGCCTTAGCGGCCAGCACCCCCAGCGGAGAAGCTTGGCCCTATCTGATCGCCTTTGGGATGCTGCAACTGGGGGCACCCTATTGGTGCTTTGCCCAAGGGTTGAAGTCGGTGCCCGCACCTCTGGCCGCGATGCTGACGTTGCTGGAGCCGATTCTGTTGCCGATCTGGGTCTTCGTGGCATGGGGGAGGAACGCCGACTACCAGCCTCCTTCCTGGTGGACCTGCCTGGGAGGGGCGCTGATTCTCTTAGGTTTGGTCGAAAAAGCGATGCGCTCGGACGAGCGACAAGATGCCTTGGGGGAAATCGATCTGAGCGGGAAATGAAGAAACCCATTGCAACGCAGGCAAAATCCAAGTCCCACCCCTCATGAGACGACGCGGCGGTGCAGACCGATTCGGGTTGCTGTTGGCTGTGGGGGGTGAGAAGGGGGGGGCCGGCGTTCCTTGACGGCTTGAAAGGCCTGAACTACCCTTGTCCGTTTAGTAGTTTGGGGTTCAGATAGTTCATGGGGATAAGACAAATTCATCGCTTCGGGCGGTAAAGATCGATTCTGAACCAGGGCCCATCTCGAGCCGTGGTCTGTTTCGCCTCGAAGATACCTAGGAGGCAAACCAATGGTTCGTAGCCTTCAGGTTATGCATCGATGATTTTGCCCTCCCTTAGTGCCCCGGTTCGCTCTTTCACCAAAGCCAAGTTTTGTTTCCGGTCAAGCGGATTCGTTTGAGGTGTTTCAGCACTTTCGAGTTTGATCGTCTCGTTTGTATGGTGGCTCAGGTGTCAATGGAACTAAGATCATCACCCGATTCGAAGCACTTGGAAGTGAGGCGTTATACCCCGGAACTTGCACTGCGACATCCTTGGAAGATGTTATATGGCCTATTTGAGGATATCTATCGGGGGCGGGAACTGGCTTGGCGTCTTTTTATCCGCGATTTCCAGGCCCAATTCCGTCAAACCTATCTCGGTTATCTCTGGGCTTTCTTGCCACCTCTTTTCACCTCGTTGACCTTCATCTTCCTGCAGAGTCAGGGCATCGTGAATATTCAAGGCGTAGGCAAATCCTATGCGGCCTTTGCGATGATCGGCACCTTGCTGTGGCAGACGTTTGCAGAGTCAATACAAGCTCCTCTGCAGTCCATTCTCAACGCCAAGCCGATGTTGGCCAAAATCAACTTCCCTAGAGAAGCGATTCTAGTGGCAGGACTCTATGGGATTCTGTTGAACCTTCTGATTCGCTTGCTGCTAATCGTCGGGGTTTTGCTGGTCTGGAAGATTGTGCCGGGAGTCGGTCTGCTCACGTTCCCAATCTGGATTGTTGGGTTGGTCTTTCTGGGGTTCGCTTTGGGACTGGCGCTGGTGCCACTCGGAGGGCTCTACGGCGATGTGCTGAAGTCGTTGCCGATCCTACTGCAGTTTTGGATGCTGCTGACCCCAGTGGTCTACCCGGCCCGATCAGAGGGATGGCTAGGTTGGTTGTGTTCCTGGAACCCGGTGGCACCCCTGATTTCCCTTGCTCGAGCGTCGCTTACAGGTGACTCGCTGCTGTCGCAGGGGGCGCTGGGAATTTTTGCTACTTTCTTCAGTCTAGTCCTTTGTCTGATGGGATTGATCGGTTACCGGATCGTCATGCCTCGCATCATCGAGAGGATGGGTGGATGAGCGATCCTAAGAGCAATTCGATTGGCAGTGGAAAGGAAAGGGTTTCCAGCCTTCAACCGGAGCAGGATTCTGAGTGCTTGCTGAGGGTCGATGGGGTCTCAAAGAAATTCTGTCGAAGTCTCAAGCTGTCGCTCTGGTATGGTCTTCAGGACGTCGTGAGCGAGTTGAATCCTTTCTCGGCTCGCGCCGCATCGGTCGATGAAACCGCCGAGGAAGCGCTACGCGCTGGGGAGTTTTGGGCAACGCGAGATGTTTCGTTCACTCTGAAGCGAGGCGAGTGCCTGGGGTTGATCGGCCACAATGGCGCCGGTAAGACGACCTTGCTTCGAATGCTCAACGGTCTGATCAAGCCTGATGGAGGCAGCATTGAAATTCAAGGGCGCGTGGGAGCACTGATTGCGCTGGGGGCTGGGTTCAATCCAATCCTTTCGGGACGAGAGAACATTTATGTCAATGGGGCGGTGCTGGGGCTCGGTAAAGGCGAAATCGATGAGAAGATCGATGAAATCATTGCCTTCTCGGAACTGGAGGAATTCATCGATGCCCCAGTGCAGTCCTACAGTTCTGGTATGTCGGTCCGTCTTGGATTTGCGATCGCCAGCACTCTGCAACCGGATGTGCTTCTGTTGGATGAAGTACTCGCGGTTGGTGATACAGGGTTTGCAGTCAAGTGCCTTAATCGAGTGAGGGAGCTTGCATCCAATTCGGCCGTCATTTTGGTTTCGCACAACATGAATTCGATCGCGTCGTTTTGTACCCGTGTCCTCCTTTTGGATCATGGGAAAATCGTGATCGATACGAAGGATATCGGACTGGCAGTCGATCAGTACAATCGAATGATCAAATCGACCGCCTCAACTGCCGGAAGCGGTGGACTTGATGTCCGAAGCATCGACTTCCATGTCGATGGTTTGGTCATAGAAGATGGGCTCCCCCATATCGATCAAGGCAAGCCGGGATCACTGAAGATGACGTTCGAGATAGATGGATCGGTGCGACGTTGTCGAGTCATCCCATATGTGGCCGACGAGACGCATTTTGCCATGATCGGATTTCCTCTCATCGACGAGGAAGGAAAAGAAATCTGGTTCGGTCCTGGGAGGCATCATGTCACGGTGCCGCTTGGCCCCATGGAGATGAATCCAGGGAACTACAGTTTTATTGTGCTTGCAGAGGATGCCGATACCGGTCGGTATCTTCGCCGCGATCAGGGACTGGTTCCATTCCGAGTCCGTTCCACCAGCCTCAAGTGGGGCAAGTTCACTCGCCCGGCGAGAGTTTCCTGAAAACAAGAAAGTCCTGAACAGTCCTGATCCTAAACTCGGTGGGATGCAACCAATTCCCGGGAAATGAAGACAGCGTTGCAACGACGTAGGTGCGGTTCACCAGTGGGCCATTCATGCATCTGCTCGTAAAGGCCGAACAGTAGGTAATCCAGCGGGTACAGGAAGTCGATGAACCGTTGAAGCGGCACGTGCAATCGGTTCTCGGGATTCATGCCGGCTTCCACTTGAAGAATCCCCGTTTTTCTCGCCTTAAGTGTCGCTACGGCACCTTGAAGCACATCGAGGTCATGGCCCTCGGTGTCTATCTTCAGAAAATCAATATTTCCGACTGCATGCTTCGATACAAAATGGTCCAGAGTTTCAATAGGCACCGTCAGTCTGCTTGAATCGCCTGTCTCGAGACGGTCCTCTGCTGTGGAAATGATTCGATTCGTATCGGATGCGGCTAGATTCACTTCCATGATGCCATGAGATACCTTCGCACCGAGGGCAATTGGAAAGAGTTTGCAATTCGAGTATTGAAGCAATTGATTTTCCAAGAGCTGATAAGTGGCCGGAATCGGTTCGAAACACCAAATGACACACTCAGGATGGTGCTCGCAAATATCGATAGCCGATTGCCCTAGGTTGGCGCCAACATCAAAAGCATTCCTTATTTTCATGGTCGGAAGCCATCGCTTGAGATCGCACCAGAGGTTGACCCCACGTACAGAATGAACTTGGCGACCTTTGAATAAGGAGAACCATTTCGTCACTTGACCAATCCGCATTGGATTTCTTTTCCTGGCTAAGAGCATTCCTCTCGTCTGTGATACCTATCATAAACGTTCTGGAGGAATTGGATACCGAACGAGGTAAATGGTGGTCTGGCTAAGGCCAGCTTCGGTGGAGACCCAAGGCGAGCGCAGTAAAAAATCGTCGTTCTAAGTTCCTCGCGATTGCGATAATCCTCCAAGTACCTATCCATCGATTCCGCTGGTCACTGGGTCTCGATGGAGCGAAAAAAACTGATCCGATCTATTTTGCTTCTCGTGTAGAAACAGAGATTGAGCAGACCAATGGACTTCTCACGCATCTGCCTTCCCTTGTGACTCTGTGAGATCAACAGTCCGGGTGCGAGGCGGAATCCGTCCTTTTTCTCTCGTCTGTTGATCAAGTTTACAGGCCGGTTGGGAAAATGCCAGTCAGTGCTGCAATATGGTACTGCAAGGCGGTTCTGAGATGGAATGCAGCCCAATGTTCGCAGTACATCGGGAGCCATCCTCAATGATCTTTCATGGGTGACTGCCAACAGGATGCAGCGACGCGATCGCTACCCAAGAGAATCCCAGATGGATTTTCTTTTTTTCGATGTGACCGTGTTGCGAATGCACGCGTTTAAGGCATTGGCAACACCTTGAACGCAGTAGCAGGCCATTTCGGCGAACCGTGCCTTGATTGCAGTGCCCACTTCTTAGATGGCAAGAGACGGTTGGGAAACAACCGATAGCAGACGTTGCGGAGGTACCGTCCAGGACTCGGCATCCCGATTCCCTTGCTGCTCAACTAAAAGCCTCCGGAATGGCGGGGGCTATCTTCCGGGGGTTCGCGTCATGCGTTTCTCGAAGCGCTCTTGTTGCTTCTTGGCAATGCTCGGTTCCACTGACATCCAACTTTCGATCTACGACAAGTCCGATTCGGCTGTTACCAACTTCGGACCATCGCACTCAATTGGTCATTCTGGCCTCTGCTCAGTGGCTAGAGTGTGCCGGGGATTCCATTTCCGGTTTTGGATCAGCATTTCAAAAGGATTGGTCTTCGCTCGATGGGGGGGTGGTGGTGTCGGGGAGTGGGCGTCACTCAAGGATGCTCGAGGCAAAAATCGACTCTCTGCAACAGGACATCGATTTGAACCTGTAGGATAACCAATCGAGCCTCAGTGCCATGGATTTGGTGATGGTCGTCGCTTTCTTGCAGCCGTCGTATCCTTGACCGGCTCGAATTTTCTGTACCACTCGCTATGAAGGTAACAATTGGGTAACGGGTGAGGTCGGTGGCACACGCGTGTGGTGCTGGAGCGTAGGCGCAGCCGAAGCGGAAGCAACACACGCGGCTG
>JBILTR010000046.1:0-3748 GCA_044371425.1 Pirellulaceae bacterium | reverse complement strand
TTTGGTGCCACCCACCTTTCAACTTTGGTGCCACCCACCTTTTGAATTTGGTGCCACCCACCTTTTCAGAGACGCACCTTTTCAGAGACGGAATGCTGGCTATCGGGGGAGCAGGCAGCGACGACAATGGGACTGCACGGCCGGGACAGCCATGCCACATGATTGCTAGCACAACTTTGGTGCCACCCACCTTTTGAATTTGGTGCCACCCACCTTTTCAGAGACGGAATGCTAGCTTTCGGGGGAGCAGGCAGCGACGACAATGGGACTGAACGGCCGGGACGGCCTTGCAGCGGTCACTATGTGCCTACGAAGAATTTGCGATTGATGAAGGCAAGGTGCACCAGCCGCCGAGACCCGCAATCGAATCGATCGATCTCTCAATTCAGATTCAGGTTCCAAGCGCGCAGACGATGCTGGGCGCCTTCCTCGCTGTCCCGCAGCAGCAAGATGCCTTTGCTGTATGCGGGAAGCGCACGATAAACGCCTCGCGGCAAATCGAGTTCAGCAACTGGGCGGTATCGGCTAGGTTCGGCCTGAAACAACGTCAACTTGCCATGGATCCCGACTCCCAGAATTTGGTTGCCCATACCGAGCAAATGAGTGATCTCCGATATGCGTTCGATCCAAAGAGGTGTTTCTGGAGACGATGGATCCAGGCAAACCAATTGGGTTCGACCCGCATCTTCTCTCCCGTCGCATCCATAGATGCGACCATCGATTTCGATCGGTGTGATGTATTGACTAGAAAGACTCTGCTTGTCGCGAAAGAGAACGGAAAGAGGATTGGAGTTCGGTAGAATCAAAGACGCCCCGATGCCGTAGCTGGAGGTGAGAAAGACTTCGCCGGAAGAAATCTGGATGGGGGTAGCTGCGTTGACCGTGGGGCCTCGCATCCCAAACTTGAAGTCGAAAAGAATCTCCCCATTCTCCGGATTCAATCCCACGGTCGTCAGTCGAGTGACAACGATTACAATCCGCTCATCTCCCATTCGCCACAGGATGGGAGATGCGTAACTGGCTTCCGCCCCGTCCGTTTGCCACTGCGTCTGGCCGTCGGACAATCGAACGGCTACCACACTCCCCTCTTGACTCCCTCCGACGTTGACGATGGCCAAATCCCCGATCACCAACGGCGTGCTCCCTGCGCCGAAATAGCCATCGGTGGCTTTGTACTCTTTCCTCAAAGGTCGCGTCCAACGCAACTTTCCATCTTGCCGCTCAACGCACGAAAGCTGCCCACTGGCACCATAACAAAGGATGGCATCAGGCAAAATCGTCGGAACGCTTCGGGGACCACGGTCGTTGTTGACGCCTCCCTGATAGCCACTGGCCAGCATCTGCTCCCAGTAGACGGAACCATCCAGAAGCGACACCAAGCGAATCCTATCTTTTCTGTCCAGATGATCGAAGACTGCCACTTGGCCCTGAGAGATCGCTGCCCCCGAATAGCCTTCCCCAACGGGGAGTTCCCAAAGCGGTTCAGGAGTTTTCTTCGGCAGGTTCTTCAGCCAGTGGCTGGCGTCTTCCACCTTGCCATTTCGGTTGGGTCCAAGAATTTGCGGCCAATCGGCATAACTAGGTGAACCCCTCCATCCGCTGGTGAGCAGGGCAACACAAAACAAGCTTGTTTGGATCAGTTTGATCTGGTGCATTACGGTTTTACTTCTGGTAGGATAAATTCTTTGGGGATCATGGCCGAAGCGGCTTCGGCACCTTTGCGTGTGGTGATCACAATTTTCTTCTGGCCACTCTGCTGCGGATCAGGCAGTTCGATCCACAGCACTTTTTGCGCCGCTTGGTTCAGCTCCGGGACCTTCTCAGGATTCGCTTTACGGACCAGATCGATCAGCACCTCGCGAGCTGGCTTGCCTTGGAACTGAAAATCCCTCACCTCCTTGTTGCGGGTGATCCCATCCCGTTCGAAGGCCCCCCCATCGATCTCCATGCGAATCGGCGGTACCCCCTCGGGAAGCGATCCATTGATCTCGTCGGCGATCGATTGCATCGCAGTCTCCAGCGACTGCTGATCGAACGCGAGCTGGATGGGGCGCGCCAGTATCTCATCGATTGACAGGCCAGCCTTTGCTGTCGCTGCCGGTGGTTTGGATCGATTCACCTCCTGCCCAACCGAAAGCTGTGGGCGGCGCTGCATCCATGCCGCTGTCAATAAGTTCGGGGCAGCCTGAGGTGGGAGATAGAAGTTGAGAATCGACTGACCATTCTCCACACCCAACCTCGTGTAAGGCTGCGTGGATCGCAACATCTGAGGCAACCGAACCGCGATCGCCCGCCAGTACGGGTGTGCCGGTTGCTCCACCATCGATCGCTCGGCCCTGTCGGCCCAGGACGTCACCATCTCTCGCATCGACTCGGTGCGCTGCCCTGCCTCCTGGAGCTGACTGCCAATCAATCGAAGTTCGCCATACCAAGTCGGCTCCAGAGTCGTAGTCCAAGAGAACCCCTGCAGATCGGATCCCTGCAGAAACTTCAATTCACTCCACCATCCGGGTGCCGCTTGGCGAATGGCCTCCTGGAACTCTTGATTCCACAAAGACGGTTCCGCGATCAAGGTCACATCGGATCGACTGTCACTGGCCCGCCAAAGCGCATCCAGCTGACGCCTCAATGGCGTCCCAGCTCCCTCCAGCTCCACTAGCTCAACCAGCCGCTCCTTGGATCCAACCACAAACGTCTTGACTTCCGCTGCATCCAGCAAAGGCTGTGGGAGCAGATAGATCGCATCGCTCCCTCGCTGTAGCAATTCCTGCTGGCCTACCTTGCTGCTTTGCGGATCCCCCCACAACTGTCGGAGCTGCCCTAGGGTCTGAGGCTGCTTCAAATCGACTCGAAGCACCACATCCCCCTTCTCCATCGCTCTGGGATAAAAGGCCACAGTCAACCTTTCTACCGAGGGTGCGGCGACCCCTGTACGATTCTGAGTCCATCGCCAGAACTGCTCCAACGGCTCTCCCAGAACCTTCTGAACCGATCGTCCCGTTGCGGTCTGAAAAAGAGAATCTGGCCGCAGAAACAGGTAACCGATCGCACCCGGAGGCAGCAGGTCGATCGATGGCGGATCGCCCGCGTGAGGCGGTAGCCAGAGCGATTGATCGCCGCTTTCGACCACCTGGAACAGCGCTTCCCGAGGATCGGTTTCTATCTTCGATTTCTCAGGATCCGCAACGCCCGTCGCCAGGTCGCTCGTCAACTCGCTGGCGGAGGCTGGATTGGGCTGAGGCGCTGGGGTGGGGTCGCGAGGCACCAGGAGAAAGACAATCCCTCCGAGCAATGCCACTCCAACAGCCCCTAGCGCCGGTAGGAACCAAGACGGTCGCTTGGCCGCCTTACCGCGCGACGCCCCCGGCTTGGCCTTCGCGCCACTCGGCAAGCTGCGACGCGGCGAAGAAACCGATGGGGCACCCGGCAACTCGGCCTTCTCTCCTAGCACCTGAGAGTCGCTTTTCCTTGAAACAGTCGGTACCGATTTCGTATCCCCCTTAGCGGAAGTTGCTGCGGCACCCGTCCCCTTGGATGCCATCCACGCCGCTGGATTCGAGGACCCAGGTCGCTCGCGATTCGCCTCCGAAACCGTTCCCATCGCTGGTTGAGCGGGCCGCCCTGGGATCGAAGGACGACTGGACGTCGCAGGAGTTGACGTCGCAGGAGTTGACGTCGCAGGAGTTGACGTCGCAGGAGTTGACGTCGCAGGAGTTGACGTCGCAGGAGTTGACGTCGCAGGAGTTGA
>JBILTR010000016.1:0-130817 GCA_044371425.1 Pirellulaceae bacterium | reverse complement strand
TCGTGATGACCATGATCGTGATGACCATGATCGTGATGACCATGATCGTGATGACCATGATCGTGATGACCATGATCGTGATGACCATGATCGTGATGACCATGATCGTGATGACCATGATCGTGATGACCATGATCGTGATCTGCTTTCGGCACCGACTGTTCCTCAGGCCGCGTCGGCGGATGCTCGCGCAAATAACTTTCCAGGTGGCTACGCGTCGTCTGCAGATCCCAGCCGCGATCGATCGCGATGGCTCGGCATTCGTCGAAATCGAGTTTCCAGGTCGCCTTCTCTTCCGTCAACCTTCGCCACTTGATTCGAATCATTCCCCAGGGCGTGCCCACTTGCTGGACTTGCCTGGGAAGCTCGGTGCGATCCTGAATCTCCCAGCGGACCCCGAGCGTGGTGCTGTTGAGAAAAATTGCTTCCTCGATGGCCTGCCGCTGATGGAGCCTGCAGAGGACGGTCAGCAGGATACCTGGCCTTCCTTTCTTCATGGCGATGGGTGTGGTGAACACCTCCAAAGGCCCTTGATGCCAAATCCGCTCCAACAGAAAAGCCAAGTCTTCGGCGGTCATGTCATCGATCTGGGTGTGGCCGACCAGAACCTGGGTGCGTGAGCTCTCCAGAGGGATGTCACCGATCAGAATTCTCAGGACATTCGGTCGGTCGGGTAGATCGCGAGTTCCAGCGCCCAGGCCAATCGACTCGATCGGGAACGCGGGAACCGGGCCGAAACTGGATACCAGTTCTGCAAGGAATGCGGCTCCCGTAGGCGTCGTCATTTCCATCGGGATCGGGCAACTGGCCAAAGGGATGCCTCGCAGCAGCTCGGCGGTCGCGGGGGCTGGTAGCGATACCAAACCATGAGCGATGCGTATTTGACCGTATCCGGTGGGAACCGGACTGCTGACCGCCTGGCGCAGCCCCAGGCTGTCCCATGCGATCGCACTTCCGAGGATATCGACCAGGGAGTCGATCGCCCCCACTTCATGAAAATGGACCTGTTCCATCGCGCAGCCATGGACTTTCGCCTCCGCCTTGGCAATCCTCCTAAAAACGCGAAGTGCCAGATCTTTGGCAGAACGACTTGCGTCGACTCGATCGACCATCGGCTCGATCTCTCGTAGCCCACGGTGCACTTGGTCGGCTGGATGCTCCAGCACCAGCCCCAGGGCTCGAAAACCATACTTCTGCACCGGCCGCCACTGGAGAACGATCCCTGGAATTCCCAGCGATTCGATCCCACGTAGCACCGCTTGTCGATCGGCCCCTGCGTCGACTAGGGCCGAGAGCAGCATGTCGCCCGAAATCCCGGAAAGACAATCGAAATAGGCTGTTTTCATGGCTTTTTTGGGATTGCGAGACGACCGGAGACGGCTAAAATGCCAGATTCGATCGGAGGGATTTGTTCACCCCTCCTGATCGTAGGAACCGAAGTATATCAAATCATCGCCTGCCCCCGGTTCGCTGGTGCAGGTGGTTCATTAGCTTGCACGGAAGAGGCGATCATGAAAGTGGTGTCTTCGATTGGGGCTCTCAAGTATCGTCACCCAGACTGCCAAGTGGTGCGTCGTCGCGGTCGGATCTATGTGATCTGCAAGAGCAATCCTCGATACAAGGTCCGACAGGGCAATGCCAAGTCGAAGCGGCGAAAGCGATAAGTCGCCGAAGCTTCAGGGCAATAGATCATTCGCAGAGGGCAGGCTCGCCTGCCCTTTTTCTATTGGAGCCTGCTCTGCTGCTCCGCGCCTTGCCTCGCAGCCTGGTCGACACATCGCTGGGAACGGATTCTAATTCCGTGCTCTCACCCGTCATTGCCGCCGACCTAGATTCGCGAGATTGAAGATGGACCAACTGCTGCGATCCATGTCGATCGAGATCGATCAGGCAACATCGGTGCTTCGGAAATTCGCCCCCCTGCCACCCAAAGTGGGAGTGATTCTGGGGAGCGGCCTGGGGGAGCTAGCGGCCTCCATCGAGCGGCCTCTAGCGATTCCCTACGATCGGATTCCACACTTTCCCGCCACGCATGCTGCGGGACACGCTGGTCAGTGGATCTCAGGACAGCTGGGGGGCATCCCTGTCGTCGCCATGTCGGGCCGAGCCCATCTCTATGAGGGCCATGAAGTGGATCGCGCGACGTTCCCGGTGCGATGCATGCAGGCGCTGGGAGCCGAGATCTTGATTGCGTCCAATGCGGCAGGAGGTTTGAATCCAAGATTTCAACAAGGGCAGTTGGTCGCCATCGACAGCCATATCAATCTCTTTTTCCGCCCCCTTGCAGCCCCATGGAAGCAGGAAGAAAGTGCCAGCCTGCCTCTCCAACGACACATTCCCTTTTACGATCGATCGATTCTACAGCAATGGGAAGCGATCGCCACATCGCATCGATGGTCGCTACATCGCGGCACGTATCTGGGAACTTTAGGCCCCACCTATGAAACCCGAAGCGAATACCGCGCATTTCGTACCATGGGAGCGGACATGGTTGGGATGAGCACCTTACCGGAGGTGGAAGTAGCGCGCCGCCTGGGGATGCGCGTCGGCGCTATTTCGGTGATCACCAATGTCGCCAACCCGGATCGTCTAACCAAAACGGGACACGATGAAGTGGTCGATGTGGCGCGACTTGCAGAAGCCCGGTTGCTACCACTGATCCGCGATTGGCTCAGTGAACTCGCCGGTCCCCCCGACTGATTCGCCCCAACCGCTCGATCTCACCTGCTTCGCGTCATCGACTTACCACCCTCCGGCCGAATCCTGCAACACCGGCAGACGAATCTTGCTGGGGTGGCTGGCGGACCTGAAAAGCGAGTGCGTTGCGAGAACAAAGTCCTCTTCCTTCGCCTGAAAAATGCTCGACACAAATTTCTGAGGATTGCGATCGATAAAGGGAAACCACGTGCTCTGAACCTGGATCATCATGCGATGCCCAGGCCGAACCGTGTGCAGCACATCGCTCAGCGCAAAGCGAACCCTTGTCGGCTCTCCAGGCACCATCGGCACCGCTCGTTCGAAACCCTCCCGGAAACGCCCTCGCATCACCCCGGCGCGCACCAATTCTTGGCGACCACTGGGATAGGTGTCGGGAATCTTCCCAGGCTCGCCCGTCCCATCCTGGGGAGCCCCAGGGTATTCATCGATCAGCTTGACGATCCAGTCGGCATCCGACTGGGTGCTGGCAACCCAGAGATCGACTTCGATCGGGCCGGCGATCGTCCATGCATTCTCGGCTGCATCGCTGCGGTAGACCAGCACATCGGGGCGCCATGCGGCGAATCGCTGATCCTCGGTAACGTAATCGCGAGCCCATCGGGTGGTGATCTCCATGGTGTAGGGGACTGGTTTGGCCGGGTCGCTGACGAAACGGTCTGCCGCCGCTGCCGACTGTGGATCGCTGGGCGCCTCACGAACCATCGCCCCACCCGCTCCAAAAAACCACTCCTGTCGCTCCACCTGCTCCGGCGGCCATCGCTCCATCCTCCGCCACCGGTTGGCCCCCGTCTCAAACACCGTCGCCTCGGGAATCGCCACCGCAACGGGCTGCTCCTTCAAATGCTGCGAGAAGAAGGGAGCGACCACCTGCTCTTGGTACCATGTCGATGTCGCGAAACCGAAATCAGCGTCTCCCAGCTTTCTCCCCTCATCGCGACTCCATTGCCCGTGATACCAAGGTCCCATCACCAAGTGGTTGGCGATCCCCGGGTTCGACTTCTCGATTGCTTCGTAGATCGCCAGAGGGCCATAAAGGTCTTCGGTGTCATACCATCCCCCCACCACCAGCGAGGCACAGCGAATATTTCTCAGATGAGGCAGAATGTTTCTCGCCTTCCAGAAGTCGTCGTAGTTCGGATGCGCTTCCATCGCATTCCAGAAATCGATCGACTCCTGAAAGTACTTTTGATCGACGTTCGACAAAGGCCCCAGATCGAGAAAGAACTGATATCCATCGCGAGTCGTCTGCGGCAGTCCCTGTGGCGACTGCACGGAGGGTTCCGGACGGCTCTTTCCAAAGGACGAAAAGAACTGGAAGGCCATCGGCAAAACAAACGCACCGTTGCGATGAAAGTCATCGAAAAACCAGTCGGCGATTGGGGCCTGTGGCGAAATCGCCTTGAGAGCCGGGTGGGAATCGATGGCGCCGGCCGCGGTGTAAAACCCGGGGTACGAAATGCCCCACATTCCGACACGGCCATTGTTGCGAGGCACATGGCGGACCAACCACTCAATGGTGTCGAAAGTGTCACTGCTCTCGTCGATCTGCCCGGCTTGCTTCGCCTCCAGATGGGGCCTCATGTTCTCGAACACCCCCTGGCTCATCATCTTCCCTCGCACATCCTGGAAGACGAAGATATAGCCTTCCTTTTCCATCGACTCCGCGGGGGCTAATCGACTGCGGTAGCGGTCGGGACCATAAGGTCCAACGCCGTATGGTGTCCTCATCATCAGGATGGGATAAATCGCTTTCGCATCCAACGTGTTGGGAGTGTAGATCGAAGTGAACAGCTCCACTCCGTCCCGCATTGGAATTCGGACTTCGGTCTTGGAGTAGCTGCTTCGGATCGCATCCTCACGCTCCTCCGCACCGGCGTTTGCTGCCACCAAGGCCAGCCATCCACATAGCGCGATCCAGCGAGTCGACTTCATCAGCGGCTCCTTCAACGAAAAAAGGGAGGCCACCACCTGGTGCACCTCCCCTCAATCGTAATTGGTTTCGCCAACGAGGCGGAACGCCGCAACTATTGGTCTTCTTTTTCCCCTTCTTCCTCGTCGTCGTCTTCTTCGTCGTCGTCTTCCTCTTCCATCGCCTTGATCTCCGCAAGCATCTCCTTGATTTCCTGGAGATCCTCACGGATCGACTGGAGTTCCTTTTTCACCTCTTCCATCGCTTCCCCGCCAGCGTTCCATTCAAACCCTCCATCCCCCTGCGGAACAAAGAACCCACCACCGGGTCCGATACCGCCTGGGATCTGCTGCAGCATGTTCTCCAGTTGCTCGATCCCCTGCGGCAGTGCAGAGGCTCGTGGCTTCACTTCGATCTGCTTTTCTTCCTCTCCTCGATCTCCTCGCTGGACCACCAAGTCCATCGACTTCCCCTCGGATCCGGCCTTCTGCACCAGATCGACCACCTGCTCCACACTCTCCACCTCTTCCCCATCGATCACGACGATGCGATCCCCCGGCTCCAGCCCCGCCTCGGATGCGGCCGAGTTCTCCATGACTTCCTTGATCACCAGCCCAGGAGCCGACTCATCCCCGGCAGGTGGCTCCAAGGAGACGCCTAACGCAAAGCGATTGCCACCCTGGATCGCTTGCCCCAATTGAACCTGAGCTTGAAGCGGCAACCCCTGTACCATCATCGGAACGTTGAGTGGAATCGCCTGCACATTTCCGGGAGCCATGGGAGGAAGCGGGGGGATCACTTGCGCCACGGCTGCTGGCCCATTGCCACCGCGGGCGGGGGGAATCATCTGCACCTGCACCCGTCCACCCTGAATCTGCGGTGCTCCCTTGCGAATGACCTGCACTGTATGCTGCTTTCCGTCTTCATCGACGAAAACCATCTGCTGTGACTCCACATCCGCGTTCTGCTGCTGGATTGGAGGCACCGCCTGCACCTGCACCCGTCCACCCTGAATCTGCGGCGCTCCCTTGCGAATGACCTCCACCGTATGCTGCTTTCCGTCTTCATCGACGAAAACCATCTGCTGTGACTCCACATCCGCGTTCTGCTGCTGGATTGGAGGCACCGCCTGGACTTGCACCTGGACCTCGGGCGCGCTGCCTTCCTTCGCAGCTCCCTCCCCCTTGCGGCTTTGGACTGCCATCACCATCGGCTGTCCCCCGGGGGCTTTTGCTGCCAACTGCTTCACCTGATCCAAGACCTTCTTTCTGGCTTCGTCATCCAGCCCCGAGTCTTTCAGCATCTTCTCGATGCGGTCGACCACTTCGTCTGGCTTGGTGGACTGAACCTGAAACACCCGCACTTCGGACTTCTTGGATCCGGCCCCTTCATCTTGGCCCACCACCTGAACTTGCACCTGCGTTTGGGTCTGGGTTTCGACCGTCTGCTGCCCCATGCAAACCCCACCAACCGCCTGGCAACCACATACCAACGCAATTGCCTTCAGCGACCACCACTTCTTCATCGAACACTCCCTTCAAAAAAAAACGTCACCTGATGATTCTTTGAATTCTCTTCCCCAAACGCCGCCTACCCATCACCGACTCACAGCCCACGACGCTCGATTCGCACGCTGCGCACGGGAACAACAAGATGCCTACCGTCCGGCAGCTTGCCTTCGATCACTTCCGTCTCCAGCTGTAGATCCAGACCATCGCGCCGCAGCGCCTGACGATAACTTTCCCATTGCTCTGGGAGTGGTGCCTGGACCCAGGACGGGTCGATCTGAGGCACTTGAAAGACCGGTATCTCCAAAACTTTCTCCGCCGAATCCCCCACCGGCATCAGCAAACGCCCTTCCGGTTTCATGAAGGACTCCGCAAGCCCCGACTGCTGCGGAGCCTGTCGTTCGATACGCCCACGCCCGGCTTGATTGCCAGCCTGATAGGCGCCAAGAATCGCAAAGATAGTGGCTGCCACCGCCAGCCACTTGGCCGCCGCCCAACCTCGAGGGACATTTGCCTCAGCCCTGGTCGGGATTTTTGTTGCAGGTTCGCTGACTAGCGGATGGGTGCTGCGAGTCTCGGTAAAGCTGCCTTTCGACGCAACTGCATCTTCTATCGCATCGCCCTGCCTGTGGATCGCTGCGACCTGCTGTCCCCCAGTCGCTTCCGTCCCCAGTACGCTCCGAAGCGCCTGGTCCTCCAGAAACTGCAGCGCCACCACTCGCCATAGCTCAGGGCTCTCATCGATCCGGCGAAGCAACGCCGATCGATCTTCGGTTGATAATGCCCCGTCGACCAATCGTTGCAACTCCAGCCGCCAGTCTCCCAATGTCTCTTTCATCCCTTCACCTCGCTTCGCATCATGCCTTCCATCTGATCGCGGAGCGCCTCTTTCGCTCGAAGCAACCGATACTCGATCGTCTTGACAGTGCATCCCAGATGCGCCGCTATCTGCTGATAACTCCAGTGCTCCCCATACTTCAAAACAAGCAATTGCCGGTCGGCTTGACCAATCCGATCCAAGGCACTACGAATCTGGTTCTGGTCTTCCAGTTGCATCAGCCATTCGGAAGCGGCCGGTTGCTGGTCCCGAGGCAGCCGCTCCCGATAGACATCCTGAAGTCGTCGCTGCCTGCCTTGAGACCGCCGATAGTCCACCGACTTGCGGAGAGCGATTCGGTAAAGCCATGGCGCGACTTTCTGGGGGTCGGTGGGTCGCTTGGACTGGTTCAAAACCGCCAACCCAACCTCCTGAAGCACGTCATCCACTGCGTTGACGTCCCCCAACCGGGCGCGCAGCACCGCCGTCAGCCATCGGCGGTTCTCCTCCACCGCTCGACTCCAATCGATGCTTTCGGCCACCGGCCCCAGGTTGCTCATCCAACTGCTCTCCTCATCCTGCAGCAAAGTCGCTCGGCAGCCCCCTTTCCCCTTCTATTTTTCAAGCTTCCATAAAAAAAACGGGCCCCCTCTTCAGGGGCCCGTTCGTTCCAAAACGAATCTATCGCAGCAACCGGTTACTTGCCGAGTGCTTTTTCGATGGCGGAAACAAGTTCCGATGCATCGGGCGAGGTGCGAGGAGAAAATCGTCCCACGACGTTCCCTTCTCGATCCAAAAGAAACTTCTCAAAGTTCCAGCTGATCTTTCCCTTCCCAGTCGGCTCGGTGTCGACGCTGGTCAGGTACTTGAAGAGCGGTGCAGCGTTGTCGCCATTGACTTCGATCTTGTCGAACATGTCGAAGGAGACTTTGTACTTGGAGGAACAAAACTGAGCGATTTTCTCGGGGGAATCGGGCTCCTGACCGCCAAACTGGTTGCAGGGAAAGCCTAGGACCACCAGCCCTCGATCCTTATATTTTTCGTAGAGGGCCTGCAGACCTTCGTACTGCGGGGTCAGACCGCACTTGCTTGCGACATTGACGATCAGGACGACTTTCCCATCGTACTTGTTCAACTCCACCGGCTTCCCGTCGATCGTCTTCATCGAAAACGACAACGCCTTCGCAGGCTCAGTCGCCTGCGCACCGGCCGACAAGACCACTGCAACAATCCCCGAAAGCAACAGCCGACCTACCATGCTTCGACCCTCCCTAAGCCTTGAAAGAAATGCTCTCAATCCCAATATACTGCCCTGCATGTAACAGGATAGCAACTTCGACAAGGGATCGGCAAATCCCGGAGCATCGCCCTCGGTTGTGTGGCAGTGATTTTCAGGGGGCAGTTCCCGGGTAGGATCGCGGAGGCTTGTTAGCCACCTGGTGCATGGTGCCAGGAAACCCGACCCCCGATCCGACCCGATACCCGCCGGTGCTGTATACTGAATTAGGTCGGCTTTGACAGCTTTGCCCCACCTACCCGATCCCACCTTTCCTCTGTTTTGCATCGGTGTTTCCATGCAAACCCGCCGCCTGCTTTCGCGTCGCTCTGCATCCCATCACGCTGGCCGCAGTCGATCGCTCTGGATTGGCTTGCTGCTCAGTCTGGCTGCTGCGCCGGCGGCGCGTGCCGAGGAACTCTCCTACAACCGCGATATCCGCCCGATCCTTTCGGAGAATTGCTTCTACTGCCACGGACAGGACCCCAACCACCGAGAAGGCGACTTGCGACTGGATCGCCGCGAGCAAGCGGTGGAAAAAGGGGCGATCGTCCCAGGAAAGTCCGGTGAGAGCGAATTGGTTCGGCGCATTTTGTCGACCGACCACGATCTCCAGATGCCGCCGCCCGAGTCCAATCGATCGCTGACCGACGAACAGAAACAACGGTTGGCGCGATGGATCGACTTGGGTGCACCAGAGGAAATCCACTGGGCCTTCCAACCACCCAGGCATCCCAACCCGCCGGAGACGCGTGACGCGGATTGGCCCAAGACTCCAATCGATGCATTTGTGCTGGCCCAACTCCAGAAGGTGGGCCTCAGCCCCAATCCGCCCGCCGATCGTGCAACGCTGATCAAGCGGCTATCGATCGATCTATTGGGAATGCCTCCTAGCGAAGCGGAGGTCGACCACTTTGTTTCTGACCCAAGCGAGGATGCATACGAACGATTGGTGGAGCGGATGCTGGCCGATCCTCGGTATGGAGAGCGCATGGCGCTGCCATGGCTAGATGCGGCTCGCTATGCCGACAGCAATGGTTTCCAGCAGGATGGTGACACTTGGCAGTGGATCTGGAGAGACTGGTTGGTGAGTGCACTCCAGCGAGACATGCCGTTCGATCAGTTCACGGTGTGGCAACTGGCGGGCGATCTTCTGCCCGATGCCACCACGGAGCAGAAAATCGCCAGTGGCTTCAATCGCAATCATCTGCTGAACGGCGAGGGAGGTGCGATCCCGGAAGAGCAACGGTTTGTGATCCTGTTCGATCGGATGGATACGACGGCGACTACGTGGCTAGGTCTGACCATGGCCTGTGCCCAATGCCACGATCACAAGTACGACCCCATCACGATGCGTGATTACTACGCGATGATGGATGCATTCAACCATCTTCCGGAGAACGGAGTCCCGCAATATTTTTCATCGCGGATTCGAGTGGCTCCGCCCCTGATCGAACTTCCCACCGCGGAAAACCTCGCCAAGATCGCCGAATTCCAACAACGCATCGAGGCGGCACAGCGCGAGGCACAGCCGCTGGAACAAGCGGCTTTCGAAAGCTGGAAGCTTGCCATCCTCGCCACCCAGGCGGCGACCGACGCAGCAGGGCTGCCAGATGCCGTCCGCGCTCTGCTAGGCAAGCCACAAGACCAACGCAGTGAAGACGAGAAGAACCAACTGGAGTCGGGTTTAAAGAAACACTTCGACGATAAGATTCGTCCCTCGCTGACTGCAAAACTGCCGAAGCTCAACGAAGCCACACAAATCCAACAGCAACTCAATCAGTACCGCAATGACCAGATCCCCAGGGTGATGGTGATGAGCGACGCGCAAAAGCGGGAAACCTCGATCCTCGATCGCGGCAACTACCTGGCTCCGACTGAAAAAATCGCCTTCACCACTCCAGCGTTTCTCCCTCCGCTTCCAGAAGGGGCCCCGGCCAACCGCCTGGGGCTGGCCCAGTGGCTGATTTCCGATCAACACCCTTTAACGGCTCGCGTTCAGGCGAACCGGCTCTGGCAGCATTTCTTCGGTCAAGGGCTTGTCAAAACCTCGGAAGACTTCGGCGTCCAGGGAGAATACCCTCTCCACCTCGATCTGCTCGATTGGCTCGCCAGTGAGTTTCGAAAGGGTGGCTGGAGCAGCAAGCGGTTGCATCGAACCATTCTGCTGAGCGCCACGTACCAGCAGTCCAGCCGAATCACCCCGGAGGCACTAGCGCGGGATGCGGAGAATCGCTACTTGGGAAGAGCAGCCCGGTTTCGGATGCCAAGCCTGATTCTGAGGGACTGGGCTCTATCGGCCTCCGGACTTTTGGATCGACGGGTAGGCGGGGCACCTGTTTACCCCTACCAGCCTGAAGGAGTCTGGGAGTCCTTGGCGATCACGAAGGAACGAGATTTCAGCTACCCAGAATCCCAAGGCAGCGACCTCTATCGCCGAAGTCTCTACACCTTTTGGCGGCGCACAGTAGGCCCGTCGAACATGTTTGATGCGTCCAATCGGCAGGCCTGTCGCGTGCGAGCTTCGCAGACCAGCACGCCGCTGCATGCTCTGACGACGCTGAACGATCCCACTTGGATCGAAGCGGCAAGGGTGCTGGCGGCGGAGCTCATGCAAGACGCCCGCTCGATCGATTTCCCCTTGCAGCAAGCATTTCGTCGGACGACGCTTCGCCTTCCGACGGAATCGGAATTGGATCTCTTGCGGTCGATGTACCTTCGGCAAGTGGAACTGTATCGGCAGCAACCTGACCTGGGGCGTCCGCTATGGAGCACCGGTAAATTCCCAGCCCCCCCGATCCCCGACGACAAACTGCCGGAGGCGAGTGCCCTGGCGACGGTGTGTCTTGCGATCTTCAACCTCGATGAATCCCTAAACCGCGAGTAAACCGCCATGTCGCAACGAGAAGGTGGTCCTATGATTCCCTCGTGGATGCGAGAGAACGTCGAAAGAGTGCAGCGCCGTCAGCTGTTCGGGAGGTTCTCCTCAGGGCTTGGAATGGCCGCACTCGCTTCCCTCCTGAAGTCCGATTCACAAGCCGCTTCCGATGACGCTCTGGGTATCCCACCGGCCATAACTGGCCTGCCACATCACGCGCCGAAGGCCAAACGAGTCGTCATGCTCTGGCAGGGTGGCGGCCCTTCTCATGTCGATCTGTTCGATGACAAGCCGACTCTGCGGGAGCGCCAGGGACAGGATATCCCCGATTCGGTGCGCGGGTCGACCCGCCTGTCCACCATGTCCTCTGGTTATGCCAAGTGGCCCTGCATTCCAGCGATCAAGCCGCATCGAGCGAACGGAAAATGCGGGATGATACTCAGCGAGATGCTTCCCAAGCTGGGAGCCCTCGCCGACGAACTCTGCCTGATTCGAAGCATGCACACCGAGGCGGTCAACCACGCTCCGGGAGTCACCTTCTTCCTCACTGGGGCTCAGGTTCCCGGGCGCCCAAGCCTGGGTGCCTGGCTGACCTACGGGTTGGGATCCGAATCGGCAAACCTCCCATCGTTTGTGGTGATGACCTCCAGCGACAAGGGCAAGACCTGCGGACAGCTATTCTTCGATTACTACTGGGGCAGTGGTTTTCTCCCCAGCCGACACCAGGGCGTTCGCTTTCGGAACACGGGCGATCTCGTCCCCTATCTGGCCAATCCCCAAGGAGTTTCTGCGACAGCACGCCGCGCCATGCTGGACGATGTGGCCAAGCTGAATGCCCTCCATCTGGCCGATTACGGAGACCCCGAAATCGACACGCGGATCGCGCAGTACGAGATGGCTTACCGCATGCAGAGCAGCGTGCCAGAGCTGGTGGACTTTTCGACCGAATCGGCGGCGACCATCGAACGCTATGGACCCGATGCATTGGCCAAAGGGACTTTTGCCAATAATTGTCTCGTGGCAAGGCGTCTCTTGGAACGAGGGGTACGATTCGTGCAACTGATGCATGCAGGGTGGGATCAACACAACAACCTCTACACCCAGTTGGAGGCTCAGTGCTTCGACACCGAGGGACCGGCCGCTGCCTTGATCCAGGATCTGAAAGAAAGAGGCATGCTGGAAGACACCTTAGTCGTCTGGGGCGCTGAATTCGGCCGAACCCCCTTCGGGCAGGGCGATCCCAACAAGCCGAATGGTCGTGATCACTTTGGCCGCGCCTTCAGTTGGTGGATGGCTGGTGGCGGCGTCAAACCGGGCTTCGTCTATGGTGCCACCGACGAATTCGGTTGGAACATCGTAGAAAACCCGGTGCACGTCCACGACATGCAGGCAACCCTGCTGCACCTATGCGGGATCGACCACACTCGGCTGACCTTCCGATATCAGGGTCGACAGTATCGCCTCACCGATGTCCACGGCAATGTGGTCCAAGATCTGATCGCTTGAATCCAAACGGGAATCCTGCTTCCATGGCCAGACGACTATCGAATCGCAGAATCTTTTCCAGCGCAGAACGATTCGCCTTCCGTTCCTTGCTCCCAGCCCTTGCGGTTTGCTGCCTGATCCTCAGTCCCAGCATCACGCAGGCGCAGCAACAGGCAGCCCCCGAGTCGAAGGTTTCCTTCAACAAAGACATTCGCCCGATCCTTTCGGACAAATGCTTCTTTTGCCATGGACCGGATGCCGCCAACAGGCAGGCCGATCTGCGCCTGGACGATCGCACGGTGGCGGTCGATCAAGCCGCTGCGATTCGCCCCGATCAGCCCGATGCCAGCCCGATTCTGGAGCGGATCTTGTCGGAGGATCCGGATCTTCAGATGCCGCCTCCCCATTCCAAGCTGGATCCAATCACCCCGGAAGAACTGCAGAAGATTCGCACCTGGATTGCCCAAGGAGCCGTTTACGAACCGCACTGGTCCTTCATTCCTCTGGAGTTCCCCGCAGAGAAAGGGACGCCAGCTTCACTGATCGATGAGCCGATTCGAAGGAAGTTGGCGACGATGGGCAGGTCGCAACGTCCTAGCGCCGACCGCGCAACGCTCCTTCGACGGCTATCGCTGGATCTGATCGGCTTGCCGCCGACTCCCGAGGAATTATCGGAGTTTTTGGAAGACCCGTCGCCCGATGCCTACGCCAAACAGGTCGATCGCCTCCTCAATTCCCCCCGCTATGCCGAACGGATGGCGGTCGACTGGTTGGATGTCGCGAGGTATAGCGACAGCTTCGGCTTCCAGGTCGATCGCGATCGGGAAATGTGGCGGTGGCGAGATTGGGTGCTGCAGGCTTTTGAAAAGAACATGCCGTTCGATCAGTTCATCCAGTGGCAGGTCGCTGGCGACATGATCGAAAACCCTTCGCAAGACTCCATTCTCGCCACGGCTTTCCAGAGACTGCATCAGCAGGAAGCGGAAGGTGGAAGCGTCGAGGAGGAGTATCGTGTCGAGTATGTCACCGACCGGGTACAGACATTCGCGACCGCCTTTCTGGGCCTGACCTTCGAATGCGCTCGCTGCCACGATCACAAGTTTGACCCCATCTCGCAAAAGGATTTCTATCGACTCTTCGCGGTCTTCCAGAATATCGACGAAGCAGGACTCTACTCTTACTTCACACCCTCTCCGCCGACGCCCGCCTTGATGCTTCCCAACGATCCTCAGCAAGAACAACTGGCAACACTCCGTCAATCGGTGGAGGAGGCGGAGCAAGCGGTGCAGAATCTCCTGCCGCAGCGTCTGGCAGGGATCGAGCCCACCGCGATGGCTCAGCCTTTGCTAGGTGAGATCGCCAGGTTCCCACTGGATGACCTGCAGCAAGGAAAATCCCCCAGCAAGCTGAAGGCAGATTTGGTGGCGGAGGTGCGAGGAGAAAACAAAGCTGTTCCTGGACGACAGGGGCAGGCCGTCGAATTGACGGGGGACGACCCAATCGACCTGCCGATCGGAAATTTCCGCCGCAGCCAACCCTTCTCCATTTCGCTTTGGGTCGAGACGCCGGATCGGAAGGAACGAGCCGTGGTGCTGCATCGCTCGCGCGCGTGGACCGATGCCGCTAGCCGCGGCTACGAACTGCTGCTGGAGGAGGGAAAATGGAAATGGTCTCTGATCCATTTTTGGCCCGGAAACGCCATCTCCATTCGAACCCGCCAGGAGGCACCACAGAACCAGTGGACCCACGTCACCGTCACCTACGACGGATCCAGCCGCGCCGCTGGACTGCAGCTCTACATCGACGGAAAACCTGCCGACTGCGAAGTGGTGCGGGATAATCTGACCAAAGAGATCACCGGGGGCGGAGGGGACAACATCGCGATTGGAGAGCGGTTTCGCGACCGCGGCTTTCGTGGTGGCAAGGTGGATGAAGTGCGAGTCTTCGATCGCCAGCTGACTGCCTGGGAAGTCGCTCAGCTTCCCTCCAACGGCGATGCCCAGCCCAACCCTGTTGCGATGGAGTCCTTGGGGCCGGTCGATGCCCAGCTTCAAGAGACGGCGGTCCACACAGGAAACGAGGAATTTCGAGCGGCTCTGGTGGCTTTGCAGCAGAAACGAGAGGCGTTGCACCAACTGGAAGACAGCATCCAGGAAATCATGGTGATGCGGGAACTGCCCGGCATGAAGCCGGCCTACCTATTGGCGCGTGGCGAATACAACCAGCGAGGTGAAGCGGTAAAGCCGGGGGTACCTGAGGCGCTGCCGCCGCTGCCTGAGGGGACCCCGGCAAACCGGCTGAGCGTCGCACGCTGGCTGACCGCTCCCAACCATCCGCTGACAGCACGCGTGTTGGTCAACCGCCTTTGGCAGTCGTTCTTCGGACGTGGACTGGTGAAAACCTCCGAGGATTTCGGCAGCCAAGGGGATCGACCAAGATATCAGGAAGTTCTCGATGGTCTTTCCGCCCACTGGATCCAAAGCGGTTGGGATCTGAAAGGGCTGATTCGGACGATCGTGATGAGCGACACGTACCGGCAGGAGAGCCTCGATGATCCGAAGTGGATGGAGGAGGATCCGGAGAACGATTGGCTTGCCCGAGGGCCCCGATTTCGGCTTTCGGCCGAAGCGATTCGCGACCAGGCACTTGCGGTTTCCGGTTTGCTGAAACACCAACTGGGTGGCCCGCCAGTGACCCCTTATGAGATGTCGGAGGCGTTCAAGCCGGCAGGTCCCAGCGGAGGTGATGACGTCCGCCGGAGAAGTCTCTACTCGGTCTGGCGACGCACCTCTCCTCCCCCTGCAATGCTCGCCTTCGACGCACCGCGTCGAGCGGTTTGCATCGCCAAACGGGAACGGACCAACACCCCTCTTCAGTCGCTGATCCTTCTCAACGGGACGCAGTACGTCGAAGCGGCTCGGGCACTCGGGGAACGGTTGCATCAGGAGTCACAAGGGGAGCTTCCCAAGATGATCGAACGCGGCTTCCTTCTCTGTCTGTCGAGGAAGCCCACCGAGGCAGAAAGCAAGACGCTGCAGAACCTCTTTGAGGACCAGTTGGCCTACTATCAATCGCACCCGGAAGAGGCGGCGCAGATTCGAAAAGTAGGAAACGCTTCCTCCAATCCGATGATCGATGACGCGCGGGCCGCCGCCGCCTTCGCGCTTGGACAGGCGCTGATGAACCTCGATGCCTTCCTCATGAAACGCTGACCGAACTAAACAACAGCCCTTCTGGCTGCCCTGCTAGATCGAAGGAACAAGACGATGGACATGGAATTCTCGAAAGCGACTCAGCCCAACCTGACTCGTCGGCATCTGCTGAGGCAGTCCGGCGCCGCGATCTCCGGGATTGCAATGGCCGACCTGCTGGCTCGCGATGGCCTGCTGGCGGATGACCAGCCGCGCCCAGCTCAAGGGGCGCTAGGTGGTCAATTCCATCATCCCCCAAAAGCCAAACGGATCATTTCCCTGTTCATGTCCGGTGGGCCGTCTCAGCTGGACCTGTACGATTACAAGCCAGAGCTGGTCAAACGCAATGGAGAACAGCTCCCCGATTCGGTCAGAAAAGGTCAGCGACTAACCGGCATGTCAGGCAACCAGTCTTCCATCCCGCTGGTCGGATCCCCCTTCAAGTTCCAGCAGCACGGGCCTCAGGCCGCGTGGTTCAGCGAACTGTTGCCTCACACGGCATCGGTCGCTGACAAGCTTTGCATCATCCAGGCAGCCTACACCGAAGCGATCAACCACGGACCGGGTGTTACCTTCCTCCAGACCGGGACTCAGATCGCTGGAAGGCCCAGCATCGGTTCATGGCTAAGCTACGGTCTGGGCCAAGAGAACGACAACCTACCGGCCTTCATTGTCCTGATCACCAAGGAGAAAGGTGGACAGCCCCTGGGAGCGCATCTTTGGGGAAGCGGTTTTCTATCGTCCCAGCACCAAGGGATCCTCTTCCGCGCCGCGAAAGATCCAGTTCTGTATCTAGGGAATCCCACTGGAGTCTCCGCCGAGAGCCGCCGCAATCTGCTGGATCATCTAAAGCAATTGCATCAAGCCGACTACCAGCTGGGGGCGGATGAATCGATTCTCAATCGCATCGGCCACTACGAAATGGCGTTCAAGATGCAGTCGAGCATCCCCGAGGCATCGGATCTGTCTCAGGAACCCAAAGAAGTGATCGACAGTTATGGGCCCGATGCCGCCAACCCAGGGACCTTTGCAGCCAACTGCCTGCTGGCCCGGAGACTGGCCGAACGGGGAGTCCGATTTATCCAGCTGTACCACCAGGACTGGGACCACCACGGCGGCCTTCCAGGCGGCCTTCCGGGCCTATGCCGAGAGACCGATCAACCTGCCGCAGCCTTAATCCGCGACCTCGAAAGGACTGGCATGCTCGACGAAACGCTGGTGGTGTGGGGCGGCGAATTTGGCCGGACCAACTATTGCCAAGGAAAGATCCAGCAGAACTTCGGACGCGACCACCATCCCCGCTGCTTCACGATGTGGATGGCAGGTGGAGGCATTCGAGCCGGCAGCATCCATGGAACGACCGATGAACTCGGGTACAACGTCGCGACCGGTGGCGTCCACGTGCACGACCTACATGCAACGATGCTCCATCTTCTGGGCATCGATCACGAACGGTTGACCTACAAGTTCCAGGGCCGCCGCTATCGCCTGACCGATGTCCATGGCACGGTGGTGCAGGAACTGCTGGCCTGATCCAGCCCGCAGCTCCTGCTCCAATTGGCACCGGGGGATTAGCGAACGATCGGGCCAGCGGCGGGCTGTTCGGCCACCTGTGCATGATCGGGCACATACCCCAGATAGCACATCAAATCCTTGATTTCTTCTGCCAGGAGTACATCCAGCAGATTGGCAGGCATCAAGGAGGTTTTGCTGGTGCGTATCTCCTCGATATCCTCGCCTGGAATCGTTACTTCGCTCTGATCGGCGCGACGCAGCTTCACACTTCCATCAGGCAGCTTAGTCAGCATGCCCGACTCCACCGTACCATGGACGGTGAGGACGCGCTGGGCGACATACTGATCGCTGATGATGTGAGATGGGTAGAGGATCGATTCGAGCGTCTCCTGGCGATGGAAACGGCGGGAGAGCGTCGTCAGATCGGGGCCGAGATTGCCACCCTGACTTCCCATGCGATGGCAATCGGCGCATTTCGCCTTGGCGTACGCCAGCTTCCCCTTCTCTCGAGAACCGCTCTTGCCCTTGGGTCCATTCAGGTACTCTTCCACCAGCTCCATCGTCCATTTCCCGTCGGCGCCCTCACTGGGCAGCTCCGCCTGGGTGTGAGCCGGATGTTGTTCGTGGAACCAACGTTGCCAGATCCCCAATTGACCTTCGATGCTCTTCGCTTCGTCCCGGAACGAATTGCCAGTCCAGTGCTCTAGAAGGGCGATGGCGCTAGCCGGATCCTCGCTATCGCGATGCATTCTCAAGGCATGCAGAATCACCTGCCGAATCGCCTCGGGATCATCCGTAGCCGCGGGAACTGTCTTGAGTTGCGAAAGAATGTCGGCAACCGCGAAGTCATCCAGGATCGGAAGACTTCGGATGAGATAATCCCAGTTCTCTCCGTCAGGCTGAAGCGACAGTCCGATGGCAACCGCAGCGCGGCGATCGGGACTGCGTCGCCAGACCTCGCGCAGGTACGCCATCGATTCCTTGTCCCCGTGCTGCGCCAGAACGGCCGTGATGCCGGTCTTCAATCGTTTGTGACGATCCGACTCCAATCCCGACTGATCGATGGCCGAGTCGATTTTCTTGAGCACCTCCACATCCTCGGGGGACAATTGTTGTGGGAAGATGCGAAGACCGGCGAGCGCCGCATTGGGCCATTGCACCCCTTCGGCGACAAAAACCCGCGCCTCTTCCACCGACATGCTGCGAGTCAGATCGGCGGTGGCATTCATGATGTAGAGAGGAAAACTGCTCCCGCCCGGTGCTTGTGTCGCTTCTTCCATGAACTTCATCAAGGCAAAAAGTTCGGGACTGGACCACTTGCGGTTCAGGAAGGGCAAGTGCATCGCCAGATGGACTCGATCTTCCATCGGAGCGTTGCTCTGAAGGTAAGCGATCGCGCGATCCACCATATCGTCGGCACCCAACGCCACCGCAAGCCGGATCAATTCCCGGTTGATGATTCCCTCTCCTGCAGGAAATTCTTCCGAGATTCGCTGACGCAGGTGCGGCACCTGATCTCCCTGGATACCGGTGCGATGCAGCGTCACCTGAACCAGCCGCAGCAGGTCGAGAAAATCGCGGTCGCTGACAAATTCCTCCAGCGTCTCCTCCACCGCTCGAATGACGCGCATCCCCTGATCTTCCGACGCATCGATCGACATCAGCACCAAGCCCCCCTGCACCAACAGACGGGGATCCTTGCTCTGGATCAGGGAGTCGGTCCAGAGAGCAGGATCGATCGTCTCCAAAAGTCGCTTGGCGGCGAAAGCCAGCCAGCGATCTTCATTTGCCAGAAGGGGAATCAACTGATCAGGATCAACCTCGGCCCCCAGGCGCGTCAGCGATTCGCAGGCGGTGCGCTGCACCATGCGATCGCGATCGCGTAGCATCTCTTTCAACCTCTTGGTGGCTAGGTCGCTGGTCGTCATCAGTCCCAGCATCTGGGCGCACTTGTTGCGCAATTGTTCGTTGGGGGATCGAGATAGTTCAATCAGCAGCTCGGCCGTCGGAGCAGGCCCCATCAGCTGCATCAACTCCAGGGCTCGGATACGGTATCGCGCTGGGTTCTCTGGGCTGTAGGCGACTCCTGCCACCGACTCATTCCACGATACCCCCAGCTCCTTCTTCAGCAGCGCGACCTCTTGACGAGCCCAGGCGGAAGCGAGCTGAGGTTGTCGAATCGCCCGCGCGACTCCCGTCCCCAACTGCGATAGCTCCCGCGACGGTTCTCCAGTCCAACGCACGCGATAGATACCACCGTCGGTGCCACGACCGCCGACCGAGAAATACAACAGTCCTTCTGGATCGACGTCCATATCGGTGACGTTCAGAGGCTGCCCACGCACAAACAATTCCGCCTGCGCCTTATGGCCCGCCCCTTGTGGCTCCAACTTCACCGACCAGATTTTTCCTTCCGACCAGTCCGCCAGGAACAAGTTGCGATGGTACTTCGCGGGGTAGGTGTAGTGATCGTAAACGATGGAGCCGGTTGGGGATCCTCGGGCGGTGTCGAGCACCGGGGGGATCCGATCCGGATAGTATTCAGGCCACTGAGCCCAACCACTTCGCCAACCCAACTCCGCTCCCGCTGTGATTTCAAACAACTGGGTCGGCCGATACCAGGTCATCCCCACGTCGGCTTCCATGTCGCTGTCGTGCAACCACAGGCTGCCATCGGGATGGAAGGCCAGATCGTAGGCGTTGCGAATTCCGCCGGCGACCACCTCCACGTCATTGCCCGTCAAGTCGCACCGAATCACCGTGCCACCTGGAGCACGAATTCCCTTGGCATGTCCACCTGGATCCTCATAACGTGGCAACAAGAGGTCGCCTTCGTAAGGATGACGGTAGGGGCTCTTGCCGCTGATCTCCTGATTTACCTTCACATGATTGCCGACGGCGACATAGAGCAAACCGTCAGGTCCCAGAGCGATTTGATGCGCCCCGTGTTCGCCAGGAATCCCGTCGAAACCAACCAGCTTCTTCGGTGATTCCAAGGTTCCATCCCGATCGTTATCGACCAGTCGATAAAGACCGCTTCCCTCGGGTCCCTCTCCGGTGACATAGAGATCGCCGTTGAGCGGCAGGAGGCCTTGGACATTTTTCACTTGATCTCCGTAGGTTCGCACCTTGTCATGGCGTCCATCTTTGTCGCTGTCGTAGATCAAAAGGAGTGGGCCGCCTTCCTGCGATGCGATGATATGGCCGAACTCATTGAACGCCATCGCGATCAGCGATCCAACCTCGCCATCACCGAGGATCTCTTCGACCTCGAAACCCGGCTGTGTCTCCCAACGCCTTCCCTGACTGGCGACCGCATCCTGGGCTTCCTGGGGCCGATCGAAAGGAGATGTCTCACCCAGCTTTCCGAGAACTGCGGCTGCCTCCCAACGGGAATCGTTGAACGATGTCATTTGCCAGCCATCGAGCACGTCGGCGGTGCATTTCCAAGTCCCATCGGTGGCGATCGTCTGCCAGGGCTTCCCCTGCGGCTTGATCTGGACCTGAACCGCCACCCCTGCCGATTTCCCCTCGCGATTCTCAACGCGTACGGCGATCACATTGCGACCGCGTGCAAACCACTGCGACGCATCGTATTGATCCAGGTGCTCCAGAGACTGGCCCTGTCCCACCTGAATGCCGTTGAGATAAAGTTCGTAACTGTCATCAGCGACAATGGTCACCCGCGCCTGTTCGATCGCCGGCAATTGCAACGTCTTGCGAAAGCAGGCACTGCCAAGCGATGCGGCGCCTGGAGGGGAATCGGGGGTCCAAATCCACTGGGTATCCTGAGCCCCAGCGATACCTGCGGCAAACAGGCCAATCGACAGGGCGACGATGGCGAGGCTTCCCAGCCAGTGGCTCGGACGATCCCCCATGCGATCCACCATCCCGCGAAACGCAACAACGGCTGCCATGTCAGCGTCCCATCCTTCAATTGAATGCAGATCGAATAAGCCACCTTGGCTCTTGTGTGCCCGAGTGCCTGGCGGGTCTTAGCAAACCCAGCTACGCTGCCACAAGACCACTTCCTGGTCCATTCGTCGGCAACGCCGCCACTCCACTTCCCCACGAACCCTCTCGCCCGAAACTTTTGCCGAACGCTACAATGGGATGAACGAAAGTCGCTCAAGTCGTCCCAAGGCCCTCGAGATCGTCAGCGGTGATGCGCCATGAAATGCATGCATTGCGAGAAGCCCGCCACCTTCCACATTACGGAGTTGACGGACCCGCAAGGGCCGGTCATTCTGCACCTGTGCGAGGACCACGCCCGAGAATTCCTCGCCGGTGGCGAGGGATCCGCCACCCCTCCTTCGCTCGCTCAAATGGTGGCCCAACAACTGCAGTGGGAACCGGAACTGGGGGAGCTAGAGGAAACCGACCGGAAGGAATGTCCTGTATGCGGGATGACGTTCGCCGATTTCCGAAAAAGCGGACGCCTGGGTTGTCCCTACGACTACACTCACTTCCGAGAGCAATTGGAGCCGTTGCTGACCAATATCCATGGTGCCTCGGCGCATCGCGGACGAAAACCGAATCGCGCCGGCATCTCGCCTGAGGACCAACAGGCGCTGATTCAACTGCGTCGGCAGATGCAGCAAGCGATCGATGAGGAGAACTACGAACAAGCCAGTCGACTTCGGGACCAGATCAAGGGGCTTGAGGAGAAACAACAAAGTTCTCAGTAAGTGGATGCCGTGAGCTGATCTGGTTGGATGATGCACTGGCGGGAACGCTGGGTCGCCAATCGCCTGATGTGCTAGGTGTTCCTTTTTTCGGCAACCAGTAGGATAACAAAAATCGCTGCGTTACTCCAAATGGTTTCCTTCCGTTGCAAATCGGCGCATGCTGTCGACCAAAAGGGGAATTCGTGAATCTTGACGACCTAGTCAACACCACAGGGTCTTGGTGGTCGGGCCAGGGAAACCAGTCCGACATCGTCGTCAGTGTGCGCGCCCGGCTGGCGCGAAACCTCGCCGACTTCCCCTTCATCCGGCGCTGCTCCGACGCCGACCGCGATGCGATCTGCCGCCAAGTCCGATCGGTCGGAGAGAAGCTGACCGACCCCTGCCGATTTTCTTTTCTCGATATCGCTCCCATGTCGGCTCTCGACAGACAGTTTCTGATGGAACGTCAGTGGATCAGTCGCGAACTGAGCGAGGGAACGGGAACCAGGGGACTTCTTGCCGGCTCCGATGATCGCTACAGCGTGATGATCAATGAGGAAGACCACATCCGCCTCCAGGTCCTACTTCCCGGACTGCAACTGGAGGAAGCCTGGGAGCACGCCAAAACGCTGGACCAGCAACTGGAAACCCAACTTCGTTTCGCATTCCACCCCGACTTTGGATACCTCACCGCATGCCCCACCAATGCCGGCACCGGGTTGCGTTTGAGCGTCATGATGCATTTGCCAGCGCTGGTGATCACCAAGCAGATGGAAAAGGTCTTTCGCAGCATGCAGAAGATCTCCATCGCGGTGCGTGGATTCTTCGGCGAAGGCTCTCAATTCATGGGAGACTTCTACCAGATCAGCAATCAAGTCACCCTGGGACAAACCGAAGAAGAATTGATCGGCCGCGTGCAGGAAATTATCCCACGTCTCCTAGAATACGAACGCATGGCAAGGGATTTTCTGGTTCGGGAGCATGCTCAGGATCTGGGAGATCAAATCAGTCGCGGTCTTGGAATCCTGAAGACCGCCAAGAAAATCACCAGCGAAGAAGCGATGGATCACCTTTCCAAGGTGCGCCTGGGTATCAGCCTGGGGTGGATCGACCCAGTCCCGATCGCTACGGTCCATCGACTGATCATCCAAACCCAGCCGGCCCACCTGCAGAAGCGATATGGCGGCACCATGACGCCATCCGAACGGAATATCGAACGAGCCAGATGGTTGCAAAGCGAATTCAGCCACTCCGGCGACTCACACCGCAGTGGCCCCGAAGCAGTCTCTTGAGCGGGCCGGTGCGACATTCTAACGAATTTTAGAATGTCATAACCAGAGACCATCGTGGTCCACCCCCTTCGGTCGCTTCCAGACGACTCTTCCACCAGAAGGCCCTACCCGGCTCGGCTCCAGCTCATTCTCCCTCTGGCGCAACCCTCGATCGGTTCGCAAGCCCCGACTCGCAGGATCCTGCCCCATGGCGATCCGCTTCCTCCCCTTGGCGATTTCCAGATTCCGGTAGTTCGCTTTGCCACTGGAAAACAAGTGCCGCCAGCGGCGGGACTGTTAGATCGAGCAGCGCGGGGCCATCGCCGCCGGTCGGTTGCGCCAGACCGCTGGTGGCATTCCCGACGTTCGATCCTCCGTAGTACTCTGAGTCGGTATTGAGCAGCTCACGGTAGACTCCAGCACGTGGCACCGGCAACTGTCGACGACGCACCACTGGCGTGAAGTTGCAGACCACCAGCAAGGGTTCCCCTCCCTCGTCGGCTCGCCGCAGATAGCTCACCAGACTCTCTTGGCGATCGCTACAATCCACCCACTGAAACCCTTCAGGATCGTAGTCCCATCGACTCAATTGCGGGTACTTGATTAGCAACCGATTCAAGTCGCCAACCAGTCTCTGGATCCCTCGATGCGGCTCCCACTGCAACAAGTCCCACTCCAGCGATCGACTCTCGCTCCACTCATTCCACCCCGCCAGCTCGTTGCCCATGAAAAGCAGTTTCTTCCCAGGATGCGTCCACTGGTAGGCTAGCAGCAAACGCAGGTTGGCGAACTTCTGCCAGCGATCGCCAGGCATTTGCGCCAGCAGGGTTCCTTTCCCATGCACCACTTCATCATGGGAGAATGGGAGCAAAAACCGTTCGCTGTGGTGGTACATCATTGAGAAGGTTAGAGAATCGTGATGAAACCGACGATGGATCGGGTCTTTTCGGAAATAGGAAAGGGTGTCATTCATCCAGCCCATGTTCCACTTCAGTCCGAACCCCAAACCTCCTTCGTCGACCGGTTGAGTCACTCCCGGCCATGCCGTCGACTCTTCCGCGATCGTCAGAACGCCCGGATGTCTCATCGCAATCACGCTGTTCAGCTTCTTCAGAAATGCAATCGCCTCCAGATTTTCACGCCCGCCATAGCGGTTCGGGATCCACTCTCCCTGACGCCGGGAATAATCGAGGTAGAGCATCGAAGCAACAGCATCCACGCGAAGTCCGTCGACATGGAACTGCTCCATCCAGTAGAGCGCATTGGCGATCAGAAAATTGCAAACCTCATTGCGACCGTAGTTGAAAATCAATGTTCCCCAGTCGGGATGCTCCCCCTGACGCGGATCCTCATGCTCGTAGAGCGCCGTTCCGTCGAATCGCCTCAGTCCATGGCCATCGCGCGGGAAATGGGCTGGCACCCAGTCGATCAAAACACCAATCCCGTTGCGATGACAGTGATCGACAAACTGCTTGAATTGCTGCGGTGTGCCGTATCGGCTGGTGGGACTGTAATAGCCGGTGGTCTGATATCCCCAAGACCCTGTGTAGGGATGCTCGCTGATCGGCAACAGTTCCAGGTGAGTGAACCCCATCTCCCGACAGTACGCCACCAGTCTTTCAGCCAGCGTTGGGTAATCCAGCCATCCGGAGGGACGACCTTCTTCCTGCTGCCAGCTGCCCAAATGGACCTCGTAGATCGACAGGGGACGATCGAGTCCCTGCCGCTCCCCCCGTCGCTCTAGCCACTGCGCATCCTGCCATGCGAAAGGCTGCAGCCCCTCGACGATCGACGCCGTACCTGGAGGCAACTCGGATGCAAAAGCCATCGGATCGGCTTTGTCCAGCTGTTGGCCGCTAGGAGTTTCAATCCGGTACTTGTAGCGATCGCCCCGGCGAGCCTCCGGAACCATCCCCCACCAGATTCCGGTCGATCCAACGGCTTGAAGCCTCGCTTGCTCTCCCGACCACCCATTGAAGTCCCCGATCACCTGAACCGACTTGGCGTTGGGGGCCCAGACCGCGAAAACCACCCCCTTTTCCGCAAGGGGGGACGTCGGATTTTCCAAGGGATGAGCCCCAAGCTTTCCGTAAAGCTCCCAATGCTCCCCTTTGCCGAAAAGAAATTGATCGAACGAAGTCAGTGCCAACTGCTTCCCATCGGTCATCAATCTCGCACTCCCTTCCTTCGCTAAGCGAAGTGGACCTAGTCCTTCTTCCCGATCAACCAAACGACTACCGTTTCCGCTCCTTGACCCATAGCCCCTTGGTCCCCGACTGGCGGTTGCGGCCCCCCACCCGAAAGCCAACGCTCCCAAACAAAGAGGTTGGTATGCTCCAGAGGCCACTTTGCGTTGCGGGAGTCCCAAGTCTGGCAACGCAATTGTCGGGGGCAAGCCGCACCGATCCAGCTTGCCGCGTCACCTTCCCATACCAGTTTCTTTCTCCAACCAGCCCACGCCAGTCAAAAAGTCGATCCCTCGGCGGGTTCTACACGAAATGACCCCGGTTGGTCCGAATCTTCCAATCCGCCAGACAAAACGGCTCCGCACCCTTTGGGGGCGACTGCGACGACTCCGAAGGAATTCCCGTTTCTTTTCGGAAGGCCCCTGTGACGATTCCCCACTTGATTGATTGCAAAGCACGAAGTCAATATACTCCACAGACGCGTGAGAACGTCGCAAATCGCTGTTCGGAGGAGAGATCCTACTCCCTTCCGTCATCTAGGTTCTGCGTCGTCGCGCGGCCTAAGAGTGCTGGCCACTGCCGCCGGCACGCATCCCATTTGGAATTGTTTGTCGAACCGCGCCAGTCAAAGGTTTCTCTCCATGATCGTGCAACAACGCCGTTCGTTTCTTGTCCAAAGCACCGCTGGTCTAGTTGGCTTGGGACTGACTTCCCCTGCTTCCCTCCTGACCCAAACTGCGGCTGCCGCACCAATCCAAAAGGAAAAGCTCCCCTTCTCCATTTCGCTGGCCCAATGGTCGCTCCACAAAACGCTCTTTGGGGGCAAACTGGATAACCGTGACTTCGCCAAATTCACCAAGGAGCGATTTGGGATCGAAGCCATCGAGTATGTGAATCAATTCTTCAAAGACAAAGCCAAGGACAATGCCTATCTCGACGATCTGAAGAAGCGCGCCGATGATGTGGGAGTCAAAACGCTGCTCATCATGATCGATGGCGAAGGGGCTCTGGGCGACCCAGATGAAGCCAAACGCAAGAAAGCGGTGGAGAACCACTTCAAGTGGGCAGAAGCAGCCAAGCGTTTGGGTTGCCATTCGATCCGCGTGAATGCCGAATCGTCAAAAGACTACGAAGAGGCGAAGAAACTGGCGGCCGACGGGCTCCGCCGGCTCAGCGAATTCGCCAAGCCGCTCGACCTGGGTGTCATTGTCGAAAACCACGGAGGACTCAGCTCCAACGGCAAGTGGCTAGCAGAGACCATCCGCGCCGTCGGTCTGGACAACTGTGGAACCCTCCCCGATTTTGGCAATTTCTATGAGTACGACCGGTACCAAGGCGTCACCGATCTGATGCCACTGGCCAAGGCGGTCAGCGCCAAAAGCTACGATTTCGACGCTCAAGGGAACGAGACAAAGATCGACTTCCGAAAAATGCTCCAGATCGTTCTGAAAGCAGGCTACCATGGGTTTGTAGGCATCGAATACGAAGGTGGCCGCTTGGGAGAAGAGGAAGGAATTCTGGCGACCAAGAAACTGCTGGAAGTCTGCCAGAAAGAGCTTGCTTGAGACGGGGGAACTCCCTGCCCGCTGGAATGATCTTTTGAATTGAATTGAGTTTTTTGTTGATTTCCGAAAGGTAAGTCCATGGCGACTCCGAAAAGAATTGTGGTCAATGAGCAGGATGGAGTCTCAGTAGTTCGCTTCGTCGATCGAAAGATCGTCGATTCGTCCAGCATCGAACAGCTTGGCGAGGAATTGATCGCCCTGGTGACCGTCGACAAGCGAAACATGCTGCTTCTGAACTTCGAGAACGTCGAGTTTCTTTCTAGCGCTGCACTGAACAAATTGATTTCGCTCCGCAACAAGATCAAGCCGACCGGGGGCACTCTGAAGCTGTGCAACCTCCACAAGGATATCGAGCAGGTCTTCAAGATCACGAAACTCGATAAACTGATCGAGATACTGCCGAATGAAGAAAAGGGTCTGGCCAGCTTCAAATAAGGGGCAGAATGGTGCTACCTTTCAATCCTCAGGACCAGCCCCATGAATCGGAGTTTTCCATCGATTTCAATGCGAAACCATGGACTCTGGATCGTGTCATTTCCAGCTGCACCGATGAGGGGCAGAACGCGATCCAGGAACTGATGGGCGCTTTGGTCGAACAGGGCTGGGATGGGAGCGAATTTTTTCAGGTGAACATGGCGGCCGAAGAAGCGGTCGTCAATGCGATCGAGCATGGCAATAAGAGAGATCCATGCAAGTCGGTTCACCTGCTATTCCGAGTCACCCCTTCGGAAATCTATCTGGAAATCACCGATGAGGGAGCTGGGTTCAACCCCGCAACACTTCCCGACCCAACCGACGAAGAGCTCATCGACAAGCCGCGAGGCCGAGGGGTGATGCTGATCAAGGAATTCATGTCCGAAGTCCATTACAACGATCGAGGCAACAGCGTCGTGATGATCAAACGCAGGTCGACAGAAAGCGACCACTCCGATTTGGACCGATGAGCGATCGCCAGGGCTTGGGCAATTGCCCTGGACAGATCCTGGCCGAAGCGATGCAAGTCGGAGCGATTGACGCCGTCGTGGATTGCAGCAGTCAAGGGCTCAGCGATTCCCTGGTTTTCGAATTCCGCTGGGCAGGCGAACGCCGCGCCGTCAAGGGATGGCCGGACGCCATCGACCGGGCTCAGCATCTCCAGTCGACTCACCAAGTCCAACGAGCAATCGGAAAATACCTCAACCAATCGAATTCTCCTCAACGGGTTGGCATGCCGCCCATGGAGGATTCATCTGCTGAAGTCTGCCGCATCCCGATGGTTCACTGTTGGTCCAACGGACAGTCGATTTTGGCCAGCCAAAATCGTCTCTGGGAATGGGGATCGTGGCTGATCGGAAGCAGTCGCGGCTATGAGTCATTCCACCAGCATCATCTCCAACAGGCGATGCTAGCGGTGGCGCAGATCCACAACGCGTCGGGTTGGATCGGAACCGATGTAGGCCCTTCCCCAAGATGGGAGAGACGGATCGCACTCTTGCGCCAATTGATGGAGCTCGATCGCCGCTCCGTTCCCCGAATCGTCCCTCCTGTGTTTGCATCTGAAACTGGCGAATTCGATTCCCGCTGTGTTCTCCAAGAGCTTTGGGACTGCTGGAGGCAGATTTCACCCCAAGCCTTCGGCCCCCTGGTCGATGCCATCTCCCCAAATCTCCCAAGACAGTGGATCGTTGGCGATCTCTGGCGCGATCACCTTCTGTTTGAAGACAATCTCCCGTGTGGCATCATCGACTGGGGGGCAACGTCGTGGGACTGGCGAGGATGGGATTGGATCCGCTTGCTGACCACCACACCGTTTTGGAACCAGCGGGAAGCCTGGCGTTGGGTGGCTCTAGGTTTTGAAGCCAATCGAGAATCGGGACCTTGGCACAAACACTCTTCCCTGGAGGAAAAAACGTCGCGAATGGCTGAACTAGGCTGCCTTCAGGTTTACCTGACTGCCGGCCAGTGGATCCTATGGGCTCGCCAGTCCCAACAGCAGCAAGTCCTCTTCCTCCCCAAGTCCCAGGGTCGAATGACCGAGCTGGTTGCCCAATTGAAGTCATGGACCCACCCCCCCCTTCAGGGCGCTACCCAGGTTCTCCCGGTGCGGTGACCAGCGATTTTTCTTATGATGTGACGTGGGCTTTGTCGGCCGACTGCGCTGACGGCCGGTTGAACTGGGGCTCAGTTCGGGAGCGCCAGTGGACGTACTGGACACGGTATTGCCCCAAATGGCACGAAAGAAGGATCGACGGATGAAGCAGTTGGAATGGGCCTGGGCACTGCTTGCCTCTCTGGTGTTGTGTTCTTTCACCTTTGGCCAAAAGCCAGGGCCCCTGGGACTTCCGGGGCTCGAACTGGGTGCCGCCCCCAACTTACTCGATGGTCCACCTGTCGAATGGAAAGCGACCTTTCAGGCGGAACAAGGAAGCGACAAGGCAACGCTCCGAATCACCGCCACACTGCTCAATGACTTCTACATCTACTCGGTGACGCAGCCGCCGGGCGGCCCGCTAAAGACGAAATTCAGCTTCCCGGACAAAGACGCAGACCTCGTCGGCGATTGGCAGCCAGATCGGCCTCCCAAACAGGTCAAGGGAGAGCCGGGCTTTGAGCAGATTGTGGTGGAGAAACATTTTGATGAGGTGACGTGGACTGGCAGCATTCACCTGAAATCGGCTTCTACAGACCCCCCAAAGCCGATCAAGGTCCGTGCTGTTGGCCAAGTCTGCTCGGATACCTGCATTCCATTCACCGAGGTTTTGGAAGCAAGCTTCGCCGGTTGGGAGCAACCCCAGCAACCGCTAGCGCCCGAAACGACTTCCCCAATGCCTTGGCGGGATCCGGAAGCCCATGTTTCCTGGAATCTTCGCTGGGAGCAAGGCAGCGACCCGCGAACCGGCTCCTTGGTGATCGAAGGGATTCCCGATGATCAATACCACCTCTATCCGTCGGGGGAAGGGGAAGAGGAAACCAACTTTCGAACGCTGATGATCCTCGATCCGGACACATCCCTGGTGCCTCAAGGACCGCCCACAACCGATGCCATCCTAGCGGTTCAGGAAATCCCAGGTTCCGACCCGGTACCCTACCACGAAGGGATCGTCACTTGGAGGATTCCTATGAAGCTGCTGGACACCCCCCAGCAGTCCCAGGGATCGCTGGCAGGATGGATCGGTTACCAAGCTTGCACACTGGAGTCCTGTGATCAGCCTTTGGGGGCGAAGTTCCAGGGGGAGTGGATCCAAACCGAAAGTGGGCAGATAGAAATTCAGCGGTGGAGCATTCTTCCGGTACCCTTCAAAGAAGTTGCAGGGTCTCCGCTCCGCAATCGCTGGCTCGCAGGCTCTCCAGACAACAGCAACTCCGCCGCCGCATCAGCCTCGCCTTCGGCGGCCCGCATAGGCTCCTCGATCCCCAGCCCGCCAGTGCTTTCAGCGGCCGATCTGCTTTTGAACCTTGGTCTGGCATTCCTTGGGGGATTGGTACTGAATTTCATGCCCTGCGTTCTTCCGGTGATTGGCCTGAAGATCATGGGAATTGTGCAGGAGAGCCAGGGGAGTCGAAGGCGAGTTGCATGGCTGAATTTCTGGTATGTGCTCGGAATCTTGTCGGTCGTCATGAGCCTTGGTCTGGCGACGGTGATCGCTAAGGAACTTTTCAGCGCGACGTTCATGTGGGGCGAGCAGTTCAGTAGCTGGGGATTCCGGATCGGAATGCTGGTGCTGGTCTTTGCGATGGCGCTCAGCTTCCTCGGGGTCTGGGAAATCCCGATCCCAGGGTTCGCCAGCGGCGGCGCCTCCAACAAATGGATGGCTCAAGAAGGCCCGCTCGGTGCATTCAGCAAAGGCGCGCTCACCACCGTCTTGGCCACCCCATGCATCGGACCATTTCTCGGAACGGCACTCGGTGTCGCGCTGTCACAGCCCTCCTGGATCGTGCTGCTGATCTTTTTCTTCATCGGACTTGGACTCAGCTCGCCCTACATCCTGATCGCAGCATTCCCGCGGATGATGAGCTGGCTTCCCAAACCAGGTCCGTGGATGGATACCTTCAAACAACTTCTCGCCTTCCCGCTACTGTTCACCTGCATCTTCCTCCTCAGTTCCATATCGAATGACTATCGCATCGCAACATTGACGATGCTGATTGGAGTCTGGTTTGCCTGCTGGTGGATCGGGAAAGTCCCCGCCTGGGCTGAACGGAGCAAATACTGGACGACGCTTGCAGTGGCTGTAGGTGTCGCTACGGGCCTGGGTGTGTGGAGTTTTCGAGCCCTCGGGCCAGTCGACAAGAACGATGCGCACGCCATCAGTTGGGTCCCCTACTCCGAAAGTGAACTTCAGAATCTATTGAAGCAACGAAAGACCGTGATGATCGATTTCACTGCCGACTGGTGTGCCAATTGCAAGACCAACCTAAAGACAGCGATCGAAACGGAGAAAGTGGCCAAGAAGATTCGCGATAACGGTGTCGTTGCCATGGTCGCGGACTGGACCGACTTTGGACCTGAGATCAAACAGAAGTTGCTCGAACTCCAAAGCAACGGGATTCCCCTGCTGGCCATTTATCCTAGCACGCGCCCAACAGAACCGATTTTGCTGAGAGCCTTGCTGTTCGAATCGAACGTGCTGGACGCACTGCAGGAGGCGGGGCCCAGCCAGTAAGCTTGACCTGATGGAACACTTGGTTTTCGCATGGTGAAGCCTCCGGTTTTTGGGTCCATCCGACAATTCGGTTGGTCGACGGGGCGCGTGTAAACTGCACGACTGTGCCAGGCCTGGCATTGCGACGCAAAGCTTGTGGAACGGTGCAACCCGACCGGTTCTCCTTTTCCCACCGCTGCATACCGGAGAGCATGTGCCCTTCCAATTCGACTTGGAGGATTCATCTAAGTGTGGCGAGAGCCATGCGCTGACCTTCCACGAGGCTACCTCACCGTTGCAGTCAGGTGATCGCCATCCCAGACAATCCCCACAGGACTCATTTTTTCCACGGATCGCCCTCGTGCCTGAAGGTGCGATCGGATCTTGCGCTCGATGAGAGATCACGAAGCCTCCAGACTCCTCTTCTTTTGCTAGCCTGCATAAGATGTCTTGGGTGAGCGCAGTGAGTCGGGCAAGGTTGTCGCTAGCACTCCAAATCGTCCCCAGAAAAGTCCTCGTGGTCTTCTGAATGGAAGGCTGGGACCATTGATCGACTGCTAGGTATCGCCCGCGATGCAACATGCGGTTTTCTTTGGTCTACCTGGGATTGGCGGGGGTAGCGATCGCTTCTGCATCCTTCTGGGATCGCCTTGGGAATGTCGCGGTTGGGTTCGCGAACCTGCTAAGCTGCAGGGGATAGGTGGCGGGAAATGATCACGCAGTTTTAGATGAAGACGCTATTGTCGCCGATGGACGTTGCGCTATATGAATTCCCTAATCCCTAAAGAAGTCTCCTGCAAGAAACCGCAGATCCGTTGTCCGCTCCATGTACCGCATGGTTCGGCAAAGAACCTTTACAAACCCGATAGATTCAAACTTGGCTCGTTGCCGAGTCCTAAACTGGTAAATATCTTTTCGAGTGACTGGTGTGTGTCGAGTGGTTCTTCTTCTTCCGGATCGTACCAATGGAATGGAATCAGGTACCAACTCACTGGCAGTACGTCGGGGCCATTGCCGCGACCGTATTTCCTGAATTGAGCGACGACGATTTGGATCACATTGCAGGCAATCGGGCCAAATGGGTGGATCACCTAGTGCGGCTTTATGCGATGGATAGAGGGGAGGCAGAGCGGCACCTGGACGAGTGGATCAAGCAGGTACCGCCACCGAGGCTTTCGTTAAATGCGAGGACTATCCAGGAAGTCCACCGTCGCTCGATCTCCAGAAAGCCAAGCATTTTCCAAAGGCTGATCCAACTGTTCAACTAAGAGTCGATGAGCCCCTTTTGCCTCCTCTGCGGACTACTTTGCCCGTTCCTATTTGGGTGAGTGGCCATCCCACCTGCGGCTGTTCTCGGAGACCGACAAGTCGTCGGGGCCAAATCACGCTGCTCTGGCCTCGTTCGCAGGAACGCTTTCGATCATGGCCTTCGTGCTATCGATGACCAAAGAGAGCGCACCATTCTCGCGAGATGTCTTGCCGAATTCCAAGCTGGCTTTAGGGAAGCCCGACAAGGAACAACCGCTCCCCTCTGCGAATCAGCAGGCCAACTCGGGTAGGCACTCCTGCATACAAGGTGTCGCCCGAGCCAATGGGGGAATCTCCCTGAGAATCGACGGCAGGAGCGTCCTCCCAGGTACGGTTTTGTTCAGCAAGGAGTTCGAATTGCTCTCCAATCCGAACCACGCTGGTCACCCCTTCCTTCCCGAACAGATAGAGCCGATCGTCTACTGGAAGGGGAGTCGCCCAGCATGCACCCGATGGAGTTCGCTTGGCGTAGTACTGCTGTCCGCTTCTCGCATTCAAACAGAACAGGATCCCCTGTGGATTGATGAAATAGACAAACCCTCGATGCTCCACAGGTGAGCTGAAGGATCCACGTGCTTCTTCCGCAACCCAGAGCACTTCGATCGAAAGGCCATCTTGTTTTCGGACAACACGAGCCATGAGGTTAGAAGTCAGAGCATGCTCGGATGGGCCATCCGCAGGTCGGATCAGCGAACTGATCAGAAAGCGTCCCTCCCCGAGATCGTAAGGCGTTGCAACGGAATTGCCGCCGACCTGGGTGTGACTGCACTGTAGCACCCCGTCGGTCGAATACAGATCGATGGTGCCAACCGACGAGCAGACAACGAACGGCTGATTTTCTAGCCGCAGGATCGCCGGTGACGTCCAACTGTGGGCCCGCTTACCACGACTGGTTTGAAACAAAGTCGCTCCAGTCGCCTTATCGATGCCGACTAGGAATGAATCTCCGGAGTGATCGAGCAGCACGAAGAGACGATCTTCGATTTGGCATGGCGTTGAAGATAGACCGAAGCGATTCAGAAAGGGGCCGAACTCCTTCTGCAGATGACGGTTCCAAAGTATTTCGCCTTCATGGCTGACCTTGATCAGGTCCCCACTTTCAAAAAAAGCATAAACGCCCTGGGCATCGACCAGAGGCGTTGAAGCCGCTCGACTCACCATCGGAGTATTGGGTTCGGGAGCGCTCGATGCAAAGGTCTTCGTCCAGCGCTGGCTCCCGGTATCCAGATCGAACGATTGCAGATAAAGACTCTCTTTGTTTGGACCATCGACGCTGGTGGTATAGATCACCCGCTCGAAAACCACAGGGCAAGACTGCCCATAGCCTTCCAGCGGTAGACTCCACCGAACCTCCTTGGGCGTCCAGTCCAACCGATACTTCAACTCCGCATCGCCCGAATCGCTCGTCGGGACCCTGAACGACGGGAAGCTTCCACGGGGGAAGTCCTGAGCCCGAGTCTTGCCGACTAAAGAGAATGCCACACTCGCCAATGCGATAGACCAAGCGCCAAAGATCCTGCACATGTTCGTTCATTCCCATTCCAATAGAGGCAAGCCATCCTGCGCGGCGATCAACCGATAAAAGGCGTCCATGGAGACGGACTCACTGAGCGATTGGACGGAGCCATCGCCCATGGCGACCTGTGCCATACCTGCGTGGAAAGCATAGACATTTTGCCCTGCCCAGTTGGTGCAGTTGACCAAACAGTTGCCTGCGTAGGTCGTCGTCCCATCACGACTCATCCGATTGCTAAGAAGACGATTCCAACCTCCAAAGTGACCAAAGGGGCTGGATTGATCACCGACGGCGGTGCGACGGTTGAATCTGCGCGGTCCACCAGCGCACTCGACGAGCATGATCGTATTGGAGAGGCCATCGAGGATCTCCTTCATGGCGTTGGCGTTCGAAAACTGCGCAAGAAATCCCCGGGGTCGTACGAAGCCAGCTGGCGGTAGATTCATCGGTGGCTCTAGCACGCTGAACCCAGCCGCATACTCGACGATTGTCGCGTCGAATCGCCCTCCCGATGTTGCCGCTCGATCAGGAGCAAAGGAGGGGGCTACCGGGGAGAAACTGGCCACGGCCGGAACGGGTGACGAAGGGCATTTATACATCGGCATCGATGCGGTTAGGATCGCACGATTGGGCGTCTCCGCAAAGCCGCGATTGACATCGCAGGCGTCATAGACCGTATTGAGTTCCAGGAATGGTAGGATCGCATAGGTCCACGGCCCCTGGATGATCGATTGGCCGGGCAACCGCTGGACAATCGGGTTGTTGTTCGGGAACCTGCGAAATGCTGATTCGTAATTCAGCATCGCAAGACTCATCTGCTTGAGATGATTGGAGCACTGCATGCGGCGAGCGGCCTCGCGAGCAGCCTGAACGCCAGGGAGCAGCAGCCCGACGAGAACGCCGATGATTGCAATGACTACCAAAAGCTCAACCAGAGTAAACGCAGGTCGACCTGCAGATCGCATTTGCATGTGTGCAACTCCTCTTTTCCAAGTCGATTCAAAATGGTCCCATCAGATAGCGACGGGAGGATCACGCCTTTTTGAAACGCAGCTGGACCCTCTTCCTGCAGATGCTCCCTCGGTGCCATATCCAAGCTATGGACTTTCGGATAAGCGATACTCCAGTGATTCACATCGCTCCGAGGGGACGTCCAACAACTCCGTCGTTTGGGAAGCATCGGCATATCGTCCCTGGAAGAGGTCGATCGCATCGAGGTCCGCGGTCGACATCCAGGTGAACAGAACCTTGTACTTGCCAGCGATTGCACCTGGCTGAAGATTGTCCCTACCGATGACAAACTTCCCTTCCGAATCGGTGTAGCCTGAGGGATAGGCATCGTTTCCCAGGGCGCCACCTTCAGGTGGCTCCAAGTGGACCAGCTGAACCAGAACCCGGTGCGCCGGCTTACCGTCGACAAGAACCTGGCCGGCTACTCGATAGCGATTGGGACCGGAATCCTGCCCGGATTGGCAGCCGCAAACCAACAAAAGGGAAACCAGCGCCATGAACCTCGCGAAGATGGACTGGAAGGTTCTCGCATTCATTCCAGATGACTCCCGACAAACGCCCACCCGTATCAGCTCGGGCCATTTCGGCCCGCAGCAGAACGCCACCACCCCGCCCCAAAAAGCACACTCTACACACATGCATACATTATGCAAGTAGGCCCGGAAAAATCCGGTGAGAGGCTCCACGACTACTGCCAGCAATAGGGGAGGTCAACGAAGAATCGGGAGCGCGAACTACGTGAGGCAACGCAGACTGGCCTCAAGCGACTTCGACGGCAGGGAGCGGTCCCGAATGTGACGGGCTGAGCCAAACTCCTGCCATCCACTGCAGGGGAGATGCGATCGATCGCTGCGGATCAGACGATCGACCGGTAGACGCATTGCCCCAGGTGAAGGGGCTCTGGTACCCGCCCCATCGACCAGGAACTCTCTAGCGAGTCGAAATGGTATCAGGCAACATCACGGTCTTCGAATAGGACCAGCCCCAGTAGGACCGCCAGCAACGTGTAAAGCAGACCATAGAGTAAGGCACCGGAAAGAAATGACATCGGCACCCGATTCCCCACATCGATCGCCGACTGCATTGAGAAATGCTCAAAGTCGGGAATGATCACGGCGATCAGCTCCCCGACGAACTGCAGGATCGCAAAGCCACCCTCGGCGCTGCTGACCAGAGCTTCGGTCAAGTGCCCGACGACATAGATGGCAAAACAGACGGCAAAGTTAGCCAGTTGAGGCAATCGAGTCGCTAGCGCGACGCTGAACGCGCTAAGCACGCAGGCGTGAAGGAACGCCATCACCAACCCCGGCACCGTCCGGACCAACTCCAAATGACAACTCTGCCAAGTCGGCGTGTCCTGCGACGACTCCTTGGCGTCGTAAATTGGCTTGAAGGCCACCCAAAACAGCTCCCAGGCCCCCAAAATCACAAACATCAGCGCTAGAACCCAGAAAACACCCAACATCTTTCCAATCAAAAACGACCGACGGTCAACCGGCTTCGAAAGAACCGTCAGGGCCGTCCTTCCTTCAATCTCTTCACTGACCGAACTGCTGGCAGACCACACGCCTTGGAACAAAGCCAGCACCAGAATGATGGTGATGCCGCAGTCTTTCAGCAGCTTGATGTCTTCACCAAAAGTGTGAAATGGGAGGAACACAAACAAAAGAATGAGAAAAATCCCGATCAGGTTGAGCACAAGGAAGAGCGGCTGGGTGATCTCGTTCTTCGCTGCTGCCAAAGCGATGGCCGATACCCGAGGTGCAACCCCCTGCTGCAGAAAGAACAAGAGTCCAGCAAAAATGACTCCGAGTGCTGAGATCAGCAGAGCCTTCACTTCGGGATTGGCTGGACTGGTGGCGAGCCGAAAAACCACCTCTGCAGGATCGATTTCCTGGTTCTGAATGAACATCTGGGCTCCAGAGGCGGTCGGCAATGGCGGAGGAATGGCTGATTTGCGATTCCAATTGACTTCGCCCCTCGCTTCAACGCGGACGGGCCGCATGAGAAACCTCGAGACCGAGTCGGCGTCGGTGATCATGATGTTTCGATTCGACTCAATCACAACCGACGTCAGCAGCTCGGCGCGGTAAGGCACAGCGGCGACCGTGAACGGAGACTCTTTCGCATCGGCCGGAGCGCCAGGCACTGAAATCTTGTAGACTCGCTCCCCGGCACTGAATATCTGCGGCAAACTAGCTAGCGTCTGGAGCGGCTGTTCGACCACAAAGGTGCTCGCTAAGCCAACCGATGCCACCACCGCTGCTGTCGTCAGGATGGCTGCACCGACTCCCCGAAAAGCGATCGAGGAGAACTCGCCAATCCAGCGACTGGAAGAACAAAAAAGAACTGCCCATGTGGCAATCGCAGTGAAGAACCAAGTCGCGAACAAGGTCAGACGCTGCTCAACGTCCGTCATCGCCCGCTCGGACGATTGCATCAACCCCCACCAGACAGCGGCAGCCAACCCCAAGGACACCACAAGTGCCACAGCGTGCCCAAGCCAAGGCTTGGACTGAAGGGGCAAAAAGAGCTTCAGTTTGGCAAGCAGGGCAAAAAGACCGACCAGCAACGCGAGAATCGCAAGCCCCACCGCCACACCCAGGCCCACCAGCCAGACTGTGGTCAACCATCGAGTCATCCAGAATTCGGTCGCAGCAACTGGCAAAACTGGAAACATGACGCCATCCCAATGGAATAAGACAAGGAAAATCCATTGTCTTTATTACGCTTGCTTTTCCTCCCGGTTCACGCTCCACATCAGCCCGCTCGGCCCTCGATCAAGGAACTTACAAGCTGGCCGTCCCCATCCCTCGTATCCAAGGATTTCGGCGCAAGAATCGCCTTCGAAGCCGAAAGAATGGGAAGCCGTCGAGTCGTGTGGCGATCGCGCCACGGGGCGTTGAGGCAATTCGATCGAGCCTCCAGCCTGCCGACACGCCAGAGCCCGCCTACTAGTGAACACAAAACCCCTACACCCTACCCACACCAACACCCCAAAGATAGCCATCCCACGACCAGCACAACCCACCCGAAAGAACCACCACCAACACCCCATTCGGTGCCACCCACCTTTCGAAACCAGGAAAAACCACCCGAAGGAGTGGACTGCTAAAGCTGGCGATAGGGTAATCGAAACACCCCTCATTCGGTGCAACCCACCTTTCGAAACACTAAAGCTTGCCATCCCACGACCAGCACCACCCACCCGAAAGAACCACCAACAACACCCCGTTCGGTGCCACCCACCTTTCGAAACCAGCAGCACCAACCCGAAGGCGGGGACTGATAAAGCTGGCGATAGGTTACTCGAAATGACTCCATCAGCGAGACATTCTGCCGGCCGCCTGGGGTGCGATTTTGTCCCCAGCCCTTCAACCGAATCTCCAGACTGAGAGCCTTACCGATTGGACTCCCAAGACCACCGGCCAGCCGAAAGGGAAATGGCGAGGCAACGACGGCCGACTCAGTAAATGGTGGTTTTTCTGTCCCAAAGACAAATTCAACTAAAGATCTGCGCAAGCACACTGAATAGACACTTAGTTTTCGCAACAAATCCGACTGCACGATTTCTGTGCAACCCAAGGGCTGCGCAAATTCCAGGCAGTCATGCGCGAATTTCATGCAGAAAGATGGCGCAGCCCCTAAGTGTTTGAAATGCAAGCGTTTACGACGCCTCCTATTGCCTGCATTTGCAGGATGGGCACGTTCAGCCACCGGAGTGGTGGTGAGCCGACAGGTTGCCGCGTGGGGCGTGTCGGTGCAGGAGCTTGTGGCCAGCAAGAGCAAAGGAGTGGGAAATGCAGGAAGAAGGAAAATCGCAGTTGGTGCTTGGATCGGACGCGTCGACCGTAGCTTCCGGGGCAGCCAGAAGCGCCAGCGAGAAGATGGCCGATGACATTCGTGCGTTTGAGACGGTGGTCGAGGAACTGAATCAGCGGTTGATTCTCGGGGTACCTGTCGCTCTGCGTCGCAAGCAGATTGTGGACTGTGCGACCGAATTGTTTGGACTGGCGCCAAGCTGGGTCGCATTCTTCCGTGCGACGATGGCGCGTGGCGGCTTGGTCTCCAAGCTCTTCGTCACCCCCGAAGAAAGGAAAGAGTACTGGTGCTCACCTGAACACCATCAGGTCCTGGAAATGCTGACGGCCCTTCGATCTCGGGATCTACCCGAGTGCGAGGCCGGAGAGCCTTCGCGCATGATCACCATCCGCATCCCCAAGTGCCTCCATGAGTTTATTTGCGACGAGGCCAATGAGCTGGAAATGAGCGTCAATAAACTCTGCATCAGTCGCATCCTGATGCAAGTGGATCCAACCCTGCTGCCGCAGTCGGCGCAGAAACGACGAGGCCGCCGGCCGGGATCGAAGCCGCTATCCAGGAGCCAACCGGCAAGCCCCCAACTTCCCTCGGGGACAACCGGCCTATAATTCCGTCGGTGATCGAAGGGATCGCCGGACGATCGCTGGCCTCCCCGAAAGGGGAGGCGGGAGGAAAGTCCGGGCTCCAATGAGCAGGATGGTCGGTAACGCCGACCGGTCGCAAGACCAGGGAAAGTGCCACAGAAAAGAAACCGCCGAACGGTTGCTCCTTCGGGAGTGACGCGTGGTAAGGGTGAAATGGCGGGTTAAGAGCCCACCAGAGCCGAAAGTGATTTCGGTTGCTAGGTAAACCCCATCCGGAGCAAGACCAAACAGGAGGTGAGCGGGTTCTCCTTGCGGAGATCTCGCTCTGTCGGCTCGACAGCATGCCTCCGGGTAGGTTGCTTGAGGCGTTGAGCAATCGACGTCCTAGAGGAATGATCGTCGCGGCATCGCCGAACAGAACCCGGCTTACAGGCGATCCCTTCGATCGCCTTTCGGTGCTTCGCCCCCGTGTCGTTTTCCCGACGCACCGGTTGTCGCTAGAATGAATTGACTGACTTCCACTCCATGTGATTTGGAAGTGGTGATTTGGTTTTCGTCGGAAGAGATGCCCACGCCAAGGCCGACGGAATCGGCGACGACGCCCCCCTCCCCCTTCCCACATCCTTCCGCTCCAACCCTCGTCGCTATTCGCGGCGGGACGAAGTCACGGCATGATTCGACCGTTCCTCAACACCGACCGCCAAGCAATTGCCGACATTTGGCAAAAGCACTGGCACGCCGCGGGATTCCCACTGAACGCTCGCTGCGATCGGTTTGAACTCGGTTTGCTTTGCAAGCCATTCCTCAACGAATCGACTTGCTGCCTGATTCTGGATTCCCAATCAAAGCCATCCGGTTTTGCTATCGCCTTCGAGAATCGCTCCTACCCGGGCGCCGGGGACGGGACGATGATCCTAAACCAACTGTGCATTCGCCCCGGCCCGGATGAAGATGCTCTAGCCGAACAACTGCTTCGACACCTGCTCCTTCACCCCGCCATCCCTGCGAAGTCACGCTGGATCGCCACATCCTCTCCAGATCACCTGGGAACTCTGATCGGCCTCGAACCAGGCAATGGATGGAGTGGTGTGCTGACCCCCGACGTCCGTCGGCGCCGTTGGCTGGAGCAAGCAGGCTTCCAAACCACCTCCGCCTATCTGAACTGGCAGCTCGACCTACTGCAATTCCATCCAGCGATGGGACGACAACACGTCCTTTTGAGAAGGCAGTCGATGGTCACGCGAGCTTTGGAGAGCGAATGGAACGACACTTGGCAGGCGGTTGTCCTAGGCCACGGAGAAACGATTGGATTTCACCTGATCCATCAATCGAGGAAGACGAAAGCAGCGACCGCCATCTTCTGGCGCATCGCGCCACCCATTCCCGATACCGATGGACAGTTGGCACTTTTGTGGATGCCGGAAGAGTGCGATGACCCTGCCCAACAGGAACAAATGGCCTTCTTCCTCACCGAAGCACTCCACACCCTTCGCAACGATCAACTCCGGACGATCCACACGGTGCTGCACGATCGAGCCATCGCACGCATGGTGTTGCTGGAGCGACTGGGCTTCCAGCAACTGGCATCGGGAATCACGATGGAACGAAACTTGGAGTGATCTCGCGGCGATCAGCGCCCTATCGCTTCACCCCAGAATACGCCTCGAAGAACTCCGTCCGTGAAATCCTGAGTCGAAGGTTGCCCATGGCACAAGCCGCTTGGTGGAATCGGGGAGCCAAGTAGCAAAGCCGGGGCTAGACGCCGGTTTCCGTATTCCGCTTTCGCTCGATCAACTGATCCAGTTCTTGCTTCAGTTTTTCCAGGACCTGATCGTATGGAAACGCGCCAACCGTTTCCCCACCTCGCTTCATGTTGACTCGGGTAGGCCCACACCATAACCCCAGGTCGGCATCATCGGTCTCGCCTGGCCCATTGACGCGGCACCCCATCACCGCGATGGTGATCGCATACTCTTTGGCATACTGAGTCATCTCTTTGACCTGCTGCGCCAACTCGACGAATGCTTCATTTTCTACGCGAGAGCAGCTGGGGCAGGAAATAATGTTCAGCTTGGTTGGATCGAGCGCCACAACGCTCCGCAATCTTCCTGCATAGATGTCCTCGAGAATCGCTCGCCCTGCCTGAATCTCCTCGGACTTTCGCGAGTTGGGGACGGTCAAGGAAACTCGCAACGTATCCCCAATCCCTCGGCCTATCAACTGCTCGAAAGCAATCCGGGTCTTGATGATTCCATCTGGTGGCAACCCGGCCTCGGTCACTCCCAAATGCAAAGGCACATCCCCCCGTTCCTTTGCGAATCGCTGATTGACCTCAACCACCTTGGCAGGGTCGCTATCCTTCAGGGACACGACGTAACGATCGAATCCAAGGCGGTCCAGAAGTTCGCAGTGCTCCAGCGCCGAGGCCAGCATCGGGGAAATCGAATCCTCTGTTGGAAATTTCTCTTTCACCGCTGGATCGACGCTTCCGCAGTTGACTCCGACACGCATCGCACAATCATGCTGCATCGCTACGTCGACGAGGTATTTGACTTTATCCTGCCAAGCCTTCTGACGCTCGTGATGGTACAGGTGCCCTGGGTTGTACCGAATCTTATCCACCGACGGCGCGACCTTCTCGGCCAATCGATAGTTCTCCTGAAGATCGACCGACAAATTGGCAGGGACTCGGCGTCGAATCTCAGCCAATGCCTCGGCGTCCTTGTCGCTATCGACAGCGATTCGGACCACCCCCGCTCCCGCTGCATGGAGATCCAGAATCTGCGACACGGTCGCGTCGACGTCCTGAGTGTGCGTCGCGCACATGCTCTGCACGGCAATCGGATGCTGACTTCCAATCGCGATCGAACCGATTCGGACTGTTCGCGTAGGGTTTCGCTGGATCTTGCTGCTCATCGACCTATCCCGCAAGCTGAAAAGAAAGGAACTCAAGGGCTTTCGACTGGGAAAACTCAGCGGCGAAAACCACACCGCCCCATTAGCTCCGTATTGTAACGACTCGGTGAACTCCCCCAACGGCAATCCGCAGCGGCGAAGTTCCCTTTTCCTCCAGACCAGTTATTCTTGAAGAGTCTTCCTGGAACCTCGTCTTGGGATGTCGAAAATGGATATGACGATGCCACTTGGTTGCTCTCCCAAACTCAGCAAATGCCTCGGTGTTCTCCTGAGCCTGGTGCTGTTGCCGTCACTCCTTCCCCAATCGCAGGGCGAGATCATCGAACTCTATTCCGGCAATGGACTGCCATCGCTTCAACCGTGGCTAAGCTATGCGGACGATCGCCTGATCACGGGGGGAACCGTTTCGCAAACCGCGGTTTCCGGTGGTGTGCGACTGGTCACCGATCTGCCGGTCAGCGCAGGCTACAGCAACCATAATTTTCTCTCTCAATTGAAAAACCCGAATTTCCCTGAGCTTGTCCGCTCCCAAGGTTTTCAGCTGACGTTTCGGACTCAGATTCTGTCCGAGCAGCATGGATCGATCCACCGTGCTGGCTGGAGCGTCCTGATGCTTGGCGAAGACCGAAAGGGGGTTGAGCTGGGTTTTTGGGAGAATGAGATATGGGCTCAAACGCAAAGCCCTTTGTTCCAACATGGTGAAGGGGTCACCATCGACACACGGATCGCCCGTGACTACCGACTTCAGATACTTGGAGATCGCTACGCACTGGCCGCCGACGGGGTGACGGTTCTGGAAGGGGATGTGAAGGACTACTCCAGCTTTGGGACTCCCTACAGCCTCCCCAACTTTCTTTTCTTTGGCGACAACACATCCAGCGCTGGTGGCTCTTCGATCCTCGGCAAGGTCAGCCTGCAGACAGGCATCAGCAGCATTCCGGAACCAAGCAGCCTTGCGCTCATCGCCGCCGCGATGATCTATCTCCGAATAGGCAATCGACGGCGATCAAACCAGCCGGATAGCGAGTTGGTGTGAAGCGAGTCAAGTTGCTTTCGAAGGACGGCGGAAGCAAAAAAAATCCCTGGCCAGACGGTGCTCTCTTGCACCGACTATCCAGGGATTGCATGCGGAGTGCCCCCGCAAGGGCTCGAACCTTGGACCCGCTGATTAAGAGTCAGCTGCTCTACCGACTGAGCTACAGGGGCAGGATGCGATAATGTAGCTGATGGGCGCGACAATTTCTAGGGGCTAGTTCCTTTTTTCGCTCCAGGCTTCGCCCCTTCGTTCGCAGTTCCACTTCAACCCCCAAAAACCGCTCATTCGGCCTCGTCGCCTTCTCCACCTTCCGCCACCATCGCTTCCCCTGGTCTTGGACGGCGCAGCTGCAAAATAACTGACTGGGAGTGGGTATCGGGCATGGGGTAGGCATCGACTTTTCGCAGTTCAATCCCTTTCAGCAAACCGCGATGCCTCGCCTCCCCCCGCTCGGCAATCCACTGTGGCCCCTTGATCGCCAGCAGCCGTCCGATCTTATGCCAGTCGTTCTGCACCCAGGTGCACAACCTTGGCAGTGGCCCAACCGCTCGAGCAATCACCGTATCAAAGGTGAAATCCTCTAGGACCTTCTGGACACCCTGCCCATAAACCGGCACCGAAAGATCCAGCTTCCTTACGATTTCGTCGACGATCCTGGCTTTCTTGCCGACGCTGTCGCAAAGACTGACTTCGACATCGGGCCTTAGGATCGCTACGAGAACACCAGGGACCCCTCCACCGGTCCCCATGTCCAACACTTCCTCGTTGGGTTTCAGCAACTGCGCTGTATGCCAGGAATCGAGCAGATCTCGCTTCACGAAAAGCTCTGGCGTACTATGCCGCGTCAGGTTGACTTTTTCATTCCACTCCCAAAGCAACTGGCAGTACTTGGCCAGCAACTTCAACTGCTTCGGAGTGATTCCGGTCAGTCCCAAATCGGCTATGGGCTGCTTGAAACCAATTTCAATATCTTCGCTGATCATGCACCTGACTATTCATTGAAAAAACATCATCACGCCAAGGCAACGATGGACTGATACTCTGCCGATCTATGGATCTGAGATCTCACCATCACCTTCACCATCGATCTTCCACCCTTCGGAATGCATTCGATCGCCTCGCCGGAAAATCGTCCGGCCATCGGCTGGCCGTCACTCCCCGCCAGCTCGCTCCGGCTCCTGCGACACCTCGCTCGGCTTCCTCTCACCTGGTTCCAATTCTGTTGACTCACCTAGATTTTCCTGAAAAGGCGGATCCAGATCGATCTCCTCGTATTCCGTGCTGTCGATTTCTTTCCGCAAGATCAAGTAGAGCGCCGCAGCCGAGGTCCAGAAGAAGCTGAAGGCGAAGGCCAACCCAAACCAGAAGGGCCAAGCATCAATCCAATGGGTCAGCAGATTCAGAGGCATTCCCGGATCGCTGGCCGGCCCAAGGTGACGTAGCAAAGTCGCCATCAAGCGACTGGCAAGCCAACCGGCTAGCGTCGTCATCAACGCTCCGACGACCCCAGCGACGGCGCCCAGCAGCAACGTCACGGCCAAGGTGAACGGCTTCTGAAAAAGATAAGCCGACGAGCGCGAGTAGCCTTCAAAGGCATCCCCCTTCCGCTCGGCCAGCACTCCAGCCATCGCAAGTGGAAAGCCAAGAATGCCATGGAGCATGGCCCATCCCGCCTGCAGCAGAAGGATCAACATCAATCCCAGCAGCACAGTGGCGATCCAGTTTCCGACACTGCCCAAGCGTGCCAAACCACAAATCACCATGATCGGCAGAGCGATCGCTAGAACCATCGACCAGGGGAGAAGGATCGACCAGAACAAACTCGCCAGGCGATTTCCGACGGTCCGAGCGCAGTCGCTCCAACCCATCGTGCTTTGCGTTCCCAATTCCACCAGCGAACGACGCAGCAGCAAACCACCGATCAGCGACCAGACGATCATGTTCCAACCGACGACAAAGACCTTCTGTGCCAGTCCATTCCAGCCCACCGCTCCGGCCGGAGACAATGTTGTCGCCACAAACCAATCCCACGGTTCACGCAGCAGTTTGGCTGACGCCAACGCCCCTTCGGCGAGCCCTCCCTGACGTATTCCCTCGATGAGACTTCCACCTCTCGGCGTCCAGGATGGCTGCATCGCTACCCCTCCCGGCGTCTCAAAGAGAATCGTTGCAAACCAACTTCCGAAAAGAGTGGCTGCGATTCCCAACAAGGCCAACACCAGATGACTGCTGCGCCAGGCGATGGTGATCGCCCGCGACATCAATCTCCAAGGGGGTATGGACCGATACCAGTCCATCTGCACCCTGGGAATCTCTGCCCAATCCCTAGACGTTGGTTCCGTCATCGCGATTCCTCTTGCTCTTCCTCTTCCTCGAAAATCCATTCCCGCCTGGCCTGTGTTTCGACCTCTTCGCGATCTGCCTCTTCCTCGGGATCGCGCGCGTGCGGCAATCCAATGTCTTCCGTCAACCATCGATTCAAATCAATCCATTTGCAGCGCGGACTGCAAAACGGCATGGCAGGCGACTTCCCATCGGCCAGAAACAACTTTTGGCAGGTTGGGCAATAGATTTCCTGTGCTTCCCTATCTCCCATGGCAATCCGCTCCCTCCTCTATCTCCGCAAGCTTCCGGCCACCCTGTCGGCGACACGGCCAGATCCTTCTCATAGCGAGCTACTTTTTCTGAGCCAAGGCCTGGAGGTAATCGAGCAGACTGGCAAACTCCAGAACGCTCATCGATTCCAGCAGGCCATCGGGCATCGACGACACAGGCAGCGACTTCCGCTCGACAATCGAAGCCACTTCCAGTTGATGTTCCTTCCCCTGGCTGTCTCGGATCGCCACCTGATCGGCCGCCTCTCGGACCACAAAACCAGTCAGCACCTGGGAGTCATCAGTCAAAAACGTCTCGGTTTTGAACCCCTGAGCGATGGTCCGATTGGGGAAGGCGATATTGCGAGCCAGTTCGTCGCGAGGATAGGTCTTCGCGATATTTCCAAGATAGGGACCTTTGGGCTGCTGTCGAGTGTCCACGGTGTGGCAGGCAGCACAATTGGATTTCATAAAGACCAGTTCCCCCAGAGTCGCATCCCCTTGCATTCCGGTCGCGCGTGTGGCGAATTCCTCCAGCCCGATCTCTTTGGCTTTGGGCGTCTCATCAGGAATCTGTCGCACCCCAAGCCGGTCGGCTGCTGCCTGAGCCAATGACTGGATATCGCGGTTAGGATCCGAAAGAGCTTCCAGCACCCGCGGCGCCATCGATCGATTTTTCGTCGCTGCAATCGCCTCCAGCAGCACCCTCCTCCCCTCCTCTGCGTCGGCCCATTGCTGATCGATCCAGCGCTGTGCTCCCTGCCGGAATGCTTCGGGCGCGTCTGCATTCCCCGCGATTTGTAGCAAGGTGGCTGCAGAAAGCCATGCAGGATCACTTCGCTCTTCCGCAAGTTCCTCCAGCCATTCCTCCTGAAACGGCAGATTGGGAGACTTTAGAAAGACCTCCGCCAGCTGTTCCTTGGCGCCCACTTCGAAACGCTCATCCAGCCAAGTTTCGCCGACCACACGGATCGCCCCAAGAATCGCCTCTGCTTCAGGAATCTTCCCTAGCGATGCAACCAGATGCTGGCGCGAATCGATCCCCAGCTGCGTTCGGTGAGTCAACGGTTCCAGAAACTCCATCGCATTTTCGGGAACCCCTTCGGTTGTTGCCAAAATCTCGAGGGTGCGATCGGCGCACCTTCGATCTTCCGTCGCCAAGTTCAGCAATCGGATCAGCGGAGCCTCCAGAGGGATTCGATGTTTGCGAGCCACTTGATGCAGGTGAACGGCTTGTTCAAAGTCGCACTGCTCCGCGAATGACTCCAGCGCCTCACTGATGCGCAGCGTCCCTTCCCATGCCTCCAGTTCGTAGTAGGGCCCGCGCGTGTCGGGACGGGTCCCCCAAGAGTCTCCCTTCCAAGTAGCTTCACGGAAATAGAGTCGGCAAAGGGCGGCGACAACCTCCGGAGCTGGGTTCTGATTCAGCTGCTCCAAAAGAGCATCGACTGCGGGCATCGTGTGAATCTCTCCCAACGCCCTCCAGTAGATTGGCGCCTGCTCGGGATAACGCCTTGCCGCATCGATGCACAATCGGTCGGCCTTCAGTCGAATGGCTCGCTGCCTTGCCAGATGCGAAAGGACTGGATCTTGAGATTGCATCGCAGCAGCCAACTCCTCCCCTTGCATCTCCAGGATCTTCGACGCCTCCTGCCGCTCGGGAGTCCGCTGAGCCAACTGCCTGGTCAGCCATCCTCCCGCCTTGCCTTCACCCCGCCACTGGAGCTCTCGCATCGCCGCCAACCGCCGTCGATAGCTGGGCCCATCCAGCTCCTCCAGCAACTGATCTACTGTCGCCGAGCGGTAATCGAGTAGCGGCTGGTTGCTGGCATCCTTCGGTCGAATCTGAACGATGTAGCCAACCCGCGGCCCTTCCCACGAAAAAGTGGCTCCTCGCCAACTCGCGCAGTACAGCTTGCCGAACGCATCGATGTCCGCATCGGTTGGCCTGGTCATTTTCACCAGGGGAACAGGATCCCTGGTTTCTCGATACGTCGCTCCATGCGGTTCCACCTGGTGGTGAAACAGAGCCCCCGTGCCCCAATCGGCCGTCAAGGGAGCCTTGTTCCACTGCCCCCATCCTGGCTCATCGATGTACACGGCACCACAACCGGAACCTCCGCCGTAGTCGGCCAAAGGCGGCAGACAATCTTCCGGGAAGTGGACGTACCTCCTTGGGTAGCCACGGTCTTCCCCACCGACAAAATGGTGAAAGCGAACATTCCACCCGCCACCATCGTTGGTGTTGTCGCGAGCGAACAGTTCCATCTGGGGACTGATAGCAACTTCGAGGATATTGCGGGTTCCGGTTGTATAAACTTCTAGCCCGGAACCATCTGTGCGACAACGCAGCACGCCACCTCCTCGGTGTGTCAACGTCGCGCCATCGCTGCCGGTCGCCTTGAGCACTCCAAAGTCGCCTCCTGCAATGTACAGCCATCCGTCCATCCCAAGAGACAGACCGTTGGTGGTGTGATCGGCAGGGCGATCGTCATAACCAAACGCAAGATCTCGGACCAGCACCTTCTGCTCATCGGCCTGCCCATCTCCGTTGTGGTCGATGAAGGCGCTCAAATGAGGTGGATGCATCAGATAAAGTCGATCCCGATCCCAGACCAGTCCACGCGGTGCGTCGATGGTGCAGAAAACCTTCGACTCATCGGCATGCCCATCCCCATCCAGATCGCGCAGGCGTATCACCCGCCCCCGACCAGGATCTCGTCCCAGCGATCCGTTGCCATCGCTGCTGACATAGAGCGTTCCATCGGGTGCTGCTGCGACAAAGACCGGATAGTTGACCGCAGGTGGCGCTGCGAAGATCGTCGCTTCAAATCCTTCCGGTACCTTGAAGTCCTCCAATATCGATCGCTCGGCAGCCTCCCCCAACGCCTCCACCTTCGGTTCGATGTTTCCCCTCTTGGCGTAACGATCTCCTCCAAGTCCCGGGACCACTCCTGCCAGAGCCGGGTCGATTTCTGGAAACAGTTTGTCCAGCCCCTCACCGCCTAACTTCACCTCTCGAATGCTGCACCACTGTCCCTTCTTGGTTCCTAGCGCCCGGATGCGAAGACTCTTGGCAGGGAGCACTTTGCTGACCTTCAGCGGCTCTGGTTCGTCCGTTGCATTTTGCGACGCATCGAGGATCGTTTCCCACGCCTCACCATCGGTCGAAACCTCCACAACGAACTGGTAGGCGACGGGGTGCTCCCAGTGAATCTCCACCGTCTCCACCGAACGTTCCTCGGGGAAGTCGATCTGCCACCACTGAGGATAACGGCCATCGGAGGCGCACCAGCGGCTGTCCATCTCTCCATCGATCGCCCGCCAAGCATAATTGTGCCTCCCGGACTCCTCGGTGCTGGCGGATGTCTTCACGATAGTCGCCCCCTCGGGCGGCTTTGGCAGCCCACCTTCCTCAGCATCTGCCGCTCCATCGGCGGCCATCAAGCGGATCGTATGCTCCCCTTGGTATCCTTCCAAATGCTCGGCATCCAACTTGTCGCAGGCCCAAAGCAGTCCACGCGTCACCAAATCCAGATACCTGGAATCGGCGACCGTGTCGGTATTGTGCCCCAAGGTGGTCGAAAAAGTTCGAACCGAATCTCTCTCGGTCACCCAGGCCACCACCTGCTGATCGACCACCTCGCGGCCGTCGCGAAGATAGCGTTGAGTCCCGCGTGCTATCGGAATAGCCCCATAATTCTTCAAGTTGTTGTACAGCTCTTCCGGCCCCGTCTTCCAAGCCTTCATGCCCTCCAAAATCGGATGCTCGGCCTTCAACCACTCGATCTCGATCGGCTCTTGAGGACCGTGACTGTTACTTCCCAAACCCAAGTGCTGAAACCAAAGCTCCGTCCCGTTCCGAAAGCCATGCATGGCACAGTGCAGATGCACCGCAGGTAGCTTTTGATGCACGTCCAAAATACGCTGCATCACCGATAGATCTTTGTTGTCGGCGGCGCAGTGATCGTGGATCACGATGTCATACCCTTCCGCCCAATCGGTGCGATCGAAGACCGGTAATGGCGGATTGGTGCTGCCATCCTGCGTCCATAGAACATCGACTCGCACCTGCGATCGCTTTTGAATCCCCTCGCTGAGAATTCGCACCTGATTTTGGTAATCATGGCAACAGCCACCGGCGATCAGCAGGGCCTTCTGCTTGGGCTTCTCCTGTGCCGCCAGCGGCGCCCCCCACTGCCCACCCAGACAAAGCCAAACACCGCAAAACCAAACGGCCAATGTCCGACCCAACAGAGTACCCTTCACGAGCGATACCTTCCTAAGACGCGATGGAAAGAATGAAACCTCGAAGACCGCTTGATGAACTTTCGAAACCAAGACGCTTGCCAGCCGGTTCGGAATCGACGCCCCAACGAAACCCAATCTCCTAAAGGATCGTCCAGTCGGGTGCTTCCTGCGGCCACTGGCCGTCCCGAATGGGATAGGAAAGCAGTTGCATTGGATCGAGGATTCGGTGAGCGATTTTCTTTCGGAGCCACGTGTAGGTGATGTGGACGGACCCATCTTGCCGCTGGATGACTGCAGGATAGGAGAATTCACCCCGCTCCCGTTGCTCCAGAATCCCACAGGCCTCCCAGTTTTTCCCATCGCGACTGATCGCTAGGTGAATCGCCTGGCGTCCAGCTGGAAAAATCGCGCCCCGTTGGGTGTGATTGTAAACCAACAAAAATCGCCCATCCTGAAGGGCAACCGCATCGATACCCGAATTCGGATTAGGCAGATCGATCGGTTCCAATGGACTCCAGCTGCGCCCGTCGTCCTGAGAAAAGGTCTGAAGGATCCTCTTCCCTTTGGAGTCGCAGCGGCAGAGGGCTTGCCAAGTCCGATCGGGATGCCTGAGCAGCGTGGGCTGGATTCCCCCTAGACCATCGGCAGTAGAAAGCAGTTCCGTTCTCTCCCATGCCGTGCCCTTTCGGAAATGCTCGAAAGGTGCCTTCGCTCTTTCAAAGTAAACTCGCCACGGCCCGCCCGCTTCGGTGCTGGTTGGGAAGAGGTAGGTGCCATCGGCGCAGATTGCCGCTTTGTTGCGAACTGGCCCCAGAATTCCCTCCGGAAGCCGCATCGCAGGGCCCCACGACTTTCCCTCGTCGGAAGATCGCGTCACCATGCCCCACCAGCGATCGGGGCTGGGGCCCACCTTGTAGAAGAGAAAAAGCCCGTCGGATGGCGTCGGCACCAAAACAGGATTCCAACAAGGGAAACGCAGTTCCTTCCCATCTGCCCCAATCGACTGCACTCCCTCTGCCACCAGAACCGGGGACTCCCATCCACCCTCTTTCGTCCAGCGGCTCCACCAAATCCCAACATCGGGATGTCCTTCCTCCGTCCCTCCAAACCACGCGGAAGCAACGCCGTCGGAAGTTTCCACCAGCGTCGATGCATGGCATTCGGGAAAGCTTGCGGTCTCGTAGATGAATCCACCGGCAGGCCGGGGCTGTTCCCCTCGCAACCCAATGGGGGTCGCAGCGACGCCCCCCCAAAAACAGCCCCACCGCAAGACACTCCGTCTCGTCAAGGCACCTTGCATCATCCTCTCCCCACCGTCGGCTGGTAATCTTCAGGGTACCTGGACACCCCACCCTCATCAAACCGCTCACTATACCGCAGCCAATCCCCGTCGGCTCGCTTCTCCAGCGGTTTCCGACACAAACCAGCAATACAATCCAAGATGCGAATGGCCTTGAGCGATCGCAGGAGAGAGAGGATGATGATCGGCGGGTGGTTTCCACCATCGATCGGTTGCCTTGAAGACAACCTCGCCATCCCACTTCCACGGTCGTTTTTTTCAGCGAGCCTACAGGTTGCTATGACCACGCGACGACGAGCCAGGGAAATTGTTCTGCAAGTTTTATTTGAGGAAGAATTTCATCCAACACGCGACGACGATCCTTCGCATGAGTTTTTGACCCAGCGATTGCTGAGCAATCGACCGCTCGTGCAATTTGCCACGGAACTCCTGCAGGGTGTCAGGTCCCATCGCAAAGAAATCGACCTGCTGCTTTCCAAAAATGCCGCCAACTGGTCGCTCAAACGGATGTCTGCCATCGATCGCAATATCCTGAGAATTGCAGCCTACGAAATGTTCTTTGGATCGGTGCCCGGCCGCGTTGCCATCAACGAAGCAGTCGATATCGCCAAACGATACGGAAGCCGCAATTCCGGGCAATTCGTCAATGGACTGCTCGATCGACTGTTCAAGGAACGCGAAGCTCCCGCAGAACAGTAGATTCGACGATTCGGTTGCTTCGTCCAACACAGACTTCCCTTGACGGTGTGCTCCGAAACGATGTTTTGCCGACATTCTGGGGCTGCAACCATGTGGACACGACGCGATCTGCTCCTTTTTTCAGCCGCTTCGGCCGTCAATCTCCCAGCCCAGCTCAGCGCCAATGGGACAGCGCTCTGGATCGGTTGGAGCGGCCGGTTGGATCCCAAGTCGCCTAGGCCTCCCTTCCCCAATCACGATTGGATTGGCGACCCCAACGTGTGGAAACATCTTTGGAAGGCGCTTTTCCCTAAGTCGACAACTCCGGTGATCGACTTCACCAAACAGGCGGTCGTCGTCGCGCTGGGGACTCAGGATTTCCCAACCATTGTGAGTCAAGACCAACAGTGGTCTTGGCCAAGCCTGTCGTCCAATCCCACTCAGACCCCAACGGAGTTTGCGCTGCAACTGGTCGATCGAATCCCCCTCACCTCGGTTCAAGGAATGCCAATCGGTGTTGGGGTCCTCCCGAAAAGAGGCTCGCAACTCTGGAAACTCAAGTCGATCGAACGCGGCCTGTTGGTGGACTTTGGCAAAGCCGACCCGATCGATCAGGCGACGCTTTGGCGAGAAGGAGTCGACTGGCCGCAGCGGATCCAGTGGAGCGGATCGCTGCGCGGTCTGGAATCGCTGACCTGCATCTGCGGAAACCATCGCATCGAATGGAACTTTCATTCCAGTGGCCCCCAACCGCTTAGCATCCAGGTGGATGGGACTCCTCAAGAAGGACAGTCCCTCAAGATCTTGCAAAAGACGGTCGTATCTCCCGAAGAAAAGGTCCTCAAGGAAACGCTCCAGAAAGCGATTCTGCCCAACGAGCCGCGAACGTTCACGGTGGAAGTACCTTCCGATTGGCTGAAGGAATCCCCGGAGTCGATCGAGTGGACGTGGATCGATTTCTACCGATGAAGTGGCTTGAACAAAAAAGAAGTGACTCGTTCAATCGCCCTTCCGCCATCCCCTCTATCGTGGCTGCGAACCGCTAGAACAAGCGTCCGCTCCCTTTCAACGCCCCCAAGGAAAAGCTCTTGTTTGCCCTGAACAACGGAGCGACTTGCGGCTAGATAGTCGGCAGCGAACGCCTGCTACACTTGGCTGGCTTGGCTTTCCCCTTGCCTAGGGCCACCGCCCGATTCCGCACCACAGGAATCGAGCTATCCACTTCACCCCAAAATGATAGCAAAACCGACCGCGCGAACGTCGCTGGATCCGTGGCCAGCACGGCTGCCAGATCCGACTTGGCACCGCCTCCCCACTTGGTTTAGACTCCTTTCAACTAGTGTGGGCCGATCGGAAGGAATTAGATCCAACCACACAAGTTGCAGCGATCATCGACGAGCAAACACCTCGCGACGGTCAAACAAGCCGAGCAAAAACTTCGCCAGGGAGGGCGGCATGGCCAAGGAATCATTTCGATATTTGCACGCAGGGGAGTTTCATCTCGAACGTCCGCTGCAGGACTTGATCGACCTTCCCGATCACCTCCGTGCAAGTTGGTGCGAAGCGCCCTGGAAAGCCGCGGAACTGGTCTTCGATACCGCACTTCTCGAACAGGTCGATTTTCTGCTTCTCACCGGAGATCTGCTCCACCCAGCGCACGTGGGGCCCGCAGGTATTGCGTTCCTGCTGGAGCAATTGGATCGTCTTGCCGAAGCCAAGATTCCGATCTACTGGGCAACCGGATCCAACGACCACATCGATCACTGGCCGGAAGCGATCCATCTGCCCGACCACGTCACTCGATTTTCCAGCGACCGTTCGGAGCTGGTGTTATTCAAGCGAGCTGGCCACCCGCTGGCCTCGCTGATCGGCCGATCCAGCGATGGACGCCAGACGCTTCGTGGCGGCGACTTTGACCTGGAACCAGGCTCCACATTCTCGATCGCCATCGGACATGGCGAGGTGGAGCTGGAGGCATTGCAACAGGCAAGGATCAGCCATTGGGCGATGGGAGGCCAGCACCAGTCACAGCGATGGACCGATGCCACTCTGATCGCTCACCAGTGTGGGTCGCCCCAAGGACGCAGCTTCAACGAACCAGGTTCGCATGGCTGCTATCTCCATGAAGTCGACTCCCACGGAAAGCTGCAGTCGCAATATGTCGAGCTGGATACGGTTCGCTATCTGCAGGCCAAATTGACGATCGATGAACTCTCGGCAATCCATGAATTGCGGCCCGAGATCGCGCGAAGAATGCAGCGTATGATTGCCGACCACGCGGGCAGAATGCTTCTGGTGCGATGGGAGATCGAACTGGATGCATCGCACCTGGATTGGACGACTGGCAACAGCATGGATGAATTGCTGCAATGGCTGCGAGCGGAATTTGGTCACGGTCGCCATCCAGCCTGGACGGTCGATATCAAGTGGATACCGCCTCAAAGCCTCCCCGCTAAGTGGTCTCAAGAGGATACGATTCTCGGCGACTTCCTTCGCGTCGCGGAGGCTCACCGCAAAGAAAACCTCAAACACCTTAGTTGGTCAGCCACCATCGACTCGGAAACTCCAGCGTCCGCTCTCTGGAAAGAATGGCTGAGCGACGAACGGGCTGCGGATCGCACCGAAGCGCTTGGCCATGCTCAGTGGATTGGTTGCGAACTGCTCCGAGGCCAATCGGTCGACCTCCTGGCTGGGCTCCGCAAATTGGGCCTAGGGGCCAGCAAAACCCTCTGAGATTGACTCGCACCTCCAAACTCATCATCACGCGACCTCACCGAGAAGCCAACCATGAAAATTCGCGACATCCAGATCGACGGCTTTGGAGTCTGGACGGGCCTGACGGTCGATTCGCTCCCAGAATCCATGGCCGTCTTCTATGGGCCCAACGAAGCGGGCAAGACGACGCTGATGCAATTTCTTCGAGCGATGTTCTACGGGTTCCCACCCGAGCGGCGGCAGCGATACTTGCCCCCCGTGCACGGTGGCCGTCCTGGCGGCGCTCTGCGCGTCACGGGCCCAGGCGGTGGCTACGAGGTCTCTCGCCGCGCGACGCTCGATGACCACTCGGTCCAAGGTCAAGTCACGGTGTCCGGATCCGATGGCGTTGTTCAAGGAGCTCACCGCCTGGGGGCCCTCCTCGGCCAAATCGATGAGTCGATCTTTAGCAATGTTTTCGCCATCGGCATTCGCGAACTCCAAGAACTCAGTTCCCTGGACGATACAGCCGCCGCCGATGAACTGTACAAACTCTCCAGCGGTATGGATCGCGTCTCCCTGGTCGACATCATCCGCCAACTAAAACAGGCCAGGCACCAAATCGTAGGGACGATCGAGGAACCTGGATTCCTGGCCCAAGCCCTGCAGCGTCGTGATAAACTCCGCCACGAACAGGAAGTGCTCCTGGCCAAGGGGAAACGCTGGACGGAACTCGCCGCAACACGGCAAAATCAGCAGGAAGAAATCGATTCGCTCTACGAACGACTGGGCCAATGGGAAGTCGAACTCAAGGGCGTCGACTTGGCGATCAGTATGAAGGAGCCTTGGATCGAACGCGACCGCATTCGCGAACAGATCGCCCAACTGAAGGCCCGCATCGATCTTCCCGACGATGCTGTCACCAAAGTGAAACAGCTGATCACCAACCAGCAGGAACGGCAAACCACGATCGACCAGATCAAACAGCAACGGAAGCAATTGCGGGCGCGAGCCGCAGCTCTGCCCATCCGTCGTTCGGTGCTGGAACACGCGGCCAAAATCGAAGCAGCAGCAGAACAGTCCCCCTGGATCGCTTCGCTACAAAAGCAGATCCAACGCCTGCAAGCCGATGTGCAGCAGGCTCGCGACCACCTGTTGGAAGATGCACGCCGCCTTGGGCTCAGCGAGGATGACCAGCAGCAGCTCCTTCGCGATCAACGGCTCGCCAATCTTCCCGATCTTTCGCGCCAGGCGATTGCCGACCTAGCTGTCCCAGCTCGCGAGGTCAGGATCCAATCAGCGCGGCTGGCAAAAGCCAAAGCACAAACGGAAGACGATCGCGCGGAAGCCGAGAAGCTGAAGCGGCGTATCGATGACTTCCTTGCCGTCAGAGAACAAACCGACCTGACCGCAGGGATGCATCAGCTTCAGGAACTGATCCAGAAACTCCGCTCCAGGCAGGAGATTGACGAGCGGATCGAGAAGCTGCAGAAACACCGCCGCGAGTTGCAAGAAGAAGCTGTCGACCTCGAAGCGGAAGATGCCCTACCGCTGGAGCGGTTCTTTGTATTGATGATCCCCTACGCCATCGGCGCTGTCATGCTGCTGATCGGGCTCGACAAACTGCTCACCAACTTCTTCTTCGATCATGACGTTGGCAACGGCTCGCTGCTCAGCCTCGTAGGCATGGTGACGCTCTTCTTCTGGTGGACCTGGAAGTCGTTCACGGAGCGTGGCACCGATGGCAGCCTGGACGACTGCGAAAGCCAACTGGATGCGGTGATCCGACAACTGAAAAAATCCGAAGGCGATCGCGAAGAACTCGACCGATCGATCCCAAGCTTCACCGGCAACGCCCAGCAGAGGATCAAGGAGTGCGAACACGAACTGTCGCTTTTCGAAACCCTGCTACCCGTGCAGCAGAACCTAGAAGCTGCCTTGCAGCGACTCAGCAGTGCGGAGCAGACGGCGCACTCCGCAGGCGTCAGTCTCCATCAAGCCAAGTCGCAGTGGCGTAAGACGCTGCAGCATCTTGGCCTCTCCGAATCGCTCAGCCCCAAAAGCCTTCGGCTGATGGCTGATGGATACGAATCGTTGGTCACCAGTCGACGCCGACTGAAAACCCACGAAGACGAATTGGCTCAGCGATCCATCGAATGGGACGCCTTCTGCCAACGTATCGAATCCCTCCACCGATCGATGCGTTCCGAACCGTCCTCCACTGCGACGATCCCATCTTCGGTACCGGTAGCCCGCGACGCCAAGCCGACGGCGGCTTCGGCTGCATCGAACCAAACGACCGGTGGCTTGAATGCGACGGGCAGTGCTCCCACCGCTACCCCAAATGCTCAGATCGATGCCATGGTGGCGATGCTGGCCGAACAGCGATCGCTTTTGCAGAACAGACGGCAGTGGAAAGAGGAAGACCAGACACTCGCCAAACAGCAGCGCACGATGCAAGCCTCCATCGACAAGCTGGAACGATCGATCCATGCGATGCTGGCCGACTGGGGTGTGGAGTCGGTCGAGCAACTGGAGGAACAGCAGAAGAGCAAACAAGAGCATCTGAAACTTGCCGCCCAGTTGCAGACTGCCGAGCAGCGGATACGGTCCATGCTCGCAGGGCACGTTCCCTACGACACCATGGCTCAGTGGCTCTCCCCAGAACACCGCCACGAACTGGAGAAACGCTGGGAATCGCTGACGCACCGAATGCAACAGGCCCGCAGCCGTGTCGATCAGCTGCTGCAGCGGCAGGGCGAGGTATCGCAGGAGATGAAGACGCTGGCCAGCGATCGCCGCTTGGCCGAGGTCCAGCTGGAAATGGCGACGCTGGAGAAGCAGATCCAGCTCGGAAGGTCGAAGTGGAAAACTCTCGCCGCCACCCATCGCATGCTAGAACAAGTCTGCGAAGTCTACGAAACCCAGCGTCAACCGGAGACGCTTCGAGAAGCCTCGGGATTCCTCAAGCAACTAACGGGCGGAAAATACACGCGGATTTGGACCCAACTGGGCAAGAATCAGCTGCGAATCGACAACCAGACCGGCCAGGCACTTCCCTTGGAAGTGCTCAGCCGCGGAACCCGCGAAGCGGTCTTTATCGCCTTGCGTTTGGCGCTCGCATCCGCCTTTGCCCGCCGCGGGGTCGCCGTGCCACTGGTGCTCGATGATGTCCTGGTCAACTTTGATAGCCACCGAGCCCAACTGGCGGCCCAGGTCCTCAAGGATTTCGCCGCGATGGGGCACCAGGTCATCATGTTCACCTGCCACGAGCACATCATGCGGATGTTCCATCAAATCGACGTGCAAGTGCGCGTCCTGCCGGTTCAAGGGGAACCAGGAGAAGCGAAAATCTACCAACCTCACCGACCGGCGCAGCAAGCGCTACCCGAACCGGAGGTTTTGGAGCCGATCGCCCTGCGGCCACAGGAAGCACCCGCCGTCGAGGACGATTCGTTGTGGTTCGACTTCGAAAATCGCGAAGACCGCTGGATCCCACTGGAAACGCTGGAAGAGGACATCCGACAGTCCCGAGAGGTTCCCGCCGGTTGACACGTCGACAACCCCAACGATGCCGGGCACAATGAAGCCAAGGGGCGCGTCGCTAGACGCCCCGCTGCGGAAAACTCAGACCTGGGGGGGAATCGATCGCATGGAAACGGTATTCGCGAAAATCATTCGAAAGGAAATCCCTGCCAAGATTGTCTACGAAGATGATCTGGCAATCGCCTTCCACGACATCAACCCGCAAGCTCCCATCCACGTTCTGGTGATTCCCAAAAAGCCGATCGTCAGTCTGGAAGATGCCAGCGATGAAGACGACGCACTTTTGGGGCATCTGCATCGCGTCGTCCGCACCGTGGCTCGCCAACTGAGCTGTGCGGAATCTGGTTATCGACTGGTAGTCAATTGCGGCAAGGATGGCGGGCAAGACGTCATGCACCTCCACTTCCATCTGCTCAGCGGACGCCGCATGAAATGGCCCCCGGGCTGATATCGCCCAAAGACTTCAGCGAAACACTTCAAGATGGCAAACGTCGTCGTTCTCAACGCAGTCGGTCTCACCCAAGAACTCCTTCCATATGCCCCGCGTTTGGCAAGTTGCGGAGCGGCCAGACCATGGAGAGGATCGACCCCCGCAGTCACTTCCACTTGCCAAGCGACCATGCTGACGGGGAAGCCGCCCAATCAGCATGGTATCGTGGCCAATGGATGGTACTTCCGCGATACGGCAGAGATCCGGTTCTGGCAACAGTCGAATCATCTAGTCCAGGGAGAAAAATTCTACGAAGGCTATCCCACCGCCAAGATGTTCTGGTGGTACAACCAGCACGCCCCAGTGACCTGGAGTGCGACCCCCAAACCCCATTATGGCTGCGACGGCTCGAAGGTCTTTGACATCCTGGACCAGACCGGTTGTCGGCTGACAGAGCGGTTGGGAGCATTTCCTTTCTGGGCCTTCTGGGGTCCAAAAGCGGGTTTGGCCAGCACTCAGTGGATCGCCAAGGCGACCAGTTTGGTGCTGCGTGAGCAGCGGCCCCAACTGACGCTGGTCTACTTGCCGCATCTCGATTACGACTTTCAACGACTCGACATCCACGATCCTCAGCGGGTGGCCGAACTCGATCGCTGTGCGGGTGAGGTGCTGGACGCGGCGGAGTCGATCGGGGCGATCCCGATCGTCGTCTCCGAGTACGGGCTAACTCCCGTGCGCCTGCCGGTCTATCTCCAGAGGGCTCTGCGTCAGGCGGGCTATCTGGAGATTCGAAAAGGACCATTTGGTGAGATGCTGATTCCGGGAGATTGCCGAGCCTTTGCGGTGGTCGACCATCAGGTAGCACACATCTACGTCCGACCAGGTGAAGATCGCTTGGCAGTCCGACGCTTGGTGGAGTCGATCGATGGCGTCGATTTTGTTGCTGCCCCCGGAGAACTGCAATTGGATCATCCACGCAGCGGCGATTGGATCGCGGTGGCCAAGCCAGATGCTTGGTTTGCTTACCCCTTCTGGATGGAAGATGCAGCAGCACCCGACTTCGCAAGGACGGTCGATATTCACCGAAAGCCAGGATACGATCCCGCCGAACTATTCATGACCAGCAACCTGCGAGCTGCGGGAAGGCTCTTGCAGAAGAAGCTAGGCTTTCGCTATCGCATGGACGTCGTCCCTCTGGATGCATCCCTGGTCCGCGGCAGCCATGGTCGGCTGGTGGAAGGACCAAAGGGTCCCTTGGTAATCGGCCCGGACCCACCCAGCGACATGACCGACTTCCCCCACTACCTCCACACCCTTCTTGGCCCACCACGCGTCTAAACGGTGCTACCCTGCAGCGGTGTCCGGACTTTCTTCCTTCGCGACTTCGCGTGCGTCAATCCCTCAGCCTTGCCCGACTGATGGCTCTCGCGAAGGCGCGAAGACGCGAAGCCATGCGTACAGACCGTCGGCTACTGCGACGGATCAATCGATATCCAGGCATCTGCTTGACCGGAGAGTCTTCGAGACTGCCCCCTTTCGACCAATCGCATTGGCCTTCTGCCAATCCAATATCTTCCTCTTCTCCTTCTTCGCGCCTTCGCGACTTCGCGTGCGTCAATCCCTCAGCCTCGCCCGATCGATGGCTCTCGCGAAGGCGCGAGGACGCGAAGCCATGCGTACCGACCGTCGACTATTGCGACGGATCAATCGATATCCAGGCATCTGTTTGACCGGAGAGTCTTCGCAATTGCCCCCTTTCGACCGATCGTATTGGCCTTCTGCCAATCCAATATCTGCCTCTTCTCCTTCTCCGCGCCTTCGCGACTTCGCGTGCGTCAATCCCTCAGCCTTGCCCGATCGATGGCTCTCGCGAAGGCGCGAAGACGCGAAGTCATGCGTATAGACCGTCGACTATTGCGATGGATCATTCGATATCCAGGCATCTCCTTGACCGGGGAGTCTTCGCAATTGCCCCCTTTCGACTGATCGCATTGGCCTTCTGCCAATCCAATATCTACCTCTTCTCCTTCTTCGCGCCTTCGCGACTTCGCGTGCGTCAAGCCTATCCTCGGTCTTATCAACAAAGGCAACCTTACCAGCACGGTGCCGGGAACCCAGGCTGAACCGACCGCGTAATTGCTTCGGAAAAAAACAGCCCCTTGCGATTTTCTAAAAAACTTGGCGGTGAGCCCCCGCCGTTTGCGAGTGAGCATCTGGGGGGATGTGTCTGAAAAAGTTCACGTGGACGGCGACGATCGAAGAATACGATCACTTTTAGAGGCTCGCTCAACCATGACTTCCCATCCTCCCAAGTCATCAAAATACCGGATTCCATATTTATCGATTTCTTCGAAAAAAGCAACGCCCAAGACTGCTTAGATGAGCGCCCTAGCAAACGGTAAGACCTCGAATGAATGCAACAAGTCCGAAAACGCGATCAAAGCGAATACACGCCGGGGCATCAAGTTGCCATCTAAGAGGCGATGTCCGAATCTTGAGCAACGAAACACACCTGCCAAGCTGAAGCAGTCTGTTTGCTTGCTCACCAGTGAAGAATCACCTCACGGACGAAACTCTGAAAATAACAATTTAGTCCATTCCGCTTTCGACCTATATCTAATGGAGCCCATTGCAGCTATGAATTCTTGCATGAACTCACCGATTCGGATCAAAAAAATTATTTCAATTTTTACTACATCCTTCAGTCTCCTTTGGGCGTTGGCCTGCCTTCCGCCAAAGTCATCCGAGGCGGCTATCATTTTCGAAGGCCAATACAATGGAGGTGCACCAGCAAATCTTGGTCTAGTAAACGGCGGATCAGATGACATCTGGCCTCATCTTGGCGTTGTCAAAAACTACCAACTGCAGGTTATTGGATCTGCTTCTGAGACACACTTTAACATCAGTTTCACATCGATCTATCCTGACGGAAAAATGGTTGCGGAGAATCCATTTCGGTTACAGATCTTTGCGAGATCTGCTTTAGCAGGACCACCTCTCTGGTCCATCGATCTTAAAATCGATTTAGATACCGGTGTCTTGTTTTTTCCTATCGATCGCGTAATCGCAAAAGATATTTGGGTCACTCACCATATCGCACCACATCCAGGAGAGAACCCTAACAATGGAGTAAAGCTCAGGGACTTGGGAATGGATGGATCTGGCAATCCACTTTTTGGTAGGCCAAATGGTACGACGGGTGATTTGACCATTGCAAATAAAATGCATGGCGACGACATGGATATTATCGTAGCGACACTATTCGGCAGGAAAGTACCAACCGGCGTCAATCCATCTGGTTCTCCGACTTATGGTAATGATTTCAGCGAATGGTCACTCCAAGTGGAGGCCAACCACGTCCCGGAGCCTTCTTCGGTATTCTGCTTAGCGACTTTGGCCCTACCTCTGGCTCGCACTCTTCGACGCAAAACGTGATTCATTCGACATATTCTAGATAGCTCGACGGGAGTGAGCGAAAGTCGACAGGGAATCAATGCATGGGACAGTTCATTGATTCCTGGCAGCAGAGACAATGTCATGGCAGGGCGATCTCTCTTTATCACGAATTTCTTCACTCAATCCACAGACTGGATTCCGACGCTGCCACGCGATTGAAATTAGAGAACCCGGATTTTCCTTGCACTGGAATTGCTGGAGCAAATCAGGATTGTGTGGAAGTAATTGATACCTGCAGCATTCCACAGGACTTACCAAGTGGCAGCAGAACCCGAAACCGCCTGGAAACGCGTTGCGACGGGTAAATGATGGACACTAGAATGGGAATCTATGAGCGACTCCCAATCTTCTTCAAATAATGACGAACATTCCGTTACCCGCTGGATCGCCTTTCTTAAATCGGGCGACCAATCGGCTGCGCAGGAACTTTGGATCCGGTACGTGACCCGACTGGTCCGACTGGCACGCGCCCGAATCGGTTCGGTACCACGGCGTCTAGCGGATGAAAACGACGCCGCCAACTCCGTGTTCCATGACCTCTTGATCGGGATCGAACAGAATCGCTTTCCGGACCTTCAGGACCGACAAGATCTATGGCAAATCCTCGTGATGCTTACCGAACGGGAAGCAGTTTCCTTGCGGCGAAAAGAGCTTGCATCCAAGAGAGGGGGCTGGCGCGTTTTCCGGGAATCGGAACTCGCCGATACCGATTCCCTGCAGGGGCGTGCAATGGAGCAGGTGGTTGGTGGCGAACCGACGGCGGAATTTTCAGCACTCTGCGCGGAGCAACTGACGGAGCGATTGGCGACCCTGTCGTTCGATCCGGTTCTCTCCCAAATCGCTCAAGCCAAGTTATCCGGCTATTCCAACAGCGAAATCGCACAGCGATTGTCGCTCAGTCTACGCACTGTGGAACGTAATCTTGCCTTCATCCGTAAGCTCTGGACACCCGAGGCGCTGAAATGAGCGATGGGGAACCGGAGTTCGTTCGAGCCTGCTCGTCGAATCTGCGGCGGCAAGTTGAACCTTTGATTCGCGAATTCGCTAGGGAAATCCTCGCAGGTACTTCCCCGAGGATCGAAGAGTATCTGCCAAGGGTTCCCGCCGATGCACAAGCTCTTCTCATGTACGAACTTCTGCTGGAGGAATTAGCGGCTACGGGCGCATCGCTAGAACTGACACGTCCCGCAGATTACCTAAAACGGTTCCCTCAGCTTGCGGATGTGATTCATGCGGCGTTCCCGGTCGGAAACTTCTCGTCGCCCACCGAACCAGAGATCGGAACCAGCGAAGGCGGGGCATCCCCTGAGCCGACGCCTGCGGCTTCGCACCCCGAGTCATTTGGTAGGTATCGCATCATCCGGCGAATTGGCCGAGGTGGATTTGGAACCGTCTATCTCGCGCACGATCCACAGCTCGACCGCCAAGTCGCTCTCAAAGTACCTCGCCACGATCGATTTGCAGATGCTGCAGCGTGCGAGCCATTTGCAAACGAAGCCAGGACCACCGCGAAACTAGGTGGGCATCCCGGAATCGTGACTCTGCACGATGTATTCGTTGAGCATCAGACGCCGGTCCTGGTGCAGGAGTTTATTGAGGGGACGAATTTTCGCGATTTGCTAAAAGCCTCGCCCAATGGGCTTTCAGTGACGACAGTTCTGGAATTGATGACGAAGGTTGTGGAGGCCGTCGCATACGCTCACCAGAAGGGGTTCTACCATCGCGACCTGAAACCTGAAAACCTACTGCTGGACGATCGCCAGCATCCTCGGATTGCCGATTTCGGATTAGCGATCCACGATGACCAACGAAAACTTGGTCATCACGATCCCTCAGGCTCCCCCCACTACATGTCGCCAGAAAGGGTACGAGGAGAATCGCATCGCATCGACGCTAGAAGTGACATTTGGAGTCTGGGTGTGGTGCTCTACGAACTGCTGGCCGCCAAAAGGCCATTCCTCGGCGACTCGGCGGCCGATTTAGCAGAATCGATCTGCTGTCGCGAACCAACGACCTTGCGTCAATTGCGGCCCGAAACACCCCATGAACTGGAACGCATCGTCGGCCGGTGCCTAGAGAAACGACAGAGTGATCGCTACTCGTCGGCGATCGATCTGTTGTCGGATTTAGTCCATTGCCGCGAAGTGCTAGAAGTTGACGCAAATGGATACTCCTGTGAACCAATCGGTAGGAATCCACTAGACCCCAACCACCGGCCGGTAGGCACTGCCCTATCGACCACGGCCGCTGCCGTCGAGAATTTGCTCAGCGCCGGGCTCCCAGTCATTCCAAAAGGGCTCCGATCCTTCGACCGTGAAGATGCCTATTTCTTTCCGTCACTCCTGCCTGGCCCCCGAGATCGGATGGGGCTTCCGGAGTCGATTCGATTTTGGAAGCTGCGACTGGAGTCCTTGGAGGCACATCGTGCCTTCCCTGTTGGAGTCCTTTATGGGCCAAGCGGATCTGGGAAAAGTTCACTCCTGAAATCTGGAGTCATTCCCCTACTGCCCCACTATGTTAGGGTTGTCTATCTGGATGCTTATGACCGCCCCTTGATTACCTCTCTCGACCAGTCACTTCGTGGCTTGATCCAAGACCCAAAAGTAGAAATCAGCCTTCCCGATCTGATGCTACAGATTCGGAATATGTTTCAGAAGCGAAGCAACTCGAAGGTTGTACTGGTACTAGATCAGATAGAGCAATGGCTGCATGATAGTGACGAGACTTCCTGGAGGCTGTTGACGGAGACGTTGCGACAGTGTGATGGCCACAGTCTTCAGGCGTTGATTGTGGTTCGTGATGACTTCTGGATTCCCTTAACAAGATTGCTTCACAAGGTCGAAGTACCTCTTGTGGAAGGTGAAAACTTGGCAGCGATGGACCTCTTTTCAACTGCCCATGCGGAGCGCGTTCTGGAATGGCTTGGTAGAGCATACGGCGCTTTCCCTCTCCAAGGTGAAACACCCCTCAACGAAGATCAGCGAAGCTTTGTTCGGGAGTCGGTCAAACGACTCGCTGAAGATGGCCGCGTCGTCAGTGTTCGATTATCGCTTTTTGCGTTGATGATGTCGGACAGGCCATGGACTTTAGGCGAGTTGAAAACGATCGGTGGCCTTTCCGGACTGGGGGTCAAGTACCTGGAAGATACATTCTGCGGCCAGCAATCCCACCCCGAAAATGAGGCCCACATGCAGGCCGCTCGCGCAGTCCTTCAACATCTTCTGCCCGATCGCCTCAGCACCATTCGCGGTGCGAAAAAGAGCCGAGAAGAACTTCTTCTGGCCAGCGGATACGAGAATCGCCCTGCCGAATTCCAATCCTTGATTGCCTTGCTCGATCGAAGGCTCAAGCTGATCACACCCTCGGAGCCTTTGCGGGCAGAGATGGAGCAGCATGGCCCCGATGCGCCCGACTCCCAAAGTGGCTCCAGCTTTTCCATCGGCTCTTCTTATCAACTGACACACGACTACCTAGTACCCTCGCTACGCGAGTGGTGCGCGCTCAAACAGCAGGAGACGGCGCGAGGTCGGGCTGGAATCTTGCTGAGAGAACGGGCTTCGATGTGGAAAGAGAGACAGGAACCCCGGTTTCTGCCGACCTTTCTGGAATGGCTGATGGTTCACCGTTGGACTTCGCCGTCCCTGTGGACTCAAGAGGAACGCCAATTGATGCAGCAATCCAATCGCTTCTATTGCACGCGAAGCGCCGCGGTTCTGGCACTGTGTGTTGCCATGGTCGCTTCGATTGCGATGGCGATTCGGGGATACGACCGGACGACTCAGATGATGGTGGATCGACTATTGGAAGCGGAACCGACGCACATACAACAAGCCATCGCGTCGATTGGGGCGGAACCCAAGCGATTTGCAGGAAGCCTGAAAAAGCAATTGCTTCTGACGGCCGGCTCCCCCTTGGAAACACGCGTTCGCCTTGCCTTGCTCCCAGGAGACCCGCTGCAGGCACCGCCTTTGGCTCAGAGAATTCTCGATGCCGATGTTCGAGAGATTCCAAGCCTGATCGATGCACTCATTCCATTCGCCGATGCGATTGCAAACCCGTGGTGGAAAGCCATGAGAGATGGCGATTCACGGAAGATGATGGTGGCAGCGGCCGGTTTGGCGCGAATCGCACCTGAATCGCCTGAGTGGAGCGACTTTGCCGATCGCGTGGCTTTGAGTTTGGCTTCCATGGAACAGCACGATCGATCGCAATGGGAGAAGATGCTGCGTCCGGTATCTCACCATTTGCGATCCCCTGCCCTGAAACTTCTGCGGTCCTGTGGGCCCCACGACCAAAACAGATGGCTAGCGGCTTCCCAGCTTGCTTTCGCACACGCCGGTCGCGATCTCGACACCTTGGTCGAAGTCCTGTTGGAAGGTCACCCCCATATTTTCCACGCTGCCCTCGATCGTTGCGAATCCTTGGGGCTTCCGGCACTAGACAAGCTGGCGGAGGAATGGCAGGAAACGCCACTGGATTACGATCAAGCAGGAGCAGAGTTTTCCTCTAAGAAAAAGGCACGCAAGTGGATTGCGGGCCTTTCACACTTCCAGTTGAATTCTAACTTGTCCATCGATGTCCTTCCGGACGATCCACAACATCTGGATACGGTAGCTCTGCTGGCCTATTGCCTAGAGGGACGTTTCGCTAGGCCAGAAGCCTTTTTTCGTGCACTGGAGCATTTCAGTAATGCTGTCATCCCTCGCGAGGAAAACGCTAGATTGCGCCATGACTTGCAACTGTATGCACTGCTTCTGGTCCTGGGCGAATTACCGTCCGAACACGTGCCTCAAAGCCAAGACCACAACGTAATCCAGCAACTGGTATCGATCTACCGAAACCACCCCAGTCGGTCTGTACACAGTGCAACCGGCTGGCTGCTCCGACGATGGGGCCGCACCCTTCAGGTCCAAGCCATTGATTCACATCCTTTGCCGTACGATCCAACTGGCTGGCGGCAATGGTACGTTCTGGAAATCGACCCGAAGAAAATGCAAGGGCTTCCGGATATCGTTGATGACTCGCCGTCGGGTAACCTGGAACCGATTGACTTGGGATCACCATTCCATATCACCATGATTGCCTTCTATCCGCCTAGCACCAGTCATTCGAATCAGTCGCACCAGTCAACACCCGGTCCGCCCTTCGCCATCAGCGATCGAGAAGTCCCTTGGCGTTGGTTCAGTCCAGTTGATGGGGATGCCCGGCGCAGGGAGATCTTGGGGCTACAGAACTTTCGAAATCGCAGCCCTCTAGCGCCAGACGAGCCGGTGGTAAGGACCAACTGGCTGGAAGCCACCGATTGCCTGCATTGGTTCTCCCGCGGCGCTGGATTCCAGCAACAAGAGCCAAGCCATCCGGACTCTCTTCCCGCCGCTACCCAGCCAAGATCGGCGGAAGAATCCAGTCTACGTCTTCCAACCCTGGCAGAATGGCAGTTAGCCTCGAATGCTTCGCACTATCGCTTTGGCCACGGAAATGATGAGACATTGCTCCACCGATACTCGTGGTATCGCGAAAATGCAGGGAACATATGGCATCCCGTAGCACAACTCCGGCCGAACGCCAACGGGCTCTTTGACATGGATGGTAACGTTTCAGAATGGCTTGATGATCGATTCTCAACAGAAAATGAGGATGAAGGAAGAGAATCCCAGGAGGTTACATCTTCGGGGCCCAAATGCTTCCGCGGAGGCCACTGGGACAGTCCAGCAAGCCTTTGCGACAACCAATCGGTCGCAACAGAAAAATTCGGGGCCTTTCCGACGGAAAGAAACTCACTTCGCGGCTTCCGCGTGGCTCAGACGTTGCAAACGAACGGTCAGGGAGCTAGCTCCCTGAGGCTGGACTCCAGTCTCAGCCAAACGAATCCCTAGCGACCTGCCAGTATTGGCGGCAGCAAACCGCTCTCGAATTCGCCAGGATCCACCACTCACACTTTGAGGCTCGATAGCCTTTCAATGCTTTCTCGCAGTATCTGGAATCAGCACTCCGAGGGCTACTGACACTTTGAATTAGAAAAAAGGGCTCCCTGTCTACATTGTTGTCGAAAGCAATTCGACCGAAAAACATGATTTTGTCGGCTTGATTCATACCTTCTCTGCGCGGGTGCAACGCCTGCGATAGGCCCACCCTGCCAGAAAACTGAATCCCCAGATCGCTGTCGATCCTGGTTCAGGAATTGGATCGCGCGCCACAAAAGCCATACTGATGAACGCATCGTCGGTTGAGAATGGTGAATACCCATCGCTCAGAAACTCAAATCGCAATCTACGGCTTCCGGGAGATCCAGGTGGCAACGCCTCCTCGTAAATCTTTCCATACTTCCTCTTGGGCGCCGTCTTCGTATCGTTGGCTGGATCAAGAGGATCGATGAAGTCGATGACCCCTTCTTCACCTAAATCAATCCATAGATCACCATCCAGATCATTCCAATGAAAACTTGTTAGCGTCACCGATCGGCGCTTGTTGGGTTGTGTTGGGAAAAAAACATCGATGATCGGAGACTCTCGACGCGATAGCGCAGAATAGAGAAACTGCCACGTAGGAAAAACTGTTTGCACTCCACTGGGCTGCGGGCGAGCAATCGTCCAGTCTTGACCATCCACGATGACCACCTCGCCATAGAAACCATTAGGGGGAGGTGACTTCTGCGTCATGTATTCTCTCATGCCATGGACCGCATCACGATTGTAGGTCGTTTGATTCGAAATCGTGTCCATGTAGAGCGATGAACCCAGCAATTGCGCTGTGCTAATCCAACTCGCTAAATCGCCCCCTGTCAGACCGTTTCCATAGATTGCTGGATAGAGGTTCCGCAAATAGACGAACGAATTGGTCGCTGCAACAGGAGCCGAAGCGACCGCTCCGAATAACGGTACGTCCGATTGTCCCAGGAAGCCAAACTTCGCGATATCCAGTTCTACACTGTAAACAGCAGCAGAAAGTGGACGAGCCATCCCAAGGCAGAAAAATGGAATGACAAGTAAAGGAAAAATAGCGATGCGACGAATGATGCTCATCGTGAAAATCTCCGGCCGAATCTCTATCGGTAGCTAGGTTGCCAGTACCTTCTCTAGAGGTTTACCCTAATGGATGACTACCGCGAGTCAATATGCCCTTAGGAAATCACCCTACATCGGGTGCTTTCTACGCCACCTATTTCCTGCTCCATCTGAACCTTGTGTCGGTTGCGGTCGCTCCGCTGCCCCTGATTCGATACGATCATCAAACATCCCCGTACGGATCGCGCAGCACAGCTAGATTGAGCCGCAATTCCGGAATGGAAAGCAGTGTGGCAGTGGGAGGCCTTGGCGCCACCGAATTGCAGAATAAACGGCTTTTTTCTATATCGCTTATGCACAACGCATATTCCGGTGTGCAATGCACTAACCGATGAAACACCCCTGGGTCGCAGGCCCCGCAATCCGATTCTCACCATTTGCCCCAGAGGGGCACGGCATGACAATAACGAGTACCATGAATCCGGCGATGGATTTAAGAAGCGTGACGTCCCCAATGACTGCAATACATGCTAGGCTTGGATCAAATTTCCCCAGGGCTTCGCCCTGGGCTATCGCATCGTCGTGTCCTTGGCACTTGGAGACTGATTCATAGGGTTCGATTACGACACAAACGGACCTACAAAACTTTCATGCGATGGAGTCCAAGGGATCAAGCCTTTTTGATTTCTTCTGTTAGTGCGCACAGCCGCCGGTGCCAACGGTGGCGAAGAAATCGTTCCCCTTGTCGTCGACCAGAATGAACGCGGGAAAATCGACCACGTCGATCTTCCAGATCGCCTCCATCCCCAGCTCGGGAAACTCCACCACCTCCACTCGCTTGATATTTTCCTTCGCCAGGATCGCCGCTGGGCCTCCAATGCTACCCAGGTAAAAGCCGCCATGCTTTTTGCACGCTTCCGTCACCTGGTTGCCTCGATTCCCCTTGGCGATCATCACCAAGCTTCCACCCAGCGACTGGAAACGATCGACGTAGCTATCCATCCGACCGGCCGTCGTGGGGCCAAACGATCCGCTGGGCATCCCAGGCGGCTGCTTCGCAGGCCCCGCGTAATAAACAGGATGCTGCTTGAAGTACTCTGGCAACGGCTGCCCCGCCTCCACACGCTCCAGCAACTTCGCGTGCGCGATGTCGCGAGCCACAACGATGGGCCCGGTCAGTAGCAAGCGCGTGGTGATCGGATAACTAGATAGCTGACGCCGCAGCTGGTCCATCGGTTGATTCAAGTCGATGCGTACCGCCGTCTCATCCTTGCGATGCCGAAGCGATTCCGGGATCCAGCGGATCGGATTGCGGTCCAGCTCTTCCAAGAACACCCCGTCGCGCGTGATCTTCCCCTTGGCCTGTCGGTCGGCGCTGCAGGAGACGCCGATCCCCACCGGCAGACTCGCTCCATGTCGTGGCAGGCGAATCACTCGGACATCCAGCGCAAAGTACTTGCCGCCAAATTGAGCCCCGATCCCGGTCTGCCTGGCTCGCTCCAGCAGCTGCTCCTCCAGCTCCACATCCCGGAAAGCTCTTCCCAATCGATTGCCAGTTGTCGGCAGCGCATCGAGGTATTTGGTCGACGCTAGCTTCACCAACTTCATCGTCGACTCTGCCGAAGTCCCTCCGATCACGAAAGCGAGATGATAGGGAGGGCAGGCAGCAGTGCCCAGTGTCGACATTTTTTCCGTCAAGAAATCGACCAGCCGCTTCGGATTCAAAATGGCCCTCGTCTCTTGGTAAAGAAACGACTTGTTTGCCGAACCGCCCCCTTTGGCAATGAACAGCAACTCGTATTCGTCTCCGTCGACGGCCATCAGGTCGATTTGCGCAGGTAGGTTGGTCTGCGTATTCTTCTCCTCCCACATCGTCAACGGCGCATTCTGGGAGTAGCGAAGATTGTTCTCGGTGTAGGCATGGAAAACGCCTCGCGAAATCGCCTCCTCATCCCCCGCCGAGACAACGCGTCCTCCCTTCTTTCCCATGACAATCGCCGTTCCGGTATCCTGGCAAAACGGTAGCACGCCAGCGCTCGAAACATCGGCATTCTTCAGCATGGTAAGAGCCACCATGCGATCGTTCTCCGATGCCTCGGGATCGTCCAAAATCGACGCCACTTGACGCAGGTGCGCCGGACGAAGGAAGAAGTTGATGTCGTGAAACGCCTGAGAGGTCAAAAGCCGCAGCGCCTCCGGATGCACCGCCAGCCATCGTTCCCCTCGCCAGGAAAGCGATTCCACATGGTCGGCCGTCACCAGACGGTACTCGGTGGCATCTTCCCCCAGATCCAGCAGTTTCTGGAACTCAAATTCCATCCCCCCCATGGCCCTTTTCCCCTACCGCAGGAACTATCGATCACCGAACCAAACATCAGTGTAAGCGGCTCAATGAAAATCGTGAACGCCCTCCAGACCGCTCGACGCCCCCGACTAGCCGGGAAAACCGGATTGGACAGCACAATCCAAACTCCAGGGATGCATCCGCTCCCCAGCCACCGAACCTTTGCGATGGCAGCGTCGTATGACTCTAGGCGATACCAAGCCGTTTCCAGTACCCTAACAGACACCCCAAAAGCCAACGCCCTCAGCCATGGAGCGTTGTCGAAGCGCATTTGCCGCCTCGATATAGTCCATCATGACCCTTTGATCGCGAATTGCTTTTGCGACCGCACACCTTCTCATCTCACCAATGGTCGGGTCGCACACGACGACGTCGTTTCTCAGGAAGGCTGCGGTAGGCACCATGATCGTCGCGGATGGCTTGGTCAAACGTTTCGCTACCAAAGGAAGGTGGATTGAAGCGGTTCGAGATGTCAGTTTTCATGTGCGCGAGGGGGAAGTCTACGGTCTTCTCGGTCCCAATGGGGCAGGCAAAACGACGACATTGCGGATGGTGATGGGCCTGCTGGAACCTGACCAAGGGACAGTTTCCATCGACGGAAAGAGTTCTCAGGAGAACAGTGCCGAACTCCGCAGCCAGATCGGCATGATCTCGACCAACGATGGCGTCTACCCCTGGCTGACCGCAAAAGAAATGCTCCTTTATTTTGGCGATCTCTATGGCATCGACCCGCCACTGGCGCACAGCCGACTGTTTGAGCTTTCGGCCATGCTGGGAATCACTCGACTATTGGATCAACGTTGCAATACGCTCAGCACAGGTCAGCGGCAGCGCGTCATCCTCGCACGGGGGCTGATGCACGATCCCCCGGTGATTTTGCTGGATGAGCCGACACGGGGGCTGGACATCGTCGGCAGTCGGACCATCTTCGACTTCATCGGCCATCTGAAGCGACTTGGAAAGTCGGTGCTCTTGTCGACCCATCGGCTGGACGAGGCAGAACGACTCTGCGATCGATTTGGTTTGTTGCACGAGGGACAGATGCAAATGGAGGGTAGCCTTTCCGAACTCAAGGAACGCACAGGCAGATCCAACCTGACAGACATTTTCCTCGATCTGCTCAGCCGCCCTGCCAATTTTCTCCAGGCGGAACACCGATGACGCATGCAGCTTCTTGGTCGCTGCGTCGATTGTTGCGACTGGTTCAAAAGGAAGTCCGTGAATCGCTTCGGGATCGACGCACCCTCGCGACCTTGATTCTGATGCCCCTGATCGTCTATCCGATCCTCAGCTTGGCCTTGCAGCGTCTGGTGGTGACATCAGGGCTGTCCGGAAAGCCATCGACGAAAATTCGGATCGCCGTCGCGACCCCGGAAGATGCCGAACAACTGGTGGAAATGATTCAATCCAGCAGCGCGTATCGCTGGGAGCGCCAACAAGAACGTCCGACTGAGGAAGACGGGGAAAAGTCGGAGGCACCAGAGAGCCCCTTTGACCTGCAGCTGGCGATCACCGATCCCACCATCTTTCTCGAAAATGGCTCGATCGATCTGGTCGTTCGATCGACGTCGGCACCCGAGGATCCAAATCAGCGACAGGCATGGCGAGCGACCGACTTGCAGATCGACTATCGCAAGGGGGATCCGATCAGCGAGCAGGGTCTGCAGCTTCTGGAAGATGTGCTACATGATGTGAACGAGCTGGAGATCAAGAAGCGATTTCCTAAATGGCGGCCTGATGTGCAGTGGAACGCCGTCGCGCGGAAAAGCAGTCGGGATCTTTCGGTCGGCCTTGCTACGGTCATCCCACTGGTCCTCCTTCTGATGACGATCACGGGAGCTGTGTATCCGGCGATCGATCTGACGGCTGGCGAGCGGGAACGGGGGACCATGGAAGCACTGATCGCGACTCCAACTCCAAAATTTCAAATCCTGCTCAGCAAGTATGGCGCCGTCGTCCTGGTCGCCATCCTGACTGCCATCGCCAATCTGGTCGCGATGTGGATGACGCTTTCCGTCTCTGGAATCGGAAGGGCACTGCTTGGCAATGAGGGCTTCTCGCTAGGAAAGGCCTTTCGGATACTGCCCTTGCTGGCCCTCTTCGCCACCTTTTTTTCCGCCATTTTGCTATCCCTTTGCAGCTTCGCAAGAAGCTTCAAGGAGGCCCAGGCCTATCTGATTCCGGTGATGCTCATGGCGCTGGCCCCGGGCATGGTGACATTGCTTCCCGGCGTCCACCTGACCCCTGGGACAGCCTGGGTGCCACTGGTCAACATGGTCCTGCTGGCACGAGAAATCATGATCGGGTCAGTCGATCCCGCATCCAGCCTGATCGCGGTGGCAAGCACTCTGCTTTATGCCGCACTCACCCTCTTCATGGCCTCCCATCTGTTTGGCCGTGAAGCGACTCGCCCAGGTGGCTCCGAAGGATCCTGGCAGGCTTTTGGCAACACCCTCCGTCCAACACCAGGTCAGCTGACGGGGCTTCTGGCAGTTCTTTATCCCCTCTTTTTTCTCTTCAGCAACCTTGCAGCGGGCATGACGTCTTGGGCTCCCTGGGAACGACTGGCGGCCAATGGCCTGATCCTGTTGCTCCTTTTTTTCCTTACTCCCACGCTTTATTGCCGCCTGCGCCACATCGCTATCTCATCTACCTTTCCGCTGCGCCATTTTGGTTGGCGTACTCTTTCGATGCTGGCAGGATGCCTCCTGATCGCCTCGTCCCTTTGGATGCTGGCGTTTGAGTTTTATCTCCTCAGCGAACGATGGGAGTGGATCAAGATCTCTGAAGACCAAAGGCGTTTGGTGGAACTGGAACGACAGAAGCTGCTGCAACTGCCATGGTGGCAACTGATGCTCTGGACGGCAGTGGTCCCGGCATTCGCGGAGGAATGGTTCTTTCGAGGATTCCTGCTGAGCAGCGTTTGGCGCTGGAAGCCATGGCAAAAAATCGTACTGTCAGGCCTCCTCTTCGGGCTCTTCCATGTGTTCGTCGGGCAGATTGTGGCGCTCGAACGCTGGCTGCCGACCACCATACTGGGCCTTGCCTTCGCGTGGCTGACGATCGCCACTGGATCGATCCTCCCAGGAATGCTCGTGCATGGGCTCCACAACGCCGCTCTCTTTTCGCTAACCTACTACAAAGAGCAGGTGGAAAGCCTGGGGTGGTTCCCCACAATGACCGACCATTTGCCGGCATCGTGGTGGATCGCCGGAACGCTGGCCATCATGGCGGGAATCGCTCTGGTCGTTTGGTCGGCGAAGATTCGTCGGAGGGAGTTCGAGGATGGCCAATAAAGTTTGGCGTTTTGCGATGGCGGGACAGCTACAGTTCGGCCGGGGTGCATCGCATTTCAGTGGACCGACAGCGAGGCAACTAGCGATCCACAAGCCACTGGTGGTCACCGACCAAAACTTGATCCGATCCGGACTGCTCGATCCAATCCTGGCGTCGCTGAACAACCACTGCCAATCGGTCACTCTTTTTGATGGCGGCGCGGCCGAACCTCCCGTCCAGATCGCTCGTGATGCCGTGTCCCTTGGCCGGCAACACCAGAACGACGGCGTCGTCGGTGTTGGCGGTGGCAGCAACCTGGATGTCGCGAAGGTTACCGCCCTGGTGCTCAAGCATGGCGGCCAGCCAGAGAGCTATTTCGGATTCCAGAAAGTCCCCGGTCCGATCCTACCCCTGATCGCCATCCCCACCACCGCCGGAACAGGGAGTGAAGTTTCTCACTCTGCAGTGCTGACCGATCCCCTTCAGAAGATCAAGGTCAGCACGCTCAGCCCCTGGCTTCGCCCCGCTGCGGCCCTCGTCGATCCCACCCTAACCGACTCCTGCCCCCCCTCGGTGTCGGCTCACAGCGGGATCGATGCCCTAGTGCATGCAGTGGAAGCCTATACGGCGAAGGACTTCAGCCTGATGCCGTCCGATCCCTCCAGCAATCTTGGCTACGAAGGATCGCATCCGCTGGGAGATCTGCTTGCCCGCGAAGCCATCCAGGCGATCGCCACCCATTTGCCGATCGTCCTGACCAATCCCACTCCCGAAAGCCGTGACGCGATGGCCTGGGCCGCTCTTTTGGCAGGGATGGCATTTTCCAACTGCGGCGTCGGGCTAGTTCACGCGTTGGAGTATCCAGTCGGTGCGTCGTGCCACTGCAGCCACGGGGAGGGAAATGGCCTGCTTCTACCGCACGTTCTTCGCTTCTTGCTGCCAGCCAGACAGGAGCGGCTGGCGGAGATAGCCACCCTGTTCGGAGCGCGGACGAGCACCCAAGAGCGACTGGCTGGGGAAGCGATCGAGCGAATTGAGGCGTTGGGAAGGCAATGCGGATTGCGGATGCGACTGCGCGACCTGGGGGTGCAGGCGGAGCAGTTGGAGTCGTTTGCGGAGAAGTCCCACCGCATCGAACGGTTGATGGAAGTCAGTCCCCGCAAACCTTCCGTAGGGGACCTCACCTCGATTCTCCAGGCCGCTTGGTAAGAGGCTCCTCGAAGCCGCAGGCAGCGCATCACCGGCTCCAGATTGCTACACCATGGGGCCTACTCCCCTGCAGATCCATTGCCTAGATACAACAGCCCACTGTCTAAACCAACTCCTTCCGTCACGCCGACTCATACTCTCCTGGAAATGGTTGCGTTATATTTCTGGCGTCGAAGGCCACGGAGTCTCTACTCCGATTGGACCAGATGAAAGACCTGGGTTGTCGCGATGGCAGTGGCCGTCCCGCTTGGCTGGCAGGAGCAACCAAACTGATGCAGACAGATGGCCGTTGGAGCTATTGGGTGGATGTCGGAGGAACTTTTACCGATGGGGTCGCCGTCGATCCCCAAGGCGGCATCTATTCCGGAAAAATGCTCAGCAGCGGTAAGGTCCTGGGGAGTATCCAATCGATTCGCCCCGGACAGCTCACCGATCCCTCTCGCCATGGGGAGCCGGAAAACCTATGGCGGGGAAGTCAGATCGAACTGTTCGATAGGAATCGAAACCATCTGGGGCGCTGGCCCATCCTTCGATCCCAAGGCAGCTTGCTGGTATGGGATCCGACCTCCAGCCAACCAGCACTGGAAGCAACCGATTACACCATCCACAGTCGGTGGGAAGCTCCCGTCGCACTTGGACGCAAGCTGATGGGCCTCTCATCCGACGCACCGCTGCCAGCGATGGAGATTCGCCTGGGGACCACTCGCGGCACCAATGCCTTATTGACGCGCACGGGAGCCGAGGTGGCCCTGGTGACCACAGAAGGCTTCGGAGATCTGCTGGAAATCGGCGAACAAGACAGGCCGGAGCTGTTTCAGCTGAAGATCGAAAAACGCAGACCGCTTTACCGAACCGTTGTCGAGATAGCCGAACGCATCGCCGTCGATGGTGCCATTCTGAAGCCGCTGGACCTCGAGCAGGCAGCGATCCGGCTGCAGGCGGTTTTCGACTCCGGAGTTCGCTCGCTGGCCATCTGCCTGCTGCATGGATTCCGCCATCCCCAACACGAAGTGGCGCTAGGGCGTCTGGCCCACCGAATCGGATTCCAACAGGTCTCGATCAGCCATCAAATCGCGCCTCGCATCAAGGCTGTGCTGCGAGCCGAGACTACGGTGCTGGACGCTTATCTTTCGCCGGTGATTCGCGACTACCTGCAGCGACTAGCCGAGCAACTGGATTGCGGTGTGGGGCATCACAACGCCCACAACAAACTCCTTGTCATGAACAGTCGAGGGGGCCTAGTGCCGTGGCAGATGTATCGTGGAATCGATTCGGTGCTCAGCGGTCCCTCCGGTGGCGTCACCGCCATTTGCGGTTTGGTGCGATGGGCAGACCTGGGTACCGCCATCGGCCTGGATATGGGAGGCACCAGCACCGACGTCTGCTGCACAGGCTCTCAACCTAGAATCCAACAGGAATCGACGAAAGCGCAGGTGCGGATGCTGCATCCGGTCCTGGAGGTTGAGACGGTGGCTGCAGGTGGCGGATCGATCTGCTGGTTTGATGGAGTGGCGCTGCGAGTCGGACCGTCCAGCGCGGGATCGAATCCAGGACCCGCTTGCTATGGCCGTGGCGGTCCACTGACCATCACCGATCTCAATCTGTGGCTTGGGCGAGTCGATGCGCCTAGCTTTCCTTTTCCGCTCGATCGCCAAATGGCCGCACAACGACTTCTGGAAATCGAACAACAGATCCGCGCCAATCGCCCGACGGAGGAAAGGGACAAACTGGAGGGGACGGTTTCTTCGTTGGATCGACTTGCGAGTCATTTTCGTATGCTGGCCAACCAGCAGATGGCGGAAGCGATCCGCGCTACCACCATTCATGCAGGGATCGACCCGCGTTCGATGAGCCTTATAGGCTTCGGTGGAGCCGCCGGACAGCACGTATGTGAAATCGCTGACATCCTAAGCATTCCCCGCATCATCGACTCCCCCCACGCCGGAATGCTGAGCGCCGTCGGTATGGGGATGGCAACATTGCAACATGCACAACAGACCCCGGTCCACCAACGACTCGATGCCGATGCAGGTCAGCTAGTTCAAACCAAAATCGACCAGGCCGTCGCATCCTCTATCCAGGGGTGGCGCGAGACGTTCGGCCGGCAGGATTCAACGATTCCCGCGACAACGAACGTCGAATTGGAACTGCGCTACCTTGGGTCGGACAACGGTCTTTTGATCCCCTGGAATGCTTCGGTCGAAGAAGCTTGCAACGCGTTCGCGAAGAAGCATCAAGAGATCTTTGGTTACGCTCGCCCAAATCACCCCGTGGAGTGGACAGCCATCCATGCCACTTCATCCGATCCCCAGCCATCCTCGGAACCCTTGCCATCCCGGCTAGCCACCCAGGGTGCTCCGAAAGAGACGCGGAAGACCCGACTGTTCTCCCGTCAGAAGTGGCAGGAAGCCTGGGTAAGGCAACGCAGCGAACTAAAGCCCAATTGCCCCATGGACGGTCCAGGGCTGATACTTTCGTCCGGCCACACCACCATTGTCGATGCAGGATGGACTGCGCACTGCGACTCTGCCGGCATCCTCTATCTTCACCGACTCCCAGAGACTCACGAAACGACACCTGCTCATGCGACCGGATCGTCGGAAGCGAACCTGCTTCCCGAAGTGGTGGCCTTTCGCCTAGGGGCGATTGCCGAGCAGATGGGGCGAGTGCTGCAGCAGACGGCAATGAGCGTCAATGTGAAGGAACGAAAGGACTTCAGCTGCGCTATTTTCACCGCAGATGGTCAACTGGCAGCCAATGCACCCCATGTGCCAGTACATTTGGGGGCGATGAGCGATACGGTGCGCGAGATGGTCGAAACGTTTCCCGCCATGCCCCCCGGCGACTCCTATCTCACCAACGATCCCTACTGCGGCGGTTCCCATTTGCCAGACATCACCGTCGTCTCACCCGTCCATGATTCCGAGGGGATTCTGCGGTTTCTTGTTGCCAACCGCGCCCACCATGCGGAAATCGGCGGGATGTCCCCGGGATCTATGCCCCCAGGAAGTCGCTGCCTGGAAGACGAAGGGGTCATCTTGCCCCCCCAGCCGATGATGGAAAAAGGCTCTCTGCATCCAGCAATCATGCAACAACTGGAGCGAGCCAAGTACCCATCTCGCAACCCACGCGAAAACATCGCCGACCTTCTGGCTCAGCACGCGGCCAATCAGCGAGGCGTCCAGTTACTTCAGGAGTGGATGGCGCCATGCTGCTGGAACCGTATCGAAGAATCGCTGGAAGCGGCCAGAGCGGCAGTGCAGAAGAAAACCAGCCGCTGGATCGACGCACTTCCCGATCGCACGATGCAGTGGACCGATTCACTCGACGACGGAACGGTGATCTCCGCCACCCTTCGCAAGCAACCTGGAGGAATCCTGGAGCTTGATTTTCACGGCACCTCCCAAGTGCACCCCAGCCATTACAATGCCAACCCTTCGATTGTGCATGCCGCCGCGCAGTTTGTCCTCCGCGCTTCGATTGCCGACCAACTGCCGCTCAATAGCGGCCTGTCCCGCTGCTTGCGTCTCACCCTCCCCACAGGTCTTTTGAATCCTTCCAAAAAGAATCCCATCGGTAGCTCTCCCGCAGTCGCCGCTGGGAATGTGGAAACCAGTCAACGCGTGGTGGATGTGATTTTAGGAGCTTTAGGGAACCATGCCGCCAGTCAGGGGACGATGAATAATTTTCTGTTTGGCAACGAGCGGTTCGGCTACTACGAAACGATTGGCGGCGGCGTGGGTGCTGCAGAGGGTTACCAAGGTGCCTCGGCCGTCCATTCCCATATGACCAACACGCGTCTGACCGATCCGGAAGTCCTCGAGGCTCGCTACCCGATTCAAATGCTTCGCTTTGCGATTCGTCGCGGCAGCGGTGGTGAGGGGCAATGGCGAGGTGGCGATGGGATGATCCGCGAGTTTCTCTTTCTGGAGCGATTGACCGTCACGATGATCGGCAATCGGTATGGCCACTGGCCCCCCTATGGTGCTGCAGGTGGTGCGCCGGGGCAAGTAGGAGAGATCTGGCTGGTCGGGGAGAATGGGGAGCCGACCGTCATGCCCGGCCGATGCCAAATCGAAGTTCAGCCTGGCGATCGATGGAAGATTTGCACACCGGGTGGTGGCGGATTTGGCACCAAGTGAGATTTTTTATCGACTGCACAGCGATGCATGCGGGGATGTTAAACAATAAAAAAACCCGTGCTGTTTTTGAAAACGGCACGGGTCGCATAGAGCAATCGTCAGCGGACGAAGCTTACTTCTTCTCGGGAGGAAGAATGACCTGGTCGATCACGTGGATCACGCCGTTGGCGGTTTCCACGTCGGTCTTCACGACCTTCGACTTGCCGTTGAGGATGACGCCACCATCCTTGACTTCGACGGCAATGTCACCGCCCTGAACCGACTTGGCGCTCTTCACCTTGACGACGTCCGCAGCCATGACCTTGCCGGGCACGACGTGGTAGGTCAGGATCGCGACCAGCTTGGCCTTGTTTTCTGGCTTCAGCAGCGATTCAACCGTGCCAGCAGGAAGCTTCTTAAAGGCTTCATTGGTAGGAGCGAAGACAGTGAATGGTCCTTTGCCCTGAAGGGTTTCGACCAAGCCGGCGGCCTTGACGGCAGCAACCAGGGTGCTGAAGTCTTCGATACCTGCGGCGGTGCCGACGATATCCTTGGCGGCTGGCTTCTTATCTTCGGCGAACAGAGGGCTGACAGCAACAACGGCCAGCAGGGAAAGGACCGACAGGAACTTGAGCATGGAAACGTCCTCGTGTGTTTGCAATGAACTTCGATCGGTGTAGCATCCGGAAACAGCAGCAGAGCCGTTCGGCCTAGGATTGAAGCAGCCTGCGTGTTCTACGCAATGACTGTAGGACGATCGTCAAGAGCCTTCAGGCAAAAATTCAAAAATCATTCATCTTCCGACGACTGACCATACATTTCTTCACGACTCCGCAATTGATAGAAGAGGGCGCGCTTTTGATCAGGGAGGGAATAATCGAATCCTAAATGCCTCAGGAAACCATCCGATGCGCTGATCGCCATCACCTCCAAGATTCCCTTCTCTCTGGCACGCTCAACGCAACGACGAACCAGTTGACCTCCAATGCCTTGCCCTTGAAATCCGCTAGAGACGGCAAGGCACTGAACTTCTGCAAGCTTGCGTGAATAGACTTCGATGGCGGAAAACCCCACGATTCTTCCTTCTACCTCCGCGATGAAACCATTGGTGATCAACGCGGCCAATTCTGCCCGAGTTCGCCGCAAAAGCTTCTTTTGTTCGACAAACCCCTGGAGAAATCCCTGCACGGCGGAAAGATCGGCGGGTGTCGAGGGGCGGATCTGAAAGTTGGCTTTCGCCCCTTGCATGGATTGGCCGTTGGGATCTTCGTCGCTGGATGGCCAAGCCATCTTTCGCCGCTTTCCCAGCAACGCGGCTTTCTCTGGCGCAAGACTCCAGGTCGCCCACTCCTGAAATGCTCGACGGTAGGTTTCGGTACCAGCTTGTAGCTGGGACAACTCGATGTATTCATCCGAACGATGGGCTTGCGCCAGATCGCCGGGACCGCAGACGACCATGTGGGGAAGGCTTTGAAGGATTCCGCCATCGGTGGTGAAGCAGACGGTGCCTGCCGCCTTGTTGCCCGTCAACTCCAGCATGAAATGAACCGCTTCACTGTCCTCATCGACATGGAAAGCCGGCGTGCTGTCGATCAAGTCGATTTCCAATCCCAACCGCTCCGCCTCCTCCTGCACTCTCTGCACCAGACTGCCGTGATCGACACCGGGCATGGGCCGAAAAAAAACTTTTGCCTTTGCAGTGCTGGGGGTGATGTTCATCGCGCGCGGCTGATTGCTGAGCACGATGTTCCAAGAGAGGGTCGGAGGATCGAACAGGGAGTTTTGGAGGTCTCTCCGCTGTTCGCATTCGCGCTGGATCTCCAGCAGCATCGGCAGGATCGGAATCAGTCGGTGGTTGGCGTTGATTCCATCACGCGTGCTGCTGTGCGCGCTGACGCCTCGCGAAGTCAGTTCAATTCCAAATCCCCCTTTGTGCGCGTGGATCACCTGCAGGCGCGTCGGCTCCCCAACCAAACCGATGGTCTCGGTCGCTCGCATCTGCTGAAAAATCTTCGACTGGTCTCTTACCTGCCTGGCGCCTACCGTCCCCACTTCTTCGTCGGCCGTACAGACAAAGTAAAGCGGTCCCATCTGCTTTTGAATCGGCACCATTTCCGCAGCGGCCAACGCGCACGCCAGCGATCCCTTCATATCGCAGGCACCTCTGCCGTATAGCCGATCGTCGATGACTCGCGGCTCAAAGGGCCCCGATCCCTGAAGGCTCCAATCGTCTGCAGGTACCACATCGGTGTGGCAAAGATAGGCCACCCCATCGCTACTGGCGCCCGTGCGGGTCGGTTCCCGCTTGGCAACGACATTGACTTTCGTCTCCCCTGAATCGTCGACGAAAGTCAACCACTCGATCTCAAATCCCATCTGAGTCAGGCGATCGGCCACCCATTGGCTGACCGGCTGGTTGCTCCGGCGCGACACCGAGGGAAACGCAATCAACGACTTCGCATACTCCAGCGCCTGCATCCAACTCTCCAAAGTAGAGATTCCAAGAACTTTCAGGAGGTTCATTCCTATCGCCATGGAACGTCCCTCCTCTATTTTCCTCTATATATCGTTTACAGGGAGCCTGGGACGCAAGACGAAACCAAGCGCCGACGCCCCGCCCCAAAGCCCCTTTGCCGTGGCTCGAGAGCTTCCTTCGACGGCCTAGCAGCGTCGATTCGATTCGACTCTAGGAACTCTTCTGCTTCGCCAAGAAGACACGGTCATCAGGGTGTGGCCAAAAGAAGGAGTTGCCGGCAGTGCTTCCGACGTAGTGGCTTGGCGAAAAACCAAGCAGCCTGACGTTGGCGTGGATACCATCGCCCCAGGCACAAATTCCGGAAAAAAGGGGCGAGAAATAGCCCCTACTGCACACGATGTGAAGCCACGGTTGGCTCGCCACTTCCGTCGAAAAGGGTGTGAAAGCAGCTCCCTCCGCCAACAGGCCACCAGTGCTCGCCCAATCGTTCCCACAGCAACAACACACCCGCCAGAGGCTCCCTGCGCGAATCGGAGCAATCGTCGTACAATGAGTTGACAAGATAGGTTTCTGGATTCGATCGCGGAGGGTGGTCTCCGTTCTACCGATCCCCAGACAGGTATCTCAAGAAGTTTGTGAAGGTGCATTGCCATGAATTCGATGCGGCAGAACCGGCTTTGGCAACGGATGGTCATCGCAATGGGCTGGTTTGTCTTGTACCCAGCTAGCAGCGGCGCCCAGAATCCAGATGTCGACACCATGCTTCGGCTACATGCTTCCTTTGATCGTTCGCTGGATGCTGCGGCCGCCAAAGGGGATCCCAAGCTCTACACGGCCGACACACTGGCCCGCAAAGAGTTTCGCGAGGGCATCCATCGCCAGGGGGTGGAATGGGTTGCTGAGGGAGGGGTGCAAGGAGGCTATTTGAAGTTTCGATCGAAGTCCCCCAAGGTCATCTGCTATCGGGGCGACAACCTTTCCATTCCATCCGGACCATGGTCGATCACCGCCTCGCTCTTTCTGCGGCTGGACCCAGAGCTCGATCTGCAGCCCGGATTCTGCGATCCCCTTCAAATCACTCAGAAGGCCTGGAACGATGCTGCATTCTTTGTTGATTTCGATAAGGACTCGCCTCGCGCCTTCCGCCTGGGTATCTTTTCGGATCTGACGTTCTGGAATCCGCAGAACATCGCATGGGAAGCATGGCCCATCGCTTCACGACCGATGATTTCGGTCGCCAAGCCACCTTTTGGGCGCGACCAATGGACTCATGTGGCCTTCACGGTGGAAGGAATCAATGCAGGAGAAGGAAAGAAGGGGAAAGCGGTCTTCTATCTGAACGGCCAAAGCCAAGGGACGTATGAAGCCCCCCTTCAGTTTCACTGGGATCGAGATCAGACGGCCATCATGTTGGGAATCGATTACATCGGAGATCTGGACGAATTGAAGGTCTTTGAAGGAGTTCTCGCGCCGGAGCAGATTCGGGCATTGGCGCCGTGAAGCACGTCGACTCACCATCAGTGGAACAAGATGGCGGGCTTACGGCACTCAGACAGATCGCATCCGATGCATTGCATCGACAAGCAATCGCTTCCGCGAGCGGTGAAGTTGTAAGCGAGGTTGAGAAATGATCAAAAGATTCCTGATTCGGTCATGGCAGGAAAACCAAGGCCCCTGGCTGCTTGGCTTCGCTGGACTGGTCCTGGCCATCGGGTTTTTCGCGATCTACTGGCAGCAGGTCACCCATGTTCAGCCCACCTCCATCCGGTATGCGCCCAAGCCTGGGATCGCTCCCGTCCCGCTGCTGATCGAGGTTGCGGGATTCAAGAATGATCAAGGCGTCTGCATGATCGCCATCTACGACGATCCTCTGAAATTCCTCGACATCAACAAAGCCATTTACAAGGGCTCCACCAAGATCATCGACGGAAAGGCAAAGTGGGAGATCCCGGATATCGCTCCTGGAGTGCTGGCCGTCAGCGTGTACCACGATGAGAATTCGAACGGCGAACTGGACAAGACCCTGGGCGTACCGACAGAGCCGTATGGTTTTTCAGGACAGTCGGGTCGCTTGCTGGGCCCGCCTAAGTTCGCTCAGGTCCAATTCACCTGGGATGGGCTTTCCGTCAAGCCGCTGATGCTGGAAGTCAAGTGATGCGGTGAATCGACTCCTTGGTCAGCCGGCACCGGAGATCGGCGTCACCCACCGTGGCGCCAATGTTCCGGCCTTGATGACCCCGCCTTGGATCACCGCGAGAATTCGCGATCGATCCTCCAGTAGTTCGATTGCTTCCAGGACATCTCCGTCGACAACCAGGACGTCGGCCAGCTTGCCAGCTTCCAACGTCCCCAGTTCGTCCCCCCTGCCCAAAATCTCTGCCCCCGTCTTGGTCGCGCATGAGATCACTTCCAGGGGTGTCAGGCCGACATAACGCACGAAGAACGAGAGTTCCTTGGCGTAGGTTCCATGGGGAGTCCAAGCGAATCCGTAATCGCCGCCCATCCCAAGCCGTCCTCCTGCACGCAGGATCATCCGAGCGCTTGCGGCGCCAGCTTCCAACGTCTCCTGGTGCCCATCGATCACTCGCTGAGAAAGACCAAACTGTGGGCCGTACTCCACACTGGCCCATTCGAATTGCAACGCAGGTACCACGGGGACATCGCGAGCCAGCAGAAGGTCGAGCGCTTCGGCGTCCATGAACGTGCCATGTTCGATGGCATCGTAACCAGCTCGAAGCGCATTCTTAATCCCCTCATTGGCTCGACAATGCCCAGTCACCTTCAGCTTGTGATTGTGCGCCGTCGACACGACTGCATGCATTTCTTCGAAGGTCATGCAGAGCGTATGGTGATCGTTGACATCGGGAGCCGCTGCGTCGCCTGTCGGGTAGGTCTTCACCCACTCCACTCCATCCTTGACCAGCTTTCGGACAGCGCTCCGCGCTTCATCGGGACCATTGATCAGCAGAACCAGCCCCTCCATACCAATCTTTCGGTAGTCGGGATTCCAATCCATCAGCCCTGCTGCACCGCAGATCTCGCGACCACTGGCCGCCATCCGTGGGCCCAAAATCAAATCCCGCTCGATCGCCTGCTTCAACCAGACATCCACATTGAAAAGGCTGCCGCCACTCCTGGCCGAAGTGTACCCACACTCCAGCGCCAGTTTCGCGTTGACCGAAGCGAGCAGCGATACGTATTCGACTGGATACTTGATATCCAAATCCTGCAGCTCAGCCACATTGAAATAGGTTGGATGAAAATGCGCCTCCACCAGCCCAGGCAGGATCGTCCCACCCTTCGCCTCCAGCCTTGGGATCCCCGGTGGCGTCGGTGGACACTGCGCCATCGGTCCGGCGTAGTGGATTCGTCCATCCTTGATCCACACAACGCCATCGGCGATCGCAGGTTCCCCCCGGCCGTCGATCAACGTACCACCGATCACAAGACAATCACCCTCAGCCAATTTCATCGCAGCCACCTTCCCGCCTCGTCGGAGGCGTCTTCCTTGGTCTCTGGTCAATCACTCCACAAGGACTCTGAAAATCCAATCAAGCTTCTCTGGTAGCTAGGGATATCCATCCAGTGAATCGAGTGCCCCACTCCCGCAAATCGAATCCAGTGGCAGTCCTGCATCTCCTGGTACATCCAACGCGCATCTTCGTCGGTCAGCATGCCGCCGGCCGTCGGATCGGCCTGCATCAGAAGGGTGGGGACCATGACCTGCCTAGCCAAGCGTTGCCAATCGAACCCCTCCAGCCACTGGAAGCGATTGATCGTTGCCAACACTTCAGGATCGACACGCCGAAGTAGTTGCGCACTCCAACGCAACGAGACGGAATCGCGCAGCTTTCCAAAGGGGATGGACTGCCCACTGGCTGGATCCAAGATGGGGATGGCAGCGAGGTCGCGCCAAGTCAGAAGATCTCCCCTCTCCCGCAATACCTTTTCGTACCCCTGAAACTGACTGGCAAGCTGACTTCCTTCCAAACGATCCCCCATCGTGTGAAAGGGCGGATCCTCAAGGACGACTCCCAGCAGCTGGTCGCGGGAAGATGCGGCAGCGACCCCAAGAGCAACCATGGCCCCCATGGAGTGGCCGATCAGGAGGTAGGGTCCCTGCCGGTCAGCTTGCAACCATTCCAGCACATCCCCAACATAATCGACGATCCGGTATCCATCCGACCTGGCCGATTCCCCATGCCCTCGTTGATCGAGCGCGACACAACGGGTCCGCCCCGCAAACCAAGGGGTCACCCCCGCCCATTCCCGGCAACCTCGCGTGACGCCATGCAGAAAGAGGGCGGTCGCTCCTTCCTTGCCGCTTTCGACCTGCCGAAAGCCACCGCAGCTCAGCCCCACCACCCTCGTCTTCATCCATCCCCGCCTTCTCAAGATTCCGCGATCGATTGCGCTCCTGGCGACTCAGATCCATCCTACCCGGAATGCCAGTCCGTTTGCTAGCAATTGGGTGCCAGAAGACACCTCAAGTAAAATGATGTTCCGACGCACTGCAGCGAGTGCTACACTCCTGAAACTTCCGGCCATGGATGGCGATGGAAGAAGATGCCTGGCCCCTTTTTGTCTGGGCATGCAAACCAGTCGGATCGTGCAAGGAAGCTTGGAATGTATCAACTTCTGTTGTGCTGGCGCTACCTGCGTACGCGCTGGATCGCCTTGGCTTCCATCGTCTCGGTAACGCTGGGTGTGGCGACTCTAATCGTCGTCAACAGCGTCATGGATGGATTCACCAAGGAGATGCACGATCGGATTCACGGAATACTCAGCGATATTGTGGTCCAGAGCCACTCGACTGCTGGCATGGGAGATCCGACTCCTTTCGTGGAAACGATTCGCAAACGCTTAGGAGAGCGGATTGAAGGAGTGACGACGATCGTCACGGTCCCTGCCATGCTGACTTTCTCGCGCGAGGGACAGTCGCATACCCAGCAAATCAACCTGATCGGTATCGATACCGATTCCTACGCTTCGGTGAGTGATTTCAGTCGATTCCTGATGCACCCGGCCAATCGCAAGCAACTCGAATTCGTTCTTCGGGAAGATGGCTACGCACCCGATCGAGACGCCTTGCAGTGGAGCGGTTGGCATTATCGGCGAGCCAGGGCGGACATGGAACGCCAGGCAGCCGATCTGGAAGCCCGCAATCGGATGCTCCGCGAGCAGATTGCAAACCTGAACAATCCAACCATCGGGGAGACGCCAGGCGATCAGGTAGGGTCGACCGAGGCAACTGAGGGAGCCCCTGCCAACCTCGCCTCGCAACGTCCTGAAGAAACGCCCTTGGCGATCCCTCAGGAGTTAGTCCCGCCGGTCGATCTGCAGCCCCCTGCCGCTGCCAACCCCGGGACCGAAACCTCGCTGGCCGCCGGCCCCTCGATTGTGCCTACCACCGATAGCCTTGGTAGCTACCGCTTCGATCCATCCAAAGACGTTCACGCTGGACTGGTTCTCGGAGTCGGGATCGGCAGCACTCGCTACCGGAATGCCGAGGGGAAGGTAGAGGACTACTTCTTCATCCGCCCGGGAGATGACGTGTCGCTGGCCTTCCCCGGCGCAGGGACGCCACCACGCGCCATTGAGTCGATGTTCACGGTGGTCGATATGTATGAAAGCCAGATGAGCGAATACGATTCGACGTTCGCCTTCACGTCGATCGAGCAACTTCAGAAACTGCGAGGCATGTTCGATCCAACTACCGGCGTCGGATCGGTCAATTCGATCCAGATCAAACTGACACCTGGCACCGACCTGAACTGGGCTCGCGATCAGCTGCGGGAGGCATTTCCACCGATGCGCACGATGGTAAGGGTCGAGTCCTGGAAGGATTCCCAGGGCCCATTGCTAGCCGCCGTGCAACTGGAAACAACCATCCTCAACATCCTGCTTTTCATGATCATCGCCGTCGCCGGCTTTGGGATTCTAGCGACGTTTTACATGATCGTTGTCGAGAAAACTAAAGACATCGGCGTGCTGAAATCTCTGGGAGCCCCGGGTGGCGGCATCGCCAGAATCTTTCTGGGTTACGGCTTGCTGCTGGGAGCCGTCGGCGCGGGGGCAGGAGCGATCCTGGGCCTTCTTTTTGTCTGGAATATCAACCGCATCGCTCGCATGATCGAATGGATCACCGGACGCGAAGTCTTCGACCCGACCGTCTACTATTTCACCAAGATTCCCACCGTAATCCACCCAGGCATGGTGGTCTGGGTGGTGCTGGGATCAATGCTAATCGCCATCCTCGCCAGCGTGCTCCCCAGCATGCGAGCCGCAAGGATGCATCCCGTGGAGGCATTGCGATATGAGTGACCATGGGACAGCAGTGGAACGCGAAACACCAGGAAGCAGAGGAGAGCTTAGGAACTTGAAACCCAAGACGCCTCAATTGACACTCTATCCCTCGCGTGACAGCGCCGATCAGGGGATCGCACTTCAAGCGGTCGATATCCACAAAGCCTACCGCAAAGGAAAATCGGTAGTCCCAGTGCTCAAAGGAGTCGACTTCAGTGCCCCGGCGGGCAAGACCACGGCGATCGTCGGCCAAAGCGGATCGGGAAAAAGTACCCTGCTGCACCTTCTGGGATCGCTGGATCAGCCAGATGATGGCGCGATCTTCTATCAGCAGCAGCGGATCGACCAATTGACGCGACCCCAGCGCGATCGATTCCGCAACGAAAAGCTCGGCATGATCTTTCAATTCTACCACTTGCTGCCCGAGCTATCGGCACTGGAAAACGTCCTGGTTCCCAGCATGATCGGGAGATCCTTCGGGAGATACTGGAGGGAGCGAACTGTATTGCGGCAACGAGCGATGGAGTTGCTGGAACGGGTAGGGTTGGGGCATCGCGCCAGCCATCTGCCACGCGAACTATCCGGCGGTGAGATGCAGCGTACAGCAATCGCGCGCGCCTTGATCGGGGATCCGGAAATTCTGTTGGCGGACGAGCCGACGGGGAATTTGGACCAGGACACAGGCAGAGGCATTCTGCAACTGCTGTCGGAACTGAAGGAAGAAAAAGGGCTGACGGTGGTCATGGTGACACACGACGAGTCGATCGCCGCTAGGGCGGACCACCAAATCCGTCTGCAACAAGGCCGGATGGAGACACTCGCCCAAGCGAAAGTCGTCTAACCAGTCCGCTCCCCGGCCACCCCCCGCTACTTCAGCACCAGCAGCAGGTCGTTGGTCTCCACCTGGCTTCCGGATCGCACCAACAGCTTCTCGATGGTCCCTTCCCGATCGGCATAGACCACCGTCTCCATTTTCATCGCCTCCAAAGCCAGCAACTTCTGCCCCTTGGCAACGCGATCGCCGACCTGCACCGCGATACCGATCACCATTCCAGGCATACTGGCCGCGATATGCGTCGGATCGGCGGAGTCCGCTTTGACCGCAGCAGCGACTGTCGCTTCCAACGATCGGTCGACCACCTCGACCTCACGCGGCTGACCATTCAGCTCGAAGAACACTGTCCGAGTCCCATCGGGACGGGGCTGACCGACAGCAGCGAACTTGACAATCAGACGCTTTCCCGTCTCGATATCGACCGAGATCTCTTCGCCAGGCTTGGGACCGTAAAAGAATGCGGGGGTCGGGAGCAAACTTAGATTTCCGTACTCGATCGCCGAGTCGAGAAACTCGTCGAAAACTTTCGGATAGAGCACCGAAGTGACCACTTCTTGCGAGGTAGGCGTTCGCTGAAGCTTCTGCTTCAGCTTCTCCGCAACAGCGTCGAAGTCGGCGGGCGGAAGCGACTTGCCGGGTCGCTCCAGGACCGGCGACCGATCCCTCATCACCTTGCGGATTACCTCCGGCGGGAAACCTCCGGGCGGCTGCCCCATCATGCCACCGACCAGATCGATCACCGACGCCGGGAAGGACAATTCCTTATCGCTCTGCTGCAACGCTTCGATGCTCAGTTGATTGGCCACCAGGAAGAGCGCCAAGTCCCCCACCGCTTTACTGGTGGGCGTCACCTTCACGATGTCCCCGAGCCACTGATTGACCTCTGCATACATTTTGCAGACTTCGGTCCACCGATCGGAAAGGCCAAGAGCCCTCGCCTGCTGATACAGATTGGTGTACTGGCCACCCGGCATCTCATGCTCGTAGAGATCTCCTGCCGCTGTCAGCGATTCGCTCTCGTAGGGCCGATAGAGGGCGCGCACATCCTTCCAATAATCCGCCAGGCGATTCAACGACTCCGTCTTCAACCCTGTCGCCCTCGGCCCCGCGCGCAGCGCTTCGACCAAGGTGTTGAGATTGACCTGAGAGGTTCCGCCGGAAAATGGGGCCAAGGCGGCATCGGCGATCTCCAGTCCTTCTTCGGCAGCCATCAAGATCGAAGCGGCCTGAATTCCTGCGGTGTCGTGGGTATGGAAATGGATCGGGACACCGATTTCCTGCTTCAATGTCCGCACCAGCAATCGGGCTGCATCAGGCTTGCAAAGCCCCGCCATGTCCTTGATGGCGAGAAGATGGGCACCGCGCTTCTCCAGTTCTTTGGCCAATTCGACGTAGTATTTCAACGAATACTTCTGGCGATTTTTGTCGAGGATATCGCCGGTGTAGCAGATGGCGGCTTCGCATAGCATTCCGGAGTCAACGACGGCGTCCATGGCAACCTGCATGTTCTCGACGCTGTTGAGCGCATCGAAGATGCGGAACAGATCGACCCCGGTCTGCGCGGCTTCACGGACAAATGCCTGCACCACGTTGTCGGGATAATTCGTATAGCCCACTGCATTGGAGGCGCGCAGGAGCATCTGAAAGAGCAGGTTAGGAATCTTCGCTCGCAGATCACTGAGTCTCTGCCATGGGCTTTCCTTCAGGAATCGCATCGCGGTATCGAAAGTAGCTCCTCCCCACATCTCCAGCGAGAACAGCTCGGGGGTGGCGTGCGCATAATAGTCGGCGATCTGAAGCATGTCATAGGTGCGAAGGCGCGTCGCCAGCAGCGACTGGTGTGCGTCCCGCATGGTGGTATCGGTCAGGAGAAGCGCCTTTTGAGAACGGATCCAATCGAGGAACTTGGGAGTCCCTAGTTGCTTCCAGCGATCGCGAGAGCCCTCTGGGAGCGGCTTGGTGCGATCGATGCGCGGCGTGGGGATCGGGTCTCTAGAAATGCCAGACGACGCCAGCCGCACTTCTTCCGGCTGGTTGACGATCGTCTCGGCCAAATACTTCAGCAACCGGGTTGCGCGGTCGCGACGACGGGTCATCGCAAACAACTCCGGCGTCTGGTCGATCATCCGCGTGGTCGCCTGGCCGCTGAGGAACTTCGGATGCGTGATCAGTGACAGAAGGAACGGAATGTTCGTTTTCACCCCTCGGATGCGAAACTCCTGCAGGCATCTTTCCATGCGCGCGGCGGCTTCGTTCATGTGGCGCCCGCGAGCGGTCACCTTAACGAGCAGAGAATCGTAGAAAGGGTTGACCACCGCGCCGCTAAATGCGCTACCGGCATCCAGTCGTATCCCCATACCACCTGCGCTGCGGTAGTGGGAAATCCTACCGTAGTCAGGGCGAAACTGATTGGCGGGGTCTTCGGTCGTAACACGGCACTGGATGGCAAAGCCCTGCGGCTGAACTTCATCCTGACTGGGCAACCCCTGATCGGAATCCCCCAGCCGATACCCCATGGTGACCAAGATCTGGGCGCGCACCAGATCGATCCCGGTCACCTCTTCGGTCACGGTATGTTCCACCTGAATCCTTGGATTGACTTCGATGAAGTAGAACTTGCCCGTATCGGTATCAAACAGAAACTCGACCGTGCCCGCACATCGATAGTTCACCCGCTTGGCAATGGCGACGGCAGCCTCATGCAACTGAGCCGCGACGGCGCGATCGAGATGGGGTGCCGGTGCAATCTCAACCACTTTCTGGTGTCGGCGCTGCACCGAACAATCGCGTTCAAACAGGTGCATCACCTGACCGTGAGCGTCCCCGAGAACCTGCACCTCCAAATGCCTAGCTCGGCCAACTAGCTTCTCCAGAAAGACTTCATCGCTCCCAAACGCATTCTTCGCCTCCCTTTGAGCCTGCTCCAAAAGCCCCGGCAGTAGCTCGGCCGTCTCCGCAATTCGCATCCCTCGCCCGCCGCCCCCCTTGGATGCCTTCAGCATGACGGGGAATCCCAGAGTGGCTGCCAATTCCTGCGCTTCCTGCAGCGACCGGACCGCGTGCTTGGAACCCTCCAGGACCGGAACGCCGACCTCTTTAGCTATCCCGCGTGCCGCCACTTTATCGCCCAGCAGTTTCAGCGCCTCAACGCTAGGGCCGATGAAGGCGATTCCTGCCTTTTCCAAAGCCGCGGCGAAATCTGGATTCTCCGACAGAAATCCATACCCTGGGTGGACCGCATCCACGCCACGTTCCAGACAGATTTCGACGATCTGATCGATGTCCAAATAGGACCGAATCGGCTCTCCTGGCTTCCCAACCTGATACGCCTCGTCCGCCTTGAATCGATGGAGCGCGAAACGATCCTCATGGGAATAAACGGCAACGGTCCGTATCCCCAGTTCGTGGGCGCTTCGAAAGACGCGCGTAGCAATCTCGCTACGATTAGCTACCAACAGTTTGCGGATCGGTCGGACCATCTGCGACTCCCCTGATGCTCTCAGTCCAGCAACTGCAATAGGATCATTCTCTGCATCGATCCATCGCGGCAGGAATAGAACTTCCCGCCCGATCTTCAATGCATCCCAGACCGTCCCAATGCTCTCTGTAGAAACGCCGTCCAACGGCGTTCAACGACGATGCTGTCGATTGTCCAGCCCAGGAGAGAAATCAGCAATAGCCAGAACCGGTACCATGCGGATCCCGTTCACTTTCGCGATGGCCTGCATCGAATTTGCTCATCATTAGCCTTCGTATTACAGAGCCTTCAGCGACGATCCGGAGGCTCACATCGTCCACCCATCCGGCAACGTCTCATCCTTGATCATCACTGGAATTCCATCGCGGATGTAGACAGGCGCGTGATCGTCGCACTGGTCTTTGTTGTAGCGATTGACCACCTGGACATGCTGTCCAATCCTGCAGTTCTTATCCAAAATCGCGCGATCGATCAGGCTTCCTTTGCCGATCCCGACCGGAATCCCTCCACGGTTCCGCAACTGCTGCCGTTCTTCATCGGACTCAAAATAATCGGCCCCCATCAGGATCGAATTGCGGATGGTGACACCCTCACCGATGTTGCAGCGAACTCCGATCACACTGTTTTCGATCACCGCCCCTTTCCCGATGCGGCATCCTTCGGATATCAGGGAATCGTGAATCGTCGCCCCCTCGATGACCGAAGGGGGCAGGAAACGAGGCCGCGTGTAAACAGGCTGCTCCGCATTCAGCAGGTCGAACGATGGATCTGGCTTCGCCAACATCAAGTTGGCTTCGTAAAACGCGCGGATGGTTCCGATATCCTCCCAGTAGCCATCAAACAGATGGGCCTGGACATGACGACTTCGAATCGCCGCCGGAAACACTTCCTTGCCGAAGTCCTGGTAATTCGTCTTGTCCAAGACATCAAACAGCAAGTCGCGATTGAAGATGTAAAGCCCCATACTGGCCAGACAGTCTCTTCCCTTTGCATCGATCCCTCGGGCATCGATCCAACCAGGCTGCATCCTCATCGAATCGATTTCGACGTCCGACTGGGGTTTCTCCAGGAATCCCTGAACCCTCCCCGAATCATCGCATCGCAGCACTCCCAGCGACTTCGCCTCCCCGCGATGCACCGGAATGGCGGCGATCGTCACCTCCGCCCCCGATTCGACATGGGTTCGAAGCATGTCACGGTAGTCCATGCGATAGAGTTGGTCACCCGAAAGAATCAGGACGTACTTCAGGTCCTTCCGGTCGAGGTGAAGCAGGTTCTTTCGTACGGCATCGGCGGTCCCCTCGTACCAGTTGGTCCCCGCCTCCATCGTCTGCTGAGCCGCCAGCAGCTCAACGAATCCGCCATTGAAATGATCGAAAACGTACGTTTGGCGGATGTGTTTATGAAGGCTGACCGAGAGGAACTGTGTGAGGACGAAGATCTTGTTGATACCCGAGTGGATGCAGTTGCTGATCGGGATGTCGATCAGTCGGTACTTGGCCGCCAGTGGAACCGCCGGTTTGGCGCGGATTTTCGTCAGCGGATAAAGCCTAGTTCCGCGTCCACCACCGAGAATCAACGCCGACACCGTCCGTAGATCTGGAAGAGCCTTGCCCATCGCTCCCTCGCCCCCTCGTTGCAGCCGTCACCAGAAAGGGCTTCAACAGATCGCCCTGCATGATCTCCATGATAACAGATGGCCGCTGCGATTGCCTCCAGATGCTACGATCTGCCGCAGAGGAGTCGCAGGGCGGCTCAGGCATCCCCACCGCCACGCAGATCCACCAACTGCTGCTCTACCGGCGGTGCAGTCCATGACGAGGCCAGCCAACTATCCACCGGCAACCGCTCGCTCAACCGCTGCTGGAGCCGCTGGAGTTTCGATCGATCCCAATCGACGATGAAGAAGGCCGCTCCACTGCCAGTCATCGAATGGCCAAGCAACGTCGCCTCTTTCGATAACGCCTCAATAGCCCGCTGGACACTCTGCACCCAGGCCATCTTTTCGGCTAATGCCATCTCCAGCCGATTGAGGCATTGGGGCATCCGACTCGCATCGCTGCCTCCCTCCAACCACTCCTTCCAAGTTTCCGATGGCACCTTCGCGTGCGAGTGGCTAACCAAAGCAAAGACCTCTCGCGTCGAACAGGTTTGCTCCGGTTGAAAGACGAGGAACTCAAGCTTCCTGGCTGATGCGATCGGTTCCAGCACCTCCCCCCTCCCTATGGCTCGCGCCGCCCACAATCGCCCAGCGGGAGCCGTGAGGAAGAAATTGATGTCGCTACCCAAGGAGGCAGCTAGCCGATGAGCCAGTGGCCAGTCGATCGCACCTCGCAACGCCAACATCCCTGCCACCAGGGCCGCCGCTGCATCACTGCTTCCACCACCCAATCCAGCCTGCGCGGGAATCGACTTCGCCAGCACCACCTCCAGCCCCTCGGAGACTCCCCACTCGGCCCGCAGCAACTCCAACGCCCGAACAGCGAGGTTGGAGGCATCCGACGGAACCTCCCAGTGGGCCGGAAACCGACCTCCCCCAGGCACTTCGACTCGCAATCGAATCGCCGAAGATTCCGAACTGCTCACCGACAACCGATCGGTTCGATCGATCGCGACGAGAATCGTGTCCAAGTCGTGGTAGCCATCCTTTCGCCGCCCCAGCACCTCCAGATGGAGATTCACTTTTGCCGGAGTCACGACGCTCCAGCCATCGCTCATTCGTTGCAGAAGCATCAAGTCTCCCCATCCCCGGAAAACTGCCAACGCCGAAGCTCGCCCGCCGAGTGATCGATACGCCATGCCGACGCCCGCCACCGACATGTCGTCCGTCGGCGCGAAACGACTTTTTCAGCGAGTCCACCGACCTGGCCCCTGAAACCGTTGCACTTTGCTGGAGGGATCATTCTGAAATCCAATCGTAGGCTCCCCATGGAATACTTCGAAGATCTTCCAATCGTTCCCTTCCCGATGGAATTCGACTTCGACGTATTGGGGAAAATCGCGTCCAGCCCCCCCGACGTCCGCTTGCACGACGACATTCATTCGTATTTTTGCCGTCGTCGGGCTGGAACTAGGAGACAAATCGATTCCGTGAAGACGCGTGATCTGCGCCTTCTCGACCTGAACCCCACGGCTCTGTGCGATCCCATCGCGCAGCGCCGGAGAGGCCCCTGGCGAAAGCAATCGCTCAATCTCATCGATCCGATTGGCCGCCACTAGGCTCATAATGCGATCCATTTGCCGGACCACCTCCTTGCGGGGCGAGTCGGAATTGATCGAAAAGAGCACCAACAGCAGCGTCGCAATCGCCAGGCCAATTCCGGTTCGAAACGCCGCTTGGTTTCCCGTCTGAACCCAACCCCATAGCGTCGCAAGCGTGAAGAAAAATCCTCCTAGCGCGATCTGCCACGGGTGTTCCGCAATCCATGTCATTTGCTCGCCTCCCATCGACGCCTGCTGGCATCTGCGCTGCATGCCGAAACTTCTCGCCCCCCATGCCTCCGCCTCCGATGGCGTTGGCACTTGCGTCGCAACCTGTTAGGCGGGAATAAATCCAACCCGCCATCGCTCCAGCTTCACCATCCGAAAGCAGCACTTTGGAGGTCGCGGACACTCGAAAACACCCTCCGGACAATCCGACACAAACAGCCCGCGTCGCTGCGCACCCAGCCTCCCCAGACCTTTTCTCGAAAGCGGTCCATTGGCTTTTCCTGCGGCTAACCATACGCAGGCGAATCGCGTTAAGGCTGTCAGCCCCCCGATGATTTTTTCCTTCCCTAACCGTCTCCGATGCCACACGGACTGCTGGCCACCAATCGACGGCCACCAATCGACGTCCTGCCCCGAAAATCCGCCGTCTGCATGGAATGTGCAGTCTACGGGAACGACGCGGCGGTTCGCGGCCCAACTCCACTTTAGCACGATGGAAATCAACGAACCCCGCTGCTGGCAGGCCGAGCGTCGCAGCGATGCAGTCGACTCTCCATCCGAGCGATCCGAAGCCTCACTTCATTCTTCGATTCGATACCCAAGACAGACTCGAAATCCGTCGCGGGAATCCGAATAGGTCACTCCATGAATCCCCAGTCGCACAGCGCAGCGTGCATTGCCCGGGACATCAAAGTAATTGCCTCCCCGACACACAGGACAGCTCACTGTCTTTTTCTCGGGGTCCTCATAATGAATCTCTTCGTGCCCTCCCTTTGGGTCGAAATGATCGAGCACAAACTCCCAGACCCCGCCGCACATGTCGGCTAGCCCAAATCCATTTCTCCCTTTCGGTCCATAGTGGTCGACGGGCGAGACAAATGCATACCCATCGCTCCAAGGCGCTTTGGCGAGAGGCCAACCTTTGGTCCGTCCGGGAAGAAAGTCCATCGCAGAGATATTTAGCCTCCCTTCCCCTTCCTCCAGTTCATTGCCCCACCAGAAGTATTGGCTCTCCGAACTGCCGCCGCGGCAAGCGTACTCCCACTCTGCTTCGGTCGGTAAGCGGTACACCAGTCCTTCCGGCAATCGATTGGCGGCCTTCTCGCGTTCGGTCAACCAACGGCAAAAAGCCTTCATGTCGTTGTAGCTGACGCAAACCACGGGGAAGTCGTCGCGATTGGGAAACCCCCAATTCGGATCACGCCAACTCTTCCCTTGCACCGATTCCCATGGATGAACCACCTGGGTCGTAAGGTGGTAGCCATCCCACTTGGGATCGAACACTTGAGTCGCTCCTCCAATCTTTTCCGCATCGCTCACGTACCCTGTCGATTCGACAAATCGGCGAAAAGCTCCAACCGTCACCTCCGTTCGCCCCATCCAAAATGCGCGCGGCACTTTCATCCTGCGTGGCGACTCTCCCTCATACGACTCCCGCTCGGTACCCGGCGTCGCGCCCCCTTCGATCCCAGTGGCCCATGCCTTTTCTTCGGGCGAACTGCCCATCCAGAACTCTCCAGGTGGAATATAGACCACCTCCATACCCACATTCGATCCCAGGTCCAATCGCCGGGCATCCCCAGGCTTGGGCCCCTCCTGGGCATTGCCAAGTTGTGGCGAAAAGAAGCCACAGCAGAAGGTGAAAACGAGGGTAGCTACCCCCATCGTTCGGCTGGCATGCATCGATCGTCTCCTTGCCGAGGTAAAATCTTAGACGTCTCGTCCATCAGGCCCTTCCCAAACATGGGGATCCCAATGACCCAGCACCGAATCTACACCACCAGCTTCGCCAGTGTCTATCCGCTCTATGTCGCCAAGGCCGAGCGGAAGGGGAGAACGCGCGACGAGGTCGATGAAATCCTTCGCTGGCTGACCGGCTACACCACCGCGAAACTGGCCAAACAATTGGAAAAGCAAGTCGACTTTGAGACATTCTTCGCGGAGGCACCTTCAATGAACCCCAATCGCGAGCTGATTCGTGGAGTCGTATGTGGGGTTCGGGTGGAGGAGGTGCAGGAACCACTAATGCGCGAAATCAGGTACCTCGATAAGCTGGTCGATGAACTTGCAAAGGGAAAATCGATCGACAAAATCCTTCGACAGCCCAAGGCAGAGTGAATCGCAGCTGGGTGTCATGTGCACAGCGGCATTCGATTTCGTTAAAATCTGGTCGAGAGTCTTATCTTTACTGCTTGCCGATAGTCTTATCTTTCTGCTTACAAAGTTTCCGACGAAGGATTTCAGTATGTTCTCGACCATTTTACGAGCGATGCTCCTTGGGCTGACGATACAACTTTTCCCCTGGAGCCAAGTCGGCCAACAGCCAGTCTCGGCAGAGCAGCCTGGTTCGACACAACTCTACTTTGGTGGCGACATCCTGACGATGCGAGGCCCCAAGGCAGAATATGAGGAAAGCTTGGTGGTACGCGACGGAAAGATTCTGTTTGTCGGAGCATTGGCCGAAGCGGAGAAACAAGTCGGCGCCAGTCCAACCCGAATCGACCTCGACGGTAAAACGCTGTTGCCCGGCTTCATCGATACGCACGGGCATTTTGTCTACTTTGGCAAGAACCTAGTCGATGCCAACCTCTTCGGATGCACTGATATCGCCGATTTGGTCTCCCGCATGAAGAAGCAGGTGGAAAACACGCCAGCCGATGGATGGATCGTCGGCTTCGGTTATCAAGCGCGCTACATGAAAGAAGGTCGGCCTCCAACCCGCGAAGAACTCGATCTGATTGCTCCCGATCGCCCCGTCATGGTTGTCGATTCTTCGGGGCACCTAGGAGCCGCCAACACCGCCGCCTTCAAAGCGGCCGGTATCACCGCCGATACGCCCGACCCGACTGGTGGCATGTTTGCTCGCGACAAGGATGGCAAGACCCTGTTGGGTCCCATGGAAGAAACTGCGCTCAACGCGGTCCGCAGCAAACGACCGCCGTTCTCAGGAGAGCTGGCAGGTCGGGCCATCACGGGTGCTGCACAGGTCTGGGCAAGTTACGGGCAGACGACTGCGATGGAAGCTGGCTTGGGCCTCGGGAATGATGACATCGGAATCGTGCTCAACGCGATCGACAAAAATCTTCTCCCCATCGATCTTTACATCGCCGCGAAGGACTCGGCGCTGGACGATACCCTTGCAGCCGCTTATTCGGTCGGCTCCCAGTACAACCCGAATGCCAGTGGCGTGGTAGAAAAGCTTCGAGCCGCTCGCCCTAATCTCGACAATCGCTACATCAACCGCGTTCGCCTGGGCGGGGTCAAATTTTGGCTCGACGGGAGCCTGGATACAGCTTGGTTTACCCAGCCCTACACCGAGAATCCGCCAGGTAAAACCGGTGCCTTTTCTGGCTATCGACAGATCCCCGATGAGGTGCTCAATAGGGTCTTCGATAAATACTGGCCAACCGACTTGCAGATCCATATGCATATGAATGGCGATGCGGCCGCCGATCAGGCGCTGGGTGCTATCGCCAAAGCTGTCAAGAAACATGGGAAGCGAGACCATCGTCCGGTCTTCGTGCATGCCACTTGGCTGCGCCCTGACCAGATCGTCCTGATGAAGGAGTATGGCGCGATTCCAAGTTTCCTGACGGCAGGTATCACCGTCGGGGGCGATGCGGTTGTCCGCCTCTGGGGCCCAGAGCGTTCGGCCGGTGCCTTAGCCTCGCGAACCTTTCTTAGGGCAGGTCTCCCATTCACCTACTCGCACGACGCCCCGGTATCCCCAACTCCATCGATCCTCGATCTGGTCGATGCGGGGGTCAATCGACTCTCGGGGTCCGGCCAAGTCGTCGGGCCAGATGAACGGATCGGGCCTTACGATGCATTGCGCGCAGTGACCTCTACGGCGGCCTACCAGCTCAAGGAGGAAACCTCCAAAGGAACGCTAGAAGCTGGCAAGCTTGCCGACCTGGTCATACTCGAAAAGAATCCGCTGAAGGTGGAATCCACCTCCATCAAAGACATTGTTGTCCTGGAGACGATCAAGGAGGGAGTGACCGTCTTCAAACGGTAAACAGGAACGAAGGAGCCAGCCCCCCAGCAGCAACCGCTGCTGGGGTCACCGATCGGCGTTCGAAGATCGATCACTGCCTTCAGTCGCTCTGCGCTTTTTTGAGCTTCTCGCAGACCGCCATCGCCTGATCCCATTGATGGACCTTGGCCCTATCCAGTATCTGACAAATTGCCTGCCACTGGCTGTCCGTCAACTCCCGTTTCTCATGAAGGCTTCGAAATAAGTCGTTCATCCTGGCAACTTGGTCGACATCTTTTGAGGAGACCGCCGTACACAACAGCTGGACATAGCGCAAATGAGCAGGAGGCATCTTGGGAGGGCCTCCCCATGCCAGCACTAGGCCAGTCCCGATACACGCCAGGAGTACAACGCCGCACAACAGCGACAGCCATCGACTGGTTGAAGTTTTCAGTGTAGTTCTTAGCGCACTAGATCGATTCATCACTCGTCCTCCCCAACTGGATCTCCCTTGGCGCTGCTGGACATGGCGGCCCATGTCGGTTGATGGATGGTGGCACTGATCCAACGAACACTGCCATCTCCCATCGCCACAAAGGCCCCTCCGACATGCTCGCTGTACATCTGACAGACGCTGGAAAGGGGACTGTTGGGTGGATGGATCGGCGCGAATCCAAGCACGGGATCGATCTCTGATTTCGAAGGACCCGAATGAACATTCAAAAGCGTGGCCGCGAGGTCGCACTCCGCAAGTGGGAATCGGTTCGGTTGATTGGCGCAAACTATCGCTCCAGGCACCACTCCCACCCAGGTCTTGTCGCTGAGAACAGGATGGTGTTCCCCGAGAAACACCGTGTGGCTGAGCCCATCGGAGACGTCAGCGATTCGTGTGCGACTGTTTCGATAAAGCGGACCGTCGGCAATCCCCTGGTACTCCTCCACCGATTCTCCCCATGGCTCCTCTTGCCCTGCATTTGCGACATAGGTGCTTCTCCCCAAGGTCGCCAGTCGATTCCCAGAAGAATCGCGAACCTGCACCGCTCCTCCGCTCCGCGTGGCGGAGGGACAAAGGTAGACCGATAGCCGTGCCTGAGCCGCCTCCCCCTGAATCGGATCCCAGCATGCCGATTCCATCTGCAACCTTCCAAGCACAACGGCCTGATCCAGTTGAGGAAGAATCAACGCACTCCAGGCGAAACCGCTGGGCCCGTCGAACGTAACGGGATCCCGAAGAGGGCTTCGAGTATCGGCAACATACGCAGGCGGGAAAAGACGATAGGCGCTTTCGTAGTTCAGAAGTGCCAGCGACTGCTGCTTGAGATTGTTGGAACAGGTCGCCCGACGCGCCGCCTCCCTGGCCGCCTGAACCGCAGGCAACAAAAGCGAGACCATCACCCCGATGATTGCGATCGCTACCAGCAACTCCACCAACGTGAAACCACGGTTTCGCCAGTTCGCTTGCTTCCCACTCACCCCGAGGATCGACATCGCTGCAACTCCTCTGAAAACTAGAATTGTCTCGAAATGTAGCATGCGCTACAAATGAAGTGTAGCCTTGGCTACACCAATTTCAAGCATGCAGAAAGGCGCGAAAAATCCAATCGTCGCCTTCTCCGAAGCGCCCCCTGGAACAATCTGGAAGCGGCCGAAAGATCTGGCTAAAATTGACGCAGTGGTTTTTGCTGCTGGATCATGATTTTTCACACCCTCGCGGATGCGCCGATGCGAAACCCCAGGTCGCAAAAGAAGCCTGCTAAAAATCAGCATGAAAGCGTCCGAGAAGACCATGCAACGGAATTAGCTCAGGATTACGTCGAGGCGATCGACGACCTGATTCGAGAGGACGGTACCTGCCGTTTGATTGAAATCGCTCGCCGCTTCGCGGTCAGCCATGTCACCGCCAATCGAACCCTGGCGAGGCTGAAGCGAGATGGCTTGGTGGAGAGCCAACCTTATGGCCCCATCACGCTAACAAGCCATGGCAAGCGGATGGCCCAGGCGGCGCGCCGACGTCACAAAATCGTTCTCGACTTTCTCATCGCACTGGGTGTGGACGACGAGACGGCGGCCAGCGACGCGGAAGGGATGGAACATCACGTCAGCAAGGAAACCCTGGCCGCCATGGCACGGTTTGTTCGAAACCACCGCGCACCGGCGAAAGCGGCTAGGGGGATCGCGCCGACCCCCTAGGAGAACGCTCCCCTGTCTTCCAATTGTTGCAAGTAGCTAACCGCCGCCTAAGGGGCGATCGCCTTGACCACTTCCCTGGTCCATCGGCGATGGCGTCCCTCAATCCAACCGACAAACCTGTCCGACCCTGCCGCTGAAAACGGATCTTTGGGGCTCTTCACGCTGCCGCTCATCCGCCCCCGAACCGCTGGTCCTCATCATCAATCCACCCTATCCCCAGGCTCCCACAACCCCCATAACTCGCTCCTACTTGGATCTCACCCAGTCACTAGCCACATCAAAGCTCCTTCGATTCGCCACCAACCAGGAGAGGCTTTTGTTCCTAACCAGTCTGGCAGATTCACCCTCTGCCTCCTCGAGCAATCCATGGCAGCCGGCGACCAAGCCGATCACCAGCCAACCAGCTTGAAGCTCTTCCACTTCCCGCTCCCTGCCCTTCTCGGCTCTGCGAGATCACCCGTCCAGAACCGTACGCTGGCTCGCCGAAACCATCGCGCCGGCTCTAAGCAACCGAAGCTGGGTTCGACGACGGTGATCACGGAATCTGCAGGTCGTACCCCATCCCCACCAGCTTCTGCCTCAGACCCGCGATGGTCTGATCCACCATCGTATCGATTCTCGGAATCAGCCCTTCGATTTCCGCTTTGCTGATCTCATACTGCTCGCGATGGGTCTTTGTAGGGCCATGTGTCGAGGACAGCATGCCGAACAGCACACTCTCCAGTCGCTCCGAAGGGGCAGGCACCGCTTCGATGAAGCGATCTTTTAGAATGGGATTTCCAGTTGCCTCTTTCGCGATTTTTCCTGCCTCGAGGATCGCTTGACGAATCTCGGCCCGCAAGGCCGCCGACTCGGGCGAACTCTCATCCATCACCGATTCCAACTCGTCCAATTGCTGCTTGCCCCGTTCCAGCTTCGCAATCGCTCGCTGGAAACGGTTCTGGAGTGAGACAACGGAATTCTGGAACTCCAAAGTTTGTTGCCGATCCACCGGCGGTACCGTCGGTGCCACCAGCGGTTCCAATCGGAATGTCACCATTTCGGACAGCGTCTTGGCTTCCTTTCCATCCCACATAGCAACCACCGCGTTGTACTCCCCTGGTGGCGCGATCGTCGGAGGACCGTTGCCTCGGAGAGGAGACTTCTTCAAGTCCCAGGAAACGCGATGGAGGCCATCACCTTCGGGCAGCGGAACCCTCGCAACAAAAGCGCCCGTCGGATCCGAAATGCGAACAAACCGCATCGGCAACAACTCCTCCGATTCCTTCTCTAACTCCGTCAGCGAAGGAACAGGTGCATCCTGATTCGCTTTCGCTGCCGCGCTCTCGGCTTCCTGCCGCTTCGCTCTCAACGACTTCAACTCCTCCTTCAAGTGAACCGTGAAGACCGCACCGTGCGTTGGATTGTCCGCGGTGAAGAAAGAATCTCCCTGAAATCCTTCGCCGCTTCCCATCCCCCCCAGTCGATCAGTCGGCTGGTACCACCAAGTTCTTCGCACTGGAAACAGCCAAGCCTCCCGCTCCAGCCGCTCGATGGTCAACTCCCGAAGTGGCGAGTAGTCATCCAGGACAAAAAAGCCACGTCCAAATGTCGCTGCAACCAGGTCATTCTCCCGCTTTTGAATCGCGAGATCCCGAACCGGTATCGTTGGCATCCCCGAGGAGAACTTGAACCAATGCCCACCGCCGTCGACCGAAGCAAAAACGCCAAACTCCGTCCCAACAAAAAGGAGATTGGGCTGCACATGATCCTGCTCGATCCGCCACACCAGATGCCGCTCGGGCAACGTCGATGCGATCGATGACCAGGTCCTCCCTCGATCGGTACTCTTCAGCAGATACGGTCTGTAATCACCTGCCTTGTGATGATCCAAACAGGCATAGACCGTATCGGGCTGGTGCCGATCCGCCTTGACATCATTGACAAAGGCACCCTCTGGGACATCGAAGAATCGGTCGATTCGCCTCCAGTTCTTCCCCGCATCCTCGCTGACTTGAATCAAGCCATCATCCGTCCCTACGTACAACAGCCCCTCCACCAATGGTGACTCGCTGATGGAAGTGATATTCCCATAGGCACTCATCGCCAGGAGGTCGAACCCAGCATCGATCCCCCAGACCCTCCCCATCACCGGCAGCGTCCATCGATCGATCCCTTTGGAGAGATCCGGGCTGATCGTTGTCCAGGAGTCTCCACGATCGTCGCTGCGATGCAGCTTGCGACTGCCGAAGTAGATCCGTTTGGGATCATGAGGACTGATGAGAATCGGAGAATCCCAGTTGAATCGAAACTCCTGCTCGCCCCCTGCCGGCTGGGGCCGGATATCGAGCGCTTCTCCGGTCTTCCGATCGTATCGATGCAGAAAGCCTTGCTGCGATTCGCAGTAGATGATGTTGGGGTCGGTTGGATCGATTGCGTTGTCGTGCCCATCTCCACCGAGGACTACCTGCCAATCCGAATTGGTAACCCCTTGCACGTTCGCAGTGGCGACAGGACCGTACTGCGTGTTGTTGTCCTGCGTTCCACCCACTACATGGTAGAAGGGAAGATCGTAGTCGACGTCGACTTTGTAGAACTGGGTCACCGGGAGATTGGGGAAGAAACGGTAGCTCTTCCCGAAATCATTCGATTGATACACACCCCCATCGCAACCGACCAAAAGAAAATCGGGATCGTTCGGGTGAAAAACCACCGCATGATTATCGACATGCTTGGTACGCCCCTCGATCGGCGCGAACGTCTCTCCCCCATCCATGCTTCGGACCAGAGTGTCGTTCGCGTGGTAAATCACATCAAACCGGTGGGGGTCCAGGTAGATTTCTTGGTAGTAGTGAGGCCCCGTGCCGCCCGACACAAAATCGCTCTTCTTCTGAAATGACTCTCCACCATTCTCGCTGCGAAAGAAACCACCCTTGCGATTGGGTAATTCGATCGATGCGTAGACGACATGGTTCTTCTGCGGTGATATCCCGAGCGCGATCTTTCCTTTGTCACCGGCCGGCAATCCCTCGGTCAATTCCCTCCACGTCTCTCCGCCATCCGATGACTTGTAGATACCTGACTCCGGTCCCGTATCCAGCAGTGCCCAAACGGTCCGGTGACGCTGATGCGTCGCGGCAAAGAGCGTATCCGGCTCGCTGGGATCCTGCACCACATCGGTGACACCGGTGTAGGGACCTTTGCCGAGGACATTCTTCCATGTCGCGCCACCATCGGTGGTTTTGAACAATCCTCGCTCGCCCCCAGGAGACCACAAAGGCCCCTGGACAGCCACGTAGACCACATTGGAATCGCGAGGATCGATCAGAATCTTGCTGATGTGATCCGATCCCTTCAGCCCCAAATGCTCAAACGTAGCCCCTCCATCTTTGCTGCGATAAACCCCGTCACCAAAACCAACGTGCCTACCGCTGACATTCTCTCCAGTCCCAACCCAGATCGTATCGCTCTGCCTTGGATCGATCGAAACACAGCCAATCGAATAGGACGGCTTGTCATCGAAAATAGGAGTGAACGTGGTCCCTGCATTGGTCGTCTTCCAAAGACCTCCCGATCCCACGGCAACGTACCAGGTGCCGGGCCGCGAAGGATCGATGGCGATATCGGCGATTCGACCCGCCATGAAGGCTGGTCCGATGCCCCGAAACTTGAGCGACCCGACCAGGCCAGAATCGACCCGATCTGCCAGCGACTTGGGGGCCGTTTCTTTCGAAGAATCGACAGCCTCTTGACCAAAGACAGGGGCCAGGCAGACGGCCAGAAGGAGCATCAAGAGAGAACCGATGCGAAGAAATCGTTTCATGGTGGCAGCAACCATCTTTTCAGACGAAGGAATGGAATCGATCGATTCCTCCCAGTCTGCTTGCCAACGGCACCAGCGTCAAATTCCAAGATACGCTCAATGACGCAAAGTTGTCCGCCCAGATCGCTGCAGCGATCCCCAGGCCGTAACGTCGAGATGCCCACCGATTCCAACGAATCGACGGGCATCTCAGTAAGCAGATAGAAAATCGCTGGTGGAGTTGCAAAAGAACCGGGACTACTGGCCCTGCCCTCGGGAAAACCCAGGCTTCCCGTCGAAGTTGTAAAGACCTTCCAGCTTGACAAACTCCAAACCTGCCTTGGTGATCCGATCCAGGAGTGCAATGATGGCCGTGTGCGGCACACTGCCGCCCGATCCTTCGGGCAAACTGAATCGGCAGCGACTGACATCGACCGTAAAGGTCTCTGCCATACCACCCGGCCAGACCTTCATGCCGCGATTGGAAATCATTTCCAGGACCATCCCGTCTCCTGTCAGCGGCTGCAACTTAGCTGCCAACGCATCGATCGAATCGGTCCAGGCGATGAAGACATCCGCCCCCACCATCTCTCGCTTCTCGCTGGATCGCACATAGGGAGGGCGAGCCGTCAGGGGACGTCGCGGCGCCTGGCTGTAGTCGACCGCGCGAAGCACTTGCGGTTTTTGCCCCAAGCGAGCCACGACGGCCTGTGCGAACTCCTTGGTGCCAACCTTCTCGCGAGAGACACCTTCCTTGAAAATGTCGTACGTGTGGACACCATCTTCGATCGTCTTCAACCACGCGTTGTGTGCCCTCTCGGCAACATCCGCCTGCCCGATATGGACAAGCATCTGAATGGCCCCAAGGAATAGCCCGGATGGATTGGCCAAGTTCTGACCAGCACGCCGAGGCGCCGATCCGTGGATCGCCTCAAACATCGCACATCCGTCACCAATATTGGCGCTGCCAGCAAGCCCTACCGACCCAGCGATCTGAGCCGCAACGTCGGAGAGAATATCCCCATAAAGATTCGGCATAACGACGACGTCAAACGCTTCAGGAGTGTCCGCCAGTTTGGCAGCCCCGATGTCGACAATCCAATGCTCGTTTTCGATGTCCTTGTACTCCGCTGCGATCTCATCAAAGATCTTATGAAACAGACCGTCGGTCAGTTTCATGATGTTGTCTTTGGTGAAGCAAGTCACCTTCTTGCGCCCATACGCACGAGCATATTCGAAGGCGTAGCGGACGATCTTTTCGGTACCGGGCCTCGAGATCAGCTTCAGACACTGCATCACGTCCAGCGTCTGCCGATGCTCGATCCCTGCGTAAAGATCCTCTTCATTCTCTCGGACGATCACCACATCCATTTTGGGATGCTTGGTGCGAATGAAGGGATCGTAGCTGAGGCACGGACGGATGTTGGCATACAGCCCAAACGCCTTCCTGGTCGTGACGTTCAGCGATTTGAAGCCACCCCCTTGCGGCGTGGTGATCGGCGCTTTGAGAAACACCTTCGTCGCTCGCAGTGACTCGAACGCACTCGGCTCGATCCCCGCCATGTTTCCCTTCAAATACTGCTTTTCCCCAATCTCGATCACATGCTTCTCTAAACTGGCACCTGCCTCCTCGATGATATGCAGTGTCGCCTGCATGATTTCCGGGCCAATGCCGTCGCCGTATGCAACTGTGATGGGTGTGGATGCCATGGTTATTTTCAGCAAGAAAATGGGTTGGAAAGGGGGTTTTGAACTGGCTCCATAGTCTAATGGCGCCCCAGCAACCGCACAACCACCGTTGCCGCCGCACCCCACCCCCAATAGCCAGCCCAGAGCCACGCCTCTTTGGGGTTCATCGGGTAATTTCGTGGGTCATTGCTTTTGATTGCTCGCCCTCTGCAACACGGCACTCGTCCGTGTACTGGATCCTCCAGTGTCCCAGCGCTTCTTTTGGAGCACGAGTACCATTCCATCGCATGCGAGTCCGATGACAACCAGGAGCTTACGCCCCTAAGCCACGAGGATTCCTGAAGAGCCCCCTTTTGGCGATTGGGAAATGTCCGCCGAACCCCGAAACCGCACGCGACGATGGCAGATTTCTTGGCATGGTCCCCTACCAGCGTGTGGAACTCCAAGGAGGCCGATTTTTCGCAAGGGGGAGCTCCAAATCGCACTGCCCTCCTTCGCCCACCATTCCGCTTCCTCGCTCGGCCCCCATCGCGAGTTCATCGATCGCCCCAGAGCACGAAGAGCGAAAAACGCAGCGCCTGCGAAAGAGTCATCCAAACGCCCCAGCCCATCGGGCACAGCACTACCATCCAGAAAATCACCAACCGTATCCGACCGTTGCAGTGCTGGCGGCGACTAGCAACCGGCACGGCCTTCACTGACGCTGGTAGCTCTCGCTCCCTTGCGCTCGCTTCCTCCTGAAAGAGACTCGCCGACACCGGCCTGACCATGGCATTGCAGAGGAAACCAACTGCCAGCATCATGGCCAGCAGATACATGGTCGTGTCATAGGCTCTCGCCGGCGCCACCCCGCTACGGACCTGATACGCATTGAGGTAGTTGACCAGCACAGGTCCGAAAACCCCCGCTACGCTCCAGGCCGTCAGTAAACGACCGTGAATCGCGCCCACCATTTTCGCTCCGAACTGATCGGCCAGATAGGCGGGTATCGTCGCAAACCCACCGCCATACATCGTTAGGATTCCACAGAAAACTGCCACATACAACGTCACATTGCCGAAGTGTCCCAGCGAAGGAATCAATCCATAGGCAAAACATCCCAGCGCAAAAAACAAAGCAAACGTCAACTTGCGCCCCAGGTAGTCCGAAAGGGAAGCCCAAAAGAATCTCCCCAGAATATTGAAGAGGCTCAGCAACCCAGTGAAGCCTGCTGCAATGGAGGCGACTTGCTGTAACTGCTGGCTGTCCAACTGCTCAAACGCCAGCGGCTCCCCGATCAACTGCCCACCAAATACCTCCTGCAGCAGCGGGGATGCCATCCCCAGAAGACCGATACCGGCCGACACATTCAAACACAGCACCAACCACAGCAGGACAAACTGCGGGGTCTTGCATGCGCGATCCATCGGAACATGACGCCCCTGCATGTCGCCTTGCGGGTGCGATAACATCCACCCATCCGGCAGCCATCCTTCCCTCGGAATTCGATAGGAAAATGCACCGATAATCATGTAGAGAAAGTAGATCACCGCCAGCACGACAAATGTCTGCCAAACTCCGGGAGATGTGGCACTGGAAAAGTGCTTCATCAGTCGATCTGCCAATGGCGACCCAATCATCGCCCCGCCGCCAAACCCCATGATCGCAAGCCCAGCAGCCATACCGCGACGATCGGGAAACCATTTGATCAAAGTCGAAACGGGAGATATGTAACCAAGCCCAAGACCGATGCCACCGATTCCGCCGGCACCAAGCCAGACCAACCAAAGCTGATGGCAGTAGACGCCCAGCGCCGCCACCAGCAATCCGCCGCTCCAACAGCATGCCGCAACGAACCCCGCAGCACGCGGCCCTGCCACTTCCAACCAGCGGCCGAACCAAGCGGCGCTCGCTCCCAAGAAGACAAAAAAGAGGGTGTAGATCCACCCCAAACTCGGCTTGTCCCAGTCGTACTGGGTGGTGACCAGCTTACCCAAAAGCGTCATCTCCGCTGGTGCTTCGACGCTATGGTCGATCCCAATCAAACGGGTCATTGGCAACCAGAAAACAGAGAAGCCGTATGCCATCCCGATGCACAAATGGATGCAGAGGGCCGCAGGCGGCACCATCCAGCGATTGAATTCATCGCCTGCAACGGTACGACCTCGCTCCAGCAACCTCCACATCCCCTACTCCCCTTGAGTCTGTGCAGCCCTAGCCACGCGCTGACGGCGTCTCTCGAATCGACCCAGCCAGTCGACAGTGCCGACACTGTTCCTGGCCTAGCGTCCGGCCACAAAGCACACTTTGACTGGCCCCCATGCCAGGCTCACTGCTGTCCGGCTGCGGCCGCGAAGACGCACCCGTGGCAAGAAGGAGCTTCGGTAAAGAATCCGAAGTTTAGACTCCACACCTTCCAAATGCCATCTGGGATTCGCCACTGCCTAGTCGCCCGGTGATCCAAGCGACTCTCCCAGTAGCTGCGCTCCTGCAAAAGATCACTCGCTCCTTCGTCACCCCTGTGTTGCATTCGGTCGAGTGCCGGCGTCGATCCCCAAAGGACTCAGGACGATTAGATAAAAAAAGCCCGCTGCATCGTCCATATGCAACGGGCCTCTTCATTCCAACCTGGCAGTCACTTATGCAGAAAGATCGATCGCCTCCACTTCATCAACCCAGTGCATCGGCGTAACACCGAAGAACTGGCCAACCGTCGAAAAAACGGCATCCGAAAAACCTCCGACATTCATGATGTCCATCCGATCGCAAGCCTGAGTCGTCGTGTTCGGCTGAAGATCGATGCAGACCATCTTCGGATGAGCTTCCTCACCAAAAAGTTGACGCTGCCTTGCTGCGAAAGCATTCCACGCATGGATCAAGCCAGTTTCACCGTCGCACTCACTGCCTACCCAACTCTCGTTGTCGCTGACGATCACCACTCCAGCAAAGCGATTCCGTCCATGCCACGCCAGCGCAGCTTCCACTGGCAGCGCACAATTGGTCCCTCCTCCACCGAACTTGGCAAGCTCATCGGCAAGCTTCATGATCGATTGGGAAGCCCTCCAATCGCCGCGATATGCCTGCGTATCGAACGGTATCACGACGCTTCCCGGATTGCTGCGCAAAATAGCGGCAGCAAACAACGCAGCAACGTCGACGCAGCGCATGTGGCTGGTGCTCCCAATCCTTCTTCGCCCCGTGACCGGGCCGCCCATGGAACCGGAGACATCCAGACCAATCACCAGCGGTGCTTTCAGCATCGGTACATTTCCGCAAGCGGACTCCACAGCGCGCTCCAGCGACTGCTGAATCCGCTTCGGAGCTTTTTCGCGACTATGCAGGTAGGCAGCAAAATACTGGTACGGAAACTGCCTTGATCGTTCGACCTCCTGCTTGCTTCCAAGCCTATCTGCCACCACGTCGATCATCGACACTCCATCGGTCGACAATTGCTCGAAAACCCCTTGCCGCATCAGCGTGTTGAGATTCATCCGAAGCGCCTGCGACCCCATCGTCTCGGCGATCCTCGCCCAGACCTTCGGCCCGCGGGCGGAATCGGCAAGCAGATCCCAGCGAACCCCAGCCAGACGATCCATCGCCTTCAGTTGCTCCCGCTCGCTCTCCGCTCGCCGAAACTCCAACAGACCATGCACCTCCAGCGGCAGATCGCTCTCCTTGGCCGGCGACCAACGCTCCACCTCCCTGCCGGCTAGCCACCCAAACAAAGCTCGCCGCTGGTTGTCCTTCGGAGTCGGCCTCGCCATGCGCAGGATATCCCGCAAGGTCGGGTCGTTTCCGATGGAGGCATTGAGCAACTTCACCACCGATGCCTCATGGAGCCATCGTTGAAAGGCCCGCTGCATCGAACCAGACAGTCCACGGCGCACCGCCCCATCTCGACCGGCGATTTTTCCCGATCGCACCATCTGAAAGACCGACCGAAGCACCTTGCCGCTGTCGACAACGCGATCGAACACCTGGTGCGTCAACTCCGGATTCCGTCCGGCAAGCGCCACGACCAGCGCTGCCGGCATATCCTTCATGCACATGCTCTTTCGCGAGTAGATCGAAAGCTCCGCAAGATAGCGATCGTCTTCGATCTTACCGATCAGATTCAGCATCTGCTCCAACTGGGATTCAGCCGAACCATAGAACGTATCCTCGAACGTTCCGGTCGCCGCCAGTTGCGCTAAAGCGCGCCGCGCTTCCAGTCGGTAGGCCACTCCACCGGCTTCGTTGATCGCGTCAACCTTGCGCCGCCCACCGGACAGCGATGGAAACAGTTTCTTGTTCGCCATGATTCCGACTCAAGCAAGGTGGAAATAGGGATCGACGAAGGGGGAGCCAGAACAAAAGGGGCGCTCGAACCAACTGAGCTACATCTCGATCAACGAGATGGCGGGACTCGAACCCGCGACCTCCCCCGAACCTGGATGTATTCCGACTCGGCAGTCGATCCCAGTCAGACAGGTCGGATTCGAACCGACGATCTCGTGCTCCCGAAGCACGCGGAAAAACCAGCTTTCCCACTGCCTGAATGGTCATCAACCACAAAGACCTGCCCACTGCTCGCAGGGTTCGTAGGCGCAGAATTTTTTTAGAGAATTGGCCCCACTGCTCGCCCAGCACGGCACAAAAAAGAGCCGCCCCTCTTCCGCTACGACGCAAAGCCAACACAGTAGATTCGTGAGAATTGCCACCGTAAGCGATTCTCATCCCGCCAAGCCGCTTGCAAAATTTTGTTCAAAACTCTGGGCGGCTCGCCTTACTGTGGCTTGCGCCTCCGACCTCTGATCGTTTTCTTGCGGTCACACGGCTCCTCGCTTTTCAACAGGTCGTTCATGCCGCCTCTCAAATCATCCAAAGCCCCTGCGAGGGAGCATTTCATGCTGATGTGGTGGCTTCGATCTCCCGCTCACAGGAATCTCCAACGAACGAAAAAGAATGGGGCCGCCTGGAAAGTGGATACTCCCAGAGGGCCCCAAGGAAAAATCGGATTGTACGAGCTGCATTTGGGGCTAGCGCACCTCGACTTGTACCTTTTCGAGCACTCCAGTGAAGGCATTTCCCTGCCCTTCGCCGTAGGCTTCATCGACCGGCGTCCCGGTATCGACTCCCGTGTCGGCCGTGTCATCCAGCGAAAAGATGTTGGCGTGAGTCTTACCGACGTTGCCCTCTCCAACCTTCTTGCCATCGATAAATAGGGAAACGGTGCCGCCGGCGCCGCGCCCCTTGGCGACATCGTAGTCGAATGCCATCTTTAGCGAATGCTTACCGTCGGCCATCGCCTCGGTGGCTGCCACCTTAAAGACTTCCAATCCAAGGAAGTTGTAGCTGTACACAGGACGGCCATGATCGACCCAGAAGGACCACCCGCCGAATCGGCCCCCTTGGGCCAGAAGCACCCCGTGATTCCTGGTGCCCGAAACCTCCACGTCAGCCACTAGGTCCACCGATGCATTCTTCACGTTGATGAAGGCATTCTCGCTCATGTACACCATCCCTGGATAAACGGTCAGTTTCGTTCGGCCATCCATCAAGTCGGGACGTCCAGCCACCTTCGGATCAAACCGCTCAATCGTGCGGTCATCGATCGGCAGCACATGATGCTCGATCGCCTCTTCTGTGAACAACGCCTGCAGTTGCTTTAGCTTCTCTGGCTGCTCCGCCGCCAGATTACGACTCATGCTGAAATCCTCATCGACGTGGTAAAGCTCCCAGATATCCGCCGTCAAAGAACGACGCGGCTGCGCTTCCCAGGGTGCTTTGTGTATGGTTCCAGCAAACCATCCATCGTGATAAACCGCTCGGTTCCCTCCGATCTCGAAGTACTGGGTTTTGCGTTGGTCTTCGGCAGCGGCGGCATCAAAGCTGTAGGCCATGCTGACCCCTTCGATTGGTCGTTGAGCGACGCCGTTGACTTCTCGAGGCGCTGGAATTTTTGCAGCTTCGAAAATGGTGGGGGCCACGTCGACCACATGATGAAACTGATCGCGCACCTCCCCCTTGGCCCGGAACCCGGCTGGCCAGTGAACGACAGCGCCGTTCCTTGTTCCGCCGAAATTGCTCGCCACCTGCTTGGTCCAGGTAAAAGGCGTATTTCCCGCCACTGCCCAGCCTGCAGCGAAGTGATTGAAACATTCCGGACCACCCCACTGATCCAACTTGCTCAGCATGAACTCCGTCGACTCGGCCACCCCGTTGAAATAGGTTCCTTCGTTGAACATCCCCAGCATGCCACCTTCTGCGCTGGACCCATTATCACCCACGATGTAGATGATCAGGGTGTTGTCGAGCTCTCCGAGGTCAGCGATGCCCTTAACCAGACGACCAACTTCATGGTCGGTATGCGATGCGAACCCGGCAAATACTTCCATCTGCCGCGCGAACAATCGCTTCTCATCCTCACTCAAATCATCCCAATCCTTGATCGCCTCCGGCTTGGGCGCCAGCTTGGTCCCTTTGGGCACCACCCCCAATTCGATCTGCTTGGCCAACGTCTGCTCGCGCAGTTTGTCCCACCCCATGTCGAACTGCCCTCGGTACTTCTCGATCCACTCCTTCGGTGCGTGATGAGGCGCATGCGTCGCCCCCGTCGCAAAGTACATAAAGAACGGCTTGTCGGGAGTGAGCGACTGCTGCGATCGCATCCAGGCGATGGCACGGTTGGTCATGTCGGTGGTGAAGTGATAGTCCTCATCGCCCTCAGGTTTCCTCATCGGCGTGGTACCATGGACAATCATCGGATCCCACTGATTCGTTTCGCCCCCGATGAAGCCGTAGAATTCATCAAAGCCTGACCGAGTCGGCCAGCGATCAAACGGGCCACTGACACTGACTTCCCACGGTGGCGTTTCGTGGTACTTCCCCCAAGCAGAGGTGGAGTAACCGTTCTGGCGGAGCACTTCGGCCATCGGGGTGATCGACTGTGGCCGAATTCCTGTGTTCCCAGGAAAGGCCGTCGCCACTTCCATAATGGCACCGGCATTGTTGCTGTGGTGGTTGTAGCCGGTAAGAAGGGCAGTGCGAGTCGGGCTGCAGAGCGCAGTGGTGTGAAACCGATTGTACTTCAGACCATTGCCGGCCAACCGATCCAGCGTCGGCATCTTGCATGGCCCGCCGAACGCACTCGAATGACCAAAACCAATGTCATCGATCAGCACCACCACGACGTTGGGCGCTTCCTTGGGCGCTCGGATGTCCCATCGAGCCGGCGCTTTCGCCTGCCTTGCATCCAGCTCCTTGTAGATCGGCGCCACCGGCTCGTGAATCGGCAGCACCGAGCGATCCACCGTAGCCTCGTCGCTGGGTGTCGACTGGGCGACTGCCAACGGTGAAAGAGATAGGATGCCTGAAAGACTCATCAGGCTCCCGGCGAGACGAAGCGAAAATCCCATCATGGTCTCCGTGGAGAAAACTAGTTAGCGAGTCGTCGATTCCTGACCATCGATAGCCGGAAAACGCGTCCCCGTCGAACGCCTCGCGGCTGGCATTAGAGCATCGAGGCAAAATGGCTCCAACCACATCGTACGCAGTGGAATCCAAAAAGGGCCGATGGATCGAGCTCAGATTCTCCGCAGGACTCCCGAGCCGCAAGTGCACTCCCCCCCAGCACACCAAAGAATGCATGGAGAGTCAAGAAACTTCTTTTCTTGCTTCGCTTGAGCAATCACCTAGCGAATCCCGGTTCGCCGCAACTCTCGCCCCGCCTCATCGGCGGGGTGCACCTCGTCGCTTGCTTCCAAAACTCAGCGATACTTGGAATAATTGAAAAAATAGGTCGACGTCTCTAGACAAAGCAACTCGCTTTGGCATGCTCCCACTGTCGAACAACTCTTCTCGGCCAACCCTCTGAAGTACGGATTGTTGCTTGCCGAACACCTATTTAAAAGAAGGAACTGGCGATGGGATCGGCATGGCTTATCGCTGGCAGAAGAACTCCCATCGGCCGCTATCTTGGCGACTTCGCGAAGATCCCAGCAGCCCAACTTGCTGGCCGGTCGATTGCGGCAACGGTTGACACTTCAGGTCTCGACCCGAAGGAGATCGGTGAGATCTTCATGGGACAGGTGCTCTCTGCCGGCGCAGGACAAGCACCGGCACGCCAAGCCCTCCACGCTGCAGGCCTTCCCGATTCGATCGGTGCGGCGACGATCAATAAGGTCTGTGGCTCGGGGTTGTTCGCCGTCATGCTGGCGACCCGCTCCATTCTCGCAGGCACCTACCAAGCCGCCTTGGCTGGGGGGATGGAGAGCATGAGCCAGGCGCCGCACCTGTTGCGTCATGCACGCAGCGGTTGGAAATATGGAACCCAGCCACTCCTGGATGCCATCGAAGTCGATGGATTGCTATGCCCGCGCGGCCCTTGCCTGATGGGAAGCTATGCCGAGCGGGTTGCAGATCAGCATGCGATCACTCGTCTGGATCAGGATCGATGGGCACTGGTCAGCCACCAACGCGCGATCGCTGCACAGCAACAACAGCTCTTCTCAACGGAAATCGTCCCCATCGATGTCGACGATCGACTGACCGTTTCCCAAGATGCCGGGCCGCGCAGCGAGAGTTCGCTGGAGAAGTTATCCAAACTTCAGCCTGCTTTCGACCGCCAGGGAACCGTCACCGCCGGCAACGCCTCGACCCTCAGCGATGGAGCCGCCTCGGTCCTTGTCGTAGGAGAGGAACTTTATCGCCGCATGAAACCTCCATCGGCCTTTCGCGTCGTGAGCTGTGCGGTGATGAGCCAACAGCCGGAAGACCTTTTCGTCGCGCCCGTGGGCGCCGTTCGAAAACTGCTGGCTCAGAGCGATGTTCAGGTTAGTGACATCGATCTATTCGAAATCAATGAGGCGTTCGCATCCCAGACGCTCGCCTGCATTGGCGACCTGGGACTCGATCCAAATCGAGTGAATGTGCATGGCGGTGCGATTGCGCTAGGACATCCGATTGGATGTAGCGGGACCAGAATTCTCGTCACCCTGATGCATGCGCTTCAGCATCGCAAGGGCCGGCTGGGCATCGCCACGCTCTGCCTGGGAGGTGGTGAAGCCGTTGCCATGCTGATCGAACGGCACGAAAACTGAAAGCGACCCGAGTTGCTGCCGTGGATTTTTATCGCAGCATCGCTTCGTGCACAGGAATCCTCACGGCAACAAATCGAGCGATTGGTGCCACGACCCCATCGTGGTTCACGAAGCCATCACCTAGGCGAAAGCCCCTAAGGCCGCTGATCCTTCGCGGGTCATTTTCTTTTCTTCACATCCGCAATGCGCCATCCAGACGAAGCACGCATCCGTTGAGCATCGGATTCTCGACTGCATGTTCCACCAGGGAAGCGAACTCCTCCGGCCTCCCAAACCGCTTGGGAAACACCGTTTGCTCCAACAGCGGTTGCCGCACCTTTTCGGAAGCCGCTTGCATCATGGAAGTGTCGAAAACCCCTGGTGCCACCGCCACGACGCGAATCTGATGCTTTGCTAACTCGCGAGCCATGGGCAACACCATCGCAGCGATCGCCCCTTTGCTGGCCGCATAGGCAGCCTGCCCGATTTGCCCATCGTAGGCAGCAATCGAGGAGGTCAGGACAACCAGCCCCCCGTCCTCCTGATGATCGCGATCCAATCTTTGAGCCATCACTGGAATAGCCAGTCGCACCACGTTGAAAGTGCCGACAAGATTGACGTCCAAAACACGTCGAAACGCCTGCAGTGAGGCAGGTCCGTTAAGCCCCCAGACTCGTTCCCCATGAAGGATACCTGCGCAGCAAACCAACACAGAGAGCTTTCCAAATCGCTCGATCGTTTGATTGACGATCGCCTGCACTGCCGCCTCATCGGTCACATCGCAGCATTGGTGAACGTAGGAGTCAGCTCGATCCCCAGCAATCCCAGGGACCGCCGGGCGAAGATCGACTCCGACCACCTTAGCTCCCGCATCCAGGAACCGCCGAGCGGTCGCTGCCCCTAGTCCCGAACTGGATCCAGTAACCAAAACCACCTGCTCCGAGACCTTCATCGCATCCTCCTAGCAACCGACTTTCTGGCCGGGACCTGGCAACGATCTTCCCCTGCCGATGGCATCGTAAGAGAAACCAGTGGGCAACTCCATCGATTCTTCCCCTCAGCGACCTCACAGCTTGCGGTCGCTTCCCTTGCGAAAATGGCGTTCCAGGGGACTCCGCCCATTTCCTGTCGCCCGATTGCTCCGGCTTCTCTTTTGCAGGGAGACTTGCGAAAAATCACAAAATCGAACGATGTTAGCGGTCGCGATGGTTATGGGCTGGCAAACGAATCTCCAGGCTACCTTGATTTCGCAAGACCGTGTCGACTGGTGGATTGCCTTGGGCGATACTAAGTTGGCGAGGTTTCGCTTGTAACGCCCCGCCTTTCATTGGCCGAGTCCAACTACCTGAACTCTGGATGACCATGTCGATCCATCAACCTCCCGATAGTCACGCATCCGACGCCAATCCCACGTCCATTGGCACTGCCTCCCCCACGACGGCTCGCTCTTCCAAAGTCCTGCCGGCTGACCCCAGCCAACCCTTGCCAAGACCGGAGAAGACGGTCAAGCCGGTGCAAGTGCGTTGGCGCTATGCCATTTCCATCCCGCTGATTCACCTGCTCGCTTGCCTCGCCTTTGTCCCCTGGTTCTTCAGTTGGACAGGAGTCATCCTGAGCATCCTGGGACTTTATGTCTTCGGAACGCTGGGAATCAACATTGGCTACCACCGCATGCTGACCCACCGGGGCATGACCGCACCGAAGTGGTTTGAGCGACTCTTGGCGCTTCTGGGTGTGTGCACCATGCAGGACACCCCAGCATGCTGGGTAGCGATGCACCGGATCCATCACCAGCACTCCGACCATCAACCCGATCCCCATAGCCCGCTCGTGACCTTCTTCTGGGGGCATTTTGGATGGCTGATGTTTGAAAACCGGGAGTTCACCAATGTCCACGACTACCAGCGTTTCACGAGAGATCTACTGAAGGATCCGTTCTACATGAATCTCGAACGCCGCTCGAACTGGCTGAAGATCTACCTCGCCGTCGCCATGCTGTACCCGATTGCTGGCTTCCTGATTGGATGGTTTTCCACTGGCAATGTGTGGGGAGGCGTCCAGTTCGGCGCCAGCTTGCTGGTCTGGGGCGTCTTTGTGCGGACAGTTTTGAATTGGCACATCACCTGGAGCGTCAATTCGGTGACGCATATCTGGGGTTACAGGAACTACGAAACGAAGGACAACAGTCGCAACAACTGGATCATTGGACTGATCTCCAACGGAGAAGGCTGGCACAACAATCACCATGCAGACCAGCGTGCTGCAGCCCACGGACACCGATGGTGGGAGTTCGACGTCAGCTGGCTGACCATCCTCGCCTTCGAACGACTTGGCCTAGTCAGCGATGTCGTTCGCCCCCAGGCTTGGAATCCCGAGAAGTCTGTCAGCAAAAAGCCGAAGTGAGTTGTCGAGGCATCAATCGCCTACGGCCCCGTAGTTCGGAAGACCTGCTGGAGCCTGAACCTGCAAATCAGAAATGCAAGTGCACCAAGCTGTTGGTACGATCCCCATGCACTAGCGATACCGAGAAAATGATTCGCTCGTTGATCAGAAAAACAATTGGGACCGTCATCCTGTGGACAATTTCCCTTGGATGGGTTGTTGCTCAAGAGCCTGAATCAATCATCAACAGTGTAGGGATTTCATTGATTCGAATTCCGGGAGGGAAGTTCACAATGGGATCGCCCCCCGAGGAATCAGGACGCGACGCGGACGAGAATCTGCACGATGTTTCCATTCCGAAGAGCTTTTACCTAGGCGTATATGAAGTGACCCAGGGAGAATACAGCCGCCTGACTGGTAGCAATCCTAGTTACTTCAACTCGGCTTCTACGATGGACCAAAGCCTTGCTCTCCCGGTCGAGCGAGTGACATGGGAGGAAGCGGCAGAGTTCTGCCGCAGGCTATCGGAACTCCCCCAAGAGCGATCCGCTCGTCGCGTCTACAGACTGCCGTCGGAGGCCGAGTGGGAATATGCATGTCGCGCTGGCAGTTCAACCGCATTCTGCTTTGGAGACGATGTGCATCGGCTGGCAGACTATGCGTGGTACGCCGCCAATAGTAAAGGCGTAACGCATCCGGTCGGTAGCCGAACTCCCAACATCTGGGGCTTGCATGATATGCACGGAAATGTCTGGGAATGGTGCTCGGACTGGTACAGTGACTACCCCAAAGGGGAGACCTTACGCGCAGAACTGAAGCAGCCAAGAGCCGATCGTGTACTTCGAGGTGGGGGATGGGGGCTTGGGGCGTCATTTTGCCGATCGGCATACCGAGCGGGTGCTGGGCCAAAGGGACGTGGCCTAAACGCCGGTTTCCGGGTCGCCATGGATATCCTCCCAGCCCGCTGAAGACGTCGTGGGCAACTTAGCACGCGCCCCGCCAAAAGTCTTCGAATTCTAGTGGAACCTCAATTTGCTGGTGCATCGATACAGCAACGCAGCGACTCATGACGCGACCTCATATTGTAGCCAAGGCTACAATGTCAGCGTTCGAAGTCAACTCGAAAACAAAACCCGGAACTTCCCGACTTCCGCTTTTAGGGTATATCCCCAATTGGCAGCTGGATAACATACGGGACCGGGCTGCTCTCTTTTCCTGGATTTCCACGATGACTCCTCCGCAACCAAAGAAGTTTTACCAAATGATCTATACAGGCGCAGCATTAGGAATTGCCATGGCTGGATTTCTCGGCTGGAACCTGATCGCTCGGGGGGCCTACGAATCGGCGGAGTACAAGGTCATTCAGTCCGACGGCAGTTTTGAGGTCCGCGAGTATCCCGATCTGATGCTGGCGGCCACTTCGACCAACCTCGATTCCCAGGGACGCGATGGTAGCTTCATGAAGCTATTTCGGTACATCAGCGGAGCGAACGAGAGCAGTCAGAAGATTGAGATGACGACTCCTGTATTCATGGAGAAACTCGACGAAGACGCCACGGTGCAGATGGGGTTTGTGATGCCCAAGGGGGTAGCAGATAAAGGTGTTCCCAAACCGACGGGCGAGAAGGTGGAAGTGCGGAAGCGACCGGCTGGTCGTTTCGCCGTCGTACGATTCGCGGGACAGTTGACAACTCAGCGCGCGAAAGACGCTGAGGCCAAACTGAGAGACTGGATGGCATCGAAGGGACTCGCTGCGGCCGACTCGGTAGCAGGCAGAGGCGTTGAAACGGCAGGCTATGATCCCCCCTTCACTCCCGGCCCTTTGCGTCGCAACGAAGTCCTGATTCGTTTGAAAGAGGCCGAATAGCCCCAGATGCCGGTGGCACCCTGCCGGCTCAGCAAATCAAATCGCCCTGGATCAATAGGGACGCTGCAACCGCTCAGGTTCCCTCTTCCCCCAACCTAATCGCTGGCTACACTGCTGGGTATCTGCCCGCTCAGAGGCTGTAACCTTTGGCTTGAACCACAAACCCATCGTCGCTTCCTGGTGTCTGGTGAAGTATGCCGATTTATGTCTACGAAGTCATCCTGGAAGATGGGACTGCCGGAGAAACAATCGAGGTCCTACAGCAGATCAACGATCCGCCTTGGACGCACCATCCGGAAACCGGGCTTCCCGTGCGAAGAGTCTTGACGGCCGCGACGATTGCGGGCCGATGGAGCGACATGAAATCGGCATCGCGGCTTAGCGATCGAAATCTGGAATCGAAAGGGTTTACCAAGTACGTCAAAATGGGTGACGGAAAGTACGAGAAACGAACGGGAAAAGGCCCCGATGTGATCTCCGCCGACTGAGCTGGTTCGACGTTAGCCAACTTGCTCGTTGGCGACCTCCTCAGCAGACCGGACTGCAACGCATTTGCGTTTCCCCGTACCGGATTCTCGCCCCAGCATTGCATGGTGGCTCCCTCAACGCATCGTCCGTCGACTCAGCCCTCCTTCGCAGACATCGTCCCCTCCCGCTTCCCATCGAGATCTGCTTCAGGTCGATCGTTCCTGTCGGGGCTTCCAATCCTGCCCCGCACTCGCAGTATCAACCACGTGTTCAACGCGACAGGTAACACCAATAGAAAGAGGAATGCCAGGCTCTTTGGAAGCGGCAGCAGGAGAAACAGGGGAACCAACAAAAGGCTGGAAGGCAAACCGATGACGAACGGAATAACGAAGGCCATCCCCCCAGTAGCCCCCTGACCTGTCCCCATCGCCCAAACGACGGTACACAGGTAGCCGATGGCGTAGGCGGCAGCAAACGCTTTTTGCAAAGCAGTTGGAGAGGACAAGGCGACGAGGATCCTGGCTAGGTTGGACAGCATCTGCCTAGTTTGTTCAGCGAAAGACCGTCCAGGAGATGCTGATTTGCCTCAATGTCAATCAGCCCCTACGGTGCCCGCCACCCTGCCAATTGCTTTCGGAGTTTGTCTATTTCGAGCGCTCTCGGTGAGCGCGAAAGATTGGATTTTCGAATCCCTTCTTGGTACACTTCGGGCATGGAATCTGAAGAGCTTGTAAATTGGGTGCGGGAGCAAGGGCTCGATGTTTTCGAGAGGATGTTTCGTGCCGTGGAACTGGTTCAGGAACGATTGAATCGCGCCTGCAAGGCGCTTCACGACGCCGAGGTTCCCTACGCGGTCATTGGCGGCAATGCGGTTGCCGCATGGGTGGCTACGATCGACGATGGCGCCGTGCGCAACACACGCGATGTCGACCTGCTTCTCGCAGAAGAAGATTTGCCACGCGCTACCGATGCACTTCAAAACGCCGGGTTTGTGCGAGATGAAGTGATGGGGACGGTTATCTTCCTCGATGGCGCGGATGGCAAACCAAGCCAGGGCCTGCATATTTTACTGGCAGACCAAAAGGTGCGACCCGACTATGCCAGCCCGGCTCCCGGTGTCGATCGAACGGTGGAGATCAATCAGAAACGAATCGTCGAGCTCGAAGCGCTGGTCGAAATGAAGCTGAACAGCTATCGGGACAAGGATCGTACTCACTTGCGAGACATGATCCAACTTGGCTTGATTGACGGTCAATGGCCAGCCAGATTTCCAGCCTCTCTCGGCCAGCGACTTCAGTCGCTTCTGGATGATCCCGACGGCTGACTCAACCCAACGCCAAGCGATGTGGACCATCTCAATCGCATCCCATCCCGCTCGTGAACCCGCAGCCGTAGGGTGTGTGAGCCGGTCGTTCAACAAGGGACCTCATGGCGTTAAGTGACCGCCTCATGGGAATTACGGTTCCTGGCAAGCGTCACCCGACCGCGAACACACCAGAACCAAACGTCGATCGGCGGCTGGTTGGTCCATTCGGTACTTCTGTGGGTCGTATCCGTTCGACTGGCCTCAGTAGGCAGGATGGAGTCGTCGGGGGAAGGACTTCGGATACAAGGTGTGCCATAGCCCTCACCCTCCCCTTGGGAGGGTCGCGAGGAACGAGCGGGGAGGGCCTGATCTTCCAGAACCAAACGTCCATCGTCCATCTTGGTGTGTTCCGCCGTCGCGACCACCGGCCAATGGGCGCATCCTTTCTTTAGCAGCCCAACGCATTGGGCAATCCTTCGACGATCGACGGCCTCACACACCCTACCAAGACAGAAGTCCCGTAGGGTGTGTGAGCCGGTCGTTGAACAAGCGACCTCATGGCGCCAAGGGATCGCCGCACGGTGGCACGGTTCCTGGCAGGCGATACCCGACCGCGAACACACCAGAACCAAGCGTTGATCGGCCGTCGGTTGCTTTTTGAACACCAGCAGCCCTTGGGTGTGTGCTCGCCGCTATTTGTCAGCGACTCGGTTTAGGAATTCGTCGATCAGCCCCTTAGGGGCTTGGACCACATGTTCGGGACCGGGAAAGCCCCCACCTTTGACATCGCGGATAAAATCTCGGAACCCCTCGACGCGTTCCACCTGCATCGCCTGCTCCATTTGGTAAAGGTTGCGATACTGTTTGGTGTGTCGAGGATAAGGCGGCGCGTGGTTGCCCAAGATGTCTTCAGCGAACATAAACTGAATATCCCCGCCACTGCCCGCTCCGATCGAAGACGTCACCAAACTGGTGCGGCACGAAATCTCCTTTAACAGCTCGGCCGGCACCACCTCGACCTCCACCGCCCATGCCCCGGCCGCTTCAAACGACTTGATCTGCTCGAATACCCAAATCGCTTCCTCGATCGTCTTCCCAACGGCCTTCAGCCCCCCGGTCCAGGTGCTGAGACGGGGCACCAGTCCCGCATGGGCCTGAACCGGAATTCCAACGCTGGAAACAGCGCGAATAAAATCGGGCCCCCATTGGCACATGATGCCATCGGCACCGGCTTCCATGGCATCCATCCCGGCACGCACCGCTTCCTGAACGGTTGCAATCTTGGTCAGCCCGATGCAGAAGGTCATGAAGGTGTTCGGCGCCGCCTTGCGTAGCTCGATGGCGCCGGCTGGGTTCTTCGGATCGAACCGAACTTTGAGCGTATCGATGCCCGCTTCTTCAGCAGCCGCCGCCTCCTTGGTAGTAAACGGCATGGTTTCGGTGAGCACCACTCTTCCCTTCAGGCTGCGCAGGTGCTTAATGGTGTAGTTGCGCGTCGCATACTGGCCGCCCATGGTCATGATCCGATGCAATCCCCTTTGGTCAGCGTCTCGGGGTGGCAGGCTGCTGGGGTTCGGAACGTCTGGTGTCATAGATTCCCTCAGGGAGGCGACGGAACGAAATTCTTGGGACTGCAAGCTAAGCCAGTAAAAGGAGCGTAACATCTATCTTTTTAGTCTTGATGTGGCAGCAACGCTTCGGCAAATGCCTTTCCCATCTGAGCGAATATCTTTGCACTTCCGAAGTAGTGGTAGCCACCATTGGAGGCACCTTGAAGGACCTCCCTGTCTCGGGGCGAAAGGACTTGCTCCAGTGCGATCTCCAGTTCTTCCTTGTCGGCCTTGGTGATCCCTTCAATCCGCACATCGATCGCGGCGTAATGATCCGGGGATTGCGGGCCATACTGGTCGTTCGCGTAAACGGCCAGCACATTCTTTCCTTTTCGCAATCGCTTCACCTGCTCTTCCGCGAGGATGATGGAACGATAGAACGGTTTGTCCTGCCACCAGATGTAGGTGTTTAACTTCTCCCCATTCAGGTAAATGTGGAACCCTTGTCTTGCTAATACGGCGATGCGGTAGGCATCGTAGTCGAGGCTCTCGACCTCGAAGGTTGTCCGCATCAGAAGGAATTCCCCGTCTCCCCAACGCGAAGGAAATTCCTTCAGCTGGATTCCGCTGTGGTCCCAGCTCCCCTTACCGATCGGGGCTTTCCCTTCCATCCAAGCACGATCGTCGAAATCTGGCTGGTACCAATCCTCCATACCGCTTGGTAAAGCGATATCACGAAATCGTCTGGCATCGTAAGTCTCCAGCTTGTCTTTCTTCTCTGTGGCATCGATCGAAATGAATCGCCAGACCTGCTCTTCCGGTGCTGTGATCGCCACTGGTTTCCAGTAATGCTCCCACTTCCAGTCGCTATCGAAGGATCCATTGGGTTTGAGCGCATGAGCCGTCCCGACGATCTGTTCGTACTCGCCTCGCTTCGGCTCGGCGGCGGCAATCGCGTGATCCCAAAAAGGAGCGGTCGCAACGGCCAGTACATTCCCCTTGAACTCCGGCATGTCGGCGGGAGCGGCCATCGCCTTTCGAAACGCCTCATTTTCATTCTCTCCACCAACCCCCAAGACGCCGATCACAAATGGCATCTTTGGGGCAGATAGGTCGTTGCGGACATCGCGAATGAAGTGGGACAACAAACGAGAGTATTCGTCATAGTTTCCGTTGGGATAGGTCTGTCCATCGACCAAGTCATTGAACCCTTGCAGCCAGACAAAACCAGCCAACTCATAGCCAGCCTGCTCGTCATACTCGGGACAGACCCTCTTCGGATCGGCAAGGACTTTTTTCACATGATCGACCATCATCCGGTAAAAGACACCGCATGCGGCATCTTTCTCCTCCCTCCATTTTTGCCTCTCTTCCAGTTTGGGGATTCCGTGAGCCCCTTGGGGATGCCGATCCCAAAGCTCCTGGACCTGCTTTGGCAACTGGTACGGCCCAGCGCTGGGGGGGCGGAATTCGGTATTCAGTGACCTGCCTCCCCAAGCCGTTTTGATGATCAGGATCGGCTGCGACAGCCCTTTTTCCATGTAGATTCCGAATGTAAACTCCGGCCCGATCTTTCCACAATCCCTCGTGGGCTGATCTCCGCGTGCCCCAAAGCCGGTGGTCAGTTTCCCCAGCCCTTCCCCGTTGGCACTGCCGTCGTAAGGACCGGTCAAGTAAGACATCCAGACTCGGTCGCACACCCGCGGTGTTCCATCAGGATTGCGCATCTCTTTGAGGATGGGCGCCGTGAGCGGATCCTTGCCGATGTAGTCAAACGTACTGACTGCTGCATGCCCCTCCATATTCGACTGGCCGGCAAGCACAAAGACCTTCAGCCGTTTTCCCTGTGCGAGGACGGCCGCGGGAGACAAGCCGCAGACGACGACAAGTGGGGCGATCCAAAGCAGCAGCCGGTTGTTCCACAGTGGGGTCGTCATCCATCGTTCCTTCTAGCGTCAGGACCGCAGTCAATTCATCGGGAATGTCTTCTCGGAAGAGGCTATTGTAGATCGTCGCAGGCAGAATTGGGGCGGGGGCTGGAAAAGGTGGGCTGGAAAAGGTGTCAGGTACCTTTTTTAATGCCTCGCACCACGCTCAATCGCTGCTCAATGGGTCGGATACGACTTTGCAATTCGGCAAGCCAAGCGGTGTCCTTGTTCGAGAGATCCGCACCGATCATCGCTTGTGCCGATCGCTCGTATTTCCCCAAGTCCTTCTCAAGTCGCTTCTTTTCTTGCGTGAGCAATTCGATTTGCTGCGTCGATTGCATCCGCGTTTGCCGGATGGTCTCTCCGATGACCGCTGGATCGCTACCGATGCAGCGAATCTGATCAAGCACGAATCGTTCGATCTCGTTGGCAGGGAGCGATTGGCCAGGACAGTTGTGCCAACCTCTTTTGGTCGCGTTCAGGCAGGTGTAGTATCGATACCTTTTGTTTTTCTTGGTGCTGTGACTGGGTGTCATCGAGCAGTCGCACGATTTGCAGTAGAGCAATCCCTTGAGGATGGCACCAAATCGGTTCCGGATCAACGAGCCACCGTTGCTGCCGTTTCGCTGAAGAAGCCTCTGAACCCGATTCCAGACATCCTGGCTGATGATCGGCTCATGTTCCCCCTCGTGAATCTCGGTTTTGTACTTTAGCTTCCCCAGGTAAAGCATGTTCCGAAGCATGCTGTAGAGCATGTTTTTGTCGTAGGGCCGCCCTCCTTTGGTCGTGCCTTTCTTAGTCGTCCACTGCTTGGTTCGCCAGCCGCGGGCGTCCAATTCCTGGACCACACCGATCAAGCCTTCGTGCTGCACATAGAGATCAAAGATCGCTCGAACTTGCTCAGCCTCGGTTTGGTTGAGGACGAGCTTCGTATCGACCACATCGTAACCAAGCGGCGGAAGGCCTCAGCACCATTTGCCTTTACGCCTTGTGGCCGCGATCTTATCGCGGGTCCGCTCCGAGATGATCTCGCGTTCGAATTGGGCGAAAGAGAGCAATACATTGAGCATCAGCCGGCCCATGGAGTTGGTCGTATTGAACTGCTGCGTGACCGAGACGAATGCGATCTGGTGCTTGTCGAATTTGGCCATAAGCTGCGCAAAGTCCAGCAAGCTGCGGCTGAGTCGGTCGACCTTGTAGACCACCACGCAATCGATCCGGCCGGCCTCAATGTCGGCCATGAGTCTTCGAAGCGCGGGGCGTTCCATGTTGCCACCCGTGAATCCACCATCGTCATAACGATCAGGTAGGCAGATCCAGCCCTCGTGCTGCTGGCTCTTGATGTAGGCTTCGGCCGATTCACGTTGGGCATCGAGCGAATTGAATTCCTGCTCCAGTCCTTCTTCGGTCGATTTGCGGGTGTAGATCGCACATCGAACGACCGACGAAGCCGTCGACTCTGTGCTTATGGCTTTGCGGTTCATCGATCACCTCGGCGTCTGAGATTAAAGAACAAGTAGCCATTGCAGTGCGAGCCTGTGATTCGCTTCGCCACAGCGCTGAGCGATTTGAATTTCTCGCCGGCGTATTCGAACCCTTCGTCGAGCACCAGGACCTCGAGCAATCGTCCCTTGTACTCCCGCATGATCAACGATCCTGGGATCGGAACTCCATTGTCGAGGGATACGGGTACCGGGATCGGTGCCGATCTCGGGGCTTCTGGCTTGGTAGCAGGAGCCTTGGGTGGTCGCCTTCGGATGTCAGCGTCGCTAACGATCTCCATCGCCCTAGCTCGCGCTCTCTCCGAGAGATCCCCCTCAGCGATCGATTGCATTCGCCAGATGATTTTCTTGAGCAACCATTGTTTGTTGCGAGCGTTGGTCGTCTCGCCGAACACTTCTGCGTAGCGATTGCGAAGCTGGCCAACAGCCATTTGCTCCATCGCGGCGATCTCTTTTCCGACATTCAGTTGCATGTTTTTCTCCATTGGATTTGGGGTAACCGGACTCGCGGCGAGTTAACCGCCGTGGACGACAGTGAGCACATTTTCGCCGGAAAGCTCAAGCCGATCCGAAGAGGATTCAGGAGGATTTCGAGCTTGTTTGCTCTCAGGTAGCGAGTCTCGCTCCCGGAGCCGCAGGATGCCGGCAGCAAGAATCGCTGCGACATCGACGAGTTGTTGCTCGTCGTGCGTGCGCGCAGTTTCAGCGCAGTTGGTCATCGTGAAAAACTCCGCAAGAGAATGGTCACCGATCGTGGCCTGGGTAGGTTTGTAGCCGAGGTTGGCCCTACTGTTTACCTACCGGGCGGAGGTGCGAGTTGACGGAGGAACGATGCAACTTTAGGAATCCCGTTGATGATGCGCATAAAAAAGACCGCCGGGAGCTTTCGAATCGGTCATCCAACCGACCTACTAACACCACGCGGTCTTCACTCGACCGCTCCGCCTACTTGGGGATTTCCGGTAAACTAAGGGCCACGCGGAAGCCAAGGTTGGGGCCTCCGCTGGACGGGCCTCCGTATAGCCGGAATGCTGAACGACAACCAGCGGCCTCTACGTCCCAACTGCCGCCACGGAACACGCGAAGCGAGCCCTTTTTAGACTTAACTGGATCGGTCACCGCTCCTTTAAGGTAATCTCCGTACCAGTCGCTACACCATTCCCACACGTTGCCGTGCATGTCATGAAGGCCCCACGCGTTCGGCTTCTTCTCGCCGACGGGATGAGTCGCCCAGCCTGCTGACAACAACGTGTCCTTATACCCTCGCGGATTATCTTTCAACCGGTTCAAAAGTGCAGCAAAATCCATCTCCTTATCGCCACTGTTGTTTAGAAACCAAGCGTAATCTGCCAGGACCCGACGGTCGTCCCCAAAAAAGAACGCCTTCTCACTGCCAGCCCGACAAGCAAATTCCCACTCCGCCTCTGTCGGTAAACGATACACGCGACCTGCCTTCTTCTCCTCGGGCAAGTCCGAAAGCTTTTTGCAAAATTCGACTGCGTCGTCCCAGGAAACTTGCTCAACTGGGTGATTGGAACTGTCGCCCGAGATTTCTTCGCCTTGGAAGCGGCTAGGGTTAGTTCCAATCACCTTCTTATATTGCTCTTGGGTGACTTCCGTCACGCCTAGGTAATAGTTCTCGCTGATCGTTACTTCGTGATGAGTCTCGTTCTTTTCATGGCCTTCCTCGCTTTCTGGCGAGCCCATCTGAAACGTCCCCTTGGGGATCAGCACCAGTTTCATGCCAATGCTGTTGGTGATCTCTTTGGGTGTCTGGGCCTCTGCTGTCCAAGCACTGCTCAGGTGACCGGCTCGAATTTTCTGTACCACTCGCTATGAAGGTAACAATTGGGTAACGGGTGAGGTCGGTGGCACACGCGTGTGGTGCTGGAGCGTAGGCGCAGCCGAAGCG
>JBILTR010000027.1:0-67932 GCA_044371425.1 Pirellulaceae bacterium | reverse complement strand
TGAATGGTTCCCATGCGAAGCGGGGAATCCCCCCAAACGAGGCGAAAGCTGATCTGCCTGGTGCATACACTGCACTCCCGTCTCCGGCTGTCTCCCGATAGCTAGCTGCAATCCCTCGCCCCCACCTACCCAATCGGTGGATGGCACCGATTGGAAAGGTGGATGGCACCGATTGGAAAGGTGGATGGCACCGATTGGAAAGGTGGATGGCACCGATTGGAAAAGGGCTTTTCTGTTTGGCTAGTTCAGGTGCGGATCCTTGGGGAACTGCTGGATGCCAGTGATCCGATGCCATTGCAGATTTCCAGCCAGCTGCAGGGCCCTACCCCACATCAGCCGTTCGTCTTCGAAGACCACCTCTGGGATCGCCGGCGCTACGAGCCATTTAGAATCAGCGATTTCCTCCTCCAAGACCCCTTTCTGCCACCGGAAGCATCCCACTACCAATCGGCAGCGACCTGGAGGGCTTGCTACCAATCGCCTCAGAGTTTCTGCCTGAGCCGAGAAGAACAATCCCAAACCGTTGCCTCCATCGGCCGAGGTCGCATCGTCGTGGACGGCCACCATCGGGCCGTTCAATGGTCCGCCCAGGTAAATCCGATCTGGAGGCTTGCTGGTACTCTCGCCCCCTTGCGCCAACTGGCTCCAAAGTTCGCGCAGATCCGAGGCAACAGATCGATTCAGTGCCAAGCCTACCGTGCCTCGTTCACCATCTTCCGCAATCAGGCACACGGCCCTCGCTAACGGCCCTGATGGTTCATGGCAATCCGTAGCAACCAACAACTGACCAGTCAGCAGGTGCTTTGTCAGTGCTCTTTGGATGCGATTCTTCTTCATCCCAGTTTCCCGATACAATTCTCTGTGCATCGCGATGCCGCCATGACGCTCTCGGCCTGCCACCTTGACCGAACCAAATCCGTCCCTCGCCAGAAACGGCAAAAACCATACCAAATCATGACCCTCCATGAATTCCGAAAAACCTACCGCATGGGATCGCTTCAGCGCGACCGGATGAAACACGACCCGGTAGATCAGTTCCGAGAGTGGTTCGAAGCAATGAGTTCCCTCGAAGATCTGCCCGATTGGTGGGAAGTCAATGCCATGACTCTATCAACTACCGCTCCTCAGGGACCTATCACCAGCCGAATAGTGCTCCTGAAAGGGTTTTCCGACCAAGGGTTTCTCTTTTTCACCAACTACCAGTCCCGAAAAGGAAAGCAATTGGCAGCCTGCAACCAAGCCGCTCTGAACTTCTATTGGCCGATGATGGAGAGGCAAGTGCGCATTGAGGGCTGGGTCGAAAAAGCCCCTTCGTCCATTTCCGATCAGTACTTCTACTCCCGCCCGATAGACAGTCAGTGCGGCGCCATCGCCTCGCCACAATCTTCTGTCATTCAGGAAGACCATCGTCTGGAAGAGGCGGTATCGGTGATGCTGAGCCAAGCGGACGACCATCCGCCTCGTCGCCCGGACCATTGGGGTGGTTTTCTGCTTCGCCCCGAATTGTTTGAGTTTTGGCAAGGCAAGCCAAGCCGACTGCATGATCGCTACCAGTATCGAAAGACAGAGTCCGGATGGTTGCTGGAGCGCCTTGCCCCTTGAGAGAGTCTCTCACGCCTCACAGGGGGCCCCGTCTGAGCCGTCTTCCCCAATCGGCCTCCGTAACGCAGAGACGAGAATACGATGAGCAGCACGAAATCCGACGCGCCCTTGCAACTCGACGAAGGTCTATGGCTTTTACCGGTGGTGCACGGCAGTGGTGATTCCGCTATCGCTGTTCGCCGCTGGCTGCTCGACCACCCCATCGATTGTGTCGCGGTACCGCTACCAGAATCTTTCCGGCAGCCCGTCGAGCATGGCGTCTCGTTGCTTCCGTCCCCTTCGATCGTCGTCCAGCGGCCGAATCGATGGCATAGGACCGAATGGCAGCCGAACGATCCCGGTGATCCACCTTCGGACATCTCTGAATCAACCTACGTAGCCATCGATCCTTGCCAGAGTGTCATCGCGGCAATTCGCTGGGCCCTTGGCGAACGTATACCGATCGAGTACCTGGATATCGACTCCCTAGAGTTCGTCTCTGATGCATCGATCGTGCCAGACCCTTATGCCCTCCGAAATGTTTCTATTGCAGCTTTCGCTGCGGCTCTTTTGCCACAGTTCCCACGCCCCAGCGATCCGCGAGTCAATCGCCAGTTGCGAGCATTCTCCAGAAGACTGAAGCAACTAAAAAGCCGATACAACCGCATCGTGTGTCTTTGCAGTATTCAGTCTTGGCCCTGGGTTCGTGATTGGTATCTGCATCCACCTCAGGCCGGCCTCGAGCCCATCGATACGGAAGAGCCGGAAGGCTCCAACGCACTCTCTGATCCAGAGTGGTTTGCAGTCGATCCCAAATCGCTCTTGTTTCTCTTCGGAGAACTGCCGCGTATCACCGGCTACTACGAAGAGGCAAGGCAATCTCTCGAAGATGATGAAAACCTCTCGATCGATGGCGTTAAGAAACTCCTCCTCGAGGGCCGAAGCCACTACTACGACGAATTCAAAGGCCGCAGCCGGAAGATCCCCCCTGCCCTGCTCCGCAAAGCCCTCCACTACATGCGCAACCTGAGCCTCATCGAGAAGCGGATGACCCCCGATCTCTACTCGATCGCGGTAGCCGCAAAGCAAGTTGTGGGAGACCAGTACGCTCTCCACATCGTCGAACGCGCGAATCACTATCCGTTTCCACCGGCCAGTGGGCCGCAGGTACGCATGGGACTGGACCAGCTGCGTCTCCCGGATGGCGAGGTGCTCCAGGCAATCCATCGCTTGCCCGGACCTCCCTTGATCTGGCGTTCTCTAGAACTGAAACGCCGCCCGGAACTCCGCCAGCAGCACCTCTGGCGGAAGCAGTGGAATCCGATGCAGCAATGCTCCTGGCCTCCTGAGGATGCTCGGATCGAAAGCTTCAGGACCCGAGTTGTCGACCGGGCTCGTGCGCTCATGGGAGCCGACCTTGCGCGAAGTGAAAAGTTTTCCACCAGCTTCAAAGATGGGCTCGACATCCGCGAGACATTGCGGCATTGGCATGATGGATCGGTCTACGTACGAGTGCTGCCTCCAAGCATCGGGAAGATCGACGCTGCTGTGATGCTCTTTGACAGCCCCGCTGACCCTCGCATCTACCCGTGGCGCACCACGTGGTATGCGGAACACCACGAGGAGTCGACCTTGGGTTTCTTTGCAACTTCCTTCGCCGACAATATTGTTGGACCAGGAGTCTGCATGGCGCAGTATGGCGGTGTCCTGTTCTTGTTTCCGCCGCGATCGATTCCGAATGTTTGGACCGATCGAAGACTCGATTTCTGTACAACGCTGGAGGAGCGATTGGTAGCCGCTGCTTGTCTGCATTCGCACAATCGCCAAGTCGCAATCGCCAGTTGGATTCCACCCGGATCAGGATGGAAGAAACTAGCCAAGCGGTTTTCCAAGACGCTGATCCATGTTCCTTGGAGTCACTTCAGCTCTGAGTCGATACAGCAGCTTCGTACAGTCCATGTGCTCAATGGACGACACGTGCGTAGCTATGCAGCCGATTTCATCCGTCGACCCTGACCAGGAAACCCGACGTTTCCCTACTAGCCTCCATCACAGGGCTCCATTAGCCTACACTGGAGGGATCCAACGAAATCAACTTGCTAGAGACAGGACATATCTCTGATGGACTCAATCCACCATCTCCGCAATATGGTCATCATGGCTGCAGTCGACGGAGAATTTACGGAACGCGAAATCACGTTCTTGATCGACCGCAGTCGGCAGTTGGGCCTAGATGTCGATGACCTGGAGGATTCCATCGCCTACGCGCTCACGGAGGATCCAGCCATCTCGCTACCGAAAGATCCCCAGGAGCTTGTCGACATCTTCAAAGATCTGGTTCGGATCATGGCAGCCGATGGGAAACTGTCCGACCTGGAGAAGCGACTCTTTTCTGTTGCCGCCGCTAGGGCCGGTCTGGATACCGATGAAATCAATGCCATCGTCGATTCCGTCCTCCCCAAGAAGCCCCATTAGCAGCTTGGTTTCGGAAACCAACCAGCCGCTACTCCATCTCCAAGTCGCATGGCTCAATCAACCCCGGCCCCTGGTTGATTGCCAGATTGACCAGACGCCGTACCGGTGTTGCCTGCCACCTTTGGATTTGGCGCTTTGCATCGATCCATACGTCCCAGCTTGGGGAAAGTGACGTCGGACAAAGCCACTCTTGCAGATCGTCCCGATCGATCAGTACGGGCATCCTGTCGTGAATGGTCGCAGGCAGTCCACTGGAAGGCTGAGTGACGATCGCGAGCGATTGGACAGGCTGGACGTTCCATTGCCCATTCAAATCCCAAAGCCCGGCCATCATGAAAGGCGTCTCGCCCGGAAGATGAATCCAGTATGGCTGCTTCTTCTTACCTTCGCCTTGCCACTCGTAGTATCCGTCAGCGATCACCACGCAGCGTCGTCCGCGAGCCGCCTCCCGAAAACTAGGCTTCTCCGTTGCTGTCTCACAGCGTGCGTTGATCATGAGCGGCAACTTGGAAGTTGGCTTTGCCCAGGATGGCACAAGACCCCACCGCATCATGGAGCCTCGCCAGGAAGCATCGCTCCGCTCCTGGTAGATCGCCAATACCTCCTGTGTTGGAGCGATGTTGTATCGAGGTTCGGTTTCGGGAAAGGTGTCAAGGAAGTCTTGTAGCTCCAGCCAAGTAAGCCACTGCCCCGCTGTCGTCTTCAAAGTAAATCTGCCACACATGAAAACAACTCCCCCGACTCCACGTTCGAACGCCGGTTCCCCGATGCCATGATCTCAAGAGCTTCTGGTTCTCCCCAGCGGAGTCATGGGACTTGCACCTTGAGTCGTACCCAGATAGCCTTGCCATCTTACGCAGCAATCGACGATCGCTCTTCGCAACTCCATGTCCCATGAGGTATCCATGTCCCCAAATTACATCGTAAGCTTGAGACTTCTGCCATTGATCCTCTTTCTGCTCTGCGGTTGTGCACCTACCAAGGAAATGCCAGGCTCCTCATCTACTGATACGTCCCCTGAAAAAGCTCCCACAGTACAAACGCCCTCCAGTGAGCCACCACGGAAAGCGGAAACCGGCGTCGGCATCGCCGGCCGTAGCCTACAGCAAGAGCAAGGGATCGGGAAAATGATCGCCCAACCCGCCGCCACGCTTTTCACGGTTCGGGAAAAAGTTGTCTTCGAAATTCAACTCCCCCAAGCAGTGGCGCTATTTCAAGCCTCCGAGGGGCGATTGCCCAATTCGCACGAAGAGTATTTTGAAAAAATCATCGATGCCAATCGGATCAATCTCCCGAAACTCCCCGCTGGCCAAACCTACCGCTATCGGCCAGATCTCGGTGAGTTGTGGGTCGAACCCAATTCGACATCTGAATCGAACCCGTAAACTAGCTTTTGGGCAACGACCCAACCAATTCCATTCATTCGATCATACGTCGCATTCGGTTCCTGGGTGTTTGGGTGAGATAGGCTGTTCCGTTGGCTTTGGACTGCTGGGAAGCAATGGATGGAATTCACGCTGAGGAGGGTGGTTTTTTTGGGAGGGCGGGAAGCGAGGTTGCTGAGTTGCCGACTCATCGCCAAGTCCTCGGTCGAGGAGCTAGGGGCTTGCGCGTAATCCTCTCGACTCCATCAACCTCTTTCTTCTGGTTGGAAACACGGCAGAAAAAGACGGGTCACGAAATAGGCAAGTGACTGCCACCGATCGAACCAGAGTACCCACAAGACTAACTACCCAGGTTGCCCTCTTTTTCCAGGTTGGCGTCGAAAACAAAAGGTGGGTGGCACCAATTGGCGAAAACAACCTGCTTGGGGGGGTGCTGTGCAAAAGGTGGGTGGCACCAATTGCAGGGAAAGCCACTCTTTCGGGGTGTTTTTTGGAAGGAAAGCGAGGGTACGACTGGGAGCAAGTGATTGGTTCCATTGGAGGGGGCGGGCGACCATTGAAGAGCCTGGGCAAGCCGATATGGGACCGACCTAGCATTCCCCGAGGAGACGTTTCGCAGATCATGTCGGTGGGCCGACGGGGCGAAGAAGCGGAGCCTGGATGTTGCTCTTTTCCCGGCCTGCGATGTGTCATCGATAGCATTTCGATCCGAGAGATCCTACCAGGAGATGTCTCGCATCCACTGTGGCCGGAAACCGGTCGATCAACCGATCGGCTCTAGGATCGCTTCGATAGCCGCGAGCCCCACGAGGGGGAGATCGCACTGGGAGCCGATGCATCGGTAGAGTGTCACTTCCCCATCGACCGCCACGCGGTATCGCACAGCCGGATGATTCTCTCCAAGTTCTTGGACGCGCTGGTCTTCAACCCATCGAATCAGCCTCTGGGATGCATCGACTTGGTGTAGTCGATCTCGCAATGTTGCCGGGAACTCCATGCCTTTGGGGAGCACAATCACCCAAAGTTCCCCACGTCCCGTCCATCGCTCCAACGCCAGCAGCATCTGACCGCTTGCTGCCAGGGCGCGTCGCAGCGTGGGAAGCCCCTCCTGCAACGTCCCCTCCCCTGCCTCCCAGAAATCGGTTCGCCCAGTGATGGTACCCAGCATCAGCAACGCCTCGGCGATCGCCCCACTGCCGCTGGGAATGCTGTGATCCAAGCGATCCTTTGGGCGGGCAATCAGCGATTCGGACTTCTTGGATGTGAAAAAGAAACCGCCTGCTGGATCTGCGAAATCATCCATCACCAGTTCAGCCGCCTCCACCGCCTCGTCGATCCACTGCTGAGATCCATCGGCTTGGTGCAGCGCGATCATCGCTAGGATCCAGTAGGCCAGATCATCCAGGTAGGCGATCACTTCCGCTTGACCCATCCGCCAGACGTGCCGCCACAGCCCTTCGGAACGGGAGGTTTTCAAAGAGCCGATCAGGAAGCGTGCGCACCGCTGTGCCGCCATCAGGTAGTGCGGTTCCTGGAGCACTCCTACCGACTCGGCCATGCAAGTGATGGCCAGCGCGTTCCAAGATAGTAGCACCTTGTCATCGCGTCCCGGACGAATCCTCTGATCGCGGGCTTCCACCAGCCGACCTCGATCGTCTGTCAATTCGGCCTGAAGCTGCTGTAGTTCCATCCCTCCGGCTGAGGCGATCTGGTCCCAATTCGGGTAGCTTCCTGGCGCGCCGTGGTGCAGCAGGTTGAGGATCGACTTCCCTTCAAAATTGCCGCCAGGAGTTACCCCGTATATCCGGCAGAAGCGGTCTCCTCGTTCCTTCCCCAACAAGTCGATGATCTCCGACTCGGCCCAGACGTAGAACTTCCCTTCCTCCCCTTCGCTGTCGGCATCCTCCGCACTGGAAAGGCCACCTCCCTCCAGCAGCATATCGCGCAGCAGGTAATCAAGAGTTTCTTTAGCAGCTTGCTGGTAGGGCAATCGCTTCGTCTGTCGGAACGCTTGCAGATAGCAACTAGCCAGCAAGCTATTGTCGTAAAGCATTTTCTCAAAGTGCGGAACCAACCATCGCTCGTCGACACTGTATCGGGAAAAACCACCTCCCAGGTGGTCGTAGATGCCCCCCAAGTGCATGCACTGCAGTGTATGAGTGATCCGATGCTGCCGGGATGGATCGGACCGCCGTCGCTGGAACCGCATCAGAAGCTTTAGATCGGTGGCGTGGGGGAACTTCGGAGCGCCCCCAAAGCCGCCCCACTTGGAGTCGAACTGTCGAGCGAGTTGCTGGTCCGCTTCGTCCAGCAGCGCGGCGTCGAGTCTCTCGGCGCTGGACTCTTCGCTCGCACCGGCCTCCTCTTGGAGATACCCCGTAAGCTGCTGCGCGTGCTCCAGCAGATCGCCTCGCCTTTTGCTCCAAGCGTCCGCCACGGCGCGGAGCACCTGGTCGAAGCCTGGTCGGCCCCACTTCTGTACCGGTGGCCAGTAGGTACCGCCATAAAAGGGCTTCTGGTCCGGTGTCAGAAAGACGCTCATCGGCCATCCACCCGACCCCGTCAGAATCTGCACCGCCTGCATGTAGATATGATCGAGGTCCGGCCGTTGCTCGCGGTCCACCTTGATGGCGACAAAGAACTCGTTGAGGATCTCGGCGATCGCCGGATTCTCAAAGCTTTCATGCTCCATCACATGGCACCAATGGCAAGCTGAATAGCCGATCGAAAGAAAAATCGGCTTCTCTTCACGCCGCGCCTTCTCCAGGGCCTCTTCACCCCAAGGATACCAGTCGACCGGATTGTGCTGGTGCTGAAGCAGATAGGGACTGGTGGATCCAGCAAGTCGATTTGGCATGAAGTCGGTTTTCTCGGTAGAGCAATTTACGTTCGTCGCATCGGGTAGCTGAGTGTAGTCTGGTGAGCCAATCGATGCAGTTTAGGGCAACTTCCCTGGAGCCGCATTGTCGTCCTGATCGTCCTTTCCTTCTTTCTTTTGATCGGCCTTGCCTTTTGGCTCCGGGGATTCCTTTCCTTTCTTTGCGCGGCCGCGATTCGACTTATTCTTTCCTTTCCCTTCATCGCCCTCTTGCTGTTGATCTTCCGCATCTGGGGTTTCGCCCAGTTTCTTCACCGCGGTGATGGTCGCGGTTTGGGCATAAACTTCGTCGGGGGATCGAGCGCTTGCCAGTCCCTGGACAACGATGGAGTCCCCTGGTTGAACGAAATCGATGGCGTTGAGCGTGACGGTGATCTGCGTCTTGACATCGACGCGGACCTGCATGGGGATGCCACCGCACTGAAGAGCGATGCGGTCCTTCTGTCCTCCCGCGATCTGTCCGACGACCAGCACTTTGGTCGCCTGCGGTGTGTTCTTGCCATCCTGGAAAGGTTGTGCCCCGTTGGCTCCCAGCGCCGCCACAGGGTAGATCCCCGGAACTCGTCTTGCCAATTGTTCCGGCGGCAGAGGGTTGCGAACTGGGATGGGGGTGAATACCTCCATCTGCGACAACGGTGCGGTTGGTTGTCCCATGGCGTTGAGTTCCGTGGCGAATCGAACCCAAAGGCCAGGCTGCAGCCAAGGCAGCAAAGCCTCGGCTCGATAAAGTATCCGTTCGGGCATTTCCGGAAGCTTCACCAACTTTTTGGCATTCGACTCGTCGGTGACCTGAAGCACCAAACCTTGTCCCCCTTCGATTTTCCCCTTTAGGGAGACCACCTGAGCGTCGTTGGCTGCGCCCTGACCTCTGGCAGCAGCAATCGCAAGGCATGCCAGGATGGGGGCAAGAAGCAGCGATCGCATGCGGCGATTTCCGCCGCCGAAGAAAGAGACTCGATCGCCACATTGAGCCATGCAAATCGGCACCATGGTGCTACTCCTTTCGGACAATCACCGCATCGAAGCCTGGAAGGGGGGCTTCACGAGTTGCCCCGATGGCTGGAGTATACTACGACGCAGGAATCGTCCGCACGAGATTCGTCCTGGAGTTTTTTCCGAAAGCGGCTCTGTGGGAGTCTTTTTGCTTTTCGGAGCGAGTTGTTTGGGATGCGGCGATCGCAGGCATGGTGTGGTCAGAGGGAGCTAAGGCCGATGGGAAAAACTTCTACGACTCCTTCTTCTGGGACGCTGCCTGCTGGCCCGACCGGGACAACCAGTCCAGTAACGGTGCGGTCGCTGAAGCAAGCCAAAGACGCGGGGCGTCGCGTGACGATGCTGACCGTCTACGACTATCCTATAGCTCGCCTGCTGGATCAGGCCGGAATCGACATGCTGCTGGTGGGAGATTCGTTGGGAATGGTGGTCCAGGGGCATACCACCACCGTGCCCGTGACTCTTTCCGAAATGATCTATCACGGCCGGATGGTGGCTCGAGCTGCCCAGCGCGCCATGGTGGTGGTCGATCTCCCTTTTCCAGTCGGCCAACTTGGCGTTCGAGACACGCTCCGGAAAGCGGCTCGGGTTGTCAAGCAAACAGGCTGTCAGGCGGTCAAACTGGAGGGGGGCGCCGCGCAGGCCGATACCATCGCGGCCCTGGTCGACGCAGGAATCGCAACGATCGCACACATAGGACTTCGACCACAAAGTGTGCATGCACTGGGTGGATACCGAGTCCAGCGCGATCGAGATCGATTGATGCAGGACGCGGAGGCGGCCGTCCGGGCAGGAGCCTTTGCCATCCTGCTGGAGTGTGTCCCGGAGGCATTTGCCCGCGAAGTCACCCAGATGGTACCGGTACCCACGATTGGCATTGGGGCCGGAGCGGGATGCGATGGGCAGGTGCTGGTGCTGCACGACATGCTGGGACTGGGGGAGGGCCGAGTTCCCAAGTTCGTGCGCCAGTACGCCAATCTTCGTTCGGTCATCGACGAGGCGGTCAGGCGCTATCGCGACGAGGTGATCGCCGGGACGTTCCCCGGGGCTCCCGAGAGCTTTGAGTGAAGGGCGTAGCGGGCGCAATCGATACGTCTCTGACGCACTGGGTGTGGACCGAACATCCGGCCGGAACGGACGGGGAGCTGCGGCATTCAGGAGGTAAGAGCTGATGGATTCGATGAGTCTCTTTGCCAGGCAGGAAGCGGAAGCACTGGAGCAGGCCAAGCCGCTGGCTGCGAGGATGCGACCCAGGTCGCTGGATGAGATCGTGGGCCAGGATGCCTTGTTGCGTCCCGGATCGCTGCTGCGGCGCCTGGTCGCCACGGGCAGGTTGGGCTCCATCCTCTTTCATGGACCACCCGGGACAGGCAAGACGACCTTAGCGCGCGTGTTGGCTACCGAACTCAAGGCGACGCTCTTTCCACTGAACGCCGTCACCAGCGGGGTCAAAGAACTGCGTGAAGTCTTGCAAAAAGCCCGCGACGAAGTGCTTGCTGGCGCTCCGCCGCCTCTGGTCTTCGTCGATGAGATCCATCGCTTCAATCGATCGCAGCAGGATGCCCTGCTGCCGGATGTTGAAGAGGGGATCGTTTCCTTGATCGGCGCGACCACCAGCAATCCCTTCTTCTCCGTCAACGCAGCATTGCTCAGCCGCAGTCAAGTGCTGCAACTGGAACCGCTGGTGCCCGACGCGATTCGACAGGTGATCGATCGCGCGTTGAGCGACCGAGAGCGAGGGTTGGGGGAGATTCCGGTCGATGCGCAGCCGAAAGCGCTCGACCATCTGGCCAGCGCCGTCGACGGCGACGCTCGCCGCGCCCTGATGACGCTCGAACTGCTAGTCCGCTCCAGCCCAACTCGTCCAGTCCCCATCACGATCGAAGCGGTCCGGGAGGCGCTGCACCGGAAGGTGCTGGCGTTTGATGCGACCGGCGATGAACACTACGATCTGGCCAGCGCGCTGATCAAGAGCATACGAGGTAGCGATGTCGATGCATCGCTTTACTGGCTGGCGCGATTCCTCGAGAGTGGCGAAGAGATCCGGTTTCTCTGCCGAAGGTTGCTGATTCTCGCCAGCGAAGATATCGGCAACGCCGATCCTCAGGCGTTGATTCTTGCCACCAGCGCGGCGACCACCTGCGAGTGGATCGGACTGCCGGAGTGCCAATTGACCCTTTCGCAGACCGTCATCTATCTGGCGATGGCCCCCAAAAGCAACTCGGCCACCACCGCCATCGCCGAGGCGCGGCGAGCGGTTCGGGAGGAGCCGACCCTGCCAGTCCCCAAACGGCTTTGTGATGCTCATTATGCTGGGGCGGAAAAGCTGGGCCACGGCATCGGCTACCAGTATGCCCACGATTTTCCCGATGGAGTCGCGCCCCAGGACTATCTGGGGGCCGATCGGGAATTCTACAAGCCAACCGATCGTGGCTTGGAAGGGACTTGGCAGGCCCGATTGGAATCGCTTCGCAATCTCTTTCGGAAGGCGAGGCAGGATAGCAAGTGAGCTGTCGGCCCCGAGCTGGCTAACGCTGGATCGGCGTCAAGCGGATGCCGCTGCTGGAATTGGGAGTGCCAAATGCTGGGGGAGGCGTCTCGATTGGCGCTGAATAGCCACTGGCTGGAACCGTGCGATTGTCGTCGACTCCCCAGCCTGGCGCGGCCTGGTTCGTTCCCATCCCAGGAAGCAAGCTGCCTGATGGCACAGTGCCATTTGGGTTGCTCTGGAAAGAAGGCCAAGTTCCCTCGGGTACCGAAGGAGGGGCTGGGGTGAACCAGGGATTGCCGCTGGGATTCCCTCCCTGGTTTTCGGGCAAGACTCCAGAGCCTCCCTGCTGCAACTGGCTCTCCAATCGCTCCAGGTGCGGGCGCACCACCCGTTCCACCTCGGCTGGGAATATCCCATCCGATTTAGCCAGGATCTGACTGATGTAGCGACCGCTGCGCGACTGGCAGATCGCACGCTGACGCTCTACCGGCAACAGCGTCATTCCAAAGAAGGTAACCAACAAGCAGTAGATGGCTCCCTTGGCCAGCCCCAGCATGGCGCCCATCTGTCGATCGAACTCGCGCAGGCGAATCTGATCGAGGACTCCACTGAAGAGTCGGAAACCGAGCCAGATCGCGAGGGATGTTCCTGCATAGATCAGCAGCATCGCGAGAAAAATGTTCCAGGGTGGTTCGGCATTGATCTTGGCCGCCACTTCGTTGCGATACGTGTACGCAAAATAGTAGCTGACCACGACCGAGGCCAAGGATGCGACCTGCCAAGCAAATCCCTTGATCGCTCCCAATAGCGTCATCGACACCAGCACCAGCAGCATCAGCAGATCGTAAGCTGGCAACATGCCATCCCTCCTCTTAGGTTCCCAGGCTCGTTGTAGTCGAAAACGACTGGGCGGGCGAAGAGCAATCCACCTATTTTTCCAGGGGTTCGCTTCTCTTCGAGGGAAATGCTCTTGGGAGCCAGCTTGAGATCTTCTAGAGTCGCGATCTGGGCCGGGCGAATCCCGAGGCATAGAGGCAAGGCGGCTTGCTGGGGTTGGCCCCGGCGGAATCTGGGGATCCTCCGATGGCCGATTCACGCACCCACTTCCTGGTCAGTTCAATCGCTGGCGCGGCCTTGGGGTACGCGGGTTGGAATTCGGGTCTGCCATGGGAGACCTGCTGCATCGGTGGTGGTCTTTGTGCGGTGGCCGGCATGCTGCCCGACCTGGATAGCCCGTCCGGGAAACCGCTGCGCGAATTGTCGTTGCTGGGGGCGACCATCGTTCCGATGCTCCTGACCCAGCGACTGGATCGCTTGGGCCTGGGGGCCGATCGCAAATTGCTGGTCGCCGTTGCGATCTATCTTCTGGTGCGACTGGGGATCCTGGAGATCTTTCGTCGCTTCTCCGTCCATCGCGGGATGTGGCATAGCATCCCTGCTCTGGGAATCGTCGGATTGCTAGGGTATTGGCTGAGCGAATCGGAGATTCCAAAAAGACAGATTTTTGTGTCGATCGCGCTGATGCTGGGATTCCTTTCCCATCTGCTGCTGGATGAGGTGTGGTCGATCGATTTCCAGGGGGGGCGTTATCGGTACAAAAACACCTTTGGAACCGCCCTGAAGCTATGGGGCAAGGATGGCTCCATCAACCTCCTAGTCTACGGTCTGCTCGGCCTGCTGGCGTGGATCGTCTCCAGCGATCTGAAGCGTCCGGTCGACGGGGCTCCTGGTCCGATGGAGCCGCCGCAGGGGGAGGTTCTCCCGAGCCACCCCAATCGTCCGACTGATCGCCTCTTGCCGCCAGGGCTGTCCGATCCGGATGCGGTGCTGCCCAGCGATTCGGATTCAGGACTTGATTCGCGCTGACCGAACCGTCACGAAGTGGATCGATCCAGCCCCAGGTCCTTGGAGTCCAGCAGGATCGTCACGGGACCGTCGTTGACCAGCGAAACCTGCATGTCGGCCTGGAACACACCTTGGGCCACCCGCAGCCCAAGACGCTCCATCGATCGGCAGAACTCTTCATAGAGCGACCGAGCTAGGTCGGGAGGGGCTGCATCGGTGAAGCTGGGGCGGTTTCCTTTCTGGCAGTTGGCATAGAGCGTGAATTGGCTGACCACCAGGACTTCGCCCTGGGTATCCTGCAGGCTGAGATTCATTTTGCCCTGCGAGTCGGAAAAGATCCGAAGCTTGACGATTTTCTCGGCCATCCGATGCGCGATGGCAGGAGTATCCGCTGGGCCAACTCCCAGCAGCACCAGGACTCCGGGACCGATCTGGCCTACAATGGACCGATCGACAACGACGTGGCTTGCCTGGACTCTCTGTAGAACCGCTTTCACTGGACGAGATCTTTTCTAGGATATTCCGCGAGTCGCCTGACGATGATCCACCACGATAGGAGTGCAAAGTCGATGCTGCCAACGCTGGCGGTCACCTTGGGGGATCCGACCGGGATCGGTCCGGAAATCAGCGTGGGGGCGTTGAGAGAGCCGTCATTGTATCGCGTCTGTCGACCGTTGGTGGTGGGGCGGCCTGAGGTATTGCATCGCGCGATGGGGCAATTGGGTAGGCCGATGGCGATCGAAACGATCGAAGATCCGAGGGAAGGGAGTCCAGGGATCGATCGCATCGCCTGCCTGACGTGTGGCAGTCCGGATGCCATCGAGGCGCCGCAGGGGACGATGGATGCGCGCGGGGGCCAAGCGGCCTACGAGGCCCTGGTGTGTGCGTCCCGTCTGGCGCTGGCGGATCAAGTCGAGGGAATCGTGACCGCACCGCTGCACAAGGTGGCGCTGCATGAGGCTGGACATGACTGGCCTGGACATACCGAACTGCTGGCCGAGCTCTGTGGAGTCCAGAGGTACGCGATGATGCTCTATCTTCCGCCACGGGAAGATCGCAAGGACATTGGCGGCATGGAGTCGGGTGCAAAGCGAGGCGGGAAGTATGGTCTGGGGGTCATTCATGTGACGCTGCACATGGCGTTGCGAGAGATCTTCAAGGCGATTGATCCGGAGTCAGTCTTCGAGAAGGTCTCGCTAGCGCGTGAGGTTTTCTCGCGGCTGCGCCGAGCCTCTGGCGAGACTCAGGAGCCACCTATCGCCGTGGCGGCGCTCAATCCGCATGGTGGAGAGATGGGACGATTTGGTGATGAGGAATCGACTTGCATCGCGCCGGCGGTGGATAGGGCGAAGCGAATGGGGTGGGATGTCGAAGGGCCACTGCCGGTCGATACGTTGATGCCACGAGCCGTCCAGGGGGAGTTTGATGCTGTGGTGGCGATGTACCACGATCAGGGACACATCGCCCTGAAGCTGCTCGATATGTTCGATGCCGTCAATATCACGCTGGGTCTTCCAATCCTTCGCACCAGCGTCGCCCATGGAACCGCTCATTCGATCGCTGGCACCGGAACGGCCAAATGCAGCGGTATGGTGCAGGCGATTCTTGCGGCCGCGCGACTAGCCCAAGGCGGATGGCGGGAGGATGCGCGAAAAGCTACCCAGCAGGGCCATCTTGCAGAGGGCTGAAGCGGATGCCATTTCGATTTGAATGCCCTCACTGCAAAAGTAGCACACTGGTGGACGATCCGTACTCCGGTCGCGAGGGCCACTGCGCCCAGTGTGGAAAGCCGATTCAGATCCCCCCATTTGCTCAAGGCAGACAGTCCCCCGATCCGTCTCGGGGCAGCCTGCCTGAATGGGGCAAGAAGTGGTTTGGTTATCTCCTGCCGATCACCGTCAGCCTCTTGTTGATCGGCAGCGTTGCGGCCATTGCGCCCTGGCTGGTGGAGAGAGTGCGATATTGGCAATACCTTCAGGCGCGGCAGGTTGCTGCAGCCAATCTCGCCCGAATCGCTGAGGCGCTGGCTAGCTATGCCGATCGCCATGGACGTTTTCCGCCAGCGGAGGTCCTCAGCCCTGAAGGCAAGCCGCTTTACGGTTGGCGCGTGTTGATCCTGCCGGAACTGGGGGAAGAAGGGCTCTATCAGAGTTTCCGTCTGGATGAAGCCTGGGACAGCGAGAACAACCTGGCGCTAATCGACAAAATGCCTCTCGTTTTCGCAAGTCCCGCTGACCCTCAAGCGCCACAAGCCAACCACAGCAACTACTACGTCATCAGCGGTTCAGATTCCCTGGTGGTGCCCAGCGGTTTGGGGCGCGCTCTTTCGGACCTCATCGATCCACTGGATCAGACGTTGCTGGTGGTGGAGTCGGCGGCGGCGGGCAACAGCTATTGGACTCAAGCGGGAGGCCTTCCCCTTCGATCTTTGCGCATGGGAGTCCAACCTGGAAAGAGCCTCGGGGGTGTCCATCCTGGTGGCGCTCTGGGGGCTTGCGTCGATGGGACGGTTGTGTGGCTGGATGCCAACACGCCAGCGCGATCCTTGCGAACGATGGCGATTCCCGATGACGGCGGAATCGATGGCTTGCAAGTCGTCCCCCATTGATCGATCTGGCGCACCAAGTGTCGTATGCGGTCGTCCTCGATCCGGTAGGCACCATTCCCTCCTTCTCCCATCGCCCCGCGGGGTCTTCTTGTGGCGTGGGCGATATCGACGGTTTGATCGGTAGGCTATCGGGTACCTATAGTGACTTCGCGAATGGCCAACGACCAATCCCGGCATCGCGCGACGGCAGATGGGACGCGATCTGGAGGGAAGGAGACTTCGAGGAACCGCCCATGAATCGACCGCAGGATGGCGAAGGAGTCGACCTGGAAGATCACCGCAAGATCGCTTCGTGCCATGCCCAGCCGGAGCTGGGTGGAGATGGTGAGCCGGCAGGGCTGGATCGAGAGCCGCTGGTAGCTGAATCGATGGACCCCGAGCGACGGGCGGCTATCGCCTTGGCGCTGGTCCCTGGGGTGGGCCCCAGGCTCACAGGACTCCTGATGTCTCACTTCGGTTCGGCACTGAGAGTCCTTGAGGCTCGTCGTAGCGAATTGATGGAAGTGGAGCGGGTCGGCCCCAAGGTGGCCGAGGCGATTGTGGCGGCAAGAGGAAGCGACTTGGCCTGGCGCGTCATCGATCACTGCCATCAGCAACGCGTGACGATCCTGCTGCCGGGTGATCGACACTACCCTGCCCCGCTGCGGAATCTTCCCGACCCACCCCCACTGCTATTCCAGCGTGGCCAGGTCACTGCCGCCGATGGTCTGGCCATCGCCATCGTGGGCACTCGGCATCCGACTCATTATGGTCTGACGATGGCCAAGCGATTGGCCGTTGAACTGGTCCATGCCGGATTCACCATCGTCAGTGGTCTGGCCAGAGGAATCGATGCTCAAGCGCATCGGGCGGCGCTGGAAGTTGGGGGAAGGACGATCGCGTTTTTGGGAAGCAGCGTCACCGAGATCTATCCGCCAGAGCATCTGGAGTTGGCGGAGGAAGTGGAACGCAGGGGTGCGTTGATCAGCGAGACGCATCCGTTTTCGATGCCGCGCGCCGGTGTCTTTCCCCAGCGCAACCGTCTGATCAGTGGTCAATCGCTGGGCGTGGTGGTCGTGGAGGCTGCTGAACGATCGGGGGCATTGATCACCGCCAGTCATGCGGGAGAGCAGGGTCGAGACGTCTTTGCGGTGCCGGGGCCGGTGACTTCGCGAGCGTCCCAGGGGCCGCTCCAATTGTTACGGGATGGAGCGATCTTGGTCCGATCGGCTCAGGACATCATCGAGCACCTGGGGCCATTGGCCAAACCGACGCCGACCCCTTGCGGCAAGACGATGCGACATCCCAAAGAGCTGCAGCTGAATGAGCAGGAGTCGCGGGTTTTGCAAGCGGTGGAGACCAGTCCCACCGATATCGACCAGATCATCGAACGGACAAGACTGGAAGTGCCGAGGGTTCTCGCGACCTTGAGTGTGCTGGAGATGCGGGGCTTGGTGCGACGAAGTGGTGGACGGCAGTTTCTTCGACCCTGAGCTATCCGATCGAGTTCATTGCCACCTCAGCAGCTCTCGCATCGCTTCGGCGGTCCCCTGTGGGTCGCGAAGAAGTCCGATCGCCGCCGATGCCAGCAGCAGGCTGGCTGCCAGGTAGTACCAGATCGCATCGCGCCGTTGATCGACGCGAACCGTCGTCATCCTTTGCACCAGAGCGCGCTCCAGTCCACTCCATCCGGTCGCATCGGGCTGGGAGTGAACCGAAATGAGTTGACTGAGCATGGGCCCGCCAGCCGACTCGACGATGGCGGCACCGCGCAGCAATTGGGAGTGGACGATCGATCCCTCCCAGAACGCCGAAGGGTCGATCTCCGCAAAAACCCGCACCAGCTGCTCCTGAAGTTGCTCGGGGCCAAGCCCATAGACGATCAGGCGGGGTCGGCAAGAGAGAACCACCAGCGTGATGCAAAGCAGATAGAAGATCAGCAGGACCAGCCAGACGCGTCCGCCCAGGAGAGCGGAGGCCGATCGAGGGAAAAAAAGCTCCATCGGCCCGACCATCATCAACCCTCCCATAGCGATGGCCAGCGTCGCCAGGTCCCGTCCCCCGGAGACCACGAAGGGGCGTCCCAGGGAACGGATCCAGCCATGCAGTAGCAGGTAGACCGCCAGAGGGGTCGCTGCCACTGCCACATGGAAAGGTTCAATCATCGAAACTCCTTGGTGGTGATCAGCCACTCGCGGGGAGGATGCAAAGCATCTTCCGGCGGATCACTTCACCGGTTCGCTCTGCGCCCCTTCCTGGATGGCGTAGATGCGGTTTCGGTTGGCGATGAACAGCGTGTCGTTGGCGACGATGGGTGTCGTATAGACCGCCGATCCCATATTGATCTCACCGATCTGCTCCATCTCCGAAGACAGCTTGAAGATAGCGATATCCCCATCCTCATCGCCGATGTAGACCCGGTCTTCGACGATCAGAGGGGAAGCCCAGGAGGCGGCGAACATGTCGTAGGTCCAGTGCGCCTGTCCTGTCTTGACATCCAGGCAGTGGAAGACACCGCTGAAGTCAGCGACGAAGAGGAGGTCGTTTTTGATCGCGACGGTGCCGCAGGTGCGATGCATCGTCGTTTCGAAATCCTCTGGATTGTTGCCGACATAGTGCCAGATCGCTGCCGAGTTTGGATTGTCTCGCTCAAAGTCGCCATCTTTCTCCACGAGTGCCTGCAGTCGCTTGTGGCTGATCGGCTGGGCGGGATCTTTGCTGTTGTAGACCAGGGTGGGGCTGACATCGCCGCGCTTGGTGGGATCGATGCACCACAGGTGGCCGTTCCCCTCCCCGTGTTCTGGGTCTTCACCTACAGCGACGTAGACCAGACCATCGTGGACCACTGGCGTGGCGATGATGTGGTTGCGGGTAGCGCGTCCACCCAGCAGGTAGATCGAATCCTTCGGATTGCAGTCGAATTTCCATAGCATCTTCGCTTTGCCGCCTTCTCCCTCGGCGGCGAAGCTGTACAGATACCCGTCACCGCCACCGAAGAGCACCTGGGGGACATCCCCGAGGACCGCATAGGTGGGGGAAGACCACTGCCCATGCAGCACGTTGGCCCCAGGGGTGTTGTCGGTCCAGAGGATTTCGCCCGTGTTGCGATTCAGGCAGATGAAACTGGGGGCGTTCTCTTCCGGCAGGGTGACGTGACCTTCGTCGACTCCATTGGATGTGTTGACAAACAGCAGGTCGCCTGCGCAAGTCACGCTGCAGCTGCACATATTGTGCTGCGACACCTTCAGTTGGCTCATCATGTTCACCGACCAGAGGACATCGGCTTCCTCATCGGCAACCACCTTTTCGTCCTGGAACGGGCCGTCGTTTTCCCCGTCGCGAAATCCCTGCGCGTCGAGGCAGGCGACCTCGCCTCGACTGGTCACATACCACAGGCGGTCTCCGTCGACCAAGGGGGAACAGCAGATGCCCTGGTTGGGCCAGTCGTTCACGCGGCCTGTGGGGAGCTTTTCACTGGAGTGCTGCCAGAGAAACTTGCCATCCTTTTCATCAAAACAGACCAGAGCGCCCAGGTCGACCGTGTTGGGGTATCGCTTGATGTAGCCAGATCCGTTGTTGGTTCCGACGTAGACGCGCCCGTTGGCCACCACCGGGTTTCCGTAGGTTTCCGAACCCAGCGGCATCGACCAGCGAACATTCTTCCCCGTCTCGACATCCCACTGCGTCGGGATGTTTTTCCCGTCGGGGGTGTTATTGCGGTAGGGAGATCCGCCCCATTGTGGCCAGTCCTTGGTTCCGACTTTCAGTTTGCCGATTTCCGCGAGCGCCGTGGCGGTGGGGTCTTCTGCGTGCAGAGGCTGAAGCGACCAGCCCAGACCCACGGCGGCCAGGGCCAGGGAGCGGCGGGTGACGGAGAGAATTGAATGGCGATACATCGAACGAGTCCTCATGGGTTCGGATTGGTTTCAGGCAATGGAGACCGGGTCGGTGTGCAGGTTCCGTCAAGGAGTGGCGTTGGGAGTGACCAGGACGTTATCGAGATAGAACTCCGAATCGGTTGCGTTTCCAAAAAGTCCGGGGCTGCCGATGCGATTGGGAGTCGCGTCGGCCGCTTCGATGCTCCATGCTTCCGGTTCGGCTTCACCTCGTGGCCATACCTTACCGCGAAGCAACACTTCCCCTTCCCGATTCTCGCTTTGGAACTTCATCGTGTACCAGGTGTTCGCCTTCCATTCGAAGGGGATGGTTTTGGCGAACCGAAGTTCCAATCGAGGGGTCCAGGATCGAATCTGCAGTTTTTGTGCTCCTTGCAGATCCAGGGTGTACCGTTGATTGATCAGTCCCATATCGGGGACTCGCCCATTTTTCTCTGTTGCCAGGAAATCGGCCTGGATGGTGTAGTCGTGGAGGCTGGTCCAGCCCATCCAAGCTTGGCTGCGAGTTCCCTTGGGAATGGTACTGACCTTGACCAGTGCCTTTTCCCCTTCGATCTCGGCACCTTTGTGCCGATAGTCGGCTCCGATCCACACAGGTGGTACCTTGCCATCGGAGAAATCGAACTTCCATGGCAGTTTGGGGACGATTCGAGCGCGAGCCGACGCGGTCAAATCGCCCAGCTTGGCTTCCATCTTGACCCCGGCCACTTGCGTGGAACCGTCGCCGGATGGCAGGTCGGGAGCCGAGTAGACCAGTTCGGGGCTGAACGCACCTGCTTCCGCTGTCACCGTCGCATCAGGGATCAGTTTCAGGTACTGGCCCTTCTTGTTGAAGGCTCGCAACTGGTACCGAGCGTTCTGCTGGGGGGCGAGGATGGCTTCGACAGGCGCCAGTTGCAGATGAGCGACCTGGGAGTCTTCGGCCACAGGGGCTTCGGCGACGGCGGTCGGACGTGGTTCGATCGCCGGCGTGACGCCGGCATCGCCGATGCAGTACATGGCGGAATTGGAAGGGATGTAGATTCGGCCGTGGGAGATGATGGGAGAGCCGTGGACTTCTTCGCCATTGGGCAGCCGTGCTTCACTGACCACTTCGATGCCGTTTTCGGTGGGGCGGAGAACGTAGCATCGCCCCGTATTTTCGACCGCATAGATTTTGCCGTCTCCAGCAACCAAGCTGCCGAACATGATTCGGCCCAGTTTCTTGGTGCTGACTTCCTTACCTGTTTTGGCATCGATCACCACCAAAAGAGCACCATCTTCGACGCAGTAGAGTCGATCGCCGACCTTGATGGGGGACGACCTACCGACCGTTCGCTTGGGGATCTTCCAAAGCAGTTGATCTTCGGTGATTTCTCCCTGGGCGTTTCCATCGAAGGCGAAGATCGATCCCAGGATGGTGGTGTCGCTGGAATTCTGTTCGCTGTGACCGCTGTAGACGATTCCATTGCTGTCGACTACCGGCGTCGTATTGAGGCCGCGAGTTGAGGCCTGGTACTTCCAGATCACCTTTCCGGTGCGGGGTTGAATCGCGTAGATGGCACCGTCTCCAGCGCCCACCACCATCGCCACTTGGCCACCCAGCATCGCGAAGACGGGAGTGCTGTAGGTGGTGTCTTCGGGGCGGAGTTTGGTGCTGAGGAACCAGACTGCAGCCCCCGTGTTCTTGTCGAAGGCGACAAATCGGTGTGCAGGGACGGCGGTATCACCCCAGCCGGTCATCACACCGCTGATGATCACTAGATCTTCGAAGACGACTGGGAAATTGGTCCGGCCGCCGTAGGTCGACAGCATGCCGTACTCTTCGCTCATCGAGTGCTCCCAGATCACCTTGCCAGTCTTGCCGTCCAGGCACTGAAAAGCACATCCCAATCCCAGCACGTAGACGCGGTCGGTCTCTGGATCTCCCACGACGCTCGACCATCCCACCCGCTCGGCCGGCGCATCAGACAGAAAGACGTTGTGAATGCTCTCCCAGAGAATGTCACCGGTCGTGGCATCCGCGCAGACCGTCTTTTCCCCTTCCTGCGTTGTCTCCGGGAAGGCTCGGCATACCGCATACAGCCTTCCATTCATGACGATCGGGGTGGATCGGCTGGCAAGTTCTTCGCGCCGCCAAAGGAGATTTTCTCCTTTGGGGGACCATTTTTCAGGGAGCCCTTTCTCCAGGGAGAGCCCGTTCATGTCGGGGCCTCGCCAGTGTGGCCAATCCATCGGATCCGCCGGATTGGCCACATCGACCGCACCGGCCGAAGGCATGCCGGCAAGCCACAGAACGCCAAGTGTCGCAACCAGAGAGGCCCGGTGTATCCAGACCCAGACGCTCGATCGCACGATCATCGAGGAACTCCTCAGAGAGGCTATGGAAAGGCAGGAGCTTCTATTTTAACACCCACGGTTCCCTATGTCATGGCCCTCCAAAGGCTGGCGACGACTCCCGCATCCTCTTGGGTGCCATCCCCTTAGGAACGGCTTCTCGTTTTTCATTTTTTCCCGGAGGACTGCTTCCGCCAGCATCATCGTCGCGCTGGTCCATCGCTGCATTGGACTAGGGGCATGGCCTTTGTTGCGACGTCGACCAAGGCTTGTTGGGGGGGAGTCAAGGGGAAAGGGAGGATGGCGTTAGCTGGGGGCATTGCCTGAGCTTCTCCCTGCAACCGTCAGGCGAGGATTGCATCGATCCTTTGGGCTTGGCGACCGGCGGTGGCGATTTGTTTTTGGCCGTGGTGTTCGAAGACCAGGGACTGGGCATCCAGTCCGAACAGATGCATGAGGGTCGCAGTGAAGTCGTTGGGGGTGACGATGTTTTCCACTGCGCGATGACCAAACTCGTCGGTGGCTCCGTACACCATCCCAGGCCGGATTCCGCCTCCTGCCAGCCAGATGCTGAAGCCCTGTCCATTGTGGTCCCGACCATCCTTCTCGGGGGATCCATGATTTTGTGTCACCGGCAAGCGACCGATCTCGCCACCCCAGTGGACGATCGTCTCTTCCAGCAAGCCTCGCTGGTGCAGGTCTTCCACGAGAGCGGCGGCTGGGCGATCGGTTTTTCGGCAGATGGAAGGCAAGGCGGTGCGCAGGGCGCTGTGGTTGTCCCAGGGCTGTCCTGCATGAAACAGCTGCACAAATCGGACGCCTCGTTCTACCAACCTTCTGGCGATCAAGCATCGCGTGCCGTACTCTCGAGTCGCTTCATCATCCAGACCATACATGCGATGAGTCGCGGCGGTCTCACGGCGGATGTCGAGTGCTTCCTCTGCGGCGGTCTGCATGCGGGCAGCGAGTTCATAGCTTGCGATCCTTGCCTCCAGATCGGCATCGAAGGGAAACTGCTGAAGGTGTTGTTGATTGAGTGCCTGCAGGAGTTCCAGTTGGTGCTGTTGTGGCTGACCGCGATGGTGCGCAGCGGGCTGCAGATTGAGGATTCTCGGCTCTTGCGGCCGAAGAACGGTCCCCTGGAACATCGCCGGCATGAAGCCGCTCGACCAGTTGTTGACACCATCGACTGGATGCCCGCCTGGATCGGTCAGCACCATGTAGGCGGGCAGATCCTGTGTTTCGGAGCCGAGGCCATAGAGCAACCAGGAGGCCAGATGGGGGCGGCCCAGCACACCCGGAATACCGCCATGGAAGTATCGGATCGACACCTCGTGGCCGTTGGCCCCGGTGTGCATGCTGCGGATCAGGCAGATGCGGTCAGCGATCTTTCCCGTTTCGGGGAGGAGCTCCGAGAGTTCCATGCCGCACTGGCCGTGCCTGGAGAATTTCCAGGGCGAACCAAGGAGTTTCTTGCTTGCCTCGTTGACGAAACTGTAGGCGATCTCGCCTGGGTATTCCGTACCATGAAGTTTGCTTAGCTGCGGCTTGGGATCGGTCAGGTCCATGTGCGAGGGACCGCCGTGCTGGAAGAGCGAGATCAGGGCGCGAGCCCGCGGTCGATGATGGGGTGTACGTGGATCCAGGTTGTACGACTTTTCCCCTTTCGCTTTCTTGGGGGATGCTTGGACCTGTTCCTGCTTCAGCAGCCAAGCCAGCGCCACGGCTCCGATCCCCATCCCGGTTCGTTCCAGCAGTCGACGCCGAGTCCATCCTGCTGCTGCTGGATCGTTTGGCAAACTTTGGTCCTCGAAGTTCATGGCTGGAAGTTCCTGTCGCAGTGTTGGAGAGAGAGACTCTTTTGGCGACCTGTCATCAAGGAAGGTAGAGGAACTCATTGGAGCTCATCAGGGCTTGAGCGATCTGTTGGAGGGTCTGTCGCCAGGGGGTGGACCCGGATGGTATCAGATCGGGTCTTGTATCCATCAGCGTGCGCTGTTTGGCGACGAAGTTCCAAGCGGCCTGCCACTGGAGATCGCTGGGGCTATCGCCGGTTGCGGCGCGCCACAGAGCGTCGATCTCCAGTTGCATCCTGGCAGGTTCCATCGGAGGTCCGCGGAACTGTTCGCTGGAAACGATGCGTGCGACGGGGCCGCCCGAGGGTGTCCAATGAAGGGTGGCGATCCATTGGAAAGAGTCGGAGGTCTGGTGCTGGATGCAGTCGACGATCCAGTCGATCGATTCACCTGCTTCGACGTCGAATTCCGCTACCGAAGTTTCGACCGACTGGTTCATCGATGTCCAGCTTCCCAGCAGGCCACGGCGACTCGATGCGATCCTGCCTCGCACACCATCGCCATTGGGTGAAAGATGGGCCAGTGGGCCATCGAGTTTCAGTCGTCCTGGCGTGGGTGCCGTCCATCGCCGGACCACCGCCCGCTCGGGCACATCCGGGTGTCCTCCTTGAGCGTGCCAGATCACCCAGCCAGCGGCGGGGTCGGGGAGCTGTGCGGATGCTTGCCACTGCGATCCGGTCCAGTGTCCAAGTTTCTGAAATGCATCGACTTTCTGGGAGTTGTCATCCCAGCGGCCGAAGCCATATTCCCAGTGGGACTGGGGAGAAGGTGGTAAGGGAGGGAGATCGGGACGCGCCGGTGCTTGGACGGATGCGGGCAACTTCTGCACCTGATCGGCCAGCCGCGTCGCCTGTTCCAGGATGAACTCTCCATTCATCAGCATCAGCGACTGAGGGGCGATTGTGGAACTGGCTCGCCGTTCGCAGTTGGTTTCCATGACAGGTGCATCGAACGCTTGCAGCATGGCGACCGGCCTGCTGCGACGAACTTGGATATAGAGGCTTCGGCGCGTCTGGCTGCCTTCGACGACGACTTGGCCAGCGTCATCTTCCTTGATGGCGATGGGAGGGCCGCCCAAGGCGCGATCGAGTGAACCGGAGGCGGCCAGCATGGAGTCTCGCATCGATTCGGCGGGGAGCCGCATCAGTTTTTGTCGAGCCATCGATTCATCGCTGGAAGCCTGCCGCCAAGCCCGCGACAGAAGGATGTTGCGATGCAGCTGTTTGAGGCTCCAGCCAGAGCGTTGCAACTGATCGGCGAGGAAGTCGAGTACCTGACGGTGTTCGACCGGCGCCCCCAGCTTGCCAAAATCACCTGGGGTTGCGACGAACCCTTCGCCGAAGTGATGCATCCAGACGCGATTGACCAAAACGCGTGCCAGCAGCGGATGATCTTCTGCAGTCAGCCACCGCGCCAATGCCAGTCGTCGGCCGCTGGTGGGCAGAGAGGGATCATCGGATGGGAATTCGATACGATGTCCCGAGGAGGAGAGGACCGCCAGGCCTCCTGGAGCCACTGGCTCTTTGGGCTGCTGGGGGTCGCCGCGATGGAATCGAAGCGTTTCGGGGAGGTGGCCTGCTGGTTCGGTCAGAGCGTGGATGAATTGCTCCTGGGGCTTCCTGGAGCGAATCGCTGCGATCTGTTCATCCAGCTTCTTCAGTTGCTCGGCAGCTTCTGGAAGATACTGGTACAGGACACCTGGGGAGATCAAGACGCTGGGGTGGGAGGCAAGCAGTTGCTTGTGCGCCTCCGTTCGGTCTTTCTCAGGAGTGTGATAGGCTTCCTTCAGCATCTGCCGCAGCGGTTCTTCGTACTTGAGCAGTTCCTTTTCCAGGGCCTTGGCCATCGCCTCCGATTGCTGTTTCTCCCGCTCGGCAGCCACCACCAAGGCCTCCTTTTCCAGCTGCTCACCAAGCTGTCGATCGGCCTGGGTGGTGATCGAGATCAGGCGGGCTTGCGGCGACTTCCACTGTTGCCAGTCGAGAGCTGGGGCGAAGACGGCGCGGAGAGCGAAGTAGTCGCTGTGCAGGATCGGATCGTAGCGATGGTCGTGGCACTGAGCGCACTGGAGGCTGGTGCCAAGCAGCGATGTTCCAACGATCTTGAGAGTGTCGGCGATGGTCTGGTTGCGAGCCTCGGGGGTGTCGGTGCCACTGCCGGTGCCATCGGCTGCCATCCGCAGGAATCCTGTGGCCGCTAGCAGATCGATTTGCTGGGCAGTCCAGTCTCCGGTGTTGGGTCCTGCTAATTCATCACCAGCAAGTTGCTGGGTGATCCATTGATCCAGCGGCATGTCGGCATTCAGCGATCGGACCACCCAGTCGCGATACCGCCATGCCCATGGGCGGATCGCATCATTTTCGTTGCCCCCTTCGGAATCGGCATAGCCAGCTGCATCCAGCCAGTGTCGCCCCCAATGCTCGCCATAATGGGGGCTGGCCAGCAGTCGATCGATCAGTCGCTCATACCAGTCGTCGCCGGTATCCTCCATCACCTCCTCCCGCATCTGCAGATCGGGAGGCAGGCCGGTGAGCACGAAACTGGCTCGTCTGAGCAGCGTCCAACGGTCGGCGATCGGGCTGGAGATCTCGTTTGCTGCCGACTCGGGATCCTCGACTAGCAGATCAGCAGCCAGCCAGCGGTCGAGGGGCTGATCGAGTGATCCGTTCAGCGCGTGGGGAAGAGTAGGCGGCGGGGGATTGCGTGGAATCGGTTGGTAAGCCCAGTGGGAACGGTCTTCGGGCGAGATGCCAAGTCCGGGTGGAATCGACTCCGGCTCGGGACGTAGAGTCGCTGCCCCTTGATCGATCCATCGCCGGAGTTTCTCCATTTCTTCCGGGGTGACCTTTTGCTCTCCCGGAGGCATTTCCCCGGCCGAGACGCGTTCGATCAGCAGGCTGCCGGCGGCGTTGCCGGGATGGATCGCGGGACCGCTTTGGCCACCTTGGATCATGAAGCGAACCAGTCGAAGGTCGAGCTCTCCCTCGATTTCCGCAGTGGCTCCATGGCAATCGAAGCAGTGGGCACGCAGGATGGATCGAATTTCGGTCTCGAAGGCAAGGGCACTGCCCTCTGCCGGCTCGGCAGCCCTGATGCAATCCGACAGGGCTTGAAGAACAAGCATTAGCATCAAAAGAGCCAAGGGGGATCGATTGGACATCGGCGAGGACTTCCTGCAGGGGGTGAGGAAGGGAAAGGAATTCCAGGTGGGATGCAGGTGGGGATGGGCGGGCGGGGAGAATCGCGTTGCCTGTTGATGGAGTATAGGCCAAATCAACAGATCCCCGCATCCTCAAGCACCGGAAGGCGGACAGAACCAGCAGCAGGCCCCCCGCTCCCTCTGCTAGCAATCCAAGATCGCCTCCCATTCGTGCCCCCCACTTTTTGGCCCTGCCGAGACTCCCCCGTAATGGTGGTTTTTTATTCGATTGGTGCCACCCACCTTTTGGCTTTGGGGATTTGTGTGGATTGAGTATTTAAGGGCCTTTGGGTGATTTGCTGGAAAGGGGTATTTTAAGCGGTGCCACCCACCTTTTGGCCCTGCCGAGGCACTCCCCGTAATGGTGGTTTTCTGTTCAATTGGTGCCACCCACCTTTTGGCTCGGATGAGATGCTCCCCGTAATGGTGGTTTTTTGTTCAATTGGTGCCACCCACCTTTTGGATTTGGGTTTTGGGTAGATTGGGTTCTATGGGGATTTTGGGGGCTTTGCTGGGGTATTTTGAGCGGTGCCACCCACCTTTTGACTCTGCCGAGGCACTCCCCGTAATGGTGGTTTTCTGTTCAATTGGTGCCACCCACCTTTTGGATTTGGGTTTTGGGTAGATTGGGTTTTGTAGGGAGTTTGGGGGCTTTGCTGGAAAAGGAGCCTGTCACGAAATCCTTGTGGATCTGGCTGGATGTGTTTGGATGCCTGGAGCGAAATTGTTGCGGAGCCAGAGCGGCTTAGCTTTGAGGCATCCTTGGAGGAATCCCTTCCGAAAAAGCTTTCAAAGGCCCACGGTCGATGCTACTTTCGAGAAGATGCGTAGGATACGACCTGATTGGTTCCTGATCGGCGAAGACGCTGGCACCCAAAAGGCAGTCGTTGGCTCAGGAGGTTGCTCCTGCGCACTACCGGGTGCGTTTGATCCTGTCTGACCTATCGACAACGCCTGCCTTCCTAATTCCTCCCGCCCCTGCCCCCTCGCCTTGAAGGAGAATCGACTTGAGCGACTTAGCCTCTTCCCCTTTGCATTCGGATACGGAACGTGCCCAGGAGTTGATGGAAGCATGCCGAAAGATCCGTCATGAAGTCGCCAAGACGATCGTCGGTCAGGATGAGGTGATTCAGCAGTTGCTGATCGCGATTTTGGCGCGGGGTCATTGCCTGCTGCAGGGGGTACCGGGGCTGGCCAAGACGTTGATGGTTCGATCGCTGGCCGACGCGATGCATTTGAGCTTCCATCGGATTCAGTTCACCCCGGATTTGATGCCCGCCGACATCACCGGCACCGACTTGATTCAAGAGTCGCCAGACACGGGGCATCGGAATCTGGTTTTTGAAAAGGGACCGATTTTCACCCAGATGCTTTTGGCGGACGAAATCAACCGCACACCTCCTAAGACGCAGGCGGCACTCTTGGAGGCGATGCAGGAGCACTCGGTTACGGTGGGTGGCAAGACATACCAACTGGCGGAGCCGTTTTTTGTTTTGGCGACGCAAAACCCGATCGAACAAGAAGGGACCTATCCGCTTCCGGAAGCCCAGCGCGACCGTTTCCTATTCCAAGTCATGGTCGATTATCCGAATCGCCAGGAGGAGTCGGAGATCATCGATCGAACGACGACTTCCTTCCAGGGAAAGCCGCAACCGGTAGTCGGCGGTGAGGAGATCCTGCGATTCCAGGAGACGGTCCGTCGCGTCCCGCTACCTGAGCACGTCAAGCAGTATGTCTTGGAGTTGGTGCGATCGCTACGGCCTCGTGAGGAGACGCGTTTGAATTGGGTGAAGGAGCAGGTGGAGTGGGGGCCTGGTCCGCGCGCCGGTCAGCAGATGGTACTGGGGGCCAAGGCGCGGGCACTCCTGGAAGGCCGCACGCATGTGACGCTGGAGGATGTGCAGCATCTGGCAGCACCGGTGCTGCGACACCGTATGGTTCCCACCTTCCGCGCTCAGGCAGAAGGGGTCACCCCAGACGCTCTGGTGGCGCGAGCGATCAAGGAACTGCCAGCTCCCACCGCTCGATCGCTGTAGCCTCGCGGCTCGAACCCGTCCCGGCCAGGAATCGCTCCATGGAAGCCGTTCCCGCATCGTCGCCGTTCCCCTATCTTTTTTAGAGACCCTAGGCATGCTGGAACGCGCCAGTTCGTTAAGTCCTGAGGACCGCGATCGCCTCTCGCAACTCCAGTGGCACGCGCGCACGGCGGTGGAAGGACTGCATCTTGGCATCCATCCATCCCCACTCAAGGGAACCAGTGTCGAATTCAAAGAGCATCGTCCTTATGTCCGAGGCGATGAGGTGCGTTCGATCGACTGGAAGCTGTTTGGCAAAACCGACCGACTTTATATTCGGCAGTATGAAGAAGAGACCAACCTGCGAGCCTCCCTTCTTCTGGACCAAAGCGGATCGATGGGGTATGCCGGAGCAAGGCAACCGGGGACCAGCAAGCATGAATTCGCCTGCCGACTGGCGGCTAGCCTTGGCTATCTGTTTGCCTCGCAACACGATGCTGTTGGCCTGACCACCTTTGACACATCGGTCAAAACGCACTTGCCACCGCGAAGCCGTCCAGCGCATCTGCATGCCTTGATGGAGCTTTTGGCAACCTCCCGCTGTGGCGGCGAAACATCGCTTGCCTCAGTCATCCAATCGACGCTACCAAAGCTAGGGCGTCGCGGCGTCGTCTTTCTCATCTCCGATGGTTTTGATCAGGTCAGCGCTCTACTGCGGGCTTTGGCCATGGTCCGACAGCTGCCTCATGAAGTGGTCTTTTTTCAAGTCTGGCACCCTGACGAACTCGATTTCCCATTTTCGACGCGCACCCGTTTCCGTTCGCTGGAGTCTCCTCAGCGGGAGCGGATCGTTGATCCACTCGCCTTTCGAGCCCAGTACCAGAAGAATCTGAGCGACTTTCGAGCCCAGTTGGAGCAAGGTTGCAAGAGCCAGCGGGTGGCATTGGTCCCCTGCACCACGCTGGAGAGGCCTTCGGAAGTTTTGGCGAAGTTTCTGGCAGATCGGGGAGGCGCGTGATGGGCTTTCTGAATGCCGCGCTGCTCCTTGGGGCCTTGGCCTTTCTGGTCCCACTGGTCATCCACCTGCTGAATCGTTCCCGATTCCAGACCGTCGATTGGGGTGCGATGCATCTCCTAGAGTCGGTGGCGCTGCAAAATGCCAAGAAGATTCAGTGGCAAGCCCTGCTTCTGCTGTTGGTGCGATGCGCCATTCCGATTCTGCTTGCCTTCGCGATGGCGCGTCCCATCCTCGACCGTTTCCAACTAGCCACCTCGGGTGGCTCGTCCGCAACAACGCTCCTGATCGACGACAGTTACTCGATGCAGTCCCTAGCGGCTGGATCGACCGATCCTGCTGCACCGGAAACCCTTTGGCAGCTTGCCGAGCGGTCGCTGAAGCAGGTGGCTGAAGGGCTCGGTCGATCCGATTCTCGCTATCTTCTTCCCCTCCGCTCCTCGACTGATCCCCAGACCCTGGCATCCCACACCGACCCTCGTCCCATCGTGGGCCAGGTGCAGCGCATGGCGCCCCACCAAGGCCCCATCGACCCCATCGCAGCGATGCAGCAGTCGCTTGATCTGCTCGAAAAGTCCTCGCAGCCGGTCCGTCGCGTGGTGATCTGGAGCGATTTTCAGAGGCAGGACTGGCAAGCTACCGGAAGCGAATCGATGGCAGCCATCCGCAAGCGCGCGGAGTCGATGGTGGTGCCACCTGAATTCCACTGGATCCCTCTAGCGGCTTCGACTCCCGTCGCCAATCTTCAGGTGATGTTCGATACCGCATCGACCGAAGTTTCACTGCTTGGGGAACCTTTGGAACTTCGCGTCACCGTCGCCAACCAATCGGCTCAACCAGCCACTCAGGTTCCCGTGCGACTTCAATTGGATGGTATGGAGATGGCCACCAAACGCATCGACGTCGCCGCACGCTCCTCCGCGCAATTAGCGTTCGCCATCGCCATCGATCGCGAGGGAGCTCACACCGTCGGTGTCTCGGTGGACGATCCATCGACGATCGATCAGGACGATCGGGACGAGCTTCCGATTGAAGTCTTGCCGACCCGTAGGATCCTGTTGGTCGATCCCAACCCGCAGCAGCGCCTGCTGGACTCCGAAACCGGATTTCTCAAGCTGGCGCTCGAAGCGACCTTAAGCGATCAAGCCGATCGCCAGTCACCGGCCGTCACCCTGGTGCGCACCAGCCCCGACCGACTGACGCAGGAGGTGATTCGAGCTGCCGACGTGGTGGTGCTGGCCAACGTCAACAGGCTGCCAGACAATTTGGTGGGGGCGATTGCGGATCGCGTCGAGGAGGGAGCAAGGCTCTCTGTCTTCGGTGGCCCCCAGATCGACGTTGGTTGGTACCACCAGTTCCTGGGAGTTGGCAGCCCGGCTCCCCTTCTTCCGATGCGCTACGGAGATTGGAAGACGCTTTCCAAGGACTCGGCAGACTCCCAGGAGCAACCGCAGACGATTGCACCTGCTCCCTATTCCGATCCCTCGCTGACCTTCTTCAATCAGCCCGAGCAGGGGCGATTGGATCAATCGACCATCCGCGCGCTGCGTCCGATGCTTAAGTGGAACGATCCCTCCTCAACCACACCGACTTCCCCTGCTGGCGACCCCAATACCACCAGCGCCGCGCAGTCCAGCAACCCAGCTTCGGTCTTGCTAAAGCTGGCCAATGGCCAGCCGTTGCTGGCAGTTCAGTCCTGGGGCAAAGGGGTGGTCCAGCAATGGGCTATCGGCGCCAACGAGGTGTCGAGCGATCTGCCGGTGCGTCCAGCATTTGTTCCGCTGATGCAGCGACTTTTGCTTTGGGATGCCGCTCTTTCGACCCCACGACCTGCCGCACAAGCAAGGAGGGAATCGGAAATCGAACCGATGACTCCTGACGAGATTTCACAGCTAGCCGGTCAACTGGGGGCTACCGTACACGCCGATGCCCAGAGCTACCTCCAGTCGCATTCCAAGAAGCATGCCACCAAGGAGATCTGGCGATGGATATTGGCGCTTCTTGTCTTAGCGCTCTTCGGTGAACTGCTGATCGAAAAGCGATTGACAGGAGGTGGTCGATGACGGAGTTGCGATTGCCTGGAGCCTATCCGCCGCTACTGGTGTTGCTGCTGATCACCGCGCTAGCGGCTCTCGCCTGGTGGCTGTACTGGCGTGAATCGAAATCCTGTACCGCACCCTATCGTTGGTTGCTTCCGACCCTGCGTGCGGCGGCGATCGCGATGGCCTTGGCGATGCTGCTGGAGCCCTCGCTAAGGACTCGGTTCTACGAAGGGGATCCCAGCCAACTCCATATCTGGATCGATGGCTCATCCAGCATGCAGCAGACCGATCAGGACGAACGATTGGGGGCTTCCACGCCACCCGCCACACGCTATCAGCGCGCCATCGATCAAATCGCTGGAGGGGATGTCCCCAAGTTGGAGCAGTGGAGCAATCAGGGAGATGTCCTCGTCCATCGGTTCGACTCCGACCAGCCGACCCTGCTCTGGCGCAGCACCCTTCAGGAGAAGGACAATCCTGCCAAGCCGGACAGCACTTGGATCCCGAATCCATGGGGGCAGGCAACGTCGCTCGGGTCTCCATTGCTGGCGGCGCGCAGTCGATGGCCTTCCGATCCCCAAGCCGAGGAGAAATCGTTGCGTCAACCCTTGCTGTTGATCACCGATGGCCAGCACAATTTGGGGCCCTCCCCTGTCGACCTAGCAGCTCAGTGGCGCTCCGATCTTTCCCCCCTTTGGATCCTCGGCATGGGGGCAGCACGACCTCCAAAAACGCTTTCCCTCCTGTCGATTGAATCCCCCAGGCAGATCGATCGCAGCGATCTGCTTCAGGGAACCTTGCAGCTGGTCGATCGACTCGACCCCGGCCAGCCCTTCCAGTTGCAGGTGGTCGATGGCCAGGAGGTTCTCTGGACCCAGTCGCTTTCAAGCGATGGGAGTGGCTTGCGCGAGATACCTTTTTCGATCGCGACCGAATCACTGGTGAAAGGCCGGCTGGCGGCAGCCGATAGCAAGCTCCAACTGCAGAGATTGGCCGTATCGTTGCGAGCCCAGATCGTTCAGGGAGGGAGCGTATCGGAAGATCCTGCCAAACAGAAGCGATGGACGATCGGCATCGAAACGCGGCAACGCCGCGTCCTGCTGCTCGATAGCCGCAGTCGCTGGGAAACCCGCTACTTGCGCAACGCGCTAGAACGGGATCCCCAGTGGCAAGTCGAGTCGTTTCTGCTGCTGGCGGGTGAACCTCCCGTCTGGTACTCCCAGGTGGCAGAGCCCAAGCCGTTTCCGGTCGATCAGGATGCCTGGAACAGCTACGACCTAGTGATCACCGGGGAGCTGGATCCCAGTGCGATCTCCAGCGAATCGGTCGACCAGTTGCGGGAGGCGATCGAGCGAGGCGGGACCGGATGGATCGCCATCGATGGGCAGCGACAGCAGCTAAGGAGCCCGCAACTGGCCCCCCTTCAGCCCTTGCTCCCCGTCACCTGGCTTGCTGAAGACTTCGCCGAATTGCCCCAACCATGGAAGGTACAGCCCACCACAGCAGGTCAGTCGCTGGCCGCACTGCAACTGGCCGATGGCTCCCCGGAGGCCAATCTCGAGACTTGGCAACGGCTTCCTGGCCTGATGCACCCGATCGCTACCCAAGCCGCCCCCGGCTCGGAAGTCCTCCTGGAACTGCAGCGGGACGGGACCACCGCGCCGCTGCTGTCGACCCGCTTGGCAGGTGCGGGGCGCGTGGTGCACTTGGCGTCGGACGAATCCTGGCGTTGGCGTTATGAAGTGGCCGATGAAATCCATCAGAGGTTCTGGAACCAAGTGGCCCGATGGGCGATGCGGTTGCCCTTTGCAGTCCAAAGCCAATATGCTTCCCTGGACACCGGGCCAGCGGTGATCGATGGTGGTCAAGCCGTCCCTGTGCGCGCCTTGGTCAAGGATTCCGCCGGCCAGCCTGCCCAACTGGACTCCCTGCAGGCGGTCGCGCGGCTTGATGGCCAGTCGATTGCCACAACAACGCTGCTCGCAGATCCCGACTACCCCGGCCTATACCGTGGTCGTTTCGACAACCTCCCGCAGGGATCCTTCACCATCGGAATCGAAGCCCCGGGGTTCTCCCAGGAAGCTTTGCAGGTGACTTCGACCGTCGATGTGGTGGTGCCCCCGACCGAGGAGTCCCTGAGGCTGGATCGAAATGAAAGCCTCCTTAGTCAACTGGCCGAGGCCACCGGTGGCTTGTATGTTCCCGAGGAGCAGGCAGAGCGGCTTTGGGAACGGATGGAGCTGGAAAGCAGCAGTCGCCTTGTAGAAAATGACCGGCAACTGTGGCAAAGTTATTGGTGGTTTATCCCCTTGATCGCACTGTTGGCTGCGGAGTGGTGGTTCCGCAAGAAAGCGGGGTTGATATGAGCATGCCTTGGACGGGAGGCCATCGCCTGCCGCCGGCGGCGGCCCAGCGGCTGCAGCAACTGAGCCAGCGCCGCATGTCTTTGGTGCTGGTACGATCCATTTCTATCTTCCTGGCGATCGCTTGCCTGCTGCTTCTGGTGGCATCGCTGATCGATCTGTGGGTGCCTCTTTCCGATTCGGGCCGCTGGCAGATCAGTGGCTGGGTGTACGCACTGTTGGGGATCGCGGCATTGGGTGTGATCGCACCTGTGTTTCGTCGATGGAGCTGGACGGATTCGGCAAATGCAGTGGAAGCTAAAGTTCCTGCCCTGAAGAACCGCGTACTTTCGGCGGTCGAACTGTCGGTCGATTCGGATGATCCTCGCTATGGCTCACGCGACTTGCGCGACCACCTCCTGCAGTCGGTATCGCAGCAGTTGCAGGAAGTCTCTCCTGCAACGGTCTTTCCCTGGAATCAGATCGCTCGTTGGCTGTATGCCACCTTGGCGGCGATCACGCTGTTGGGTGTCCTTTGCGCGATTCCCTCGTTGCAGTTGCCCCAACACCTTCTGCGGATCCTACTTCCCTCCGCCAACTTGGCGCGGCCATCCCTGGCGACCCTGGAGATCCTTCAGCCTCAACCCAACTCCGGTGTCGTCGCGATCGATGAACTGATGCCGGTCGAAGTGGAGTTGACGATGCCGCTGGATTCCGCCGAATCGCCCCCTGAGTCGATCGTGCTGGAGTGGAGATCGGTTGGCGAAGCGTCCGAGTCAGGAACGCTGACCCTGCCGTTATCGAACGCTCAGGGGAAGGAAGCGGCCGACCCCGCGCAGAAGCTTTCGCGTCGCTACGCGGCTCTCTGGCGGATCGATCGTCCCTTGCTCAACTACCGGTTGGTTGCATCGGTCGCGGAAACACCTTGGCATTCTTTGCAGGCTTACCCAAGGCCGAAGATTGAACAGTATGAGATCCAAGTCACCCCGCCCGAATATGCGAGAACCACACTGCCCCCGGCGATCGCAGCTCATGGCGATGTCGACACGGTGATCGGATCGAAGGTCGCCTGGACACTCTCCACCAATCGCCCGCTCGCCTCCGCTTCGGTGCGTTGGGTCGACGATCCGATCCCCTCCGATCCGGTCGCGCTGGAGAAGGATGAGCAAGGGCGATGGCTGTTAAAGACCGAGGCGAAGGAGCACCGTCGATTTCAGTTGGATCTGGTTGGCGAGGAAGGACTGGCAAGCACCTTCCCGCCGACACATCGGCTGACGGCTCGCGAAGACCGGCCACCGGTCCCGGCCTGGGTCGATCAACCGATGCGGTCTCGCACCGTCCGTCCTCATTCGTCGCATGCGATGATCGCATCTTTGGTGGATGAGTATGTGGTGGATCAGATGGAGCAATGGACGCGGGTCAATCGCGGTCCATGGGTGAAGCGCCCTCTGACCCTGGATCCCACTAAGAATCCGCAGCAGATTTCGTGGGAGTGGTCGTTGGATGAAGTTTCCCACCTGCCTGGTGATCTGATCGAAATGCAATTGGTTGCAGTCGATCGCAAGCAGCAGACGGGAACCTCGCCGCTGCTCGAGTGGGTGGTCAGTGATGCGATCTTGGATTCGATCGTGTCGACGCCAACTCAGGTGCGGCAGTCGATCGCTCGAGAGCTGACGGATCTCGCCAGGGAGTCGCAGCAACTGCACGAGGATCGGAAGGGGGCCGCCGATCCATGGAACTCGGACCCCACGCTGCCCGAGAACCGCGATCGACTGGCGGGGCAACTTCTGGAGGATGCGAGGAAGTTGTCCGAGCGGATCGAACAGACGCGACAGTCGGTGATTGAGGCGATCCAGCAGGTCGAAGACCCTCTTTCGGCTCAGGAGTTGCGCCTGGCGGCCGAATCGCTGGCGAGGTTTCAGGCCGAAGAGACGCGCGCCATGGAGCAGGCGCAGGAGGCGATCGATCAGGCATTGCCACTGGCGGGCGAGGACCCCAAAGCGCCGATGCAGCGCGCGCTGACGGCGGCCGATCAAGCGAGGCAGGGACTTCAGCGCATCGAGCAACAGTATCGCAAACTGATAGGCCATGACACGCTGGCAGAGCTTTCCAAGCAGCTTGATGCCGCCCGACGTTTCCAGGAGTCATTGCTGTCTGAATCGGAACCGGTGGGCTCGGAGCTATGGCAACGAGAGCAGCAGTTGATGGTCGATCACATGCAGCAGCTGTCCAAGCAGATCGAGCAGCAGGCTTCTTACCTCCCAGATGGTCCGGCCAATCAGCTTCGTACCTGGGGAGAATGGGCTCAGCAGTGGTCCCAGCGGGTCGATGATCTATTGCAGCGCGAGGCTCCCAAGGACAAGAACGAGGAGGCTGAGCTTCGGAAGGACTTTGCCCAGCGGCTTCGGGAATTGGAGGACCGACAGATGGTGGCGCAACTGCACGGGTCGCTTCCACAGGAGTCTCTGCAGGCCAGGCGCGATCTTCGCGATGCAGCAGGCAGTGCGGCCGATGCGATTCAACGCGCCAATGAACAGTGGAGGCAAAAGCGATCGCAGGAGGCAGATCCGACCGAAGTCCCCGATGCCACCCGGGATGCCATCGATCAGTTGATGGATCGACGCGATGCCATGCTGGTCAAGCCCCAGCAGACCGGGATGCTGGCTGCCGATCTGGGGACGGCGTATCGAGCGATCCAGGCGGCGCTGGAAGAACATCAGGGGAACTTGGAGGCGAGCGATCGAGCGGTTCAACAGATCGCTGCGAACCTTCGGACGTTGGAAGCCGATCAGCGTTTGAAGGAAACGCTCGCTGGGGTGGATCAACTGCTGCAGACCGAGCGGTTTGCGCCAAACAGTGTGGAAGCACGCAGCGAGAATCCTCGCCAATGGGATGACGTCGGTCAGGCGATCGAACAGTCTTCTCAGGCGATTCGGCAAGCCGGCCTACCGGCCGAAGTGGCCGATGCCATCCAGGCACTGCGTTGGTCCCCGGAGTCGCAGCAGATCGATCAGAAGATCGGCAAGAGGCGATGGGATCGAGAAAGCCCCACCACTGCCGCCAGTGATCTGGAAGTCCTCCGCGACCAGTTGGCTCAGCAGGCTGCCAAGATTCACAACCGCGTCGAACAGGCACGTTCGCAGTTGCAGCAAGCCGCACCCACGATCCCCGAACTGGCTCGCTCTGCCGCCGAACTGGCAAAGGATCGAGCCGCGCGGGCGGAAGATGCATCTGAGGAAGTGAAGCGCGGCGAATCGAGCGCGAAGGGGGAGCAGTTGGCCAGCCAGCGTCCCTCGGCCGCGGGAAATCAGGCCCCCGAAGCCCAGCTCGATTCCGCCCTGGTCGACCTAGCCGTCTCTCAAGACCTGATCGCACCCCCTAGCCGTTCTCTGGCTCGCGATGCGGATCTCAGTCGGCAGTTGGCGCTGGCTGCAAGTCAGCAGGTCGAGGAGTCGGCCGATCAGTTGGCTCAATCCGATACCTCGACCGACCCACAGCCGCTGAAGGAATGGCAGGAAGCCAACCTGCGAGCTCAGGAGACCTTCGAGGCGATCGCCGATCATTTCGACCGAGATCTGCTGGCGCAGCGAAGCACACAGAAAAGCGATCTGGAATCGTTGGCCGATCGTTTGCCCCCCGAACAACGCGACGCGATCGACGAGGCCTACCAGAAGGCACAGCAGCTGTCCGATCTGGCCCAGGCGGATCCGCGAGCCCTGCTGAAGCGGTTGGAAGAAGAGCTGAAGCAGAATCAGCCGATGCGAGAGGCGCTGGATGACATCGCCAGGGATCTAGCGCAGCAGTCGCAGCAGTCGCTGGAGTTTGCTGCCCAGAGAGAGAAGGCGATGCGAGCGGCGATCGAGCAATCGGATCCCAGGGCGGAGGCGAAACGAAATCAGCTCCAGCAGGAATTGGCCTTCCAGGCCGATCAGGCCGCGCGCGTCGCGCAACGTTTGACACAGGAAGCCGCCAGCCAGGCTGCCTCGGCCGGTCAGGCCAACCGCCAGCAGCAGTTGCAGCAAGAGGCGAAGAATATTCAGAAGGCGGTCGAGCAAGCGCGGCAGGTAGGAGGTGGCGATCCGATCGAAAGCCTGATTCAGGCCGCGCAGCAGTTGGGGCAATCGCTGGAGCAGGCCCAGCCCTCGCTCCAGGATGCTCAACAAGGTCTGGCCAATACCTCGCAGGAGAAGAAATTCGAAGACGACAAACAGCGCCAGCAGGCCAAGGCGAATCTGGAACGTTCCCAGAACCAGTGGCGCGATCAGGATGTACGCCAAGCGGATCAGAGCATCAAGCAGCGCGAGCAGCAGGTCAGGCAAGCACAAAGCCGCCTGGACCAGAACCAACGGTCGGCTCAGCAGGCACAGCAGCGTCGAGATCAGGCCAAACAGCAAGCGGAGAAAACGCCCGACAATCCTTCGTTGCAACAGCAACTGCAGCAGGCAGAGGCCCAACTGCAGTTGGCTCAGGCCGTCGCGCAGCAGGCAGAATCGATCAAGCAGCAGGAGGAAAATCGCCTGCAGCAGACGCGCCAGCAGCGCGAGCAGGTAGGGCAGCCAGCGCAGCCACTGGATAGTCCAAATCCCAGTAGCGAACTGGCGTCGCGACTGACGCAGCAGGCTGCGACTCGCGCCAGTCAGATCGCCGGGACACTGAAGGAACTTCTTCAGGACAACGGATGGACTGGACAATGGCAGGCATCGCAAAGTCAACTGGCTGCCTCGGCCAACCAGCAGCAGGCTGTGCAACGGTCGGTGGCCGATGCCGCGCGCGATCTGGACCGCGCCGCAGCGCACCAGAAACGACTGGAGGAGCTGGCGACAGCCGAAGCCCTTCAACAGCAGGCACAGGCCGTCGGCTCCACCGCCCAGCAGCAACCGCTGCAAGCCCAGCAGCAACTTCAGCAAGCATCGCAGTCTGCTGAAGCCCAATCCCCGGCAGCGCGCGCTTCCGCCCCCACCTCCCAGAACGCTCAGCAGGCATTGGCGCAGTCGCAGCAAGCCATCCAGCAGCGGGCCGATGCGCTAGAACAATGGCTCGATCAACAAGCCAGCCAGCAGGCAGCCCAGAAAGCAGCCCAGCAGGCAGCTTCTCAAGAGAATGCTTCCCAAGAAGCTTCTTCCAGTCAGGCACCAACCAACGGGGATGCTGCCAGTGACCCCGGTGCTACTGCCAACCAAGGCAGCCAGTCTGGGGAGCAAGCGTCAGGGGAACCGGCGTCTCCAGCGGCTGCATCCAAGGCATCGAATGCCTCCAGCGCCAATCAGGCTGCCAGCTCCCAGGCTGCCAGCTCCCAGGCTGCCAGCTCCCAGGCTGCCAGCTCCCAGGCTGCCAGCTCCCAGGCTGCCAGCTCCCAGGCTGCCAGCTCCCAGGCGGAGCAGTCGCCCAATCAGTCCCCATTGTTGACGCCGCAGGAGATGGCCCAGTTGGTCGATCAGCTAGACCGTCAGCTGCGCTCTCCCGAGGGAAGTGTTCCCGCAGCCAGTCCGCTCAGCAATTCCGCCTTGATGCCTTCGAGGGAAGCTTTGCAGCGAGCCGCTCAGCAGCTGGCGCAAAGCCTTCAGCAGCAGCGCAGTGCTCAGCTGGATTCCCAGAGCTCCCCGTTGGCTGCTCGTCCTCCGAACAGTCAGGGAACGCCGACGCAAAATGCCAACGCCACTGCCTCCAGTCAGGTCAGTTCCAGCGGGCCACAGCAGGAAGGAAGCGGTCCGGGGAGGACCTTGGCTGCCGATCCACTCCAGGGAGTGCCTCTAGGGAATTGGAGTCGCTTGCGGGAGAAGAAGGCGGCCGAGGTGGTTGAAAGCCAGAGGGAAATGGTTTCTCCCAAGTATCGACGGCAGATCGAGCGGTATTTCCGAAGTCTTTCCGAGCGCGATGGCGAGGAGAAACGCTGATGGCCTTTGATTCGGCGACTGCTTGTGCCCATCGACCGACACAGCGACCAATGACCTTCTGGATGATGCTGTTTGCCGTGGTGCTGTTGGTTGGCGGGAGCGGTCCGGTTGCGGCGCAAAGCGACGACGGTCCGACCAAGGACGCGATCGGCCGCGCGATCGACTTCCTTCTGACGCAGCAGAAGGAATCGGGGGCGATCACGATGGGGCAGCACGATACGGCGATGACCGCCCTGAGCATCATGGCGATGGCCAGTGTAGGCACCACGGCATCGGATCCGACTCCGCGCGGCAAGGCGATGCGCCGGGCGCTCGATTTTGTGCTGCAGGATGACCGGCGCAACAAAGAAGGTTACTTCGGTGAGAAAGATGGCTCCCGAATGTATGGACATGGCATCACCACTCTGATGCTTTCGGAAATGCTCGGGATGGGGGCCGACCAGCAGCAGGACGAGAAGATTGAGCGGGCTTGCAGGGAAGGGATCGATCTGATCCTCAAAGCGCAGCGACGGAACAAGCAAGGAGCCTATCGCGGGGGCTGGCGGTATACCCCCGACGCGGCCGATTCCGACCTCTCGGTTTCCGTCTGGCAGTTGATGGCTCTCCGTTCCGCCAAGACCGATGGGATCGATGTCCCTTCTTCGGCGATCGAGTTGGCGATCCAGTATCTGAAGCGATCCTGCACCGCACCGCTCGATCCATCCGGCGCGCCGACCAAGGAGATCACCGGGTTTGCGTACACACCTGGCAGCGGAGACATCCAGTATTCGATGACGGCAGCCGGAATCCTCGCCATGCAGGTCTGCGGCCAATATGACTCCCCCCTGGTCGCTCAAGCAACCAAATGGTTGCAGGATCATCCTCCCGCCTGGGGCACCAGATATTTTCTCTATGGCACCTACTACTATGCGCAAGGGATGCACCAGCAGGGTGGTGAGGTGGCCGAGACAGCACGGCGGCTGGTGCGGGAGGCACTGCTGCCCAAGCAGAATCCCGATGGGGGCTGGACTCCAGAAGGCGAAGAAGCGGGCGGCTCACGCATCTACGCCACCAGCATGGCCATTCTCAGCCTCAGCGTCGATCACCATTACCTACCGATCTACCAGCGGTAAGCCGCGCAAGGATTTCGGTGCTGAAGGATCCGCAAGAAGACATGGTTCTTTGAAGGGTATGTCAGGCCGTCGGAGGCTTGCGGACTTTCCTATGCGATCGATCGCCATGGATGCGTATGGGTGTTCCAGTCGATTGGTTGCGACGTTGGAATGCACCCATGTGATCGATCCACGATTGGTTCTGGTGTGTTCGCGGTCGGGTACATGCTGTCAGCAGCCAAAGCGTTACATCGGCCTCGTCTGGACCGTAGGGTCCATCGTTCCACGACCGGCTCACACACCCCGCGTGCGCGAGCTTGGTGGAAGTGGCGAGCAACCATCGATCGGGTGGTTCACTCGATTCGGACGCGCACGTGCAATTGCACCTCGCTGGCGAAAGACCAGGGGGACTTGAGTAGAATGTGCCCCGCATTGTCGGCGCTGGTGGCGGGTAAGGATCGCGGCGCGCTACCCGGAGGTATGACAATCTCGACTGGAAAAAGCTTTCGATCTCCCCGTACCGTCGGTTCGCCGATCGTGACCTTGCACCATCCTTCCGGATCGATGGAGAGAAGTTCCGGCCTCTTGCCAACTGGCTGGGAGGGATCGGACGGCACCGGTTCGATCGCTGGGACGCCCTGGACCGCCAGATTCAAGCGGAAGGTCTTGCCTTCGGAGGCTGAGACGAAGCCTAGGTCGAGCAGTTTTCGGTTTTCGTCGAAATTGGAACCGGCGATCCAGCGGATCGATCCCCCGATGGTTCCATGCACCACCAGCGGTGTGGGTTGCTGGTCTCCTTCCAGTTGCACCCGGACCGAAGACTGGATCGGTCCGTCGGGGAATCCATCAGCGAGCACCACGCGCAGCCGCTTCGCCTCCGTCGCCTTTGGATTGGATCTCTTGGCTTGCTCGGGGACTGGACAGGACTCCCACGTCAGACGCACCCAATGCCGCGTGCTTTCATCCTCCCAGACGGACTGGCTGATCGAGAGCGATTGAGCGTCGCGATCGATCAGGACGATTTCTCCCTCCGCGATCGCAGCTTCTGCCGCATCCTGTGGAGAGCTGGATCGCTTGGGAGATCGCAGCTCCAGGGTGCTTGGCCACCAAGTGAATCGTGCTGTCACGTCGCCTCGCACCCGCAATGTCCATAGTGGCTGCACCGGGTCGTTGCTCTTGATTTCAGCCGATTGCTCCAGTGGCGACATCAGGCTTTCCGCCTTCCAAGTCAACTGGACCTCGCCTTCTTCACCCGGTTGTAGCTGGTTCGCTGAAAGCTTGGCCGAAGTGCAGCGGCAGGAGACATCGCCGATCGAGAGATTCAGCGGTGCCAAGCCGTCATTGCGAAGCCGAAAGGTGTGGCTTTTGGAAGATCCAAATTCCATCGACCCGAATTGGTGGATTGGACCATCGACCATCACCAGCTTCGGGCCCCGCAGAGCGCTGCTCCCAGAGTCGGAGTTTCGCGAGGGTGTTTGGGTGGCAGCGATGCTAGTCGCAGGTTGGGCCCGCGCAGCACCCATGGACTCCGGCTGAGCGGAGGTTCCGCAGCCAGAAAGAGAGAGCAAGGCCAATGCGAGGCATCGCAGCCAGCCGTGGTGGATATCATTCATGGGGCGGTTGAACTTCCATGGGGACTTGCTGCAGGCCATGGTCTCCATCGGATAGCTTCCAACGGGAGCAGCCAGCGGAAAAGCCAAGGTCCATCGTAACGCGATCCTTCCTTTCGACCAGCGGACGACGTGCGGCAAAAAGAGATAGGTCCATCCGGCAATTCTGTGAGGCGTATCCGTCCTGCCGACCGGAATAGGCGGGATGGCGTCGTAGGGGCAAGGTCTGAGGATACAAGGCGTGCGATCGATCTCCCCCTCCCCTTGGGATACAAGGCATGCGATGGATCTCACCCTCCCCTTGGGAGGGTCGCGAGGAACGAGCGGGGAGGGCTTGGAAGGCCTTATCTTTCAGCTCATTCCATCCCGGACCATTCTGCCCGAACAGTCGACTACTGTGTACCCCTCAGTGCCTCGTCGTTCCTTCTCAGCGATCCTCCCTGAGGAAGGGTGACTGGGAACGGTGGCCACCAGCATTTCTTGAGTCGCAGCAGTGAAGCGATCGCCACGATCAAGCCAGATGGAACAAAAGACAGCTCGAGCTTTCCACACCTAAGGGTGCTTCGGCTTCGAGCTGTCTGGAGGCTGCTGACGGAATGTCTTCGAATTTCTGACGGGTTTTCAGGGAACGGTGATGGTGACCGGTTGGCCGGAAGTCACTTCCACCTTGCGATTCAGATCGGGTTCCTGAAGCGGCTTGGGGACTGCCTGCAGAGCCGCTGCCCCTTCCGCTGATTCGTCTGCGGTGAAGAAGTACATGTAGGGACCTGGAATCATCGACCCCTTGAAGGATCCGTCGCCTTGCAGCACGAAGGATTCCCCGTAGCCGGACTGAGTCGGCTGGAATGTGATCTTGACTCCTTCAGGGATAGAGCCCTGAGACATCGTGACTTTGCCACTGATTTCCACCGGTGACGCCACGGGCTCGGTCTTCACCGTCCCACACCCTGGAAAGGAGAGCATCACGGAAAGAGCAAACAGTACCAAAAGCTTGTTCTGTGCCATCGTTCGAATCTTTGTTATCCCGGAAGAAAATAGATCATCCTGGTTGCCCTGCGAGCGGCATCGTGCGCTTCGCGTGGCCACCAAAAGGAGTCGTTGCTTCTCCATCCACAACGACTCCTTCCATCGAATCTGTCGGTCGGATCAGTCGTCCAGAGTCACGGTGTTGCCATCTTCGGCGCCGGCTAGGTTTTTCAGCACGATCGCATCGGTGGTATCGCCCAGGAATCGGACCGATCCGTCACCCATGGTGCAATTGACGCCACCCGCATGGAAGCTGAATGGTTCGTCGTTAGGGCCGCAGTTGTTGACAGCCCAGAGGCAGCTAGCTGGGCCACCGGTGGGGAACTTGTGGTTGTTGACCTTCGCAGCGCGGCTCGGCTGATCAATAGCGCGATGCGGACCGGAAAACCCGTTGGTCACCGAGTCAGGGTCGGCCCATGCCCACATGCGACGGCCACCTGCCGAACCCCCGTCCCACGCGACCGGGTCGGTCTGGTTGGGGACGAAGGAATTGCGAGCGGACCTGGATCCGAACCGTCCGACCATTGGATGAGCACGTCCCGCATCTTCGACGCAAAGAATCGTGTTCGTGGTTCCGTCGGTAACTTGTGCAAAGCCTCGTTTGTCGCATCCCAGCATCCCCTGGCGAACCTGGGTCAGCCAGTCGGCGCTGCCGGTGGGCAGCGTGCGGGCGCGAAACATCGGGGAGCTTGGTCGTTCATCGATATCGGTCAAGTCGATGAACATGTAGTCCCAGGCGCCGTAGCGGCCCATCGGATCACGCGCCTCATTGGCGATGGGGGTCGAAGGGCAGACGTAGGTAGGAATGTTGCTCTTGGCCGCCTGCTGTCCGGTTGGCCAGTTGGGGTCGTCGTAGGCGAGGCCACGTGCGTTCCTGTGAAGCAGTGCGCCGGTGGTCGTCAGGTAATGGCCGTTGGCCTGCAGGACGCCACCATAAGCAGCGACGGGATCGGCGTCGACGTTGAACAGGTTGAACACATTCGTCTGTTCGATGTAGGGAAGCAGGTAGGTTGCGGTCGAATGGACCGTGTAGGGTGTGGTTGTCTGACCAGTCGAACCGCACTGACCGGAGACAGGCGTTCTCTTGTAAGCAGATTCGAAGTTGTGTACTGCCAGACCGATCTGCTTCAGGTTGTTGGAGCACTGCATGCGTCGAGCGGCTTCTCGTGCCGACTGCACGGCTGGCAGCAGCAAGCCGACCAAAATGCCGATGATGGCGATCACTACCAGCAGCTCGACCAGTGTGAAGCCACGCTGCCATCGATTGAACTTGCGACGAACCATAAAACTGACTGCCCCCGTGAAAAGAAATCCCAACCGCTTCATCGCTGCCTTTGCCCTCCGCAAAGGAACACGGGACGATTATTTCGTCTGATGGCTCAGATTCGATGAAGGATCCGAAGGCATTTCGTGAAGAAGCGATGAGTATTTCTTCATGAGGATTGGCGAAGACGCGGTCCGAATCGGTCGCTGCCGGTGCGGTCGTGGGCACCCAGTGCCCGAAAGGGTGATACCGCTGAATGGTCAGGGTTTTGTGAGGTTTTTCAAAGGAAGAAGAGCCGCTGCGGGGGGGCGACTGGTTCCTTTTCCCTGGCGGTAGGCGTAGACTGAAGGGCCTTGGCGGTGAGCTTCTTCCGTTTCCGATGCGCGATGGATAGGGGCGATCCCGAGCCACCTTGGGAGGAGATCGACCGAAGCTGGCTGGGAACATGCCGAAACCGTGCCGATGGCATGGAAGACGTCTTCGGAAAGGGGTGAGCAGAAGCAGGATGAGCGACCGGAAGAAGGAAAGTACAGGGGGAATGGTCACCGATGCGGTGGAGGCCGAACCGCTGGGGCCCCCCATCATCGAAGTGCCGCTGCAGCCTCCGGATCCGAAATTGCTGCGAGGGGCCCCCTGCCCTGCCTGCGGAAGTCCTCGGGAGCCAGGAAGTCGCTTTTGCACTGCCTGTGGACTTCCGTTCGAGGTGCCCGACGAACGCGCCAGTCCTTCGGTCACTCAGATTCAGTCCAAACCGATCGACCTGCACCGCTTCCAGTGCGACAACTGCGGGTCGATGATCCAAGCGACGATGGGTGAGCGAAGCATTCGCTGCCCTTTCTGCGACTCGACCTATGTCGCCGAAATCCCCGAAAGGGACAGTGGCAAGCAGCGGCCAGAGTTTTTGCTTCCTTTCGAGATCAGCAAGGAGAAGGCTCAGGAGATTTTCTTCAAGTGGCTGCGGACCAACAGCTGGTTTCGCCCAGGGGACTTGGTGCGCAAAGCCGTCTCGGAGAAGCAGCGAGGCGTCTACCTTCCCTTCTGGCACTTTTCTATGGCAGCCAACAGCCTTTGGTCGGCCACCATCGGACAGCACTGGTACCGCACGGAGACCTACACCTACCGCGACAGCGAAGGAAGGACTCAGGTCGCTACGCGTACCGTCCAGGAGACCGAGTGGTGGCCTCTGGATGGCCAGCACCACAAGTTCTATTTCGGCTTCATGGTCTCGGCATCGAAAGGGCTTCCGCAGAATGAGGCGTTGGAGATCCAGCCGTACCAGTTGGGAGCTTTGGCGCGATTTCGGCCCTATTACCTCGCCGGATGGATGACCGAGGAGTACTCGATTTCGCCCGAACAGGCGATCGCCCTGGCGGAGAAAGAGTTTCGCAAGCGCCAGAAGAATGCGATCAGCGGCTTCATGCCGGGAGATACCTACCAGAATCTCCAGATCGAAACCAATATGACGCTCAATGACAGCGACCTGATCCTGCTGCCAGTCTACGTGCTCAGCTATCGCTACCAAGACAAAGTCTACCGCTTTTTGATCAACGGTCAGACCGGCAAGGTGTTTGGTGAGAAACCTTGGTCGAAGAAGCGGATTGGGATCGGGATCGGAGCGTTGGTCGTGCTGATCGCCGCAGTTGCCTTCGGCATCTCGCAACTTCTTCATTAAGCGACTTGGACCTGGATCACGAGAAGACGATGAGCAAGCCACTTGCCGATATCCGCTGCCAGATCTGCCGCAGTCGACTGGACGATGAGGATCTTTTCTGCAGCAACTGCGGTACGGAAAATCCTCACCATCGCGATGTGGAGCCGTTGCCGGTCCAGCAGCCCAGCGTCTATTCGTTTCGTTGCGATGGGTGCGGGGCATCGATGAGCTACGATACGTCGGCCAAGGCGCTTCGTTGCCCGTTCTGCGGCAGCACGAAGATGAGCAAACAGGAGAACATCCGGACTCTGAGGCCAAGATGGGTGGTGCCATTCCGCGTCCCCTACGACAAAGCGACACAGATTCTTCGGCGGTTTCTGGCCAACGGATTTTGGCGCCCTGGTGATGCCGCCAGCAGTTCGTCGATCGACAAAGTCACCCAGGTCTTCGTCCCCTTCTGGGTTTTCGCCGCCGATACCGATTCGTTCTGGACCGGCGATTCCCCCAAGGTCCCCTACGGAGCTCGCGGTAGCTGGGTCCCTGTCAGCGGCAAGCATCAATCCCACTACGACGGCATCCTGGTAGGGGCCAGCAGCATACTGACAGCCGAAGAGATCGATCGGATCCGACCCTTTGACCTCAGCAAAGCAGTGCCTCCCGAGGATGTCGATCTGGAGCATGTGATTGTCGAAGAGTTTCGTCTGGCGAGGAAATTCGCCAAGCCCCTGGCGGTCAGCATGATCGAAGATCGCGAGGCAGCCGCCTGCTCGCGCTACCTCCCAGGAGGCGGCCGCAATGTGCATGTCAACGTCACCATCAGCTCCCTGACCAGTGAACCGGTGCTGCTTCCGATCTGGATCATGGTCTATCATTATCGGAAACAGACCTACCGCGTTCTGGTCAACGGACAGACCGGTGAGATCCACGGTGAGGCGCCCTTTAGCTACGCCAAAGCCGCGCAGGTTGGTCTCTTCATCTTCTTCGTCCTTGCCATGCTCATCGCCATGAGCCTCTTTTGATGTCCATCTAGGATGGTTGTGGGCAGTGATCGCCCCAAGGACCCGCAGAATTTTCGGAAGCCCCCCTTTCGATCCAATAGAGGATCTGCAGGCCTCACGCGAAGACGCCAAGGCGCGAAGAAAAACCAGACGGAGATACTTCGTAAGCAATCAGCGTCTGTTTCCGAATCAGATTCGATCTCATGATGCGAATGGCCACGTGGGTGGGGGCCGCCGACTTGAAGGCGACTGGGTACCTAAGCAAGTGATGCAAGGGTGTCTAGGGAACGCGTGCTTCGCGGCTTCGCGTGAGCCCAGCAGCAAGGTGCAAGAGGACCCGGGGACGTCTTCAGGACGAATAAGAAGGCCATTTGGGTATCCATCGTGTGTCGAAGGAATTCTCTGCATTCCGTTAGGGGCATCCTGGGCGGGCCACCGGAGGACATGTTCGATGCCGGCGGATTTGGGAGGGTCCATTCCTGTGGCAACTTTCGATCGAGGGAGCTGCCTTATCGGATCAATGGACCGACTGAGTTGTTGGACGGATTTCCTTCAGGGTCGGAATCGAAAAAGTGACTGAGGCCTGTCGCTAGGTCATTGCGGCAATCGCTGCGATCGTGTCCCCTTGGACTGTTTCTTCGATCGATGGAGATTGATGAATGGCACCAGTGCAACAGCCATATGCTCTACGGTCCCATGCCATTGCTTTCGTGGGACATTCCTTCTTTAAGGCACGCCATTTTGCGGGCAACGACCAGATACCTTGGGGTTCGCGTGGCAGGGCGAGCATTGGTGGCGTCCATCCAGCCGACATGCTGGATCTGAAAGCCGCTCCTCTCCAGAAGGTAGGGGACGGTGGCCATGGTGCGGCATGCGGCTAAGGGCAGCAGGTCGACCAGTTCTTCCCACGGGCCGCTCCAGGCATCCCGGTCGTACAGGCCGTCGATCACCACAACCGAGCCACCTTCACGAAGCCACCGATGCCAGTTGGCGAAGGCGGCCAGTGGGTCGAGCAGCCCGTTGGTCAGTTGCCGTGAGGTGATGGAATCGAAGGAGCCAGGGGGGAATAGAGCAGCGTCCGCTGGATCGTCGCAAAATCCTTGCACCACCTCGACCGTTCGCAGCGCCTCTTTGGCCTTCAGTCGCTGAAGCATCGCCGTTGAGGGATCGAGCGCCGTCAGCGACTGGTGGGCGCGGCGCATCCACGTCAGGCAGAGAGCCCCGGTGCCGGCTCCCGCGTCGAGAATGGCTTCCGTGGGGCCGGGTTGCCAGAAGGGGGTTAGATCCCGCCAGATCGCTTCGTGATCTGCCTCCTCCATCGCATCGGTCCATCCATCGACTCGCATCGCTTCCTCTTCATCGCAGATCTCCAAAATCCGGGCTCGGATAGCAAGCGATCGACTCATGAGGGAGTTTCCTCGATCGACGGAGGATGGATTCATTCGAGAAGGTATTCGCGTTGGGCTATGGAGTCACTTCGACGAAGGGGTCAGCGCCTGGACCGCACGTTCCAGCACGGCGTCGACCAGTGGAGGGGCAGGTGGCTCTTCTAATGAGCCGTTTTTCCAGATGTTTCGATCGCGTTGGAGAAATGCCCACTGGGAGCGTTGTAGTTCGGTCAGCTGGACATCCATCCCTGGGTCGGGGACGACGCCCCACTGGGTCTCTTGGGAGTCGTTCCCTTTGCGGTCGATGTTGCGACCGCTGGGAGGGTAGTAACGTGCGGTGGTCAGTTTCATCGCCTCCCGATTGCCTTCCAGGGGGATGATGTTCTGCACACTCCCTTTCCCAAAAGATCGCTCCCCAACGACGATGGCTCGATGCCGATCCTGCAGGCAGGCGGCGACCACTTCGCTAGCGCTAGCCGATCCTGCATCGATGAGCACGGCGATGGGAATGTCCGAGGGTAGGAGGGTTCCGTTGGTCGCTTGGATTGTCGATTGCCGCCAGTCATCGCGTCCGCGGGTGGAGACGATTGGGCCGTCGTCGAGGAAGAAATCGCAGATGTCGGTTGCGGCGGTCAGCAGGCCTCCTGGATTGGATCGCAGGTCCAGCACCAGCCCGTCGATCTTCCCCGCGATCGATTCGATAGCCCTCCGGCATTCCTCTGCGGTTTTACTGCCGAAGGAATCGACCTTCACGTAACCGATTCTAGGATGCTTTTCGAGCAGGAAGCTCCAGCTTCCATCATCTCTTCGTCGATCCCCCTGCACCGATTCGGTCTCGATTTCAGCGCGCACCAGTTCCAATTCGATGGGGCTGGTGAACCCTTTGCGTTCGATTTTTAGTCGCACCGGCGTCCCGGCGACTCCTGTCAGCCTCGAGATCGCCTGATCGATATCCCAGCCGATGGTTGGGTTCCCATCGACTTCCAGGATCGCGTCTCCTGGCTGGATTCCAGCTCGCATGGCAGGGGTGTTGAAAAGGGGAGAGACGACGCGCAAGGGGCCATTGGCTGCGGGTTGTTCCAGCAGGATTCCTACCCCGCCAAACTGCTGCTCGATGATCCGATTCATCCGGTCGAAATCGTCCTTCTGGACAAAGCCGGAGTAGCGATCGAGCGACCCGAGCATCGCTTTCATGGCGGTGGCATAAAGGGCATGGCGATCAACTGGTTCCACATAGCCCTGCTCCACCAGATCCATGGCGAAGGCGATCTCCCGCACCTGCCGCAACGACCGGGCCTGGAAATAGCAGAGCGATCCTAAGAGGAGCATCACCGCGAAAATTCTCTTATTGCGCAGCGTCATGGCATCCCGTTGGCCGGGCCTCCTGGCATGGGAACCATCGCTGGTTCCTTCTCTCGAAGCCGTCGCAATTGCCCACATGCAGCCTGGATCGGATCCCCCTTCCGCTGGCGAAACATCACGTTGATGCCTCCTTCCAGAAGGACTCTCCGAAAACGATGGATCGCGTCTGCCGAGGGTGTCTCATACGGAAGTCCCGGAACTGGATTGTAGGGGATCACATTGAGCAGTGCGGTCTTGCCCCCGAGAAGCTTCACCAGTTGCTCGGCGCACTGCAGGGAGTCATTCACATCGGATAGAAGCACATATTCGAATGTCAGACGCCGTCCCGTTTTCTGAAAATACTTTTCGGCCGCTTCCATGATGGCCGCGATCCCGATCTTGTGATTGACCGGTACCAGTCGATCGCGAAGTGGATCGTTGGGGGCATGGAGGCTGATCGCCAGATGGTAGGGTGCATCGGCTTCCGCCAGCCTTTCGATCGCTGGCGGCAGGCCGACGGTGCTGATGGTGATGCGTCGCGGGGAAATACCCAGGCCCCAGGGGGCTCTGGCGACCAAAAGCGCCTCCAGCACGCGAGGGAGATTGGCCAGTGGTTCTCCCATGCCCATCATCACGATGTGGCTTAGCCGTTCGTCTTCGGGAAGCAATCGCTGCAGCAGAAGCATCTGCTGGACGATTTCCGAGCTGGTCAGATTGCGTTCGACGCCGTCGAGCCCCGAGGCGCAGAAGACGCATCCCATCGCGCAGCCAACCTGCGAACTGATGCAGATCGATCGGCGGTCGCCGTCGCGAAGCAGCACGCATTCGATCTTCCCGCCATCGGCCAGCCGGACCAGCAGCTTCTCAGTCCCATCGTCGCTTTGTGAGTGCAGTTCCACGCGCACCTGAAATAGGTCGAACGACTCGGCCAACGCTGTCCGAAGCGACTTGGGGAGGTCCGACATCGCCTCGAACGATTCGGCGCGCCGCTGCAGCACCCAACGCAAAATCTGCTCGGCCCGGTAGCCTGGTTGGCCATGCGCCGCCAACCAGGGCTTGAGTTCCGAAGGGGACATGCCGATCAACGAGGGGCGCTGGTTGGCAGCGGAGTTGGTCCCCTCTGGCGTCATCTCTTCTTGCATGCCGATTCTCTCCCGCCCAGATGCCCCGGGAAGCTCGCCAAGTCGAATCCCTGAAAGGAACTCTACTGCCCGGCGTTTTCTGTGACTCGTTTCATGATACGCTGAGAGCGTTCATTATGGTGCCGCAGCCTTGAGGGTAGGAGGCCAACTCCAGAGATACGATGCAGCCCGACGACGAACTCTGCCTATGTTTCCATGTCACCTGGCGTAAGGTGATCAATTTCGCAAGGATCCATCGAATCCGTCGCGCGAGCCAGCTGAGCGGATGTCAGGGGGCGGGGACCGGATGCGGTTGGTGTCGTCGGCAATTGGAACGAATCGCCACCCGCATTGCAGAGGATCCCCCCGACCCATCGGAGCTAGACAATTGGTTGCAGCGTCACAGCCCGGCTCGCGATGCTTACACCCGCGGACGTCAGCAGTATCTGGCCAGCGGCAAAGGAAAGCCACCAGCGGGGGGGGGCGAGACGACTGAGCAACCGCCGCAGGACCAACCGGAAGCCAGCCCCGAGGAGTGAATGGGGCTGGAGGGAGAGCCGCTGGTGCGGTTATCCGCGCACGCGCTGCCGCATCTCTTCAGCGGCTCGCTGCAGTTCCACATCCCCCTGCAGATCGGCTTCCGTCTTGCGGACCGCATGAAGGATCGTGGTGTGATCGCGTCCTCCAAAGTAGTCGCCGATCTGCTGCAAGGACAGTTCGGTCCATCGACGAGCCATCAGGATGGCCAGTCCTCTGGCGCGAACGATCTGCGATCGTTTGGTGTTTCCCCTCATCTCCGATAGGCGAACTCCCAGGGATCGGGCCGCCGCCTTGGCGATCAGATCCAGGCTCGGGGTGTGGGAACGATGTTGCTGAAGCAGCATCGCCTGCAGCATCTGGTCTCGATCCTGAGGTTCCCGATGCTGCTGTTGCATCCACTGCAGGAGGATCCCTCGTAGTTGCATGGCGGTGACTCCATCGGGAACTCCCGATGCAATTCTCTGGCACTCTTCCTCAGCCAGTTCCATCTGGAGGGATTCTGCAAGAGCCATGATGATTTTCTGGCGAGCCCACAGCCCAGGGGGCTGGACATGGACTTGCAGACCCGACATCAGCCGACTGACCAAGGATCGGCGGAAGTCCCGCATGGTTGAGGGAACCAAAGCGGTGGTTGCAATCACCACGGCCTGCTGATCGGCCAGGGCATCGAGCGTATGGACCAGTTCCTCTTGGGCTGCGTCACGACCGGCCAGTTCATGCAGATCGTCGATCAGCAGACAGCGGCAGTCGCGGTGCCTTTCCCGAAAGCGTTCCATATCATCCGACTCGATCGCCGATTGGAACTGCCTTGCAAAATCGACTCCATTGATCTGCAGTGCCGGCCCCTGATCGGCGGCGATGCACCATCGAAATGCCAGGGACATCGCGAGAGCCGTTTTGCCAGTCGCCGTATCTCCAAAAAGAATGAGGGGCGACCGATCGACCAGTCCGAGAATCGCGAACGGATCAGCCAGTTCGGCCACCTCTCGGTTTTCCTCGCCGGCATAAAAGCTGGAAACGATCCCCCGCCCCACCACGCCGTGGGGCCGCTTCAGCGGAGGAATCTCCAGCGGGATCTCGTGATATTGGTCGGTGATGGACATCGCTTCGGCTCGTTGCAACAACCCGTCAAAAGGCGTTTGATTCAGAATCGTTCGAGTTGTCTTCGGTGGCAACCATTTTTCCACCACAACCTGAAAATCTTTCCACGCAGCCGGCAAGAAGGCAATTGCATCGGAAAAACCGCTACAAAACGCACGCTGCCGGGGGTCGGCTTCCCCAGGTGTCCAAGTCGTGGAAAACCCCTGAAGTTGGCTGGGGCGAATTCCGAACGACTAGCAGGAATGGTCGTGGACGCCAGCAAGCTGCCGCCCGTGCGCGTCCGCTTCGGCTCTTTCGACCGTTGGCCAGGAAAATCACCATGGGATCGGAACCTTCCCCAAGCACCCAGTCCAAGGCGAGCCGAGGGAAATCCAAATCATCGACCGAACGGTCTGGAGGCCTTTCCGTGACCCGCTTCCTTTGGCTGGTCGCCATCGCTGTCGGACTCTACTTCTTTTTTCAGCATTATCGGATCGCTGGTCTCCAGCAGATTCGGATTGAATCGGTCCAGACGAAGGGGCCGGTACTTCCTCCTCCCTCGGGCGATGGATCGCTGCTGCAGCGTACCTGGGATCGTATCGGAAAGCTGGCCAGTTCCATCACCTCCTCGGAAGGCGTTACAGCTCCGGTAGGCAAAATCCGCATCGCGACCTTTCATCTGGGGCGTTTCAGCACCGCCAAGGCCGCCAAGCCCCATGTCATGGAGGCGCTGACGAAGATCATTCGGCAATTCGATCTGGTTGCGGTCCAGGACATTCGAGGTCCTGAACAGGATCTCTTGGCAATGCTCTCCGACCAGCTTCAAAGGAGCGGTCGACGCTACGACTTTCTTGTTGGCCCTGAGGTGGGGCGGGCCAACGATCGGATGCGCCTTGGCTTTCTATGGGATGCCGATCGCATCGAAACCGATCGCTATCAGCTCTACAGCGTCGAAGACCCTCAAGATCTGCTCAGCTACGAACCGCTGGTCGGTTGGTTTCGTGCACGGGGGATCGATCCCAAAGAGGCCTTCACCTTCACCTGCGTCAATGTCGCCATCCATCCTTCGCGGGTGGAGAATGAAATCGGTCTGCTCCCGGAACTGTTCAGGACGATCCGTCGCGATGGCCGGCAAGAAGATGATCTGATCATCGCTGGAGATTTCGAGGCGAGTGATTCAAGGCTGGAGTTTCTCAAAAACGAGGGGATCGTCGCTACGTTGCAGGGGATCCCAACCACCGTGCGCGGCACCGCAATGCTCGATCAGATCCTGCACCCCAAGAACGCGACGGATGAGTCGATTGGGAGAGCGGGGGTGTTTGATTTTTTGCGCGAGTTCAATCTTTCGATCGAAGAGGCGCTGGAGATTAGCGATCACCTGCCGGTGTGGGCCGATTACTCGATTCGCGAGGGGGGCGACCGACTGCACACTTACCCGCAAACCTCCCCCTCCTCCGACCGCCCTCTGGCCCCCGCTCCCACATTCGGACCTGCAATTCCGGCCCCACCCCTCGCGCCGACAGGACCCGGTACGTTCACTTCAGCACCTGGAGGAATCGCGGTTGAGCCGCCGGCGATGATGCCACAGGGAATTCCCGTTGTTCCTTTGCCCGCTGCTCCCCCCAGCAGTACCTCCTCGCCAGCTCTTCCGCCTCCCTTCCCGGACCGATGAGCCCTTTGGGCAATCGCGTCAGTCGATCGCACGATTCGATGGGTTCGTTGTTCCCACACCAGCCACCGCTCCACCACGGTGCCATGTCGCAATGGCGTCGCCATCTTCGTGGTGCGGCCCGAGCAGTCTGATGCTGTTACGCCAAGCCGTCGCCCACCGGAGTGGTCGCTCCCTTCCGCTACGATTTGGAAGATGACTGAGGGAGTGGGATCGAGTCGACTGCGGGCCTTCCCTGAGCGATTCCGAATGGATGCAGTGAATCGATCGCTACCCACGATCATCCCGACGAACTACCTTGTCTGGATCGGCGAATGGAAGCTGTCGTGGATCGTGCAGCAACTTGGGTGACGCAAGCCCTAGTCGAAAGATGCGGGAGCGTCAAAGCCCACCTTCACCAAGGCCCATTGCGGATGTTGGCGGGGGATTCGAAAGGATGCAGCTGGCTCGCCTGTGCCTCGAGGCAAAGCCTCTGGGGCTTTGGGCCTCTGGGGCTTTGGGCCTTTGGAGCTTATGGAGCTTATGGGTTCTTGGGTTCGGAGAAGACTGCCTCCGAGGCAGCCCAGCCACCGACCGCGCGAAACTGCCCGCCGTGCTCCTGGGCGATCTGCCGAAGTGTCTGTGCCCCTTGGGTGCTGTGCAGGGAGATCGTGTAGATGGGGATTCGAGGCAATCCATCCGACCCCAGGTTCCATTGCCGCAGCCATTCCAAAGATGGATCGTGAATCTGTCCGTCGGATAGAAGGAAGATGGCATCGGGGTTCATTCCCAGCGCGATTCTCAGAGCGACCCCTGGGAAGGTTTCATAGCCCAGTTCATGATGGCGCAGCCAGGCTCGAAGCTTCAGCTGCGACTTGCGGCTGGCCATGAAGTAGCCATCGTGTGCACCGGACCTATTTTGAAATGGGTAGGTGTCGTGGTCGAAGCAGATGACAGCGAATCGCTGATCGGGCGAAAGGCTTTCGATCGACCGCTGCAGTTCCTCTACCGCCGACTCCCATCGCATCCCGCGCATGCTAGTCGAACTGTCGACGACGAAAACAAAGCGACTTCCCAGTGCGCTGACACCGAAAAACGAGGCCCCGGCGCCTGCCCCTTCGATCCCGCCCGATCCTGTGGCCCCCCGGGCACCTCCCGCCTGAGCGACCTGGGAGGCTGCGTGACTGCTGGTTCCTACGGGGAGCGATGGTAGCGAATCGTCGAGGGAGGGGAGCGCGAGAGGCTGGACTGTATCGAACGAGGTCGCGGGCGAAGGTGCTTCCAAGATGGCAGAAGCGGGAGCTTCCGAGACAATCGCGAATTGGCCGATCTCTAGGGTTTCCTCATGGCCCGTGGAAGATTCCATGTCGACCATCAGATCGACCACTGACTCCTGATCCAACCCTCCCACGGCACCGGCGCAGGCGAGAATTAGGAGTAGACCGACATGCACCAGCCAACTGCCAAGGAATGCCACCCAGCCGGAGCGACTATTTGTGGTAGGTGACATCTCCCCTTCCCATCCAAGCCATCGGCTTGATCGGCAGATCGTCCACACCTGCAGGGCACGATGCCCTGAGTTCAGGCCGTTAGCAGCCATCTAGGTTGATCCTACCGCTTGGCGCGGAAGCGGTCAAAGCGCTGCGGGGCCCTTTCGATTGGCCTGCTGGAATCAGCCATCGGAAGCGGTGGGGATTTCTACGATCAGCAGGGAGATATCATCCCGGGGGCCATTGGGCTGGCACCATGCCATGACATCCTCCAGCAGTCTGTCGCCCTGTGGGGAGATGGCTTGATCGCGGTGCTGATCGATCGCGAGCAGCATTTTGTCGTTGGTGAACTCGGCCAACTGGCCATCCATCGCTTCGGGGATTCCATCCGAATAGAGGAACAGCCGCTCCCCTGGCTTCAGATCGACCGACCATTCGTCGAATTCGACATCATCCACCCATCCTACCGCCAAACCTTCGCCCGGAAGAAACTCTGCCGGCTCCCCAGGCCGTTGCAGGACCGGTTGAGGATGTCCGCCGCAGGCGTACCTGAAGCGATGATTGCGCAAATCTAGGACTCCGTAGAGGATGGTGAAGTGGAGTCCGCCTTGGGAGTCCATCGGGAAACGGCGATTGAGTTCTTCAACGACGGTTTTGGGTGGGGTAACCACCGGCTTGCCGCTGAAGGGATCCAGTCGCACCAGCAAGCTGGTGGCCGACGCTTGGGGTGCCAGGACGCGCCCCACCGCAACGGCCAGGAGGCTGCTGGCCGCACCGTGGCCGCTGACGTCCACCACGTACAGCGCCACATGGTGTTCATCGAGCCTCGCGTAGTTGAGGAAGTCCCCTGCCAATTCTTCGCAAGGGATGTATCTCCAAGCGATTTCGATTCCAGGGATCGGCTGGGATTCATTCGGCAAAAGCGATTTCTGGATGCGTGCGGCGGCGTGGAGGTCGTGAGTCATCCGCTGGTTCAGCGATGCCAGTTTGGAGTTGAGCGATTCCAGTTGCGCGTTCCACTGGGTCAGTTTTTCTTTGGCGAGGGTCAACTGTTCGTTGCTGCGATGCAACTCGCGATTCTTCTCGACGGCATTTTCGAACGTGGAGACGAGAAGATTGAGCGTTTGTTGTCGACCAGAACGGACCGTGTATGTCTTGCCGTGAAGCGTCACTTTCAGTTCGGGGCCAGTGGGCTGCTGATCGTCCTGGATCGGCTGAGTCAGCATCGACTCGACACGGCTCAGCAGGTAGGCCGGATCGTAAGGCTTGGTGACGTAATTGTCGGCGCCGACGTCCAGTCCCTGGATGATGTCTTCTGCATCGGAGAGGGTGGAAAGCAGGATCACGGGGATATGGCGAAGCGACGGATCGGTCTTGATGGCTCGGCACAGCCCATATCCGTTCATCTTGGGCATTTCGATATCGGAGATCACCAGCTTGGGCAGATGCTGCCGGACCAGATCCAGTGCCAGTTCTCCATTGGCCCCGATATGTGCGATGTAACCTGCCTGCTCCAGGCGGTTTTTGAGCACCATTCCTTGAATGCGGCTGTCTTCGGCGATGACGATGACGGCAGGTGGGTTTGAGGAGGTATTCATTCAGGCCATCCGGTCAGGCAGTCCAAGGTAAAGGGCCCGAGTGGTCGGCTGCCGGCGACCAGTTGGGATCCATGACGACTTCACTTCGTCACTTCTGTACTTCCCGAACGATCCAGGGTGCGATGCGATCCAGCGGGATCACTCGATCGGCCAATTGCTCGTCGACCACTGCCTTGGGCATGCCGTAGACGACGCATCCATCCGGATGCTGGGCGAAAACGGTCCCGCCTCGCCGCTTGATGGCGCGACATCCCTCCGCGCCATCTCGTCCCATGCCGGTCAGCACGACGGCCAGAACATGGCCTTCGTAGACGGTGGCGGCAGAACGAAAGAGGACGTCGACTGCGGGGCGGCAATTGTGCTCCGGTGGATCCTCGTTGGTTTCGATGCGCACGCGGTCGCCTGTCCGAACTAACTGCAGGTGCTTTCCACCCGGAGCGATGTAGACGGTGTTGGGCTTGGCCTCCTGCCCCATGGCTCCTTCGATGACTTGGAGTTGGCTGGCCTCGCAGATTCGCTGGGCAAGGGAGTGGGTGTAACCGGGGGGCATGTGCTGGACGACGAAGACCGGGATACCCAGATCCGCCGGAAGCTTGGGGATCACCTCGCGCAGGGCAACGGGACCACCCGTCGAGGTGCCGATCACCACCGCATCGATCCGTTCGGCCTTGGTGGCGTTCTCGGGCGACCGAGGGATTGCGGGGGTACAGGGGGTGGCGTTGGCACTGGCGTTGACGCTGGCTCGCACGGTTGGGGTGGTGGGCGGCAATTGGGACTGACTGGCCATCAGGATGGCGAGCTTTTCGGTCAATTGTCGGTGCAGAGCGTCGCGGTTGGCTTGCGCATCGGTGCTGCTGGGTTTGTGGATGAAATCAAAAGCGCCAGCCAGCAGCGCATCGGTGGTCGTCTGGGCTCCCTGGCTGGTCAGGCTGCTGAGCATAATGGCGCGAGTTCGGCTTTTGCGCGCCTTCATCGCACGCAGCACCTCCAGCCCGTTGGACTCGGGCATTTGCACATCGAGCGTCAGGAGGTCGGGCTGGAACTGATCCAGTTTGGCCAGCGCATCCTTGCCGTCGATGGCGACGCCCACCACCTCGACGCCTGGAATATCGCGCAGGACATTGCGCACCAGGGTCCGGTAGAGTGCAGAATCGTCCACGACCAGGATTCTCATTTTGTCCCCTCCGACGCTTCCTCTGGGATTCAGCTGCTAGCCGTCGTATCGCCCGCTGAAAGACCCCTCTTCTGTTTTTCGAAGAGGTCCAGCAGTCGATCGGCGTCGAATGGTTTGACCACGAAATCGATTGCACCCAGACGGATGCACTCGCTGAGTTTGGTGGCCTGACTGACAGCGCTGACCATACAGACTCTCGCTTGGGGATCGCTACCGCGAATGGCTCGCAACGCCTCGACTCCGTCCATTTTGGGCATGACGATATCGAGTGTCACCAGGTCGGGTCGCAGCCGCGTATATTTGTCGCAGGCTTCCTGTCCATCGGCGGCATGCCCGACCACTTCCCAGCCAGCTCGCTCTGCGATCTCCTGAATTCTCAATCGCATGATCAACGCATCATCGACAATCAGGACTCGATAACTCATCGGATACTCTCTTGCGTTCCCTCGGAAGTCTTCATACTTGAATCGGTTCCCGGCCCAAGATCTCCAGACGCACGTTCCCGCTGGCTGCATCGACCAGCACCCTTCGGCCTGAAGTTCCGCCGCAATGGCGCGCGACCACAGCGATTCTCGCTTGCTGCAACGCGCGTTCGACAGCCTGCACATTCTGGTCGCCGATCGTCAGTTGGTTGTTGGTGATCTGCGGGAACATGTTGGCGCCGCCGAGAATTTTGGCAACCGGCTGAATGACCTGAGTTCCTGCGATCGCGTTCAGTCGGCGCAGCAGTTCTGGGATCGCCGTGTCGGCATACTTGCCGGGCAATTCCGTCTCCCCTCGCGATTCCGGCAGAACGACGTGCGCCAAACCGGCTAGCTGCAGTCGACGATCCAGCAGCAGGACGCCAACGCAGGATCCCAGCAGGGTGCGCAGCTTGACAGGCGCCTTGGCCACCGCCAATTCGCCGATCGCCACGGCGATTGCACCACCCCCTTTGCCGGAGGCGTCGATCGAATTCATGGTGTCTCCCGAAGCAGTTCGGTTGCCACTTGGAGCCCTGCGGAATCAGGGATCCACAGCCAGTGCCATTGCACCTGGCGGTCCTCGATCACCATCTCCGTCTGCGCGACCAGGACCTGGGCCGATTCAATCGCTTGGTGGCTGAGCAAAAATTGCATCAGCGCTGGGGCGTAGTCGCGCACAAAAACGGGTGGCGAGGGAAGCCATGCGTCCTCCGATGGAGGCTTGCTACTAGCGATCGCTGCGGGCAGGTGCTTTTGCAGCGCACAGAGGAAAGAGCAGGCCAGGATGTTGGCCGTTTCCATCGCTGCGGAGCGTTCGATATCCCCCCAGATTCCTTCGCCGACTTCTCGAGGAGGACGCCCCAACAGCAAATCGGCCAGAAGCAGCCCTGCCCTGTCGTCAAAAGCGAGGATCCACTGACCGCTTAGCCCTCGAGCCACCTGCATGATGCACATGCCGATCACTTGGTCGTCGGCTCCCAGCGACTCGGTCGCCACCTGCAGCGACCGCGGCTGGATGCGATGCAGCCGGACGGAGGCGGGATGAGCCAGCCACTGGCTGAGGGCCAGCGAGGCTTCGTCCGCCCCCTGCTGGAAGAGCATCTCCAGTTGCTTGCATTGCCCTGCATTCAGCATGGTGGCATCCTTTCGACGAAGAACCCCCTTTCAGGCCATCTCCACCGGCACGCGCCGACGCGTGCGCAGGCGATCATGCACCAGTTCGATCGACGCTGCCACATCCAGCAGCAGGCAGACCGAACCGTCTCCCAAAATGCTGGCACCTGCAAGGCCGCGGATCGGCACAAAATTTTCCGAAAGGCTTTTGATCACAATATCCTGGCTGCCTCGAAGTTCGTCCACTTCCAAACCCATCGTCTTGCGGCCAGTCGTCAGGATCACCACTTCCACCCTCGATCCTGTCGTCGCGGTGGTCCGGTCGGAAGTTCGACGTGGCTCCACTCCGTTCCAGTCGAAGATGTCATCAATTCCCACCAGCGGAATGAACTCGCCACGTACTTCAATCGAGTCGCGTCCATGGACCGACAGCACTTCGCGCCGGGGCACGGAGACGATCTCGCGGACATTCTCGATGGGGGCAGCGAAGATCCCGTGCGGCAGGCGAAACAGCAGGCTGCGAATGATCGCCAGGGTCAGCGGCAGACGGATCTGAAACGTCGTTCCCACACCAGGTCGGGAGTCGACCTCGATGGTTCCATTGAGTTCCGCAATGCGCGTCTTGACGATATCCATCCCAACCCCGCGTCCCGAGATATCGCTGACCTGTTCCGCAGTGCTGAATCCTGGATGCCAAATGAACTGCATCCACTCGCGATCGGACAAAGTGGCTGCCGCCGCCTCCGGCACCAGACCCCGCTGGATCGCACGAGCTCGCACCTTCTCGACAGCGATTCCTCCACCGTCATCTCGGATGGTGATCAGGACGTTATTCCCGCTGTGGGTGGCTTCTAGCGTCAGCGTACCCGCATCTGGTTTGCCCCGCTTGCGTCGGACTTCTTCCGACTCCAGTCCGTGATCGATGGCGTTGCGGACCAAGTGCACCAGAGGGTCTCCCAGTTCATCGATCATCCGCTTGTCCAGCTCCGTTTTCTCCCCGCGAATTTCCAGCTGAACCTTCTTTCGTAGTTCGGTGGCGATATCGCGAACGACTCGCTTGAAGCGATTGAACAGGGGGCCCACCGGCACCATGCGTGTATCGAGCACTCCCTGCTGAAGGCCGTTGGAGACGCGAGTCAGTTGATCGATCGCTTCGTTCCACTGGTCCATGCAGCGGCGGCCTTGATCGAGCGATTGAAGGAGTTCTTCGACCACCTCCATCTGCTCCCCGAGGGCTCTTCGAACATCCCACACGGCATCTTGGCCGCTACGGTGGTCTGCGTCGAGTTCCTGCGACATTCCCTGGAGCCGATCCCCCAGCGACCTGAGTCGCCCAAGAAGTCCCGATTTGCGGAAAAGAGGCTGCATCTGTCTGGCAAGCTGAAGGAACCTGGCCCGATTGACCACCAGCTCCCCTGTGAGATTCATCAGTCGATCGAGTCGGTCGATATCGACCCGCACGGTCTCGACGACCTTCGACTTGGGATCGGCCATCGTGGACTCAGGAGCTTCCTTCGATGGATCCTTAGTGGACATGCCTTGGACTGAGCCAGCGACAGATTTTGTTGCTTCATCGGGAGGCGCGATGGTTGCCTTGGGCGATGCAATAGCGTCTTGCTGGGGCGCGTGCGATTGGGGAGCGGCCACCGGCTGAACCGGTTCTTCCCAGTCGTCTCCCACCGCTTCGATTTCCAAAAGGTCGACTCCGGCTACATCGGCGGCCGATCGCACCTGGGATTCGGTGGCCGCCGTGCGCAGCCAAACCTGCAAGGTGCCCAGCGAGGCCATCTGCTGGCAGGCTTCCAGAGGCGGACTGACCTTTGCCAGTTCCCCAAGTTCCTCCAGGCGCATCGCAATCAGCTCGGCCTTCAAATGGGGTAGCTCGATATCTCGCTGTAGGTATGCGATCACCCGCAGCACGCGCTGGCTGCTGGAGGGGGATGTTTTCAGATGTTCTTCGACCTGCAGAGGCTTGGCAACCGAAATTGGACTGGCCGAAGGCTCTCCCGCCATTGTCGACGGCGACTCGGCCGGAACAGACCTCGGCAGATCGCTCGACGCATCCTCGTTCGCGGTGGTGGTGGGATCGACGGGCAAATCGGTTTCCAGCTGGCTGGTCAATCCAGCCACTGGGTGCGGTTTGGCGGAAGCTGCTTTGCTCCCCGACTCCGCCGTCGCGGCGGAATCCAGCCGCGTCATCAATTCCTCCAGCAGCTCAGGGGCCGGCGCCAGCGGCTGGCCTGCGCGCAGCTTGGCCACCGACTCCCGCAAAAAGTCGATGCAGCGGAGAATCAGGTCCATCATTTCCTGATCGAGCGTCGCGAGGCCGGAGCGAAGTCGTTCGAAATGATTCTCCAGGTGATGCGTCAGCACCGTGATGCTGTCCAGCCCCATCATGGCGGACGAGCCCTTGATCGAGTGGATCAGGCGAAACGTTTCGTTTAGTTGATCGGGATTGGTGGGATCCTCCTCCAGTTGCAGCAGCACTTCGACCACGGCATCCAGTTGCTCGGCCGTTTCATCGACGAACATCTGGAGGTACTGCGCCATCTCTTCGGAGGGGAGGCCGCTGGAGAGCTGAAAGTCGTCACCGCTCATGATGCACCTTGCAATTCCTGGCGAAGGCGACCGAGGCCGCCGGTCCATTCGACACGATCATTCGAGTTTCACGGTTTTTGATAGAGGAAAGTGGAGCGTTTCTGCAGCGAATCCAGCATGTCGAAAACACCTTCGGAAGGTCCTACCACTAGGTAGCCTTCGGGAGCTAGGGATGCGATCAGATGCTGTAGCGCCTTCTTTTTCGATTCGCGATCGAAATAGATCATCACGTTGCGTAGGAAGATGCAGTCGAACGGTTCGCTTCGCATCGGTTCCATCAAATTGTGCTGTTGAAACGAAACATGATCCCGCAGCGTCTTGCCCACCACCCAGTTCTGACCGCTCTTGTCGGCCTGGAAATAGCGCCGCAATCTCTGCGGCTCGATCCCCTCCACCGCGCGCGACGGGTAGACACCTTCACGAGCGCGTTCCAGCATCTGGGTGCTGATGTCGGTTCCAAGGATCGACCACTGCCAACCAGCCAGACGAAAGCGGTTTTCCTGGAGGCAGATCGCCAGCGTGTAGGGTTCTTCGCCGGAGCTGCAGGCGGCCGACCAAATGCGGATGGACGGGGTGTGTCGCCCCTGGTTCTTTCTGGCGATCAGGTCGTCCAGGAACGGTCCGGAGAACCAGTCGAAGTGGCTGGCGGTGCGGTAGAACGAGGTCTCGTTGGTCGTCAGCGCATCGAGGAAACCAGCGACTTCCCCTTTTCCCGCTACGGACGTCAAGTAGCGATAGTAGGCATCGAAGTCGGTGATCCCTGTCGCCTTCAGTCGCCTTCGAATGCGGTTGCTGGCCAGGGTGATCTTGGTCGGTTCAATCTTCACTCCAGCAACCTTGTAAAGGAATTGGCGAAACTTCTCGAACTGTTCTTCGCTCAGCCGTTCCTGTTCCATGGGATTTTCACCGGTCGATGTTGCAGGGATCCATGTGCCGAATCGCTTGATCGTTGGTAGCTGAGGCGATTGCATGGCGCTAGGGTCCGGGGGAGGGAGATTAGGTTTTGAAGCGAGCCACTAGATCGCGGAGGCTTTGCGCTTGAGCCCCCAGTTGTTCGGCGCTGGCCGCCATCTGTTCGGCTGCCGCCGCATTGGATTCCGTTGTCTCAGAGACGCTGCGCATCGCGAGTTTGACTTGGTGGGCACTGGTGGCCTGTGTTTCCGTGGAGGCGGCGATGTTGATGATGCCATCGGCGGTCCGGTCGACCGCTTGAACGATCTGGCTAAGAGCTTGGCCGACCTTTTCGGACAAACTAGCACCTTGTTCCACCCTTCGTGAAGATTCCTCAATCAGGTTGGTGATCTCCTTGGCCGCCTCGCTGGACCGTTCCGCCAGTTTGCGGACCTCGTCGGCCACCACCGCAAACCCAAGACCATGTTCGCCAGCTCGCGCGGCTTCGATGGCCGCGTTGAGCGCCAAGAGATTGGTCTGACTGGCGATCTCGCTGATCACCTGGATGATGTCGTTGATCTGTTCGCTGGACTTCTGAATCATCTGCATCGCATGAATGGCTTCATCGACGGCGGCCCCGCCATTTTTCGCCAGCCCTGCCGACTCACTGGCCTGATTGCGCGCTAGGCTGGCGTTCCTGGAGATAACCTCCACCGATTCTAGGAGTTGCTGCATCGAGGCGGTCACCTCTTCGACCGATGCGGCTTGCGTCTGTGCTCCTTCGCTCAGATTCGCGCTGCTCTCGGCGATCGTCCTCGCCCCTTCATTCTGTTGATGAGCCGCTTCGATCACTTCGCTGATCAGCGTGCGCAGATCGGCGAACATCTTCCGCATGCTGTTCCCCAGTCGGCCCAGATCGTCCTCGCTGACCAGTCCGATTTCCCGTGTCAAATCCCCTTGGGCAGCAGCCTGCACCGCATGGAGCAGCGTCTCCACCTTCGCGACCGTGTCTTGGCGCTGTGACTCCCGTTCCTGCTTCAGCTGTTCTTCCCGCTCTTTAGCAAGCTCCTGCTGGGTGATCACCTCCCATGTCACCATCGGCCCTAGATATTGCCCAGACTCATCCAGGATCGCGGTGACGTTCAGATCGAGGATTTCGTCACCCAGGCGAATCTTGGCGCGATGAGGCATGTTGCCGGAGTCGGATACGATTCGCCGCTGGTGCTCTGGTTGCTTGTGAAAGATATCGATCGACTGACCGAGGATTTCGTCGACGCGGCAAGGGAGCAGATGCTCCAATCTGCGGAGGGCACGAAAGGATGCCGGGTTCATGTAGCGGATGATGAACTGGCGATCCGCCAGGATGATCCGCACCGGGACGTTTTCGACAATCTGAGCGAAGGTGCGCAACTGGATCCCAGCGTGGGATAGAGCGTGCGCATCGACGCCCGGAAGCGCAGGGGATTCGCCCGCGCCGCCCCTTACCTCTCCCCGGCTTCCTTTCCCGGTCGCCGATCGTTTTGCCATCGCTACCTCTCTGTTCGTCCCTCGGCCATCCGTTGGAAGATCGATCTAGACCCTACTTCCACCAAGGGACCGATTGCATTTTCCCCTTCGGTCGGTTCGCCTTTGACAGCGTTGATGTTCAGTTGCTTCCCAACTCGCGAAGGCCCACCTGCGCCACGCGGTCCAGCTTCTCTGGATCGAGAAGTTCGTCGATCTCTAAGAGAATGACCAGCGTCCCGGAGACTCGCGTAAAGCCTGCGATGTAATGAGCTCCGTGGCTGGTCACCGTTTCGGGGGCCGGCTGGATAGCATCCTCGGAGATACGCACCACCTGAGTCACGGTGTCGACGGTGCATCCCATGGTGCGGGACCCAACATTGACCACGATCGTCCGGGTTTCATCGTCCGCTTCCTTGGGCGCCAGGCCAAACAGCTTCCGCAGGTTGATGATCGGTATGATGGCGCCTCGGAGGTTGCTGACTCCTTCGACATAGTCAGGAACCTGTGGCGTTCGCGTGATCTGTTTGAGGATCACGATCTCCTGGATCTGTTCGATCCGGAATGCGTAGTCCTGATTGTCGAGCCGAAAGGCGACAAACTGTGCTACGTTGCGCGTCAATTGATCGGCTACCCCCTCAGCAGTCGGCTTGGTCACCATGGCGACGAAATTCCCGGTGGTTCAGAAGGAAATGGCTTGAGCCGTTCGGCGAAAAGCCTAGATGTTTCAGCGATCCTCAAGGTCGCTGTGAATATACCTCTACCCTAATTCGATGCCGCCGGAACGCCCAGCAAGAGTTTCCCGGATCGTCAAAGTCGCTGCCGAGCTTAATGATTCTGACGGATCTAGCGGCATCGGGAGTGCCATCAGGCGTGTCCGAGCATCGCTGCATTCGGGTGACACTCCCATCGAACCCACTTCTAGGCGTCTTCCTACAACCGCTATAATCCGAATCCGCAGAATGCCCCAACGGCGATCTGTTTTTGTGCGAGCCAGCTGTTTCCTCAGGAGTTTTTCCTATCATGCCGAAACTGACCGTCGAAGGAATTGGGGAGTTCGAAGTCCCCTCAGGCAAGCGGTTGGCTGTAGCCCTGCGGGAGGAAGCAGGTACCGACCAGCTTCATGCTTGCGGCGGCAAGGCTCGCTGCACCACCTGCCGGGTGGAATTCCTAGCGGGGGAACCCAAGCAGATGACGGTGGCCGAACAGACGATCCTCCGAGAGCGAGGTGTCAGTGGAGTTCGGCTCAGCTGCCAAATCCTCTGCGACCAGGATATGCATGTCCGCGTCATCAGCCGACTGGAGGGCAGCGGACGCAAGGATTGCGGATCGCCACTGGCCGCTGAATTGGAACCGCAACCGGTGGAGTGGGTGGAGCGGGGTTGAGCGGCACTGAGGTTGTTGCGACTGAGGTTGTTGCGACTGAGGTTGTTGCGACTGAGGTTGTTGCGACTGAGGTTGTTGCGACTGAGGTTGTTGCGACTGAGGTTGTTGCGACTGAGGTTGTTGCGACTGAGGTTGTTGCGACTGAGG
>JBILTR010000030.1:0-63277 GCA_044371425.1 Pirellulaceae bacterium | reverse complement strand
TTTGAGGCCGGCTTGGTGTTCCGGACGATGGCACGAATCGATGCGCAATGCAGCCAGAGAGATGTCCATCGTCCGGTATCGATTCCGATCTTGATCGATCAGGCGAGTGGGTCACCACTTGGCGGATTGGGAGAGCGGTCCTCTGCGGGTTTGGGAGTGCGATCGAAGTCGTTCAGCAGGCAGGGGAGCAGCAGCAGATCGCACAGGAGGGCGACTGCGATGGTGATGGCACCCAGCGAGGCAAAGACGCGATGATCGCGCGTGTCGCTGAAAAGCACCGAGCTGAAGCCTGCCAGCAGTACCAGGGTGGTCATCACCATCCCGCTCCCTACGGCGCTGACCGACCGCCGGATCGTTGTTTTGCGGTCTGCGTGCCTCGGTTGCTCCAGCTGATAACGCGACAGGAAGTGGATCGTGTCGTCGACGGCGATTCCAAGGCAGACGGTGAAGGCACAAACGCTGACGATCTCCAGCGGCTGGCTGGTGGCCGCCATCCAGGCCCCTGCGGCGGCTAACGGAAGGAGGTTGGGGATGACGGAAATGATCCCGATGCGTAGAGATCGATAGACCAGGGCCATCACACCGAAGATGACGATCGCGGCCGATCCGAGGCTTTGCACCAGATCGGTGACGATCTGATACAAATTGCGCCAGCGCCATATCGGCTCTCCCTCCATCGTCATCTCCACTCCGGGATACTCTCTCTCCTTTTGGCTCAGCATCGCTTCGATCTCTTCGAAGACCGGTTGATACGTCCTCGTTCCTAGATCCTGGACGCGAAAGCTGATCGTGGCTCGCTGGGCTTCTTCATCGAGCAGCATCAATTTCAGGGGGGGAGGAAGCAGGTCGATCATGGAGCTTTTGTCCGAGACGGGTTGATCGCCAGGAAGCCAGGCCAGCAACCTCGCAACCGACAGCGGGTGGCCGATCAGCGGCCGGTCCTTGAGGAAGGCTTCCACTTCTTCTAGGAGCGTAAGAATCTTCGGCAATGGCAGCGTCGAATCGTCCCACCGCAGTTCGATACGGCATTGATCCAGTCCACCCATCGATTCATCCATCCACTGCAGCGTCTGCTGTTCGGGGCTGCCGCTGGGAAAGCTGCTGGCGCGACGATCGTCGGGGCGTAAAGTCAAGGTCGCTGCGCCTAGAACACCCAGGAGCAGGATCGAAAGGATGCTGACCCAGCGGCTGCGGGCCAGGAAGAACTCCATGACTCGTTCGATCCCCGGCATCCAGCCATCGACCAAATTCCGCTCGGTGCCATCCGCCAGTCTGCGACTCCAGCCCGTCCGGCAGATCAGAGGGATCACCAGCATCACGGAAATCCATGTCAGCGTCACACCCAGGACGCAGGAGGTACCGAATTCTCGGACCACCTGATGGTTGGCAAAGACCAGCGACCCCATTCCGATGGCGGTGGTGAGCGAGGTGAGGAAGCATGCCATGCCGACTTCCTCCAGCGTCTGCCGGCAGGCTTCGTAGGCGCTTCGTCCTTCGCTCAGCTTGCGTCGGATATGCACGATCATGTGCACGCCATCGGTGAAGCCCACCAGACTCAGCAGCACCGGAAGGATAACATCGCTGAAGGGGTTCAGCTGCAACTGAAAGTAGCGGAGCATTCCCAGCGTCCAGAGGACCCCGACGATTGGTGCCAAGGCTACGGTGAAGACGACCGAGAGTCCTCGAAAGAGGATCATCGCCATCGCAAGCACCATCCCGTAGCCGATCATCTGATAGAGTTTTTGATTGCGTTCCTGATGTCGGATCATCATCAGGCGAATCGGCACGGGGCCAGTGATCGAGAAGCGGATGGGGCTTTCCGGGAACAGGTCGGCTTGTTGCTGTGCGGTTTCCAGCAACCGGTCGGTGCTGTCTTTTTCGTCCAGTACATGGATCCAGTTGTACCGGATCGCTAGCAGCAGGGTCTGGGCATCCGGCGATAGGCTTTGGCCAACCACCAACGGGTGTTGGATCGCTTTGTTGCGTGCGGCATCAAATCGCTGCTGCGTCGCTTTCGAACGTGGCAGCACCGGTTCGGCCAGTCCGAAAATGTTCACCGGAGGGGTTTGATCGAGCCACTGGACGGAGGCGACGCTGGGAAGTGCTTCCAGCTGGGCAACCACTTGGCGGATCGACTCAGATCCTTGGGGCGTGAAGAAGTGGGGGCTCCTTGCCACCAGGATCGCATCGGCCTGTCCCAATCCAGAGCGGATGGCGGAACCGCGTCGACGGCCCCGGGAGGGAGCTGGCTTTGTCCCATCGGATGCCTGGGGCTGGTGTTGCTGGCTTTCCTCCAGCTTGGCAGGTTGGCTCCATTCCTTCCACCAACTGACCAGATCCTTAGGCCAGGAGGGCCACAGATAGCCACCTGCAGCCAACAGCGACAGCAGCAGAATCACCGCAACGCCAAGGCGCGGATAGTCGATGAAGGAGGCAAAAAAACGTCCGGTCCTACCGCTGCGGGATGCCACGATCACTCACTTCCACCCATCCAGAGTGCGACTGGCTTCCAGCAATTCCTCGCGCGTCACACGTCGGTCGTTATCGCGGTCGATGATTCCGAACGAATAATCCTGGACGATGCGTGTTGCCTCAGCGAAATGAACTACCCCATCGCCATTCCTGTCGAATCGCTCGAGAAACTCATCCGCATACCGATCGGCGTCGATCTTGGGGGATCTGGGTGTGCTAGCCGCCGTGGCCTGCATGCTCCCCACCGCTTGCCTCCATCCTCGCCGGTTCTCACCGTCGGCGTTGTGTGGCACGGAAACCTCGAAGAAAGCGACGGCCATTTCCTCCCAGGTTTGGTCTCCCCACATCACCACCTGGCTAGCATCCGGATTGGCTGGGTTTTCGGGTGAGTTATCGAAGGTTGCCACGAACTCAATGCCCTCTACCTGATCGAGATCGATCGGCTCCTCAAACTGATAGGTGTGCTGCCAGTTGAAGTCGTATCGGGGGACTTCCAGAAGGGTCTTCTGTTGGTCGCCTTGTCGCGCGGTGAGCAGGAAGGATTTGCCGCGAAGGTGCATGTGGGGAATCGCTGCCAGCAGTCTGCCTCCCTCAGGCAGCAGATCGATCTGGGCGCGCACGGGATGATCGGACTGGCCAGCGGGGATCTCGAAATCCTGATCGATCGCGATCAAGGTGATGACTTCGTGAGTGATCTGCTGGGGATCGGCGAAACGAAGCCCCAGCAGGGATCGATCGGTTTGGGGAGTTCCGTTGGGGGTGTAATGCATCTGGAAGACAAGCTTGGAACCGGCAGGTACGCGTCGCGCCTGACCGCTTGGGAATGCAGTCGACCTTTGCCCAGGAACGTAGGCGGTCAACCATCCAATCCCCGACATCGGAGTGCCGTCGGGGGGACGGATGAAAACGATCGCATGATGGACCACTGCAGGATTGCCTGGAACGATTTCCGCGCTGGAGATCCAGACATCTTCCTTGAATCCAGGGTCGACGACAAAGTACTGGTAGTCGACGGTCCCTTTGGCTGGAATGGCATAAGCCTGTTCGGCCATCGCAATGATTTGCTCGGGAGCGGTCGGCATGCGCCAGCCGTGGTCGGCAAACTGTGGCCACGCAGGCATGTCAGCCGGATCTCCGTAGGGCGTCCCCGCCTCGACCCACTGTTTCAGAAGATCGAGCGACTGGCGAGGGAAGTGCCGTTCATTTTTCAGAGGTGCGTGACCGGAGGCTGCATGCCAAGGGGGCATTCTTCCTTGCTCCACCGTCTCCACCATCATCTCCGCCCAACCCCGGACCTCTTCATAATCGTTCATGCTGAACGGACCGATCTCTCCCGGCCGATGGCATTCCACGCAATGCTCGATCAGAATCGGAGCGATCGATTGGCAGAAGGTGACGGACGATTGCAGATCGACCCCTTTCCTGTAGCTGATCAGGCATCCCTGAGACTGGGTCTTTCGCTGTGCAACCTCTCTTCCTGAAAGCAACTGGTCGATCGCATCCGATAGGTCGTTTGAGGTGGGCTGGCTGCGCTGGATTCCCGGGGCATACTGATCATCGATGCGTCCCTGGTAGTGCACGTTTCCATCGCCATCGACAAGCACCACTTCGCTAGTTCTCTTGATCGAAAAATACCTAGCGATTCGCTGGTCCCAGTCTTTGATTGCGGGAAAGCCCAGCTTCTGCTGACTCACATAGTCGGCGAGGTCCGATTCCGAATCTTGCAGGTTGCTGAAGACCGCCACAAAGCCTATGCCACGAGGTTGGTAGATCTGATGCAGCGACTGCAGCTTGCTTCCATACAGCTTGGCTAGCGGGCATTCACTCCCCAGAAACGCCAACACCCGGAATCTTGGCGGCTGGTCCGCCGCATTTGGACTCCCAGCTGCCGGGGCTTTCCGTTCCAACGCCTCCATCGCGCCGACGATCTCCTTCCATGCCGATGGATCTTCTCCCTTGGCAGGACCTGTCCCAAGCAACGTGGCCAGCAGCAGCCCGAGCCACCAAGAGTTGGTTATCCAGAGGAGTCTGAGGTTCGATGGGATGCATTGCGTCATGCTGCAACACCTTCTGGGGAGATTGCGAAGCTTCGTTCGACAGCGAAGTCCGCTAGATCATTCCTGGGAGCGATCGGATCAGAAATCAGGTGCTATTGTGGTAGATCTTGTTCGTCGAACCAGCCCCATTCTTGCCGAATTCACTCGCCAGAAGGCACCTGGGGACGCACCGACACGCGGGGGATGCCATATCGGATCGGAAATCGGATGGTTGGTAGGTTAGGGGGCTGGAACTTCCGACCCTTTTTCATCGACAACCCGCTGCAGCGACTCGCGGAACTGTTTGAGGAAGGTCGGTCCCCCCCCAACGAAGAGGTACTGCACGATTCCCTGTCGATCGATGACCACCGTCTGAGGGATAGCGCTGGCTTGGTAGTTGCGGGCGGCCACACCATCGAGATCCAGCGCGACTCGGGTCTTCAGCTTCAGCCGCTCCATGGCGGCTTGCGCCCGATCGGCTGGCTCCTCCAGATTGACCGCCACCAGTTCCACTTGGTCGGCTGGAAACTCCGCGATGATTTCGTCGACCTGAGGCATCGTCTTCATGCAGGGGCCACACCAGCTGGCCCAGAAGTCGAGCACCACCACCTTGCCGCGCAGCTTGTCCAGCTGAAAGGTTTGTCCGTCGAGCGTATCCAGCTGGATCGGTGGCGCTGGACGGCCGATCAGCGCCGAACCTTTGCCAGGTTCCCGGCCGTCTGCTGAGTCCCCATCGGCTTCGGCGGTGCGAGGAGGGGGCGCGAGGGAAAGTTTCCAAGGGTTTTCCGTCAGGTCCTTGGCGACGAGATCGACATCGTTTCCGATCAGCAGCAGTTCGACCGAGGCAAGAGAAACCTCGCAAGCACCCAGCCAGGGGCTGGTGCCTGAGAGCGTCCCATCGCTGACACCACCGGCGTCCATGGTCAATCGCCATCCCGATCGCTCGACCGCATGGACTCGCGGTCGGTCTGCGGAGCCAGCGGCGAGGGTGGGCTGGGTCTTCTGGGTAGCATCTTCCATCCAGGGACGATCGTGCAGCCAGACGATCTGAGCGATCTTTTCCATCGCGATTCTCACCGGTTCGCCGCGCACCTCGACGACGGCTTCCTTGTCATCCATCGAGACCAATCTGCCTCGAAGATAGTCTCCATCGACCGATGCGATCAGATGGGAAGGCGGGTCGTTCTTTCGAGCTCTAGGGATCGTCAGCAAGCGAGCCATCTTGGCGGTTGCAGGGGTCCGATCCTTCCGGATGCGCCGCAATTCGATCGATTGCACCTGCGCCTGGGGGACGTTTGCCATCCCTGCGACGGCGGCATCAAACCGAACCCCTTGCTCATCGACGGCAACCGATCGGATGGAGATCAGCTGTCCGTCTCGCAGCGTCAGATTCGGTACCGTGGCGCGACGTGGACTGGGGACGCTGGAGGCGCCTCCGGGGGTCACGACGCGACCGGGAGTCGGCGACGGTGGAGTCCACTTCTCCGATTTCCGGTAGTCGATCCTTCCGCTGGCCGATGACGCAAGAATCAGAGGCTGAGGGGAGTCGGTCGGTTGCCACAACAAAGCACCGGGGAGGTTTTCAGGGGTGTTCAGCAGGGATCCGTAGAGCTGCACACCGGGGAGCAGGAGGAGACCTTCCTTGCCGACCGCCTTGGCGGGTTGGTACGGCGTCTCGGATCCTCGCAGCGTCAGCAAGGCAGAACGAGGAATCCTGAGCGGCTGGTCGATGCCGGGAGACTTGAGCACGATCGCCTCCGCATCGCATCCCAGCCAGCGTCCCGACCACCTCGACTGGTCGATCAATTCCAGTTGGACCCAATCTCCGACTTCCGTCGGCTCGGTTGGCGGTTGGGCATCCCGTTGCACTACCACTTCGCTCAACTCTTCCCAAGCCATCGACGCGGTCTGGCTCCCGTCCTTAGCCGCAACGACCAAGGGGCTACCGGCCTGAGCCTCCAGGATGGAGCCAGGGGTGGTTTTGCCCGAGCGATCGACGACATAGTTCTGCTCCCGATCTTGTTCGGAGGGGAGTGTCTGATTCCATTTCTGAATCCGCAGGTGCTCCAGTCGCAGTTGCCGGCCGTAGTTCTCCAGCAGGATGGCCGTTCCGACCTCGGCGGCTTCCGTCGGCAGCACGATTTCGGCCAGGCGTTTCCCCTTGGCTGAGAAGACGGTGGCGCGACCGGCTGGCTGGTCGAGGAAAATCGATAGCTCGGCGTCGTTGCGTTTGCGGTCGAGCGTCTCCAGGTAGGAAGCATCGGCTTTTCCACCGATGTCGCGCACCAGAGCCAGCTTGTCGTCCCAGACTTCGATCCCAAACGCCTTCCCGGCGCTAGTCTGTTCCTCCGTCACACCCAGTGAGAGGACGAAATTGGGTTGTCGATCCCAGGACAGCCGCACGTCGATCTGGGCCCGAGGCGGCAGACCGACCAGCCCGCGTACCTTCGAACCATGGTCTTTCGAAACCAGCGACCCCGATTCCATCACCCACGGCAGTGACTCATCAAGCACCTTCCAGCCCTCGATCGAACTGGGGCCCTGGTAGACCAGCACCTCCCCCGTCTCCATCCGCTGTGCCCGCCGTAGGCGCTCGGGTGGGATGGTTAAATCGCCGAGCAGTCGATGGCGGACGGTCCATCCCTGTGGCCCGATCGCTATCCAGTCCCCCCACATCCGATCGCCGTCGGTCCACTCGAACGACCAAGCCGCTTGGGGAACACGCGGAGCCGCCCCTGCAGGGGCATCGATCGATCGCACTGCCGTCAGCGCGAACTGAAGGGGTTCCCGAAAGAACGGGTTGGTCCAGCCGAGCATTCCTGCCCCCTGCCCTGGTTCCAACTGACCCTCGACAAAATCACCACTCTTAAGCCTCAGACGAGCTGGACCGGTGGCTGATTGGGGGGATGCTGCTTGGGTGGTCGCTGGATCTTTCGTGGCAGCAGCATCCTGAGCGGGGAGCTGCGCTTGCGAGCAGGCCGCAACGATCGCCAGCAGCAGGGCTGGGATCGATCGCCGGCAGGCTCGGTAGGACCACCTGTGGGCTTGGGGCGAAACGACGGACAGAGAAAAATCGATCGGCATGGTCTTGCATCTTCCTTCGATCATCGCTCGTAAATCGGCAGGAACCGATAGTTGAGCGCCAGGGCCAGGAGGGCCATCGAGGTATTGGTGGTGGGTCCGAGTTGTCCTGTGAAGCTGCCATCTTCTTTCTGCATCGACTTCAGTTGGCGAATCGTGCTGGCGTTCCATTTGCGCCACAGGTCGACGTTTCCTTGGAAGAGCGCCTGGGCCTGATAGTAGCGTGCGTACTCAGGCCAGCTGGATGCCGATCCTTCTAGTTGGTCGTCGATGTATCCGAGCGCTGCTTTGTACTGTTTGAGATCTTTCCGCTTGGCGATCGAAAACACCAGGGTGGCGATGGAGGAACGAGCGAGCGATTCGCCGAAGCCGTCGAAGCCACCCGAGTAGCCGACGATGCCGCTGGGGCCCGTCATGCTGCTGAAGTAGCCGATCGCCTTGTCGATCGCTTCATCGGGGACTTCGATCCCCGCGTTGCGGGCTGCCAGCAGCCCCATCAGGATCGCGCCGCTGACCGAGGTGTCGGCATCGCGAGCATCTGGGGAGTAACGCCAAGCACCCAGTGGGTTTTTCTTCTGACTGGTCAGTGCACACCGCACCGAAAGTTCCAGCCCTTCGCCAATCGTCCTTTGTGTCGATCCCTGCCCCCGCTTCCCTTCCCACAGATCGCGGTCGTCGACCGTTCCGTAGGCTTCCGCGAGGGCCAGCATCGCAAATCCATGATGGTACATGCTGTTGCCAACGTAGCCGGTTTCACTGTTTTGATTCTGCAGGATCGATCGGATCGCTTTGCGGATGGGGGTCCTGTAGATGCCAAAATTCGGATCCTCACCCGAAGCCAGCAGCGCCATCAGCGCCAACCCGGTCGATCCCCCTCCCATCTCGCTACCCTGCGTCCATGCCCCCGACTCATCCTGCGTCTTCACCAGATACTGCAGGCCGCGATCGTACATCTCGCGGACATCGCGCGGGACGGTATCGCCGCCACTTGAGTCGGGAGTCTGTCCATGGCTGAGGCCAGGCGTCATCAAGCAGATCGCTGCGACGGTCAGCAGCCCAGAGCAAGTTCGGAGGATGGTATTCACTGCGGTGTCTCCTGCGCGGGATCGGGTGGTGCCACCGGGGTGTCACGGACCGCTTCAAAGTCGATGCCTTCCTGTTTCATCATTTCGATGATGCCTGCATGGGATTGCGATTCCTTCTGCAGAAAAGCCATTTGGGGCGGGTCGAGGATCTGGGCCAGATCCTCTTTGGGAATGGAATAGAAAGCCGCCTCCACCAAGGCGATCAGCCGCTGTTCGTCGCGGATCGACCTACCCTTGCAACGACTGGCAACCTTCTCCAGGATCGCTTCCCGCTGTCGGCTGGTCAGAGGCAGCCTCTGTTCCAACCGCGATAGCTCGATCGCCATCGCGGTCGCATACCGCCTCTCTAGCCGTTCCTGCAGATAGCGTCGCCAAGAAGCCATCTGGTCGGGGGTCAAGGTGGCGGAAGTCACCGTCTCCAGCAACGAGTCTTTCTTGAAGAGGCCCCCGATGAATTTGTTCTGCACCGGCGAGAGGGCCTGCTGTATCTGTTGCATGTGCTCCTGATCGGGCTGCATCCCTTCGGTTTTCAGTCTCGCCAGTTGCACCATGCGAAAGAAACGGGCGATATCTCCTTGGGCGGCAGTTTCCAATTTCTGCTTCTGTTCGGCAGTCAGTCCACACTGCTTCTCCATCGCCTTGAGTTGCAATTGGACTTGGCTTTGCAGCTGCCTCCGCACCTCCGGTTCCGGTTGCCCCTGGAACGCCCACGATTCGAACCAACCTGGATTCTGTACGATCAGCGCCTGCGCCCAAAGCGACGGCAGTGGCAGCGCACCCCAAGCGATCGCCAGGGTCAGAATCCCCAGCCATCGGTAGACGCATCGCATGGGCCGCCAGGGTCGAATCATTTCTCGATCACCTCCTGATCGGGTTCCTGGGAGATCCCGAAGGAGACTTTCTGCAGCGAGCGATAGATTCGTTTTTGTTCGATATCGAGGTGCTTGAGAATGGCGGAATCGGGAAGCATCGGGAGGTAGCGGCGATTGGTCATCAGGAATCTTGGGTCAAAGTCGATGTTGGTCGATTTTTCGAGATCCTTTCGGATCGCATCGCGCTGCGCAGGTTCCAGGTAAAGCTGGTCGTCCAGGAGCGCCAGGATGGCATCGACCGACGCTTGGCTGACGAACTTCGACCTCACCTTTCGCTCTACCTGGTACGCTTCGTTCTGCTGGGGCTGGAGGATGGTTGCCAGCTCTTTGTCGAGCGCGCGGAGCACCGCTCGCTGCATCACCGAATGCGGCTGGGGAAAATCCTGACCCACCTGCAGAAAGGCGCCCCCACCTCGAAGATCTCTCTGCACCGAAACCTTTTTGGCCACCCACTTCCGATCGAACTGGGCCAACAGCTTTTCCTGCTCTTCATCAAGCTGGACGACGCGTCGCAAGAACGCCAGCTCCACCCGCAGCACTTTCTCCAGTCGTTGAATCGATAGCGCTTCAGGGCCCTGAACTGCCTGGGGGTCTTCTTCCTCTTTGCCTTCTTCTTCCACTCCTACCGGCGGCGGGTTCACCTCTGGTTTGCGAGGGTCCCGTTCGATTTCTACTTCCCCAAACAGCTGCTCGATCTTCTGAATCGCCGCTTCTTTTTGCTCCGCTGCAGGTTTGGGGGGATCAGCATCCTGCCCCAGCAGGAGGTTGGCAGAGGCGGCCAAGAGGAGGGCGAAAGTGAGCGACCGGGTGGCCGGTGGTGGAATCCTCATGGTCGGTCTCGATCGAGTCGGTTGAAGTACTCGTCCAGCCCGGCGCGAAATTCCTCGGGTAGCGGATTGGCTTGCTCGCCAGTCGCCTGCTGGATCTCGCGTGATTCTCTAAATTCTCGAGGGTTGATTCCGGTGCCGATCAGAGCCAGGGCGGAGTCTTTGGTATCCCCTTTGCCACCACCCCCGGGCGCCGTGCCCCCGCCGCCTCCACCCGATTTCGGGTTGATTCTCTTCGACTTCAGCAGGAGTTCAATCGCTTCGGTCTCCATCGCGATCGCCTCGGGCCCCGTGTTGGGAAGAGCCAGTACTCCGCTGGCATCCCCCATGACGGTTTCGACTTGACCGAGCAGATCGAGTTCGTCCTGGAAGTTCTCCTGCGCTTCCGGCAGCCGCTCGATCCGCTTGACTAGGTCGGCAATGCGTGTCTGCAGTCCTTGCTGCTTGTCCCCCAGTTGCTGACCAAGCCGCTGGTGTTCTTTTTCTTCGATCGCCGCTTTCGACTGTTCGGCGACGCGCGTCTCTTCGCGCAAATTCACCTCCGCCTCCAGGATCTGCAGCGCCTCGAGAATGATCCCTGGAGGAAGACTATCTTTTGATTTTCCTTCGGAGTCGGTCGACTCTCCTTTGGCCGCCGGATCGACCAGATCATCGGCCCAGCGATCCAGGGTATCCGCCCAGAATTCGCATTGCGCAATCGACATCCCTTGTTCCTTGGGGATCTCATCCCCCAGCGTCCGAAGCGCGGCCAGAATGTCACTGCTGCGCATCTCATCGAGCACCAGTTTGAACTGATTCATCCGTCGACGATCGAAGTAGGCCTGCAGATCATCCATGATGTTGGAGATCGACTGGCTGCTGCGTCCCTCGACATCGGTGAGCGATGCGAGAAGTCGGCGATCGGCTTCTTCCAGATGGCTGCTTTGCGCAAAGAACGCTTGAATGCGATCGTTCAGCCGATTGGCCACTTGCAGCTGCTCCCGGGAGGCTGCCTTGAGCCGTTTGACCAGAGTGCTGCCTTCGAGGTTGGCCAGCACCTGATTGAGTTCATCCGAGATTTTTTCAAACTCCGTCAGCAGTTCTCGCTGCTTTTCCACCGCCTGTTGCACCTTGGGTTGCGCTTCGGATGGCTCCTGATCCTCTTGCTCCTCTCCAGCATCTGAGGAGGCGATGGTTGTGGAGGGAAGCGAAAGACGGCTGGGTGGAGAGTCCTTGGGTGGTTTTGGCTTTCCTTCCTTTTCATCCTTTGGATCGTCAGGAGCCCGTTGCGACGACTCCTGGTCGCCGATCGAGGGCATCTTCGCAGATTCGGGATCGGGGGGCTGCATCGATTCGGGAGATGGCTGACTGCCGCCCGATGGATCTCGCTGCTGACCGGCTTGAGGGCCAGGAGGTGGGCTGGCACTCTGTGCGATCGACGATTTGGATTTGGCTGCCTGTTTCAGGAGATCTTCGACCCCTGGCATGCGATCCCCCGAGATCTCCTCAAGCACTTGCAGCATTTCGGCCCAGCGGTCCAGTTGATCGGCCTGGATCTCCGAGTTTCTGGCAGCCTGCCGCACCAGTTCCTCGCCCACTTTGGTCAGCTGCGCCAAACGCCTTCCGTTGGCGGCTTCCGCGGCAGCCTGCGTCTCCAGCATCTGGCGAGCATCTGGCTGGTCGAGCTGCTTGCCCTCCAGGGCGCGGAGCTGCTTGTTGGTTTCATGCAGCTGCATTTCCCGGTCGCGGACGTCGAGCGATTGACGGTGCCACTTGCTGAGCTGTTCGGTGATCCAGATGGCATGCTGGTCGGCAGAGAGAACGAAGAAGGTGTGGGGAGGAGAATAGACTCGGCCCCGATCGGGTAGATAATCCTCCACCCACACACGCAGTTCAATCGCCTGTGGTTCGATCTTCCAGTCGTTGGCGTTGAAGACCCCTTGCCATTGCATCGCCGTCTGCTGGGGACCGCCAGCGGCAAGCACCTGTTCTCCTGCGGCGGGCTGGCCCACCAATTCGCTGGGCACTCCCTTCCATTCCATCCCGGCGCGGCGGACCCCGAAGTCGTCTCCCGCTAGAAACTGAAAATTGATCTGCTCGGTGACCAACACCACTGCCTGCCGCGGAAGCCCCTCGACGGAGATCGTCGGTGCGTCATCCGCCTTGGGAAGCAACTTCAGCTCGAATGGCTGGCTGCCTTCCAGCTGGTCGGCATCCTTCCAGGTCAGAACCCAGGGGGGCATCGACTCCCCTTCTACCGTTCGAGTTGGCGATAGAAACTGGCGGTCCTCCACCGGCAAGGGCTGTCCATCGATAGCGGCCGCTGTCAGGGATCTGGAGGCGGTGGCGCGCACTTGGACCTTGGATCCTGTGACGGCCTGGACCGATCCGGAGCGGGCATCGCGCTGGATCGGGTCCGCGATTTGCAAATACTCAGGCAGTCGAATGCTCGCCTCGATCTGCTCCAGCACCGGTCTCAGCTTGGGGATCACCTGCAGACGCTTGTTCTGATCGCCGACACGGACCTCCAGCGACGTATCGGCGGTCAGGGCGGGGAGTTCCATCGCGTAGCGATTGGCCTGAAGGGGCCAGCGACGATCGGGGTGGAAGGGCAGTCTCGCCGTCGCCTCGGCCGGCTTCCAGCGCGTCGATTCGGACAGCGCGACATCCAGCCTGGATGGCTCTCCATGCGCGACCACCAGTGGGTCGGGAAGCGGTTGCAATTGGGCGAAGGTGTAGCGAGGGATTTTCTTCCAGGGGAAGGCAATCCGCTGCCATGCGTTGGCTGCGGCTTCCGGAAAGAGCGCCAGTAGTCCGATTGCCAGAGCCGCAAGTGCACCAGCGATGCCCAGCCATTGGCGCGCGTGATGTCTGGGTGCCGAGTTGGTGAAATCGCGTCCCTGAGCTGACTCGGCTACCTGCCGCAAGGCAGCGGCCACCAGCGCGGGAGACCGCTGTTGCTCTTGGCGGTCTTCCGCCAGTTCGATCACCCCCAGCAGTGGGTCGCCGATGCGTCGGTCGCGGCGTCGAAGGAGTCGGGCTAGTTGGGGAAAGGTGCGTTGGCGCCACACCCAGCGGTAGACAACCCAGGGGATCCAGATCAGCGCTACTAAGGCGGCACCCCAAAGCAACCAACGAATCGCAGGGGTGGTATCCTGCAGGCGGTCGGAAGCGAACAGCAGGGCGTAGCCCAGAAGGATCACGGTGCACAGCAACCCCAACGCCTCCAGCACCTTGGTGCGCCAGACGTAGGTGCGAAACTGCTGCAACTGAGCCTGCAGCGTAGGAGGGATTGCCCAGCGATTGGCATCGTTGCGTTGTTGCATCGACGATAGCTCCTGTCGGTCTGTGCGTCCTCGCACCGATCTACCCGCTCACTTAGAACAATCCTAGCCATTTGCGGCTGATCCAGAAAATGGCCAATCCCGAGATCATCATTCCTGCTACCCAGGGATTGCTCCATAGCTGCAGTCGCCGCAGTTGATCCGGGGGCTGGGGCAAGGCCTGGAGGGACTCGATCAGTTTGTCCCGTTGGTTCCATCGTACCACCTCTCCCTTGGAAACTCGGGAAAGTTCCTCGAGAACCTCGGGCTTGGCCGGTTTGCCGATCTGTTCCAGCGCCGATCCTTGCACAAAAATCGTTGTTTCCAGCGTGGTATCGGTGGCGTCCGACCGAAGGGTGACGCGATGGGGCCCGGGTTCATTGGCGGTCCAGAGGCCCGCGAAGGCTCCCCATTCGCCCCCCTGAGCCGCCAGGCGAATTCCTTCGGTCTGTCCCGAGGGAGATTCGATGCGAACCCGCACGTCCCCTTGCTGCATCGGTTCCCCTGTGCGGTCCATGACGTTGGCCTGCAGGGAAATCGTCTGCCGAACCTGGGGCTGCTCGGGCGAATAGTACAGCCTCATCGATTCCCCTTTGGCCATGTTGCGCTGGTAGGCCATCCAGCGAACCACCTGACCCCAGAAGCGATAGTGATAAAGATCTTCCACCCCTTTGCGCCAGCGCCATGCGCCATCGGTTCCCATGAAAAGGACCTTGCCGCTACCAAAGGTGCGGGTCGCCAGCAGGGGAATGCGACCGAAAGCGTTGGAGGCTTCCTGATGGACGGCAAGGACTTCGCTGCCTGGTTTGGCGCGGAGCACCGGCGCGTACCACTGAAAGCCAGGGAGTTTCTCCCAAACAGCCGTCGTCTCGTCCTGCGTATCGGCCAATTTGGTCAGCAAGCTGCGGCGACCCGATTCTGTCAACTCAAAATGGCTTGGAGTCCGAGTCCCCCAGCCTTCCGGCTGGGCAGGATCCAGGAGCACCGGATAGAGATCGGATAGTTCGGTCTCCAAGAGGCTGGACTGTTGTCCCTGCCATCCAGGCATGAACACCAGGCCGCTCGCCTGCTGTTCAACCAGCCCTTTGAGCAGACGGCACTGTTCGACGGTCAGCTGGCCGTCGGCGATACCGACATCGCCGAGGAAGACGACGTCATAAGCGGCCAGCGCTTCCAATGTCTCAGGGAACGCCTGGATATAGTCCTTGTTGCCACCGCCGACTTTCCCAAGCCCTGGGTGAAACAGGAGGCAACTGACCTCGACACCGGGATCGCGGGATAGAGCGTTCCGCAGATAGCGATACTCCCATCGCGGCAACGATTCGACCACCAGGACCTTCAGTTTCTCCTCGCGGATAGCGATCGGGACGGTCTTGCTGTTGTTCTCCGAGATGACTTCGCCCGGTTGCTGAGGGACCTCCAGGGTCAGCGTGTAGTCGCCGATTCCCTCTGGCTTCCACACCACCGCGTCGCTGGTGCGTCCCATCGGTGCGATGCGTAGGTCATGAGCAATTTCCTGGCCGTCGCTGGCCTTGAGGATGACCTTGGCCGCAATCGCGCGAGGCAGCGAGCTTTCGATCGTGAAGGGAATTCGAACCGCTTTCCCGGCGATGCCAAAGGTGGGTGCATCGAGGCTGAGCAGTTCCAGGTCGGGAAGCCGGGAAGGGCTTCCCAGGGGGATGGTCCAGATGGGGGTTTCCGCCGTCCGGTACTGCAGCGCCGCTTGCACGGGAGCCAGCCCTTGATTCCAGTCGCCATCGCTGGCCAGCACGACCGCTTGAAGGTTGGGATGGCGCTGGCGGGCGGAGACCAGCAGGTCATGGAGATTGGTTCCGGCACGGTCATCGGTTGCCGCTTCGTCTTGCGTCGATGCGCCCGTGCCGTCGCTGGTTTTCGAGTTTCCTTGCGAGTCCTTGGCTAGGTCGCTGGAGGATTCGATCACGACATCGAAGCGTTCGCGGAGCGAATCCCAGGCCGTCGGGTCGATCCAAGGCGTGAGCGCCTCCCGACGTGTCCGCGCCTGGGAATTCGTTCCACCGACTTGCGCACCCTCGGTCGACTCGGAGTTCCCCTCGACGACGTCGCGCGTCTCCATGCTGGCCGAGGTGTCGGCGAGCAGGACAATCGCAGGCTTTTGGTTTGGCCGATATCGCTCCACCCACTCCGGCTGATTGAGCAGCAGCAAGGCGCCACCAACCAGCGCTAGGCGAAGCAGTTCCAAGGCGACCATCCTGGGTCGAAATTGCCAGCGCCGCATCGCTTCCCAGCTGATTGCCAAGGTGACGAGAAAGCAGAGCAGACTGAACGCCAGCGTCCATGGAGTCCACTGAAGGACCAACTCCCGCTCGGTCATCGCAGCGCCTCCTTGGCTACCGGTCGCCGTGGCATGCAAAGGATCGCTTCGGCGATCAGGGCGGCGATCATCAGCATCACAAACAGCCGCCACACCTCGCGCACTAGACTGCTGGCCGACCCCGTCTTCTGCTCGACCTTCGTCAGCGGCAGCCCTTCAAACAACTTGTCGATCTGTTCGGGGGAGACCGAGTCGGGTTGGTCTTCCAGGTTCGATCGATTGATGGCGATCAGGTTCTTCTCCGACTGAAACACCCCCGGCTGAAACCCGATTTCGCTCGAAAGGCTGCTGCCGCTGGTCCCCAGGGCCTGCCATCCTTCCAGGTCGATGTTGGATGGGGAGGACGCGGCAAGCGACCCGGCATCGATGCCTCGGGTGCGGCCCAGGGAAAGTGTTCCCTGTTCGATCGCGCGCTGGATCATCGCGTAGAGGACGATCCCCTGTCGGGCAAGGTTGGATTCCGATTCCAAGGGGGAGGCGCCACAGAGGTAGACCGAGCCGCGATCGGTGGGGATTCGGGCGAGGACTGGAGTGCGATCGGCTAGGCTGGCCAGAGCCACCGCGTCTCCTTTCCACGTACCGATCCCCGACAGTTCGATCTGGCCGACGGGCAATGCCGCGCCCGACCGAGTGGCGGCCAGCAGATCGCTGTCGCCTCGCCACTGATCGATCAGGGCCACTGGTTGCAGTGGCTTCCAGGCATCCCACTGAACTCCAAGAAAGGGATTGGCGGTGCTGCCAGAACCCCAGGTTTCGGCGGTCGGTGGGAAAAGCAGTAGGCTGCCGCCGGAGGAGACGAATCGTTCGATTTCTGCGGCTCGATCTCCCTGAGGCATCGTCCCCTGCCAGATCAACAGTCCCACCTCCTGCCAGTCGATCGACTGGGTGTCACCCCACGGCAACCTCTGAGCGTCGCTTTGCTGTTCCGTTTGCGGCGGGATACCTGCTGCCAGCGCCAGAGGTCCGGCGGTTGCATCATCTTGACAGATCAGGAGAGCCCGTCGGGGGGGCGGGGCGTCGAAAACGAAGTAGAAGGTGTTGTCGGCTGGATTGGCATCGGCAGGGATCGATACCTTCCCCCATCCCCGTTGGGTGTCGGCATTCAGGCGGATCCGATGTTCATTCCACTGCGCCTGAGGGCCGGCGACTTCCATCTCCACCTGAGACCGATTCCCTTCCATTTCAATTTCCACCGGGATCTGGATCGCCGGAAGATCGTTCTTCCCCTCGACACCATCGCGCCGCACCACCCAAGAAAGGACCAGATCGATTCCTTGAGCGGTTCGTTCGCGACGCGCGGAGGTGACGCGGATCGAGCGGTTGTCGGTGGCGGCATCCGGGTAGGCGATCAGATGGAAGCGAACATTTTTCGGGAACTGCAGCAATTGCTCGCGAACCACCGACCAGATCGGGCTATCGGGCTGCCAGTCGCTGGTGCGAAGATCGGAACAAATCCAGATTTCGGTTGGTCCTGGGCGATTGGCGGCCAGGTAAGCCGCCGCCTTTTGAAGCATTCCGGGGATATCGCTGGAAGCCCCAAACGCCTCCGTCTGTGGCGATTCCAGCAGCCCTTCCAGCTTTTCAAACTCTCGCGGTTGATCCGTTGCGGAATCGACCAGCACCCAGCGTTTGGAGCCGATGGTGGAGAGGGCTTGTCGCAGTTGACGACGTCCCGTCTCCAGTTTGGACTCCGCGCCACCTAAGCTTTTGGCTTCCATGCTGGGAGAACGATCCAGCAGGACGATCGACGTGTCGGGGCGTCCGCTGGCGGCCATCCCCATCAGTCCGCTTGCCAGGGGACGACTGATCGCGAACACCAGACCGGCGATGGCAGCCATTCGGGCAGCCAGGATCAACCATTGCCGCAACTTGGCATACCCGCGCGCCATGCGATTGGCGGTCAGAAGGAACATCATCGCTCCCCAGCGCTTGGTTTGATAGCGCCACTGGTTGATCAAATGAATGATCAGTGGAACCAGAAGCAAAGGGAGCAATGCCAAAAGCCAAGGCTGTAGAAAACTCATCGACGACCGCTCCCTCGGTTCCTGGCCACCAGGAAGTCGGTGAGCACCGACTCGTGGGATCGATCGATCGAGACGCGATGGTAGTCGACCCCTGTCTCCAGGGCGATCCGGCGAATCGCTTCCAGGTACTCCCCTACGGCGCGCTGGTAACGCTCAGCGATCTCGCTGGGCTCGACAAAGATGGCTGGTCCACCTTCCATGTCGAGGAAACGGGTCGGTCTCTGGAAGTTGAAATCGATTTCTTCCGGATCCAGTAGGTGGAATGCAGCGACATCGTGCTTGCGAAATCGAAGATGCTCGAAGCAGCCCCGCCACTGCTCGGCATCGAGAAAAAAGTCGGAAAGGATCACCATCAGGGAGCGTTGCCTAGTTGTCTCGGCCAATTCATGCAGCAGCTCATCCAGCCGCGTTGGACCTTGGCATTTGGCCTGTTCCATTTGATCGAAGAGGACGGTCAGGTGAGCCGGGTTGCGGCGGGCCGGGAGATTCTGCACCTTCTTGTCGGCGATGCAGGTCAGCCCCACCGAATCCCCCTGCTGCACCGCCAGGTAGGCCAGTGCGGCTCCCAGTCGGCGGGCATATTCCAGTTTGCTGCAGCCAACGCTGCCGAAATCCATCGATCCAGAGGTGTCGACGATCAGATACAGCCGCAGGTTGGTGTCGGCTTCAAATTCTTTGATGTAGAAGCGATCCGATCGGCCGAAAGCACGCCAATCCAGTCGACGGAGATCGTCTCCAGGAACATACTTTCGGTACTCGGCAAACTCGACGCTCGCACCACGATGGGGGCTGACATGACGTCCCGAGACCTGCCCCAGCATCGGTCGACGCGCGGTAAGCGGCAGGCTGGAGAGCCTGGCCAGCACTTTGGGGTCGAGAAAACTCCTCGCTTTGCGTTCCGTCAGCATCCGCTTTCACCCTTCTCCATTCCCGCCACTGGGCGCCTCGTTGACCGCCCGCAGGGCACCAGCGTCTCCGGAAAAACAAGGAGCGATTCGCTGGTCGCCACTACAGGACAGCCGTTTCAGTCCGCACCTTCCTGGGTCGATTCCTGAACTAGTCGGGCGACGATTTCCTTGGCACCGATCTGCTCGGCCTGAGCGGCGAAGGTGGTGATCAGCCGGTGGGTGAGCACCGGGACTGCCACATGCTCGACATCCTCCTGACGCACCAGATAACTCCCTTGCAGAGCCGCCCTTGCCTTAGCGCCCAGGATCAGATTCTGGACCGCTCGCGGGCCAGCTCCCCAAGCCACCAGAGGTTTCAGCCACTGGGGTGCGGTGGCCCCCTGCGGTCGCGTCTTGCGGACCAGTCGGGCGGCGTAGGTGTAGATGTGATCGGGCACCGGCACGCGCCGGACCAATGCCTGATGCTGAAGGATTTCCTCGGCATGCATCAGCGCCTGAAGCTCCGGCAACTCGCCCCCCGTGGTTGTCTTGGCGATCTCGATCTCCTCCTGCTCCGAGGGATAATCGAGTTCGATCAGCGACATGAAGCGATCGAGCTGCGCCTCGGGGAGAGGATAGGTTCCTTCCTGTTCCACTGGGTTCTGGGTCGCGAGCACCAGGAAGGGAGCCTGCAGCGAAAAGGTCTTGCCGACGACGGTGACCTTCTGTTCCTGCATCGCTTCCAAAAGAGCGGCTTGGGTCTTCGGAGGCGCGCGGTTGATTTCGTCGGCCAGAATGATATTGGCGAACAAGGGGCCTCGAACGAATTCGAATTCTCGACGACCGCTTTGGGTGTCCTGCAGAATGTCGGTTCCGGTGATGTCCATCGGCATCAGATCTGGGGTGAACTGGATTCTGGAGAACTCCAGCGACAGAGTCTGGGCCAGCTTGCTGACCAGCAGTGTTTTGGCCAGCCCTGGAACGCCCATCAGCAACGCGTGACGCCTTGCGAAAAGGCAGATCGCCAGTTGCTCGATCACCTCCTGCTGCCCGACGATCACGCGGGATAGCTCCTGCTTCAGTCCCCGATAGGCCTCTCGAAGCCGATCGATCGCCTGCACATCATCGTCGCTCAGCGGCCGCGCATCGCTCGCCATCCCTTGGGCCATCTGTCTCCCGCTCCTTTTCCCGTCCTCTTGCTTGGTCATCGCATGAACCATCGCGGCACCAGAACATGGCGCCAGCGGTCGAAAGCCCCTCCGGGGGTCTCATGGCCCGATTCCCTTCCATTGTGGTTGCCTCAGCCAGGGCTTTCCAGCGAGAAACTGGACTAAGGGATGGATTTAGGCGATCCCAATGAGCCGACGACTCCCTAGACGCCGTCCCGTGGCGAAAAGTTTCCCCAGTCGCTGGATTTCCAGCGAATACACCGATAAGACCAGCGATTGTCCCCCAAGCAGAAAAAGGGGGAGGAAGCTTTTCTAACGATTCCGCACCACTTCCAGTTTCACACCATCGAAACGAGCGATGCCGGTGCCTCCGAACATGCCGATCGACACGATCGCCTCTTTGGCGTTGGGTGGCACTTCGAATTCGCGCTGCTCTCGATGCCATTTTTTGGTCCCTAGGAAAGGACCGAGAAAATAGTAACCGATGCGATTGCGATCCTTGTCGAAGAATTGGAGCACGATCGCGGCTTTCTCCTCCGGCCCCCCTCCGGTCTTTGTCTGCGTGGTCGAAACCCAGGTCGATAAACGGACTCTTCGGACCAACGTACCATCCAGAGCCATCCCCTGTAGGAGCAGAGTGGGCCGATGCGGGACATCATTCTCAAAGACGATGTGTTGCGGTCCTTCCGGCGCATCGGGATCCGATTCGACCCGCATCCCGAACTGATAGTACCACCCCGGGCAATGCTCGGGATTGTCCAGCGGCAGTTCAAAGTCGCCGTTGACCAAACGTGGATTGGCCGGGTCTGGACGCACTTCGCGCAATTGGTCGGCCTGACCTGTCATCGGAACAAAAAGGGTTGGGCGCAGCGCCTCCTTCTCCAACTTTCCATCCCGCTTGCGCATCAAGTAGAGGCTCTGCTGGTATCGTTCTCCCACAGGGATCACCATCAGTCCCCCCTCGGCCAACTGCTCCACCAATGGCTCGGGGACTTTCTCCGGCGAGCAGGTGACGATGATCTTGTCGAACGGCGCTGCCTCTTCCCATCCCTTAAATCCATCGCCGACTCGCGTGAAGATATTCTTGTACCCAAGTCTCTTGAGCAGCTGGGTTGCTTTCAGCCCCAGGCTCTCGACGATCTCGATCGTGTAGACCTCCTTGACCAGAGGGCTGAGCACCGCGGCCTGATAGCCACTGCCAGTGCCGATTTCCAGCACGCGGTCGGTCGGTTCGGTCTGAATTGCTTCGGTCATGACGGCGACGATGTACGGACTGCTGATGGTCTGGCTCTCTCCGATCGGCAACGCCATGTCGTAGTAGGCCTTGTCCCGTTGGGCGGCATCGACAAATTCATGTCGAGGGGTATTGCCGATCGCTTCCAGCACTTTCGGTTCGCGCACGCCACCCGGCTTTAGCACATCCTCCAGCAACCTCTTGCGGGCCGCTCGGTACTTCTCCTCCGAATCGTCCTGCCCCAGCAGCAGAGACTCTGGTCCGACCATCATCGCGGCTCCTCCCCAGAGCAGTGCCAGAAGCAACCAACGCAGCAACGATCTGGAACCAGGCCGATCTCCAATCCAATCGCTCTTTCGCTGCATGCTCATCCCCTTCTCCCGATCGCTCGCCATCCCGCTGTCCACCATGCCGCATGGAAACCTATCGGGTTGCGCTTCGCTGCTGAAAATGCCACTGCTGCTGAAAATGCCCCAGTGGAGCAAACCAAAATGACCTGCGAACCCGCACCCGAACAGGTCCTGGAACGCAAGCCCGCTCCCAATCCCCCTGCCCACCATCGCGTCGGAACCATCCCTTCCGCTCTATCGACCCCTTGCCTGCCAGGAATCAGCCAGCCAGCACGGTTTAGCAGAAGTTGAGCAGTTTCATTGGCAGGCGTCCCATGGCTCTGCCGATAAACCTTCTGGATTGTATCGATCGTGAGGCTTTGCAGGGATCGCTGCCATGACGTTCAAACAAATGCTTGCAGTTGCGGGATCCTTGGTTTTCTTCCTGGCCAGCCATTGCCAGGCGCAAGTGCATCGCCCTTATGATCCAGCCGATCCCAGGCCCGATCTAATTCCACACCCACTCTATCAAGCCTGGGTCCCCTATCGAAAGATCTACAATCGGCCTCGCTACCTGGGGGGCTATCTGGCTTCCAAGATCGAACCGACCAGTCAGGAAGCGATGGCGTGGCGCGATAACGTCAACGCCGGCCTTTATGGATCGGGATGCAAAACCCGCGCTCCGCTTTACTATTTCCCCAAGCCATGGGAAGCGCTCGAAATCGGGGCTCGGCCCAATCCCTACGATCCCGATTCGATGGCTAGGTACCAACAGCGAACTGCGGAAGGAAGTGGAGAGTCGGTCGCGCCGATCGCCGTCGACCGCCGAGAAGGAGAGCCTGCGACGCCAGTTCCAAACACCAGTCAGCAAGATGCCACCGACCTCCCTCCTCCGCTCCAGGTCGATCCGGCGGAAGTGCCGTTAGAGCTACCGATCCAGTAGAGCGGCCAACAGGGCCAATACGCACCGGGAGTGGGGGCTGTGGCAGTCGCAGCGGCATCACCATCAGATAGCGATTTTCTCTTTTCCGAGAACTTCCTCGATGCTGCCGATCAGCCCATCCGCTAGGTGATCGATCTCCTCGGTGCGGATCGAGAGAGGGGGCAGGATGGGAATCACATTCCCTAGAGGGCGCAGCCAAGTGCCGCGTCGAATCGTTCCCTGACATACCTTCTTGCCGATTTCCTCGGACCAAGGGAATCCTGTCCTGGTGGCACGATCGGCCACCAGCTCCACGGCGGCGATCAGACCGCGCTGGCGGATTTGACCGACGTGGGGATGGCTTGCCAAAGGCGCCAACCGCATCGCCAGATGTTCGGCGTTACGCGGTAGTTTCCGAAGCGTCTGCTCCTGCTCCAGAAGGTCGAGATTCGCCAAAGCGGCGGCGCATGCCAGTGGATTGCCACCGAAGGTATGTCCGTGAAATAAGCTTCGGGATTCGGAATAATCGCCTAGAAATGCTTCCCAGATCTCGCTGGTCGCCAGGGTCGCGGCGATGGGAAGATAGCCACCGGAAAGACCCTTGCCGGTGCACAGCAGATCGGGCTCCACCTCCTCCTGCTGGCATGCCCACAACGTTCCGGTGCGTCCGATCCCTGCGGCGATTTCATCGGCGATCAGGAGGACTTCGTACTGGCGAGTGATTTCCCGGAGCCCGCGCAGAAAACCTGGCGGTGCCATCACCATGCCGGCGGCCCCCATCACCAGTGGTTCGACCACCACGGCGGCCAGCCGGTGCGCATGCTGGGAGATCAACTGGCGATAGCGCTCCAGGTACCATGAGCACAATTGGTCTTCGGGGATGCCATCAGGAAGGCGGTAGGTATCGGGGGTCGGTCCACGGATCGAGGAAAAGAGGAGCGGCTGGAACATGGAGACAAAGCGCGCGATGCCACCGACGGAGACGCTTCCTAGCGTATCCCCATGGTAGGCACCTTCGACCGCTAGGTAGGTGGTCTTCTCCGGACGCCGCTCGGTTCTCCTCTGCTGCCAGTACTGGAAGGCCATCTTGACGGCGACCTCAACCGAACTCGATCCATCGCTGCTGAAGAAAACATGCGGCATCTTTCCGGGCGCCAGTTCCGCCAGTCGCCTAGCCAGTCGAATCGCCACCGGATGGCTCATCCCTAGCAGCGTCACTTGAGCAACCTGATCCAACTGATCGCGAATCGCTTGATCGATCACCGGATGGCGATGTCCATGGACGATGCACCACATGCTGCTGGCGCCATCCAGCAATCGAGCGCCATCGATCGTCTTCAGCCAGCATCCCTCTGCGGACTGGATGATCAACCCTTCGTAATTTGCCATCTGGGAGAAGGCATGCCAAAGGTGATGTCGGTCCCAGTCTCTCAGCCGATCGGTTGCATCCATGCTGTCGTTATTGAAGGCCTTGAAGAAGAGCTACCAGTGGATGGTGATCGGCGCACCGCGACGAACGCCTAGCATCCCAGCAGCAGAGTCACCTAAAAGGCAGATTCGAAGCGGTTTCCCAGGCTCACCCACCGCCGCAAGCGTCATCGGCTCTAGGGAGGAATCGGGGGGGTGAATCCCAAAGGTCTCATGTTCGCCGTCGATCACCACGCGCGTCGTGACCCCTGCTGGCAGCGGCGACCATTGGTCCTGTTGAATGTCGGTGATCAGATCGCCCGCTTCATCGATGGCGATCACCACACCCCGCAACGACTTGCTCACTGGGCGTCCCTTCGATCCTCAGAAAGTTCCAGGCGGCTAAAGTTCCTGTCGCCACCACGATCACCGGCCAGCATTCCTGCCAAACAGCATCTCTGCAGAATAAGTCCCAGAAGCGCTGCCTTCCAGCCCCCTAACCCGGCTGAGCCCCCTGGGTTTCGCGTGGCCTCTTCTCTTTTTTCGTCGCTGGTGGATCCGCGAAGCGATCTGGAGGGAAAGATAAAGAATCAATGAAGGATTTCGTGGACCATCTGCACCGTGAAGACTTTGCGGAGACCTTCCGGTTCGGTGGCGACCATTTCTCCCGTCCGGCCCAAGAGCTGCGGGGGGACCAGCCGAGATGATGCTCCATCGTAGGTTCCCGAGCTCGAGTCGGCTGCTCGATCCGAATGCGTCAGGCGGATGACGCGTCCCAATTTCAATTGCGAAGCGGCAGAGAGCGCCGCCGCACGGCGCTGCGCTTCCTGGTAGGCACTCTGAATCGCTTCCTGCTCTAGCTTCGGATCCAGGGTAGCCACGTAGACCCACTGGACATCGCTGGGCACAGGGTTTTGGTTCTGCACGAAGAAGTTCTGGTTTCCCGCCTGCCTCTGCAGTTCCGCCCACTGCTCTTGTTCCTCGTCGGTCATCTCAAGCCGCTTCTTCTTCCCGGTCAAGTCGCGCTGCGCAACCTGCTTCCTCAGCGTCTCGGGAAGAAGCGCCAGAGCGTCGGTGTCGTCGGTCGGTAGCTCCCATTCGGCCGTCGCTCTGCTGATCGCCACAAACAACTTGGGCATCGGCACCTCCCCCTGCTCCAGATCGGCGTCTGCTTGATAGGGATCTGCCGGAACCAGACCGCGGCGGATCAGGTTCTGAAGCATCGGGTGGTTCAAATCCGAAAAGCCCAGATAGCCGATGGAGATTTTGGGAGCCGAAAACTCGATTTTCTCCCGATCGGCTCGCATCTCCTGAAGTTCTTGGCTGACTAGCGTTCTCTGTTCGGAAAGTGCTCGGAGCGCATCGGCGCCGCTTCTTCCTTCGCCACGCACTTCGATCACCACCCGCAGCCTAGTGGGACGCAGCTTCAGCGTATGGCTTCCGGTGGAGGTGAGTCCGCCGGAACCGATAGTCGAGGAGGAGTCCCATGCGGGATCCTGTGCGGCTACCCCGGCCGAACCCGCGATGGCAAAGGACATCACCAGCAGCCCGACCCAGATCCCACGCCCATCCCCACCCAGCTTCCAGCTCATGCGCGACATCCTCTCGAGAGATCCTTGTGACGAACGGCCAGCAGGAATCGCTTGATTATCGACCAAATCAGCTCCACCGCAAATTCTTTTTGCCCGAGGGTACCGGTTGGGTCAGCGGCCGAAGGGAGGAATGTCTCCATAGCGATAGCGCAACATCCACTCGACCGCCAGCATCGCAATCAGAATGCCGACGATCCAGGGAAGATTCCAGATCGACCTGGGAGGCAGCGCGACGCGACGCTCCTGCGATCGATTGGCGAGCTGATCCCAGAGCTGTTGGCGATCGGCAAAGGGAAGGTGAACTCCCGATCCACTTTGGGCCAGTTGCTCCATCCACTGCGGCCTTGGCTCCATCGCCTGCTGCTCCTCCAAAACCCCCTGCACCATCACGCGGATCGGTTCTGGCTGGGGGGACAATTCGGGGACCGACAGCAGGAACTCGCCAGGTTGTTCCAGCACCAGTTCCATTCGATACCGGTCGGGGGTTTCCTGGCTGCGAGTCAGCAGGCTAGCCTCCTTCGTGGCGCGGCCTAGAGTGCGGCTGGAGGTCGAAGCGATCTGCAGCTCCACCGACTCACTGGGTGTGGTGGTCCCCTGCAAGCTGCTATCCTTGGGGGCCAGCTCCACCCGGATCGGGCTTCCGGCCCGGACCACCTTGGGCTCTGCGATCAGCTGGTATTGGGGAGCGGCAGGGCGCGGTGGTCGTCGGGCCAGCCACCTCAGCCACTGCATCCAAAAGCGTTCGTAGACGATGTCGGAGCCGAGGAATCCCCGCCAGCGATAGGTGGCGTCGCTTCCCATCCAGACGCTGCGGCCTGCCCCAGCAAATTGCATCGCCAACACCGGAAGCCCCCGCGCATCGTTGGCCAGCAGGCTGGCTGTTTCCCGCACCTGCATCGGCGACTGGGCTACCCCCGACGGTTTCAGTTGCTGCCATGCTTCTTCGGGATCTTGCGCGCCAGCATCGATCTGCATCGGTCCAAGCCTTCGAGCGATCTCCGATAGCTGCCAGGGGCCCGATGCCGCGGTGGTTCGCGAAACAGCCGGACCGACTGGGTCTGCTTCCACCGGCAGCAAGGACCCCAGCGATGCAGACAAATCCTGCAGTCGCAATATGCTTCCTTGCAACCAAAAGACTCCCCCTCCGTCCTCCCGAACCCATCCAGCCAGCAGCTTCCCAAGCCCCGATTCCAGATAGGCTGCATCGGCATCGCAGACCACCACCACATCCCAGGTCTGGAACTGGACGGTGGAGGAGGGAAAAAGATCGCTGGCGGATCGATCCTGCTCCAGATAGCGGGCATCCGCCGATTCCAGGTAGGAGGCGACCTCGAATGCCGGCGACTGGGGCTCGTTGGGCTGCCTAGCCCTTTCCAAGTAGTGCTTGAGAAACCGAAACTCGTAGGACGGCGCACTGGCCACCAGAAGCACGCGCAGTGGATCGCGGCGAATCTGAATGGTCCTGCGCTCGCTGTTGTTGCTCTGATTCGTCTCTCCCCGCCCTGGCTCGACTCTCACTTCCAGCACCCGCTCCCCCATGCCTTCCGCTTTCCAACGCAACTGAAAAGGGAGACGCGCTGGAAAGCGAGAGGCCGGCAGTTCGATCTGGTCCAGCCTCTGGTCGGACTGCGCATCCCACAGCGACACTTGCGCTGTCTCCATGGCGCGGAATCCAACCCCTGTCAGCAAGCCTTCGACCAGAACTTGGTCTCCTTCAAACACCAGATCGTCCAATCGCAATCCGTCGATCATCCAATCGGGCTGCTGTTCCACTGGACCGACGGTGATTGTGTCGACGGGATGGTTGGACTGGCTGGCTAGCTGGGATACCAGTTCCAGTGGTGTGGCATCCGTCGCAGCTCCGTCCGAAATCACCACAGTGCCTCCCTCAGCCATTCCGTGCTGCTGCCAGAGCTTCTGAAGGCCGCTCCCCAGTTCGCTGGCGCTGCCAGTCGCTTCCAGCGACTTGAGGTCGCTCAGCTCCCTAGGTTCCAAAACCTCCGCCACGGTGAAGAAACGCACGCGGAAGTTTTCGGTCCCCTTTCGAAACTCCTCAGAGGTCAGCCAGCCCTTGGCTTGGTCCCAGCGGCTTTCGGTGGCCTGGGATTCCTCCATCGCATCGATGGAACTCATGCTCAGCGACTGGTCGAGCACCACCACCAACTCCGGTTGCATCCGCTCGACCGGTTGCAGCATCCAGCCTTCCAGCATCCACAGCACCAGACAGAGGCTCAGCCATCGCAGCAATGCCGCCAGCGATAGGGCACGCACCGCCCTTCCTGGTGCGCCGGAGCTGAAAAGCAGGTTGCCGAGTCGACGGTGGAGCAATCGATAGGACCAGAGGGATAGCAGGGCCATGGCGATGGCCACGATGATGGCCAGCGCCGGTTGGGAGGTCAGGGAGAAGCGGCCATCGCTCAGCCAACGGGCATCAACCACGATCGAACCTCCCCTGAAGCCCTTGGGAGGTAGCGGGACGCTGGCGATTGGCCGCGCGGCTTCGAATTCCAAGCAGAATCGACTCGGTCATCAGCAACCCAAGCACCACGGCCAGGAACCATCGGAAGATCGGCCTTGCGGATGGCACCGCCGAATCTGGCCGCGTGCCATCCCCCTCTTTCCATCCATCGGGCAACCGATCGGGAGACAACGTCTCCATCGTCAGCTCTTGCGGCGGGCGCTGCAGCGACCAAGTCTTCGTTCGGGAAGGGTCGGGATCATCCCATTGGTAGCGACCTGCCTTTTGATCGGCGGACGCGATGGCTTGCCAAAGTCCTTCGGATCCCTTTTCCCAGCGGATGGGAAGCGGCTGATCATCGGGATCCCGCAGCCGATGCGATGGCAGGATGGCTTCCACGGATGGGCTTTCCAGCATCATCGGAAGGGGCCCATGCAACGGTTTGTCACGCTGTTCTAGCAGTCGGTTGGCCAACGAATCGATCAGTGGCACAAAGCTGGGCCAAGCAGCCCAAGCATTCCAGCCAGACTGCCCGTCGGGCAGAGCCGGCGCGGGAGCCGTCGCAATCCAGTAGGCGATCCCACGACCAAAGCGATGATGCACGATCATCGGATTACCGGCTGCGGTCTTCAGATCGATCGTCCAAGGGGAAATCGATGCGCCGCGTGCATCGCCAGGGTCTTGCTCCTGACGCCATCGCCAATGGCGCTGGATCGGCGCATCCAGCAGCCCGCTGCGTGGATGGTCGCGAAAGGGGGCTAGCAGGGGGCTGGTGTACTCCATCGGATCCAGGATCGGCCCCAGCGCGCTACGGTCAAAGGGTACCTCTAGCTCCACCACGCCCTGCCATTGCCAATCGGGCAGTCCCCACCGGGTCCACGATGGAACCAATTCGCTCATCCGCTTCCCACCTTGCGCCGCCGAGACAGTTTGCGGACCACACCAGACGACCAAGCTGGCTCCTTGCTGCCAGCAGTCCTCCATCGCCTGGCGCGATCCGGGAGCGTCCAACGGCACATCGCACAGCCAGATGGAACTGGAGGGGCCCAGCGCATCGACTTGCCACCCAGGAAGCATCCCTCGCTGCAAAGTGGCGGCGTTGCCATCCACTTCGGCCAGCGACTCCAGCGCCGCAGCCACGAACCGACCGGCCCGGTCCTTTCCCTCCAGCAGATCGATCGAAGGGGGCGGAAGTACGTCGACCTGGGTTGCCGTGATTCGATCGGCGGGAAGGCTGTTGCTCTCTCTCTGGAGCGCTACCTCATATCGACCCGCAGTGGCCGGGACCCAAGTCCACTCGATCGCCACCCCCCCTTCCCCCGCCTCCACCCTCTGGGAGGCTCGCTGGAGCCTGTCGATCAACCATCGGACGGCGATCCCTTCAGGCGGTGGATTGCCGATCCATCGCCCTTCCGCTTGCAGCCGACAAGGCTTTCCAGCGATCACTGGATCGGGCACCACCAGTCGATCGATCGCAAGGTGTCCCTGCGGATCGACCGGATGACGGCAGGAGACGATCTGGCGGGGAACCTCTTTCAGTTCTGTTGGAAGCTGGTCTGGATCGAGCGACGCAAGTTGTTCGATCCAGCTGTTGGATTCCAAATCGGATAGAAGGACCAGCTCGAAAACGGTTCCAGCGGGGAGCGAACTTTTCGCATTGGAGATGGCACCTGCAGCGCGCGAAAGAACCGTGGCCAACGACTCCCCCGTTCCATCCTCCACCGTCATCTGTTCGATCAGAGGCAGAAGGTCGTCGGGGTTTAGGGAGGGGCGAGGGGCAGCCTGACGCGCGGCAGCGCCACCCAGCCAGATCGCGCTTTGTCCCGGTTGGAGCGATTCGATTTTCTTTCGGCACCACCGTTTGGCCAGTTCCAGTCGATCGACTCCATCGACCCTCCACCCCATCGACAGCGAGGGATCAATCCAGAGTAGAAGGCATTGCGGATCGTTTGCGTGCGATCCAGTGAAGGGTTGGGATCCAGGTTGCCAAAGGGGCTGAGCGACCGCCAGACCCAGAGCGCCTAGCGCCAGGGATCGCAGCCATCGCAGCCAGTGGGAGGGGGCTCGCCGCACCGTGGTTGCCTGCGCCATCGCCTCGCGGAGGAACTCCATGGCGGGCCATGGCATGGTGGTTTCCGACTTTCGGCGGCGTCGCGCTATCAGCCAGGGGACGATGGCTGCGATCACCCACGCCAGCATCCAGGGGCTGTTCCAGTTCAACCAAGCGATGGGTAAAGGGCCGAGGATCGTCACTGGCATCCGGAAGACTCCAGCGGCCTGGGGAATCGATCCAAGGTGCTAGGAGCCTCTGGGGAACATCCCCCCGATTCGACGCAGCGTGGCATCCTGATTTCCCTCGCCTGGTGGCTTCGTCGCCGACTTCCTCGCGCACGGCTCATGGCACTCCCCTCTTCATCGATCGATCAGAAGTTTGGCGACACCATCTAGCAGCGATTGATCGGTCTGCACCCAACTGAACCCAAACCCTTCGCTCCGACAAAACGACTCCAGACGCCGATGGTGATCTAGGAAAACCTGGCGGTAGGTCTCGGCGATCTGCACCGGATCGACCTCTTCCCATCCATCCCCTTCCAGCGACTGAAACCGCGCCGGAGACTGAAACTCGAACTTCGACTCCTGAGGATCGGTGATTCGCAACAGCATCAGATCATGCCCTTGATGGCGAAGGAATCGAAGCCCTCGAAAAAGAGCCTCCTGGTCGGTCAGAAAGTCGCTGAGCACCAGGACCATTTGGCGACGGCGCGATCGTTGCGAAAAGATTCCCATCGACTCGGCCAGCAGCGACCGACCACTCCATGCTGCCCGGTCCAAGTGATGGACCAAAGCCTGCCAGTGGCGTCGCTGGGACGAGTGCCCCACCCAGGGGCATTGTCCATCTCCGATCAATCCCAAGGCAACGCTGTCGCGACGCTCCAGCAGCAGATAGGCCAGCGTGAGCGCAGCGACCTGTGCGTACTGCCATTTGGTCAGCTTCCCTGGCCGACTGCTGTAATCCATGCTGCGGCTATGGTCCACCAGCAGCGAGACGACCAGATTGGTTTCCTCTTCAAACTGTTTGACGAAGAGTCGATCGGAACGAGCGAAGACCTTCCAGTCGATCAGCCGTGTCTCCTGCCCAGGTGAGTACTCGCGGTGTTCGGAGAACTCGACCGACTGACCTCGTTTGGGACCGCGATGGATGCCAGCGCTGAGCCCTTGGAGGAGGAAGCGGCTTCGCAGGGTCAGGTGCTTCAGGCGCGCCAGGGTTTCAGGATCGAAGGAAATCGCCGAGGCTTCCACGGGAGGCGCTCCTGTCAGCGGCTTGGTCGATGATTGCCTGCAGCAGGGAGTCGACGCGAAGGCCTTCGGCATCGGCCTGGAAGTTCAGCTGCACGCGGTGACGGAGAACCGGAAGAGCGACACGATGGATATGCGATTCCAGCACCAGGGGCTCCCCTTCCAAAGCCGCCCAGGCCTTGGCCAGAAGGACCAGATGCTGACTGGCTCGCGGCCCCGCCCCCCAGGTGACATACCGCTTGACCTCCTCCGGTGCTTCGGGGTCTCCTGGCCGGGTGCGGCGGGCCAGTAGCAAGGCGGCTTTCGCCACCGAGGGGTCGATGGCGATGCGCCGCGTCAGCTGCATCATCGCCTCCCACTCCCCCTGGCTGACTTGTGGCTGCAAATTCACTTTACGGTCGTCGGTCGTTCGAAGCACGATGTCCAGCTCTTCTTCGACCGAGGGATAGTCGACCCATAGCTGCGTCATGAAGCGATCCAGTTGCGCTTCCGGAAGCGGGTAGGTCCCTTCCTGCTCCACTGGATTCTGAGTCGCCAGCACGAAAAACGGCTGCGGTAACGGATGCCGCTTGCCACCTGCCGTCACCTGCCGTTCCTGCATCGCTTCCAGCAAGGCTGCCTGGGTTTTGGGTGGTGTGCGATTGATTTCGTCGGCCAGGATCATCTGCGCAAAGATCGGGCCAGGTACGAATCTCAGCTCCCGCACGCCAGCCTGGCGATCTTCCACCAGCACCTCGGTACCCGTGATGTCGGCCGGCATCAGATCGGGGGTGAACTGGATCCGCCGAAACGGAAGATCCAGCACCTGTGCCAGCGACTGGATCATCAGCGTTTTGGCCAAGCCGGGAACCCCGACCAGCAGCGAATGACCTCCCGCCAGAAGCGTGCATAGCATGGGACGGATGACCTGCTTCTGGCCGACGATCTGCGTCGCCAACTCCCGCTCAATCGATTCGGCGACTTGCCGCGTCCTGGAGAGGATGGCTAGGTCATCCTGAGGCAATCGGGGTCGTGTCATCGCTTGGGGGTATCCTCTGGACGCGGGGCGTGTGGAGCTCTAGTTGCATCGGTTGGGCAACACCTGGCCTGCCGATCCGGTCCGAAGCAAGAATGATTGGAGAACATCATCGATCGGGTTGCAAGGGAATCGTATCGGTTGGTTCCCTTTTGGCCAGTGTCGACGGGCCGCTGCGGCAGAGCAGCCATCGCGAAGGAGTGGCGAGAATCAGCCAGTCGGAGCTGCGAAAGAGGTTCGCTCCTTGCATTCCCCGCACTCCCAGATCGACTTGGCCCAGCACCGCGACCTGGTTCTCTGGTGGAGTCGGGGCGGCGAGCACCTTCAGGCTGCCGCTCATCGGAAACACCACCTGCTCTCCCGCCAGGAGCCCCCTACCCCGCCCACCACCTTCGGGCTCCAGGACATCGGGGTAAAGCCCCTCCAACCTGCCACTGTATCGATCCAGCCACAGGACGCGATCACCGCTGACCACCCAGTGCCTGTCGGTAGCTCCCAGCAAATGGACCACATGGCGACAAACTCCCGCTTCGCTGATCCACCGCAGCTGGCCCGTCTCCCAATCCAGCGATATCAGATCGGGAGTATCGCAGGGAGCCACCACCACCTGATCGGCTACCAGCAAAGGGGGCGGTGGATCCCGCTGCCGAAAGGGGGCTTGGGTTCCAGAACTGGTGACTTGCTCCGATGAGCGAGGATAGGTCGCCATCCACACCAGTTCACCCTGGTCGGCTTCCAGCGCCGCGATCACGCCCAGGCCGGTATCGACCACCAAGCGATCCTCGAGGCAGCTAAGCCGTACTTGGGTGACTCCATGAGCGGTTTCGTAGCCTGCGGGATTGGAACCGGCCAGAATCGGGCTAACCCAAAGGGTGCGTCCATCGATCCGATCGAAGGCCGCGACACGCCGCTGCCACTGCGAAGCCGTCCGTTCGGTCACCACCACGCAGATCGCATCCCCCACAACGATCGGGCTTCCCTCGAACTCGGCTTTCCCCCACTCGGATTCCGATAGCGCGATCGGAAATCCTGGCAGCAAGGCACCCTCTCTCCGCAAATCCAACCCCACCAGAAGGCTCATCGAGCGATTGGTTTGGGAGGTTCGTTCACGCCAAGCCGTCACGGCCGAACCGACTCGGGCATAAAGGCAGTCGTCGACGAGGGTCAGCCAGTTGCGAGCCACGCCGACCACCGATTCGGCCGCTGGCACATAGTCCTCCTCGGCCACCTGGGTATCGAACAAGACGCCGTTGCCAGAGACCCAGCGACCATCCGGGTTGATCGACTGAGCGATGATGCGATGCCCGAGACTGCAGTAAAGGCGATCCCGATGCAGGATCGGAAAATAGCCCAGCAGCCCATCCGACGATTCCGCCACACGGGGTTGGAGCAGATCCCGATCCATGCGACGAGGCAATGCGCCGGACGCGACCACAGGCAACCACCTGCGCCACTCCTGATCGGCCAAAGGTGGTCCTTGCGCGAAGTCACCGGCGATGGATGGCACGGGCTGCCGGTCCCCCACAACCACCTTAGGCTCTTGGCGCTTCGCTTGTTCCATCGCGATCTTCAGACGTCGCTGCGGTCCTTCTCCCATCGGTCGATCGAGGTCCTGAGGCTCCAGCGGCCATCGATCGCGTGCATCCGGGAACAGCTCCTGCAGCCACTTCAGTTCCACCTCAGCGCGATGCCACTGCCGGGAGAGAATGGAACAGTCGACCATTCGCGACCATGCGGTTGCCTTGGCGATCGCGACCTGCGGTGACTGCGATGAACCGATGAGGTACTTTCGGATCGCCTCGGGCACCTGCATCGGATCAGACAGGTCCTTAGCCACCCAGTACCAAGGAATGCTTCCGTGCGGGGAGTCGACTGGACCCAGCGGCGCTTCCAGCGACGGTGCGATTCGTCGGTAGCATCCCCTGGCTCGCTCCACCGCCCCAAGTTGCAGCAGCCGATCTCCCGTATCCAGCCACCCAGGGGCCGCCGCCACTGCGTCATCGTCAGGCAGGTTGGCCCGGTCCGCCGTCTCCGCATCCCATGCCGCCTGCTCGGCAAGCCGCATCATCGAAGCCAGCGAACTGCCGGGCGGGAGCGGCCTCGCTGACCACGCACCGCGCTGCGGCGACTCGACTTGAGGATCGATTTCCTCCTGCAGCCATCGACGCCTCTGACGCGCCTCCTCCCTCCAGGCTCTGGCCCCAAGCCATCTCTGGAATCGATCCTCGGAGTCGGCCCGCGAAGAGGAAGTCGTCGTCGGATCGACTTTGCGCAGTGGGATGGCCGCGATCGGCGGATAGACCCCTTCAGGAAGCTGGCTGCCCCACTCTTCGATCGCCAGCGCCGATTCAACCCACGCCCCTGCATCGATCTGGGAGGCGATCTGCCTGGCTCGCTGCATCGCCTCCGGCGCACCGGTTGGCAGCATCACCCCTGACTCCGAACGGCCCATGGGGGGCTGGATGGCCCACAGGCGACGGGTGTCGAGGGCAACAGGGATTCCCAGCCAGCCTGCCTGGCCCCAGATCACCCATCCCGAGAGGAACAAGACGATCAGGCAACGGGTCCAGGAAGTCCGGCCCGAGGGCGTCATGGCACCCCGTCCGTCGCGGGTGGAGCGTTCGACTGGTTCTTGTCCGAACCGCCGGTCGATAGCATCGCACGGACATCTTTCTCCAGCAAACGCAGCTCCTCCGGCACGTGCCAGTCGTAGGCCGCCACCCACTCTCCTTCCGCATCCATCAGAAGAAACTTTTCGATGTGCTCTCTGGGGCGATGCAGCCCGTGGAAGAAGACCTCGCTGGAGATCTTCTCCAGCTGCTCCCACGTCCCGGTCAGAAACAACCATCGCTCGGGGTCTGCTCGATAGCGATCGGCGTACTCACGCAGCACTTCGGGGGTATCGACTTCCGGATCGCAGGTGATGCTCACCAGCCGCACCGGAATGTCTTTCAGTCGCTCCTGCAGCAATCGCATCTGATCGTTCTGCTGCACGCAAATGCTGGGGCACTTGGAGAAGAAGAAGCTAGCGATGTAGGGCTGCCCAGCAAGTTCCTTGGAGCCGATCGGTTTGCCGCTTCGCTCGATCAGTTCGTAGTCGTGCAGCCACTGACCTGGCGGAAGGTCGCGCACCGACTCGCGCATCTGTCGCGCCAGTTGCCGACTGGCCTGGATGCGAGCCTCCGGGGAGTCAAAGACCGCCTTGCCCGCGACCCCCTCGGTCTCCTGGAGGCTCTCCTGAGCCGTTCCCTGCCCTTGGCTCTCCACCAGCGGTTCCAGGCGAGGTTTGCGAGGTGTGCTCCACCAAGCCGCCAGCAGCCCTAGCAGAATCCCCACCAATATCCAAGGCCATCGATTTTTCATCGCCTTCCCTTCGGCTGCTTGCTCACCATGACTGCTGCCAGCGTCGACAGTCCCAACGCGAAAGCTGCCAGCGCTATCCAGCATACCATCGGCCCAGGGCTCCATCCGGTCGCTTCCATCGCTGGATCCAGGTGCTGCCGAATCCCGGCCACCACATAGCTCATCGGATTGACTCGCATCGCCCAGTGGAACAAGGTTTCACCCCAGGTGGCATCGGAAGTCAAACCAGGGATCGGGAAGAGTGCGCCGCTGAGCAACCACATCGGTAGAAGCACCAGATTCATGATGGCATGAAAACCCTGAGTCGAGTCCATCGGCCAGGCGAACAGCATGCCCAGCGCGGTGATGGCGATGGCCGCTAGGGCCAGGAATGCGATCAGCGATAGCGACAGGGAGCCGATCTCCAGAGGTCCCAGGACCGCTGCAAGAAGGACGAACAGGAGCGACTGCACCCAGGCGATCGCACCACCACCGAGGATTTTTCCAGCGGCGATGGCCCAGCGGGGCACCGGTGCAGCTAGCACCCCCTGCAGGAACCCGGCTTTGCGGTCTTCGATGATCGAGATCGTGGTGAAGATGGCGGTAAAAAGCAGGATCAGCGCGATGGTTCCCGCCAGATAATATTCCGAAAAACCAATCCCCCCAGCTCCCCTGAAACTTCGCCCCAAACCGATTCCCAGCAGCAGCCACAAAAGCACCGGTTGCCCCAAGGCTCCAATGACGCGACTGGGCTGCCGGAAGAAACGAATCCACTCGCGGACCGCCATCGCCATCGCACCGCGCCATCCGGAAACCAACTGCCCATTCATCCTCGGTGCCCTCCCTGCCGGCGCCTGGAACTGCCGGGCTTTCTGGAGAGGTCGGGCGGCACAGAGCCTGGATCGCCCGCCAACGATCGGCCGGTCTTGCGGAGGAAGAGGTCTTCCAGCGTCGGCCTAGCCCAGCTCAATTCTCGCACCTGCTGCGGGAATTCATCCAGCCACCGCCTCCAGTCGACCTGCGCATCCAGTCGCTCGACCAGCAACTGATCGGCCGACTGTTCGATCTTGCATTGCCAACGTTCCAGTAGCTGCCCTCGGAAGGCTTCCGCCTGTTGCACTCCATGGCATCGGACGCGAAGCACGGCGTCTCCCAGGTCGGATCGCAGATCGGCTGGCGTCCCTTCGGCCACCTCCTTCCCCTGATCGACCAGCAGCAGTCGATCGCATCGTTCCGCCTCATCCAGAAAATGAGTCGTCATCAGGACGGTGACCGCTTCCTGGGCGCGAAGACGCTCGATCGTCTCCCAGAACTCTAGCCGCGCGGCTGGATCGAGCCCACTGGTTGGTTCATCCATCAAAAGCAACCTCGGCTGGTGCATCATTCCCTTGGCGAGTTCCACTCGCCGCTGCATGCCGCCCGAAAGCGACTGGCAGCGACTGTGCAAACGATCCCCAAGCCCGAATCGCTGCAGCCACCGCTCAGCTCGATCCCGCGCCTCCCCACGGCTCATCCCATACAGCGCCCCATGGCACAGGAGGTTCTCCAGCACCGTCAGCTTGGGATCGATCGCCGGGTTTTGAAAGACCACCCCCAGATGCCGCCGGATGGTCGATGGGTCCCCTGCCAAATCCACTCCAAACAGAGTGATCCGCCCTTGCTGCATCGGAGAGATCGTCGCCAAAAGCCGAAACAGAGTGCTTTTCCCGCAGCCATTGGGTCCCAAGACCCCATAGATCGCCCCCTCGGCGACTCGCAGCGACAGGCCATCCAAAGCGACTCGGTCGCCATACCGATAGGCGACTTCCGACGCTTCCACCGCTCCTTCCGCTCCAGCTTCCCCCATCGGCGACCTCATACGCAGACGCGAAGGACCCACACCAGCAGCATCGCTGGCAGGTAGATCAACGAGGCGCGCAGCAGGTATCGAGCAGTGATCGACGTTTGCTCTTTCCAAAACCGATACGCACCCCATGCCATTCCCAGATTGGCCAGGACGCTCGCAATCCCCAGGATCCAACCCCAAAGCCCGTCGGCACCCACCGACAGCACACCCACCGGGAAAAGCGCCAACGCAGGTAGCAAGGCATGCCATGCCGCCAGTCGACCTGTCGGATCGACGGTCGTCAGCATCTGGAACCCAGCCGCCCGATACTGTTCGCGATAGAGCCACGCGATCGCCATGAAGTGGGGCAATTGCCACAGCACCAACACCGCCGTCATCCACCAACCCAACGGCTGGTTCAACGATCCGCCTCCTGCCGTCCATCCAATCAGCACAGGAAGTGCCCCAGGCAACGTCCCGATCAAGGTGTTGATGCTGCTGATCGATTTCAGCGGTGTGTAGAGAAGCACATAAAGCCCCCAGGTGGCCAGGGCGATGGAAGCGGGAACTGGCAAGCCTCCCAACGCAAAGACCGCCAAGCCGACGATCACAAGCAGGAATCCGAACCCAAGCGACTCAATCGCCGTCAGCCGTCCCGACGGAAGAGGTCTCCTTCGAGTCCTCTCCATCCTCGAATCCCGCTCGATTTCATACCATTGGTTGAAGACGCTGGCGCTGGCGGCCACCAGCGCGGTACCCACCACCGTCGTGACCACCGCTTGCCAGGAAAAGAGCCCTTGCGGAGCTGCCGCCATCGCCACCAGGGCGGTCATGACGATCATCAACAGAATGCGAGGCTTGGTCAGCTGCAAGTAATCTCGCCAAACATCGCGCAGTGCGACCACCGTCCGCACCGAAGCCTGGTCGACCGACGAGCGACTTGCTGCCAATTCCGTTGTGTCCGTCGCCATCGTTCCCCCGTCCTGCACCCTACCAGCTCTTGACTTTGGACGATTTGGAACAGATCCAAACCGTGCGTTCAGACTATCCCAAATCCCGATTTTCACCAGCCGAAACGGTGCTGGGGATGCCGATCCTGCCAGGCGCCTGCGAAACGCCAATCGGCAAACCATCCCCCATCGGTTGCCTCCCAGCAACGGTCGATGCCCTGCCCTCCGACTGGATTCCACTGCGCCGACCTGCCTCTCCCATCCACAGCCACCAGGCAGTCGAAAGGCCGATCAGCAACGAACCGGTCGCCTGATGGCCGGTGATCACCCACGACTCGAAGTACCCTTTGGCCTGAAGAACGTACCGATCCAGCCCACCCAAGGATATGGGCCAAGGGGATGCGTAGCTAACAAACCATGTCGCCACTCCCAAGCTCAATTGCAGCAGGAGCAGTGCCGCTAGACCATCGATGGGCCACCGGATCGCTGGGGACTGCCGGAGCGGTTCCCACCAACGACCCAGCCACGCGGCGAGGATCAACAGGCTGACGACCGCGGCGAAGGTCAGGTGGAGATGAACCCAAAAGGTGAATTGTGATGGGAGCGCCCAGGGAACGATGTGACGCACCTGCGCCCCAAGGACCAACTGCGTCAGTACGGCAGCCAGAATCGCTCGCGACATCCACACCCATCGAGCGGGAATCGGCTGTCTGATCTGAAGCTTGGGCGAATTCCAGGTCTTGCCTGCCCAAACGGCCGTCGCCACTGCCATCGCAAAGAAAAGGGGGCCGGTGCAGCCGTGGATCATCGCCATCACCCGTTCGTCCAGTCGGACGCGGAGCCCCCCAAGGATCCCCTGCCCGATCACGGCTGCCAGCACCGCCACCGACCACCACCGCATCGACCGACTGACGTGCGGCCTCCAGGCGCTCCCCACCAAGCAGATCGCGAGCAAACCGACGAAGGTGGCTAGCAATCGATGGCCATGCTCCACGAACAAATCAAATGGTCCAAGCAACCAGGTGGAGATGGGATAGAGCCAGAGGTTGTATCCGAAGGTCCCGGGCCAGTCGGGAACCGCCATTCCGGCATCTTGCGTGGTGACCAAGCCTCCCAGCCAAATCAGCGGGAAGGTAAAGAAAGCGAGAAGCCGAGCCCAAAAACGCACACGCCCCAGCGCCACCTCTCGATTCGGATCGGATGCCGGGTCCGAATCGACGAGCCCCCCCTTCGCATCGACGCCTCGACCAAATCGGTTCATGGGATCTCCTTCTGAACAGCCGGGTGATCGCTTCCCGATTCGATCCCCGCGATGGATCTCCCATCGTCGATGGTATGTGACCGAGCGGGCTGGCCGAGCGACAGGGCAATCGATGGCTGGTCACCCGACGCACGGATTGCGGTGGCACCCGAAGTTGCCGATTGGGCGGCAGATTCTCTGGTGAATTGTTTCGAGTAGGGAAGCCACCGGACAAAATGGACCAAATCCCAGACATCCTGGGGAGTCCAGCCTTGCGGGTTGGCTGGCTTTAAAGGCAGCGCCGGCATGGGGGAACCATCGATGCCACCGGCAATCCGCCGGTAAAGATCCTGAGGACTGGCGCCCCCGCGATACACCCCCGCATGCAGATCCCGTGGTCGGTCCGGTACCGGTTTTCCAACTCCCAGCCGACTCCATCGCTTCCACTGGGACCGATCGGTGGGATCGACTCCGGCACGAATGGTCCAATCCTTAGTCCATTCATCGTAGTCCACCACGCGGCCATCGCCACGTCCGCTCAGGCCGTGGCAGCTGGTGCAGGCGGTGGCGGGCATGCCAAATAGCTTCTCCCCCCGCTCGATGGCCGCCAGCAACCGGGGCCTCTGCGGGCTGCTCCAAAGATCTTCAATCGAACGATCCGCAAGTTCGTTGTGGGGCACTTCCAACACTTCCTGCGATGCTTGACGCCACCGACGCAGCACCTCCGCCACCTCTCTTGCGACCGACGCCGGGGCATCGGGCGCAGTCGACTTCTGATCCGCTGGCAGCGCCGCCTCCCATCCCTCTTCCCCCGATTCACCGAGCGCACCGATCAAGCGACGTTCCACTTCGCCGCGCACCGAGAGGTAAATGACGTAATCGATCAGGGGTTCGTAGTCGTCTCGAAAGTGCTTGCTCTCGGACAGCGACGCAAAGGACGGCATCGAGGTGCCGGGAATCCCTCGCTTGAGCACCGCCATCAGATCGCTGCGTGTCGGACGACTTCCAACGGGAGTCGATTTGAACTTGAAGGTGCCACGGCGAAAATCACGCGGATAGGGAGACAGGTTGCCTGCCGTCGCCCCCCAACCGTCTCCCGAGATACCGTGGCAGTGCGCGCAGTGCTTTCGAAAAAGACCATACTCGACACGGTCTTCCAGACGCCGAACTGGCCCCGCCGCCCGCTCCAGCTGCTTTGGATCGACCAGGCTGACCAGAAGAGATGCCTGGTCGATACCGCCGCCGTTTAGCTTTTCCGCTGTGGGCCAACGAGGCTTGTCGGGCGTGCCAAACCAATCGGTCATCACCGATTCCAAACGATCGGTCAACGCCTCTGCCGATACCTCCCGACTTTCCGAGACCTGGTGGATCTGGACGGCACTGGCACCAAAGGACTCGGGAGATCGGACATTGCAGCCGCCAACCAGAGGAAGGAATCCCAGGGAAGTTATCGCCACCCACATCCTGGCCCGGACCTTGAAACCGATCATCGCTTGCCACTGTCCTTTTCCACAAGCCTGCCACCAACCACCGTCGGTTCCCTGCACCAGTAGTTCACCGCAATTCCCCTTGGGGATCAACCCAAACCCTCCCCCTTCCCCAGCCGCTGCGACAAAATGGGACAGTGAAGATCCACTGGGTGCCGGTTCCTCGGGACCGAAAAACGTTGAAAAAAACAGGGCGCAGATCGTTCGTCAGCAGACAACTACCAGTGTCCTGTGCGGTTCGGCTTGGCGATTCGATCGGCAGCTAAAAGGTTGCATCCCAAAGAAAATGTCGACTGGATACCTGCGCCCGGATCGCAAATCAGGCGCGGCTCTCCATGCCTTCGTGCCTTCGCGTGAGCCAAAGAAGTGCGTTGCAGGAGAACGCATGGAGTGATGGCGAGAAAAAGGGGGCCATCTGGAATTCTGTCGTATGGCGATTGGAATTCCTTGCATCCCGATCGCTTTGCCTCTAGGAGGTCAGCCGATGAGTTGCTGGATACCGCGGGAGTTAGGGCGGAACTGCCTGTGACAACGATCGATCGCAGAGAGTTGGGGGCCACGGACCGGCCGAATAGTCCGTAGGAGTGAAAAAAAGCCGGCGGTCCCTTTTGAAGGCACCGCCGGCTGGCGTCGATTTCCACGGGAGGCTTTCTCTACCGAGCGACCTTGGATGGTCGGTTTGATGGGAAGTCTGGTTTACTGGTTTTTGAACTTGTCGGCGCCGATGACCACCGTCCCAAGGTCGTTGGCTCCTGGCTTGAGGGTGTACTCGAAGTTCCCCTTCGCCCAAGACTCCTTCTTCCCACCAAAAGTCACCTCGTCGATCGATTTCTTCGAGTTCTCGTGGTAGACCTTGAAGACCAATTTGGTCCCGGCAGGCAAGCCTTTGATCGTCAATTTGCCATCGGCGTCGCTGACCCCAACGTAGGGATGGTCGACCACGATCAACTTGGCTTCCATCCAAGGATGGACGTTGCACTGCACCGGAATGGGAGCCGGTTCATCCTTCTCCAGTTTCAGATCCTTCGACCCGCCTGCTGGAACGACGAAGTTCTGCGCCGAGTTGTTCAAGAAGTTGAAGTTGGCGTTGTGGCCGGTGGTGTCCGAATTCTTGACCTCAATCGTCTGCCCCGGCCTCGCAACGACGATGTGGGGAACAAAGACACACTCGAGGTTGTCCAGGACAATTTTTCCGTCGGAAGGTTTCTTGAGATCGGGATGGATATTCTTTTCAGTGATCTTCGATTTCTTCGCGTCGACCCACAGGGCGACGTTTTGAATCCCTTTGTTGGAAGGATTGACGATCAATCCCTCATCGTTCTTGCTGCTTTTGGCGCAAACCGAATCCTTCGACATATCCAGAGGGGCACGAGCTGGGGCTTTGTCGCCACCGTAGACGAAGGAAATCGTCAGGTCCGCCCATGCCGCTTCCTGGCCCATCGCTTGCCCAGCACCACCCACTCCTGTCGCCAGCAACATGCCGACAAACCATCGTACTCCAGTTCGCACTCCAGGCCTCTCTTTCAGTAAGTTCGTCTTCCCAGGGGCCCATCCACGGATGAGATGGTCCCACCTTTCCTCGTCACTCCTCCCGCCTGCATCACCAACGTCTTCCGATCGCTTGGCAGAATGGAGACTCTCTGCCTGACATGGTAGCCAGCGATCCTCGGAGCGTCCACCAAGCCGAGAAGAGGGCAAGCCGTCTGTTGGACCAAGCGATGGGGCGAACGATCGAAAACGGGCACGCCGCGAAGCGTCCGCTTGCCGAAATCCCCCACCCGGGCTTGGCCCGTCCGGGGAAAGTGCAAGTGGGCAAAATTCGATAGGACCGGAACGCCAGGGGGCCAGCTAGCGAAAAGAGCGATCGGTTTGGCCCCCGGAATCTCCCCGAGGTTTGCTGCCCCGCCTCGAAAGGGGCCGCCTCCGCCAAAGTGTCCAGTCCGAGGCGCTAGCTGACTGGATGCCAGTTGGACATTCGGAATTCGCCGACCGATGACAGCACCCAAATCCGAAAGTTTGCAGCCAGCCGCCGACACCTCTTCGGCTCAGCGGCCCAAAAGGAGCCGCACCTTTTCCGGAGTCGGCTCACCGCTATTGAATTCCTCCAGCATCACATCCGCGTCCCATCGTCGCGCACTTTTCAGCTGGATGGCGCCAGTACCGGGGGCGATGTGATAGACCACCAGCGACTTTCGCTGCAGATCAACCAGGCACAGTTGCTGAGAACCATCCGCAATTGATTGCGTCAAAGCTATCACTTCGCCAGCCGACTGCGCCGTTGCATTCGAAGCTGCTGGGAACGTCCCATTCTGGAAGTTTCCGCCTTGACTCCAACCATTGAGATTCGTTAGCACCACGGAAACCAAAGCGATGACCAAGATCCAGCCGATCGAAAACGCACGCATGATCAGTTCCTTTATTTAAATCGGTTCGTTCTTTAGCGATTTAAACGATTGTTCGCAATGGCTTTTTAGCCAAACATCCAAAAACAGCATTTTCCTTCTGTTCAAATTGCTGGCGGCTCTTGTAATGAATGGCCACTTGTTCTGGTCGTAGGGTCAGGCCAACAATTTCAGTGCTAGAGAGTCTAGGACTGGTTCAAGTCGCGACATTTTCGATGCCGATAAATCGCCTACCGATGGGAGGTACCATGATCATCCGATTCGCTCTGGCCGCTTTTGCGTGCCTACTTTGCTTGTCGACGTCGGCGTCGGCAGCGGTTTTGACGTCCAGCAATCTTTCGGCAACCGAAAACGGTTCCGATGCAATTGCTTTTGCTTCGGACGTGTCCCTTGGCACGATGTTTCGTACCACAGGTACGTTGGCCGACAGCTTTGCGGTCAACCGACTGACTCTGAAGCTGCGCAACACCGGCACAGACAGTTACAATTTGTTCGATACGCTGCTGGGCCAGGGGACGGTGAAGGGTTCGATCTATACCAACTCGCCCCCAGAAGGTTTGGGCACCAAACTGCCAGGCAGTGACTTCATTAGCAACAGCACGCTGGCCGCTGCACCCGTACCGGCGGCAGCCCCTTCTGTTTACGTCGACTTCTACACATCGGCTCCCCTCTACCTCGCTGGTGGTTCTACCTACTGGTTGGTTGTTGATGGGATCAACGTAGCGACCGCCGCCAAGCAGATCGAGTGGGTTTACACTGCGGCGACCACTGCCTTCCCGGGAACCAATGGAGAGACTCTCGGTCGCTTTCTGCAGCAGGTAGGTACTCTGGCCTTGGTCAATGACGGGCAATATCTCCATTCGCTTGGCTTTGAAACGACTAGCGTGATTCCAGAACCTGCCTCCACCTCCCTCTTGGTCCTGGCATTGGGGGTGATGGGCGCCGCCAGACGACGTCGAGCCTAAGGGAGCCGATGCCAAGGGTATCGATCGCTTTTTCGTGAACATCGAAAAGCCTCAGGGAAAACCCTGGGGCTTTTTTTCTTCTGGTGCCTCCAAACTGTCTGGCTCTTAGTGGCTTTGGAGGCCGATCCGGCCATGCGGTGGTTCCGTGAGTCTAAAGAGCCGCCTCCAGCAACACGACGTGGCCGTGTGACATGGGTGTCCTCAAACCGGCGATGTCGAAAAAATAGTTCGGTCTTTCCGTCCTTGCGTGGACCACGCGAGGGCTTGCGTACTTCCGCTACGACGAAGCGATCGCCACAGGCCATCGACCCCAGATCGAACCCTTTTGGACGGGACTGGTGGAATTGACTTCCCGCTTCCGACTAGAATAAAAAGCCCACGGCGATCCTGCCTGACCTGTCGCCTGGGAGATGAAGCGTCGAACCGAAATCTCCCCATCCCTCCCGCCCCGGTACCTTCGATGATGCGATCCACCGCCAATCCGATCTCCTGCGGTTTGGTGCAGGCGTCCACGCAAAGTGAGCGGCGGAGTCATGCGGCCACCATGCTCCTGGCTTGGACCGCTACGTTGCTCTTCATCCTAGGCCCCCACTCATGGCTTCTGGGAGAGCAGCCGTCGCGGGATGCCCGAGTTCCCAAGTTTGAACTCGACATTCAGCCCATCCTGACAGCGCGTGGATGCAACTCGGGGCCCTGCCATGGCAAGTCGCGAGGTCAGAACGGATTCTCCCTTTCGCTGTTGGGTTTCGATGCCGATTGGGACTATCGCGCCGTCGTCGAGGAAGGGCGAGGCCGCCGGCTGTTCCCTGCGGCTCCGGATCAAAGTCTTCTACTGGTCAAGGGATCTGGGCTGCAGCCTCACGGGGGCGGCGTCAAGCTAGAGCCCTACGGTGAGGACTGGCAGACGATCCGTCGGTGGCTGGAGGCGGGGATGCCTCGCAGCTCACCTGAAGACCCAACCATTTCGGCTTTGCGCATCGAGCCTCCGCCGCGTTCCATGCAACCGGAAGAGTCGATCGCGCTGTCGGTGATCGCAATCTACAGCGACGGTAGCGAGCGGGAGGTGACGCCGATCAGCGCCTACCAGTCCAACGAACCTGCCATCGTGTCGGTTGCCCCCGATGGGAAGATCCAAGCCAGTGTGCATCCCGGCGAGGCGACGATCATGGCACGTTTCATGGGTCGCATCGCCACCTGGAGCACCGCCATCCCCCAGCCAGCACCTTTTGACCCAGCCAGTCTAACGCTGCTTGAGTCGAGTCCTTCGTGGATCGACCAGATGCAGGCGACGAAGTTCCGCGAGCTGCGTTTGGAGCCCAGCGCTCCGGCCAGTGACGCGCAGCTGCTGCGTCGCCTTTCGATCGATCTGATCGGACGGCTCCCAAGCCTCGAGGAAGCGACGCGCTGGCTGGATGATGCTAGGACCGCCGAGGAGAAACTGCCCGAGTGGATCGATCATTACCTGGCCCAGCCCGAGTACGCCGACTATTGGGCCAATCAATGGGCTGACCTGCTCCGTCCCAATCCCTACCGCGTCGGCATCAAGGCCACCTTCTGGTTGGACGCGTGGCTGCGGGAGGTGTTTCGCCAAAATCTGCCCTACGATCGCTGGGTGGGCGACCTTCTGACCGCCAAGGGAAGCAACTGGAAGTACGGTGCGGTGACCGTTTTTCGCGATCGCCGCGAACCAGAAGAAATCACCACCATGGTCAGTCAGCTTTTCCTGGGGGTTCGTCTGGAGTGCGCCAAATGCCACCAGCATCCCTTCGAGGTCTACGGCCAGAAGGACTTTTATGGGCTCGCATCGTTCTTCTCGCGAGTCGGCTACAAGGGAACCGGCCTGTCGCCGCCGATCTCCGGTGGTGAGGAGATGGTGTGGGTGAAGTCCGAAGGGGCCACCAAGCATCCGCTGACTGGAGAGTCCCTGGGACCAACGCCCCTTCTTTCCGAACCGTTGCAGTTGGCCGAAGGGGAGGATCCCAGGGCCAAGTTGATGGATTGGCTGAAACAGCCTGAGAACCCCTACTTCGCTCAGGCCGCCGTCAATCGTATCTGGGCTCACCTGTTTGGAATGGGGTTGGTCGATCCGGTCGATGACATGCGGGCCACCAACCCTCCTAGCCATCCCGAACTGTTGGCCAAGCTGGCGGATCATTTCCGCGAAAGTGGTTACGACCAAAAGACGCTGCTCCGCACCCTGGTCAGCAGTCGACTCTATCGACTCGCCTCCCAGCCCAACGCCACCAACGTCGCCGATCGCCGCAACTACTCCCGGCATTATCGCCAGCGCCTGCGTGCCGAAGTGCTGGCCGATGCGGTCAGCGACATTCTGGGCCGATCGGTAAACTATGCTGGGATGCCAAGCGGCTCTCGGGCCATGCAGATTTGGACGTTCCGTAGCGATTCGGAACTGCTGGATGCCTTTGGCCGACCTGATCCCAATCAGGATCCTCCCTGTTCGCGGGAATCGGAAGCGACGGTGGTGCAGGCACTCCATCTAATGAATGCACCAGGAATCCAAAATCGGTTCGCCGATGAGCAGGGCCGATGCCGACAACTGGCAAAAAGTCCCCGATCGATCGAATCGATCATCGAAGAGCTGTCGCTGCGGTGCTGGAGTCGAAGGCCAAGCCCCGAAGAGGTAGCGGCTCTGGTGGCCGACTTTCAGGCATCCGGGCAGGACCGAGCCAGGTGGATCGAGGACTATGCCTGGTCGTTGCTCAATACACCTGAATTCCTTTACAACGATTGATCGAAGAATCGTACCGGGAACCGAACTCGACGGAACGATGCAAGCAAGGGAGGGAGATGCGATGAGGCGACGCGACCTGTTGAAGCTGGGAGTTGGCGGATTGGCCGGCGGCAGCTTTACCGAGCTGCTGAGGATGCGCCAGCTGTGCGCCTCCGAGGGCCAGCTGGATACCTCCCGGAAACCCTCCAGCTGCATTCTGATCTGGATGGATGGCGGCCCCACTCACTTCGAGACGTTTGATCCCAAGCCCGATGCGCCCTCGGAGATTCGCGGGGAGTTTCGCCCCATCTCCACCAGCGTCCCCGGGATTCAGATCAGCGAGCATCTTCCCAAGCTGGCGGCGATGGCCGACAAGTACGCGATCATTCGGTCGGTCTGCCACAACCAAGGGAACCATGGCGCAGGCAATCACTACATGATGACCGGCGCGCCACCCCGCATCCCGGTCGGCTGTGGTGCGTTTGTTAGCTTCCACCCCAGTCTGGGATCGGTTGCCGCCTACGAACGCCGCGCGCCTCATGGACTGCCTGCCTACTTCAGCATGCCCAGCATGAGCCGCTCGGGGGGACCCAATTTTCTCGGCGCTTCGTACGCTCCGTTTGTGGTGGGCGGCGACCCCAACAGTAAGGGGTTTCGCGTTCGGGATGTCGAACTCCCATCCGGTATCGATGGCACTCGCTTCACCTCGCGCCGCGATCTTCGGAAGCTGGTCGATCGCATGCCGCGCTTCGACGCCCCGGCCGTCGCCGATCCCGTCGTCGCGCTCGACAGCCATGTCCAAAAGGGGGTCGATCTGGTGACCACGCCTCAAGCGCAGGCAGCGTTTGATATCGATCAGGAACCCGAGTCGCTTCGCGATGCCTACGGCCGCAACGGATTCGGTCAGCGGGCTCTGCTGGCCCGGCGCCTCGTCGAGGCGGGAGTCCCCTTCGTGACGCTTTACGATGGCGGATGGGACCACCACTCCGACCTCTTCGGTGCACTCAAAAAGCGGCTTCCCGAATGGGATCAAACCGTCGCCACCCTGATCAGCGATCTCGACGCGCGTGGTTTGCTAGAGACCACCATGGTGATCGCACTGGGCGAGTTCGGCCGCACTCCGAAGATCAGCACCCTGCCCGGCCAGACGCTGGCAGGACGAGACCACTGGGCCAATGCCATGTCGATCCTCTTCGCCGGCGGTGGAACACCCGGCGGACAGGTGATCGGTGCCACCGACCGCCAAGGCCACTCGGCCGTCCAGCGCGTCCTTGGACCCGAAAACTTCGTCTCGACCGTCTACCGCAAAATGGGCATCGACCCTGGCAAGATCTACCACACTCTGGAAGGACGCCCCGTCCACCTAGTCAGCGACTCCACCCCAATCAGCGAACTGATGGGGTGATGCGGCGACCGATGTCCCCCAGAGCCTTGCTGTTCGAACCCAGGGCGCTTTCCTTCGAACCCAGGGCGTTGCCCTGGGCTGCCGAATTTGGCCTCGTTGCGGCCAAGGCCCCGCCCCAGCCGATCGATACGAAGGACTCGCAAATCGGAACCCAATCCCAGACTTCCCCCGGCGTCGTGCGGAGCTGTTTGGAATGGGCATCCCGCACCCTTCTGGATGCCGTACCCATGCGAAGCGATACCGTCCCCACCGTTCCAGGCCTTTCTAGGAAATGGCTCTGGTGGCAGGTAGTCGCAGCGATCTTGCTTTGCCATGCAGCCCCTTCTTCGGCTGCACCGCCCGAACTGGCGCGGTGGTTTCCCACCGGAGGCCAGCGTGGCACGACGCTGGAACTGAAGGCCGAAGGGACGCTCCCCGACTGGCCCATCTCGGCCGTCGCATCCGACCCCCGCATCGCGCTGGTGGCCAAGGAAACCAAAGGTGTTTTTGAAGTCACCATCGCATCGGAAGTGCCGCCAGGCCTGGTGACGATACGCCTGCACGGCCCCCAAGGCGCTTCGGTTGCCAAGCCTTGGATGATCGGCAGCATGCGCGAAGTGCTAGAGGCAGAACCGAACAATGGGGGGACGGAGGTGCAGTCGATCGCCAGCCTGCCGGCGGCGGTTTCGGGGCGACTGGAGAAAAGTGGCGATGTCGATCTCTATCGCATTGCACTAACGGCCGGACAGCAACTGGTGGTCCAGGCAATCGCCAATCGCGGGCTCGATGCGCCGCTCGATAGCTGCCTGGAACTGCTGCATGCCAACGGCCTCGTGGTCGCTCGCAATCACGACTCCCGTGGGCTTGATCCCATGCTGGTGTTCACTGCCCCCGAACCGGGCGAGTACGTGGTGCGGCTCTATGGCTTTCCCTCCAATCCCGACAGCACGATCGGCTTGGTGGGTGGGGAGGCGATGGTGTATCGACTGCTGATCTCCGACGGCCCGTGGATCGACGCCGTGCTGCCCCTGGCTCTCTCAAGGGCGCATCCCAATTCGGTGCAGCCGGTGGGATGGAATCTTCCCGAGGCGATCACCGCGACCCCTAGGGAAGTCGATCCCCAGTCGCTGGCCGATCGGGTCCAGTGGCATCCCGATTGGGCGGAAGGCTACAGCCATTTCGCAGCCGATCTACTCCCCTACCCTTCACGACGGCTGGAAGCGACAGCGACGGTGCAGTCGCCACAGGCCATCGAACCCCCTGTGATGCTCAGCGGACAACTCGGCTTGGCCGATCAACGCCTGGCGGTCCAGTGGCCTGTCACCAAAGACAGCCGCTGGCGGATCCAACTGGAAAGTCAGGCGCTGGGCCTGCCTGTCGATGGGCTTTTGGAACTGTGGGACGCGGAAGGGAAGCGGCTGGTGCGGCAAGACGATGGTGGCGTCGCCGGCGATCCGAAGCTCGACTGGAAAAGCCCCTTCGACGGCGTCGTCACTCTACGCATCAGCGACCTATTCGGCCATGGTTCGGCAGAGCATCTGTTTCGGGTGAGCATCCTACCAATCGAACCATCGTTCCGGATCCACAGGGCCGAGGATCTGGTGCGCGGCGAGGTGGGCAAGCCGGTGGAGATCGCGGTGGAAGTGGAACGGCGGGATGGGTGGAATACGCCGCTGGAGATCTCAGTCGAAGGATTGCCCGAGGGGTTGCAGTGCCCTCCGGTTCGTTCGGAAAACGAAGGGGATTCCTCCAAAAAAGTGGTGCTGCAATGGACCAGCGATCGACCGCTGCAGCAGGCGATCCGAGTCGTCGCCAAGCCAGCAGGTCCCCCGGACCCGCCCGCCCGGGTTGCCACGCAGGATACCACCACGATTCCACTTTGGCTGAGCGTCGTTTCGCCTTAGATGAGATATACTGATTCCAGGGTGACCGCTGGACGCAGTCGGGCTGGCGGAACCGCCCTATGGTTTGAAGCGGTTTGCCAGAATCGATGGGTGGAACAGGCGGTGTCCCTGCATTCTCCCGGAACACATCGGTTCGCTTGTTGCTAACCGGCTCCTTTCCTCTCTTGCCCTTGGGAGTCCCTGAGAATTGAACAGTGACGAAATCCTTCAGCGCATCCAGCAGGTGTATGGCGTCGAGAATTGGTCGGCGGGGTACTTTGATATCAACCGGCGAGGGCACTTGGTGGTGCGCCCCAATGCCGACAGCAAGCATTCAGCTGATCTGAAGGAAATCGTCGATCATCTGATCCAGCAGCATGGGATGCAACTGCCGCTCATTCTGCGCTTCCCCCAGATGCTCCAGAAACAGCTCCATATCCTCTCGGATGCCTACCGATCGGCGATCGCCGAGTACGGGTACCAGGGTCAGCATTACCCTGTGTTTCCGATGAAGGTCAATCCACGCAAGGATGTCGTCGAGGAGTTTCTGAGGCTCAGCGAGCCCCTGCAGTGTGGTCTGGAATGCGGATCGAAGCCGGAGCTATACGCGGCACTAGCGCAGCGGCAGGCGCCGAATTCTCTTTTGCTGTGCAATGGGTTCAAGGACGAGGCTTTCCTGCGAGCCGCTTTGCTGGGGGTTCAGGCGGGCAAGCGCGTCGTGGTGGTGATCGAGAAGCTGAATGAGCTGAAACTGCTGCTGAAGCTGGCCGCCAAGTGGAAGATTTCTCCCTGGATCGGCCTGCGCGCCAAACTCTACTCGCGCGGCTCGGGCAAATGGGCCTCCTCGGGGGGCGAGGCGGCGAAATTCGGACTGACTACCTCAGAGCTGATCGACTGCATCCGCATCGTCCGCGAAGCCGGGCTGAGCGACCATATCAAGCTACTCCACTTCCATATCGGTTCGCAGATCACCGACATCAAACGGGTGAAGAATGCGATGAAGGAGGCGGCGCGGGTCTACTGCGAATTGCGGAAGATCGATGTCCAGATCGAGTACCTGGATATCGGCGGGGGGCTGGGGGTCGATTACGACGGATCGAAGACCCCGTTTGAGTCCAGCGTCAATTACACGGTGCAGGAGTTTGCCAACGACGTCGTCTACGTCGTCCAGACGATCTGCGATGAAGAAGAAGTGCCACACCCCAATCTGGTCACCGAAAGCGGCCGGTTCATGACCGCCTACCACACCGTCTTCATCACCTCGATCCGGGATGAGATCGAGACATTTGCCGACGACAAACCCGAGGTGACGATCGACGAGGACGACCCGCAGACGATCCGGGAACTGAAGGAATTGCTGGATGACCTGAACGGCAAGAACTATTCGGAGTACTACCACGACGCCCTGGAGCACAAGGATGGGCTCCATACGGAGTTCAATCTTGGATTGATCAATTTAGAGGATCGGGCGAAGGGGGAGGTGCTTTTCTGGGAGATCTGCGACCGGGCGCTGAAGGAGGCCGCGCAGTCGAAAGGACCGGGGGAAGAGTTCGAGCATTTGAAGACGATTTTGGCGGCGAAGTACCTTTGCAATTTTTCGCTGTTTCGATCGGCCCCCGACAGCTGGGCAATTCGTCAGCTGTTTCCCATCGTGCCGATCCATCGACTGAACGAAGACCCGAAGGATTATGCGACGCTGGTCGATGTGACCTGCGACAGCGACGGAAAGATCGATCGGTTCGTCGACCTGAAGGATGTGAAGGAGACGCTAGAGCTACATGAGTGGCAGGATGGTCAGGACTACTATCTGGGGATATTCCTGACGGGAGCTTATCAGGAGGTGATGGGGAGCCATCACAATCTGTTTGGCGACCCGAATGAAGCGGTGGTCCGGATCCAGGAGGGTGGGAAGTTCACCGTGGAGGCGACTGGGCCTGGAAGCAGTATTGAGGACATGGTGCGCTACGCGCATTACACGGCCGAGGAGCTTCAGGGGCAGTTCGGTAACTTGATCGCGCAGCAGGCGGCCAAAGGGAAGATCGATCCCCAACAGGCCCAGCAGGCCAACCAGCTTTATCAGTCGCTGGCCAAACAGAGCACCTACCTGGATTGAAAATGCAATCGAGGCAATTGCCCATTGCTTCTCCGCAGCAATGAATTTTCGCGTCCCCACACCCAGGGCGTTGCCCTGGGCTTTCGTATTTGGCCGCGTTGCGGCCAATGATGCTGGACGTCGCTGTTTGTGGAATGGCATCCATGCAGTTGGGCAATGAACTTCCGCATCCCCACACCCAGGGCGATGCCCTGGGCTTTCGTATTTGGCCGCGTTGCGGCCAATGATGTTGGACGTCGCTGTTTGTGGAATGGCATCCATGTGGTTGGGCAATGAATCTCCGCATCCCCACATCCAGGGCGATGCCCTGGGCTTTCGTATTTGGCCGCGTTGCGGCCAATGTATCGCCACCGTCAATCATTGCGATGGACAGACCCCTTGCAATTCCAAACGACACATCGCCGGGCGTTGCCCTCGGTAGGTCATGTTGCGAAAATGTCTAACGCAAACCAACCGACGTTGATGCGTCGTGTACCAAATGCCGCAACGCGGCCAACGATAGCGGATGTCGATGGATGCGATCGACTTAACCATCGCGACGTTAACCTCCGCATCCCCGGCGTTGCCCTCGGATGGTCATTGTTGCGAAAAGGACCAACGAAAACAGATCGCCGTTGACCCGTCATGCACCCCAATTGGCGTAAGTGCGGCATAAAAAATAGCCCAGGCGAACGCCTGGGCTATTCATGAATCTTGTCGGGGCTTTGCTGTTGGCGAAGACCGATACTAGAAGATGTTTTCGTAACCTTCCCGCATGTTCGGCTTGATCATCCAGTCGAACTGGTCGGTTCCCTTGACCTTGAGTGCGGCCTGATCCCATTCCAGCAGTGGCGATTCGACTTCCTTGACTCCTTCCTTCGCTTCCCCGGCAGCCCAAACCGCCAAGTTGCCCAGAAGAATCACTTCGGTCAGCTTCCCGGCGTAGTCGGCAAAGTTTGACCACGCTGGCTTGCCACCCTTGATCGCTTGGACCCACTCGCGGAAGTGCCCAGGGCTCTTTTCGACCTCCACTTCCTTGTCGGTAGCACCACCCAGCAGATAGTACTCGGCTCCATAATCATCTGGCGAGAAGATCTTCCCCTTGTCGCCGATCACCAAGCTGCCGCTATCGCGCATCTTCTGACCTTCCAGTAGCGCGGGGTCGACCTTGCGGCCACCGTCGTACCAGAAGACCTTCAGCGGAGGTCGCTTGTCGGTCGCTCCAAAATCAAACTCGATCAGCGAGTTGGCTGGGAAGGTTTCGCTGTTGTGGCCGCTGGTGCGTGCCTTGACGGCGGTTGGATTGACCAGGTCGCAGCCGGCAAATGGCATATTCAGCGTATGGCAGGCCATGTCCCCTAGCGCTCCGGTACCGAAGGCCCAGAAACCACGCCACTTGAAGGGATGGTAGGCAGGGCTGTAGTCCCGCATCTTCTCGGGGCCGATGTATTCATCCCAATGGATGTTGGCAGGCACCGGCTCCCCCTTGGGACGCGGGATTCCCTGCGGCCAAACCGGTCGGTTGGTCCAGACGTGGACTTCCTTCACGTTGCCGATGACACCCGCCTTGATCTTGGCGGCTGCCTCGCGAAGACCTGTCTTCTCGCAACCCTGGTTGCCCATCTGAGTCGCAACCCCGGTTTCCTTGGCGATCTCGGCCAAGCGACGAGCTTCCCAGATCGTCTTGGTGAGCGGCTTTTGGCAGAAGCAGGCCTTCTTGTTCTTCATCGCCATCGCGGCGACAAAGCCGTGCAGGTGGTCGGGGGTGCTGACCGTCACCGCGTCGATGCTGTTGCCGACTTCGTCGAACAACTTGCGGAAGTCATGAAAGACCTTCGCATCCTTGAACTTGTCGTCTTCCTTCCGCTTGGCGATCGTGCTGTCGTCGATGTCGCAGATGGCGACGATCTTCCCGGCGCGGGCGGCGTCATCCGAATCGCTTTGTCCCTTCCCACCCACCCCGACGCAGGCAAAACGGACTTCCTCGATCGCCGATCGGCTTTCCTTCGGGGATACCCCACCAGCAACCCAGTAACCGGCGGAGACTGCCGCAGAGGTCTTCAAAAACTGGCGCCGTGCCTTGGATGGTCGTTTCATCAAATGCTCCAATCCGAAAAATCGATGGTTCCACACAGGAAGGAAGTACAGAGGCGAGAGCCAGGATGCTGGGCCCTCCCGACTCGACCTCCAGTATCCCCGCTGGATTTGCCAATGCCAAGCCTTCCACCAGAAAAAGTCACCTAAACCGCCCTAAGTCACAGCTCAGTGGATGTCCAACTGCCGTTGTGCTGCCAGGCGGATTGCCGGCCGAATGATGGTGGCGATAGAGAGACGGCTTGGTGGCACTGAGCTCACGATGCAGCTAGCCCAGGCAACTCCCAGCCATCCAGCCCAATCGCTCACCTGCCTGCGACCTGCTTGGCATTCGACATCGACTCGGCAAGTTCCCTTCCCTGGGTGCGATCGCTACAGACGGAAACCAACTGGCTAGTTCAAAGAGCGGGTGGGGGGGAGGACGAAACCTGAGGATGCAATGAGCTGGCGGGGCGAGATTTGGGTGGCAGCGATTCATGGGACGGGGGGCGGTATCGTGATGTGGCGTCCATTCTTTGTCGGTCTTGGCCTGGCGATGGCGATTGCTGGGGTGCAGTGCCTCGTTGTCGACTCGGCGACCTTCGCTTCCACTCCCGCGCAACCCGCACCCTCCTCGGGGTCGCTTTTCGGCGGCTCCCAGCCCAACCTGGCTCCCCCTCAGACTTTCCGGCCCAAGGAATGGATGCCGTGGGGGCTGATCTTCTCGGGAGCCGTCGTCATCCTCTATTCCCGTAAGCTCAATCGGCTGTAACCCGTTTCCGTCCTTCTGCCGACTCGATCGCCCCGTCCGATTCGATATTCCCGCCGGTTCCCTGTTCGCTAAAAGGGAGCTTGCCTGGGGACGATACTTTGCGACGATGGAAGATACGTTAGGGGGATCCGCGAGCTTTCGCGGGGGGCTCCCATTACGGAACGATCGATCATCGAAGGGTGGCCATGCACAGCGCCTTCCGTTCCCGGATAGTTGATGGTGGATGAGGTTTTGGAACCTCTTGGAAGGAGTGCCGGTGGACCAGCCAGATCGGAATCGCCCCAAGTCGCAGGAGCGAAAGGGAGGTGAGTCGAACGAGTCGCCGATCGAGCATATCCCGGTCGACAACTGTCCCAGCCTGCAGTGGTCGCAGGGGACATGGACGGTGGAGGGATATTCCCGCGCTGCGGTGCAGACCTACTGGCGCATCCCTGAACTGCGTGTGGGATTCGACTTGGGGAATCAGCCATGGGATCACATGGGGACTCCTACCTACTTCGTCAGCCATACCCACATGGATCACATCGCCGCGCTGCCGGCCTACGTCGCGCGGCGGCGGATGATGAAGATGGATCCCCCCACCATCTACGCGCCGGCCGCCAGTCTGTCTGCCATCGATCAACTGCTGAAAGCCTTCACGCGGCTCGATCGCGGCCGCCTTCCGGTGCAGCTGATCGGCGTGGAACCGGGGATGGAGATTGAGCTATCGCGTGAGCTGCTGGTGACCACCGTTGCGATGCGCCATTCGATCCCCTGCATCGGCTTTGTTCTTTGGGAGCGGCGAAAGAAACTCAAGGCCGAGTACCAGGGGCTTTCTGGAGATCAGATCCGGGACATCCGCTTGTCGGGAGTGGAGGTATCGGCCGAGATGCGGCATCCGCTGTTGGCCTATGCGGGCGACACCACCGCGCAAGGTCTGGACGACAATCCGGTGATGTATGACGCCGATGTACTGATCACCGAGATGACGTTCCTGGCCCCCAGCCATCGCAAGGAATTGATCCACAAGCATGGGCACACGCACCTGGACGATCTGGTGCAGCGTCGCAGCTACTTTCGCAATCGCACCGTGATCTGCGGGCACTTCAGCACCCGCTACACGCTGACTCAGATCCGCCGACTGGTCCATCGTGCTCTACCCGACATGCTGGATGGACGTTTGAAACTGTGGCTGGACTGATCATGCCCGATGCATCTGGCGGGATCGCTCCGATGGCCGCTGCAGCATGGGGAGATCCTGGCCAGGGTCCCTGGCCGCGCGCGGCCTACCTCCACTTTCCCTTTTGCCATCACCACTGCCACTACTGCAATTTCACCGTCGCGCCCTGGAACCCGCAGCTGGCCGACCAGTGGCTGGCGGCGCTGGAGAAAGAGCTTTCGTTCCTTAGCCAGCCGCAGCCGGTCCAGACGCTTTACTTCGGAGGCGGAACCCCCAGTCTGATTCCGCCGGGCCAGTGGGATGCTTGGTGCCGCATCGTGCGTCACTGGCTGCCAATGGAGCCGGGGGCGGAATGGACGATCGAAGCCAATCCCGCCGACATCGACCAGCAAGCCTGTCGCCGCATGGCCGATCAAGGGGTCAATCGAATCAGTCTGGGGGGCCAGTCGTTCGATCGCGGCAAACTACAGCGACTGGATCGAGACCACACGGGGGACCAGTTGAAGCAGGCGATCGACCTAGCCAGTCGCTGGTTTCCCGAAGTCAGCCTCGATCTGATCTTCGCTGCGCCGCAGGAAACCCTGCCGGAGTGGCAGCGGGATTTGGAGCAGGCGATCGCCTCCCCGATCCAGCATCTTTCCACCTATGGACTGACCTACGAGAAGGGAGCCAAGCTGTGGAGTCTTCGTGAGCGAGGGGAGGTGCAGTCGGTTGCGGAAGAGGAAGAACTGGAGATGTATCTTTGGCTACATCATCGACTGCAGGATGCCGGCTGGGATCACTATGAGATTTCCAATGCTTGCCTGCCGGGGCATCGCAGTCGACACAATCAGGTCTACTGGTCGGATCAGCGATGGTGGGCTTTCGGCCCGGGCGCCGCGCGGTTTGTCGGGCGAACCCGAAGCGTCAACCATCGCAGCACGCGCCAGTTCCTGAAGCTGCTGGATGCGGGGCAGTCGGGAGTGGCCGAAAGGGAATGGCTGGACGACCAGGCGCTGGCGCGCGATCGATTCGTCTTTGGATTGCGACGGCTGGAGGGAATCGTCTGGTCGGAGTTCCAGAAAGCCTGCCCCGGTCCGTTGTGCGAATCGATCGAAAGGCAGGTGGAAAAACACCGCCATGCAGGGTGGTTGGAACTGCATGAAGATCGACTGCGGCTGACTGAATCGGGGCTGGTGATTTCCGATGCGCTTTGGCCTGCCTATTATCAGGTGGGAGTTGGTTGAACGGTCGAGATTTTCCAGCCATCCGAAGACACTGGTTCATCCAGTGGCAACTGGCCCAGGTGTTGCGGATCTTCTTCGATCGAACGCTGACCTGATGCAATCCACCTTCCAGCAAGAGATGGTGACCGATGGATTCCAATGAACAGATTGGTTTTCCTACCGATCCGTGGATCGATGGGAAGTGGGTGCGAGGAGAAGCAACCGATCCGGTCTGCGATCCTGCGACCGGCCAGCGGATCGCCGAGGTGACGCATGCGACACCCGGGATGGTGGCCGGTGCGATCGAAGGAGCTGCTGCGGCGCTGCGGCCTTGGCAAGCCCGATCGGCTTTTCAGAGAGGGGAACTGCTGAAGGAGGTCGCCAGCCGGATGCGGGGCGAACGAGATTCGGTGGCGCGATTGCTGACGCGCGAGCAAGGGAAGCCGCTGGCGCAGGCCGAAGCCGAGGTCGAATACGCTGCCAGTTTCTTTCAGTGGTTTGGCGAACAGGCCAGACGCATCAGCGGTCGCATCCAGCCCCACCCCGATGCGGCTCGCGAGTTTCAGATCCAGATGCGCCCCATCGGTGTCGCAGGGCTGATCACGCCTTGGAATTTCCCGCTGGCGCAAGGAGCCAAAAAAATCTCCGCCGCTCTGGCTGCTGGCTGCACTGCGGTCTGGAAGCCATCCGAGAAAACGCCACTGATCGCCCTGGCGCTGGGAGATTTGATGCAGAGGTGCGGCCTACCGGCGGGCGTGCTGCAGATCGTGCCGGCACCCGGGCCAAGCGTCGGAAAGATCATGGCCGAGCACCCGCTGGTGCGTGTGCTGAGCCTGACTGGGTCGACGGCGACTGGGCGATGGTTGATGGCCACCGCCGCGCCCGAGGTCAAACGCGTGGCGCTGGAGCTGGGTGGCAATGCGCCGTTTCTGGTGCTAGAGGATGCCAACCTGGAGGAGGTGGTGGAGCAATTGGTGCAGCTGAAGCTATTTGTTTCGGGGCAGGTCTGTGTCACCGCCAATCGAATCTTGGTCGACCGTAAGGTGGAACCACGGCTTTGTCAGTTGCTGCAGCAGAAGCTGATGTCCCGGCGCGTGGGGCATGGATTGGATCGCGCCGTCGATGCCGGTCCACTGATCGATTCCACTGCCTGCCAGAAAGTGCAACTCTTGGTCGATCAGGCGATCGCCGAAGGGGCGGAGGTGGTTTGCCAGAATCGCACGTTTGAAGAGGACAAGAGCCTGCGGCACGATCGGTTCTATCCACCGACGCTACTCCGCCATGTCGAGGATGCCATGCCGATCGCTCAGCAGGAGATCTTCGGCCCCGTGCTTCCGCTGATGGCATTCGATCGGATCGAGGAAGCGATTGAAAGAGCCAACCGGACGCCGATGGGGCTGGCAGCGTATGTCTACGGACGCCGCATCGATCGGTGCCAGGCGGTGGCCAGGGAGTTGGAGGTGGGGATCGTGGGGATCAACGAGTGGCGGCCGCTGAAGGCGGAGATCCCCTTTGGGGGTGTGAAACAGAGCGGCATTGGGTCGGAGGGAGGCGAAGAGGGGCTGCACGATTTTCTGGTGCCCCAGGTGATCTCCTCCCCCAAGCCATCGATCTGATCCAAACAAAAAGGGGCCCTGGTCGATTGGGGTCAGGATCGCAGCGAACGGTAGGCATCGATCAGCCACTGCGCGGCCTGTTCGATTTCTGGAAGCGTATTGGTTCTGCCGATCCCTAGCCTCACGCAGCATCGCGCCTGATCTTCATCCAGCCCCAAGGCGGTGAGCACGTGGCTAGGGCGAGGCTGCGCCGAGGTGCAGGCGCTGCCGCTGCTGCACGCCAGATCGGGACACCGCAACATCAGCGACTGTCCCTCGACCCCCGGGAAGAGCAGATTCAAATTGCCAGCCAAACGTGGTGCGCGACGCGGATCGGGTCCGTTGAGGGCGAGTTGATCGATTCCTTGCTGGAGCAGTTGGTGGAGCCGACTGGCGAGCTGTTCTAGCTTGTCCGTATCCGTCGCAAGATCCTGCCTGCACAGCTCCATCGCGGCGCGAAGGGCATGGATGCCGGGGGTGTTGAGCGTCCCGGAGCGGAGATTGAATTGCTGGCCGCCCCCGATGACCTGCGGTAGCAGGCGGACCAGGCGCGGGCGCTGGCGAACGAAAAGGCCACCGATTCCCTTGGGGGCGTAGGCCTTGTGACCTGAGAAGCTCAGCAGATCGACGCCCAGCGCCTGGACATCGATCGGCATGCGCCCCAAGCACTGCGCCGCATCGGTGTGCAGCAGTGCGCCGACGCTGCGGCAATGATCGGCCAGCTCTGCGATCGGCTGGATCACCCCAACTTCATTGTTCGCCAGCATCACACTGACCAGCGCCGTCTGGTCGTCGATCTGCTTGCGAGCTTCTTCCAGAATGATCTGACCCCAACGAGCGTCGGTACTTGGGTGAATCGGAAGCCACTGGATTTCAAATCCATGCGTCGCCAGACGCTGGATCGGATCGATCACCGCGCGATGTTCGGTGATCACCGAAATCACCTTGCGTCGTTTCTGTCGGGGGTGAAGGCAGGCACCGAGAATCGCTAGATTGTTGCTTTCGGTGGCGCCGCTGGTGAGGACCAGCTCTTCTGGCTGAGCCCCCAGCAGGGAGGCGATGGTGGCGATCGCTTCGCTGGTCTGCTGACCCACCCAACGGCCCGGCTCATGCGTCGTGCTCCCTGCATTGGCGAAGTGTTCGGTTAGCCAGGGGAGCATCGCCTGAACGACTCGGGGGTCAACCGGTGTGGTGGCGTGATGATCGAGGTAGATCATGGTTCGACTGGGGGCGGCTGCAGGAGCGGATCCGCGAGACGATACGTCCAGTGCGCTGTCTCGATTGGAACCTCAGTCTATCACATGCGTTCGATTCCCGAGAGCGATTTCCCCTGGTGGTCGAAGGACGCTTGGATCTACGGGACTTCTGTCTTGGTAGGGTGTGTTCGCGGTCGGTCGTCGAAGGATTGCCCAATGCGCTCGACAGCTGAAAAAGGGAAATGACCCTTGGTCGGTGGTCGCGACGGCGGAACACACCGATCTGGACGATGGACGTTTGGTTCTGGTGTGTTCGCGGTCGGTTGGATCCCCGCAAAGAAGCGTAGTGTCGCTCTAACTTCCCCGTCGCCATGAGGTCACTCGTTCAACGACCGGCTCACACACCCTACGGGACTTCCGACTTGGTAGGGTGTGTTCGCGGTCGGTTGGATCCCCGCAAAGAAGCGTAGTGTCGCGCTAACTTCCCCGGCGCCATGAGGTCGCTCGTTCAACGACCGGCTCACACACCCTACGGGACAGGTAGCTGATATACTCTCGCGTTGGCGTAGACCGTTGGGGAATCTCGAGTTTTGTGGAACATCGATTCATGGATGGCGACTCACGATCCGTTTCAAAGCCCATCGCTTCTTGGACGCAGGCTCAAGTGGAGGCGATGCGAGATCAGACGCTGGCGCAGATGCGGTTTGCGCGCGATTACACCCTGCAGTTGATCGCTGCGATCCCCGAGGAACTCTGGACGGTTCAACCCTCAGGGACCACGTCGCACCTGGCTTGGCAGGTGGGCCACCTAGCTGTTTCGCAGTACGGCCTCATGCTGTTTCGGCAACGGGGGCGAGGCGAAGGGGATTTGGAGTTGATGCCAGGTTGGCTGCGGAAGAAGTATGGACGGGGAACGCAGCCCCCCGAGCCGTCGCAGTGCGAGTCGCGCGAGGTGTTGCTGGAGATGCTGGGGCGGATCGACGCGGCGGCGCATCGCGAAGCGGAGCGATGGGATTGGCAGCAGTTTCTGGAGCCAACCGAAATGCCTTACGCGGCGTGGCCGATCAAGCTGGGGGCTTTTCTCTTTTGCCCGCTTCATGAGTCGATTCATGCAGGTCAGATTGGATTATTGCGACGATTGCTGGGATTGGACCCGGTCCGCTGAATTCCACAGAAGATCGGAAGCTGGAAGATCGAAAGGTGGATGGCAGCGAAAGGAGGCGAGGGGAATGGACTTTGTGGCGATCGATTTCGAAACGGCCAGCCAGCGTCCCGACAGCCCGTGCCAGCTGGCGGTGGTCGACGTGCAGGGAGGGGAGATACGCGAGGAACAATGCTGGTTGATTCGGCCAAAGTCGATGGAGTTCAGTCCCCATTGCATCGCCGTCCATGGGATTCATCCTCATCAGGTAGCCGGGGAGCCCCAGTGGGATCAGCTCTGGAGCCACATCGCTCCCTGGCTGGAAGGACGCTTGGTGATCGCACACAACGCGTCTTTCGATATGCGGGTGTTGAGTGAGACGCTGGCGACCTACGACCTAGCCTGTCCGGATCTCGATTACAGCTGCACCCGGTTGATCGCGCGCCGCGCGTGGCCCGAGGAGCATGGATATGGTCTGAGTTCGATGGCTGAGCGGTTGGGGATCGTGTTTCGGCATCACGATGCGCTGGAAGATGCTAGAACCTGCGCCCGAGTGGCGTTGGAGGCTGCGGCCAAGACCGGATGCCAGACCTTTGGGCACCTCGAGCAGTACTTGGGGATCACACGCGGCCGATTGCGACTGGGGCAGTTGATTGGTCCACGAACGATGCGCAGAAAAAAGGTGGCCTGCGAACTGGAGGAAGCGCCTGTGGCGCCGGCACCCCGTCGCCGATCGCGAACGGCCCGCGCCGTCGACCAGCTGGCGCACTTGGACGGCTGGCTGCAACTGCTTCATGGAGTCCGCCCTCTGGAGGGGAAGTCGGTGGCGTTGATCGGAACGCTTTTCGGTATGCCGATCGAAGAATCGTTGCTGCTGCTGGAGGCGATGGGAGCTACCGTGCAGGGACGGCAAAATCTGAAGACGGATCTAGTGATCCTGGGCCAGGCCGCAGCCGCTCCATCCAGCCAACCCGACCAGCCCATCGGCATCGCCCAAGTGGCTCAGGCCACCCAGCGCCAGGCCGATGGCCAGCCGATCAAGATCCTCACCCAGCGGCAACTCTTGGCATGGATCCCAGGGGGCATGGAACGAGTCCGCGAACTGACTGGTAGCTGAAGTCGGTCAGCGATGGGCGTTTTTTCGATCACGGGTACCGCCCCTTAGAGTGTGTGAGCCGTCTTCGTGTGGCATGGCCGCCTCGGCCATGCAGTCTTGCCCCTGCAGGATCGCTCCGCCCGCGATCCGACAGAAACCCAACGCCGATCTGCCATTGGTTTTTCACGAGCACGAAACTCGGATGGGAGGGCGCGGCTTGCGTAGGGTGTGTGAGCCGGTCGTCGATCGAATGACCTCATGGCGATTGGAGACGTTGGTGCGCCGCTGTGGCCGGTGGCAAGGATCGACCGGACCGCGAACACACCAGAACCAAGCGTCGATATGCAATTGAGTCTTTCGAGCACGAGCACGGAGCA
>JBILTR010000002.1:0-355168 GCA_044371425.1 Pirellulaceae bacterium | reverse complement strand
AGCCGCGTGTGTTGCTTCCGCTTCGGCTGCGCCTACGCTCCAGCACCACACGCGTGTGCCACCGACCTCACCCGTTACCCAATTGTTACCTTCATAGCGAGTGGTACAGAAAATTCGAGCCGGTCACTTACTCTGAAGCGATTCGATTTTTTCGTTGTCTTCTATTCGCTCTGCAATCTTGAGCATCGTCAAGATCATCGATCGAAAGGTCTTTTGATCCTTCGGATTCGCCTCCGGTTGTGTCGCGAAATACTCTAATCCAGCAAAGGCCTGCTCGAATTGCTCTAGGGCTTCGACGAAACGATCATCCTTGAAGTACAAGTTTCCTAAATGCTCCGAAAGTTCCGCACGATGGCGCAACCAAATCGGATCATTTGGAATGGATCGCTGAATCTCCACCGCAAGTGGCAATGCCTCTTCAAAGATTGAAATCATCGCCTTGTTATTTCCAAATCCTTCTTCGAAATGCCCTAGCTGGTGAAGCGACGAAGCGAGTTCCATTTTCTGAGGTAGATGATCCGGTTGTTTTGCATGCGACCGACGATTGACTTCAACCCATTTTCGGTAGGATTCAACACCCGACTGAAATTCATTGCGACGCATCTGAAGATCAGAGATTGCCAAGTGACTATGACCGAGCACCTTTTGAAACTCGCTCACCGTTGGATATCGCTGTGAAAGTGACTCGCGAATACGCAGCGCCCGTTTATGATGCTCGAGCGCATCGTGGAGATCACCCGATCTCTGGGCAACGACCCCTAAATTGAACCATGTCGCCGCATGCTGATGCTCTTGATCGTAGTCGTCTTTCTCCTCACCGGCAGAGCCCGACTCATGCTCCTTGAGCAACTGCACAAGCTTGGATTTCGCCTGCTCTAAATCTCCTGCCCTAAGATCCAGCAGCGCAGAATCATTGAGTACTTCCTTTTTTAGTTTGATGTACTGATTATCCTCGGGGAAACGTTCGCATAGTTTCCCTGAACGCTCCAACGCATCTTTCGCGATTTTTATCGCATCGGGCAAGTCCTTTTGCGACACCAACTTTCGAGTCGACTCGATCTTATGTTCGATCAAGAGAACTTCGAACTTTGGGTCTAAATCCTTGCTTATTGAAATCGAATTTGTGATCTCTTCGAAGGATGTATCGAACTTGCTCGAAGCCTCAGGATCACCTCGATTCGCATGGATCCTTGCGAGAGTTTTCATTGTTAGTGCACGGCGGTAAAGCCAACTGTCGTCAATTATTGGTAAGGTTGTGATAAATCGATCGGTATCCTGCAAAACCTGTTCGAGGTTGCTTAGCGCGGAATTCCAATCTCCACCATCCAATTGCAGATTCGATAACTCCAAGCGAGAGTCGACGTAATGGGCCATGGCTTCCGGGGACTGCTTTTCATTCTGACGATAGGAATCCGAGAGCTTTTGATAGTACTCCATGGGACGCTTGAGCAGGTTTCGCTTAAGCTCCTGGAAGTCCTCTGAGAATCGAAGTTTTGGGTGATGAGCTACTTCTCTCCAAAATGTGTCGATCGCTTGGGTTGCAAGTTCTTCGCGATTGTTGGCGAATTCCGCCCATTCGACTGCCAACTGCTTTTGCCTGGATTCCTGTCGAAGTGCTTCCTGGAGATCTGCCGACTTTTTTCTCAAATCGAAATTGTATCGGTAGGTGATCCACGAGTACCCTAAGGCTCCGGCGAGTGTTAGCAGAGTTGCGACAGCCAAGGTCATGACACTCGCGATGTTCCTCTTGACCATACGAGCGGCCCGATAACGCCAAGGTTCCCTCCAAGCCTGCGTGGGTTCATCGCTTAGGTATCTATTCAAGTCTTCTGCGAGCTCATTCGCACTTGCATACCGCATCGCAGGATCGATTGCAGTTGCCTTCTTGCAAATGGCTTCTAAGGCTGGATGGATGCTCGGGTTGATTTGGCGAAGCTGCTCGACCAAGTTGTCGGCAACTGCCGAATGCATTTTCTCCGGAGTATGTTTTTGGGATTGGGTAAAAGGAGAGCTACCAACACAAATGTGATAAAGGATCAACCCAAGCGAATAAATGTCTGAACGAGCGTCTGCTGATAGTGGGTGAACGAGGCACTCAGGAGCTACAAATCCTGGAGTTCCTTCAAGGAACGCATCTGGCGATTCTAAGGCACGTGCTGGTTCACTCGCCGCGGGTTCTGAGAGATCCAGTGCAAGCCCCCAGTCGAGTACAAACGTTTCTCCAAACGGACCGACCATAATGTTCGCGGGCTTGAGATCCCGGTGAATGACTTTCGCATGATGTGCGAAAGCTATCGTTTTGCAAACAGAGACTAAACATAGAAGCAAATCGTGAAAGCGGAGCCTTTGAGTCGTTTCAGGATGTCCTTCACCCGAGTGGAATTCGTAGATTGCTTCATGCAGTGTCTTGGATCCTTGGCCAGAGATCCAACGCATCGCATAAAAGGGGCGACCGTCGGCGTGGGTGCCTTTGCTGTAGACGGGTAGAATCCCAGGGTGTTCAAGCTTCGCAGTGATCCGCGATTCCCTCAAAAAACGGTCTCGGATCCGAGGGTCGTTTGCAGCCTCAGGTAGGATCTCCTTAATGGCGACTTGTCGATCGAAATCATGATCGATTGCGACCCAGATTTTTCCCATGCCACCTTCAGAAACCGGTTCGAGCGGTTCGTATCGTGCGCTAATCGACGCGGCCGAGATCCATGGTGACGATGAACCTTTCGATTGCTGTAATTCCTCGAGTAGCTCTTTTGTTTCAGCCAGCGCCGTTTCTCGATCTTGCCCGACTAAATCTGGATAGAGATTATCTAGTTCGATCTTTTGGCCCTGTGCAACTGCCTGCTCGATCCGTTCAAACTCCATGGAGATGCGACGGAGCAGTTCTTTGTTCATGCCTCGGACGCCTCTTTCCAGATTTCAAAGATCAAGTTCAGTCGTAGTGCGACGGTTTTGCGAGTCCAACCCAATTCGTCAGCGATCCTGGTGTTGCTGTACCCTTTGATTTTGAGAATCGCAAGTTCACGTAGTCGTTGGCTTGGCGGTTCCCTGTCCAGGATACTCAAGCCATGCTCGATTTCCTCCATGAACCTGAGTTCGTGAAAAGCCTCAACGAAATGAGCATCTTTAAGATTTCGGTTGGATCGCTGATCGATCACCGGAAAACCAGAAGAAGCAGAGTTTTGTATGGAACGACGCTCGAGGGAATTCTTCTTTGCCGAATTGATTGCTTGCCGCAGGCCAATGATAGTCAAGAGCTTCCAAAGTTGGAAACGTCCATCGAGAGCGTGAAAAGCTCCGTGTTTCAATCCTTCGTGTAACGCGATAAAAACGTTCTGTGCGACATCCTCAGGCTCAATCGGTTTCAATCCTTTGTTTCTTGCGATTGTTTCTAAGTGGCGAACAATAGATTTGTGGTACCGGCGCCACAGCCACTCGAAAGCAAGTTCATCTCCCTGCTTTGCGCGTCGAAGTTTTCCGGTAACGGATCCGCTTGGGATTGGATGGTGCATCTGTATTGGCCCGGCGCAATTAGCGTAAAAGTCGGAATGCGCACGGTAGTTTAGTCGCTCGATTACTCAAATGCAAAACGATTCGAAAGAGGATTTCACCTGGGAAATCTCTCAGGACAGGCATGCATCCGAGAGACTCTCCAATATCAATATCCAAACCGTAACAGAAAAACGGCGATCGAGCGACTAAACCTTGGTCTTGCGTAGGGCGCGATAAGCTATACCTACTGCACCTAGGCCGAAGATTGCCATCGAGGTCGGTTCGGGTACTTGAGCTGGCAGAACAGGCAGCACGGCAGGTGCATAGATCGCCCAGGAAACGCTTCCAAAATTTAGATCCGAGTTATCTCCCGAAGAAACGAAATCGACAAGATTTACGAAAATCAAAAGATCCGCCGGTCTTGAACCACCTGGACCATTTATCGTTCCGGTTGAATAGGCAAGCAGGTCCGAGTCTGAGATGTTGTAAGCGGGAATAGAAGGATCCAAGTAGTACTGGCCAGAAACGTTGTCTTGGTATGGCGAGAGTCCGAGATACTTGCTGTCATAAGAGAAAGTTCCTTCGGATGTGGTGAAAACCACTAAATCCTTCATAACGTAATCCAAATAGTAATTTCCAAGGTAACCTTGATCTGCAGCAATACTTCCGCCAGCGAAAATGAGATTATCCCCGACACCCAACCCACTGTTTCCAACGTCATAGAGCTGCGAAACGGTCCATGTGGCCGGATCGAATGTGACAGTTACATCAACCCCCGACGGACCGGTCCCAGGTCCAAAAGCAAGCCCATAGGTCAGACTGCTTGTAGTTCCACCCACCTGGAAGCTTGGAATGGTAGCTGCGCTGGCCATCATCGAGTTTGCTACCGCCGCCAATAGCATCAAAACACTTTGCACAATCTTCATGGATTGCTTCTCCGTAATCCAAACGAGTACATCTGCAGCGATCCTTCGCGGTAATGCCGTCCCTTACAGAGAAAGTCAATTCTCAAGTGCCCCACTGCGCTCTGAGGGAGAAGAAATTCGGATTTTTTTTGCCAGATTTCGTTTTGCGGAGGGTATGCGCACGCCCAAGTACACCCTGGCGGGATGACTGCTGCAGGGGTGTCGGGATGGGGCGGTGGGAGTCCTGGACGACGAGCTCGAGGCTCAGGTCGCCCGCTCCTTCTGACGTAGCGAACCAATCGACCACCGGTGACTCGAGTGGTCCTTCAGCCACCGGTCAGGAGGCAAGTCGTCCAGAGAATCACCGGGGGATCGTCCAGCCAGCTTTTCAAAAGCAATCGCGCAGATAAGCCCACGGCTCCACCTGATTCAGCTTGCAACTAGCCACCAGCGACATCAGCACCGCTGCTCGCGAGCCTGCTTCCACACTCCCCAGAAAGAGCCAATTCTTCCGTCCGATCGCCACTGGCTTCATCAACCGCTCGGCCGCATTGTTGTCGATCGCCAGCCGACCATCCTCCACATACCGGTTCAGCGCTGCCCACTGATTCCGGGTGTACCGCGCCGCCTCGCCTGTCGGACTCTTCGGCAGGAACAACTGGCCATCCATCCAAACCCGAAGCTCCTCCAGCAACGGGACCGAATACTTCTGCCGAAGCTCTCGACTTTCCTGGTGTGGCTTCCCCTTGGCGCGCTTTTCGACGTCGTAAAGCCGCTGGATCAAGCCGATCACCCAGTGCGCGCGCGCAGGATCGACCTCCCTGGCCTTGTACCAATACCTTCGGCAATGCGCCCAACAAGCCACCTCTTGGATGGATCCCCCAGAATCGAGGTAAATCCCGTCATAGCCGCTGTAGGCATCGGCCTGCAGGTATCCTTACCTCCAAGAAGCAGCGCAAGCTGATTGGGAGTGATCTGTGCCTTGCCTGATGGCGACGGATCTTTGACCAGATCCGTTGGGAACTGGAAGGTCCCTCTTTCCAGTCGCTTGTGCCAGATGGCCAGCCCGTCGCGATCCCAGTAGAGGATCTTCAGTCGATCACGCGTGCGGTTGCGGAAGAGGAACAGATGGCCGCTCAGTGGATCTTCGGCCAAGAGATGGGCGACGATTCCCGAGAGCCCATCGAAGCCTTTGCGCATGTCGGTCGGCTGAGTGCATGCGTAGATCTTCAGATGATGAACGAGGCCGATCATGACTGGCGGCTAGCCCCCAACTGGATCAGAACCTGGAGGACAGGCTGAAGAGTCATGGGATCGGTGGGGATGGGAAGTACCAAGCCGCTCGGCAGATCGACTGTGACTTCGGGTGTTATCCCCTGCGGCTGCAGCGGAATGAACTGCAGGGCGTTCTCGGCAAGCCGAGCATCCGCGAGATTCTTCCGTTTCATCGGCTTGGAATGACTCGCCAATTATCCTGGCATACCAGAGCGAAGCCGATAAACCAAATCCCAGAGCCGGTCGATTTCGCCTCGCTCGATCACTTCAATTGGCTTGAATCCATCAAGGGCGTCGTTGGGAGTCCTGAACCACTCTCCAAGGCAATCACGATCGACAACTTCGCTGAGTATGTCGCAAAGGCGACTTACTGCGATGTAGTTTCGTCGAAGTTTCTCGACTTTCTTTTGAGTTGCCTCAACGTCGGCAATTGTTCGCGTAGAAACATCTACAAGCCTTCCAAAAACTTCTCTCGGCATTCCCAGCATTTGTCTAAGCTCAAGCTTGGTATCGCCGTTCTTGACTCGAACAACGCGGACGCCTTGTAGACCCGGAATTGGAATAATCCGACTCGATGTCTGCTTGGTGTTTTTCGATTTCGTAGCCATTTGGTCCTCCGGTGAAATCGTATCGCCCATCCCAGACCAAGGAAAGCACGAAAACATGCAAAAATGCATGATTATTTGCCTACCACATCGAGGGGTGAGGGGGCAGTTCCTCCTTTGCGATTACTTTGCACGAGCTGCCTTTCGCCAATTTATCCGGAAAAATCACCAAGTTCTTTCCTTTTGGGCGGTCTCTTGCTGAGGGAACAAGTTCTTCCGACATTTTAGTGGCAGCCGTGCGGCATCATTTCGATGCTTGCCGCAGTAGAAGAGGATTCGCAAGCGATAGTTTGCGAAGTTTCGAAATGCTCGGGCTGCTGTTTTGACGGATTGAATTCTGCTGTTGAAACCTTCGGTGATTGCATTGGTTACGCGATGCCGGAAGTAGCTCAAGAGTCCACCAAGATGGTTCTTGAGCATTCGAGCTATCTTCTTGATAGGTTCCAGTCGGCTTCGAATCGCCCAAGAGTACCAGTGGTCAAAGAACCGTTTGCCAGAACGCTCGGATGGCCGATTCCAGAAATCGCGAAAGTTCTCTTTCATGGCCCAGGCGCGCCCCGTCTTCAGGTCACCACGCTGGGCGGTCAGAAGTTCATGGTAACTGTCTTCATCGAGGTTGTCTTGGTTGAACAGCCATAGCTGACGAGTTCCTTTGAGTCGATGGTCTCCTTCGGATTAAGGCGAAAAAGGTACCTGACACCTTTTCTCCCTCCCGATGGTCTCCTTCGGATTAAGGCGAAAAAGGTACCTGACACCTTTTCTCCCTCTCTTGTGGGGTGACGACGGGTGCTAAACGCGTCCCGTGGTTTGTGTAACGGAGAAGCTCGACGAATTGCAAAACCCCTAGATTTATTGGGTAGAAACGCAAAGACCCGCTGGGGTGAACCAGCGGGTCTTGAGCGATGTGGTCACGTTGCGGTGACCTTTTTAGTGGAGGCGCCGGGGATTGAACCCGGGTCCCGTGGTGCTTCCAGAACGGTATCTACGTGAGTAGTCGTCTCTTTATGTCTCGCCGATCCCAACCGCTGACGACCGCGTTTGAAATCAACCAACCCGATCTTTTTTAGCCGACACCGTGCCAGGTATGGATGCCGACGATTCGGAATTGCAACGGACTGTCAGGCGTCTCCGACGAACCCCTGGAGTCCGAGCGGCCTTTAATTAGGCCGCTAGTGCGAGGTTTTCCTCAGCAGTTACTTTTAGTAGTCAGCTTTTTACGTGGCCCACTGACCAACCACGTCACGCCACCAATCCCTTCAATTCACCCGGTCGATTCCATGTCGCCCCCCTGTCTTCCACGCGCCTTAGTGGATCCACTCCACCTCCCGAAGAAGGTAAAGCAGCCCCAGGCTCAGGTTCGCTTGGACTCCCACACTATACGTCGCTCTCCCTCCCCAGGCAAGGCAAACCCTTCAATACCCCTGCCTCGCCCCGCCAAAATCCAAGTGGCGCCAATCGAAGCGTTCGCCTAACCGGTTGCCATGGAGCTTGAATCCCATTCGCAGATGGAAACGCCGGGGCCACCGGAGCTTCCCTTCCCTGCCCTACCCTGCCCTGGAAAAACCTTCTGGTAAACTTGGTGCATCTGCCAACGCTAAGTGACTAGCGCAGCTCAAAATGCGGCTCTTCAGGATTCACTGCGTCTTCGGAGCCGAAGCTACTGGTTTTTATCGCACTCGTGCTGGTGCTCAAGCGGAACGAACTCTCGAAAAATCCTTTGTGGACGAACCTGCCGATGCATATCCCTGACGCATTGCCGATCGATTGGAATAGGTTGCCCCCGCTGAAAAAACCGCTCGACGCGCTCGTCGTCGCTCCCCATCCCGACGATGCGGAACTGGGGATGGGGGGGACGATCTTGCTGATGCTCCAGAAGGGTATGGAGGTGGGAGTGGTCGACCTGACCACCGGCGAACCGACGCCGTTTGGATCGGAGGCAATTCGTGCGGCCGAGACGGCAAAGGCGAGTCGGGCATTGGGGCTTTCCTGGCGATTCAACTTGGGCCTCCCCAACCGTTACCTCGAAGCAACGCTTCCCAATCGCCATCGCTTGGCATCGCTGATCCGACTCACTCGACCCCGCTGGCTTTTTGCCCCCTTCTGGGAAGACGCGCATCCCGATCACGTCGCCGCCACACAGCTAGTGGAGGCGGCGCGGTTCTGGGCCAAGCTGACCAAGTCGGACATGCCCGGACAGCCCCATCATCCCGAGAGGATCTTTTACTACTACTGCATCCACCTGAAGCTGGCACCCCAGCCCGCTTTCATCGTCGATATCAGCGACCACTGGGATGCCAAGTCCCGATCGATCGCGGCTTACCAGAGTCAATTCGTGACGGGGCGCGAAAAGATCGACCCGCCACCCCTCGATCGATTTCGCGATGAAGCGGCTTACTGGGGCAAGGCGATCGGGGCTCGCTATGGCGAGCCGTTCGCATCGCGGGAGCCAATCGCGCTGCGGTCGCTGGAGGGGCTTTTCTGAGCCAGCCGAAGGAGTGAGCGATGATCGCACCATGCGGGGGCGATGCTGCCTGCGACGCGGTAAGGGGAAGACAGCAATCAGAAGGCCCGATTGCGAAACAATCGAATCGAGCGATCGCGAGCTGTCGTACTCGGAAAAGTGGCTAGGCCCCATGCCGCAGTGCTCGACATTCTAATGGATATTAGAATGTGACGACGTGGGGGGACCTTGAACACTTTCGGGAACCCTGTCGGTCGGAGGGGCAACCAGGGGAAAAACCTGATTGCGCCGAATGGTCTCTCACGCAGGCACAGAGCCACGGAGAGTGAATGGACCGATGGAGTCGGTGGCAAGCAGCCGGCTTACTTTTTCTCCGAAACGCTCTTGAAGCCTGCTTTGACCAACTCGTCAAAGCCAGGCTTTAGCGGCCGGATGTCGTAGCCGTACTTGAGGAGGATTTTGCCGGCTTTGAGCGATCGGTAGCCGACCGCGCAGTGCGTGTAGATGATTTTGTCCTTGGGGACTTTATCCCGCACCTCTTCTTCGGTCAGTTTGTCCTGCAGGTCGCGCCACGGAAGGTGGACCGCCACATCGACGTGGCCATCATTCCATTCGACTAGATCTCGGACATCGACCAGGACCGCCTTCTTTGCTTCGACCAGTTCCTTGACCGTCTGCAGCGAATCCTTCGTATGCTCCAATTCCCCCTCGCCACGCTGCACCGCCCATCCCCACGGAGCTGCAGCGCAGAGGAGCAAGCAACCGATAGCCAGCAACCCAAGTCGTCGCATCATTTTTTGTTCCTCTGGATCGAAGCGAGCGAAAAAGTGAAATGCACTGGGGACATGATAGCCGTGGGAGAGGATTTGGGTGAACAGGACTTGTTCGGAAAACTAGCGGAGGGGTTGCTTTAGGGGCTCCGGATCGAAGCGATCGGTAGGTTTTTCTGCTACAGCAGGGATTCCATCTTTCGACTTTTGGCATCGAGGAAGGTTGGGGTGGGCAAAGGGATTTGGCAAGGTGCAGATGAAGCTGTCGGCGTCGGCCCGATCGAACGACTTGGCGACTGCTGGAGTTTCGAGGGGGTGCTACAATAAAACGACTTGGAACATGGAACAGGGGGCGACAGGAAGGCCAAGGCGGTCATGTTTGACGAGACGCGACGGATCGACGAACTGCGACGCGCTCTTTGGGGAGTTGATGTATCGGCCTATCTGGTGGAAGGGCGAGTCATCCGGCGCGTGATTCGATCGCGGCTGGGCCTCGGCCAAGTCTCCTCGCTAGTCCCTCATGCGGAAAGCACGCTGGTGCGTCAGCAGGATCTGAAGGGCTGGGTGCATCCGGACGAGTTGGGATTGACCTCCTTTGAGCTGCTGCCGGAGCTGGCGATTTTGGTGGCGCTACCGGAGGAAGGGGAGCTGGACCACTGGCCCCTGGAGGAGCTGAAGCTGCAGGTGTGGCGTCGGCTGTTCCATGCACAGGTCGATCGACTGCTGTTGCCTTTGGAAGATACCAAGAGAATGCCAGAGGTGCAGGCGCGCATCGCCGCTCTGGGGCAGGTGGAATTCGATGAAGCCCACCATGTGTTGCGAAGCGAATTGCGATTGATGCATCCCGACTCTCGCGTGGAAGCGTATCGCGAGTGGGTGGCCAGGTATCTGGAGTTCGCTTACTTCGAGCCTGATCTGCTACCGGTGTGGTTTCCTTCGCTGGCGGGAGTGCCCCAGATCGGCAGTCGCATGGCGGAGGGGATCGACGCTGCGAGGCTGTTTCGCGAATCGGAGCTGGAGGGGTCGGCGAAGCCGGACCTGACTCCTCATGATGCTAGGGACGAGGCCGCTTTAGCGCTGGCTCGCCGTGGCTGGTCGACGGGGCTGGGGATCAGCCCAACCGATCGAGGATACACGGCGCAGCTACGAGGTCAGGCGCGAGCTCGCGAAGGAGGGAACACCGTTCTTGCCATCTGCCGTGGCCTTCAAGCGGCTCAGCGCGCGACGACATCCGCCAAGCGAAAGATCGCGGAAAAGAACTCGGCCGATGACGTCCGCCTGTTGGTCGACCGCCTGCAAGCGGCTCTGGAGTTCCCTGACCGGCAGAAGCCGATCTGGGAAGGATCGCTGACGGCGCTTTCCAAGTTGGCTGTGCAGGGGTTTTGGAATGCCGAGCGAAAGCTGCTGTATGACCTACAGAAGGTCTGTTTGGATCACGAGCGGATTTCGTATCGCATCGACCTGATCAAGTGGATCGCTTCGTTGGGAAGGCGACCGCTTCGCCGACCGCTGCCGAATCTTCAGGAAGTATCGATGGCCAAGCATCTGGCCAGCGCTGCACAGCGACTGATCCATGTCCGATTGAGTGGCCGGGAGCGAGATCAGCTGACTCATCTCTTGGAAAACGCTCGGGCACTCTCCGAGCAGCAGATGCGGGAGCGGTTGCGCCCGCAGCTGAAGGAGACGCTTCGAGAGGTGGGGCTGGAGCCTCATGGCGTTCCCGAAGAGAACGGTTTCGACAAACTGATCGAGGATTCCCTGGATAGCATCGCCGAGCGTGGGTACCTGTCGATGGGGTATCTGCGGGACGCGGTCAGTCGGAATGATTTGAAGTTACCCGACCTGGAACGACCGCGAGAGCTGTGGAGTGGCGATCGGTTGCTGCAGGCCGACGAGCGGCTGGATGTGGCGCTCGATGGAGTCTATCGCCGAGGTGATTTTTATCTGCGCTGGATCCAGATGATCAGCGCGCTGTTTTTCGGAACGCGTTGGGGACGATTCGCCACGCTGTTTTTGATCCTTCCCTTTGGTGGGGCATTGGTTCTGGTGGAAGGATTCCGCCATATCCTGCATCTCTTCCAGCCATCGCATCATCATGCGGTGGCCGAGGGAGACGTTGGGCATTCGGAGGCAACCGAAGAGCTAGAGGAGAGCGACAAGGCGGAAGCTACCTTTATGGACGCGGAGGGACTGACGCAGCCATCCGACGCAGGTGCGATGGAGTCGTTGGCCAGCCAGCCGGTGGAGGGTTTGGGTGCCGCATCGCTAGATCCCGAAGTGATCGGAAATGCCCCTTTAGTGGCACCCGAGACGGCCGATCAGGCGGTCGACCAGATTGTTTCCCGGCAGATGGACACCTTCTACTGGGTGTTGACGGTTGGGCTGGTGCTGATGGCGCTGATCCACTCCCCACGATTTCGAAAGATCTGTTGGGACTTGCTGGTGCAGGCAGGGAAATGGTTGCACTGGCTGGTTGTGGAGTTGCCTCGGGAAGCACTCCCCTGGGAATGGCTGGCGCAGCTTTGGAATTCGGTGCCGTTGCAGTTGACGCGTCGATTGGTATTGCTGCCCTTGGTGATCACGTGGCTTGGCGAGCGATGGATCTGGCTGGTGGTGGGAGGAAAGGGGGCATCTTGGCAGTCGATTGCCCTATCCACAGCGCTGCTCAGCGCAGCGCTCAACACACGCTGGGGCCGGGATCTGCAGGAGTTGGCCTATGAGGGCGCGGTGCGAGTCTGGCACCAATTAGGACCTAGGCTTCTTTTTGCCGTGATCGATTGGTTTGTCGATGGCTTTCGTGTGATTCTGCAGGCGATCGAACGATTGCTTTATGCGGTCGATGAGTGGTTGCGGTTTCACAGTCGCGAAAACGTCTTTACGTTGATCGCCAAGGCGGTCTTGGGGGTGATCTGGTCAGTGGTTTCGTTCCTGATTCGCATCTACGTGAACTTGCTGATCGAACCGACGTTTCACCCGGTGAAGCATTTTCCTGTGGTCACCGTCGCCCACAAAATTTTTCTTCCGGCCCTGATCATGCTGGAAGGAAACATGGTGCGGTTTCTTGGTCAGTACATCGGAAAGCCATTGGCCAGATCGGTCACTTGGTTCAATATCTTTTTTCTGCCTGGCTTCTTTGGCTTTGCCGTCTGGGAACTGAAGGAGAATTGGCGTCTGTTTCGAGCGAACCGGAGGGAGCGGTTAGGAAAGGTGGTGGTGGGAAGTCATGGGGAATCGGTCGCCAGGCTATTGAGACCTGGCTTCCATTCGGGAACGCTCCCCAAGATTTTTCGGAAGCTGCGGAAGCTGGAGCAGCAGCCGCCGTCCTTTCGACGTTTTTCGCGTCGCCGCGCCGCATTGCAGTCGTTGCACCACGTGACCGAAGCGATCCATCGTTTTGTGGAACGCGATTTTCTTCACCTCATGCAGCGGTGCGATGCATGGCGAGATCATCCGCTGGTCTGCTCCCACATCGAAGCGGCCACCAACAGCTTCACAGTCGATATCGAATCGCCGACTCTTTCGTCATCGCCGATGAAGCTGGTGCTGCAGGAGCAAAGTGGTTGGATTGTGGCAGCGACGATCCAGCCAGGATGGTTGGCGAAAATAGACGACAAACAGCGTCAGGTCTACGAGTTGGCTCTGGAGGGCTTCTACCGAAAATGTGGTGTGCACTTGGTTCGCGAGCAGATCGAGGACCGGCTGACGCACGGACGACCTTACGATATCCAGTCGATAGGAATCGTGGTTTGGGAGGACGAGACGTTTTCGGAGGCATGTGAGATTGAGTTGCGAGGCGACCAGGTGGTCCAATTTCGTCCAGCTTCGCTCGCTTCCCGCATGGGGCTGGATGGGATCGAAAAGGAGCAATGGATGTTCGCCTCCACGGTGACCCTTTGGGAGCAATGGGAGTCGCGGTGGCAACAGGCAACCGTATGAGCCTCAGCGGCAGTTGCAGCCGGAATGGGGTTGGCTCACGAACGGGTGAGGGTCGGAAATCGATTTTTGCAGATCCCCTTCTTGGGTCGCGTGAGGCTGCGAAGGCACGAAGCCATGGAGAGCCCAGTCCCAATTGCGATGGCTGCTTGGATATCCAGTCGACTGCTTCTGTGGGCTGAAGCCTTCAGTTGCCGATCCAATCGACGGGATGAATCTCTCATGGAGCAGGTCGAAGTGAGCTAAAGGGCAAACTGCTACTTGTCTTTCTTCGCGCCTTGGCGTCTTCGCGTCAGTCCGACCGACTCCCCCTTGCCCCATCGTCTCACGGGCTAGCTTGGATCTCCGCCCACAGAGATCGCAGATGGAACAAAAAAGCCGACTACCGTTTGGATAGTCGGCTTTTCGCTTCGGTAAGATCGCCGGCTTCTTCTACGCTCAGCGACGGATACGGCGCCGCTGGCTGGAGTCCGAAAGGGAGTCGATCCAGGCAGAATCGGCCAAGAGGGAATCGAGCAGAGCCCGCGACTGCGGGGTGACGCTTCCTACGCCATCGTCATCGAGGATGGTGCCGGTGGCTTGTGCGGTCTGAATGACAACGTTCACCGGATTGGAAAGGGTCACATTGAAGAACTCGGTCGATTCACGCACCACATCATTGACGATCGGTACCCCCACCAAAATGTTGGTGACCCCAACTGCGATCCGCACCGTAACGCTGGTGGCTAGGTAGTCTCCTCGGGGACCTGTTTGTGCCGTTCCATTGCTGGTGGTGAAACGGACCGTCATGGGCACGGTAGCCGGCTCGGTAAGACCTAGGCGAAACCAGAAAGTTCCCTCATTCTCAAATCCGGTCACTGGGAAAACCGAGATGCCAGTGATGTCATCATTGGTGATCACGCCAACGGCCGAGGAGTTGCCAAACATCCAGGGGACACTGGAGACAACATTGGAAAGTGTCATGACGAAGGTTTCATTCGGCTCGACGAGTGTATCGCCAATCACATTGACCGGAACGGACTTGAAAGTTTCTCCCGGATTGAAAGTCAGTACGCCGGAGGTCGTTTGGTAATCGACTCCTGCAGTTGCCGTTCCCCCACCAGTCGCGTAGTTGACCGTGATCGGAACCGTGGCTACGGAGCTGAGGTTGACATTGAATACCAGCGGTCGGGTACCGGAGTTCCCTTCCTGGACGCTTGACCCGCTGATCGAAAGGGTGATCGGTGGGGCCACATTGAGGGCGGCTGCCAAGTCCAATCGACCACCGGTCGCTGTCTTTCCTACCAGGGAGGGAGTTGGCTTGGCGCTGGTCAGTAGGGCATCACGGATATTCTTGGCAGTCCAGTTGGGGTTGGATGCTGCCAGCAGCGCGACGCCACCGGCGACATGCGGAGTCGCCATCGAAGTGCCGCTGTAGGCGCCGTAGGTGTTGCCAGGAAGGGTCGAATTGATCGCGACCCCGGGTGCTCCGATGTCGACCTGAGTCGCTCCGTAATTGGAAAAGCTGGCAAGGGCCCCGTTGGAGGCGATAGCGGCTACGCTAATGACACTCTCGTAGGTTGAAGCAGGTTGGCCAGATGCGGGTACAAGAGTGGAATAGTTCGCTGGGTAATACGCTGCGCCATCATTGTTGGCTCCGTTGTTGCCGGCGGCGGCTACGAACAGAATTCCAGCATTGGCGCTGCGGATGATGGCTGCATGCAATGCGGATGAATAGCCACCGCCACCCCAGGAATTGTTGGTGGCGACGATATTGACACCACTGTTCTTCAGGGCAGTCAAATAGTCGAGTGCCCGCACGGCATCCGACGTGTAGCCACCGCCGGGGCCTAGGAACTTGGCCGAGATCATTTTCACGTTCCAGGCGACCCCCGCAACACCGATCGCGTTGTTGCCGACGCCACCGATCGTTCCTGCGACGTGGGTACCATGATCGTCGCTAGTGCCATCGTACACCGTACTATCATTATTGAAGAAGTCAAAGCCGTGGATGTCGTCGATATAACCATTGTTGTCGTTGTCGATACCGTCACCCGCGACTTCCCTCGTATTGACCCAGACGTTGGCGGCCAAGTCGGGGTGATTGACTTGAAGTCCTTCATCGATCACCCCGATAACCACCGTTCCACTACCGCGATGGCCCGCTCGCCATGCCACTTCCGCAGCACTGCCGAAGGGATTGGTGGTCCCGGAAGGGCCAGTGGGCGATCCGGAGTCGTCGCTGTAGAGTCCCCAAAGTCGGCTGCCCGATGTGTAAAACGGGTCGTTGGCGATCGATGGTTTCACCCACCAATTGGGATCAGCCGAAAGGACTCCCGGGATCTTCATCATCGAGGCAGCCGTCTGCAGTACATCGCTACCCGCAGGCAGCGCGACGCGCATCAAACCAGGGCTGCCTGCCGTTTTCATCGCTTCCGTTCGAATCATCTCCAGCGTCCGTCCCCCGCGAGACACGAAGTGCTGCTGCACGTCCGATTCATGTCCCACCTCCACTTGCAGAAGCAATTCACCCGGCGCAAAATCCGCCGCCATCAGCAGGCGATTCTCTAAGGCTTCACAAGATAGACGACGATTTCGCTTTGGACCTCGACTCGTCATGATGCTGGACTCCTGCAGAAGAGGAAAAGAAGGATGGAACACCAATCCAGTGAACCACCACCGAATTATAGGCAGTCGGATGGGCAGGATCCAGGAAGCTCCTGCATCCCCATCTACCAACCGATGAAAGATCTCTTCGTTTCACTGCAAGCCCGGGGATGGAACGAGGCGGCGATGGTGAAGTCGATAGCAGCTTGCCTGCGTTCTCTATTCTTCAGAGATTCCTATACATGAAGGTGGAGGATATCGATCGCTTGGCGCTATGGGGCGCTGGATCATAAGGTTGGTGGAAGGATGTAAGGAATCAGCGATTACCAAGGCGACGTCGAACTTCTTCCAGAAAGGCTTGATGTTCCTTCCTTCCATTTGTCTGTGGATCAGCCGCAAACTTGTCGGCAAGTTGTCGAGAGAGCCTTAGCGCGGCCGATGGGCTGTGGTCGAGAATCAAGCCACCAAAGCTGATCCATGTTCCCAGTTCATGGAAGTTCATGCAGTCTCCGCAGAAGTATCTTCGCGCGAGTTGGCAAAGTTGCTTCAGTGGAAGCCGACGATGAAAGCTTCGGTAAAGCTCTCGGCTACCATGCGAACGAAAAGCAGAAAGAAATCGGCATCGCATCGAATCTTCGATTTCGGCATGCTCGAAATAGGCTTCCGCCAGCGCAAGCATCCGTTCGGGTTGTGCAGCGAGGAGTTCATTCGACCAGAGCGGCTCCAGGTGGATGGCGACTTCATCCGGAGAGCCGGCAAGTTGGACCAGACGATCAAGAAACTCGTCGGTACAACTCGCTTTCAAGATCTCGGCGAGTGGTCCTTCCTGAGCTTCCCAATCGATGCTGTTGGACAGGTTCATCGCGCCATCATCGTACCAGCGCGAGGAAACCAGCCTAGAAACCTTGCCGCGGCTAGCACGGCGCGTTCTCATTCGATCGGCCAATTGGTCGGCGAATCGATCCACCAGTAGCTCGAAGCCATCTTCTGGATCGCGATGGTACCGGTGGTAGGTCAGAATTCTCCCCTGCTGGTTGAGTGCAAAAAGGCATCTTCCCACGACCTGTCCGTCTTCGGTCTTGCCGTAGAGCACCTGCTTGTTGATGTCGACGGCGTTGCTGATGGTGGAGTAAAAATTGCCTTCGGATGGGGACAGGCAGGTACCGAAGAGGGCTCCCATCTGGAGGTAATCGAGCACCTCGGTCGCAAAGCCAACGCGATAGGCGACCCCTTTTGCGGTCTTGCCTTCCAGCGCCAGGTCGCTTGGATGCCAAGCTTCCATTTCGAGCCCTGAGGCTGCTAGTTTTTCGATGAAACGTCGATTGGCGGGATGATCTTTGTAGGGATTGGAGGGGAATCGGTGGCGATCGATCAGCAGCTGGACCCCCAAGCGGCGGAAATGGGGAGTCAACTGGAGGATGGCATCGAGCAGTTCGATGTAGGGTTCCTGAAGCAGTTGGGGATCGATCTGTGTGGGGGATAGTCGGCTGGCAACATGCTGCATGAAGCAGTCGCGGCAATACGACTCAAACGCCTCGATCCACTCCCATTCGGTCCGCCGCCGCAGTTTGATCGCCAGATGCTCTAGTCGCTTTGCTGACACCGCCACCGGATCGACCAATCGTCTTTGGAGATTCTCAATCCGGCGTTCGACGCGCGCGAATCGCTCGGTATCCTTCCCATGCATCGATAGGTCAACGAGGATCTCGCGTAGATGCGTTATCTCCTGGCGCTGCCTTTCCTGCGAAGGTAGAGTATCGCCCAGTAACTCCTCCGCTAGGATTGCGGCGCGCGGTGTGGAGGCAGCGAGAGCTACCAGAGCCGCTTGCAGCTCCTCCGGGAACCGAGCGATCCAATCGTTTGTAGCGCTGGCTACAGGTCCTCGCCATTGCTGCGACTTGCCTTTGGACAACTTGGCGGCCTGAATCAGGCGTTTGACGACGTTGTAATTCCCCTCCAGGAGATGCTGCCGAGCGATCTGTCGAATCTGTGGGTGCGGGATATTCTTCTCGGGCCACGTCCATTCCCAAGACGACTGTTCATCCCCCTCCATCTTCTCCAGGATCGCCACCACCTCGGGGGCTGGATCCGCATACTGCATCGCCGTCAGTAGATCGTCTTCGAACGAAGTGCCAGACCAGGAGGTCGACTTCACTGCCGCATCGAGGATTTCGGCGGCTCGTTCCGCGCCGGGAGCCGCAGCACTTACCTTGAGCATCGCTTGCCAGGCGCTTGGGGGCAGGGAGTCCCGGAGTCGGTTCAAGTGTGTCAACGTCTCCATGGTGGCATGAATTTGGTCTGCCGAATACGACTCGGTCATCATCTCCCCGATCCATTCTTCGACGTCGGACCGAGGCAGCAGCATCTGGCTTTGCCAATGTTCGATCAACAGATGCTGCCTAGGGTTTTGGGTGAAGAGCCAGCTCAGCTGTTTTTTCCATCGTTCGAGATTGGAATCGCATTCCTGGTATCGAAGCGTATGTCGCAATACCTTCTCCCAGCGGTTGAACAGCCAACGTTTCATCGACGCACAATCGCCTGGAATCCTCTGCAGCAGTTCCAACCACGATTTGGTTCTTTTGGGGTGCTGGCTGGATCGTTCCACCGAGTGCAGCAGGGGGCTCAGTTGGTTTGCTTCCGTCAACTCGTGTGGTGGGATGGAAAAGTCTGCCAGTTCACGCATCAGCTTGCGATGCTGTTGATCCGATTCGGATCCTGTTGGGTAATGCTCCCATGCCTCCAGGCTTTGGATCAGAATTGCTAGTTGAGAATCGATCTTTCCCTGGATTGCCTCCAATCGCTCTGCCCATCCCTGGTCGACCAGTTTCCCCAGAAGCGCGATGGCGGAAGTTCTTTCTTTACTTTGCATCGCCACCAAGCGGTGGAGGAAGCCTTCGGTCTGCGATGCGGCCGAATCGGTGCCGGGTTCATGCAGGTACACATGGCAAGACGGGTTCAAGACCGCATCGCATATCTGGCGTTGCAGATCGAGTAGCTGCCCATGCGGCTTATCGGCATCCAAACGCCAAAGCGCTTCTTTGCCAACCAAGTCCAGGAGGGAGTGGCCGAGCCACTCGGGAAGCTCCTTGCGCAGTTCGAAAAAACACCAAGCCGCTCGAAGCCATCGCAGGGGGCTACTGGACGGAATGTTTTTTCGCAGAGCGATCAACCGATCCCGATGCCGCTCGATCCACCGCAGCTCCTGAGGATCGGGTGCCTTAGGTGCGCTGGCGAGGGAAAAGAGAACGGTCGCTAGCAGCGGTTGTAGGTCGGGAATGTCTGCGACCAGTTGCCGGTAAGTGCGCGCTAGACGAGTTGGGAAGGCGGGGGAGGAGAGCAGAGAATCGATCGAGGCATTCGGTTGAGTCCGTTCTTGCGACGCCCATTGGACGATGGCGGTGGCGCGATGGATCCACTGGGAATCGCGGCCCAGTTGCTGCCAGGTGTCGTCCCCCAGCAGTTCGAGTTTTTTGATTCCTTGTACGCTGCCCCGTATCCATTCGATCGAAATCGGCTGCGCGGGGAGGCCTTGGCGAAAGTCTTCCAGTCGTATCCAGTGGAACGGAGCCGCTGGTTGGAAGACCGGAAACCCAGCCAGCCAGCTCATTCGGTTCCGAATGATTGCTCTGGCTTCCTTCAGCTGCCTTCGATGGTAGTCGAACTTCCCGTCACTACGCGGCATGCTTGCAGCCTCCTGGTCGCATCTACCCTCTCTGAAGAAACGAGACCTATCGGCATGGAAGAAGGTTCGCGCCGCCCTATCAGCTCACGGTAGTTTCATCGATCGGTACCCCTAGCGCCAGGGCTGCGGCTTTGGCGGCAGGGTTGTTTTTGCTGTGTCGACGGAGCCATGCGACGATCGCTTTGCCGGGAATGCCGCGATTGTCTTCCACCATCGATGGGTGATCTTTACGCAATGCACCGCGATTGTGATGCAGGCCGATCCAGCGAAAATGACGATCGAAAATCGGTGATCCGGACGAGCCCTTCAGGGTGCTGTTCCGATAGCTGAACCGGGTTTGGTTATTGTTGAGCGAAACGAAGCCTGGGGCGGCGATCGAGCATTGGATCGGCTGGAGCTGGTAGGGACCTGGATGACCGGCCAGCAGGATGAGGGCTCCTGGAACGGTCGGTATCGGATGCAATTCAAATAGTGGCAGCGCGCCACGCTGACCAGGTGGCTTGGAAGGTAGTTGCAGGATGGCGAAATCCAGTTCATCGGGTTTGGGTATCCCTGCTTGGTCCAGAAGGTCGGCTGGGCCATGAGGGCTGAAGGGGATATCCCAGTTGGGGTCGCAAGGGAGCCATGGGGTCGGTTCGATCCCGTCATCTTCTTTGGCGAAGTAATCGAATTGGACTGCAATCTGCCCTCGCTTGGATGGTTCGATGTAGCTGGCGACGACGTGATGGCAAGTTAGTACCCAGCGTTCGCCGATCAGAAAGCCAGTCCCTTTTTCGTCCGGTCCACAGCGCACCTTGCATACCAGCCGCTTGGTGCTCGAAGCCCATTTTTCCAGCCTTGCGATGTCCATGAAGGGAAGGACGCTGGTGAGTTCCTGAAGGCGGCTATTGTCGACGATCAGGCCGGGGTAGTTGGGTTGAACGAATGCGGCATCGGCAAGTGCCTCTCCGTAGTTTTCGCGAATGTAGGGTGCGAGCGCCGCGATATCTTGGCGTTCGAATTCCTTGGAGAGTTCATCGAGGAACAGCCCCAATTTGCGGAGCGCTTGAAGTCGATCGAGAAGGGAAGCGATGCAAGCTTCCTGCGTGTCGAGTCGTAGGTTGGGTCTTAGTCGGTCGCTCAATGGACTCCCTGCGACAAATGCCGACCATTCATTGGGTGTCTGATAAAGAGTGGAGAAGAGCTTTTTCAGAATTTTGCGATCGTGCGGAGTGTAGGTGTTCAGAGCGAGAGGAGGTGGATCGCGAAAGAAGCTATCGGGAAGCTGGCCGGTCGATTCCAGGGAGTCGCTGGGGGAGGGAGTCGCGGCGGGCTGATAGAGGTAACTGTAGCTGTCTGGGTTGGCTGCGATGGGCGCTTCACAGTGCAAGCACTGATGGATCGGTGCTTCGACCGAGTCCCAAGAATCCTGTTGGCAGGCGTCGCAATGCCACCGCCGCCGACACTCTAGCACTTTGGAATCGGCAAGATTCTCCAGAGCCGTTTCCAGTCTGGCGACGGGCAGGTTGGTGGAGGCGGCCAGGATCGCGGGTTCCAGGCTGGCTGCAGCGCTCGCCTCCGCGAGGATCTTCCGCAGTGCCAGAAACTCCGGGCGAAGGTGCGGGTGAGCGTCAGCAACGGTGTCGAATTTCTCCAAGGACATAGCGGACCACCGGTTCGGACGAGGGAGAGGTGAAGTTGATGCGATGCTTCGATCCTACCAGATAGACTCGCAGTTCATCATCCAACGGGGATCCCTGGCCCGGCAGCCAGAAGAAGTTGCCGCCGCGCTGCACCCCATTTTTCGAGAAAGCGACGAGGAAATCGTCGAGTGTTCTTTCGCCGAATACCGAAACTTTGGGATCGATGCTGCGCGCGACGACGCTGCGCCCCAGGTTGGACTGGAGATCGTATTCCTGTGTGCGGGTTTTCCCCTTCCCTTTCTGCTCCTCTTCCAGCAGTTTTCGTATGGCGTTTCGGAGCGGGACGACACGAAAGGACCGGGCCGGGAGCCACGGCTCGACCTGCGATTCGAATTCCTGCCGTACAGATTCGTAGAGGTCCTCTCGGGGCAACTGCGAGATCTGAAGCATCGCTTGGTTCGTATCGAGATTCCATTCAAAGGCGACGAAGTTCCGGACAAATCGCTTGATGAATGCGCGATACTCGACCGCCTCTCCTTCCTCAGTGACCCCTTGCTCATTGAGTTCCGGGGCAGCATCCCACCATTCGCGGCGCCGGACCAGCGAGACGCGAAGGGTCGATGGCTTTTCGGAGAGCGTGATCGAGGCTGGTGCCCACTGCGGAGGAAGTCCGATCGATGCCGGCTTTCGCAGCAGTGCATGGAATGTTGGAGCCTCTTCCTTGAGGTGTTGCTCCAGCCACTCCCGTTTCTTCCACTGCTTCAGCGAGACGTCGGGGCCATCGAAGAGATAGACGTGCTGCTTTCCCCAGGGGACGACTTGATCCAGATGAGCGACGATCTGGTCGATGGAGATGGAGCCTTTCGTGAGCTCTTCCCGGATGCGGGCCATGAGATCGCTTTTTTTCGACAGCGATTTGGGTAGCCCGTGGGCTTCCATGAATTCCGATCGCTGCCCCTTGGTGAGCGCTGCGAATTCGAGAAGGATCTGGTTCTCTTCCTGTTCTTGCATGTTGGTGGTTGAGGCCATCGGAGAGTTTCCGCGAAGGGGCCATGGGGGATGCGCGGCCGAGGCCGCGCGGCGGTGAGAGAAGGTGGCTTGAAGCGACGCCTCTTTGCATCTTAGTTCGCGCTACCATCTGGCGCCGCAGAAGTCGTGAGAATTCCCTCCTGGCGGATCCCGAAGGCCCCATCGGTTGGGAGGGTAAAGACGGCTGGATCGATCGTGACGAAGGCAGCAGTCGCTAGGACACCGGTGTCCCGTCTGCTTTTTGCCGTACGGCAGCGATGTAGCGATCGAGCGAATGGTGGGAGACCCGCGGGATCAACCCCTCGGGTAGCGCGATCGACTCCAAGCCGGCACGCTGCGCCTGCATCTGACGTACCGCGATCTGCTCCTCAAGCAGTTCTTGCTTCAAGAGGAGGAACTCGACTTCATCGAGCATTGGGAGGTCATCGCCAACGACCAGGAGGTCGTCGGTGGATGAGTCGACCGATTCCATGCGATGGGAGACGTCGCCAGAGCGATCGAAGCGGAAGAGTTTTCCGACGTGAGCGAACGTGAGGGGGACTCGGGCGACGACGTCGTCGCGGTAGACGATCCGGAAGAACTTGGATCCGTAGTGGAGTCCCATGTACTGCGGGAAGGTGCTGCGCCCGACGGCTGGCTGACCGAACGTGTAGACACCTCGGATGGAATGGCGTCCGCGCCATTCGGCGGCGGCAATCGTCGCCAGCGCACCCCCTAGGGAGTGGCCAGTGACTACAAGGGGAATGCCCTCCAGCCGTTGCAGATGATCTTCCAAGGAAGTCTGGACCACCTGAAATGCGGTCAGGAAGCCACGGTGGACTGTTCCATAATCGCGCGTGATTGGAAGAACATTCAGATCGGTCAGCCAGTCTCCGAGGTTGGTCATCTGGGTCCCTCGAAACGCAAGGATCGCTTGCCGATCGTTCCAAGCCAGAAAGCACTCGGTCTTGTCGCGTTGGATGAATTCGGAGTGGTTCATTCCCCAGCGTTGGCGCACCGTCTGTTCGATGGCATCGGCGTCTTCGTAGGCGAGCTTGCTGGCGATGGCGGCCGAGAGCGCGGTCCGCCAGGAGAAGGTATCTTGCTCCAAGGACTGTCTATCAAAGCCTGGCACATCGGCGGCCGGTGTCCCTTTTCGCAGCACACCCTCCAGCGACTCGGCTTGTTCCACCCAGCGCCTCGCCGCACCCTTCGCTTCTGGGGCTCGCGGCTCCACTGCAGCTTTCGCCGAGGTGGGGAGCTGCAATCGTAGGTGGACTTCGATCGGGATATCGATATGCGTCCATCGACCTTCGGGAAGATCGATGGCGATGGTCGCTGTTGTCCCGCGGTCGCCGCTGGTCGATGAGACCGCGTTCACGGGAGATGGAGCTGGGGGTGGTGTTGTGACTTCCAGCCCTTGCGTCGATTCGCTTTCCTTCCAGAAGGGGTGATAGAAATCGGTAGCTGTTCCAGCGTTTCCTGCGAACTGGACGCCACTGCGGACCACCTGGGGGTCTTCTGCCAAACGCCAAGAAGGGACGGAGTAATTGGCCTGGAGGTAGGCGCCGGCGAAGTGGAGCCCCATGACATGCCCGGTCTCCAGGTCGATGACGGCCGACCCCGAGTTGCCGCCAAGGGTCGAGCAGTCGTGGGTCAGGGCATCGACCTTCTGACTGTAGCTTCGGATCGAAGCGATCTCTCGGAGTTGCCCGGGCTGGAATCGTTTGACGTAATAGTTGCCGCGAAAAATTCTCGCCTGAACCTGCTGGTACTCCTGGTCGCCGTTGGGGTCGAAGCCGGGGTAGCCGATGACGACGACCTTTCGGTTGGCGAGTTCCTTTGGTCTCTCGGCAGCCAGAAGAAGGGGCTTGCGATCTGCAGGGACCCCGGCGACTCTCAGAATCGCCATATCCCAGTAGGGGTGGATCATCTCGATCCGCTCGATCCGAAGGCTCAACGAAGCGTCGCTGCCTAATTCACGATAGAAATCGATCTGCGAGCTGAGTCCAGGTTGGAATTGGACCTTTCGTCCTAGACCTTGCGCGAATAGGATCGCGACGTGACGGTTGGTCATTAGGAGGTCGGGAGCCACGAGGAAGGCGCTGCCTGCGTAGAGAACTCCTGGTGCTTCCAGTCGTCCTACGGCGCGCACCTTGGAATGGACCCATGCTTTCCACTGGGGCTGGGACAGTTCGGACCAATGATCCGAAAGCTGTTCGGAGATGATCGCATCTTTGTGCACATCGACGACTGGCCTATAGTAGGGCATCACGATCGCTTCGAGCATGAACTGCGATTCGCCGTCGATCGATTGACCTCGTTCCAGTCGATCTAGCGCTTCCAGGCTACGCGTTGCCTCCATCGATTCCAGCGAGGTCCGATGCGATTCGAGTTGACCATCTCTCGGGGTGCCTTGCCCTTCGGCAATTCCTTCCAAGCGTTGCTTCAACTGCTGAGGTTGGCTCTCCTCCTGGAATTTGGCCAGCAGATCATGAATCTGTTTGGATCGATCTTTCATGGGAGAGCTCCGAAGCAGGGTGGGTGGGGTAACGATCCAAAGAGGTTGCTGCGGTGGGTGTACTGGCTACAGCCTTCCAGCATCTTGCTGCTTGAATAGGACGCTGCAGAACTTGTTATAATTTGCACTTGGCGGCTGACGCACTCTTTTGGAAGGAAAAAATCGATGAAGTCCTCTCTGACTCTCTGGACTGTACTGTGTCTGGTGTTTTCTTCGGCTTCCCTGGTGGCGCAGTCTCCCAAGGCGGCGCCGGTTCGTATGGGAACCGGGATCATGACCTTCGATACCGTTCCTGGATGGGGCCTGCGTCCCGATGGGACATCGGCCCTTGGGCCAACGCACGGTGCAGTCGTGATCGACCAGGCGGGGAACATCTACACCAGCGCCAATCAGGGGATTTTTGTCTTCTCCCCTGAGGGCAAGGTGGTTCAAAGCTACTTGGGGAAGGACTACACCGAACTTCATGATATGGAGATTCGGATGGAGGACGGGAAGGAATACATCTACGGGGCTCGCAACAACGCAGGCGAGGGAATCAAACTGGTCGCCAATTCGGGAGAGGTGGTTCTTCGACTGAAGTATCCCACCGAGTCAGGGTTGAATCTCGACCGATTTGCGCCGACGGCCATCACCGTCGCCCCCAACGGGGACATCTACTTGGCCAACGGGTATGCGAGCAACCATGTATTTCGTTTTGACAAGACGGGGAAGTATGTTTCCCATTTTGGCAAGCAGGGCAATGGCCTTCAGGAGTTCAACACCTGCCATGGCATGACATTGGATACCCGCTACGAGCCGCCGAGGCTTCTGATCTGCGACCGCAATCATCAGCCCAAGGGGCGGTTGGTCCACTACAGCCTGGAGGGGGAGTTCATCGAGGAGGTGATCACCGGATTGGGGATGCCAACTTCTGCATCGGTGCAAGGGGATTATGTTTCGGTCCCGGATCTGCATGGGCGCGTCGTGGTTCTCGATAAGACCAACACGATCATGGCGGTGTTGGGGCACAATCCCGATCCTGCCAAGGGTGGCAATTTCAATATTCCTCAGGACCAGTGGATTGAGGGGATCTTTAGCGGGACTCACGGATCGTACTGGGACCGCGAGGGGAATCTCTATGTGCAGGACTGGAATGTGTCGGGGCGCATCATGAAGCTGGTGCGAGTCAAACCCTGATCTTGTTCGAAGTCGGTCTGCACAAGGGATAGGTCTACTTCTCCGGTCCACTCCCTCCCGGCATCTGATTCCGGTAGAGGGCGGCCCCAGCGGACTGCGCGTCGCTGTGAATTGCTTTAGTGACCGTGGCCGATGAGTCGCAACTGCCTAGTTGCCGAGTTGATGCCATAGAGCGAATTCCTTTCGCTCCATGGTGTCTGCATGCTGGAAGGCAACTTCCGGGGTGGACCGGTTCATGTCTCCGCGAAGCCTGCAAGCTAAGACCGCATGCGCTTGCATCCGTGATGCATCTTGCCTTGAGCGGCTTGTTGGGAGGGTTGTTGGCCTTCCGGAGGTGCAATCGAGTGGGTTCTACCAGATGCTCCGCCCGCGCTTCCCAGCGGATGGTGCGAGCAGGTTCCCTGGCTCTAGACAGTTCCAAGTGCCGCAACTAACCTCACACTAAAGAGGGGTTGGGCACAGGCGTTACCACAGAAAGTGAACCTCATGGCAGCTCCCATGGATGAGCACGCTTACAGCGAATTGGCGCAACATGCTGCGGCGGAGCGTTACCGCAAACGAAGGGACTACCATGCACGCGTGGCAGAGGCGAGGGCGACTGGCAAGTACGAAATGGTCAATCAGAAGGCCAGATTAGATCGTCGGAAGCTGCGAGTCACATCGAAAAACACGAAGTTACGCGAAGGGACCCAAGGCGGAAGGGGATTTGAACAGGTTCTCAATTTCAGCCGGGATTTTCAGTTCACTACTTTCTTGGAACAGGCCATCCATGTAGCGCAAGCGGTCTGCCGTCTGGTGACTCGCAAAGAGGCTGGAGTTGTTCGTTATGGGACAGGTTTTCTGGTTACTCCCCAGCTTCTTTTGACCAATCATCACGTGTTGCCGAGCCGAAAGGAAGCCTCGGCCACACGTGCTGAATTTGGCTATCAGTTGGATCGAGATGGAAATCCACATCCGAGGATTCGCCGCATTGAACTGGATCCCGATAGGTTTTTCTTTAGTAGCAAACGGCTGGATTTTGCTCTGGTAGCCCTCCAACTGGAATCCCAGCTCGATCGGTTGCCGGCGGTCTGGTGTCCGATGATCAAGGAATTGGGCAAAATCGTCATTCTGGAGCACGTCAACATCATTCAGCATCCCCTGGGGAGGGAGAAGCAGGTCGTCATTCGTGAGAATCGAGTGATCGACAGTTTCGACTGGAAAGGAACGGTCCTCCATTACGAGGCGGATACCGAGCGAGGGTCATCTGGATCTCCGGTCTTCAATGATCAGTGGGAGGTGGTCGCGGTGCACCACGCCAGTGTGCCCAATACCGATTCACGTGGTCGCTGGCTGAAGGTGGATGGCGGTATCTGGAAAAAGGAAACCGATGATCCAAGTTTGGTTCATTGGGTAGCCAATGAAGGAGTGCGCACTTCGAAGATCGTTCAGGAGGTGGAACGATTGAAGGTCGACGGGGAGGCGAAGAGACTTTGGTCGGAATTTTTGGAAGCGAAAGCTCCCACTCTCAGTCCCAGCGTATGGAACAACGACGCGGTTCCAGACCCTCAATTCGCCTTCTCGCAGCACTCGGGAACCCAGGTACCTCTAGCCACGACGGCGGGGCTGGCGGACGTGCCTGGGATAAGCTCTGGTAGATCGGGTTCCTCCTTGTCCATTCCCATCCGGATTTCTGTGGAGATCGGATCTCCTGAAGGAGGGGCCGCCACGATCCGTGGTGGTGTAGTGACCCCAGCTGTGGGAGATGCACAAGAGGATCGGTCGAAGAAGTGGATCGGCAGAGTAGAAGACGCCGATTCCGCAGGTGAGTCGGAGTCGATGGAACGCAGTGGCTATGACCCGATGTTTCTCGGGATGGAAGTGCCATTTCCTCTTTTGACGGTCGCTACCAGATCCAAAGCCTTTGCCTTCCAGGAAATCGTGGGGAACGCGAAGTACTTGATTCCCTATCATCACTTCAGCATCCTTTTTCACAAGACCCGGCGCGTCGCATTTGTGGCTGGAGTGAACTACGATCCGACCGCCCCCGTACGTCTGCTCCGCGATGAAGGACGGGAAGACTGGAGGTACGACCGTCGATTGAAGCCAGCGGAGGAATTGCAGGCAGGGGAGTTTCTTTATGACGATAACCCGCTGGACAAAGGCCATTTGGTCCGTAGGACGGATGCCGCCTGGGGGGCCACCCCACAGGAAGCTCGAAGCGCAGGTGACGACACATTTTTTTTCACCAATTGTGTCCCTCAGCATGAAATCACCAATCGCGGACAAACCCAAAAAGCACCTGATGGCTTGGTGCTCTGGCGGCAAATTGAAGACTTTCTGACAAAGCGGGGAGACGAGTCACAGCGTCGGATCTCCATCTTTAATGGTCCGATCCTTCGGGATCATGATCGAATCTACAAGAAAGTGAAGTTGCCTCGAGAGTTTTGGAAGGTGGTTGTATTTCGTGATGACTCCGGAAACCCCAAGTCGCTCGCCCTCCGCTTGACACAGGCTTCCTTGATTCAAGGGCTCGAAGAAGCTTTTTTACCGAGCGAGTATGAGACGGTGCAGGTCAGCATCAAGTCGATTGAAGCCGATACGGGGTTGAATTTCGGTAAGATAGCAGCATGGGATACCCTAGAGCAGGAAAAAGCGCTGGAGCATCTCGCGATGGGAACCAGCGTTGTTCGGATCCGAGATCTCTCTCAGATTGTTCTTTAACCGATCCTATCTCAGGCCTCTCCTGCCAGCAGTGCGGATTGGTCTTCTTTGTCTGAATTCATTGCAGTATCGCTGTGTAGGTACGATTGGAGATACGAGGAAGCGATGTCGTCGATCAACGAACAGATTTCAAGCTTTCGTCAGCAATGGCTGGCGATTATGGCTTCGGTGACAGCGTTCCTAGCAATCTTTGGAATCAATCTGCCGAAACCGACGACCACCTCGACGGATTCGAAATCGAGTGTGCAGTCCGAAGGTGTAGAAGTTCGCGCCAGTGTGAGAAACCGCCCCGCCAGTATCACACCACAAGAGTGGGAAGATCCTCTTGAGGAATTGACCGATATCTTCGCGGAAACCGCTCCTGAGGATCTAAGCGAACGGAAGATCCATGAGGTTCTCCGCGGTCGACGACCTGGATTGGCTCTTAAGATTCTGGAGGAAGCGTTACAGTCGCGGGACTCAAGACCCTCCGAGCTTTTGATCACGATTCAAGTGGTCCCGGGGCAATCGAGGCTCAACTCGAAGGAAGCGCGAATGCTGTGGGGGCACGCATTCCGCATGGCCCTCTCCGATGGAGGTTTCTCCATCGTTCAGGAAAACTATCTCGCTGCTTACGAGTGCACCATTAAAACCGATATTCCTGGCGAAAAAGACCTGCCGCGCACGATCAGCCTGCCAATGCGACTCTATCAGAAGTCGAACCAGCTCAGTGCAATGGAAGTGGGCCGGGATTCAAAAACGACAGAGGAGAAGCAGTATCAATTTCTATTGAATTTTTGGCTGGAAGAGGACTACCTGGGCAAGGAACCATGGAAGTGCCTGAAAGCGCTGCGGGATAAGATCGTGGAAGATCTGATTCCTGAAAAGGGAAAAACTGCCACTTGGGCGATTATCGGTCCAGGACGGTCGGGAACTCTTGAGGCGATGGAACCGGCTTGGGAGACCGATAAAGATATTGATGAGCATAAGTTCGTACTTCCAGGGGACCTGCATTTGGGCGATGAAAAACTTGGGAAGCCTCTCTATTGGATCAACGCCCACTGTACGGTTCCCTTGACCAGGCTTTGGAATCAACCAGGAAGCAGCCAAGGGCAGAAAATCCGCTGGATCCAGGCAACGCCTGACGATAGGAAAATGTTGAAACTGCTAGCTACCGAGCTACGGACACGATTAGCTCCAGCGGGGATTCCGGCGATTCAGTCACGGATTAGTAAGGATTGGCGGGCCAGTCAGCATCGTTCCATCCTACTTTTTTTCGAGCAGGATAGCGAATTTGGAAAGAACCTCTGTACCACGCTCGCCAATGAATTGCGGGTAGGGGACGGGGAAAGCAGTCCGTGGTCTTTCGAGTGTCGCATGATTCCGTATCTCCGTGGCGTTGGCTTTGTGAACAGGTCCGAGCAGGATCCTAAGGCTGTGGATTCGACGAGCAATCAGGTGGCAGACTATTTCCGTAGAACTCTCGAAGAGGAGCCGATGCGTTTAGTCGATGTGTTGGAGAAGAAGGAGCAACCGCTGGCGATCGGGATTTTGGGAGGTGAGCTGCCCGATAAGCTGGCTTTGCTCCGCGAGATCCGCGCCCGCTACCCGCAATCGCTCGTGTTCACCAACGACCTGAAGATCCAGTATCTCAATCAAGACACGCTCCCACTGTTTCGCAATGTGCTGGTGGCAGCTCATGCCCCTTTGAAGCAGGAGTTTTCGGTATACGAGAAAGGTCGCCGCGATAAGCCTTCCGCCGACGTTGACTCGACGGAAAAAGAGAATGCCATTGGAGAGGCGGGCATCAAACCAAAGCCACCCACCAGTGTCAGCTTCCGCGATGAAGTGCAGGCGACCCTTTGGTATGGCTATCAACGACTATTTGCCGAAGTCTTTCCCCAGAACGAGTTGCCAGGGAAAGGTGCTGGGGTGGGCAGTCCAGAGACCGAGCCGCCTGCGATGATATTCGAGGTGGGCAATCGGGCTTTTTGGGAAAGTAGATCGGTAGAATCCTCTTGGTTGCAGCGAATGTCTGGTGGCTTTTGCGTCTTCTTGCTGTTTGCATTTCCTTGGCTGCATCGGCGTTGGATCATCCAGAGGTTGGAGTGGGATTCCGAAGTCCAATCGGTAGCGACAGCCAGCCGACTGGTTGCAGTGGAACAGTGGATTCAGGGATTGTTGCCTGCGCGAGTACGGATCGAGGCAACGCGGCTCGGAAAAAATGTCCCGCTTCTGGTCACCTGCCTGATGGTGATTCTTGTTTGCTGCTGGCCCGTCAATTCACTCAGCGAAGCTTCGTGGATCAAACCGAGCCAAGAAGGTTTCTTTGCGAGTGTTGTTGCATCACTTGTGAACAATACCATGACTTTTTTCACCGGCGTCTCGGTGATGCCTTCGATCCTGACCCTTACATTTTGCCTCCCTTTCACCTTTTGGCCGGCGTTGAAGAAGGAAATCGAACGAACTGCCTTCCAGGATCATGCTGGACGAACTGGGAAGATCCACGAAGAGCATGGGATGGAGGGAAGACTGGCGAGTATTGATGAGTTGGTTGGGTTTCTGGGGGCTCGCAGGATTCCTAGCAGAAGCGAAAAATGGTCTGCAGTATCAGTGCCATCGCAAGAAGAGGGGTGGCAAAAGTACTTCCGAAGTCATTGGCGAGCTCCGATTTTGTACGGTTTGTTCGGGCTGATCGTCGGGATGGTCATCGCGTGGTTCACTGGCCGACATTGGGTGATCCAAATCTCCGCTTTGGCAACCATCTCTTCCGCGTTGGTTCGTGGTACAAGCGCCCGAAGAGCCATCTTGATCGCGTTTCTTGTTTGTATGGGTATCGAGCAGTTGGCCTGGATTTTCGGCGATTATGCATCCGTTCCTGCGAGGGATCATGCGGTCCGCGCGATCGGAAGCAGCATCTTCGCGGTGGCTTACTGGTGGTTGCTAGTTGGCTTGATCAAGCTGTTTATTCAGCAGTTCCAGCTTAAGGCGATGCTGCGCGATGCGACCAATCATGTCACCAAAGCGCAATCTTCGCATCGTCTAATGCCGGTGAATATGGAAGTTTTGGCGGACAAGGTCCGAAACGTCGACCATCTGATGATTCGGATCCAGGATGCGTCGCGTCTGATTTCTCGAGATCTACTGCATCTCTCCCTGGTGGGGTTGGTCATTTGCTTTGCGAGAATGCCATGGTTCGACGCCTGGGGCATGTCGGTGGCAACTTGGTTGACCATTGTGATCCCGATGACAGCTCCTTTCATTTCCTCGATCCTCTTACGCCGCACAGCGTTTGAATTTCGAGGCTCATGCCACCGATACTTGAGTAACTTGGAGTACCAGCTATCGGAGCTGCCAGACACCAAAGCGTTGCTGGAGATGACCGAGCGATGGCACCAAAGAGTGAACAGCCATAATCAAGGGGTCTTCTCACCGCTGGATCAGGACCCACTGGTCAGTATGGGGGTGTCTCTGTTAGTCGCCTTTTCCTCTGGTCCGCAGGGCGATTTTCTGCGCAAAATGTTCGGGTTTCTTATGATCTAAAGCCTCTGCGTGTTTTATCAGGCATGTTTCTGTCACTCCAGGCAGCAGGTGTACGGCCATCGCTTTGCCATGAGGATTACTGAGGTTCTGGTCTATCTGGGATTCTAGTTGGTGGCGATCGCTTCACTGCTGCGCACCGAATCGGTCCTGGATCATCACCGTACGGTCGGTGAACTACCGCTAAGAGCGGTCGGAAACTCCAGCTTGGATAAGGTTGTGTCGTCATGGGGTGGCCATGAACCTGCCTCATCGCTGGATGGACCAGTGAAGGGGCAGCCTCAGCCGCGCACCTCGCCCCTTCATCTCATCGAGTCACAAGCAGCGAGACGCCACTGAAATCCATCGGTCCATGGACTCTTCTTGGCTCCGTGAGAGCCAATCCGTCGCGATCATTTGGTTTGGTTCGATGGCGTTCCACTGCCCCACAAATTTGTCGGATGGACCGGAATTCTTGAACGTCGTTGCATTGAAAACATGGTCGGTTCGATGCATGCACCAAAGTCCATCTGGACACTCGGTAGATCCTGACACGACATCGCTTTGGGCTGGGTGGATCCACGCACAGTGGATATGGGGGGAGGGCGATTGCCTGGATATCGGAAACGAAGGTGGTCGGATGGCAAGCGATTCTTGTGCTGGCGTGAAGGAGCGAAGGGATCGGTCGTTCGAAGACTGAGGCTCGGCTGGTGCTAAGGGGGGCTATTTCGTCCCGACCTAAATGACGAGCTCCCAAGACATCTGTGAGGCGATCCTCTTCACGCAAGGTGTACGGGGGAATCTACATCTGGAATAGATCGCCAAGGGCCTCGGACATGGTGGGGTGGGAAAAGATGGTTTGGCTAAGTTGCTTGGCGGTCAATTGGCCCAGCATGGCCATCTGGACAACCGCCATCACTTCACCACCCTGAGGTGCCAGGATGGAACATCCAAGGATCTGATCGCTATCCGCATCAACCACCGCCTTCATGATGCCGCTGGTCTGGCCCATCGTGACCGCGCGGGGGATCTTATCGACCGCTAGAGTCGAAGTCTTTACCGAATGGCCCTTCTGCACCGCCTCCCGCTCGGTCATCCCAACTCGCCCCAACTCAGGGTCGATGAACAGTGTGTAGGGAACGATGCGACCGGTGTTGGTTCGCAATTGGCCGCGCAGGTTCGAGGAGACGATACGGTAGTCGTCGAGGGAGAGGTGGGTGAATTGGAGCCCTCCGGTGACATCCCCCATCGCCCAGATGCCAGGTACTTGGCTTTCCAGTCGTTCATCGACCGGAAGAAAGCCGCGATCATCGACCGACAGGCCGGTGCTTTCCAAGTTGAGCCCTTCGGTGTTTGGGACGCGCCCCATCGCCACAGCAAGATGGCTACCTCGCACAGAGAGTTTTTCAAAGCCTTGTCGGAGATCGACCGCAACCGAGTTGCCGGAGACCCCGGCGATCTGTTCGATGGTGGCACCGGTGATGATTTCAATTCCTTCTTCGACTAGTAGTCTGGAGATGGACTGACTGATTTCCGGTTCTTCGCGAGGCAGAATGGTCGGGTTGCAATCGATCAGAGTCACTTGGCTGCCCAGTCGTCGGAAGACTTGTGCGAACTCGCAACCGATGTACCCGGCTCCCAGGATCACCAAGTGCTGGGGGAGCTGATCGAGTTCCTGAAGCGAGGTGCTGTCCAGAGGCTTGGCAAGTTGCAGTCCAGGGATCGCTGGGATCGAGGGCCTGGTGCCGGTGTTGATCACCACGACAGGGGCGTGAATCGTCCGAGGCGAACACTCAAACCCGTCGACTTGGATCGTCTTGGGACCGATGAATTTGCCTGTACCATAGAGCAAATCGACACCGGCATGCTGGAAGGCATCGCGATTGCGTCGGGTCAGCAGCTCGACCACACTTCGCTTTCGTGATCGCACATCGGCCATGGAGGTAATCTGTTGGGTCAGGTGGATCCCATGAAGATCGGAGGTGCCAGCCAGATGCGCCACTTTGGCCGATTGCACCATGGTCTTGGTGGGGATGCATGCGACGTGGATGCAGGATCCACCGATGTAGGCGTGTTCCACCAAGGCCACCCGTCGACCGGCCTTGGCCCACTCCATCGCCAGCGTCTTTCCCCCTTTGCCACCACCCAGCACGATCAAGTCATAAGTTTCTAAATCGCTGATTTTGCATGTCTGCATGGCGTCCTGTCCCATCGGATGCGAAGAAGGAAATGGTTCATTGGAATTCGGTCAAGCACCGAGTTTTCCTCGGGAGTTGGTCCGTTGCTTTCTGGGCGTTGAACCTTCCGAAGCGCGATCGGTGGATGGCGGGAGCATAGCGCCGCGCGTTGGATTCGGCAACCGTCCAGCCATCTCGGTCCGGACCCTTCATCTCGCCGAGTCACAAAGGCAGAGAGATACTGGGGAATTCCATCGGCCCATATCCTCTCCGTGGCTTGGCATCTCTGTGTAAAGCGAATGGAAGCGATCCGAATTCTTTCGTTCCATTATGCCCCACTGACCTACGGAATCACCGGTCGGGTCCGGACTTTTGCAGGCGATGTCTCCAGCAAGTTGGCAACCTCATCGGTTGACCGCTGATCGCCAACCCAGAGCCAGAAGGCTTGCCATGACTTTTTCCTCTACCTCGCGTTATCCAATCGCCATCGCTTGGACTATGGCACTTTCATTCATGATCGCCAGGGTTTTGTAATGCTGCGCCGGGGTAAGAGCGACTAGCGAATGGCTACGACGGAGGCGGATTGCGTCCAATAGTTCGATTCCTTGCGACTTTCGTCGTTCGTAGTCGCTGGGAATGACGCTTCCTGGCTGCAATGGCGAAATCAACCTCGGTGACGAGAATGTAACTCCATTGTGGTCATGGCCAGCGGGACCGAAACAAGTGTTGCAGGCGGCGTCTTTCGGGCAAAACTTCCGCGGTTCCTTCTGCCATACTTGACCTGCTGCTCTTGCCTAGAGAGACTTCGGGGGCGGCTTTGGTGTGCCATGCTTCGGCGACGCGTTTCAGTTATCATTGGCTTCTTCGTTTCGTTCTCCTCCTCTATTTTGCATTGGTTCTTCATCAATGGGAATGATTTACCGAATCTTCGGCATCGCGACGTCTTTTATCCTTCTTTTTGCACCCACCGCGGTCGATGCGCAGGAACTGCCAACAACAGGAAGACTCGAGACCAAGTTCGGGGAGTTTGAACTGGAGAGCGGGTACCCAAGCGCTGCGACGGTCGACAAAGTTTTTGACGAGATTGATTACCAGCGAGCCTGTCAGGCTTATCTTTGGGCACTGCCGCTGATGGCGATGCAGCAGTGGCAAAACGAGCACATTACGAAGTTTGATGCAGGCAAGTGCGATTACGTGGATTACCTCACGTTCCAAGATAAACTTGGCTTGTTGACCGCGAATGCGACGACTCCATATATCATGGCGTTTCCGAATTTGAAGGAAACAGGGCCACTGGTATTCGAGATTCCTTCCGGTCCGACCGCAGGTGGATTCACCGATTTCTGGCAGCGCCCGATCACCGACTCCGGACAGACTGGGCCGGACAAAGGCGCGGGGGGCAAGTACTTGATCCTTGGTCCCGATGACCCCGATATCAAGCCTGAGGGTTATTACGTATTTCGTTCGTCTACCGTGAATATCTGGTCGGCGCACCGCGCCCTGGATCCGGACGCCACGAAAGCAAGAGCCTTGATTGATGGTTTGAAGATCTATCCCTATAGCCAACGCGAGAATCCGCCGCCGACACGCCATGTCTCGCCGAATGGTCGCAAGTGGAGCGGCATGCAACCTCGCGGATTGGCCTATTGGGAAGGCCTTGCCAAAATCATCAACGAAGAACCGGTTCACGAGCGGGATCGAATGGTGTTGGGGATGCTTCAGCCACTTGGCATCGAAAAAGGGAAGGCATTTGCTCCAACCGCAAGGCAAAAGAAGATTCTGGAAGAAGCTTCTTTAGCGGGAGAACTGATGGCGCGCACCATCGCCTATGAAAAACGGTTTGAAGGAGCCAAGGTTTGGCCTGGGAGGCAATGGGATGTATCGCTATTCCTGAAAGAGACCAATCAGGAAGCCCCGCACCACACGCAATTCGACGAGCGGTCTTCGTGGTTCTACGAAGCGGTTGGCGTGTCGACGGGCATGATGGGGCGGACCGTTGGGTTCGGACAACTCTATCTCGAAGCCGCGAAGGATAGCGAAGGCAACTGGCTGAACGGTAGTAACACCTATCAGCTCAAGGTTCCCAAAGACGCCCCTGTGGCTCAGTTCTGGTCGGTTACAGTGTATGACAACGAAACCCGTTGCTTCGTCGATACGGGAGTTCAGCCGGATCGGTCTTCCCGCAACGACATTGTCATGAATGCCGATGGCAGTGTGGACCTCTACTTCGGTCCGATCGCTCCGAGTGGAAAACCGGCGAGCAATTGGATTCAGACGCTTCCGGACAAGGGTTGGTTTTCCTATTTCCGACTTTACGGCCCGACTCAGTCCTACTTCGATCGGTCCTGGGTTCTGCCAGACTTTGAGCGGGTCAAATAATTGGGGCTTTGGTTGGGGCTCCATTCGACAATTCTTGGGGTCGTATCTGTCCGGCCGACCGGAATAGTCGGCATGGTCGTACTGGCAAGGGCTGCGAATAGAAGGCGAGCGATGGTTGCCACCCTCCTTGAGGAGGGTGGCTGAGTGGTGTGGCCACCTGCAATTCTTGAGTTGCGGCAGTGAAGCGAATGCAACCCACACAAATCCCATGCGTACCGGAAAAAACGGATCGCTACTATTTGCCTCTCACGGAGACACAAAGCCACGGAGAGTGAATGGACCGCCGGATTGCTCTGGCAGCTCGGTGCCTCTGTGATGCCATGAGATGAATGAGCCGGGGGCGGGGCTGTCCCTCCTTTTTTTCTAGTCCATCTGGTGATTTTGCAGGTTCATGGCTAGCCCACGGCTACACAACCTTGCCATGCTCGAATTGCCGCACCATCGAGGCGGTGCTTCGCGGCCTGTCCGGTGAAGTTCTATGACCGATTCGAATCGGGGCCGTGTTACCGTCGCTCCCCAAAATAATCACGGATGGACCCAGTTGGTCGATTCGGCAATTCTATGGGACAGTAGGTTGATTTTGCGCACTGCGAAACAAAGATGTCACGCAGGAATAGTGCGCACTGCGCGCGGTACGGTACAAGCCGTCCTGTTCTCTTGTATGGTCGCGAGCAGACTAGAGGGCGTGCGGCTTTGCGGTGCTGTTAGGAAGGTGAATGGCAGCACGCCGCCAACCTCCCGACATTGTATGGCCGATTCAGCGGATGCAGTGAAGCAAACAAGCCCCAAAAAAACATGTTGAACCGCACAGCTTCCCTAGGCCGGGTTGATCCGATCGATGCCTTCCCTTGGTGGGTACCAGAACAGAGAGTCGCGAGCCATTCGGTTTCTATAATCTTCGGCCAAGTGAACCGTGTTAGAAAACAACAAGCCCAAGGTTTCCCTTGGGCTTGTTTCAATCCTTCGGCTTTTGCCCGATGCTGGCTTTTCCCTAAGAATGGGCGAAGAGGGACTCGAACCCCCGACATCCACTTTGTAAGAGTGGCGCTCTAACCAACTGAGCTATTCGCCCGCGAATGCCGGATCGTTCAGGGGCCAGTGACTTAGACGCCACCGGTCAGCCGATTTCGTCGCGAACGCCGTTCGGCTCGCAAACGACTGCGACGCTTGATTTCGCTTGGCTTCTCGTAATACTCGCGCCGACGCATTTCTTTCTTCAGGCCGCTTCGTTCGACCAACTTCCGGAACCGACGAATCGCCTCTTGAATCGTCTCCCGATCCCGGACCTGCAGCTTAACCATGCAATCCTCCGCTGTGTGTTTGAAAAAGTCTGAAGTCGACGGCGTTCCTAGTCCCTGTCGTACATCGACAAAAGCCAAGGAAAATCATGTGGAAACCATCCAATGTACCGCACGCCTTGGTTTGCGTCCAGGGGGACCGGCGGCATGCGGGTGGCCCGAAAGGGTGGTTTTTCGCACGGTTTCCAAGTAGTTTCCTCAGCTTGGCTCCCCGAGTCGCCATCTCTCGCTTGATGGCTCTCCATTCCCAATGCTAGCAAACCTACCGGCAAGTCGAACTTCGCTCCCCGGTGGCTCCGCATTTGGTTCCCGGTTCGATCGCGGCGTTGGACTTAGGTTGCAGGGGCTTCAGGGGTGGTCGGCATCGATTCGATCACCTGATCGATCAACCCATAGGCGACTGCTTCTTCGGGATCCATGAAACGATCGCGATCGGTATCGCGTTCGATCTTCGCTAGATCCTGGCCGCAGTGCTTGAGCAGGATTCGATTCAGTCGGTCTTTGGTGCGTCGGAACTCCCGCATGTGGATCGAGATTTCTTCGGCAGTTCCCTGCATACCTGCCAGCGGCTGGTGGATCATGATGCGGCTGTTGGGAAGCGAGTATCGCTTTCCCTTAGCTCCTGCAGTCAGCAGCACGGCGCCCATCGAAGCCGCTTGTCCGATGCAGTAGGTGGCAACATCGCACGACACGAACTGCATGGTGTCGTAGATGGCCATCCCTGCACTGACGCTTCCGCCAGGGCTGTTGATGTAAAGATGGATATCCGCCTTGGGATCATCCGACTGCAGGAATAGCATCTGGGCGACCAGAGCGTTGGCGATGTAGTCGTCTACCTGCTGCCCCAAGAAAATGATGCGGTCCTTCAGCAGCCTGCTGTAGATATCGTAGGCTCGCTCTTCCCGACCGTTCTTTTCGATCACAATTGGAATCGTCATGGCGTATCGTTCACTCCAGGTGCCCCGCCTGCGCGGTAGCGATGGTTGTTTTCGAGATGCTTTGAATTTGGCTCAGAGAGTTGGTTTTCACTGGGATCCGAGTCGGAGGCGGAATTGGGCGCCCCAAGGATGAGGAAGTCGCCATCGGCGCCAGCTCATCAGCTGTCCTGTTCTTCCGCGACCGGTTGTTTCTTGAGGATTTGATCGACCACTCCGTACTCGACAGCGTCGGGAGCCGTGAGGAAGAAGTCGCGATCGGTGTCTTTCGCAATCTGTTCGATTGGTTTGCCGGTATGTTCAGCAAGAATCGTGTTGAGCTGTTCACGGCATCGGAGGATTTCCGCCGCCTGAATCTCGATGTCCGAAACCTGGCCTCCCACGCCACCGTAAGGCTGGTGCATCATGACGCGACTGTTGGGGAGGCAGTAACGTTTCCCCTTGGTTCCGCCTGCCAGTAGGACAGCGGCCCCGCTAGCGGCCTGCCCGACGCAGTAGGTAGCGACGGGGCAGGAGAGCATCTGCATGGTGTCGTAGATCGCCAAGGTGGCGATTACCTCTCCACCAGGTGAATTGATATAGAAGTGAATATCTTTCCGGCGATTCTCGCTTTGCAGGTACAGCAGCTTCATCACCAGTTCATTCGCGTTGCCCGTGTGAATTTCCCCCTGGAGGAAAACGATCCGATTCTCCAGGAGCAAATCGCCGATCGTCATCTGTCGCTGGCGCTGGTAGCTCTGCATCCCGTAGGCGCTCTTGAGCGGGGGTAGGTGTTCAAACGGTTCCAAGGTGGCACCCTTTCTGGCGGTGTTCGAGAAGATCAGTTCAGACCCTTATCTTGGCAAGCTGGTCGATTTTGACAAGGGCCGGGGGAAGAGCGAGTGCGGTTTCAGGGGTTGGCTAAAGCGGTTGCCTAGTCAACCTCAATGAGCGGCCAGCAGGAAGCTTCGATTCTGCCTGCGTGCATTGTATCGAACAGGGCAAAATCCCCGGTGGCTCTGGCGTTTCTGAGGGCACCGCGGCGGTCTCTCTCTTGCTCAAAAAAATCGATGAATCCCCAAAGGCTCTTTTGGACAATTGCTCCCATGAGCCCAGTTGCTGGCCAGGAGTGAGTCTTCGCCGGTTTCTACCGGTAGAGACCGGAAGGTCGCGCGCGCCTGGCAGCAGCGTGGGCGATCCTCCATCTGGCTGGATTTTGCCGTGGGATGGCTTGGGCATGCGGGTGTTTCGCGAGCCTCGCTCGGGTGGAATCGCGACGCGGTTGGCGGATTCCTTCCTTAAAGGACGGCGGCTGGAGCGCAACAAAAAAAGCCACCTCCTGGTGAGGGAGGCGGCTTTCGTGACCTGTCGGTGGACTCTGGCGTTTGAGTTCCCTGAGGGATCAGGGGGTTGGCTTGACGGTCGCGCCGGGCTTTTGTCCGTCTTCGGGGCGTTCGTCGTACTTCGCTTCGGGTAGATCGGCCGAGGCGGGAGAGACCAGGAACTGGACAGCAGACGACTCGGGTTCAGCGGCCAGGAAGGACTTATCTTCCTGATCGGTGACCTTGCCTGCCGCCACGATTTTATCGATCACCCGCCGTTCGACGATCTGGTTGCGAAGCGCGTCCATCTGGCCCGACTTTTCCAGTCGGCTTCGGACACTGCGTTCCGACATATTGCTTTGAGCGGCGATCAGATTGATTTCGGCATCGTATTCGTCCGCTTCCGGTTCAATCTTCAGATCCTCGGCGATCTTCTCCAGAACAAAGTGTTCGCGGAGGGCGTTGATCGTCGATTCCTTGGCGTTTCGCCGAGCGATATTCATGAACTCGCTGACTTGTTCTTCGGAGAATCCGGAGCGGCGCAACTCCAGGGAGCGGCGCTGGAGTTCTCGGTTGGTCTGTCGCTGCACCAGCCGCTCGGGAAGATCCCACTGGGCATCCTTAGTCAGTTCTTGTGTGATCTGCTTGCGGAGTGCCTGCTGTTGGTGGTACTCCAGCTGTCGCTGAAGTTCTTCCTTGACGAAGGCGCGGAGTTCATCGCGGCTGGCGAAACCAAACTGCTCCAGCACCGCAGGGCGGAGGTCCTGAAGGTTGACCCGCTTGACTTCCAGCACCTGAAAGACGACATCGAACTCTTTGCCCCGCATCGCGGCGTTGCCGGATGTCTCGACAATTTTCACCTTGGTCTTCCGGCTTTCACCTTCCCGAACGCCATCCATCAGGGTGCCGAAATCTTCGACAACGCAGTCGGATAGGCTCAGCTTCGGTCGCAGCGTGACATCGGTCTCTTCCAGGAAGCTGGTGGCCTTCCCATCCTGAGAAAATTCGGCGGTGATCAGCAGGGTATCGCCCAACTGAGCTGGACCATCGACAGCCTCGAGGAACTTGAATCTGGAGAGGGTGCGTGCCAGCTGGGCATCGATGACCTCATCGGTGATCTGGTAGGAGGGGCGGTTGAGCGACAATCCGTCCCAGTTGGGTGTTTGGAAGTCGGGTCGCACTTCGATGTTGAATTCGTAAACGAATGGGCCATCGGCTGGGACTTCCACCGCACCGTAGTCGAAATCGGGCTCGCTGATCGCGCTGAAATGCCCTCCTTCGGTCACCTGCTGAAGGCTCATCAGCACCAGTTCATTTTTGACTTGGTCCTCGACCTGGTCCTTAAAACGGCTTTCCACCAACTTGCGTGGCGCTTTGCCGGGCCGAAAACCTGGCAGTTCCGCCTTGGGCTTCAGTTCGTCGTAGGCTTTGCGAAAGCGTTTCTCGATCTCGCTGCGTGGAATCGTGACGACGACATGCCGAGCGCACGCCGAAGGACTGGTGATCTGAGTCTGCAGTTCCAGTTTTTCCGTGTCGGGAGTGTCTGGAGCGAGCGAGGTGGTGGAATCGGACATGGAAAGATCTACCTGCAACTACAACGGCACTGGAAAGAACGCCACGATGGCCAGGATGCTGTCGGCCTGCATCCCGAACTGCGTATTTTTACGTAAATCGACGATGGGGTCGAGCCCTTTTTCGGAGGGCATCCTGAGAAAGCGGGGGCCAGAGGAGGCCAACTTCCAGGTTTCCATTTGCTACCAAGGGAGCGAGAAAACCTAGCAAAAGACGGTTCCATCGACGTTCCAACCGAAGAGGTAAAAGAAAAAGCAACCGAAGTTACCTTCGGTTGCTTTTCGGCTGGAAGATAAAGAGCGGGTGATGAGATTCGAACTCACGACAACAACGTTGGCAACGTTGTGCTCTACCAACTGAGCTACACCCGCAGGGAAATGCCATTTGTCGCTGACTTCGCCAGCGTCGGACTTCTATCGCGATCGACTGACCTAAGTATAGGAAGGATAGGCCGAATTCGCAAGGGAGTGTTGCAGCGAATGGAACGCCGAAAGCACCAGTTTGTCCATCGGGTTTTCGAGGTGAGCTTCTTCAGTCGATCTGGAGACAAGTTTTGTGGGAAAGTGTATCCGGAGGGCGGTCGCCTACGATAATTGGCTTAGCAGCATTGCCGGCCGAATTTTTTTCTCATTTGGATGATCCCACGGGTCAACGGAGAGCCATTCCCATGAAGAGTGAACGAACGAGGCTTGGGGGGGTGGGATGGCATCGGTGGTCGCTGGTGGTTTGGTGGCTTTCGATGGGATGGTGGGTTGCCTCCGCTGATTTCCTTCGCGGGGGGAGCACGGCTTTGCAATGGGTGGTGGTGGTCAATGGGAAAAGCGAGGCGTCCAGGACGTTAGCCAACCACTACTGCCAGATGCGGGGAATCCCTGCAATCAACGTCGTGGTCCTACCCGATGTTCCTCCCTTGGAGCAGACGACGGTGGAGGTTTTTCGACAGAAGGTCCTCCTGCCGATGTTCGAAGAGATTCAGCGGCGCGGGCTCTCCAACCACATCCACGGGATCGCCTACTCGTGCGACTTCCCTACGGCGGTCGATTTGATGGCCGATCTGGTGAATCTGAAGGAGCGATCCGAGTACCTGACTCCGGTCGGTTCGTTGACCGGCCTGACCTATCTCTACCGCTTGGTGCTGGATCGTAGTCCAGCGATGTTGTTGATGGACAGCAATTTCTTTGCAGCACGGCCGGCTAGGCAGTTGTTGCTCTTGCCGGAAAACCCGGAGTGGCTCCAGCGGTGGCAACTTTTCCTCGATGCGGTTGCTGCAGAGGATATCGACAAGGCGGAGGCGACGGCCAAGGCGCTGCTTCAACTTTCTCCCGCCGACTGCGGCGTTTCCTATCGATGCGCTCAAGAGTTGGCGAAGGCAAAAATGAAGACGGCGGCGATCAAGATGCTGGAACTCTCGGTGGCTCAGGGCTGGAGCTTCCGAAAGCAGATGGTGGAGGACCCCGACTTCAAGGAATTGCAGGGGGAAGCGGCATTCCAGGTGTTGCGGGATGCGTGCCCTGATCTGGATTTCACCAGCACACCGACGCGGGGGTTTGAGTCGAGGGTTTTCTATTCCCGGAACGGAACCCCCTATCGCGATGGCAAGTATGGCCTTCCCTATCTGATGGCGATGTCTTTAGGGGTGACGCGAGGTGCTGGGACAACCTTGCCTGAGGCGATTCAGATCTTGAGGACGGCTGTCCAGGCAGATGGAACGGATCCCGAGGGGACCTTCTACTTCACCAAGACCGATGACGTGCGCACCAAGACGCGCGAACCCCTTTTCGCCATGACCATCAACCGGCTGAAGGAGCTGGGGAAAAATGGCGAAGTGGTGGAGAGTGATATGCCGATGGTGAAGGACCGTTGTTTGGGGGTGACCATGGGGACACCCAGTTTTCGGTGGAAAGCCTCGACCAGCCGAATTGTTCCAGGCGCGATCGCAGAGAATCTGACCAGTTTGGGCGGCGTCATGACGGCCGGAAGCGCTCAGACGAAGCTAACCGAGTTGCTTTTGGCAGGAGCGGCGGCCAGCAGTGGGGCGGTGACTGAGCCTTACTCGATCCTGGAAAAGTTCCCCAACCCGATGATCCACGCGCACTACGCCGCTGGTCTGACCGCTGCAGAAGCCTACGCCAACGCGGTCTCAGGACCCTACCAACTGCTGGTGGTCGGGGATCCGCTTTGTCGGCCTTTCGGAAGCATTCCGGAGATGACGGTGACGGGACTTGAGGAAGGCGATACCGTCAGCCGGACGATTGAGCTGAAGGTGGTCAAGGCCGATCGCGAGGCATCCTTCATTCCCTCGAGATTCGATCTTCTTCTGGACGGTCGCCTGGCGCAGACCGCGCCGATGTTGGATACGCTCAAGTTGAACTTCGATCGCCCCTTGCCAGCCGGATACCACGAACTCTCGCTGATCGTCGCCGATGAGACGCTGCTGGCCAATCGCTGGTCGACAACGATCGGTTTCTGGGCGGGCAGCGCCGAGGAGAGGGTGGAGCTGGAACGTTTGGATGAGGGAGTTCGAGGGGCGGGAAGCCGCATTCAGTGCAAGGTGACCGGACCCGAGGGAAGCCGTGTTCAGTTGCGCCATGATTGGGAAGTGATCGCCGAAAGCGATCAGGCGGAGGCGGTTTTCGAGATCTCCCCGGTGAAGGTGGGAGCGGGGCCGGTGCGCCTGATCGCTGTCGCGATCGTTCAGGGGGTGGAGCACTACAGCAAACCGATGGTGGTGGATGTGCCGATGCCCTGAGCGGCGGTGGGAGTTATTTGGTGGTCGTTCCCTCGGAGCCTTGAGCGGTTCGTATGGGATCCTTCCAGGTTTCTTCCAGCCGCGCGGAATACTCCATCTGGCTGCCCGGTCCACTGAAGCCGACGATCGATTCGTCCCAGGAGAGTTCCTTGGAGACGACGCGCCCCGCATCGATATCAAATTTCAGGGTGCCTCGGCTGAGCTGCTGGACGATTTGGGCTTCTTCCTGCGGCAACTGAATGGGAGTCAGAGGTTGGCTTTCGATCGCGATCGTCGCGATTCCTGATCGAGCTTTTTCGAGTGTGTAGCGTTCGCGAATTCTGATCGTCTTGGTCCCACCATCTTCGGTGCGTATCTTGATTTCGCGCGGTACATCCCACGACTCCCCTTCACCAATCGGCTGCTCGGGAAAGACCACCGCGATATCCCCCATCCCCAGCGAGGGGGCAGCCGACTTCTTGTCGCGGTCGACCACCTGACCTCGGGCATCAATCGTCACGGTTGCGATCGGTTTGCCGATCGTCTCGGCTACCTTCTCATAGATCCTCGGGGGTGGTTCGGACTGCGTCGAGGTGTACTGAATCTCCGGTGCATCCCCCACCTGCTGAGACATGTCGACCTGGTCGATGCGATAGACGAAGGTCATGTGGCCTTGCGGGTCGACCGAGGTGACCTCCCAAACCTTTTGACTGACGGTGCGCGACTGGGAGGATTGCTCCGACTTGTCGATCTTGGTGTCGGTTTTCGCCAGATGGGTCACCTGGCTACCGAGGATCGTTCCTTCCTGCATTTTGTAGCGAAGCAGAAACTTCTCCGCTGACCGATTCGATTCTCCCCCCGCAGGCTCCTGCGCCACCGAAGGCCTCCAGGACGCCAGAGAAGACCCCAGGAGGGCCGACAGCCAAACAGCAAAGATGATCTGGAATCGCATGGATGCCTCCGTGCATCATGGGTCGCAGGGTCGTGATCTACTTGGCTCAAGGGATCGGAGGTTCCTCCGGAGTCCTTGGGCGGAAGCTGGGCCGAATTCCCTTCGCACTGCCACTCCACCCCAACTTATCCCGCAGACGAACGTAGTCATTCTGCCCTCCCACACGCACCATCGTGAATGGCTGACTGGCTCGCTGGACGCGGATGCGAGTCGCTTCTTGGCAACTGGCGATGACACGTCCATCGACCACCACGCTGGTGCTGGGGCCGGGATTGCGCACCACCAATTCGAACACACGGTCCGCCGAATCGACTACCGGTCGCATCGTCAGCGTGTGGGGACTGATGGGGCAAATCACGAATGCTTGCAAATTCTTCTGCAGGATGGGACCGCCGGCCGACAGGTTGTGGGCTGTGGAGCCGACGGGGGTGCTGAGGATCAGCCCATCGCAGCGATAAGTAGTAGCCAAATCGCCATCGACGTAAAGATCAATCTCCAGAATCGTGTAGGGTGGGCCGCCAAGAATCGCGACCTCATTGAGTCCCAAATGCGAGCTGCTCCACCTTTTTTTCTGGTCGACGGAGCAGGCGAGCATCAGATGGGAATCGATCGCGAAGCGACCTTCCAGGATCTCCGGCCAGTGCGCCTGAAACTCCTTCGGGGTGATGGCGGCTAGGAACCCCAGTTTGCCGCAATGGACGCCCAAGACGGGGCGCTGGCGACTGGCCATTTGTCGAGCGGACTGGAGGATGGAGCCATCGCCGCCAAGGACCAGTACCAGATCGCAAGGCCCGCCGTCGAAGGAGTGGCTGAAGTGGTTGTCGACGATCAATGAGGAGGTGGTTTTTTTCAGGAGCGGGAGGAGTCGTTTCAGTTCCTGGGCAACCCTGGGCCGGTTGGGTGCAGCCAGAACCACGACGCGTGGGCCCGGAAGCCCTTGTTTCAGCCAAGGGGCATGGTCGGATTTGGGCATGGAGGCGGCCTTCGGAGCTGGACAACGACGGCGGGAGAAAAAAGGTGCTAGTGCGAGGCTCCCTTGATTGTACTTGGGATATCGGGGGCTTCGGATAGCCTTCTGGGCCAAGAAGCAGGGGGACTGGTTCGCTCTTTTCCGCTTTGTCAGCTACACTGACAACGCTTCGGTAGCCCCGGCCTCCACCAAGCCAAGCACCGCGAGTTCCCGAGGCCGGATGGCGAAATAGGCAGACGCACAGGACTTAAAATCCTGAGGGCCGAATAGGCCCGTGCGGGTTCGACCCCCGCTCCGGCTATTCCTCCTCCCCAAGGACTTTTTCTGAGAACCTATTCGAAAGCCCCTGATCTAGCCTCGGGAAGTCCACACGTTCGACCGATTTTTCCCTGCGATTCCCTGTCGTATCTCACAAACAAAATTCCCTCCGTTTGCTTCGCACACCTTCCGACCGCCTGCATCCAGAGATCACTCTTTCCGATTCCTCTTCGATACTTCACTTTTCTTGTGACGATTCGGTTGCAGTTAAACGCAATAGCCCAAAATAGGCTGGGTTCCACGCAGGAGTGTCGGCGATCAACCACGGACTGGAGACGTGACTTGGAGCTTGAGAGGCGGGATTCGGATAGGTCGCGACGTTGAGGAAGAAATCGGCATTTGCCGCAGGTTTCACGTCGAGGTCGGACCATGGCACTCGGATTTCCATCCGGAGATGTTGCTCATCGCCGCTCAGCTTCATGCGACTTCCCGACGTCCGTCCAGCGACCGCTTCAAGGCCACCGTCTTTCCCTGGTCGATAGAACCGTGGCCCGGAAGACCCGTCGCGGTTGCAATACAGCGATAAATGGAATCCTTGACGACCCAAATCTGTTAGCGACACTTCGATTCCGGCCGAAGCTTTTTCCCTTGGCTGGTCGACGGTCAGATAGAGCGCATCGGGCGTCCAAGCATACCGCATGATCGTCGGGTCGTCGTGTGCTGGCTCGATCCCCATCGGCACTAAGCGGTGCATTCGTGTCGCATGCCAGATCGGCTCATCGAGCTTGCCGTCGAGGATGATTTCGCCTTCTCTTGCAGGCGCGGCTTCGGAGACCCAATCCGAATCCTCGCCTTTCGCACGCTCGATAACTCGAAGACCGCGTTCGACGAGTGGCATCGCCAGCTGGATCCCCTCGGCGTTAAATGTCGCTGCGAGGTAGTGTTGCCAATCTTGTCGGTGGCGTTGGACGACGATAGGTCGCTCCGGCAGCTTGGCGGCAGTCGTCGAATCGACTCGCCTGACGCTTTCGTGCGTCCAAAGATATGCGGAATCGACGACCAACCGTTCGCGGCAGACCCGAGTGAGGATCGCTGGGTCATCCTTCGCCAAACGCATCGCTTCATCGAGGTGTTGATACGCGGTGGCAAAAAACTCGGCATCACACAGGTGTTTCAACCAGACGTGGCGTTGCACGTCGACGATCCTGATGGGAGTCTTTGCCTGTCGTTCGGCAATCCAATCGTGCAACGCGTGCATCGATTCGGAAGCCGGGCCGAAATACCCACGGCAGAACGTCGTAACCAAAGGCTCAATTTCGCGACTTGGATCTTCGAGTAACTTCATGCCCACCCAGGTTTGCAGCGTCATGAAGCTCTGAAGGTCCAAGCTCTGAGGATGTGGATCGAATCCCGCGCCGAGAAAATCTTCGCATTCGACGGTGACATGCCGTACGCCTGATCGATGGAAAAGCTGCAAGTCGGAACGGATGGCGGGAATGTTGGTAGAGGGCGCGAACAAGCCAGGGGCATGCAGTTGGAAGACTCGCCAGTAATCCCATACAGCGATCGTTGGTGCGATCTTTACCCAGCCGTCAAAGAGTTCTTTGGGGCGCTGATTGAGCAGCTCTGTGAGCGGTCGCGTCGGGTCGGAGAAGCCATAGTTGTCGATATAGCGGACGACGACGTTCGATTCGGGGCGAATCGACTTGGGTGGTTGCAGCGTGTAATTGTAGGCCTCCGTGATTACTCGAACGTCGGGGAATTCATCGCGAAGTCCGCGCGCGATCTCGTTCACAAATTCGAGAAGGAGGCCAGCTTGTGAACCTTCTCGATCGCTGACCGCCCTGCACTCTGGGCACAAACACAGGTCCGTCGTGTTGTCGTTTTGTGAGAGAACCAGATAACGGGCTGGAGACCGGCCGTCCTTCAGGGACTCGTTCGCATCGTCGCGTAGCGTCTTCTTCGCGCGCTCCAAAGTAATGCGTTTCACCTCGTCGTTCGTCACGCAAAGCTGAATCCAAAGTACACCGGTACCCTTGTCGTCTGTCATCCGTTTGCCGTCGGCATCCATCGAAAAGTATTCGGGATGATCCTTGGCGAATTCCTTTGCGGATAGGAACTTTCCGAACGTGTGAACTCCGTCAGGCACATGGCGGACGGTGTCGCCTTCGGCAAGCGAGCCATAGAGATTATTTTTGTTCCAAACATGGAAGAGTCGCAGATTCTCGGGCGAAGTCGCGGGGTGCCCGTAAGGAAATCCTGTAAACAAGGCGCGGACATCAAAGGCTGGCTTGCCGCTGCGATGGATCGCAGGTATCGATAAGACGGGCGTCTTCGGCACCACGGACACAAAAGGATCGAATCGGTAGACTCCCACATTTATTTCAAGAAACTCACAGACCCCGTAGATCAGACCACGCGGGCGACCACCGTAGATGAGCAACGAATCGTCCGTTGTCCGGATCGCCCACTCTTCGGGTGCTAAGGCCGAGGATTGACCCACCCGTATCTGCGAACGTGGCAGTTCTTTGTCATCGGCAGAGCGAACGGGAATCCGCGCACCGGTAACATTCTCCAGTGTTTCCGACAGCAACTGCGCAGCGGTGCTTTCCTCGGCCGTTGGCGTCGCCGGCGTCACGATCGCGAATGGACTTTTCCCCGCATCCGCAATCCGTAATCGAACCTCTTTCTGTGAGGCGTCGTCAACGAGTCCTTGCCGTATCGCCGCCGTCAACGATTTCTCGACACCCTTCGTGACGAACGACCAATCGCCGATTTCGTATCCGCCCTGTCCAAATGCATCGTCGTTGGGGATATAGACTGGGCCATAGTCACCGTAGCCGAGCGAAACCACGAACGACTCCGGACGCAGTTTCTGTGCAGCCAGTTGGTACTCGATGAACGGCTCGCCGGGCAGCAAGGTGATTACGGCTGTCCCAAAGTCGAGGACTGGCAAGTCGAGTTGGAGTTCCGACGCACAGCGTGTCAGCCAACTCAGCGCAAACGCAGCTCGCACGCGTTCGTCGAAACGAGTCGTATCACTATGGAGGATCGCTTCGAGTTGATCCCTGGCAAAGTCGTCTGTTGTCTTCGGTAACAATCTGTACGGAATCGAACGAAACTCTACTTGTTCGATGGTTAGTTTCTTCGTGTTCCTCCAAGCCTCCTTCCACGCCTCGTAAAGTCTCATTGTCAACTCTTGGCGGTCTTCCGGTTCGCCACGGTTGTACTTTCCTGGTGCGAGATTCCCGCCACAGCCGTTTGCGAAAAAGTGCATCACGCCGGGGTTTTCACGCTGCCATTGTCGCCGCGCCAGGCCGACGAAGTCCGCCGAGACATTTCCCTTCCCATAGAAACTCATCGGGTGTGTAGCGTAAACGCTCAATGAAGCGATCGGCTCATCGCCGTTCCAAAAGCTGATCGTCTTTAGCCAGGGATCTATCAAGCCTTCCGGTGCTTCCCTTGCCTTCGGGTCTGTCATCGCACTGCCACGCCACAGTTCGATCTTTCCGTCTCGACCTAGGATGCGTCGATTCGAGGCGATCTTCTCGACCTTCGCTTCGCCGGTTCCGATGTGGGACACGGGTCTTGCGTCTTTCAGCCCCCGTTTCAGCGCATCGGCCACATGGGACACGGTCTTTGCGTGCCAATTGAGATCGAGAGTACTGCGGTCTAGTTTTGCATTGGCGATAAGCCGTTCCGCTTCGAGGTCGGCAAGTGGGGCATCGTGTTGATGAATGGCGCACACCAGAACACGCTGTGGCTTGGTACCTGCTGCCTCCGCCAACTGGCTGCGCCAAAGATCGTGCGCTTCGTTGCCAATCCCGCACCAATCCACAGAGACCAGGACGATCGGCAGTTCATCACCGAGCAGTACGAATCCGTGAGCATAAAGTGGATCATCTACTCTGGCGACTGACTCCACCCCCAATCCCGCTTGAAGTGGATGCCCGACGGGTGGGGTGACCTCCGAGGCAAACGTGGCGAGCGAATAACGTGGAGAGCCCTGCCCATGCGCATTCGAGGTGAGTGCTACGACAAGACAAACTGCAAAGAAAATGCGTGCTCTCATAGCAAAGCGTCCCTGGTGGCTAACCCTCGAAACAATTTGTGAGCAACACCTCATGCCGTGCTGGAGATGCGACTAGCAACTCATCATCGGCTTGATACACGACCACAGATATCCGCCATGGGAAACGCACCACAAAGTCGGTTATCCTTAGCCTGATCCGGATTGTCGCCAAGCCAATCGTAGTGTCCATCCGGGATGGGGTTTGGGGGCTTGGCAGATTCGAGATCCGGCAAGTTGCTATGGAATTTTATCTTTTGCAGTCGCTGAGGTGGTGTTCAAGCTTGGCCATGAATGACGACATCGCCATCTGAGAACGCAACTGTCTCGCCAGGCAAACCGACCACTCGCAGTACCTCGGCAACTGTCGATCCGTCGGGTCGTACTCTGGGATTCATAATGACGGCATGCCATCGTTGCGGCTTGGAATTGCGGTAGGCATTGACATCGACAACGAAGTATTCGCGAGTGATTGTCGGAGACATGGCAAGTGATCCACCGGCCTGCATCATGTTCTGTGAAGGCTGGGCCCGGAGCTGTTTGACGTACCATGCACCGCAAGCCGCGAAGAGGCCGAAAATCATCAGGAGGTTCAAGAGTCTAAGACGCAAGAGCAGAGCCATATTGAATCGAGAAAAATCAGAAGCCATCAATTCGGATCCTTTTCGATCTGTTTTGGCACTCCCTTTTCGGAAGTACCATCCACAGCGAGTGGCTTGCATCTGGGTATCCGCTATTTCGGTTATTCTGGCAGAGCGGTGACTTCGCTGACACCTTGCAGAAAGGGATAGCGAATTGTAGAGCTATCCAGCAGCGCATGTTGCTTTGTCAGCGCGCAGTGCTCCTTGAAACAGTCCTCGCAGCTTGGCAACTCTCAACTGCAACAGGATTCATCGGTGCGGCAAGCTTATTCTGAATCGGAGTAATCGGATAGGCTCTAGGTCGATCAGGAACATTCTTTGGGTCCGTGGAGCGGGTGCTACCCACAGAGACACCAAGGTGCCGTGCGGGAATGGCGGGTCACTCTTCGCGGTGCCACGTTAGGCTTCCGGCTCATTTGCGTCCAAGGAAGCAGACCGATGGGCCGGCGTTTTTCTGCTAGGGTCGGAAAGTTAAGGAGCGGAACGACGCGAGTTGTCCGGCGACCTTCCCTGGGCGATTTCAAACCGTTGCAGGGAAGTGATCGCCTCCCAGAGGCATCCCAGATCGACTTTTTCCCTGCTATCAGGCCAGGCCTTTTCGGCCTGCATGGCGTCACAGCGTCTGCTGACGGATCGTTGGCAAGGCTGCCACAGTATTCCTGGTCCAGTCGATCTCCAGATCGATCCACCCAGGGGGCAGGTCGGTCTGGCAGTAGCCAAGCTGGAATTCTTCGAGCGAAAGTTTTTGGCTAGCAAGGGGTGGAAAGAGAGAATGAGAGAGGGCTGGCTTTGCACCGTGAGGCATGCCGTCGGATCCGAAGAAGAGATCGAAACCCGGCTGGTAGCCAGCGCTGTCGATCAGCATGCGGAACGCGTTGTTCCGTTCCACAAGCTCCTTCGGCAGGCGATCCCGATAGTCGACCGAATCGGATGAAAAATTTGGCTGCATGCAGAGGTGGATCCCCAGAGCTTTGGCGCGGTGAGCAGTTGTCTGGGAAATCATCTGCGCATGTTCGATGCGAATCAGCGAATGGATCCCTGAATCTCGAATGCGTGTTGCCGCTTCGATCACCTCATCGATCGCTCGATCGCCAATGGCGTGGATCGCCAGAGGCTTTTTCGACTGCGCCGCGATGCGAGCGTAGTGGGCGATCTGATGCGCCGTCAGAAGCAGTTGGCCCCGCTGCGGCGGCGATGAGTCGCGATAGGGTTGATGCAAAGCAGCAGTGCGAGTCCCGATGGCACCATCCGCAAAGATTTTCAGTCCATGGATCAGCTCTTGCTGTTGAGGGGGCATCGCCTGAAATGTCTCTGGCGCGACCCAGACACGGGAGCGGTCGCGAAGCCCTGCCGCTTCGAACAGTTGCAAAGCTTCGGGAGCTACCAGGAGCATTTCATCGGCCTGCCAGATGCCGTGCTGCGTCGCCAGGTGTTGGTAGAAGTTCCGAAGGCGATCGGTTGACGCGCCGGGAAGCACAAACAAATTCAGGACTCTCCGCAAGTTCTCCTCGACCCAGTGGGGATCGTCGATTGAGCTGGCGGTCTGGGGGTCTTGGCGGGCCAACCAGGGGCGGCCGGCGCGGTTGATGGCGACGCCGTGAAGCGAACGGTGGAGCAGCACCACGGGTTGCGGGATGCGATCGAGGGCGAGCGATTCGAGCGGGAGGTCGAGCGGATCCCATCCGTAGGCGATGGTCCATGCATCCGGGGACGTTCTGGCGTGTTTGGCGATGGCGTCTTGAGCGTCGTCGGGGTTGCTTGCGATCTGCTTGAGATCCATCGCATCCAGGAAAACGCTGTAGAGCATCGGGTGCGTGTGCCAGTCATGCAGCAACGGGATGCGGTGGACCGATTGTGAGCCGTCGGGGGGGGCGATCGGCGAGGGGGCGGCGGAAACCTGCGTCTCCCGATTGCCGGCTGCTTCTGGATTACGGCTCATTCTTCAAGACGCCGTCGACTTGCCGGATTCGGCTGATTTGGCCAGCAGTCGTTCCAATAGAGGAATGTAGCTTTCGAGAGTCGGCGTTTGCAGATGGGGATCTTTGGCCAGATCGTCCCAGCGCCTCAATCGGAGAGAGTCTTCAAAGAACTCCGATGTCTCGAACTGCCTGCATGCGGCGGAAGGCAACGGGCCACCTTGGTCGAGGTAACTTTTGTGCGATGTTGGTGAAAGCTTGTCCAGGTATCCTGGTTCCATCGTGCAGAGGTAGCGTTTGGCGAGGACATGGTTGCCGATCGGTTCGGCGACCGCTTTTCCAAAGGCCTCCACCAGCCAATCGTAGGCGCGGTACTCGTGTCGATCATCGAGATTCTTCTGGCGGGAGTCGGGCATGGGATCATCGGCCAGGATGTGTCCCAGATCGTGCAGAAGGGCGGCCGCCACAAGCGAGTCGCAGGCCTGGTGATCGGTAGCTAGTCTGGCCGACTGCAGCGCATGCTGTCGCTGTGTGACCTGTTCATCGCCGTAGACTCCATCTCCCTTGGTCTCAAAGCAATGGACGATGAATTCGATCGCAGGATGCATGGTGAGGGCCTTTGTGTTGGACCGAAAAAACCAGATTCAGCCTTTATTCGAAGGTTTGGGGCTGCTTGCGTCAAGGAAGGAGATGGTCCTTCTCACCGACGCTAGGCGAGAGGAGGATGCGATCTCTGGAAGCAGGGGAGTTGTGAAATCCAACAACCGGCCTGTGCTCTGGCACCTCATGGTTCGCGGGCATGTCCCAGTGGCGGCACCGCGCCCTCGGGCGAACTGGATTCCCTGCGAGCAAGGCAAATCGAGTTAGGAATTAACCAAATATCATTTCGACTTCATCAGGCGGCGCGATTGGGATCTTAGCCAATTGACGCATCTTGTCAGTCGCGTCGACACTCTTCGAATCCTAGCGCAGTCTTAACCGATCGATTGCTTCTGCCTGTCCGAGGGTTTGCTACTCTTGATCGGTCGTTGATTCGCACCGAACGGTTTGAATCGCATTTCGTTCAAAAGGGTCATGCGACGGGACTGAGGCGCGAGAAGGAGCGAGAGTTTTCATGCAAGTCAACATCATCGAAGGCTCGGTCGTAAGGTATTTGATGAGGTGGTGCATTGCGTGGTTGGGGCTGGGCTTGCTGACTGGTTGCGGGAAGCCGCCGATGCAGGAAGTCAAAGGCACAGTAAAGATCAATGGCAAGCCAGTAGGAAACTGCAAGGTAGGGTTTTTTCCCGACGTGGAGGAGTTTGTCCCAGATCGTCACGGATTTGGTTTTGGCGTGACCGATCCGCAAGGGAGTTACAAAATCCAGCATCCGCAAGGTGATTCAGGCATTTGGGCCGGCAAATACAAAGTGACCTTTGTTGCGTGGGTTGATTCAGAGGGGAAGCCGCTTCCATTCGAGATCAAGCCGAGCGAGGTAGAAGGTGGAGTGATCAATCTTTTTCCCGAGAGCTACGAGAGTCCTAGTTCCACACCGGAGTCGTGTGTTGTCAAGAAAAATATCGTCAATGTCTTTGATTTTGATATCGCGGTTCAGCCGCAACAACTTACGCAGGATCGTAAAGGGGGTTCGGAAGATGAATAAGGATGTCATGTCTCGGCGTGGATTTACGCTGGTGGAACTGCTGGTTGTGATCGCGATTATCGGCATCCTGGTTGGCCTATTATTGCCTGCAGTTCAGGCGGCTCGCGAGGCGGCGCGGAGGATGAGCTGTCAAAACAATATCAAGCAGTTGGGGCTTGCACTGCAGAATTTCCATGGGACATACAAAGGGTTTCCGATGGCGGTCGAGTTCGAAGTCGGGACCTCGTGGCACGCACTGCTTTTGCCGTTTCTCGAGCAGACTTCTGCCTACAACATCCTGACTTTCCAGGAGGATAGCTTTGGGAACTTTCAATGGGCATTTCCTCTTCCCGGCATCACTGGGGAAGCGGCACTGAACAACCGGGCTTACAACCGTTTTTTCAAGAACATATATGTTTGCGAGCAACGTTTGAGTGTGTTTCGATGTCCATCGTCGACATTTCCAGAGGCGGTAGCGGACATTTCGGGTGACAACTGGATCGTCCAGCGGCGCGCACCGACCAATTATCTTGGCTGCGTCTCAGGCAAGATCGTCAATGACCGCCGGCGACAGCTGGCCGACACCCCCTGGGGAACAAGAGGTTGGACGGAAGTGATCAGCGACCTGGACGGGGTCTTTATCAATAAGCAACCTCACCAACGCATTGCTTACAATGGCAATTCGTACGGGTTGCGGGGTAGCGATATGGCCAGTGTGACCGATGGGACCTCCAACACCATCGCTTTTGGTGAAGCAGAAGGGGATTTGCGTGCGGTTCCGGAGATGGGTGTGATCCGTGAGAACAACGCCAGCAATCAAGGGAGGAAGGACCATTGGGCGTTCGGTGGCGACGATGCCGACACCAACAACCAGGGGGACATGTCGGAGTTTTTGGGGTCAACGGGTGTGCCGATGAATCTCCCCAGGGTAGCTCCCGGCACAGCAGCTTTTGCAGCCTACGAATTGAGCTTTGGAAGCAAGCATACGGGGGGAGCCAACTTCGGATTCGCGGACGGCTCGGTTCGTTTTATCGCGCAGACCATCCAGCCGGCTCTCTACAGTGCCCTGGGGACGCGGAATGAAGGAGAGTCCGGTGCCTCCGAGGAACAGTAAACCCTTTGGCTCAAACTAAGGTTAGGTGTGTTGCACGTTTGGAGTCGATCCGACCAAACTGTGGGTCAGTGGGTCGATTTCTGTTCACTGCGATCAAGCATTGGCATAGGCGGAATCACCACCCAACTTTGCCGGAACGGCGCATGCCGACAGGTGTTGTGTACCAGCCGACGCACACTGCAGGGCTGGCTCACTTCCGCTGCGAGGTGGAGGTGGCTTGTGCGTATGCCGAGCTCCTTGCGTTGACCTTCCATGAGGCCGATTTGGGGCCGCGGTGAAGTGATTGCCAGCCAAAGGAGTCCCGGATAGACCTCTTTTTGCTGCGGCAAGGATCGTGTGAGCAATGGGGGGCATGCGTCTTCTGAGGTAGTTGAGCTTATTGCCGATGGGAGGTCCGCGATGTGGATGGGATTTCGCTGGGGTGGCAGCTATTGGATCTTGTTGATTTTGGCTGCCGTCGCGACCGCTCATGAGGGCCCCGAACCTCGAGCGCACTGGCTGTGCAAGCCGAAATATCTGGAGGGAGTACGGCTGAAATCGCAGGCGGGGCCCGATCTGAGAGCGAACATCGCGCCACTGGCTCAAAACAGTGGCGTGCTCAGTTGCCTTCGAACCGATTCGGACTTTGAGGGGTTTGTGGCGGAGGGGACTTGGCCGGAACATCTTCAGTGGCTGCCGGTCGACGCCCTGACGGTTACCGCCTGGGTGAGCCTGGATGAGCTGCGTGCTGATGGCGGGATTGTGTCAGCCTTTGAGGATACCGGCTCGCTGGAGAAAGGCTGGGTGTTGGGATACAACCGCCAAAGCTTCACTTTTGGGATATCGACGGAGAAGGCGGATGATGGGGATGGAACGATGACCTATTTATCCGCCGCCTCTTCGGTGGAACCAGGGCGTTGGTATCACGTGGTGGGTGTCTACGACGGCAATGAGCAGCAGATTTGGGTGAATGGGAAGTTGGAAGGGCGATCGAATGTTCAGGGTGGGAGGATCCTCTATCCTGATCGAGGGCAAGTGGTTGTGGGTGCCTATCGCGACAGCAATGAAGTTTTTCCGATGGTTGGGCGGCTAGGTGCGGCTCATGTCTACGATTTGGCGGCGAAGCCCGCCTGGGTGGAGCATGAGTTTGGGCACCACAGAGAATGGACGGAACTGCCTGCGGAAGTCCGTTCGAACTCGAGCAGTGCTTTCGTGATTGAGCCCTTTCTGCAGTACGCTACCAAGGACCGCATCAGCGTAGTCTGCGAGTCAGTAGCGGTATCGGACGTGCGCGTTGTCTATGGAGAGACAACTGATTTTGGTAGCGAAACGCTTGCTAGCAGCAGTGATGGGCTGATTCACACAGCAAGGTTGGAGCGATTGAAGCCGGAGATGGGGTATTATTACCGCGTCATCGGGAAAGATCGGGCGACTGGGCAGGAGGTTGCTTCGTCGATTCGATCCTTTCAGACCGCTTCGCTTGCCGAGACACCGTTTGCATTTGCGGTTATCGCAGATACACAGGGAAACCCCAAAGTCAATGGCAAGCTGGCACAACATGCCTGGGGTCTGCGGCCCAACTTCATGATCGTGCCAGGGGACTTGGTGGACGATGGTCTTCGCAAAGAACAATGGGTGAAGGAATTCTTTGAAAGTCTCAGTCCGCTGATCAGTCGAGTTCCTTTCTATCCAGTGCTTGGGAATCACGAACGGAATGCAGATCATTACTATCGATACATGGATCTGCCCGAACCCGAATACTACTACACCTTCGATTACGGAAACGCTCGTTTCTTCATGCTGGATTCCAATAAGAAAATGGATCCTCAAAGCGAGCAGTATTTGTGGCTGGAAGATCAACTGAAGCGACTGGAAGCTGAGCGGCAGTCGGGCGATCGATCGATTGTTTGGAAGTTTGTTAGCTTCCACCATCCGCCCTACTCTTCCGACGAAGATGACTACGGAAATCTTTGGAAGGGGAAGAGTACCTGGGGAGACCAGAAGGCTCGTCTCATGGCCGAACTGTTCGATCGTTATGGCGTCGACGTGGTTTGGACTGGGCACATTCATTCGTACGAACGGACGTGGCCCGTGTTTGCGGGGAAGCCGGACCAGACTCGGGGTACGGTTTACATGATCACTGGCGGTGGTGGCGGTGGGCTGGAGCAAGCGGGGCCGATTCGGCCACCATTTCAAAACAATGTCAAACGCGGGCATCACTTTGTTTATGTGGCGATTCACGGAAACATTCTGGAGCTGAAGGCCTACGATCTGGAGGGCCAGCTCTTTGACCAAATCGAATGGCGCAAGAAGCCGGAGTAAGCCATGCAAGGGGACCGACGGAAGGTAGCGTTCATGCTATTGGGCTTGCTGGCTGAGTCGCTCTATGGTGCAGCCATCTTGTTTATTCTGTGGGTTGCAGCAACGAGTGGCGCCTTTGGTTTTTTCATGCCTCAGGAAGGGGTGGCGGATGCGGTGGTGCTAATCACCCTGGATGGTTTGCGTCCTGAGGAAGTTTTTTCGGGAGCAGATCAGAGGTTGATCGCTGCCGACAACGGAGTGAAAAATCCTGAGCAGTGTCGGGAGGCATATTGGCGCGAGAATCGAGAGGAACGGCGCAAGCGACTGCTACCGTTTTTGTGGCAGATGGTGGCAGAGAAAGGCTGGATTGCCGGCGACTTGGAGAATGACAGCGTAGTCGAAGTGACCAATGGGAAATACTTTTCCTACCCGGGATACAATGAGATACTCACCGGGAGAGCCGATCCGAAGATTGACTCGAACGACAAAAAATACAACGGGAACGAAACCGTTCTGGAGTGGCTGCACCGGCTGCCGAAGTACCAGGGGCGGATCGAGGCATATGGTTCGTGGGATGTATTTCCCTTTATCTTGAATGCGCCGCGAAGCGGTATTCCTGTCAATGCAGGGTGGCAGAAATTCGAAGGTTCGATCTCGGAGACACAGCAGGCCATCAATGCGGTTCAGGAGCTTCTTTTTCGGGAGTGGGACGGCGTTCGCTATGACTCATTAACCTACTTAGCCGCTCTGGACAGTTTGAAACGCAGCCAGCCTCGGGTTTTGTTTGTCTCCCTTGGCGAGACCGACGATTGGGCGCACGGCGGTCGATACGACCGTTATCTGCTCACCGCGACGCAGAACGATGAGATGATCCGTCGTCTTTGGCAGGCGACACAGTCGATCGACTCTTATACAGGAAAGACACTTTTTATGGTGACGACCGATCATGGTCGTGGAGATGGACGGGAGGGTTGGAAGAATCACGGCGCGACGCTACCAGGTTCCGAGCGAATCTGGATTGCTGCTTTTGGGGCAGGGGTCGAGTTGAAGGGGGTCGATCAGGGTGGGAGATTTCAGCAGGCTCAGGTTGCCGCGACGTTGGCTAAGGCCCTAGGCGAGGATTTTCAAAGCAGCCACGCGGGGATTCATGACTCTCTTCCGATCTTCCGGTCGCTGGTACCTGAGTGATTTGAACGACCGGTCTGCCTGCATGAAGCAAGTATCGAATCCAAAAGAGGCAGTCGCGAGTCGCGAAATCGGAGCAGCCACTCGAATGCCTTGTTGGTTTCTACGGCATGGGACAGTTGGGCCTGCTTGGTCAACTCCCTTCTTTTCATCGGACTGAATGCCAGCGACGGCTCTTTTGAGTATCGACTCATAAATGCGGAGGAATCGATTTGTGCGATTCCGTCTTGCAGGCCAACCCAATGAGCGATCTCTGCAAGTCCTTCATCCCATCGGTCCAGCAAGTCGTCGAAGTCGACGAGGAGGCATCTTGTTGGCAGCGACGAGTGCAGTTGATAGAGGCTCAGCCATTCACAAAGCCAGTTCATTGCAGCAGTTTGACCTGGCGAAAGATCGGCAAGGCATCCTGCTAGTTTGGGGTCAAACGAGAAAGATGGGAGCAAGTCCATCAGTCTACGATGGCGACTTTGTGTGAAACGATCGAGGTCCCCCGGTGATCCTTCCAGCAGATTGGGAATGAAGACTTCCGGTCGCGTCCATAGCAGGACAGCGCGCGAGTCCTGGCTGTACTGCATCAGCGTTGCCGCGATTTCATTGACGACGCTGGTCGGTTTCAGGAGTACTTTTTGATGGGGCAGGAAGGTGCGGCAAAGCAATCGGATGGTGCTTTGAGTTCGTTGTGGTGGGGCATGCTCGACACACTGCCGCAGAATGATCGGCTCCCGAACCGACAGGATGTTGGGGTGGGTACCTAGCAGGCGAGCCAGCAGGGTGGACCCCGCATGAGAGATATGGAACAGGAAATGGCAGTCGAATGGTAAGGAATCGACAGCTTGGGCGACCCAATCCCACTGCAATTCCGCTTGGGGGACTCCATGGATGCCTGCACGATGGTCGAGGAAGCTGGCTTGCTGATACTGGATGTGGGTCAGCTGTGCACACACGAGTCGGCATGGAGCATCGCGCCAATGGATTGGAAGCCAAAGAGGCGATTCGACTAGAACCTGGGACAGTCGCTGCTTTTGTTCCGATGTGGGGATCATGGCTGAGGCAGCCACTGAGCGTTGAAGGCGATCGAGACGCGGGGATCCGAACTGGTGGAGGGATGGACGAAGTGATAAACCCAGCTCGGGAAGATAACAAGCAGGCCCGGTTGCGGGCGAACAAGAAATCGCTGGCCGCAGGGATGATGGGGCATGGAGACCATTTCGGTAAATGGGCGAGGGTCGTTGAGTTCCAGAACTCCCGCTAGGGACTGGTCCGTTGAACCGGTCAGGTAGAGGCAGCCGGACCAACTGGAACCTGGATGATTGTGCAGGCGATGGTAGTTGCCTTGCCTTGCCACGTTCGCCCAGGCGCTGATTCGAAAGCCTCCTCTAGCGTTTTGGGGAGAGGGCTGTGCTTCAGGAAGCTGACTGGTGGCCTGCACCATCGCTGTCAGGCATTCAGCAATCGCTTGCCTCAGCGCCCCGATCGGTTCACCTTGCCAGTCGAGCAGGTTGGCGCCTGAATGCCATCCACCACAGTTGGCATAGTCGATCGATGGCTCTGATTTTTCGCGTTCCAACACCATCGCAAGCAACGGCTCCAGCCAGCCGCAAGGTTGTCGCAACTGGAATCGTCCCACCAGGGTTGTGAAGGTGGGAAGGATCTGGAAGTCTCGCCACTTTGCATCGACCTGATGGCCAGAAGTGGATGGATCGGACATGAAATACTGATCTCCCGCGACGCACCGATTCTATTTGTGGAGGACCGATCCGATTATGCACCCCGCCACCGAATCGGGGCGGCCTTGATTGAAACGCAACCGTTTCTGAATCAATCCTTAACCAAAATCAGCGCAAAAAGCCCATCGCCATGCCTTAGCTTGACGTTTGCGTGCAAACCGAGAGTGAAAGGAGCTGGTTTATGGACCCCAAGTTGGCTCTTCGTGGCATCAAAGCGTGGTCGACGATGTTTTTTGTAAGCCACTGGCCGCGGCAGAGAGAGAAAGGTGGCGCACTTATTGAGTTGCTGCAGCGGAAAAGAGCGATGCAGAGGGAGCCTGTCGAAAGCGGTATCGCGACGACGGCGAAAAGTTCGCAGGGGCTTTATGAGAGCCACTTTGACCTCTTTCAAGATCCGAATGAGGCTCTGCAGGAACTAGTGGTCTACATTCGGTCCGCGGTCGCTGCGGCGGTTGCTATTGCGAACGACCATGCGTTTTCCGCGGCGAATCTGGAGATCGATTTTCCGGACAGCTGGTACCATATCACTAACGGTGGCGGCTTCCACGATGCGCACCTCCATCACGGATGCAGTTGGTGCGGTATTTTTTATCTGCAGGTCGGCCAATCCGATGGCCCCGGAAAGAGGTCGGAAGGGGCTCCCAATGGAGGCAGTCGCTTCTACAGTCCGCTGGATCGCGGGGGAAGCTATCGCGACGCTGGGAACAGATACCTAGTCCCAGCGCTCGATCTTCCGATTGAAGATGGACTTTTGCTGATTTTTCCATCCTACCTGCTTCACTCTGGGCTCCCTTACCAGGGTGGTATCGACCGCATGGTCATCGCCTTCAATGCCCAGTGCTTTCTGAAAGAAGGTGCGCCCTAAACTGCCTGCTCAGCGGGGTTGCCGCATGCAATGCCCGCAGGTCGAGTCGATCCGTGGCTTCATGAGGAGGCATGAAGAAAAAGACTCCAAGGTCTGTGTGGAACTCTCCATCAACTCTTCATGGCACCTTCAACGCTTCCACACAGGCCTTTCGCGCGGTTTGGTTCCAATGGGTTGATTGCCATGGGAAGTGCTAGCGGTTGGGGGATGTGCAACGAGTGGGTGTGGGGTTGTTTGGAATTGCGGTGATCGAGCAAAGGAATGATCCATGAAAATGAAGCCAACTGGGAATCAGAATGGGATCACGAGTGCGATTGTAAAGTTGCTTACGCGATCGGGTCGTCGGTGGCGAAAGCGGCAGTTGGAGTCACGTCGAAGGCGATTTGAACAATTGGAGCGGCGCGAATTGATGGCGCTGAACATCCTGTCGGTCAGTCCGCTCGATGGATCAACCAATGTGCCTCTGAACTCCGACCTTGTGATTCAATTCAATGAACCAGTCGTCAAGGGGCAGGGAAACATCTATGTCGTACGACAGTCGCTCAACTCGCTAGGGGTTGCGGTCGACGTGCGGTCCAGCAACGTCGCGATCACCGGTTCGGAAGTGCGTATCGATCTGCCCGTCGATCTGGAGCTGGACAACACCTACACGGTCTATGTCGATTCGGGGGCCTTCCTCGATACATCGACGGGGCAGACAGCGGGAGCCACTTTGCTGCGTCAGGATTTTGATTTTCTGCCGCTAAAGCCGCAGGTCTTCGAGACATCGGGTAACGGGATCAACGACTGGACCGATGTGCCCCCCCTTGGATTTGTCCGTGACAACTCGGCCATGGTTCCTGGTACCGGGCAGGTTGCAGGGGTTCCGGAATGGGATGGCTGGACCTTCGCCCGAAAGGAGTTCTGGTTCAACGCCGACAATCAGGCGCGCGATCAGTTTGCCCTCGGTTCCAATGTGATCGCTGTGGCAGACGCCGATGAGTTTGACGACGCGACAGGGACGCAGCCCGACTTCAACGCAAAACTATTGACCAAGCCGATCGATTTGACGGGAGTGGCTGCCAACACGGTCAAATTCGAATTCGATTCCAGTTTCCGACCTGAGGACAGCCAGGTGGGAACTTTGGAGGTCAGTTACGACGGCGGTACCAACTGGAGCAATCTGCTGACGCTCAATCCGTCCAACACCACCAACACTGCCGGGAATCCCGCCACTGGATTTGTCAACAAGAGCATCAATGAGCGGTTGGTGTCGGGTACCAATACGGGTGTCAGCACCGACGGCTTGGGGAATGCACCCTTTGCTGCAATATCGAATCCCGATTCAGGCACCATGGTATTCCGTTACACCGTCACTGGGCGCAACGATTGGTGGTGGGCGATCGACAACCTGCTGGTGACTGGAACGGTCAACGGCGTTCCATTTGGAGGGGTATCCGACCCGCTCTATTGGAATTTCGCTACGCCCGAATCGCCGCGTCTCACGCTTTCGATCGATAGGGCTTCGATGAGCGAAAATGGGGGGACAGCAACAGCGACTCTCTCGCGAAACAACCTGCCAACCGGCGACCTCGTGGTGACGCTTGCTAGCAGCGACACCACCGAGGCTACCGTCCCTGCCTCGGTGACTATTCCCGATGGACAAAGCTCGGTCACCTTCACCATCACGGCAGTGGATGACCTGTTGAGCGATCGGGCGCAGACGGCGGTGATCACCGCCACCGCCAGCGGATGGGCCACGGCGACCGGTTCGATCGTAGTCCTGGATGATGAAGGCCCGAAAATCGTCTCTCTGACACCTCCCGATAATGCGACGGCGGTCGACTACAAGAGCAATTTCGAGGTGGTCTTCGATACCAATATCGTCAAGGGAAATGGGAACATTCGGATCATCGATGCAGCGACCGGATTTGCATTTGAGACGATCGACGTGCGAAGTTCTAACGTGGCCATTTCTGGATCGACGATGACGATCGATCCGACGCGAAATCTTTTTGGCCTGACAGACTATTACATCCTGATGGACGATGGAATTGTCTTGGATAGTTCGGTGGATCTGACGCCCAACATCACATTCCTCTCCGAATCGTTCGACTACGTGCCGCTGCTGCCGTTTCCTTCTGGAGTGCTAGGTGGGGATGGGACCGACTACAGCCTCCAGCCTCCTGCCGGATATGCGGTAGACAACACGTTGATGCCCGCAGGGGATTCTCCGTTCCGCGGCTGGTCGTTTATGGGGAAAAATTCCTGGGTGGGCCAGCAGGGGGATCAAAGCCGCAGCAGGTTCACTCGCGGCAGTGGTACCGTGGTCGTGGCCGATGCCGATGCCTGGGATGATTTTCCCCACAACACAGGGGCATTCAACAGCTTCTTCGTAACGCCAGGGCTTGACCTCACGGGGATCACTCCCGGTTCGGTGCACCTGGAGTTTGATTCGAGCTACTATCCGGAGTTGCCACAGTTCGGGACGGTGGAAGTGAGTTATGACAATGGAGCCACCTGGGGGCCGCTGCTTTTCTTTGGGGACGCTAGCAACACCAACGATGGGCGGAACGATAGGATCGTCATCAATTCCACCAACACGCTTGGTCAATACATAGGTGGTGCCACGGTCGATGCGCCGCTGAATACCCCGGCGACCGGCATCTTGAAGTTCAAGTTTGGCTTACAGAATGCTGGAGATAACTGGTGGTGGACGATCGACAATTTGAAGATCTGGGGTGAAAGGGCAGGCGTACCTTTCTCCGGGATAGGAGATCCTGCGGCGTGGAGTTTCCGAACTGCCGAGGCGCCGACGCTGACAATCACAGTGAATCCAGGGTCGATCAGTGAGAATGGGGGGATCGCCACCGGAACAGTGACTCGAAATCTCAGCACCATCGGCGACCTCGTCGTGACGCTCGTCAGTAGCGACGTCGGAGAAGCGATCGTGCCGGCAACAGTGACGATTCCTGATGGTCAGGCCTCCGCCACCTTCTCGATCACCGGAGTGGACGACACGATTGTCGATGGCACTCAGGTCGTTACGATCGACGCTTCGGTGGTCGATTTTTTCTCTGTGCCTGCCCAGATCAATGTGCTGGATGACGACTTCCCAAAAATCGTGTCGGTCACTCCAGCCGACAACAGCACGGGAGTTGCAGTCGGTGCAAATTTGGATGTCCTTTTTGATCAACCGATCAAGAAGGGGAATGGATTCATCTATCTGGTCCATGCGTCGGATAACAAGGCAAGAATCGCGATCGACGTCAACAGTTCTCAGGTTTCTGTCTCCGGTAACACTCTGACGATCGATCCATCGGTCAATCTGCAGGGTCTGACCGATTACTATGTGCGGATTGATCGCGGTGCGATTCTGAGCGTGCTGGCCAACACGACCCCTGGGGTTCCGTTGTTGAGCCAGGATTTTGAGTTGCTGCCATTAGGGCCTGCTGTCTTCGAAACCGTTGGGTTGACTCCGGATGGCAAAGACTGGACGGCGACGCCTCCATCGGGATGGTCGGTCGATAACAGCCAGATGCCGTTCGGGGGTGTGCCTGAGTGGCGGGGTTGGACGATGGCAGCCAAGAGCTTCTGGGCGACGCAGGGTGGGCAGAGTCGAGCGAACTTTGGACGAGGCACCAATACCATCGCTGTCGGCGACACCGACGAGTGGGATGATACCTTCACTTCGCCAAACAATCAGTTCAGCAGCAAGATGTCGACCAACCCGATGAACCTTGCATCGGTCGCCCCCAACTCGGTGAGGATCGAGTTCGATTCCAGTTTCCGTCCTGAGAGTGGAGGTACTTTTGTTCCACACGTTCCGACCAACATGCAGGGAATGTTGGATGTCTCTTACGACAACGGTGCGACGTGGACCAATCTGCTAACGCTTGATTCCAGCAACACCCTCGGCACGGCGACAGCCCCCAACGTCAATGAGCGACGTGGGGTGGACGTTCCCAATCCCGACGACGGTCAGATGGTTTTCCGTTGGGGCTTGACGGGAACAAACGACTGGTGGTGGGCGATCGACAATCTCGTGATCACCGGGACGGTGGATGCCTTGGTGTTTCCCGGAGTGACCGACACCACGACGTGGAACTTCAGCACCGCAGAAGCTCCCGCTCTTTTGGTTACCACCAGTCCAACCACTGTCGCAGAGAACGTTGGGGTAGTAACCGGCACAGTGACCCGTACCCTTGGCAGCACGGGGGCGCTGTTGGTGAATCTGTCTTCGTCCAACAACTCGGTCGCCACGGTCCCTGCAACGGTGACGATTCCGGATGGACAGGCCTCGGTCGATTTCAGCATCACCGTGGTCGACGACAGTTACTTCGACAGTACGCAGTCAGTAGCCATTTCGGCCAGTTCGGGCGGCTATGTCACCGGCAATCTGGCGCTGACGGTGACCGATGACGAGACAGGTTCAGTGATGATCACCGAGATCATGTACGATCCGGCTGGAAGCGAGCCATTGACTGAGTGGATCGAGCTTTACAACGGGGGGACGACCACCGCCGATCTATCGGGCTGGGTGCTGGACGATGAGGACACCAGCAATTGGTCGGCATTTGCAGCGGGGACGCTGCTGGCGCCAGGGGAGGTGTTCGTAGCCTACAACGCCGCCTTCGGCAACAACCCTGAAGCCAATCTGAGGACTCAGTTTCAGGTGCCAGCGGTGGCGAAAATGGCAGGGCTGTTTTGGGGAAGTCTCGACAATTCCCCGACGCTGTCTAACGAAATTCTCACGCTTCGAAATGCGGTTTTCGTTAGTTTGGACGAAGTGAATTTCGCCGAAGATGGGACAGTGTGGCCCGCCTATGTCAACGGCTCCAGCATCTACCTGAGGGATGTGTCTACCGATAACAACGTCGGTGCAAACTGGCGATCGAGCGTCGTTGGACGCGATGGAGCTGTGCAAGCAACTGGAGCGATCTACAACGCAGCAGATAAAGGTTCGCCCGGTTACATCGTGATCAATACTCGGCCGGTGATCGCTGTGAACAATGCAGCGGTCGTTGTTCAAGAAGGGCCAGACGGTACGAATTCGGGGACATGGTCCGATATCGACGGCGACTTGGTCGACCTTTCTGCTTCGGTGGGAAGTGTGACCCGCAATGGCGACGGCACGTGGACGTGGTCGGCGTCGGCGGCCGATCAGCAGGCAGTGCAGACGGTAGTGATAACTGCCAACGACGGCAAACGAGGCGTTGTCACAACCAGTTTCACCTACGAAGTAACCAACAAGGCACCTGGGTTGACCGTCAGCAGCGGATCGGTTGTTGGACCAGCCCTTTCGACGTTGACCAACTCGGGGACATGGACCGATGTGGCCGCTGACACTGTAACTCTGTCTGCTTCCCTCGGGGAAGTCGTCAGGAACGGAGATGGAACCTGGACCTGGTCGCTGGCGACTACCGGTGCCGTGCCGACTCAGAACGTCACGATCACAGCGACGGACGAAGATGGCGGTAGCTCTAGCGTCAGTTTCTCGATCGCCGCGCTGGTGACGGTGACCAATCGCAAGGTCTTCTACAACGGATCGGGGTTTGAGTCGACCGGCGGAGTGGATGGTGCGTTGGATACAGGCAAGCAGCTTCTGAAAGCGTCGACCGCAACGCAGACAACTAGCTTTGCCAACGTGATCAACTACAGTCGAGGCATCAACGGCATCGTTCTGGATGTTGCTGGTCTGGCCGCATCTTCGCTGACCGTTGACGACTTTACCTTCCGAATGTCTGCGCAAGGGGCCAGCGGGACGCAGAACCCAAGCAGTTGGGTTTCGGCTCCCGCACCGACGGCGATCGATGTCACTGCAACCGCCGGGCAGCCCTCGCGGGTCCGTCTGGAATGGGCTGATGGAGTGATCATCAATCGATGGCTTCAGATCATCGTCAAGGCGAACGCCAACACGGGGCTGATTGAGCGAGATGTTTATTACCTCGGCCATGCACTAGGTGAGGTCAATGGCGTCGCACCCTATCGATTGACATCGGCTGACCTGAGCGGCGTGCAGGGGTCGATCAGCACAGCCATCGTTTCGATCACCGACATGCGGGATGTCAACAAAGACCGACGCATCACCAGCGCCGACCTGTCGTTCCTGCAGAGCCGCGTCTCCAATTCGGTGCTGATTGGCAACATCACCATCCCCGCGTCGGGTGACGGTGGTGAAGGGGAAGGTGGCCTAGGGACCTTTGGTATGGACCTTGGTTCCGGCCTCCCCGAAGGTCCTGGAGCGATTGGTAGCGACCCAGCGCGCCCCGTGGGAATCGGTGTGCGGGATACCGGAGTCATTCATGGAGTCCGGAGGGAAGCAGCGACGACGCCTATCGCGATGCTGGCGATGCAAGGGGAGTCGGAATGGGAGGGCGATGCGAACACTTCCGGGGACGCTCCGGCGGATGGATCGTACGAGTCGCTTGCGGACTATCTGTTTTCCAATTTGGGGCGGCAGCGGCGTTCATTTTGGGATTTCGGGATGTAGGCAAATCGGCCAAGAGAACGTCGAGTCATGCGTGTGATTCGACCAGCGGCCAGTCGTCTGAAAGGAAGGTGTTTATGGTGTTCCGTTTTTGCTTGTCATGGGTCATGCTGCTGGCATTTCTGGGATCGTTCGGAAAGGCGGATATCGTCTTTTCCGTCTCGCCGCTCAGTCAAACCATCACGCAGGGATCCAATGGGATCTTCGAGGTCTTCATCCGTTCCAGTTCGGGAACTCAGAAGGTGGATGGCGTTGATGTGAACGTAAACGCAGGCGCCGGAAACGGCACTGGCGGCAAGTTCATTTCGGGCGTCACCTTCTTGCTGGGGGCAACACCCTTCGACATCACCACGACAACCGGACAGGCGTTCTCAACCAACTTTCAGTTGGGGGGGATCGACATTGGTACCACCGATCAGCTTTACGGCCGATTGACTCTGGATACCACCGGGGTGGCGCTGGGGACCTACACGATGTCGCTGGATCAGTTGAACGCCAACAGCCCGACGCTGGCTGGACTCCCCGTCCAGGGGTTCAATGCCACCTACACGATTACGGCCATTCCGGAGCCCTCTTCGGTGCTGTTGGTCAGCGCCGTCGGGCTTTATGGGGTGCGCCGTGCGCGTCGGAAAAAGCTCGGCCTTCGATGATTCGAAATGGAGTCGATGACGGCGGTCGGTGATCGCCGCCAGCAGGGGTACTGCGAATGCCCCCAGCCTCGCAGTGCCCCTTTTTTTGTCGCAGTGGTGGATAGGCGGACAAAGCGAGAGGCGCACATGGACGGGACACCTCCACGGTATCTTGACCCTCAAATTCCCATGGGTCTAGAGTGGGTGACCATGCCAGTGGTCGTCGCCACCGATCAGAGTCTAAAAGGCTACGGCGAACTTCTGGCTTCCCCAAACGACCGGTCCATCGAGATCGTGCGGTGGCCAGCAAAAGGGTGGCGGCCGGTCGACCTCGACTCGGGAGACCAAGGGGGAGTCAAAGAAGGGGTTTTCGAAGCCACTTGGGTGGGGCAGGTACTTCTTGGATCCAACCAAGCTGTCGGAGGGGAATATGTCCTTGGATATTCCTGCGAGCCGTCTTTTGCCGATCGCAACTTTTCGCTGCGGCCCAAGCATGTCTTGCTTTGGCATGCAAACTACCATCCGGATGGTGGGCAGTCGTTTTTCCCCCGATCGTTCGTCCCATTTCTAGTGCCACTGGCGCTTCCTGGCGACGACGTGCTGCCGCGTCATTTCGTCGCGTTTCTCTTTGACGGCACCAAGGGGCTTTATATCCACCCCGATGTCTGGCACGAGGGGATTTTTCCTCTCGATCAAAAGATTCAGTGCGACGATCGTCAGGGAGCCGTTCACGCGAGAGTTTCCGTGGAGTTCCCGCGGGAATTCGGCTGTCTGCTTCGCATCGACTTGGAAGAGGCGCGACGGCTGCTGGGGTAAATCTGTCGTGCACTCAAGCCATTTGCTGTGATGGCGCACCGTCCAAGCAACGGGATTGCAATGAGCCGACGGAATAGTCTGATTTACCGCCGTGGGTCCACTCCCTGCCTCAGCTGCACGCATCCGCTCCCTCGAGTGCCATGGGACCGACTGCCATCCCAACGGATCGCTAGCCCGGATGGGTTGGTACTGCCGGTCGTATCGATCGGATATGTTGAACAAGGATGGCGCTGCGTTGCTGGATTGGGATCGGCCAGGCGCTGGGAGTCTACCTACGTTTCGAGACTGCTGGGTCATGGGGAGATGCGATGAACGAGTCGAAGGGGGGGCGAGTGGACCGGGAGACTGCGGATCAATTCGATCAGAGGATTCTCGACTGGTATGACGACTACGCTCACGGGCGGATCGAGCGGCGGGATTTTCTCAATCGCGTCGCGACGGTGGTCGCGGGCGGTGTAGCTGCCGAAGCGGTGCTGGCTCGTTTGGCCCCCAACTACGCATGGGCCCAACAGGTCCCGGCCAACGACCCGCGCATCAAGACTCAGCGATTCCAGTACGATTCGCCGCAGGGGGGCGGCAAGATTGAGGGGCTGATCGCTTGGCCGGCGGACAACAAGGAGAAACATCCTGCTGTTCTGGTGGTCCATGAAAACCGTGGGCTCAATCCCTACATCGAAGATGTCGCCAGGCGGCTAGCGGTCGCTGGATTTCTCGCCCTCGCCCCAGACGCTCTTTCGCCACTAGGCGGCTACCCTGGGACGGACGATGAAGGTCGGCAGATGCAAGCCAAACGGGACCCCGATCAGATGCGAGAGGATTTTCTCGCTGCGGCGAAAGTCCTGCGGGATCATCCTGCCTCGAACGGAAAGGTGGGAGTGGTTGGGTTCTGTTACGGCGGCGGTATCGCCAACGAACTGGCGGTGCGGGCATCGGATGTGATTGCGGCGGCCGTTCCCTTTTACGGCAAGCAGGCGGCGGTCGCGGATGCGGCCAAGATCAAGGTGCCACTGATGCTGCACTATGCCGAGCTGGATCAGCGGATCAACGAGGGCTGGCCAGCATACGAAAAGGCGCTGCAGGAAGCCAAAGTCGACTACACCGCTCATTTCTATCCCAAAGCCAACCACGGCTTTCACAACGACACGACGCCACGCTACGACAAGGCGTCTGCCGAGCTGGCCTGGAAGAGGACGCTGGAGTTCTTCCACAAGCACCTGGATAAATGAAAGCCGGCGGAAAAGAGAGCCGGCGGAATAGAGAGCCTGAGGAAAGGAGAGCACTGTGGAGTGCTCCAGGATCGATCATCGATGGAAGAGGCGGTGAACGCGACGCGCCAGCACCAGCTCCTCCACCGATCTCTGGTGAGCTGCTTCCTCTTGCGCTTGGTCTTCCCGCCGCAGTTGCAGCAGCTTTTCCCCTGCGGCATCGGTTTGTCGCTGGGCATCTAGAAGTTGCTGAGCCGCAGCGGCCTGCTGCGCCTCCAGATGCTGCAGCTGCCGCGTGCCTTGCAGCCACCATTCGAGGGCCAGTTGTCTGGCGGGATGACTTCCAGCGGAGGCGTGGGAATCCTGGTTGGGCAAGGTGGCAGCATCTTGGCCGGAGTCGGGCCATCGCTGCATCGCAGTCTCGATCTGCACTAGCAATCGCTGCTGGTGATCGATCTGGTGGACGATGCGAGCCAAGTCGGCAGCGGCATGATCGCGCCGAAGCATTTTCAACCTTTGCCACGTGCGCCAGCGCTTCATGACGCAGCCTCTCGTTCGGGTAGCTCAGACCATCCCGCCGGGGGCAGCCGACGACTCCATCGCAGATCCTGCTGGGTTGCCGACCCGGTCCGGGTTTCGGAGGAGCCGTTGAACGACAGGTTTTGTGGTTCGAAAGGTTCGATCAGCTGCTTGAGTTGCTGCCACGACTCCTGCATCGAAAACGACTCGTTTCTTCCTTGTTGCAAGAAGCGATTCCACTGGGGTTCCATCTGCATGGCTAGATCGAGTGCGGGGTGGGTGCCAGGGGTGTAAGCCCCCATCTGGATCAGGTCTTCGTGATCCTTGTAGAGCGAGATGGCGGCGCGGAGTCGCTGTGCCATCGCTAGCTGTTCAGGTGACACGACCGAGTCCATGAGGCGGCTGAGACTTTTCAGCGGGTCGATCGCTGGGTAGTGCCCTCGAGCGGCGAGGGAGCGATCGAGCAGGAGGACGCCATCGAGCAGGCTGCGGAGATGGTCGGCAAGAGGTTCGTTGGGATCATCTCCCTCGATCAAGACGGTGTAGAAGGCGGTGATCGTTCCCTGGGGGCTGGTGCCAGCGCGTTCTAGCAGTGCTGGCAGCATCGACAGGACGCTGGGTGGGTAGCCTCGCACCATCGGGATCTCGCCAGCAGCCAAGCCGATCTCCCGCTGAGCCATCGCTAGGCGAGTCAGCGAATCGATCAAAAGCAGGACATGCTTTCCCTGATCGCGATACTGCTCTGCAATTGCGGTGGCCGACTTGGCGGCTCGCACGCGCTGGCAGGCTGACTGGTCGCTGGTCGCCACGACCGAGACGACCCGTTGTTGGGAGTTGACCCCCAAATCCTGCTGCAGAAACTCCTTGACCTCTCTTCCTCTCTCCCCGATCAGTCCAATCACCACCACATCGGCCTGGACCCCGCGCGCCAGCATGCCCAATAGCGTCGTCTTTCCGACGCCGGCACCTGCCAGAATGCCAACACGCTGTCCCCTTCCAATCGTCTGCAGGGCATCGATCGCGCGGACCCCCGTCGCCAGGGGTTGGTCGATCACCGGCCGAAGCATCGGTGCTACGGGTGCCGCTTCGATCGCGATCGGCGTCGTGTAGGGCGCAGGTGGCAAGCCATCCAGGGGGCGACCTGCAGGGTCGATGATGCGTCCCAGTAGAGAGGAGCAAAAATCGACCGTCGGCTGGAATCGCCAGGGGTGGACCGATTGACCGGGCTGAATCCCCAGCGGCGATTCGCAGGGGCTCAGCAGCGTCTGGTCTTGCTGGAAACCGACAACTTCCGCTTCCAGCCACCGGTCGTGGCCCAGGTCGACTCGGCAGACCGAGCCGATGGGGGCGGGGAATCCCGAGGCGATCAGTAGATTGCCGCGAACCGTTTCGATCGTGCCCTGGACCACCCAGGGATCCAGGGATCCGGCTTTCTTGTGCAGTCGAGCTGGATGTTCCAGCATTCGGCCTAGGTGCTGGGAGAGCGAAGGGCTGGGTGGCTTGCCCGCAAGCGGCTCGGTCATCTCAGCGTGTCCTTCATTTGCTGGAGAATCGATTCCCATCGCATGTCGATCCTTCCCTGCGAATGCTCCAGCACCGCCTCGGTGGGGGCGATTTGGGGATCGGCAATCCAGTGCGCGACGCGAGGCCATTCAGGACTCCCCTGCCCTGCCGATTGCGAGGGAAGCTGCGCCAGCAGATCCGGGTGGACATGGATTTGGACAACCGCTTCCTGTGGCAATTGTCGCATCGCTTTTGCCAGCCAACTCGTCATCAAGGCGGGGTCTTCCTGGAGCCGCAGGGGGACGAATCTTTCCGCGATGGCGATCGCCAGATCGGCGGTGTGTCGCGTCCACTGTTCGGCCCATTCCAAGACAGCTCGATGGCACTCGCTACGGAGCTGTTCCAGCGAGTTGGCGACCACCTGCTGTTGTTGCTGCTGGAGTTGTTCCAGCTGGCCGGCGACGCGCCGATCGATCGTCTCTCCCGCCTCCGCCAACGCATCGCGAAGGGCGTTATCGCGAATCGCCTGCGCCTCGCTGCGAGCTTGCGCCAGCAGCTGGTCGGCCTGTTCCTGTGCCTGGGCGAGCGTTCGACGGGATGCTTCCAGCATGTCCTCCCACTGCAGAAGCGGTTCGTTTTCCGCTGGCTGCAACTCATCTGAGGAGGCATGTTGAGCGGCCTCCGTTCGAATCGCCAAAGCCTCTTCGGTCTCGGAAGTCCCCTGGGGAGCGGGGCGGTTGGCGTTTCGTTTGAAGAGGATCGGCATGATCGAATCGTTCGCAAGGGAGTGGTGGACCGAAGGAGCTATCGCCAGCGGAGGGCCATCAAGGGCAGTCCGAGTTGATCATCCAGTGGAAAGCGATTGATGAATCCAGGTCGCGATCCGGCCTTGTTCCAGAAGGCGTTGAGCGACTTGGCCGATTCGATGGAGGCTTTGGGGATCGGGTGGCAGACCATGTTGCGGAACGCTTTTCAGATACCGTTCCACTCTCTTTCCATCTTTCCGACGGAGGAAGCTGCGGATCCGAGGAGCGAGCGTTGAGTCGGTGTCCTGCAGGATCGACAAGATGTCTTGGGGCTGGCTGGCCTGGATCACTTGGAATAGGTCGGGATCGGAAAGCGACAGCAGCTCGGTGAGCGGCATGGCGGTGGCATCTAAGCCAAGGGGGCTATCGCCAACGGATGGTTTGGAAGGCGTAACGGGGTTCCGAAGACCTGTCAGTGGCTGGAAGGGGATGGTCGCTCGTTCCGGACGGACCGACATCGGGGGATCGGCTAATGCTTCAGATCCCGCATGCCTTGATGAGGCGGCAATCGATTGCTGAATTTCAGGGGTCGCGAAGGCCAGAAGCTGCTGATAGCACAGATCCCCTGGCGCCGGAATGCGATGGTTCATGGCCACGGGTTGCGATCCAGTCCCTTCGGTCGCCTCGATCGCCGCCGACCGATCGGAAAGCGGCTGAGGAGTGGTTTCCGCGGGACGCAGCGCCTTGGCGATCAACCGCGCCGCATCTGGATGCGGCAGATCGGACTGGGGCAGTCGTTCCAGCGCTGCGACGACAAGCTCCTGGGGAAGTTGGTGCAGCAGGTAGCCGCTTAGGTGAGCCGGTAGGAGCCGCATGATCGCCGAAACGATCCAAGGAGGTTGCTCGGTCAATTGCTTGGCCAGCCAAGGGAGATCCTCTTCCTTCCATCGAAAGCTTTCGGAGGCAATCTGGGGTTGCTCATCCGAATTGGGTTCTTCGGAAAGAGTGGAAGGGACCGGACCAGCGAGCTGCGGTTCTTGGATGAAAGAAGCGACGGAGGGAGGGGGCTGGTGTGCCGAGGAGGATGGAAACTCATCGCGGATCGCCACGGGGACAGCCGAATCCGCCATAGGCGTGAAGGCTCGCCATGCCTCCATCGCTTCCAGTCGCTCCTGAGGACTGACGGGCCCCATATGGGCCAACTCGCGCCGGATGGTCCTCGCCAGATCGGATGGGAGTGTGTGGAGCAGCTTGCGAGCAGCCTGAGGATCGAGAGCCCCGAGGACGATCGCAGCTTGGCGTAACGTCTGCTGGTTCATTCCATTCTCGGCCGCTTCTATCGCCATAGGATTGGTTCGGCGGATCGAAGGACGGCGGCAGCCGCCTTGGATCCAGTGGTGCGGACTTTAGCGATTCACTAGCGACAGGTCCAGGTGGATTACCAGGCCAGGAGTCGGACCTCAAACTGGGAGGAAAGCGAATGGTTGATCAGGCTGCCCTGCGAATCCATTGCTCCATGGAACTAGCTGCCAAGTGCGGGTTTTGGCTAGCCCAGTCGAGAAGCGATTGGTTCGGTGACTCCGTGGCTTCCTCTTCCAATCGGTCGTCCAAGCGTCGAGAGCTAGTCGGGGAATCCGGCGGGACGGGAGAGACCGCCGAGCTATCTTCCACCAGGGGGCGTGGGATGGACGGCAGCCGCTGGATTGTGGCAGGAGCTAGCCAATGACGAATCATCCAGCCCGTCCCGGCCGCTACTGCGGCGATCGCAAGCCACAGCGGGATCGAATCTTCTAAGGAACGGTCTGCATGCCGGTTGGGCTTGGCGTCCGCGACCAGATCCATCGGCGCAGAAGGAACCGCTGGGTATTCGACCAGCGTGATCTGGATGTTCGATGGCTGAGTGGAGGCTTCGTCAAATAGTCCCAGCAGCAGCGACCGGACTTTGGCATGAAGCGGGTTGGCGATGGACTCCTCAGACGCGAGCGGGGGAGAGGAAGAGCCAGCGACTGCAGGAGCGCGGGCAGGCAATTCAGGAAGGGAGACCACAAAGGCGTAGCGGAAAGAAGGACTGCTCGCCAGTGGCTGTAGAGCGTTGCTGGGCGACTCCTGAGGGGTCTGATTCCCCGGCGGCGTTCGCTTCGCCGACTCCACCTTCCGCCCGGCAGGTCGGACGGCCTCAGGCGATTGATCTTCCTGGGCCTCTTGGGCAAGGGCGTCATCGGCCGCCACCGTCAGTTCGACCCGGATCGGCCCGTAGGCCTGCGTCAAAGGTGCCAACAATCGCTCGGCCTTCTCGCGTAGTTCTCGCTCCTGAGTCTTGATCCGCTCTTCCAGTTGGAAGCGCGGTGGATTGGACTGATTGGCCAGAAACAGCTCCCCGTTGCTCAAATCGAGTATCGAAATGGCGTCCAGAGGCAGCCCTGCAAAACTAGCCTGCACTTGTCGAGCGATCGCCAGCTTCATCTCGGTGCTGAGATTGGTTTTTTCTTTGGGACGGATCCAGACGCTGGCCGATTGGTCGGTGCCTGATTTGAGCGAACCGGTCGCCTGCTGGTCGTGGCAGACCCAGGCCATGGAGACGAAGGGAAGTTCACACAGGCCTCGCGCAATATCCTGCTGCTTGGCTCGCCGCTGTCGCTCGCGTGCAGCGGTGAGCGATTCGAAGGGGTTGTTGGCATGTGACTGGCTGGTAGCTTCCCCCAGTTGGCCCAGCCATGGCTTGGAGTCAGCGAGGACCTGGGCGTAAGCCTGCCGCTTTTCGACCGGCACCAGAAGCTTCTTTTGTTCCCATCGAGATTCGTTCAGCCCCCGGGCCGCCAGGGCGATTTCAATCCCCTGCATCTGCTCGGGCGTCCAAACGTTTTCCGACCCGACGGTGACCCACCGGGAGGTGATCGTCCAGGATGGCGCGGCGTTACCAGACGCCCACCAAGTTCCCATCGCGACCAGAAGCACCCATGGGAGCGACCAGATCAACCAAGGGGTTCGCTTGAGCCACTGAGGGCAGGCTTGGTGAAGAGTCTCTGCATTCCATGCCATCGCCAGATTCCCATGCCGAAGGAAGCCCGTGCCAAACGAAAAAGGCTCGTTCCTATCCAAGAGCCTTGGGGCACTCGGCAGAATGACCGCCGTGAATCGATGCCCAGGGGAGTACCAAATCGCAAGCTGTCTGCCAACAGCAATTGCAATGCTGGCGTTCGCGCCGATTTCCTGACCAATCAGGAATCCCGGGGGTCGGAGTGAGCCTGGAGCGACAGGAAGACATCCCGAATGATGGCGTCGATCGTGTGTCGAGGGCGGGCTTGGATGGTGGCGCGAAGTCGCGTCAGGTCGGGGACGCGTCGCCGCACATCCTCGAAGTCAGGGTCGTAGGCATCTCGGTAGGACTGGAACTGGATCGTCCCCTTGGGGTTGACGATCGCTAGAACTCGTTTGGCTAGGTCGACGATGGAGATGGGGTGGTCGCTGCCGATGTTGTAGACGCGACCATAGGCCGAGGGAGTCTGCATCAATTCGATGATTGCATCGAGCACATCGGCGACGTGGGCGAAGCATCGTTGTTGCTGGCCATCGTCATGGACCAGCAACGGCTGGCCTTTCATGGCGGCCTCCACGAATCGAGGCAAAACCATCCCGTAGGCCCCGGTCTGGCGGGGGCCTACCACGTTGAAGAACCGGCCGATCACCACCGGCAATTCCCATTGCCGATGGTGCGCCAGCGCCAGAAATTCGTCGATTGCCTTGCTGGCCCCATAGCTCCATCTGGGCCTTGTGGTGGCACCGAAGACTAGGTCATCTTCTTCGGTCCAGACGGGTTTGGGGTTTTTGCCATAAACCTCGCTGGTGCTGGCCAGGAAAAAAGGAATCGCCCGCCCGCGGTTTCGCTGCAGTTCCAACGCCTCCAGCAGCAGCTGGGTTGGATAGATGTTCCGATGGATCGTCTGAATTGGATGGCTGGCGATCAGGGCGACTCCCACAGCAGCAGCAAGATGGAAGACTTGGTCCGCGCGACCGACTTGGTCGGCGACCAGAGTCGGATCGGACAGGTCGGCGTGGATCACCTCCAGTTGGCGATTGCCTACCTGGTGCGCAAGGTTTTTGGCGCGACCCGTGCTAAGGTCATCGATGACGGTGACATGATGTCCCAAGCCCAGGAGTCGATCGACCAGGTGGGAACCGATGAAGCCGCTACCGCCGGTGACGAGGATATTTTGCATGGAGCGATGGAACGAAGCGGGAGACAAAAACAGGTCAGGCGCACTCTCCGTCAATGTAATGCAGGCAAACGGATTGGGGAGCAAGTGACGCGAAGAGTTGGAGGTTTGGGGGAAATTTGCGGGCTGGGGCGTTGCGGAGACTTTCTCTGTGATGGTTGAATCGTTGTTAGGAAAGGTGCCGAAGATAGGAATTGCGACGCAAAGAACGAATCCAACTAGGCGCTGGCCAGTGCGGTGGCTTAAAAAGTCGGTGGTTTTGCGTTTGGCAGGGATCTTTTTGTGCCTGTCGCGGAAGCGTTAAGAGAGTTGGGGGCGGACGATGGGCTTAGCAAGACTCGACAGCCATCTATTGGCCTTGCGGCGGGTGCCTCGCATCGGCTTGGCTTGTTTGACGGTGGCGGTGGCGACCGCGATGGATCCGGTCGTTTCGGTGGGAGTGGCCCAGGAGGCAGGAGGACCAGGGGGTGCGACGGCGTCGAGCACCGATCTGGTGCGTCGCTATGCCGATGCGGCAAGCTATCAGAACAACTCGGCGTTCGATTTGGCGATCGTCGAATGGGAGTCGCTGCTGAAGGAGTTTCCGAACGATCCTTTGGTCCCGAAGATTCAGCATTATTTGGCGATCTGCTATTTGAGAGTCGATCCTCCCCGACTGGATCAGGCATCCCGACTGTTGACCGAATCGCTCCCGAAGGGAGCGCCGGAATTGAGAGAGGAAGCGCTGGTCCATTTGGGCTGGAGCTACTGGAAGGGTGGGCAGGTCAAGGCGGGATCGGACGCCAGCCAACCGGAAGCGGACCGCAAAGATTCTTACGCGTTGGCACTGGATGCCTTCCAGCGGATCGGCAAGGAGTTTCCCGACGGGGCCTATGCCGATCGAGCTGCCTACTATGCGGCGGACTGCTTGGTGCGGATGGGGCAGAAAGAGGAGGCAGCCAAGAGGTATCGCGAGTTTCTGCAGGTCAAGCGATGGGAGCAATCGCCATTGCGATCGGAAGTTCTATTCGCGTTGGCTTCTCTAGACGATCAGTCGGGGCGAGAGCCGGCGGCGATGCAGGGCTATCGCGATTTCCTGACGCGTTATCCCAAACACCCGCTGGTGCCGGAGGCGCAGTTTCGTCAGGCCGAGATCGACTTTCGCAATGGGCGCTTTGCCGAGGCATCGGTGGTGTTCGAGCGACTGGTTTCGGAATCGGAGGGGCCGCTGCGTGAGCGAGCGTTGAGTCGACTGGGGGCCAGCCTCAGCAAGGCAGGTCGGTGGAAGGCCTCGGAGGAGGCGTACCGTCGTCTGCTGACCGAGTTCCCCGATTCGGCTCAGGGGCCAAGGGCTCAGCTGGCGCTAGCCCTTCTGGAGATTCGCGACGGGCGCGATGGGCAGTCCAAGCCGCGCCTGGAAGGTCTCTTGGGGCGACGTGATGCGCTGGCCGCCGAGGCAGCTCATTGGCTGATCCAGATGGAGATGACTCAGAAGCAGTATGCCCAGGCGGAGCGATTGGCTAGGGAGACGATGGCGTGGAGCCACCAGATGGCAGCTCATAACTCCCTGCAGATCGATCTGGCCGACGCGCTGATGCAGCAGACAGGAAGCTGGGCGGAAGCTAGAACACTCTACGCAGCCGTGGTCGCCAGCGGGGATCAGGCACTGCGCCCCAAGGCGCTCTACCAGGGGGCTCTGGCGGCTTTCCAGATGGGGGATCTCCAGGCTTCCAAGGAGCTTTGCAACGACTTTCTGGCGCGCCATCCCGACCATCCGCTCGCCTCCGAAGTGCTGCTGCTCAGCTCCGAATCCGCCATGCAGGGAGGGCAATCCGACGAGGCGATCTCGCAGCTTCGCGCTTTGATCGACAAAGACCCAAAGAATGAATCGGTCGATCGCTGGAAGCTGCGTCTGGCGGGGGCGTTGAATCTGAAGGGGAGTTGGGAAGAGAGCTTGAGTGTCCTTCAGACGATCGCAGGGGATCGGCTGGATGAGTCGGGGCGTGTGGAGTTGCTCTACTGGCGCGCTAGCAGCCTCCGGAGGTTGGGGCGGAGTTCCGAAGCGCTAACGGTATTGCAGCCGGTGGTCACGCAGCCGGGGCCGTTTCAGGAAAAGGGGCTGTATCTGTTATCCCAGGCAGCCGAAGAGGCTCGCCAACCTGAAGTCGCTCAGAGTTCCCTGGAGCAGTTGATCGAGCGGTATCCGTCGAGCCGTTACTTTGGCGTGGCGATGGTGCGATTGGGTCGAGCGGCTTCCGAGCAGCAGCAATGGGAACGCGCCGCCGATTATTACCAGAAGCTTCTTCAGAGGCAGCCGGAGGGGGAACTGGCCGATTTGTCGCGCTACGGCCAGGCGGGGCTGGCGATGCAGCAGGGCAAGCTGGATGTCGCAGTTGGATTGCTGGATGCGGTCGTCCGCAGCCCCTCCCTATCCAAGTCGCTCCAGGGGGACGTGCAGATGGCTAGAGGGATCTGCCTGCGGCAAATGGGACGCGTGCCTGAGGCGATCGAAGCGCTGAGGCAGGCGAGAGAGGTTCGCAAGGAAGATCCAAAAGAAGCCGAAGCGATGATGGAGCTGGGGTTCACGCTGGCCTCTGACGGTCAGCCGCAGCCCGCGCAGGAGGTGCTTCTGGAGCTTCGGCAAGCTCATCCCCAATACCCATCGCTCGACCGAGTGCTCTACGAACTGGCATGGACGCAGAAGGATCTCCAGCAGTCCGACAAATCGATGGAGACGTTCCAGGAATTGCTGCAGCGATTTCCAGAGAGCGGGTTTGCGGCGGAGTCGAATTTCCATATCGGTCAAGCGGAGTACGCTCGGGATCAATTCAGCAAGGCGATCACCGCATACACCGCAGCATGGAAGGGAACCAGCGATAGCCAGCTCCAGGAAAAGGCGTTGCACAAACTCGGTTGGTCCTACTTCAAGCAAGGGGAGTTCAGCGAATCCGAGCGATGGTTTCGCGAGCAGGTGACGCAGTTTCCGGAAGGGGATCTTCAGGTCGATGGGCTCTTCATGCAGGCGCAGTGCGCAGCCAAAGCGGGACGCTCCGCAGAAGCTTGGAAGCTTTACCGCGCGGCGCGAAGTTCCATCGAAGGATCGGTCCGACCCGAAACGATCGACGAACAAATTCGGACGCTGGTCTACTTGCAGGGAGCCCAGACGGCAAGGGAGCTGAAGCAGTGGAAGGAAGTGGAGGAGTGGTTGGAGGAGATCAAGCAGCGTGAAGGGGCAGCTCCCTACCTCCCCGAGTTGCTTTACGAACTGGGGTACTGCTACCAGAATACCGGTCGACCTGACGAGGCCTTGCAGGCTTATGGTCAAGTGGCGGGCAGGTACCGAAACGAAACGGCGGCCCGCGCGCGATTCATGATGGGTGAGATCTTTTTCGCTCAGAAGGAATATGCCAAGGCGATTCCGGAGTTTCAGAGGGTCATGTTTGGTTTCGGCGGCGACGCGAGCGACCCCGCGATTTCCGATTGGCAAGCGCGCAGCGCCATTGAAGCTGGGCGATGCGCGGAAGCCATCGCTGCTGCCTCCAGCGACGAAGGGAAGCAAAAGGCGAGGGAAATGGCTGCTGAAAGCTACAAGTACATCGTGGAACGGCACCCAAAACACGAATTCGCAGCGCAAGCCAAACAGCGTTGGGATGCGCTCACCGGAGGCAAATAACCGCCTAGGACGAATCCGCCTCCAGCGGCAACTGCAGGATTCCACCCCGCCCTGCCCGATGGATTCGCCCCAAACCTCTGGTCCGGCCCGTGGCAAAGACCTAGGATGATCGTGCCCAGAGGAGTCCTCTGGCGAAGGACGACTCTGGCGGTCATGGACTCCGATCCGCGCTGGGGCGTCTGGCAGATTCATCGAGGGACAGTCGGGAGGCTAGGTGGCCGATGCAGCAACTGAGTTGGGGAAGGAGGGGCGGCGAAGTCATCCGACGCCAGGGATGCTGGCGACGGGGGGTCTCCTGTCTGGTCGTCGCCCTGGCGGCCATCTTCATGGGATGCGACCTGACGTGCGCACAGCAGGCGACCCCAGATCCTCCCGAGGTGGCCGATGTGGAGGCGCTGGAGCGACTGCAGGGGGAGAGCGCATCGGGCCAGCCTCCGTCGTCTGACCAGAGCGTCGAGTCGACGCGAGGATTGGATCTGCTGACACTTCTGCAGCGCGGTGGCTGGTTCATGCTTCCCATCGGGCTGACCAGTCTGGTGGTGGTGGCGATTGCGATCGAGCGGTCGATTAGTTTGCGCCGATCCAAAGTGGTGCCCAGAGGCCTGTCGCGGGGATTGCGGGACATGGCGAGGGATCCCGAGGGTTGGAATCCGCGCGAAGCCTACCGCATCACACAGCAGTTTCCTTCCGTCGGATCGGAAGTGGTGCAAACGGTGCTGGAGAAGATCGGGCGACCTCAGGCGGAAGTCGATCAAGCGGCGCGCGATGCCATGCAGCGCCATGCCGATCGACTCTACGCGCCGGTTCGATGGTTGAATCTGGCCGCCGGCATCGCGCCGCTCTTCGGATTGATGGGAACGGTTTGGGGATTGATCCATGCCTTTCACCACACCACCCAGCTGGATAGCACGCAGAACCGCGCCGAGTTTCTGGCTCAGGGAATCTACGAAGCCCTTGTGACCACGCTGGCCGGCTTGATGGTCGCGATTCCCGCCGCGATCCTTTCCCATCTTTTCGAAGGAAAAATTTCGGCGGCCTTTCGGCAATTGGAGGAGCTGATTGCCACCATCTCGCTGAAGATTGAGCGATTTGAGGGACGGACGCGGTATGACATCGCGGGGGACGAATTGGTCGCTCGGGATCTGGGGGGGCATGTGCGGGCTTACCAGGAATCGAATGATGGGGTAGAGGATTCCGGCACCGCCAAAGTCCTGCCAGCCAACAGCGCCGTGGTTCGTCGAGTTCCATCGGGAGGGTGATTTCGATGGCTGTTCGTCTGCAGCGCGGAAGAGCGTTGGAATCCCTCAGTTTGACGCCGCTGATCGACGTCGTCTTTCTCCTTCTCGTGTTCTTTCTGGTCGCATCGCGATTTGCGCAGGAAGATCGGGCTTTTCCGGTCGAGCTGCCGGCGGCCAGCAGCGCGAAGCCATTGGCCAGCAAACCGGAAGAGCTGGTGATCTCGATCGATCAATCAGGCGGCTACCACGTGCAAGGGAAGTCTCTCGACGAACCGACGTTGGGGCTGCTTTTGGCGAGATACGGTGCGGAGAAGATGGAGCAGCCGATGGTGACGATGCGAGCCGATCGCCGAGCTCCTGTCGACTCGGTGGTACGCGTCATGGACCAATGTCAGAAACGCGGCTTGACCAAGTACCGCATCACCACAGCCCCGATGGACCGCAAGCCATGAGCGAGCCTAGGGGGAGGGGGGAACGAAGGAGACTGCCACTGGCCTCCGATTCCAGCGGCAGTTGGTGGGCCGTCGATGCCTCCCTCATCCTGATCACAGTGATGGTGGGTGCGGTCATTTTCCGGGCCCTGCGATTCGACGATTCCCGATGGTGGGCCAACGCGTGGGTCTGGTCGGTGCTGCTACCGCTGGTCGCATGGTTGAGTGGGGGACTGGTGCGACAGATGTCGCGAAGCCAGGCGCAGCGAACCATGGTTGTCGCGTTCCTCCTGAGCGTCGCATTGCATTTGGCGATGGTTTTCGGTGCGATTGAATGGGTGCTGCTGCCGGCTCTCCGTCAGGAGGCGAATGGAAGTGAGGCGATGTCGGTTTCGATGGAGCGTGCACTGGCGGTGGAGTATCTGCCCGAGGAGCTATCGCCGGCTGGGTTGCAGCAGGAGATGGATTCCGATCAGGTGGAGCGACTGGAGCAGCAATTGAATGCGGCGATCGAAGAGTCGCAAACCGCCATGGCGCTCCAGCGCGCCGAAGCAGAGGGGGTGGAACGTCTCGAATCGGGAGCTTCGCCATCTGCCAATCGATCCTCTCTCGCGGTCGAGGTGGGGGGATCGGAAGATGCGTCCGGAGGGGTTAGCGAGCCTCGGACGGTGAACGATCGAGCCGATCGCCAAGCAGAGCGGCTGGAGGAGGTGGAGCGGCTGGCGCGGTTGCAGGCCATCGCGGCGCTCGACTTGCCGCAACCGGTGGTCGAGGCGCAGCAGGCTTCTCGCCGTTCGATTTTGGATCGTGCTGAAGAGACTCGGGAACCACAGTCGACCGATTCCTTTTCCATCGAACCTGGCGACCTCCCCTCCCCTAGCGATCAACTTGCCCCCCTCCCGATGCAGCCCAAGGCGACTGAATTGGATCGCGGGACCTTGGATTCGAAGGAATTGATGAACCAGCCAGCTTTGTCGCCGTTGGAGCCTTCCTCTTCCTCGGTTCCGATGGAGACAGCGGATTTGGATTCGCAGTCGATCGATATTCCCAAGCTGCCTGAGGATCGACCGGCGCCGGCAGAGGTGCAGGGGCAGCAGAAGCGATTCGATCTGGATCGCCCCATGCGACAGCGGGCTGCTGACAGGTCTTGGGAGAGCGACCGGGGGCAGGCCCAAGCGATGGAGGAGGCATTGGAGCGGCAGTTGGTACCCGAAGCGATGGGTGGGGAACGGATCAGGCAGATCGATCGCCGAGCATCCTCGGAGTTGGGTTTGCAACAACTGGCGGACGCTGGGGAGCAAACCAGCCAAGCGATCCCCAGCCGTCTCGACGCGGTGCTGAAGGCTGGTCCAGTGGGCGAAGAGCTTAGCGGCCGAAAAGAAACGGCGACGGGAAGGCCCAATGCTGGGGGTGGCATCGGTGACCCGATGGATCGCAGGTTGGAGGTGACCCGACGCAGTGCTTCCAGATCGACTGCGGGGGGAAACGCCGGGGGCAGTCGTCCGAAGGCAGCGACCGGGGTTGGGGATGTCGAGAGATCGATCGATGGTCCATCGGATCAGCTCGCTGGCGCGATCGATTCGATTGCCTCGCGTTTGCGTCAGCCGGGCCGCATCGGGGGAGAAGCCGAAGAGGCTCTGCGGGGGATGGGGGGAGACAAAACAGAGGGGTTTGCTGAAGCGGGGTCGAAGTTCGCCGACCAGTTGGCAGGTGCAAAACCAGTGCCCGCCTTCCAGAAGCGCCGAGAACGGCTCAGCCGCAACGCAAAGGGAGATCTGGACGCTGCCGAGTTGGCGATTGAGCGGGGCTTGGATTACCTGGCGTCGACGCAGCAAGAGGACGGTTGGTGGAACCTGGAACGGGGAGATCCTGCCGTCAAGATTCGCAGCGACACGGCGGCGACGGGCTTGGCCATTCTGGCATTCCAGGGGGCCGGCTACACCCACCTGGAAGGAAAGCATGCGGCAGCGATTCGACGTGGTCTGGAGGCGCTGCGTCGAGGTCAGCGAGCCGACGGGGATCTGTACCGACGCATGGACACTGCCTCCAATTCCAACGCATGGCTTTACAGTCACGCGATCGCCGCGTTGGCTTTGTGCGAAGCCTATGGAATGACACAGGATTCGGAGCTGCGCGAGCCTGCGCAGCGTGCGATCGACTTCATGGCGTCGACGCAAGACCGGCAGTTGGGCGGATGGCGCTATCAGCCTCGAAGCGGTGCCGATACCAGCGTGACGGGGTGGTTTCTGATGGCGTTGCAAAGCGGCAGGCTGGCTGGTCTGGAGGTCCCCCGAACGACACTCGATGGCGTCGCTAGATGGGTCGAACGCAGTCAGCAGTCGGAAGACCAGCCGCACCTCTACCGCTACAACTGGAATGCGCCCGACACCGCGGCGCAGCGGCACGGTCGGGTCGCTACGCGAACGATGACCAGTGTCGGCTTGCTGATGCGGCTCTACACAGGCTGGGCACCCGATCATCCGGCGATCGAAGAGGGGGCGGCCTACTTGCTGGAGGAGCCTCCCGATGCAACGGGCGAATGGGGAAATCGACGAGATACCTACTACTGGTACTATGGGACCCAGGTGGTATATCAGGTGGGTGGCAGTTCCTGGGAACAATGGAATGCTGCACTCCGGAAAGCGACTCTGGCGTCCCAGGAGACCACCGGGGATGATGCGGGGAGTTGGGAACCGCGAGGGCCAGTGCCGGATGCTTGGGGTGCCTACGGTGGAAGGTTGTATGTCACCTGCCTGAATTTGCTCTCTCTGGAAGTGCAGTACCGCCACCTTCCTCTCTACACCGCGCAGGCTCCCTGACGGCGGTTGGATGGTGCATGACCCAGTGGCCTTGTGGATCGCTTCCTGCCGGAACTGACACAGCCAAGGAGAGAGGGGGGACTGATGGCGACGGATGGCCGCCAAGTTGCTCCCAAGTGGCTGCCTGGTGACTCATCTGGGCAATCGGCTCTCTATCGGCGATATTAGATCCTCTCGTTTTGGCGTTGGATTTCAGTTCCCAAGAAGAAGTAAGGTCGATCGATGCCGACTCCCGTGACTCGCCCCAAGGTGAATTGTTCCCCGTACTGGCATGGGGTGTATCCTGCGATCACCACGCAGATGGACCGCGATGGCAAGATCGATCTGGAAGGAACGATTCGTCATGCCGAAGTGCTCGTTGCCTCAGGGATCGGTGGGCTGATCTTCCTGGGGTCGCTCGGTGAGAACCAAGTGATGACCGCATCTGAGAAGCGAGAGGTGATGGCGGCGATGGTCGGTGCTTTTCGCGGTCGTCTGCCGGTGCTCAGCGGTGTTGCTGAATCGAGCACCGGGGAGGCGGTTCGCTACGTGCAGGACTGTGAGCGGATGGGGGTTGACGGAGTGATGGTGATGCCAGTGATGAGCTATCGGACTCCGGATCCAGAGGAGTCTATGGCGCATCTTCGCACGGTGGCAGCAGGCACCCGATTGCCGATCATGATCTACAACAACCCCATCGCCTACGGAAATGACATCACCCCAGAGATGTTTGCCAAGTTGGCCGATGTGCCGAATTTCGTGGCGCTCAAGGAAAGTTCGGCCAACACGCGGCGGATCACCGATCTGCATCGGGTGGTTGGGGGAAGGTACTCCATTTTCACGGGGGTCGATGATTTGGCGCTGGAATCGGCAGTGCTGGGGATCGATGGTTGGGTGGCGGGAACCGGAATCGCTTTTCCTGACGAAAATCAGGCGCTGTGGGAGGCGATGCAGGCAGGCGATTGGGATCGCGCAGTGACGATCTACCGCTGGTTCACGCCTCTATTGCACCTGGATACCCACATCAAGTTCGTGCAGTACATCAAGCTGTGCGTGCAGGAATGTGGATTGGGAACGGAGTGGACCAGGGCACCACGACTGCCGATATCCGGTGTGGAGCGGGAGCAGGTGCTTCGAGTGATTCACGAGGGGATTCGGAATCGGCCCAAGCTGTCGTGAGGAGTGAGCGAGCATGGAGCGGCAGAGGTTTCGGGCGATCGATTCCCACACGGGAGGTGAGCCGACGCGGTTGGTGGTGGAGGGTGCGCCGGAGTGGCCTGGCCTGTCGATGGATCAGTGTCGAGAGCGGCTCAAGAAGGAAGCCGATTTTTACCGGACGATGCTGACGCGGGAGCCACGTGGATCGGAGGTGATGGTTGGTGGGGTGCTGTTTCCGCCAGCCGATCCGAAGCATACCGCTGGAGTCGTTTTCTTCAACAATGTCGGGTACCTGGGGATGTGTGGCCATGGGGCGATCGGTCTGATGGCGACACTGCGGTGGCTAGGACGAATCGAACCGGGAGTCCATCGGCTGGAAACACCGGTTGGAATCGTCACCTGCGAGGTAAGCGACGGCGGAGCGGTAGCGATCGAGAATGTGCCAAGCCACCGAGAGGTCAAGGGCTTGGTGGTGGAGGTGCCAGGGCTTGGGCCGATCACTGGGGATGTGGCGTGGGGTGGCAACTGGTTTTTCCTCACCAGTTCATTGCCGGGTCCGTATCATCTTAGCGAGGCTAGGTACTGGACCGACGCGGCACAGAGAATAGGCCAAGCGGTGCGAGAAGCCGGCTATTCGCAGGTCGACCATGTGGAGCTGTGTGGCCAGGCAGTCGATCCAGGTGGGAACGGAAGGAACTTTGTTCTTTGCCCTGGTCTTCAGTACGACCGGAGTCCCTGCGGTACCGGGACCAGCGCGAAGCTGGCGTGTCTTGCGGCGGATGGCGATTTGGTCGAGGGAGATCGATGGGTTCAGGAGAGCATTCTGGGAAGCCGCTTTGAAGGGAGCTTTCGGTGGCTGGATCGGCAGCGGGGAGTCATTCTGCCGAAAATTGTAGGTAGGGCATTCATCATGGCCGATGTGACGGTGGTCGCCGATCCAGAAGATCGATGGAGTTTGGGGTTCTAGCGTTGGCAAGAGGTGGCAGTGGGTGACTGCTGCTGCACGATCGACGCGGCGAGATCCCGAGGAGAAGAAGATGAGCCGACAGATGTGCGATCGATTCGACAGCATCCGATGGTCCAGTCAATGGATCCGGGTGGCGTTCTGTGTTTGGATAGGATGCTGCTTCCCTGGCGATCGGCTGGCTGGGCAGGAGGTTGAATCGGTCCGCGATGAAGTGGTGCGCCGTAGCGGCGCCGACAAACTCAACGCGGAAGGTCTTGGCACGGTGCCTCCTGTGGACGTTGCCGACGACGTGGAGCAGATTGCCAGGGCGAAGGATTTGGCCGAAGCGTTTCGGATCGCTTCCAGCCGCGTTCTACCGACGGTTGTCACCGTCCTTGCGTCGTCGCGAGATCCGCAGGGGGCTTTGGAATCGCTTCAGTTCCTCGATGACAGCCAGAGATTCGAAAGCATCGGGTCTGGAGTGATCCTCGATTCGAAAGGGCTGATCGTCACCAACGCGCACGTGGTTCAGGATGCGCGGCAGGTCCTCGTTCGATTGGAGGATGGCCGCGAATTCCAAGGACGCGATGTGAAGGCGGATTCCAAAAGCGACAGTGCGATCCTGTACATCGATTGCCCCGATCCACTGGCATCGGTCAGCATGGGGGATTCGGATCGCTTGGCCGTTGGCGATTGGGTCTTGGCCATCGGCAGCCCTTTCAACATCGAACAGACGGTTAGCGCCGGGATCATCAGTGGTAAGGCGAGGGTGTTGCAGGGACTGGTCGGAGGACAGCTTTTGCAGACCGATGCGGCGATCAACCCGGGCAACTCGGGGGGGGCTCTGGTCGATCTGGATGGGCAGTTGGTGGGAATGAACACCGCCATCGCTTCCAAGACGGGTGCCTTTCAAGGGATTGGCTTTGCGATCCCCAGCAATCGACTTCAGTGGTTGGTCAGCGAACTGGTGACGCATGGATTGGTGCGACGGGCGCTGATGGGGGTCACCACCAATCAGATACCGCAGGAGCTGGCCGAGCAGTTGAAGATTCCGGTGCGGGGTGGAGTGTACGTGACGCGATTGGTCAAGGATGGGCCTGCGGCGCAAGCGGGAATCGCCACCGGGGATATCATCGTGGAGATCGGCAACCAGAAGGTGCGAACACCCGCCGATTTCGCTTCGGTGGTTGAGCAGTTGCCGATCGGTCAGCCTCAAATGGTCAAGTTCATCCGCGATGGTTCTCCACGCGAGGCAGAGGTTTCGTTGGTGGAGCGGAAGTAAGGGCGTTGCCCGATCCGGCACTGGGGGGCGATGGATTGGGGGCATGGCCGGGGGCTTGGCCGACAAATCGCGCTGGATCGAGTCGAGGAGCCGTTTGGGAAGGTAGAAGATGAATCGAAGTGTCCTGGCGATCGCTGCGCATCCTGACGACATCGAATTTGTCATGGCTGGGACGTTGATGCACCTCGTGGAGCGAGGGTGGAAGGCGCACTACTTCAACATCGCCAACGGCTGCTGCGGATCGATGGAGTGGCCCCCCGAGAAAACGGCTTCGATCCGTCTCGAGGAAGCTCGCAGCGCCGCCGCTTCGTTTCCGGCCGAATTCTATCCCCCCCTTTGCGATGATCTGCAGATACGCAACAGCCCGGAACTTCTGGCAAAGGTCACCGCGATCGTGCGACTTGCCAATCCTTCCATCGTCCTGACCCATTCCCCCATCGACTACATGGCCGACCACGAGCTGGCATGCCAGTTGGCGGTGGGGGCGGCGTTCGTCAAAGGAGTTCCCAACTTCGCCTCGATGCCTGTAGTGCCTGCGGTCGCTGGCGACGTGGCGATCTACCACGCGCAGCCCCACGGGAACCGCACGCCTCTGGGAGACAAAGTCCTTCCCTCGCTGGCGATCGACGTATCCCGATGGCGCGTGCGCAAGGGAGAGGTGCTTTCACTTCATGCCAGTCAAAAGGACTGGTTGGATGCGACTCAGGGGATGGAGTCCTACGTGAGGACGATGGAGCAGTTGGGGGATGAGCTGGGTGGTTGGCTGGGGAGAGACGGACTCTGGGAAGGCTGGCGTCAGCGCCTGCACTTGGGCTATGGTCCTAAGGGATGGGATCCCTTGGGAGATGCGCTCTCCCACTGCGCCGTAAAAATCGGCAACACCTAAGACCAACCGATCACGCTGCTGTTTCTTCTTGGTGAATCTCGATCCGGGAGACTAGGCCATTCTGGCCATCAGTAGTTCTCGCTGGCACATCAATTCTTTTGGCATGTCGTGGTAGAGCTTCAAGAAGAACTCCCCCTGGCTGTGGATTTCGGCGCGCCATTCTTCCTGACGGAACTCCATCGCGGCATGGAAGTCTTTCTCTTCGAAAGGCTCCAGTCCCTCGCAATTGAAATCATCCCATTCCGGGATCCAACCGATCGGGGTTTCGTAGCCGGGGATTTTGCCTTGGCATCGCAAGGCGATCCACTCCAGCACGCGGAGGTTTTCTCGGAAACCTGGCCAGAGAAAACGTCCGGACGAATCCTTGCGGAACCAGTTGACGTGAAAGATGCGAGGAAGCTTTTTGATCAGCGTACGCATCTGAAGCCAGTGATCGAAGTAGTGACCCATGTTGTAGCCGCAGAAAGGGAGCATCGCCATGGGATCGCGCCGCACCAGACCGATGGCGCCAGCTGCCGCAGCGGTGGTTTCCGAACCTTGGGTGGCTCCCAGAAAGACACCATGCGTCCAGTCGAATGCCTGGAAGACCAGCGGCATGGTGGTGGGGCGCCGACCACCAAAAACGATCGCGTCGATCGGTACACCTTCAGGATCCTGCCAGCGAGGGTCGATGTTGGGGCACTGGCTGGCAGGAGCGGTGAATCGTGAGTTGGGGTGCGCTGCTTTGCGGCCGCAATCGGGCGTCCAGTCCTGCCCCGTCCAATCGATCAAGTGATCCGGGGGAGGGCAAAGTCCTTCCCACCAAACGGATTGGTCGTCGGTCAGTGCCACATTCGTAAAGATCGTATTGCTGCTCATCGCAGCCATGGCGCCGGGATTGGAATCCCACGATGTCCCAGGGGCCACACCAAAGAACCCCGTCTCCGGGTTGATGGCGTGCAGTTTGCCGGAGGAGCCAGGCCACAGCCAAGCGATGTCGTCGCCGATGAGCGTGGTTTTCCAGCCCTGTTGAGCCAGCGACTTGGGGGGTTGGATCATCGCCAAATTGGTTTTCCCACAGGCGCTTGGAAATGCTGCCGTCAGGTAGGTCTTCTTACCGTTGGGCGATTCAATCCCCATGATCAGCATGTGTTCGGCAAGCCAACCGTTGTCGCGAGCGATGACGCTGGCGATTCGCAGGGCGACGCATTTTTTTCCGAGGAGTGCGTTGCCGCCATAGCCGCTACCGTACGACCACACTTCCCGATCCTCTGGGAAATGAACGATGTACTTTTCATCTTGGCAGGGCCAGGGGACATCCGACTGACCCGATGCCAAGGGGACTCCGACCGAATGGAGGCATGGTAGGTAGTCGATTCCCTGATCCAGCTTTCGCCATACCCTCTGCCCCATGTGGCACATGATCTTCATGTTGACCACCACGTAAGGGGAGTCGGTCAGTTCGACGCCGACCAGAGCCAGGGGGCTGTCGAGTGGTCCCATGCAGAAGGGCACGACATAGAGCGTCCGCCCGCGCATACTGCCGCGAAACTTCTCGCTCAGCAATTGACGCATCGCTTTGGGATCCCGCCAGTTGTTGGTGGGGCCGGCATCGACTGCACGGCGCGAGCAGATGAAGGTGCGTTCTTCCACGCGAGCCACGTCGCTGGGGGCGCTTCGGGCAAGGAAGGAATTGGGGTGCTTCTCTGGGTTCAGGCGAGTCAACGTTCCTTTGCGCACCATCAGTTCGCAAAGGTGACTCCATTCCTCCTCGCTGCCGTCACACCAGTGAATCGCCGACGGTTGGCACATGGCAACAACCTGCTCGATCCATGCCAGAAGTTTTGGGTGCCTGACCGGTGCGTCCTTCAGCAGATCCGAATGCTCCATCATCAGTTCCTTCCTGCTCCCCTGGTGCCCCACGCGACTTTCAACTGCACACCCGTCTCCAGAATACCCAGCCTTTTCAGCTACGTGCAGATGGTCGTGGCATGCCGAATCGTCGCACAGGCCCCCGATGGCTGGCCGAAAGTGAGGCGCGGCCGGGGGCAGCACGGTTGGCCGGCCCCTGGTTCTCCTGGTTATACTTCAGTCATTGGGTAGTGCGAGGTCGCGCTGTCGCCTTCGCAAACCGACCTCCGATGGAACTGCTTTTTCAGGAGTCGATCAGCGTGAGACAACATCAGTCGTGGACTCTTAGGGCCTGCATGGCGACTTGGGCGGTGATTCTCTGGAGTTTCGTCCCCGCAGCACCGGGCCGATGCGAGGAAGATGCGAAAGGGGCTGGGCCCTGGCAAAAGATGTTGGTCAACAAATCGATCGAGGGTTGGAAGTCGACGCAATTTGGAGGCGATGGAGAGATCGGGTTCACCGACGAAGGGCATCTCTCCTTGGGTGTCGGCGACCCGCTGACCGGAATCACCTACGAGAAAGACTTTCCAAAATCGAACTTCGAAGTCACCTGGGAAGCGAACCGAAAAAGTGGATCGGATTTCCTCGCCGGACTGACCTTCCCTGTTGGGGAGGAACATGCGTCGTTCATCTGCGGAGGCTGGGGAGGTGGGTTGATCGGTATCAGCAGCATCGACGGCAATGACGCTTCGGAAAACTCCACCGCCAGTTACAAGGACATCAAGAACGACCGCTGGTATCGATTTCGACTGGTGGTCAGTGATGAGGAAATCGTAGTTTGGATGGATGACGAGGAATTGATCCGCGTCGAACGGAAGGGGAAGTCGTTTTCGGTGCGGGGGGAAGTGCGTGCAAGTCGACCATTCGGCTACTGCGTTTTTCGATCGAAGGTGGAGGTGCGAAACCTCCAGTACCGCACCCTGGCACCTTCCAAGCCATGACGCGCGATTCCTTCGATGGCGAAGAGCTCCCCGATGATGAGCGTCTGGATAGGGAAGCGGATCGAAGCGGATTCCTGGTCGATTCGCACGAGGATGGTGGGGACGCTCGCTGGATGGCCAAGGCTCTGGAATTGGCGCAGCGCGCCATGGACGAAGACGAAGTGCCCGTCGGGGCGCTCATCGTCCATCGGGGAAGAATGATCGCCGCTGCATGGAACCAGCGCGAGCAACTGCAGGATCCTACGGCGCATGCCGAACTGATCGCGATCACCCAGGCGGCCGCATCTGTCGGGACATGGCGATTGGAGCATTGCACACTCTATGTCACCTTAGAGCCCTGCCCGATGTGCGCAGGAGCCATCGTGCAGGCGCGGATCCCAAGGGTGGTTTATGGAGCGAGAGATCCGAAAGCTGGAGCGGTCGATTCGCTCTACCGGTTGCTCAGCGACCCGAGACTGAACCACCGAGCCCAGGTATGTCCAGGGGTGCTGGCCGAACCCTGCGGCCAGATTCTGACTTGGTTTTTTGAAGAAAAGCGCCGCCAGGGAAAGAAATAGTCGTTCGATCGTCGGGGATCTTTTTGGCGGGGGCTCGATGGCAGGCCTATACTGAATAGGACTCTGTCGAACGCTGCTGGGATCGGATACCTGGTCTGACTGCGGCACCCAATACCCCTCCAGCCGTTCAGTCTGGGAGTCTTGCAGCGTGGAAGTCTTGCAGTCGCTTGGCACCATGCCGCTGGTTATCCATTCGGACAAGGAAGACGCGATGATCGGATGTCTGTTCCAGAGCTTCGCCAAGCGATTGGGGATGCGATTGCATGCAGCCGTTCTGTTGACATGGTTCGTCTTTAGCTTCCCCCTCGACTCGATCGCTCAGTCGGTACCAACCGAGCCATCGGCTGGGGACAACTCCCTGAAGATTCTGATCGATCAGCAGCGACAGCTTGCCGATCGATTCACCAAGATGGAAGAGTTGTTTTTGCGCATGTCCGAACTGGAGTCGACGACCAACCCAGAGCGATCGGGATTGCTGCTTAGGGCGGCCAAACTGAGCAAGGAGCTGGCGACTGGACAGCGATTGAAATCAGCCGGTGAGCTATTGGAGAAAAAGCAGCTTCAGCGGGCGCTGGAAGAACAACTGGCTAGCGCCGAGGATCTCGGAAAGCTGCTGCAGTTGCTGCAGAGCGAGAATCGGCAGGAGCGGCTGAAGGATCAGCGGAAGAAGTACGAGACATGGATTCGGGATATTCAGAAGCTGGAGCGGATGGAGCGATCGTTGCGGGGCCGCAGCGAGAATGGGCAGGACCTGAAGTCGGCCTCCCGCGACCAGGGAGAGGTGGCCGATCAGGCCGAGCAGGTGGCGCGGCAGATGGAGTCGCAGGGGGAGCAAACAGCCTCCCCGAGCGGTCCGAAGCGATCCGATTCCCAGCCCGCTGAGGGAAACGATTCGGCAGAAAAGCCCCCATCGGAATCGGCACAGGATGGCTCGTCGCAACCCAACGACGACCGCAAGCCTGACGCCAGTTCCGAGGATGGCGATCCGAAGCCGGAGCGATCGGACCCAGCTTCGAAGAAACCACCCGAAACGAAGTCACCTGGGAGTGCGAAGGAAGCTGAAAGATCGGAGGCAAGTCCATCGGAGGGGGCAAGCGACTCTTCGAAGGAGGATATGCCAAGTCCCGCAGAACAGCCGACGACAGCCGACGACATGCCGATGCCAGGAGAGTCTTCTCAGTCGAAGTCCAAGCCATCGGAGGGCTCGCCAACTCCTTCCAGCGAATCACCCGGGAAGGAGGCAACGCCTTCGGAAGGTGGGGCCGAGGGATCGTCGAGCCAGCCGACTCAGGAGGAGTCGCAGCAGGGGGCCGCAGAGCCGCCGCCTCCGTCCAGTCCGGAGGGAGCCGCCAAGCAACGCGTGGAGAGAGCTAGGGAACGGATGAAACAGGCTCAACGTCAGCTAGATAGTGGCGATCGGAAGAAAGCGGTGGAGGAACAGAAGGCAGCAGAGAAGGAATTGAAGGAAGCGGTCGAGGAACTAGAGAAGATCCTCCGTCAGATGCGGGAGGAGGAGGTGGAGCGATCGCTGGAGGCATTGGAATCGCGATTCCGGAAGATGCTGCAGATGCAGCAGCAGGTGCTGGAAGGGACCAAGCAGTGGAATGCCCTAGAGGGGGATGCTAGGCAACGTCAACGGGAGCTGCAGGGGAATCGATTGGCGCAGGAGGAACGAAAGATCGTTCTGGAGGGTCAGAGAGCCATGATGCTGCTGCAGGAGGAAGGTTCCAGCACGGCGTTTCCCGAGGCGGTCACTCAGATTTTGGTCGATATGGAGCAGGTGGCTGATTGGTTGAGTCAAGGGGAGGCAGGTGATCAGGCGGTTGGGCGGCAGGAAGAGATCATCGAAGCGCTTCAGGAGCTGCTGGCTTCCTTGACCGAGGCCATCAAGGAGCGGAAGGAGCAGAAGGAAGCTCAGCAGGGGGAAGGTGGAGGTCAGCAAGGTGGATCGCAGGAGCAACCGTTAGTCGATGCTTTGGCTGAGTTGCGACTGATCAAAACACTGCAGGTGCGGGTCAATCAGCGAACCGAAAAGCTTGCGGGGAGATTGAGCGACCCGAAGCACCCGACGGGGCAAGCAACTGACGAAGCCTTGCTGAAAGAGCTGGCCGAACTGGCGAAACGGGAAGAGAAGCTCCGGGAAGTGACTCGCGAGATCGTCCGGAAGATCGACGCCAAGGATCAGTAACCCAAGCGATGGAAAGAATGCCGCTCATGAAGCGATCGATGCGATGGTTGTTGCTGTGTGGATGTGTGGTGGCGGTTGCTCCACTTGGCCTCACCCTCTGCCAGGCTCAGCAATCGACGATGGCCAAGGAGCCGACGTGGCAGTGGCCGTCGACCGATACGTGGGTGATGGCGTGGCGCACGTGGGCCGAAGAGAAGGGGGCTCAGTCGGCTTTGCAGGCCGTTTTAGACCAAGGCGCCCCCGATGGCTCGTTGCGTGGCCCTGCGGCGATGGAGAAGTGGTTGGCATTAGGAGCCGCCGTCAGTCCTGGGTTGAAGCAATTGGAAGGGAGGCTTCTGGCGGTCTCGCCCCCTGCCATGTCGGACTGGCATCAGTTGGCCGGCCTGATTGGGACCGAGATTCCGTCTTGGGCCGAACCGGATTTGAGGTTGGTGATGGCCCGCTGGTTCGCGCAGCATCGACTCTATGACGAATCGGCCGAAGTGTTGGAGGGGGTGAAGTCGGAGCAGGTGGTCGATCCATCCAGTTTTTTCTTTTACGAAGCGCTGTGCGCCCACCACCAATTGGATCGCAAACGATGCCTGGCTGCGGTGGAGCGATTGCTGGAGAGGGAGCCAGAATTGACGGGTCGCTATTCGACAACCGCCAAGTTGATGCGCACCGATATCCAACCGCTGAAGGAAGATTCCTTGGATGAGGTGGCGCGTCTGATGACCGATGTGGAGCGTCGATTGGATCTGGGGCGGGCTGGTGAAAAGGTGCAGGCTCAGGAGAAGGCGATCGTAGAAAAACTGGATAAGCTGATCGATCAGATTGAGCAGCAGATTCAGCAGCAGCAGGAACAACAACAGCAGCAGCGCCAGCAGCAGCAACAACAACAGCAGCAGAAACAACAGAGGTCAGGAGGACCTCAGTCCCTGCCCAGCACCCCGCTGGAGGATAGTCGTGCACAGGGGCAATCGGGGCCAGGGGATATCGATCGAAAGAAACTCGACCCTCAGGGCAATTGGGGAGATCTTCCTCCCAGTCAGCGGCAGCAGGCGATTCAGGATTTGACACGCGACCTCCCTTCCCATTATCGCGAGGTGATCGAAGCGTACTTTCGTCGTCTTGCGGCGGGCAGTCAGCCCGAAGGGAGTTGATCGGTTTGCCCCGGCAGCGGCTTCCATGTTGTTGATCGATGGCGTGGAAACCAAGTTGGCTGGGGATAGGGTCAGGTTGCTCGAGGGGGGCCGGATGGCGGTGAATACCGGAGGTCCACCCGTGGATCAGCGATGATGGAGTTGGAATCAGAAAGAGGAAGTATACCGATGTTGGTGAAGGAATCTTGGATGCGAGTTGCATGCCCTCTCCTGGCGCGATCATGGAAACGCTTTGCATTTCGCATGGCGGTAGTGGCTGGCGTTTGGTCCTATAGCGCTCCTGCAAGTTGGGCTCAGGATACGGCTACCGCTGCTGGGAAGGAACTTGGGGTTTTTCAAGAAGCCAAGGGGCCGGCTTGGGGTATTCGTTCCCTCATGCTGGACGCGAACGAAGGATGCGCCGTCGGGGATATCGATGGGGATGGCCGACTGGATGTGGTGGCTGGTAGGCATTGGTATCGTTCGCCGGATTGGGTGCCTCGACCGATCCGCACGATCGAAGACTGGAATGGGTACGTCCAAAGCAACGGAGACTTCCTTTTGGATGTCAACCAGGACGGACGACTGGATGTGATCGCAGGGTCGTTCATCCCCTCGCAAGTGCACTGGTATCAGAATCCTGGCGAAGAGGCGCTCCGATTGGGGCAGACTTGGCCCAAGCATCTGCTAGTCGATACCGGGAAGTCGGAGAATGAAGGCCAGTTGATGGAAGACATCGACGGGAACGGGACTCCGGACTGGATCGTCAACAGCTGGAACGCCAAGAACCCCGTCATGGTCTACCGTCTGATGCCGTCTGATGAGCCGGGAGAGGGGGGCGCGAAGTACCGTCTGATCGCTTCGGAGATCGCCCCTAGTGGGAACTCTCATGGGATGGGAGTGGGGGATCTTAATGGAGATGGGCGAAAGGATTTGCTGACGGGGACAGGTTGGTACGAACAGCCTGCCGAGGGTGCTTGGGAGAAAGGATGGAAGCATCATCCGGACTGGCAGATTCAGGCCAGCGTTCCGATGTTGGTGCACGATCTGGATCGGGATGGCAAATCCGACATTCTGGTTGGAGAAGGCCATGACTATGGACTCTACTGGTGGCGTCAAACCGGCAAAAATGCCGAGGGAAAAATCGCCTTTGACCGGATCCTAGTCGATCGCTCCTACTCGCAGCCTCACGCGCTGGCTTTGGCCGATCTGGATGGGGATGGTCGGGAGGAATTGATCACCGGAAAACGCTACTTCGCTCACAATGGTGGCGATCCAGGTGGGAAGGATATGCCCCTTCTGGTCTTCTACCAGTACCGTCCTGAGAGCGGTGATTTTCTGAGGACGACGGTCGAGCAGGGGCACGTTGGGATCGGACTCCAGATCGCTACCGGGGACCTCGATGGCGATCAGAAGATCGATATTGCCGTTGCGGGTAAGAGCGGCACTCATGTCTTGCTGAATCCCGCTCCTTAGCCACTCTATCGACCGGAAGTGGATCGATGACAAAGGAAGCAGAGGATCGAGCGGAAGGGTCAGGCCGCGAGGATTGGCCCGAAGAAACGACGCTTCGGGGTGCGCAAGCAGAGGTCGACAACTGGATCCGTTCGATCGGTGTGAGGTATTTTTCCGAATTGACGAATCTGGCGCAACTGGTGGAGGAGGTTGGCGAAGTGGCCAGGATCCTGTCGCGGCAATTCGGCGATCAGAGTTTCAAGGCCGGAGAGTCGCCCGATCGCCTTGGAGAAGAGCTAGGAGACGTTTTGTTTGTACTGGTTTGCCTCGCCAACCAGACTGGCGTCGATTTGCAGGAAGTGTGGCTGCGGAATTTGGAGAAGAAAACGGTGCGCGATGCAACGCGCCACCGCGACAATCCCAAGCTGCGAGGTCCTTCGGACGCAGTCCAATAAGCCCACGCCGACGAGGGATCCCTTGCCGGGCGGCTAATCTACCTGTCGGAATCGATGCAGTGGTCGGGCCGCTGAATCGATGTTGGGTGGATTTCGTTCGCAACGGGTTGGAAGGAGCGGTGGGTGATGGGGCTTTCCTTGATGCGTCGAATTTCTTTCTGTGCAGGACACCGATTGTTCGGGCACGGAGGGAAGTGCGAGCACTTCCACGGGCATAATTATGTCGCGGACTTCCTGGTGCGCAGCGACGTTCAGGACTCGGTGGGCCGCGTGATCGATTTCGCCGATCTGAAGGCACGCTGCAAAGGATGGATCGACGCCAACTGGGACCATAGCTTTTTGATCGACCAGAAAGACGAGAACGCTCGAGCGGCTTTGGAGATGGTGCAGCCCAAGCGATTTTTTCTCCTGCCCTACAACCCCACTGCCGAAAACATGGCGAAGTACCTCCTGGAAGAAGTTTGTCCAAAGATTCTGGCGGGAACCGGCGCGGTCGCCTACGCCGTTCGGATTTGGGAGACGGATGAAGCCTACGCGGAAGCCAATTTGGACAACCACTGAATTGAGTGTCTGCAATGATGAACGTTAGGCTGGGTAGGGAATTCTTTTTCTCCGGGTTGTAATTCCCCCCGCGGAATGTATCTTGGGTCGGTGTCAGGTGGCGGTGTTGGCTGATCTTCAGCTCACCGCGAACAGGGAACTCGGTGCAATTCCGAGACGGCCCGGCCGCTGTAAGCGAATGGAAACTTGCCTTTGCAGGTTTCGCCATCCTCTATTCTCCCTCATGCCATTGTCCTGTGACTCCTTGCGAGTTGCGGTGATGAGAAGGCGTCAGGTGGATGGATTCGCAAGTCAGAAGACCTACCTGGCATCAGACGGGCATGGATCCTCCAGGGTGGGATCGCCAGTCGAAAAGCGAATATTTCAATCCACGTCTTCGATGGACGGTCTTCGACCATTTTGTCGCTTGCGATCGATCGCAATCGGTGCGGATTCGCCTCGAAGGAGGCGATCAGCAACCGGGTTCGCGTCGTTGAGCGGCGGGATCGGACTGTCCCGCGAGAGGAAAGAACGATGCAGACAGCTTCCCGGCGGGAGCCCGCGCGATTGCTGCGCCATGATCGGATGCAGCGAAAGGCAGCGACCCTGGTCGAGCTGCTCGTCACGCTCGGCGTGATCGGTATGCTCACCGGACTATTGCTTCCCGCCGTGCAGATGGCTCGTGAGTCCGCACGGAGGATGCAGTGCGAGCACCATCTGCATCAGATCGGTCTGGGGTTGATGAATTATCACGACCACCATCGAAAGTTGCCACCAGGATGCCTGGAATGGCGTCCCTTTCGGGGGCCTGCGCACCGAAAGAACTTCGCTTGGTCTGCCTTTCTGCTTCCGTTCATCGACCAACCCTCCTTGCATCAATCGATCCGTTTTGATCTTCCGTTCGACCACCAGACCAATCGTGCTGCGCGATTGACCAACCTAGCGATTTACCGATGTCCCAGCGTTCCCTCGAAGCCGAAGGACGAAGGTTTCAGCGACTATGGCGGACTTTATGGCCAGCGGATCTCCGCGCGGACAGCGACGGACAATGGATGTTTGGTGTACGACCAGGCGTTCGATTTCGCAGACCTCCTCGATGGGCTCAACGACACGATGATGGTGTCGGAGGACTCTGAAGGACCCGACTCCCAGTGGATCAATGGCAGCAACGTATTCGAGCAGTCTGGAGGGGTGAACGATCCACGGGCATGGCGGGGGGATAACGAGATTCGATCTCGGCATCCAGGTGGCGCGGCGGCGGTTTTCGGTTCGGCGAACGTCCGATTTCTTTCCAACAGCATCTCGAGAGAGGTCCTTGCAGCTTGGATTACCAGAGCGGGCGGCGAAGTGGTGGAAGCACCTTGAGAAGGAGTCGGAGTATGGAAGTGCGGGGAATGATCGATGGTTGGCTCAGCGCACTGTCTGCATGGGCGGGGACGATGCTGCTTGTGGTTTCTTGTGCATCGCCAGCGCGCGCGGAGGTGATCGATTTTGAGGGCCTGCTGTCGACCGCCAACAGCTTTTTCAATGGTGGTCCCAATTCCAACACCGATGGATTCACGATCGGATCCGCGTATTTCCCCAACGAATACTCCAGCGATTTTGGTGGGTATTGGTCGGGCTGGGCCTATTCGAACGTCGTCGATTCCACGAACGGTAGTTACACCAATCAGTATGCCGCCTATCCAGGTTCTGGGTTTCAGTCTTCCAGCTACGGAGTCGCCTACGGAAACACCTACATCAATTTTGTGACACCCTCAAACCTTCAGTCGATGGCGATTGCCAACACGACCTACGCCGCTTTGACGATGCGGGATGGAGACCGATTCTCGAAAAAATTCGGCGGTCCCACGGGTTTGGATCCGGACTATTATCGCCTTCGCATCACCGGGTACACCGGAGAGAATGCGACGGGATCGAGCACTTCCTTCATCGATCATTATCTCGCCGACTTTCGTTTTCCGGACAGCCAATTGGACTACATCCAAGCGGACTGGAGAACGATCGATCTCTCTGGCTTGGGGCTGATCCGTTCGATTGGATTGGAGATCGATTCCAGCGACCGGGGGCAGTTTGGGATCAATACCCCGGTCTACTTCGCCATGGATCGGCTTGCTTTCCAGATTTCGCCGATCCCAGAACCGGGGTCGCTGGCATTGACTTGCATCGTGGTTGTCGCGGGGCTGTCGCGTCGATGTCTTCGTCGTCACCACGCGAGCCAAAAGATGGGGCCACACGACACTTCTGTGTGTCAGTAGTTCACCATAGAGCGAGAAAAACGGATCGCGACTATTTGCCTCTCACGGAGACACAAAGCGACAGAGAGTGAACGGACGGCTGGATTTCTCAAGACTGTCGGTGTCATTGTGACGCCGCAAGATGAAGAGGTCGGGTGCGAATTGGAACGCTGCCGTTTTTCTGGTCCCTCTGGTGATTCTGTCGTTCGTATCCGTCGGGCCGACCGGAGTAAGTGGGATGGAGTCCCAGGGGCAAGGGTAACCAATACAAGGCTTGCGATTGATCTCACCCTTCCCTTGGGAGTGACTGGGGCTGCGGCCACAGGAACTTCTTGAGTCGCGGCGGTGAAGCGATCGTAACCCAGACAAGTCCCGGATGGACCAAAAACCCCGGATGGTGTCGTCGTGAATCAGGCGAACAGTTCGTTGATCGGTTCACCGTAGTAGATCGCGTGAGGACGTTCGCTGGCATCCATCCAGTGGGCACTGGGCGGGATACCCAGGAGATGATAGATGGTCGCAGCGAATCGTTCAGGGGTTACCGGGAGTTCTTCCGGGTAGGCACCACGAGGATCCGACTTACCGACCACCGCGCCACCGGCGGTACCCCCTCCGGCGAACAGCACCGATTGGACGGCGCCCCAATGGTCCCTTCCAGGTAGTTTGTAATGCTGTTCCAGCAGCGTGATCTGCGGAGTGCGACCGAACTCTCCGGCGACAACGATGAGCGTTTCATCGAGAAGTCCAGATTCCTGGAGGTCGTCCAGAAGAGCGCTCAGCGCGCGATCTGTAGGTGGGAATAGCTTGTCCTTCAGATGAGGGAAAGCGTTCCCATGGGTGTCCCAGGTTTCGTTATTGCCCAGTTGGACCTGGATCATCGGAATGCCCATTTCGACCAGTTGACGGGCCATCCACAAAGACCAGCCGAAGGAATTGTTCCCGTAACGCTCCATTTGCTTTGGATCGGCCTGACTGATGCTCAGCGCCCGTTGCAGCTTGGGGTCGGTCAGCAGGGTGAGTGCTTGAGCCCTGTAGCGATCGAGTGACTGGTTGGAAGAGAGTTGTTCGATCTGGTCCCGTCGATGATTGAGCGATTGGAGCAGGCCAAGGCGATCGGCAAGCCGACCTGTGGCCCAGTCGGATCCCAATCCAAGATGAGGCACCCCAAAGACTCGAGGGTCGGGTTTCCCGCGTTGTTGATGATCAAACGAGTACTCGGGGAACGCGCCGTAGGACTGATTGTCGAACGGGGACGCCTGGAGCAACCAGGGGTCGTGCTGAGGCCCCATCTGCCCCGCATTCTGCCCTGGGAGAACGCGGCCGGTCGAATGAACCAAGGATTCGGGAAGGCACACGGCCGTCGGCAGATTGTTGGGTGCTGCTAGTTGAACGCCAGCGATAGCCGCGATCGACGGTTCATCCAGTCGGGTGGGCGCATTGGGGTTGAAACCAGTCGGAAGCGTCGACCGACCCGTCAGCATGATGTGATGCCCGGCCGAGTGATCGTTGGAGGGATGGGTGAGACTGCGGAGCAGACCCCAACGTTGGCTCCGTTGCGCCAGCATCGGAAGGTGCTCGCAGATCTGCAGCCCGGGCGTGGCGGTGGCGATCGGGCGGAATTCGCCGCGGATCTTATCCTCTGCCTGCGGCTTCATGTCAAAGCTGTCGTGCTGCGATAGTCCACCCGAAAGGAAGACGAAAATGCAGGATTTGGCTCTCCCGAACGATCCTCGTATCGGCTGCTTTGCCCCTTCCGCCTGTAGCTCCCCAAGGTGGCTCATTCCCAACCCCAGGATCGACGAAGCTCCGGCCTGGATCCACCGTCTCCTGTCGATTGCCTGGTGCGCCAGCATGGTCGCTACTCCTCCCCAGGATTCGGATACCGATGCAATCTTCCAAACTGTCGGCCGGGCCCGATGCGCACAGCCGAATGACTCAAAGCTTCCTTTTGACCGTAACAGAAAAACCGGCGCAATTCCACCAGGATTCAGCAGCTTTGCTTCCTTGGATGGAACTGTGAAGCGCCTTCGCCGACCTTTTGGTTGTGGCGTTTGGATCCTGACGAATACTCCAGTCTTGCCGACTGGGGGTGTGGTGAGACGAGGGTTCAAGGGGCGGCCATGGGATTTCCAGTAAGGAATCAGGCGAGTGGAGCGCAAGAAGTTGGCGTCGATGAAGCCGCATCGCTGACGGTTGGTGGGGTGGTAGGGCTTGGGGCGAATGAGGAAGGAGTGATTTCGAAAAATAGTTCCCTGGAGATTGGGGTGCCGAAGGGTCGTTAGCAAATCGTGTCGTAGAGTTCCGAGGTTCGTGATTCGGTTGACGTTTCTTTCACGATGACGAAGTTCCCCTTCAGGATTCACTCGGTCATGCCCAGATCAATTCGTTCGCTTAGCTTCCTTGGATTGATGGTGGTGGGGCTGCTTTTCCCTGGTTCGCAAGCCAGCGGCGAAGTGGTGATTGTTAGCAACATTCAGAATGGAATGGGTCAAACGAGGTTGCTGACCACCGGTACCGGCGACACCGAAATGACGATTGCCGCTTCCAAGTTCACTTTGACGCAGGCGTACGATATCTCGAAGGTCACCTTGCGACTGGGGCTGACCGACGGCACTAGTTTCAACCTGAGCAACATGGCGGTCGGGATCGTCAACTTCGACCCTGCAACTAGTCCTGGGTTCTCCACCAACCCAACTTCGATCCTGAAGGAATTCACCAACACGTCGTCCTTCAGTTCCTCTGCCCCGACGGAAGTCGACTTTTTCGGTACCAAAACACTGGCGGCAGGTGAGTACTGGCTTTATGCCGCCAGCACGATCCCGACGAATGTCACCAACGGTGGGGTTGCTTGGCGCTACGTCTTGGGGGCTGGCGATACCCCCACTGGTCAGCAGGGAGTCAACAACCAGGCTCGAATTTACAATGAGGCCACCAACAGCTGGGGCAGCTTACTCAATGGTCGCCCCTACATTTACTCGATCACTGCGGTTCCCGAGCCGACTTCGATGGCGCTGGTGGCGCTGGCAGGCGGGGCCTACGCTTGGCGTCGTCGGCTTCAGAAGAAGTCGAAGGTGTCATGACAGATCCGTCTTCGACCGGGATGGAACTTCAGCCCCGAGCCTCGTGCTCGGGGTTTTTTGTTTTCCTACGGCTAGATCTCTCTGGCCGATCCCCGAGCCATTTTTTGAGGATGCTGTCGCGCGATCTTGCGATGGCCTCGGGGGGGCCCTCGGCGATCAATCGTCCTCCCAGCGCTGCTGCTCCAGGCCCCAGCTCGATCAGCCAGTCGGCAGCCTGGATCACCTGCATGTTGTGCTCGACCACCAGAACAGAATGTCCCGATTCGATCAGCTGATTGAAACAGCTGAGTAGTTTGGAAACGTCATCGAAATGCAGTCCGGTGGTGGGTTCATCGAAGAGGAAGAGAGTTTGTTCTTTGCGCGGTTGCAGGTAGGCTGCCAGTTTCAATCGCTGGGCTTCGCCTGAAGAAAGGGTAGTCGCCGGCTGGCCTAGCTCGAGGTACCCCAAGCCAACCTTGATGAGAGGTTCTAGGCGTTTCAGCACTTCCGGTTCGGACCGAAAGAAATCCATCGCTTGATCCGCCGTCATGGTGAGGACCTGATCGATGGAGCGATCGCGAAATCGAACCTGGAGGATCTCCGGTCGAAAGCGTTTTCCCTGGCAATCGGGGCAACGAATCTGAAGGTCTGCCAGGAATTGCATATCCACGTCTAGATAGCCAGCTCCTTCACACTGTTCGCAGCGCCCCATTTCTGAATTGAAACTGAAGTGACTGTTCTTCATATGGAGTCGCCGGGCGTCGTCGGTGCGGGCGAAGCATTCGCGAATCGGGTCGAAGGCTTTTAGGTAGGTGACAGGGTTGCTGCGTGGGGAACGGCTGATGGGGGATTGGTCGATCGAGAGCACCTCGTCGAGCTTGCCATCGATGCTCAGCGAATCCAGCGGCAGCGCTGGAGATGCGTGGAGTCGATCGCCTGGATTTGCAAACTGCCTTTCCAAAGCTGGTTGTAGTGTTTCCTGGATCAGACTGCTTTTGCCGCTGCCGCTGACGCCGGCGACCACACACAGGCAACCCAGCGGGAAACGGACTGATGGGATCTGCAGGTTTCGGCCGCAAGCGCCTTGCAGAGTGATCTGGCCGCTGGGCTGCCTTCGCGTGGCGCGATGGGACTGTCCTCCCGATGGATCGATCCTGAGTGCCCTGGCTGTCCTGGTGTCGCTATGGAGCAGTTGGTCCCAGGTTCCCTGAAAGACAATGCTTCCTCCTTCAACCCCAGCCCCCGGTCCCACTTCAAGGATCCAGTCGGCTCGCCGCAGCATCTCCAGTTCATGTTCGATCACAACCACCGTATTGCCGCGTGCCCGGAGAGCGGCGATGGCATCGGCCAGCTTTTCGGTCTCTGCGGGATGAAGTCCGACGGTCGGTTCATCGAGAACATAGAGCATGCTGGTCAATGAGGCTCCTAGGGCGGCCGTCAGGGCGACACGCTGCGCCTCGCCGCCGCTGAGCGTCTTGAGGGTGCGGTCGATCGTTAGGTAGCCAAGGCCTACCTGCTGGAGGAAACCGAGTCGTTCTTGCAGGTCCTGAACGATTCCTTCGGCCGCGGCCTGCTGATGAATTCCCCACGGTGTGCTGGCCAGCCATGAACGCAGTTGATCGACCGATAACGCTGCCACTTCCGCAATCGAACGGTCGCCCACGCGGTAGGCCAGGGCTTGTTCGGTCAGCCGCTGTCCGGCGCACTTGGAACAAGTCTGATAACGCCGCCAACGACTCAGGAAGATACGTACATGCATCTTGTACTTTTTGCGTTCCAGCCATGCGAAGAAGCCCTTTAGCCCGCCGAAATTTCTTTCTGGAACGCCCTCTTCAATCCAGCGACGCTGTTTCTTGGTGAGTTTGCTGTAAGGGATATCCACCGGAATCTGGTAGTCGTCTGCGAGCGCCAGCAGTTCGTCCAGCTCGTGTCGATAGGAAGGGGTATTCCAGGGTGCGATGGCGCCCTGGCGTATCGACTTGCTGGGGTCGGGTACCACCGCGTCTGGATCGATCGAAATGGTCGCGCCAAAGCCTTCGCAGGCCGGGCAAGCGCCGCTGGCGTGATTGAAGCTGAATAGGTTCGCCGTCGCTTCCGGATAGTCGATCCGGCATGCATGGCAGGTGGATTGGGTACCAAAGAAGGAGGCTAGGTAGGGGGTTTGGTCTAGCCATACCAAATTGTCGGTGGACCCCTGGAGTGCCTCTTGGTCGGCTGTCGCTAGGAGGGTCGCCTTCTGGTCTCCGACGCGAAAGGCTGCCTCGGCGGACTCCCCCAGTCTGCGATTCCACTTTCCGCTGGTCCCTCGATCGATCAAAATCCATCCCTCGCCCTCGGTCGGAATCCGATCGAGGTGCGACAGTAGATCCTCGGTTCCCAATCGCACGACTTTGCCTGCCAAGCCCAGTCGGGACCACCCCTGCTTTTGTAGCTCCGCAAGCTTCGTGGAGAGATCGAGTCGATCCGACCAGGAGAATGGGGAAGCCAACAGGAAGGGAGTGTCTGGTGGGAGCGACGCAACTGCCGTAGCGATCGCTTCCGGATCGCTGGCGCGGACCAGTTGACCGCATCCGTAGCATCGGACAACGGATACTTTGGCGAAAAGTAGTCGCAGGTAATCATAGGTCTCGGTGGTCGTGCCTACGGTGCTCCTCGAGGTTTGCACCGACCCAAATCGCGCGACCGCGAGAGCCGCCGGAAGGTTCTCGATCCGATCGTATGGAGGTTTTTCGTAACGCTGCAGGTACTGCCGAGTGTAGGGGGAAAAACTTTCGATAAACCGCCTTTGGCCTTCGGCGAAAAGCGTATCCAAGGCCAGCGAGGTTTTGCCACTCCCGCTGACGCCGCAAACGCTGATCCACTTTCCAAGGGGAATATCGAGAGAAAGGTCTCGTAGGTTGTGGGTTCGGATACCGCGTAAGTGGATTGCCGTGGGCTGCATGGGGAAATAGATCGACCTTGGGTGACAGGGGGCAGCACGAACTGGGCAGCACGAACTGGGCAGGGAGGCCAGCTGGTTCCAGGCCATTTGGAACCAGTCTGCCATGCTGGCTCTACCGCAAGCTAACTTGCAAGTGTAGTGTTTTTTCTACCCCCCGGGATTCGAGGCGATTTTCCTTCGAGACAACAGCATTTCATTTCCTTCTTGCCTAGCAAAGTTCTCCTTTTTGGTTCGCCATCGAATCCCTTCCGGCCGATAAAACGAAGGGCGTTGTCTCGATTGTTCCCCGAATTTTCCCAATTCGATTCAAGGATGTCCCGATGCAGGTGCACTCAAGCCGCTTTGGAATCCTCGATATCTCCCCAGCCGATTTGCTCTGGATGCCGGAGGGGATGGTGGGGTACGAGACGGATCGCCACTGGACGATCATCCCGGATGAACGTGGTGCCCAGTGCCTTTGGCTACAGTCGATTCGGGAACCTGAAACCGCGTTCGCGCTGCTCCACCCGGCTCAGTGGATCCCGGAGTATCGATTGGTGGTCGATGCTGGGACTTTGGATCGGCTGGGAGGCGACACGGCGGATCGTATCTTCGTCTGGGTTCCTGTCGCTCGAGCGGCGGGGGGGTTGCAGCTGCAGTTGCAGCTGCCTGTGGTCATCAATGCTTCGGCGCGTCGCGGTTTGCAATTGATCGTGGCAGAACAGACGCCAATCGATCTTACTCATGGCCCAAGGGATCCGTTGGGTACCCCGGAAGTCCCTCTTTCCGTTGCAATCACACGGACCACCAACACTTCAGCAGCTTAGTTGGGCTGGAGCCATGGGGCGTTGGCGACGAGGGAGAGTCTCTGCTGGCTTGCAGAATCGTCCGGAACGGAACATCCCGAAAACTCCTCCTCAAAAAAGGCCCTTAAAGGTGGTTCTGCCTGCTTCCAACCACCTATCTGCTACCCCCTGCACCGGACGGATTCCCTTGAAAAATCGGGGCGATGCTGGCCGATAAGCCAGATGGAATGATCGGCTAGTATTCGATTTTTCATGGAATTGGGTCGAGTTGCCAAGGGTCGCGGCTGGAGCCCACAACGCAAAGGAGTCCCCCATGCTGGTGCTGTCGCGACATCGAGATGAAAGCATCATGATCGGTGATAAGGTGGTGATCACGATCGTCGATATTCGTGGGGACAAAGTACGCATTGGCATCGAAGCGCCTGCCGACATCCCCGTGCACCGACAAGAGGTGTACGATGCGATTCGTCGAGAGAGTCAGAAGTCGCAAGGGATTCAGCCGGACGACATTCTCAAGCTAGCTCCCGATCAACGCTAAGCAGTCCTGGCGAGCTATCCTTCCCGGACGGACTCCGGCGAGGGGATGATTCGCTGGTTCTTGAATCATTTGGCTTGATGAAGCAACTCCAAAAGGTCGGCCAATTGCTGCGGCGACAATACCCGATCGATCCCAGCAGGCATCACCGATAGCTCGCCCGCTTGCATCGTCTCAATCGCTTCGGTTTCAATCCGCACCGATCGGTCGACTTGAAGCAACAACTCGATGGCTTCGCTGTCCTGTCGAACTGGCAGGCCTTGATAGACCTGTCCGTCGGTAGTTAAGACACGAACGGTTCGATAGCCCTGCTCCAGGCGTGCGCTGGGATAGAGGATCGCTTCCAGCAAGTCTTCTTTCGACCGCGTCGATCCAATTCGACTCAGCTCTGGACCGATCTTTCCTCCGACATACCCAATGGCGTGGCAACCGCTACAACCGGCTTGGGACGATCGGAATACCTGAAGCCCCCTCAGGCGATCCCCCTCGGGAAGCGACTTGAGTTGATCCGCCACTTCCTGCTGGATCGATGCTGTCGCTTGCCGCTGTGCTTGGATCAGCTGTTCGATCTTCTGCTGGACTGAAGGCGGATCGTTGGACGCTTGGGCCAGTAGATCGGCTGGGGACAGTCCCAGCAATTCCAAGGGGGACGATTCGACACGATTCAGCAGGGCAAGGCGCTGATCCTGAGTGGCGCGTGCCCAGAGAATCGGAAAGCAGCGACTCCATGAGAGCTGCGGGATTTGATTCCATTGTTCGATCCAGGAGTCGACTTGAGTCTGCGACCAGGGGATCTTTGCCATCGCCTGCAACGCCGCGGCTTGCTGAGCGGGCGGTCCCCCAAGAACCGCTTGCTGGACTTCTTGCCCGACCGAAGGTTCCCAGGCGATGGCACCCATGGAGGTGGCTGCGATCTGCTGGAAACGGCGGATCGGATCCTTGGTCGAAGCGATCAACTTGGCGATGGCTTGATCGAGCTGGGTGGCTTGACTGCTGCGTTTGCTGATTCCCTGATACCACTGCACCACACGATCCTGTTGCTCCATCGAGAATTCGGGGAAGTTCTGAACGATGGGAAGGACCCAGTCATCGGGAAGGGACAAGGGCCGCTCTGCCAACACGATCTCTAGCAGCCAGTCCTCAAGTGTGGTGGAGCGGTCGTTCGGACGGTTCAATTCGACGCCGACGGTCTGTTGCCATCCCGCTTGGTTGACCCAGGCTTTTGCCAGTTCCCCAGCAAGCTGGCGCGACAGCGGATCATGGCGAGCTTCGGCGAGAAGGTGTTCCTGGAAGGAGCGGGTCGTGTCGGACCACTGCGGGTGTTCGATCAGCGCGTTGATGATGGCGCTTCGCACCGCCGGGGCCGCTTGATTCCAAAGAGAATCGAGAGTCTTTCCTGGGGAAGGTGCGTCGCTTTGGAAGCGAAGCAATTGGAGAGCCAACTGTTGCTGGCGCGGGGAGCCTGCGGACCAGGGTTGCAGCCACTGGGATGCCTGGGGATGGCGAATCAGTGCGAATCGTGCGGCATGGGACAGCATGGGATCCTCCTGATGTTCTATCGCCAGATCCTCTAGCGTCTCCGGTGCGCCGCAGCGTAGCAGTGCCGCTGCCTCCAACATCGCTCGCAGAGCCAGAGGATCGGTCTCCTCCCTCAACTGCTTTTCCAAAGTCGGGATTGCCTGGGTCCATCGGCGCTGGCCTGTGACCAATGCTGCCGCATGGCGAAGCGATTGCGCCTCCTGCGACAGAAAGTGCGAGATCGATTCGATCGCCTCTGGGGAATCGTCCACCGATGCCCAAAAGGCAGAAAGCCGCAGGGGTTCCGCGGTTTGCGGGTCCATGGCGCGAAGGCGCCAGGCGGCGCGGCGCGGTTCGTTCGACTGCAGGATAGCCAGTCGGCGAATCCATGGCCTGCAATCCTCGATCGCCTCGTCCGACTGAGGATTGGTTGGCGCAGGCAGGCTATGGCGCCTGCTTTCGGTTTCAGCAGAAGTCAGCCGATAGATGGCCCCTTGAGCGATTTCTTGGTCGACGCCCGAGCTAGGGCAACAAAGATCATACCAGCCACCCGTGTCGATCACCAATAAACTGCCGTCGGCATCTTCGAGCAGATCGGTGGGGTGGAAGTCGATCCGGTCGGATTGAAGGAGCGGAATCTCCTCCGTGCGGTAACTGGCTCCTTCGGCGATCAGACGATGTGCCGTGACTTGGTGCAGATTGAACGACGAAGAGACCAGCCAGCCATGCGGAGTCGGATCGCCAAGGGAGGCGAGGAGTCGATGGTCTTCCAGTCGCAATAGCCCGCTGGGTGCTGCGGGACCCAGATGGGTCATGATCGGCAGTAGTGGGCCAGTCCGTGGGTGACCTTCGAGCACGCCATGCTCCTTTCCGTAGACGCCACCATAGACCGCATGCGCGATGCCATCGCGTCGGCCATCGCTCGGGTGCTGCAGGAAGGTGCTCGTAAAAAATCTGTCGCCTCGGCTGGAAAACGCCACTTCGACCGGGTTGTCCATGCCTCCGGTCATCACGGCTTCGATGGGGCCGCCTGCCCATGGTCGACGAAAAATGTGCGACGCCGTGGTCTTCAGAACATCTCCGTCCCGCGTCTCATGCTGCTGCTCAGCAAATGCCCCCTTGCACCAGTAGATCCATCCGTCGATACCCAAGTAAGGACCATGAAGGTCGTTAGCGCAGTGGGTGAGCGTCTTTCCGTCGAACCAGATTGAACGGCTTTCGCACTGTCCATCCCCATCGAGATCGTCGAATCGCCATATCTCGGGCGGCATCGCCACCAGGATGCTATTGCCCAGGCAGAGTACTCCTTCCGGAAACCCCAGCTGTTCGGCTGCCACGATCCTGCGATCCAATCGCCCGTCGCCGTCGTCATCGACCAATCGGACCATACGGTGGGGGCGTGTTACCGTCTGTTCCTGCACGTTTCCAGCGACCCCAGCCGACTCAATCACCACCAGTCTTCCTTGGGAATCCCAGTCGGCCGCGATGGGCCATCGGATCAGATCGTTCCCGGCGACCAGTTCCAGCCGGAGTCCCGGTGCTGGTTTCAGGGAGGCGATCGGAGGCGACGCCTTGGCATCGGGGTTCGGATCGGTGGCCAGAGAAGAAGTCTCGCCCAGCAGCAAACAAAGCACCGCAAGGCAATTTGCGCGAATCGGTCGGAGATACTGGTTCATGGCACGGGATCCTGAAGGATTCAGGTGGGGCATCCTGGTGATTGGAATGGCTGGGAGATCTGTTCCAGCCATTTTCCATTGTTGCATACCCCACGTCGAGTTCGCAGTCGGCTGCACGATTCCTTTTGGTTGGGCGATCCGAGGGAAAGGGGCTTCACGCTGGAAAGAGGCTTGGCCTGCGAGCCGCTATGGCTTTGTGTATGGTGTCGACGCTGGGCTGGACAGATGGGAGCCACGTCGCCGGGTCGTTTTTTGTCGGGAGGTGCTTGGCGATTCAAGGGGTAAGGGATTCAGAGCATGTTCAAGAGTTTGGTCTTCATTTGGGGGGAGACGGCGGGGTGAGTTCATAGATCCTGAGACGATGGATGCAGGATCGGATCGATTCTGGGGTGATGCAGGTGCCATTGCCAGAAGAGACTCTTGCGGAGATCCTCTTCGTCGACCCGTCCAATCCACCTTGCTTCATCCAGGGTAACCAACGCCAGGTCCATCCATGCTTCTTGGGCAATCGGTTCAAAGGTGGCAAGTCCCGCATAGAGTTCACTGAGTTGCCAGAGCTGTTCGCTGTTCGGCTTGGGGATTGCCTGGAAGCGAGTGACTGCGGTCTTGACCTGATCGAGGTGTCCCAGCATGAGATGGCAATAGGCTTGGGTCAATTCCGCACCGAGGGCCGTGTTGCCGACGGCATGGGCGATCGCTCGCGGAGAGGCTTCAAGTGCCTGCTCATAGCGATGCAGGTGCATCAGCGCCGCCGCTTCGCCTCGCCAGGAGTTCCGGATGGCTTCGAGCACTTCGCGATCGTTCGGCGCGGATTGCGAAAGTGCTTGCACAGCCTGCCGTGACTTTTGATACCAGCTGAGGCTTTCTTCGAACTGCTCGTTGAATTGACAGGAATCGCCGTTGGTTGCGTAGCTTTTCGCCAGGTCGATGTGCGAGGTTTTCAGCGAGGGAAATCGCGAGGCGATCTTCTCCCTGGCATCCATGGCTTGTTGGTAATACTGCTTCGCTCGGAGACGTTGGTCCCAGCGTAGGTAGAGTGTCCCGAAATGGTAGAGACTGTTCGCGGTTTCGCGGCTGTAATCGGGATTTTCTGGATACTGACTTGCTAGTCGGGACCGTAGTTCCAGGCTGTGTCGATAGCGTTTTTCTGCCTCCTGGAAGTCACGCAGATTGAGGTACTTGCTACCAATGCTAAAGTGGATGCGTGCCAATTCGCGTAGGTATTCTGGGAAGGAGGGATACCGCTCCACGACCGACTCTAGCTGTTGGCAGGTCGATTCCATTTCCGCCAGGGAAGCGTCCTGCTGGCCGAAGGTTTCCAGCGTGACAGCGAGATTCATCCGATACATCAGCAGGATGCGCAGCGTTTCTGGATCATCCGGATGCTGGTCGAGTACTTGCTGGCCGATGGAACGAGCTTCTTCGAGGTTTGCAAGGCAACTGGCTTGATCCCCCAGCACTCGCTGGGTGCTCCCCAGATCGTGCAGGGCATCCGCGACCAGGCTGAGTTTCTCGGGATCTTGGAGAGCCAGTGTTCGGCAGTAGCCCAGTTTCTTCTGATAGAGAGGCACGGCCGACTTAGCGTCTCCCAGTCGCACATGGGTCTGCGCGAGCGTCGCTGCGTGCGCCGAAGCGACATCGAGGAACTGAAGCGATTCGGGGGCAATCTTTTCGAAGCGATCGAGCGTTGGCTGGGAATCTTGAAGAATCCCCAGGGCGCTTTGGATATTCCCTGAGGTGAGATGAACGGTCGACCTGTTGATCGAGATGGTGGTGGCGCCGTAGCAGATTTCCGGATCGTTGGGGTATTGTTCCAAAAGGGACTGCCAGATCAGGTTGGCCGATTCGAAGGAGTCGGCTGCTTGCTGAAATCTCCCAATCTTCAGTTCCAGCAGTCCGACGCGACGAAATCCCTCTGCCTGAAGCAAGCGGCTTTGGCGATCTTCACCAGTCCGTTCCGCAATCTTTCTCCATCGCTCTCGGATTCGTTCCAGATAGCGATTCTCCTCCGAGCCAAGCTTGGGTTTGGAACCGATCAGATACTCGATCGCTTCGTCGGTTGCCGCCCGATAGGCATCGAGAATCTCGGATTCGGCCGATGTCGCGCGAAGTAGGTTCTTCTCGGCTTGCGTTCGTAGTTGCTGTTCATTGGCCGCTGCCAAATCGGCTCGTTGCTTCTCCAAGATCGCCACGCGCTTTTCCTGCCTAGCGGTCATTAGACCGAAGGATGTGCCGACGATTCCGAGCACCAGGGATCCGGCTACCAAGCCGGTCGCGAGGACGGCACCGCGATGGCGTCGTAGGAGTTTCCCGAGTCGATAGCGCGTGGTGGGTGGATGGGCGGAGACAGGTTCACCAAGGAGGTAGCGATGAAGATCCATCGCCATGGCGTTGGCGGTTTCGTAGCGGCGACTGCGGTCTTTTTCCATCGCCTTCATCACCACCCAGTCCAGGTCATGACGGAGGATCGCCGCCAATTCCCTGTTGTCGATGCCACCGTGCTCCATTTGTCCCTGGGGCCTCTGATCGAGGCTCACGCGACTGCTCGGTTTGGGCGGATCGTCTTCGCGCACCAGACGCAGCAGTTCCATGAATCCCTTCTCCCGCAGGTCGCTCTGCGAAAAGGGAAGACTACCGGTCAGCAGCTCATAGAGGATAACGCCGAGTGAGTAGATATCCGATCGCGTATCGATGTCGAGATTACCGATCGCGGCTTGTTCGGGAGACATGTACATGGGAGTCCCGACAAGGGCATCGACTTCGGTCATCATCGAAGCATCGGTGAGCAGTCCACCGGTGGCTTTGGCGATACCGAAATCGATCACCTTGGGGATGGCTTGATCGCTGATTTCCGTCACCAGAATGTTGGATGGCTTCAGGTCTCGATGGATGACTCCTTTCTGGTGCGCATGCTGGATCGCGTCACAGACGTCGATAAACAGTTCGATCCGTCGCGATGGAGAGAGTTTTTTGGAGTCACAGTAGGCGGTGATGGGAATTCCCTGAACCAGTTCCATCACGAAATAAGGGCGACCCATTTCGACGCCGCCATCGAGTACTTTGGCGATGTTCGGGTGGTCCATCATGGCGAGAGCCTGTCGTTCGGCCTCAAACCTCGCCAACACTTTGCGGGAGTCCATTCCCGGCTTGATCCACTTGATCGCCACCTGACGCTTTACCGGAGCGATCTGGAGGGCTGTCCAGACGCTCCCCATCCCTCCCTCCCCCAGCAGTTCCCCAAGATGGAAGCGTCCGCCGATCAGCTCGGAAGATCGCGGCATGTCGGCGAAGGAGCCAGATAAGGAATCCGATGCGGCGAGGGTGAGCGAATCCTGGGGATTCCCTTCCGAGGGTGGGGCGAGCGTTTTGGTTGCATCCGCAGCGCCACTGTGGGACTCGAGCAGTTGCTGGCAGTGGATCAGCAGATCGGGGTCCCCTTGGCACATCCGATGGATGTAGACCGACCGTTCCGTTGGATCGGCAAGACCCATGGCTGCGTCGACAATACCCGCTGCACGTCGATCCTTCATGATGCTCACCCTGGGCGAATTCGAGAAATCAACGACGCTAGGCGGTCAAAGATCTGTGGACACGGAGGGTCCTGGCGAGGATCGGTTCCTCTCACCCATGTGGGAGCCGAAGGGAGACGCAGACACTACAGATACATCCCCAAGTAGCCCTCGCCCTCGTTCAGGGTGTTCTCCAGTTGTTCCAGCCGTTGGCGGGTTTTGGTCAAATCCCCAGCCGCGATGAAACGATTGAACTCCTGCTCGACCGCCTTGTGAACCGTCTCGAACCACCAGGAGAGCATGGATGCATTCAGCCATTCGCAATGTTCCCGATTCAATTGGATCAGAAGGTCCGAGCGGATGGCATGGGTGTCGGTAGCATCGGTGATTAGGGTCCCTTCGAAATGGAACTCCAGCAACCCCAGGGTCGAGTCGTTAGTCAGGTGGTAGACGCACGTTGCATGATGAAGGAAATAGGTGTTGAGGACTCCATGCCGCTCGATCGCCTTCTTGATCCGCAAGATTTTCTCTGCGAGCGCTGGAGATGCATCCAGGGGGACATCCAGTCGCGAGACACTTCGGAGTGGCAGACAGTCGAACGAGATCTCTACCCAGCGTTCCATCGTGCATTCCTTGTCCCAGGGGGGCGGAGCCGGTAGACGGCCCGAGAACCCCAAGCCCCCATCGGCTCAGTTTACCCAGTTTTGTTGAGGGAATGGGGGCTGGAAGCTGGGCTGGAAACCTTCCCAAGTAGCGGGAGGCGCTGCCCTTGCCGCCGCAAAAACCGTTGCGACCGCTAAACGCCTCCCCAGGGACTGGCGAAATCACCGATTCGTCACCGATTGGCTCATCCTCAAACTTTGGGCGATTGCTACATTTTCTACGGCGTTGCAGAAAACCGTGCCTGTTCCAAGGGGAAGAGGCAGGATGCGGTTGAATTTCGGGTAGGGAGGATCTGGGGGATGATCGTACCAGTAGCAAAGCGGTGCCGAGGGGCGCGGGAACAGCGACAGGTTGGGGAGCCATCTCAGGGGATGGAAGCGGGATCGTTGGGGTCTTCAGAAGGGCTCAGGAGAAGGATTGACCCCACCACCTGTGAAAGGGACTATTCCGAGGCAGAGATTGAGTTCATGCAGGCGTTGGATCGCTACAAGAGATCGAACGGTCGACCCTTCCCCACCTGCAGCGAAATCCTTCGGGTGTTGACCGATCTTGGCTACCAAAAGCAACGCGGCGAGGTGCTCCGCGAAGCTCAGGAAAACGGCCATGGATACGATCCATCGTAGATATTGTATCGCTCGGCAGCCGTCTCCGCTGTCACTTGCGACTTGGGGAATGGATTGGAGTAGCCGGCGGTATCTCCAAAGGAAATGCCGAGGGCTCGAGCGGCCATCACCGCCGATCCTTTGGGGTCGACCACACTGATGCGGTCGATTGCCTGCGAGATTGGGATCTCCCCGATGTTTGGCGGATCGTAGCATACCATATGTCCGAACTTGGACTCTTCGACCAACCGCACGGCGTGCGCCCCGTATTGGGTAGCCAGCACGCGATCGAACGCCGTGGGGCCGCCACCGCGCTGAAGATGCCCGAGGACGACGCACCGCGATTCCACATGCAGCCGCGCCTCGATTTCAGCGACCACGCGTTCTCCAAGCCCTCCCAAACGAATTTCGCGGTTGGTGTCGTCTTTCTGCTGTGTCACCAGTCCACCCTCCGGTAGCTTGGCTCCTTCGGCGACCACCACCAGTGTGAAGTTTTTTCCCATCTCGCGCCGCTGGACGATCTTGGCGCAGACGTTTTCGAAAGTCCAGGGAATCTCCGGGATCAGGATGACGTCACCTCCGCCGGCGATGCCTCCATGAAGCGCGATCCAGCCGGCATGTCGGCCCATCACCTCCAACACCATGACGCGACCATGGCTGGCGGCCGTCGTGTGCAGACGGTCGAGCGCATCGGCGGTGCATGCCACTGCGCTATCGAAACCGAAGGTGAATGCGGTGCATCGGAGATCGTTGTCAATCGTCTTGGGAACGCCCACCACGGGCACCCCATGTTCGAAAAGCTGCTGGGCGATGGTCAACGACCCATCGCCACCGATACAGATCAGTCCATCGACCGAAAGCTGGTCTAGGTTCTGTTTGACCTCTTCGATCAACATGGGGTCCAGACGTACCCGCTGGCCGATCCCCTGTTTGGCGCTGAAGCGCCCTTTGTTGGTGGTCCCGAGAATCGTGCCACCAAGCGTGAGGATGCCTGAGGTGTTTTCGTAGGTGAGCTCCTTGTAGGACAAGGGAGCCGCCAAACCTTCGAAGCCGTTATGAAATCCCAGCACCTGATAGCCAAGATAGCTAGCGCTTTTGACAACACCACGGATGACCGCATTGAGCCCCGGGCAGTCCCCGCCACCGGTTAGTACACCGATGCACCTTCGTTCGTCCCGCTTGTTTTCCATCGATCCACTCGCAGTTAGGAACTGCCGCTCGGGGGCAGCTTCCGGTGACAAGTTCAGGCCAGGCTTCTGAGAGCCGATGCTCGTCGAGCGATCGGCTGACGCAAAGCATCATGGTACCCAAGGTGCTCGTCGCTGCGGCAGGCGTCGGGTGGATTTCCCGACGGTTTGTCGGCTCGCTGCGTTCGTTGGGTTTGGGAGCCAGTGGGAGGATGCGGCAAGGCGGTGTGAGGAGTACACTGACATTGGGTGAGCGAACTGGGGGGCGGCGACGGGTTTGGAGGCCGAACGGCCGACAGAAAAGCAGTGGAGGATGGCGATGTTTCAGTCCGTTGACTTGCGCGATCACGGTTTCCGGCTTGGCCTCGGAAGTTGCATCTGCTGGTTGGTATGCATCGGCGGTTGGGCGATTGGCGGCAGGCCCATCGGGGCTCAAGACACCGGATCCTTGGTGCAGTGGGCTTGGCCAGAGGAGGATATTCGGCAGGCTGGAGATGGTTTTTGGCCGCAGTTTCGAGGGCCCGCGGGACAGGGGCACGCGGCCGCGGAATCGAAACCACCTGTGGAGTGGTCGGAAGAGCGAAATGTCCGATGGAAGGTGCCGATCGATGGGAAGGGGTGGAGTTCCCCAGTGGTCTGGGGAGATCGGGTCTGGGTGACCACGGCTGCCGCCGATGGGACCAGCGATTCGGTCTATTGCATCTCGCGGACTTCGGGCGAGATCCTCGTCCATCGCAAGCTCTGGGACAACCCACTCGTGCAGAAAGACCATCATGTCACCAACAGTTATGCCTCCCCGACTCCGGTGATGGATGCTAAGAGGGTCTATGTCCATTTCGGCGCCTACGGCACGGCGGCACTAGATGCGGTCACTGGGGAGACGATCTGGGAGCGGCGCGACCTACCTTGCAATCATTTTCGGGGGCCCGGCAGTTCGCCGATCCTCTTTGAAGATCTGCTGATCTTTCATATGGACGGATTCGACTTCAAGTATGTTGTCGCCCTCGATAAGGCGACGGGAAAAACGGTCTGGAAAGTCGATCGTCAAGTCGACTATGGAACGGACGATGGCGACGTGCACAAAGCCTATTCGACTCCAACGATCTTTGCTTCGGAGGGGCGCTTGGAGCTGATCAGCCCCACCTCAAAAGCGACGATTGCTTACGATCCCAAAACGGGAGAGAAGCTTTGGTGGGTTCGCTACGACGAATTCTCGACGACGGCCAGACCGGTGCACGATGGCAAGTTGCTTTTTCTGAACACTGGATTCAGCAAAGCGCAACTGCTTGCAGTCCGTCCCGGTGGTTCTGGTGATGTAACCGATAGCCACGTCGTCTGGAGAGCCAACCGGGCTATCAGCAACAAACCATCTCACGTCCTGTCGGGCGAGTATGTTTTCAGCATCGAAGACCGAGGTGTGTTGGCCTGCTTTTCTAAAGCGGATGGCCAGATGGTATGGCAGGACCGGATCGGAGGGGATTTCAGCGCCTCGCCGATTCTCGCCGGCGGGCATTTGTATTTGTTTGACCATGAGGGGGCCGGTTACGTCTACGCGGCGGCGGGTGAGCCACGTCGGATTTCGAAGAATCAGCTGGCGACAGGTTGCCGCGCCTCGCCAGTGGCGGTGGCCAATCAATTGATCGTTCGCACCTTGGACCATCTTTACTGCCTGGAGGCATCGGAAGCCGAGCGGGATGTACCTTGACGACGCTGGCCGATCCATTAAACTCATTTTTCCTGTGGTCTTTGATGACCACCTCGCTGCGGCTGTGGCGAAACTGGCAGACGCGCTAGGTTGAGGGCCTAGTGGAGGCAACTCCTTGGAGGTTCGAGTCCTCTCAGCCGCATTTCTCCTCGATGCAGGACTCCCTGCACTCGGCCTGGTAACCGGTTGTGAATCGAGCCCCCATCCCTGCGTATCAGGCAACTGGCCTTGCGGCTCTGGCAACTGGCCCTGCGGCTCAGGCAACTGGCCCTGCGGCTCAGGCAACTGGCCCTGCGGCTCAGGCAACTGGCCCTGCGGCTCAGGCAACTGGCCCTGCGGCTCAGGCAACTGGCCCTGCGGCTCAGCGGAGCCGCCTTCGCAACCGCTGGCGGATTGCACTTCGGCGTCACCCTCGTCCAAACCGCTCTTGATCGCTCGACCGATTCCCGGCATAACCAGGGCCTCCGTTTTTTCGCTGGATCTGCCCCAAAGTGGCTGTTCCGCTGCATCCGATCGACGTCGACGCTTAAGGAGTGGTGTAATGAAAATCGTTCTCTTGCTGATAGGGGTGATTGCGATGGCCGTCTCGGGGCTCTCGGACGAATCCAAGGAGAACATGAAGGCCTATCCTCCTGCGAGCGAAGGGGTACGCCGATTTGTGCTCCATCTACCTCCCTCCCAGGACGAGGAGGAGATGAAGGTGGAATTGCAGGTTGGAAAAGTGGTCGAGGTGGACCGTACGAATCGTTACTTTTTTGCTTCCGGGATCGAAGAGGTCTCGATTGAAGGCTGGGGCTTTCCGAAGTATGTGGTGGCCCAGCTGGGGCCGATGGCGGGGACGCGAGTTGCTGTTGACCCCAACGCACCCAAGGAGCCGACCTTCGTTCGTCAGGGTGGAGAGCCCTTCTTGATTCGTTACAACAGTCGTTTGCCTGTGGTGGTCTATGTCCCTGCCGATGCCCAGGTTCGCTATCGAATCTGGAAGGCCGAAGGGGAAGGTCAAGCGATGGAGCAGAATTGACTCGATCGATTCACAGGCGGGGGAATACGGCCAATGCGTTTGAGAATCGCTTGACGGTACCCCCTCTCTTCCCGTCGCTTTGAAACGCGGTCGTCCGAAGTCGGGTGGCCGCAGTTTCTACGGGATGTCGCAGCAGGTTGATCTTGCAATCCTCGAGTTGCTTTTTGTAAAAGCCACTAGAAGCATCGCTTGGGTTCAAGCTGCCGAATGCAGAAGGACATCCCACATGGCCCGCTCGAGGCGCAAGACGCATACTCAAAGGCTAATCGACCTGACTCTCAGCGGCGCGCCTCGGCCCGTCAGACGCATTGCCTCCAGCCGCATCGGGACTCGCCTGATTCTTGCGGCCTTGGCTGGTTTGCTAGCCAAGGGAGTTTTTTCGATCGAGTGGAAGGATGGCGTGCCACAGCTGCGCGTCAACCAGCAGGCGGCCAAGGAAGCGAAGCAGGAGTGGGTGGACGAATTCCGAGACCAAACCAGCCAGTGGGGCGAATTCGCAGGCCAAGCGGGGCAGATGATTCAGGATGGTTTCCGAAGCGATGGCAGCGGGAATCGATGGAGTGATTCTCAGCCGGCTCCTAGGGACCGCTTCCAGCAGGACTACCGCGAAACCTATGGGGCGGGCCAGGGCTATTCAACACCTGCCGGATACTACGATCCATCTGCCTCCATGCCCCCTGCCTCTGCTTATCCCGGTTTCCAGAATGGCCGGCAGACTCCTCCGACCGGACCCTGGGGGCAGGCTCAGCAACCGGCCTACCTTCCACCCGTTCAGGGACAGGTTCCCTATATCCCCGGTTATCCCAACACCGGCTCTCTACCCCCTCCAGCATCGCGATGGTAAGCGATTGGGGCCGAACCACCGCGAAACCTATCTCGGCCTCGACCCATTTGCTAGCCAAACCTTGAAAAGGTGGATGGCACCAATTGGGAGAAGTGCTAGCTAAACCTTGAAAAGGTGGATGGCACCAATTGCGGGGAATGCTAGCTAAACCTTGAAAAGGTGGGTGGCACCAATTGCGGGGAATGCTAGCCAAACCTTGAAAAGGTGGATGGCACCAATTGCGGGGAGTGCTAGCTAAACCTTGAAAAGGTGGGTGGCACCAATTGCGGGGAATGCTAGCCAAACCTTGAAAAGGTGGATGGCACCAATTGCGGGGAAATGCTAGCGAAACCTTGACAAGGTGGATGGCACCAATTGCGGGGAATGCTAGCTAAACCTTGAAAAGGTGGATGGCACCAATTGGGAGAAGTGCTAGCCAAACCTTGAAAAGGTGGATGGCACCAATTGCGGGTAAATGCTAGCGAAACCTTCAAACGGTGAGGGGGGCTGTTAGGGGGGTGTTTGGGCGGGGGGGCTTTGTATCGCCAGCAATTCATCGGCGATGGTTCCCTCCATCACCCGCAGCATTTCCGCTAAGGCCTGACTGGCTAGGTACCCGTCGATGACACGGTGATCGCAAAGCACCGTAACCAGCATCTGCCCTCGGTCGTCGATCGGTCCGTAGGTGAGACTGCTGGTGAGCACCAGGGGATGGGACCGATTGAGCGAGCCTTGAGAGGCCAGCGTCGATAGCCCGAAAGTCCCCAGTTTCTTCGCCTTTTTGCGCCCCCATAGGTGCATCAGCAACCACCAGCTCAAATGGCGGATCGGAGCTGGGAATCGGGCAAGCAGTTGGATATCCTTCCCGATAGAGGCCAGTGGTGCGGTCTTGGCCTGATCGAGAATCTCTTGAATCTCCACCAGGGACTTCGACTCCGGAGAGGCAATCCTCGGCCAAATCAATTGCCCTTGCTCCTCATTCTCCAAAGGGCGATGCATTGCGATCGTCCCTATCGTGACCGGATGTTGATACAGCCGCGGTCTGGGAAACGACAGATAGGCTTGGCGCAATGTGGGGACCTGCTGCCCAACCAACCCCCAGGCTCGCAAAAAAATGCAGGGCCAGCTAATGCGAGAGCTGGCGTTTTTCCGTAGTGCCTCCATCCGCCGAGCATCCCAACTTCGCTCGACGGCAAATGCCGGCACCGACCTTGCGGCTCGACACAGATCAATCACGGTGCGTCGATGACGTGGTAGCAATCGGGACGAGGAAATTGCCATCCGAGGGGATCCTGGGGGGCGAAAGCCACGGGATTCGTCGATGGGAAACGGGAGGCGACGCTGCTGCATCGTCGCTGGCGGTACTATAGCGATCAAGAGGCTTGGGGTGCCATGCAGAAATGGAGGAGTGATGATCGGGCGTGCCTTCAAAGAACTGGCGATTGCATCGGTCCGTTTCTATCAGCGGTGGATCAGCCCCAGCCTAGGAAGTCACTGTCGATTTCACCCCAGTTGCTCCCAGTACATGATTTTGGCCATCGAAAAGTATGGGGTCGTTTCAGGGGTGGCTCGCGGCCTTTGGCGCATCTGCAGGTGCCACCCTTGGTCTCCAGGTGGAGACGATCCCCCCTGAAAGTATGCCGCTTGGGAGGGAGTCCGCCAGGAATTAGACTGAGTCGCACGGCGTGCGGGCAGAGTCCAGTGGATTGTCGCATTCGGCAAAAGCCCCGTCGGCGACCCTGCATCCCTTCCCGTTTAAAACAAGGGTAAATCTCGTGATCGCTCCACCTATTGCCAAAGAAATCCCAAACGTCTTTTCGGTCGATGTGGAGGACTATTTTCAGGTTTCAGCATTTGAAAAAGTGGTCTCGAGAAAGACCTGGGGGGACCGCGAACTGCGTGTCGAAAAGAGCACGGAGAAAATCCTCAGGTTGCTGGATCGCCATCAAGTGCGTGGTACGTTTTTCATTCTTGGTTGGGTGGCGCGGCACTGCCCTGCCCTGATCAAGAAGATTCATCGCGAAGGGCACGAGGTGGCATCGCATGGCTATGCCCATCAGTTGGTCTACGATTTGAATCCCGATTTGTTTCGCGAAGATTTGCGGAAGAGCATCGATGCGATCTCATCGGCATGTGGCATGCGTCCCTTGGCCTATCGAGCTCCCAGCTTCTCGATTACCGCGCGTTCGATGTGGGCTTTGGAAGTGCTGGTCCAGGAGGGGTTCCTGGTCGATTCCAGCATTTTCCCCATTCGAGGACATGACCGGTATGGAGTCCCCAATGCGAAGCGCGAGCTGCACCGTCTCGATACACCGTCAGGACCGATCTTAGAATTTCCGCCGACGGCATGGCACCTTGGGAAAGCCAATGTTCCGGTGGGGGGAGGGTACTTTCGGATTTTCCCGCTGGCATTGACGCGCCAAGCGATTCGCCGAGTACGCAAGTCGGGGCGACCGGCGATGTTCTACATTCATCCCTGGGAGGTCGATCCAGCTCAGCCCAGAATCGAAGGGATCTCCGTCAAGACGCGGTTCCGCCACTACCATGGGCTCAAACATACCCACCGCCGGCTCGACCGACTCCTCAAAAAGCACCTGTTTGCGTCGATGGGCGAAGTGATCGAACGGCTGCTGCCAGAGGGAGCTGCGGGGCTGGTGGCGGAGTAGCTGCTGCTCCCTGCAGAAGCCCCCAGTCCTGATAGTTTACGTCGGTCGTTTGCAGTCGGAGTGCACGCAGGGATGCGTTCAAGATCGAAGCCTCATCCCCCATCGCCGCTCTGGTTGGCATGTGGCGAGCGTCGAACCCATTCAAGTCTAGACCGCTTCCCACTGCCCGACACTGGTCGGCGGGCGGCTAAGGGGAGTGGATCGGCAGTTCCAGCTGCATTTTCTTGGTTCCCCGCAGGATTGCCACCGAAATCGACTGACGATCCGGAGGCAACTGAAGCGTCCTAGCGATCAGGTCGGTCTCGCTTTGGTCCTGATCGATGCCATCCCAGGCGACGAGGATATCGTCCTCCTGAAATCCCGATCGCTTTGCCACATCGTGAGGCGCAAACTGACCGACGTGGCGGACTCGTAGCGCGAGTTGGCCTGGTTCGATAGCCAGGTTGCGACGGGTCTGATCGTCCAGGGACACCAGGTGGAGTCCTCCCAGTGCTCGCCTCCGCAACTCCCACGTCGAAGCGCGCCAAGACAGATCGCCGCGTCGCTTCCAGCCGTCCTCCAGTTGCAAGGTCATGTGAAGGCGGCTGTTGGATCTCTGCACGATGAGCGGAACGGATACAGAGTCTCCTGGCCGATGATGAAGAACCCACTGCAGATCGGCTAAGGATAGAATCGACTGGCCATCCGCCTGTAGGATCTCGTCTCCAGGCCGCAATCCCGCTCGTTCCGCCGGGCTATCCTTCTCCGTCCGTAAAACCGTTCCACAGGTGGCCGGATCGATGATCAGTCCAACAATCTTTGGATGCGGAAAGGGGAACAGGATGGGTTCTGGAAGTGTTCCATGACGCTCGAAAGCCATCGCCTTCTGTGCATCGCCAATCTGATGGCAGTGGATGCAGCTTTTGACCAAGCTTCCCCCCTGATCCAGTGCGGGACCATACTTTCCGCGAAGCGATGGATACAGCTCAGGCGACGCAACCTCCGCTGGCTTCCCCTGCTTGCCTTCCAGCGAGTTGGCGACTGCTTCGAAGTCTTGGTGCCAATCCAAGGCTCGCTGCAATGCAGCGCGCAGGCCGGAGATGGAAACATCTTGCGACCATTCTTTCTGGTCGGACCGGGTACCATAACGCCCCAAGAGTGTCCCGTTCGGATGGAAAAGGAAGACGGCGAAGGACTGATCGGTATCGAACTGGAAGCGGGTCAGATCCAGGCCATTGGTGGAGACAACTCGCACCCTTACGAACTGCTCCAGAAGTGGACGCAGCGTTGGATGGTTGTCGACTAGATCGTCATCTAGCTTCACGCATTCCTCACAGGGGATGCAACGAAGGACCACCATCAAGGGGCGCTGCTGCTTTTTCGCCTGCTCCCAGCCCAACTCCAGTTGGTTGTAAATCCAGAACCCCTCCGCCTCCACCCTCGCTCGGTCGGCCCGGACCTTCGCCTCCCGTCGATTCGACTGTGCTTGCGCGGGCTGCAGCAACGCCACCCAAAGAGTGGTCAAGAGCAACCATTGGAGGGCGAAAGGGTTCCGGCTTTCCTGGTCCAGCAGCATGAGAATTGCCTCCTGAATCAAACAGGCCATCGGTCTTGTGGCATGAGCCGCATGTCGATTGGAAGAGATCGGCCGGTGCCCGATACCATCTGCTTTCGCGTATAGTAACCGGAAGTGATCGATCGATCATCTGGGGCATTCTACGGACGAAAGGAAAGCTTTCCGATGGATAAGATTTTGCAGGGAGTCCACGATTTCCGAACGAAAGAATACCCCAAGAATCGGAAGTTTTACGAGCAGTTGGCGGCAGATCACCAGAAGCCCCGCGCGCTTTTCATCACCTGTTCGGATTCGCGAGTCCTGCCGAATGTCATCACGCAAACCGTCCCAGGGGAGTTATTCCAGATCCGAAACGCGGGCAATCTCATCCCGCCTTTTGGTGCGTCGATGGGAGGGGAGGTGGCAACCATCGAGTACGCCGTTAGCGTGCTGAAGGTGAAGAACATCATTGTTTGCGGTCACTCCCAATGCGGTGCCATTAAAGCTCTAGTGGAAGGGAAGGTACCGGACGACATGCTGGGGCTCAAAGCATGGTTCCATCACGCGGAAGCGACCCGCAAGATCATGCAGATCAAACACCGGCGGAAACGGGCCGCCGAGCGTCTGCAGGCGGTTACGGAGGAGAATGTTCTGGTCCAGCTGAACCACTTGAGCACCCATCCATGTGTCGCGGCGGGAATTGCGTCGGGAAAGCTGAAGGTGTTCGGCTGGTATTACGACATCGCTACCGGCGTCGTCAAGCAATTCGATCAGAGGCTGTCGGCCTTTACCGATCTGGAACAGGTTGCCATCGAGACCTCTCCGATGCCCGTCCGGCAGTAGGGACAAGGGACGACTTTTTCATGCCGCTCCCAGATCGCTAAGGCTTCCATCGTTCGGACCGATCCGCGGCTATGCGTACTCCTCCGATGTGAAGATCTGGGAGCCGAATTTGACGCCAGCGGGAAGACTGGATTTTTGGATCTCTGCTGCGGTTTCACTCCCTTGGTGGGCACCCAAGGGCACTGTGCAGTCCCGCTCCCCGAAAGGGCTCCACGAATTCTATGGGGTTCGTGCCCTCAGATCGCCAGTGCCCCCAAGCCATTCAATCCGTGGTTGGTCCAACCTTGGGAAAAAGAGCCGAGAGAGGCGGTTCGGGAGCACGCTGAGCCGTGGGATACGATGGCGCCCAGGTGAGCGGAGGGAAGGGGCAGGCACTGCTTCTCCTGTTCCTGACGATCGTTTTCTCTCCAGACGACGGCTCACCATTGCCCTCGTCTGATGCGCCAGAATCGCTCCCTGGGTAGATGATTCTCGCGATCCAAGGAATGCATCCCCAGTTGAGGTTGGAGTCTTAGGGAAAATCTGCTTCAATGCGGTCCGGGGTGGGATCTGTAGTACCCCCTGAAAATGCTAGGAAGCCGCCAGTGGGTGCGGGATTCGTCGTTGCAATGGAAACACCATGAGTCAGACCGATCTCCAGCTTTTAAACCGCGAATTGAGTTGGCTGGAATTCAATCAGCGGGTGCTAGATCAGGCCCGGCATTCTGAGGTGCCATTGCTGGAGCGTCTGAAGTTTCTTGCGATCACCGGGTCGAACTTGGATGAGTTCTTCATGGTGCGAGTTGGGGGGCTGCAGCTGCAGGAGAATGAGCGAGTGGGGCCCAGCGATCCGGGAGGTCCATCCCCGACCCAGCAACTGGAGGCGATCCACCGAAGAGTCGTGTCGATGGTCGAATCGCAGTATCGATGCCTGAGCGAGGACTTGGAACCGGCGCTCCAGCGCGAGGGGATGGAACGGGTTCGGCTGGAGGGAATCAGCACGCGCCAACTGGAGGCGATCGAAAGGATTTTTCAAGAGGAGATCTTTCCAGTCCTCTCCCCGATGGCGATCGAACCGGAAAATCCATTCCCGCTGCTCCAAAACCTTGGGCTCTATCTGGTGGTTCGCCTGGAAGACGGCACGCTTGATCCCCCCCATCGCTTCGCGATGATTCCGTTGGGCAAGTCGACTCCACGTTTCATCACCCTCCCCTCGGACAGCAAGTACAGCTACGTCCTGCTGGAGGATCTGGTAGGTCATTGTGTCGACCGATTCTTCCCAGGGATGACGGTGCTGGAGTGGTCGGTTTGCCGCATCACCCGAAACCTCGACATCAGCTTGAGGGATGATGGAGCGGCGGACTTGATGAGCGGGATGGAGCAGGTGCTGCTGCAGCGTAGGGTAGCTGATTCGATTCGCCTGGAGATCTCCCAGCACGCATCGGAGGTTACCGCCCAATTTCTGGCCCAGTCGCTGGGGCTTGGGCAGCGCGAGGTGTTTCGCATTCCTGGACCGATCGATCTGTCGTCGATGCTCTCTCTGACTGAGACCGATGGCTTTCCGTCTCTGCGAGACCCCGCCTGGCTGCCTCAGCCATCCCCGAATATCGATCCTGCAGAGAAAATGTTCGACAACATCAGTCGACAGGATCTGCTGCTTTGCCATCCCTACGAAAGCTATGAACCGGTGGTGCGGCTGATCGAAGAGGCATCTTTGGATCCCGATGTCCTAGCGATCAAGCAGATTCTCTACCGCACCGGACGGCGCAGCGCGATCGTCGCCGCGCTCAAGCGAGCGGCGGAGCGAGGGAAATATGTGACGGTGATCGTGGAACTCAAGGCCCGTTTCGATGAGGCGCGCAATATCGAATGGGCCAAGGAACTGGAGCAAGCCGGGGTGCAGGTGATCTACGGGGTACGAGGGCTGAAGACGCATGCCAAGGTATGCATCGTCGTGCGGCGGGAACCACATGGGATCCAGCGGTATGTCCACTTCGGAACAGGAAACTACAACGAATCCACCGCAAGACTTTACAGCGACATCAGCTACCTAACCTGTCGAGATGAATGGGGAGCCGATGCCAGTTCGTTCTTCAATGCGATCACGGGATTCAGCCAGCCGCAGAGCTATCGTCAGATCGATGCGGCACCGATCGGTCTTCGCAAGAAGCTGATCGCACTGATCGATGGAGAAACCAGCCGGCGGAAACAAGGTCAGCGAGCTCACATCACCGCCAAGCTCAACGCGCTGGTCGATCCTGACATGATCGCGGCACTCTACCGCGCCAGCAAAGCCGGTGTGAATGTACGGCTGAATGTGCGCGGAGTCTGCTGCTTGAGGCCTGGGGTGGTTGGGCTGAGCGAGAATATCCAGGTGGTGAGTATCGTCGACCGATTTTTGGAGCATGCTAGAATCCTTCACTTCCATCATGGAGGCGATGACCTAACGTTCATCAGCAGCGCGGACTGGATGCCACGCAACCTCGATCGGCGCGTCGAACTGCTGGTGCCCATCGAAGATGCTCCCTGCCGACGCAAGCTGCTGTCGATTCTCGATGCCTACTTCCGGGACAACCAGAACAGCTGGCTGCTTCAAGCCGACGGAAGCTACCGACGCAAGGCGGCACAGGAAGAGCAGTCTCCGGTCCGAGCGCAGCGCTGGCTGTACGAGATGGCCGTGGGCGCCGTCGAGCAGATGGAGCATGACCAGCGGACGCTGTTCCAGCCCCATATCGGAAGCCGCGCGAAACGATTGGAGGGGTGAGTCGATCGGTCTAGCTGTGGGCCAGTCGACAGTGAGGCGCGGGAAATCGGGCCGCTATAAGGCTCGGGTGTTGATCCTTCCCTAGGGCGGTTGTCGTTTCGGTCACGTCCAAGTGGCGGCGTCCTTGGCAGCGGAATGTCGATTCCGCCATGCGACCCATCGAAACGATTTCTCGGGGGGACGAGGGAGTGCCGTCGTCGCACCCGAAATGACTTCCACAGGTTCCTCCAACTGGCCAGGGGGAATTGCAGTGGGGGCTGCCGAAGAGTTATCCATCGCTTCTTGCAACTCCTGCTCGATCGCCTCTTCCTGAGGGATTAGGTCGAGGTGTTCGATCTCGTCGATCAAAAAATCCCCGGCATAACCGCCGCCACCCAGCGCCTGATAGGCGCTGATCACCGCAGCCAGTTGCTTCTGCTTGGTCTCGATCAAGTCCATTCTCGCTTCCATCAGATCCCGCTGCGAGAGAAGGACGTCGATGTACTCTCCTCTCGCATTTTGGAATAGCTTGGTCGCATTGTCGACCGATGCTTCCAGCGACTCCAATTGCCGACGCTTCACCTCGATGCTCTTCCCGAAATTTTCGACGGTCGAAAGATGGTTGACGACTTCGATGTGAGCCGTCAGGACGGTCTGCTGGTAATCGTAGATTGCCTGGAGCTGCCGGGCGTTGGCATTCATGTAATCTGCCTTGATGGCGGCTCGATTGATCAACGGCCCCACCAGCCCTCCCGCCGCTCCATAGATCAGCGATTCGGGGCTGGAGAAGAGATACTTCGTATTGAAGGCTTGATAACCTACTCCGGCAGTCAGCACCAGCGATGGAAAGAACTGAGCACGCGCGACACGGACATCCAGTCCAGCCGCAGCCACCTCCCGCTCGGCCTGCTGAATATCAGCTCGAAATAGCAGCTGCTGGGAAGGGATCCCTACATTCAGCGCGTTGAGTGTCAGGTCGAGAAACTCCACCGAGGGCCGTTCGACCGGTTGAGGAAAACGCCCCGCGATGAAATTGATCCGATTCTCCGCTTCGACGATTTTTTGCTGGATCAGAAGAATCAGACTTTCGTTCTTCTGGACCTCCGCCTGGAACCTCTGAACAGCAAGTTCAGTGCCTCGCGCAGCATCCTTCAGGGCCCTGGCCGTCTCTAGGCTCTTGGTCTGAATGTCGATCGTCTTCTGGAGCGTCAGCAACTGGTTGTCCAGGGCGAGCAGTTCGTAGTAGTTTTCAGCAAGCTCGGATACCAATCGCGTGACGACATAGTTTCGGCCAGCCCTAGTTCCCAAATAGCGGAGAGTCGCCGCGTCTCTGGCATTGCGTAGCTTTCGCCAGATGTCGATTTCCCAAGAGACATCAGCAGCGACGAGGAAATCTGGGAGCGGTTCGGGAAATCCCCTGCCGGGTGCAGCTTCCAGCGATTCCTCCACCGCTCCATTGCGCGTGAATCGGCTCGATTTCTCTATACCCGCTCGTGTACCTAGGGAAACGAAGGGAAACAATGAACCGCGCCGGGCCAGGATCTCGTTGTTGGCGATGCGGATCTCCTGGGCGAGGATCTTCAGCTCCTGATTGCCCTGTAGCGACTCTGCAATGAGGCTGTTGAGCGTCGGGTCATTGAAAAACTGAGCCCATCCCAATTGAGACGAGTTTTCCGATCCGATGACGCCCTGCGATGGATCGTTGTTCTTGTCGAAAGCTTCAGGAAGCGGTCGAAACGGCGCGGGGGCACAAAGCCCTGGAATCTTGCATCCAGGAAATACCATCAGAATGCAGGTTCCTACGGCGGCTTTCAGCGTTCGATTTCTACTCCGCGCGTTCCAAAAGCTCGCTAAGAGGTTCATCGTGTTCATCCTTGATTAACTTCCGTCCATCGGCCACCTTGCCGAAGAAGTAATAGAGTCCAGGAATGATCAGCACGCCAATCACCGTGCCGATCAACATCCCTCCGACTGCGGTCGTGCCGATCGTCCGGTTGCCGATCGCCCCTGGCCCGGTCGCACGCACCAGTGGAATCAGTCCCGCGATGAAGGCAAACGATGTCATCACAATCGGTCGGAATCGAAGTTTTCCCCCTTCGACTCCCGCATCAAAAAGACTCGCCCCCTCGTGGCGACGCTGCACCGCAAACTCGATGATCAGGATCGCGTTTTTTCCCAGGAGACCGACCAGCATCACCAAGCCGATCTGGCAATAGACGTCATTGGAAAGCCCCATCGATTTTAGGAATAGAAACGAACCGAATATTCCAATAGGAAGAGAAGCGATAACGGCCAGAGGAAGCAGGAAGCTCTCGTATTGACCAACCAGGACCAAGTAAACGAAGACGATAACGATCAGGAAAATGTAGACGGCTGTGTTCCCCTTCTTCGCCTCGTCAAAGGAAAGTCCCTGCCAGTCGATGTCGTAACCGTAGGGAAGGGTCTGAGCCGCAATCTCTTTAATGGCAGCAATGGCCTGGCCGCTGCTGTAGCCGGGCGATGGTGCGCCTTGAATCGGAGCGGTCGGATAGAGATTGTATCGACTGATCTCATTCAGCCCTTGTTTCTTTTTCAGCGTCATGAATGAAGAGTAAGGAACCATTTCCCCTTTGTCATTCTTGACAAACATCTCGTTGAGGTCTTCCGGATAACGTCGAAACTCAGGTGCCGCCTGAACATAGACCTTGAAGAACTGGCCAAAGCGCACAAAGCCTTGCTCCCACGTGCTACCGATCACGATCGACAGGTTCTCCATGGCGTCGGCGATGGAAACCCCTTTCTGCATGGCAATATCGTTGTCGATGAGGATTTCATACTGGGGATAATTGCCAGCGAAGAAGGTGAAGAGCCCTTTGACTTCCTTGCGTTTGGCGAGGGCTTCCATGAAGGTGTCGGTGACTTCCCCCAGGGCCTTGTAGTCACCGGTATTGGTTTTATCGAGGAGGTTGACGGAGAATCCCCCAGCGGCTCCGAAGCCTGGCACCGCAGGTGGCTCGAAGAACTCCAGTTTGACATTAGCGATCTGAGCCCCCTTCTCTTCAAGGGCCGCAATCAATTCTTTCGACGTGAGTTTTCGTTCGGACCAGGGCTTCAGGTTGATGATGCAGGTGCCGGCATTGGATCCACGGCCTTCGGTGAGCACTTCGTAGCCGGCGAGCGACGAGACGGAGGTGATTTCGTCGAACTGCTTGCAGATCGCTTGGAGTTCGTGCGATTTTGCATTGGTGTACTCCAGAGTCGATCCCGGTGGGGTTTGAATGATGCCGTAGATGATCCCCTGGTCTTCCAAAGGGATGAATCCCGAGGGGAGGATATGGATCACCCAGTAAATACCGAAGCCGAACAAACCGATCAGCAGCAGCGTCAGGAACCGCATCTTGATGATGCGACGCAGGATAGCCGCATAGAGCAGAGTGACCCACTCAACACCTCGATCGAAGGCCTTGATGAAAAGGCCAAGCGGGCTGGCGACGAATTTTTCCCCTTCGATGCTGCCGGAGAACCAGGATCGGACGGTCATCGCGAGGAACACCGAAGCGGTCGCTGCGAAAGCCAGGATTCGCGATTCGGTCAGCGCGATCTGCTCGCTGACTAAGTGTGCTACCGTTTCGTTTTGTAGTAGGCGGTACAGTCCGTATCCGCCGGCTGCTGCCAGCAGCAGCGTCAGCAGATAGCGGATCGGGTACGACAGTCGCCCAGTGATTTGCCAAAGCAATCGACCGATCGCTCGAAACATCGCCGGTATTGGACCCTCGTTGCGATCCCGATGACCGTGCGGCTTGAGCAACATCGCGCACAGGACCGGTGTCAACGTCAATGCGACGACACCTGACAGGATGATTGAAATTGCCATCGTCAATCCGAACTGACGATAGAAGACCCCGACGGGCCCGGTCATGAAGGTGACTGGGATGAACACCGACGTCATCACCAGGGTAATCGCAATGATGGCCCCCGCGATTTCATGGATCACCTCTTTGGTTGCCGCGTAGGGAGAAAGATGTTTTTCATGCATCTTCGCATGCACCGCTTCGACGACGACGATGGCATCGTCGACGACGACGCCGATGGCCAGCACCAGAGCGAAAAGGGTGATCAGGTTGATCGACATCCCGAACATCAGCAGGAAAAAGAAGGTGCCGATCAGCGAGACGGGAACGGCGATCGTCGGGATAAGGGTGCTGCGGAAGTCTCCCAGAAAGAGAAAGACAACCAGCGAAACGAGGATGAAGGCTTCGAAGAGTGTGTGGAGCACCTTCTCGATCGACGCTTCCAGGAACTTGGAGACGTCGTAGCTGACCTCGTAGTCCATTCCTGGTGGGAAAACATCTTTTTTGATTTCCTCCAGCTTTTTCTTCACTTCCTCGATCACCACCGTCGCATTGGAGCCCGGGGTCTGCTTGAGGACAATCGCAGCGGAAGGGTAGCCATCGATATCGGAATACAGATCGTAGAAAGAGGATCCAAGGGAGACGGTCGCAACGTCCTTGATTCGAAGGATTTCTCCCTTTTCATTCGCCTTCAGGATGATGTCTTCGTATTGCTCGGGCCTGTTGTATCTTCCGACCCAGGTCAGCACGTATTCGACCGTCTGCGAAGTGCGCCCGGTGGCCTGGCCCAGTCGTCCTGGGGAGCCGATCATGCTCTGCTCGGCAATCGCCTTCATCACATCATCGGCCGACAGATTGTAGGCTCGCAGTCGCTCCAGATTCAGTTCCACACGCATCGCATAGGCGCGGTTCCCCAGGATGTTGGCGCGGCCGACCCCCTGGATGCGCTTGATCTCGGGGAGAAGATTGACGGAGGCGAAATTGTAGAGAAAGTTCTGGTCGACATTGGGGTCGGTGCTGAAGACATTGACGTACATGAGCATGCTCGACATGTTCTGCATGACGATAATGCCTTCCCGTTCCACAATCGGTGGCAGGTTGTTTTTGACCGCCTGGATGCGATTGTTGACATTCAATACCGCAACATTCGGATCGGTCCCTGGCTCGAAGATGATCTGGATCGTCCCTTCGCCTGCACTGGTGGCATCCCCGATCATGTAGCGCATGTCCTGAACGCCATTGATCGCCTGCTCGAGAATCACCAGCACCGATTCGACGAGGATCTCCGCGCTGGCACCGGGATATGAGACAGAGACGACGACGCTGGGTGGCGCCACCGAGGGAAACTGGGAGATCGGCAGGGTCGTGATCGCCAAGCTTCCCATGAACAGGATGAGCAGCGAGATGACGATGGCCAGCGCGGGTCGATGCAGAAACTTGGCAAACATGAATGTCGGCTTCTATTGGGCTTGATTCTTCAAATGGGCGAGAATTTCCTCCGGTTGTCGGAAGTCGAATTCAATCCTGTCGCCATCGCGCACCTGGCGAATTCCTTCAAAAATGATCTTGTCGCCCAGTTGGATCCCCTGCTTGACCACAAACAGATCTTCCAGCTCCAGACCGATCTCGATGCGGCGCTGCTGAACAACCCCTTCTTCATCGACCCTATAGACATACCGTTCCGCCAGAATCTCAAAGCTCGCGCGCTGCGGGATGACGATCGCATCCTTGATGGCTCGCTGAATCAAGATTTTCCCGGTCTGGCCATTGCGGAGTAGCCGGTCGGGGTTGGGGAAGTCGGCGCGAAATGCGATATTCCCTGTCTCCACATTGAAGTCCGCTTCGATGGCCCCAATCTTGCCGGGATGGGGGAACTTGGAGTGGTCGGCAAGCATCAACTCGACTTGCAAATTCGGGTCGTTCACATCGAGCTGCGATTTGTATTCCAGGTACCTTGCCTCAGGTACATTGAAATAGACCCACATCACACTGTTGTCCGAAAGCGTGGTCAGGACATCCCCCTCCGCGACAAGACTTCCTTTCTGGCAGAGCAGTCGGTCGATGATGCCGGTGAATGGCGCCGTAACGGTCGCGAAATTCAACTCGGCTTGCGACAGCTTGACCTTAGCGGAAGCCTTGGCGAGTTTGGCTTCCGCGATGGCGACTTCCTGTGGGGATACGACATTCTGTTCCATCAGTCGTTTGGCGTTGTTGTACTCCAGTTGCACCAGAGCCGCTTCGGCCTGTTCCGCCTCCAGTCGTGCCTGGTAGAGAGTGGGGAGGACCTTAAAAACGGTTTCTCCCTGCTGGACGGTTTGCCCTTCCTGGACCGGAATCTCCTCCAGGTAACCATTCTCCAGAGCTCGCAATTCGATGTGCCGGCAGGAGCGGATCTGGCAGACGTAGTTGTGGGTGCTGGTCACATTCTGGGCCACTGGTTGTGTGACGATGATGCGGTGCTGATGATGCCCTGCTGCATGTTCATGCGCTGCCTCATGCTCTGCCCCCCTGGTTTCTGGAACCGGGGAAGAAGGAGCATGGCTGGCCCCTGAAGAGGCGAGTTGATCGCAGGAGATACTGGAAAGGGAGCCCAGAATGGCCAAGCCGTAAACGATCCATGAATGTCTCATACCCGTTCGGATCTCTCCCCCCAGCAGCACACCGCTTCGATTCGATGAGAGGCTGGCCGCCCCTGGGGCCACTTTCCCAGAGTCCAGCGTCAGCCAGCGTGAAACGCAAATCACGCGCCAAGCGGTTGGTTACATTCCCTGAGGATCGGCTGCCCACGAACCGACGTGCGTTGCGCGGTTCGAGTAGAGCAATCGGCACTGGTGGATCATAGGAATGAAAAAAAAGAAGTTTTCCGACAATTGGATTCAAACTCCGGCTGCTTCTGGCCGGGAGCGTGCAAGCCGTTGCAGAGTTGGTGCAAGAAATTACTGCTCTGGCAGGAGCGAGGGGGCGTTGTTTCGGGGGAGATGGATAGAGAAGCTGGTCCCCGATGGAGATGACTGGAAGTCGATCCTGCCGTCATGTTGGCGGACGATCTTTTCGCATAACGCCAGCCCCATGCCGGTGCCGTCACTTCGCGTGGTGAAGTACGGGTCGAAAATGCGCGATTGGATTTCGGGGGGGATGCCGTAGCCGGTATCGCTGACATCCAACCGAATGGAGTGGGGTTCGATCGCGACGGCGAATCGCACCGTCCCGCCGTTAGGCATGGCAGCCATGGAGTTGAGTGCTAGGTTTAGCAACACCTGCTCCAGCTGGGCGGGGTCGGCTTGGATGAACAGTTGTTGCAATGGAGGTGACGCAAACTCCAACGCAATTCTTTTCTGTTCGGCCTCCGGACGCAGCAGACGAATCAGCTTGTCGATCAGCGAAGCGACATCGACGGAAGTCCTCCCGATCTCGTGGATCGATGCGTAGTTCTGAAAACCATCCAGCACCGCTGCAATCCTTTTGACCTCTGTATAGAGGATATCGAGCATTTCGCTGACTTCGGGATCCTCTGGCTCCTTCTGCAGTCGTTCCCCGAGAAGTTGAATGTGCAACGAGAGCGCGTTCAGAGGGTTTTTGATTTCATGTTGCAGGCCCGCAGCGAGTGAACCAAGCCCCATGTGGCGTTCCATGCGCCGCAATCGCTCTTCGATCAGGACACGATCGGTCACATCGCGGACCTGGATCACCATGCCGATCTGTTCCTGGTCGCGATTTTTCAGCATCGTCCCGCTGGCTCGCAGAATCCTCCGCTGTCCGTTGCAGTCGATTCGATACTCTTGATCGCGTGGATGGGAAATCCACCGGCAGGCATCTTGGTAAACCTCCGCCAGCAGTGCGCCACCGGGTCCTTCACGAGCCATCGATGCGTTGGCAGATCCGCTCATCGCCATCAACTGTCTCCCGACCGTGTTGATGCTGGAGACATTTCCCTGATCGTCGGTGGTGATTACACCGATATCCATGCTTTCCAGAATGTCCGCCGAAAGGACTTTCGCTTCCTCCAAATTCCGCTCGCTGCTGAGATAGGCTCTCGACACAATCCAGAACGCAATCGAAGTTGCGATCGTATTGAGAATGAGAAGGATCGAAAGGCTGCGTTGGACCCCCAATTCGCTAGACAGTTCATTGGCGAATTCGAGATCGGATCCTTGGAGGTGACCGATCAGTCGGGAGACGATTTCCAGTTCGTGGCGGACATTCACCAGAACCCAAATCGTCGCAAACAGGGAGATCAGGCTGAGCGATGCGAGGGCGATCAGCGATGGGTTGATGCCGGTGACTGGTTTGCGTGGACCCATCAGCGATGGCCTATCTCAGTGGGGATCGCAACGATCCTTTGGCGAAAAACTTCACGCTCGGCTTCCATTGGAGTGCTTACCTTCGGTACGGCCAAGGCGGGCGAGCCCATACCTGACCGAGGGACGACCAACGCGAAGCCAACAATGGGCGGCTTTTTGGCTTCTTGGATCACGGCATCGAATCACCGACTGCAAAAGCCAGCAGCGAGGTGCACCGGTTTGCATCGATGAATAGAGACTCTTTCGATTTTAACTTGTATGGGATGACCTAGATGCGATTTCGCGACGTGGCATGGAATTTGCCTCCGCTGGTCCAATCGATGCATCGCACGCGAATCCGATGGGAGTTCCTTGGGTTGGTGCGAGGTAAACGGGTAGGGAAAAGAAGCTTCTACTATGATCCGGCCTTCACTTGTCTTATCGCTCTTGACTGCGATGCTGGCGTCCGAGTTTTCCCAGGCGGCGTCGGGCTCAAGTGGGAGTCGCGCAGAGCCTGCCGCCCAGCAGCCTTTCGAAGAGAGGGCGATGGAGAAACAGCAGGCCATCGAAGAAGCGCGAAGGCATATCGGGAATGAACTGAATGGGCTTTAGGCGGCTTTCCCAACTCGGCCAGCATCAATGCAGCCCATAGCGACTCATTTTGTAATGGAGTGTCCGGACGCTGATTCCAAGCGCCTTGGCGGTCTTCTCGCGGTGGAAATTGCAAGACTGGAGCACCGTTTGGATTGTCATTTTTTCACACTCTTCGACAGCTTCCGCAAGCGACCCAGCGAGTCTGGTCACCGGCCGAGGATCGGTTCGAACTTCGGCGGGAAGCTGGGTTCTCTGGATGGTTTCTTCGGAAACGGTGATCACCATCCGTTCCACCACATTTCTCAGCTGGCGTACATTGCCTGGCCAATCGGCGGCCACCAGGGTTTGCATCGCCTCGTCTGTCAGGCATTTAGGATGTCGTTTGTGCCGGACGCAGAAAAACTCCAGAAAGTGCTCGACCAAAAGCGGGATGTCTTCGCGGCGGCTTCGCAGTGGTGGAACGTGGATAGGAATGATATTCAGGCGGTAAAAGAGATCTTCACGAAAGGTTCCTTCTTCGATCAATTCCTGGGTGTCGCGATTGGTTGCGGAGATGATTCTGGCATCCGACTTGAGCTTTTCTTCTCCTCCAACGCGAGTGAACTCATTCATCTCTAGGACGCGCAGCAGGTCGACTTGGCTCTTGGACGACATCTCGGTGATCTCGTCGAGAAACAGGGTCCCTGAAGCGGCCTGTTCAAAGCACCCTGGCTTCTGGCGCGTCGCGCCGGTGAATGCACCTTTTTCGTGCCCAAACATCTCGCTCTCTAGCAGGGACTCTGGCAGTGCGCCGATATTGACGGCGACGAAAGGTCCAGCGCTTCGTTCGCTAAGGTCGTGAAGAGCTCGGGCGATCAATTCTTTTCCTGTGCCGCTTTCCCCATGAATCATCACTGTCGCATCGGTGGCCGCGACCTGTCGAATCTGCCGGAAGACTTCCTGCATCGCCGCGCCAGCGGCGATGATGCTGGATAGCTTCCCCGTATCGGCCAATTGGTGCCTGAGGGATTGATTCTCAATTCGAAGTTCGTAGTGCTCTCGGGCGCGGCGGACTTGTTGCCGAACTAGGTTCAGATCGACTGGCTTGAGGATGAAGTCGAATGCACCGCTTCGCATAGCATCGACGACCATTTCCACCGAACCATGGGCCGTGATGACGATTACCGAAGTTTGGGGCCGCAGCACGAGGATGCGCTTGAGCAGATCGATACCGGACATGCTGCCATTGAGTCGCACATCGACGATGACTAGAGGGTGGCCTGTCTGCTGGAACCTAGTCAGGGCTTCTTCACCACTGGCTGCGGTATCGATCACCGTGGCTTCGGAGAGCAGACCTTTGGCGAGCCCCGACCTGATATTCTGTTCGTCGTCGACAATCAAAATCGCAAAGGGCGAGGCGTATTGCATCATCTTTCCGTCCATCCCTTCCATCCTATAGAGGCCGCAGGGAGTGGGCCACAGCATTTCACGTTCCAAAGAGGGGTATTCGGCTTGGAATCGCTGGCTGGAATTGGATTTGCGCAGCAGTCCTTGGGTAGGAGTGTCGCGGCGTCATCGCGTTGCCGGCAGAGGTTTGTGCCATTCCCTGCAGATCTTCTGCAATAATCCGCAGAGATCCCAGGCAACGGCTGAGGAAGTCAGCCGGAAAAGCGAGTCGGCAGAGGAGGTGCGTCTTGGTTGGGGAGATCGGATCGATCGCGCAGGGGCCAGTGAAGACGGAATCGCGTTCCACTGGGGCTGCTCTCGAGCAGCTGGGCATCCCCCCCATGTTCTCGCAGTATCTTCCGGCATGCGGCCAAGCCAAGCCCTGTTCCCCGAGCTCCTTTGGACGATTCGAAGAGCGAAAAAAGCTTGGATTGCTGTTCGATGGGGATTCCTGGGCCGTTGTCGCTGACATCGATTGCGATCTGCTGTTTTGCATCGGCTGGCAATACCTGAAGCTCGATTCGCACCGACCGTTTGGCTGGAGGAGCAGGTTCCAGGTCGCCGCTCGGCGCGTTGCAGGCGTCGATCGCGTTGAGCAGCAGATTGAGAATGGCTTGATGCAGCGATTCCGGATCGCAGGCGACCAGAGGAAAAGGGTCCGGAGGCGACCAGAGGAGTTCCACCGACGCTTGTCCCGCGCGTAGCTGAATCAGGTCGACGACTTCAGCGATGGTAAGTCTGGGGTCAGCCATCCGCCACTGGGGTTGTCGATCTTTGGTGAGTGTGAGCATATCGAGGACCAGATTGGCGATTCGATCTTGATTGCGATCGACGATGCTCCATCCGCGATCCAGCAGTTGCCAGTCTTTCTTTTTCCGCGCCTCTTCGACAAGGTAGCAGCCTCCGCGAATCCCCTGGAGAATGTTCTTGACATGGTGGGAAATGGTCGCGATCGTCTGGCCCATGGCCGCCAATCGCTCGGCCTGCAGCATCCCGCGATAGTAGGCGGTATCTTCGATGGCTAGGGCGGCCTGGTGGCCGATGGCGATCATCATCCGCAGATGTTCTTCGGTGAAGCGGTTGGCGGCGGGTTCTGCGATGTAATCGCCGGGCGAAATGGAAGTATCGATGTAGAGCACCCCGACGGTGCCGTAACGTCCCTGCATGGGAACGCAGATGGCTTCCCGAATCCCGATTTTCTGGATGCTGGCGGAAGACTCCCATCGTGCATCGGCGTTGGCGTTGCTGGTCAGCACGCCTTCCTGGTGCTCCATGACATGATCGAGAATCGTGCGGCTGATTTCGAGCGGGCCCGAGCGGCTGCCTTCGACGCGATCTCGGCGGCAGGCGGGGCGAAGGGTGCGATGATCAGATTCTGCCAGCATGATGCAGCCTCGGTCGCATTCGATCGAATCGAAGATCAGGCCAAGGATTTGCTCCAGCAGCTTATCGATATCGATCGTTCGACTGACAGCGATTGCGGTGTGGTACATCACCTCCCATGGATTCCCCGCAGCGCGCGTCGATCGTTGGGCCGATTGGGAAGCATGGGAGTTGGATGGATCGGGTCCGATGGGGCGGGGAGCCGGTTCGAATGGGGCCAAGCTGCTTCGGATCTGAGAGAGTTCGGCTGCTGCAGACTCACCTGTGATTCGGATCTGGCCATCATCGCTGAAGGTGGAATGATGGGCTGGAGAGAGTCGAGCGGAGGTGGTGAAAATCAGCAGCGTCTGCCCCAGCTGGATGCGGTCTCCATGATCCAGCTTGCGATGATCGCATCGCTGTCCGTTGACGAAACTGCCGTTACTGCTTCGGAGATCTTCCAGGATCCATCCCTGTTCCCAGGGGCGGATGCTGGCATGGTTGCGAGACACTTCGGTATCTGTCAGCACCAGATCGTTTTCTTCTCCACGGCCGATGGTGCCTCCCGGATCGGGGATCGACCAGTGTTTGCCATACTCTTTGCCTCGCAGGACGTAGAGGAAGGGCATCGATTTTCTCACGCAAGAGGTTCTTCAGGCGGGCTGCTGCATCGCAGGGATCAGCCCAGGTGAAAGCCGATTTCAGCGGACGGCTCGCCGCATCAACGATTCGATTGTACGGACCAAGCCGGCCGCCTTGGTCCAGGTTTCTTCTTCTTCTGCAGCGGCTTGGCTGTCGGCGACGATGCCACCACCTACCTGAAACTGCCACCAGCCCCGACTGGCGGTGATCGTCCGGATCAGAATATTCCAGTCGACGGTCCCGTTCCACCCCCAGTATCCAAGCGATCCACAGTAAGCCCCTCGCGCCGTCGGTTCCAATTCCGCGATGATCTCCATCGCTCGGATTTTAGGGGCCCCGGTGATGCTGCCACCGGGGAACGATGCTGCTAGGAGATCGATCGGGGTGAGGTCGCCTGCAAGCCGGCCTCGTACCACGCTCACCAGATGATGGACGAAGGGATAGCTTTCCAGGCCACATAGGCGTTCCACCTGAACGCTAGCCGGTTCGCAGACTCGTGAAAGATCGTTTCGGAGCAAATCGACGATCATCACATTTTCAGCGCGGTCTTTCTCGCTGGTCAGCAGTTCGGTGGCAGCAGCGGCATCGACCTTTGGGTCGCTGGATCGACGCCGTGTTCCCTTGATCGGCCGCGTCTCGACCCAGCCCTGATCGACCCGCAGAAATCGCTCTGGGGAGGCGCTGACGATCTGCGATGGCCCAAGGTCGAAGTAGCCAGCAAACGTAGCGGCATTTTCCCGACGCATTTCCAGATACAGGTCGATCGCATGGCAGAAGGATCGGCGAAGCAGTCGCTGCGATAGATTCACCTGAAAGATGTCCCCCGAATAAATCGCTTCCCTGGCCTGCTCGACCGCCGTCTGGTACCCCGAGGAATCGAAGTTGCCAAGCCATGCGGCTCCCAGGCGCGTCTGGTATTGGGGGGCGGTTAGCCCGTGAGCGGTCGCGTGGAGGTGGGATTGGTGAAGAGGTCTGGCGATAGCCGGGCCACGCAATCGCTCGCTAAGCCAAGAGCCGCGTTTGGTAGCCCGCTCTTGTCTGGCCTGCGGATCTCGCTCGGGGTACCCCTGAGAGATGATCCATCGGCGATCCTCAAGGTGATCCCAGGCGACGACTAGGTCGTACAGACCCACGACGGCCAGTGGAAGCGCGAACTCATCATGCTTGGCCCTCGGAACTCGTTCGAAACATCGCCCCAGTTCGTATCCAAAGTAGCCTGCGGCGCCACCTTGAAATGGAGGAAGTCCTGGAACCGAGTCGGTCGTGAATCGCTCCATCCATCCTGCCAGATCGGCGAAGGGATCGGCCAGCGGTCGGGTGACGCGAAACACTTGGAATGGATCGACCGCCAGGAAGCTGTACCTTCCTAGCTGAGGATGAGCTAAAGCGCTTTCCAGGAGGCAGCACCATGGTTGGTCCCACAGCCGCTCTAGCGCTTCGGCGACCCCGATCGATCGAGGAAGTTCTTCGATCCAGGGAGTGGGCATCAGGAGTCCTCTCTTGATTCGGCCGTCGCCTTGCTGGGAGGTTCCGGTCGCTGTCGCGTCCAAGTCAGTCGCGCATGCGCTTCTTCCCGCGTCAGCATTCCCCACCGGAGGGCTTCGTCCTGTTCGTAATTCTTCCCAAGGGTCAAAGCGGTCATCGCCTTGGCAAGCTCGAACCCCAGATAAAATGCATGGCCAGCCGTCAGTTGGGCCCCACGAGGCGTCTTGTGCAGCTCCGAGAAGATCTCCATCGGGTCGGTACCCTGCAGGTGGATCCCGGCCGAGACCAAGTGCAGTTGCACGCCATCGCTGAAGATCCTGTAATTGGGATCCTGAATGGTGGAAGCCAGTTCTTCAAACCACCCAGCTGGATAGTGCCTGCGCGTCGGATCGCGCAGCATCACCAGTCCCTCTTCCAAGTGTTTCGGAGGGAGTGAATGAGCGACTGCGTAATGCACCAGCTTTCGCGCTAGGTGGCACTCGCGTACAGAGCTTTGCGCCCAGGGGATCACCTGCGTGGTCAGGATGCTGCCCACCTGAAGTTCCTCGCAGTACCCCAGAAGCAGCGTGTTGATGCCTGCCGAGTCGCTATCGGTCAGTTCTGTTAGGTTGCCTATTCCCATCATCATCGCCACATCGGGCGCATGTTGCCTCAGCGCATAGTAGCGATGGAGCGATTTGGCGAAACCACATCCGATCGGTTCGAGGATCGGATCGAGTCGGAAGGGGACTTGGTGGTCCTGGAGGAACTGGGATGTTTCCATGAGACTTTCCAGCCAAGGTTGGTCCATGTCAGGAACGACCACCACCTCGGCGCCCCAGTCGATCGCCAAGTGGCGGTTGCTGCGATTGACCGACAGCACCAAGTCGGCTCCCGCGCGCGTCCCTTCTGCGGCTTCCCAAGGATCGAAGGTATCGATGGAAAGTCGGATCCCTTCGTCTCGCAGTCGTTTCACGGCATCTCCGATCGTCGTCCACTGAGCTGCCGGATCACATCCCAGGTCGATGCGATCGGCCCCTTCGGCCACCCATTGTTTGGCCTGTCGGACCAGATCGACCAGTGGCAGCCGATTGGCGTGGTTGATTTCGGCGAGAATCTCAATCCGGTGAGCTCCATAATCGCCGCGATCGATCTGCTTGATCCCGAAGTGTCTTGGAAGCTCTCGCAGATCTTTCGGTCCGCACTCGACACGACAATCGATCTTTTTCTGATTCAAGTGGGCCTGGATCTCCTCAAGACCAGGAGCCAGGTAGCCGGGCAGGATGATTCGCGTGGTTCCTTCCGGCAGAGCCAGATGCCGCAGTGTCCATTTGGCGGTCATCAACGCAGCGACCGTGATCGGCATCGTCTGGATCGTGTAGCGAAAACCGAATCGCTGCGACAAGCTGTCGACGATTGGCTGGAGGGCGGATCGCGCCAGCTTGCCGGTGACGAAGTGAATCTGCTGAGTCGACCAATCGAAATCGGTCATGACGCATCCTGTTTCAGGTGATACCGAAGCGACCATTTCTGGATGAAGGTCAGCGACTGGGCTTTGGCCCTCTCATGGTAACTGGGATTCGCGCAGTTGCTGCAGTGCATCACCAGGAAATACGTGCCATGATGACGGGAGACCTGCCTCAGCGGTGATCCACTTGGCGTTTCCCGGATGGCGAAAACTCAACCTCCAAGCATGCAGCGCCAATTGTTGCCACAGGCCTTGGGAGTCGGGAGTGCCGAACCGAGTGGTGGCTTGGTAGCACCAGTCCCCGACGACGGGCAAGCCGCGAGCGGCGCACTGGATGCGGATTTGATGCATGCGCCCGGTCTCCAGACGCACCTCGATCAAACTTTTCGATCGATCGGTCCAGCAAAGCCGGGAATCCAGCACCGCCAGTTTCGCCTCCGGATGATCGGCGGTGACAATCTCCCCCACAGGCCGATCCGGAATCTTCCGGACATGATCTTCCCATCGTCCGGTCTTTCCCGTCGCGTCCCCTTCCACCATGGCCACATAGGTTTTCTCGACCAAGCGTTGGGCAAACTGATCCCCGAAGCGTCGCAGCGTGCGGGCATTGCGAGCCACTAGTAGAGCTCCGGAAGTGCCACGGTCCAGGCGATGAGGCAGACCAACAAATGGGTGTTGGGGAGCTGAGGGGCGTCGGGCCAAAAGCAATTCGAGCGCCGTTTGGACACTGGGAACCCCCGGCGCAGCTTGGGTCAGCAGGCCAGATGGCTTCTGGAGCACCAGCCATCCCGCTTCCTCCATGAGGATGTCGCTTTCCTCGATCGGCAGATGGTCCATCGCGCAACTCGTCAGTGGTTTCTGACTCCCAAAACTCGGCGGACTTCGCCGAATGGCATCGGCACCGCTGGAGTCCCACTGGTACCTTTCTCCATCCCCAACCAGACGCTCCACGGTGGTTCCGAACGAGCCACACGCGCATAAAAAAACGAGGAGCCCCGGCCACGGCTCCAGATCAATCCGTCGATCATGGATCCAATAGAGCTCCTCGTCTGAACCGGAAGTTTCATCGATGCGGCCAACTGGGTCAAGAGGACTAGCGGTCTTTCTTGCATGGAAAGTGGAGCGACCCGTCGCGTGCTTCAGGCGGCTGCGGAGGAGAGACGAGGCAAGGAAAGCTGGTTGTCCATTGAACGATGATGAAGTGTTCGTCGCGTGCGATGGCTGTGATGCGATGCGTGGTATCGAGTTGCCTTGGCGTCGGCCCTTCGATTGAACGCGCATGGATGTCGCAAGAGAGCTCTCTTCAGGTATGCCGCGCGACCTGATTCCAGTCCTGCGTCCCGATCGACCTAAAGCGGACCGTCGAAGAATTAGACGGTCCGCGTGATCGCAAAGGGTTCGCTCACCAAACGGTGGCGCAGGCCAGAAATTTGGTCGATCCGACCATGCTGTGGGTCAACGGAGCGTGCTACGAACGGTTGCATCACGGTGCTGTGCAGGAGGCAACGCAAGTTTAGCGGATTGGCGCGAGCCGTCCGGTTTTCTTAAGTCCAGTGTCGCACATCGGATGGTATGGCTGCTTCCAAAACACTTTGGAAGATTCCTGTCGGTACGCTGCGACCCTTCTATTGACCTTCCATGACCGATTCGAAGCGGGGCAGTGAAGCGAGGTACATCCAAAAGAAACCCAGGTGGACTTGGGAAATGGGTGCGATGGCCAACGGGGGAGCAGGCTGTTTGCGACACTGGTCGGCCGAGCGTCTGCGTGCCGATGTTCGGTGGGAAGGAGCAAGCGATGGATGTTGCCTTCCAGCGATGCACTCATCGAATCGTGTGCGACACCACTGCGGGGTGGACTCATCTGGTGGAGTGGGCAGCCCATTGCGGAACTTGTTGGCTGACAAAGCTGCGGCGGGTTTTCGTTTCGGGATCGAGCAGGCTGATTTTCCAAGAATGAAGTTGCATGGAGGGTTGATCGATCGGCAGGGTCGATCCATCGCCCAGTCGCTTACCGGGCAGGTAGAGCGGATCGCCGATGATGGGAAAGCCGGACTCCCAGAGATGGATTCGGATCTGGTTGGTTCGACCTGTCTTGGGGATCGCTTCTAGCAAGGAGGTTCCGTCGCTGCGGCGATGGAGGACTTGAAAGGTGGTAAGTGCCTGGTGGGTTGGCTGTGACGATTCGACAGGAGCACTCGATCGGGATCCCAGAGGCCCGGTCTGATCGCTGATGGGGATCTGGCAGTCCCAACGATCTTCCGCCGGATGTCCAGAAACAGCAGCCAAGTACGTTTTCTCGACCGAACGGTCGCTGAATTGTTGTTGAATGTATCTGGCCGCCGTGGTGCGACGCGCGGCGACCAGCAGGCCGCTGGTATTGGCGTCCAGGCGATGCGCCAATCGAATTTTTTCCGGGTGGTATGCATGCTGCATGGCGGCTTCGAGTGTGTTTTTGTAGTAGCGACCGCACGCGTGAACCGGCAATGGTGCCGGCTTATCAAGCACCAGCCAGGTATCGGATTGGTAGACCAGGTGAATGGCACTGGAGACGGGGGGCTCCGTGGTATCCGGTTCGCGGTGCAGCAGTTTCTCACCTTCCGAAACGATCCGATCGGGGGCGACGGAGCGTAAGTGGCCATCGAGCAATCTTCCCGACTCCATCGCTTCCATCCATTGTGTTCGCGACCGACCGGGGATCCACTGCTCGAGGAAGTCCAGCAGGGGCATTCCCGCCAGACGTCGAGGAACGTGGATGCTACGTTCGCTGCAGTAAGCTTGGCAGCCGGGTTGACGTTCCAGGTACTCTCGCATTCGGCTTTCCTTCGCCTTCCGCTTTCGCTCCATCGCATCCATCGGGCTCAAGTAGCAATGCGGGCAGTGCTTGCCTGGCTGATAGAGATCCGATCGCATCTGTTCTTGCGTGAGGACGTGCTGGCAGGCGAAGCAGAGCGATTTATCGGAATGGGTTAGATCGGGACGGACGGCGACGCGTTGGTCAAAGACGAAGCAGTCTCCCTGGTAAAACTCTCCGCCACATTTCTCAAAGTAGTTTAGAATTCCACCATCCAATTGAAGAACGTGACGGAATCCACGCTGTTCCATCCAAGGCCCCGCCTTCTCGCAACGGATCCCCCCCGTGCAGAACATCACCACGGGTTGCTCTTTCCACTCCTGTGGCAGCTTGTCGATCGCCTCGGGGAACTTGCGGAAGTGGTCGATCTCGATGGGGTGAGCATTCTGAAAGGTGCCGACTTCCACCTCGTAATCGTTGCGAACATCGAGAAGCTGGAGTGGCCGGCCATCGCGCAGCCACTGTCGTAGTTCTTCGGGCGTGATTTTGGAGGAGGTGTAGTGCGCGGGATCGATCTGATCGATCCCAAAGGCGATGATCTCTTTTTTGAGTTTGACCAGCATGCGGCGAAACGGCTGATAGTCGGTCCAGCTTTCCTTGGCATGGAGGTCTTGAAGGCCTGGCAGGGATTGAAGCCATTGGAAGAATTGTCTGGCGGCTGACTCTGGCGCCGCCACGAAGAGATTGATCCCTTCGTGGCTGATCAGCACCGTGCCTTTGATCCGTAGGTCCCCCGCACGCTGACGGATCGACTTGCGCAGTTCCTCAGGCGAGGGAATCGATACGAAGTGGTAGGCCGCTAAGTTGAGGACGGAAGTCGTCGCCGATGCGATCTCCCGATCGGCTGAGCTTTGCGTTGCGTCCATCGATGCCCTCTCATCCTGCTGAGGCCAAAAACCGCCTCAATCGTCCTTGCACTGTCATCTTTTTGAAAACCGCCCAGTTTTTCTAGAGCGATCTGATGATTTTCCTCTATCCGGTCGATTGCCGAAAGGGGAATCGCGGCCCGAGCAGCCACCGGGAGGCGAGCCATGGCGATGCTGGATTGCTGGATTTTCGAGGCTTCATGTTCGATAATCGATCGATGGCGATCAGCGTCCTGAGGTACCATCATAGGATTCGGTTGAATCGCTTCACGATGGAATGACTGCGGTAGATGCTGCGTGGAAGAGGGTCCGATGAAGCAGAAACGAATGCTTGGCCTTTGCCTGGGGCTAACCGCTCTCCTGGCGTGCGGAAAACTGGATGCGGGAGATCCCGAATCGATTCGTTTTTTTGAATCGAAGATTCGCCCCGCCTTGATCGCTCACTGCATCGAATGCCATCGGGAAGGGAGGCAGGAAGGGGGGCTGCGTCTGGATCATGCGGCGGGGTGGGAGGCGGGAGGCGACTCGGGGAGCCTATTCGAGAAACTGGGCGATCACCAGCGGCCTCGCGTTGCCGAGGCGATCGAGTACGGCCAGTTGCAAATGCCTCCCGATGGACAGCTGCCCGAATCGGTGCGGACCGACCTGCTGCGATGGATCGACCAAGGGGCTCCCTGGCCGTCGGTCGCCATGAAGTTGGATCGTCGGTCGGAAGCGTGGAAGGAAGCTGCCAGGGAGCACTGGCTATGGAAGCCCATGGCGCGAGCCTTCCCTCCGGAAGTTGATGCGACGGATCCTGCATGCGATCATCCGATTGATGCGTTTGTCGCAGTGAAACGAAAAGAGCGACAGCTATCGGCGGCGCCACTTGCCGATCCGAGGACCTTGGCGAAGCGACTGTATCTGGATTTGGTGGGTGAGCTGCCGCAGCTGGAAGAGATCGAGTCGTGGTTGGCCAGTCCTGACGAATCGCACTACATCGCGATGGTGGACCGGTTGCTGGCCGATCCTCGTTATGCAGAGCGGATGGGGAGGTACTGGTTGGACTTGGTGCGATTTGCCGAGTCAGATGGCTACAAGCAGGATGACTTCCGCCCATCAGCTTACCGCTACCGAGATTTTGTGCTGGAGGCATTTCGCGAGGACATGCCCTATGCCGATTTTGTTACCTGGCAGCTGGCGGGAGACGAGTGGCAACCTGGGCAGATTCGAGGACGCGATGCCACAGGCTATCTGAGGCTGTGGATCTACGAGTACAACCAGCGCGACGTGGAGACCCAGTGGTCGATCATTTTGAACGATCTGACCGATGTCACCGGGGAGGTGTTTCTGGGGCTAGGGATCGGTTGTGCGCGGTGCCATGACCACAAGTTCGATCCAATCTTGCAGAAAGATTACTACCGGCTGCAGTCCTGTTTCGCCGGACTGCTACCCGCGGAGTTGCCCACGTTGGCCGAGGATCAGTGCCAGGCGGTGGAGTCGCGAAGGTCTGAGGCAAGGCAGGCGATGGCCAGCAAGTTGGCCGAGCAGGAAGCGCTGGAGCAACCGATTCGCGAAGAGGTGAGGTTGGCGGCGATCGAGAAATTTCCTCCCGAGGTCAGGCCAGCCCTGCGGAAGAAGTTCAGTGAGAGAACGCCGGCCGAACAGGCGGTCGGTTACCTGGCGGAGTTGCAGATTGAAGCGGAAATCCGAGGGATCGACTTCAAGAAGAAGCTGAAGGGAGAGTCGCTGGATCGGTGGAAGGCGCTGGAGGAAGAGCTGGAGGCGTGGCGCAAAGGAATGCCACCCAGCGTCCCGACAGTGGCGACGGTTCGGGAAGTGGGGCCGGTGCCACCGCCGACCCGAATCCCTGGAGCTCGTGGGGAGGCGGCCGAGGCGATTGAGCCTGGGGCATTGGCGATATTGAACGAGTCCCCCTGGGAGCTGGATTCACGGAGTGGTGACCAATCCAGTGGCCGCCGGCTAGCGCTAGCGCGGTGGATCGTCGACCGATCGAATCGACTGAGCTGGCGGGTGATGGTCAATCGGATCTGGCAGCATCATTTCGGGACAGGGCTTGTGGAAAACGCAAGCGATTTTGGAAGGCTGACCCAACCTCCCAGCCACCCCGAACTGCTCGATTGGCTGGCGGCCTGGTTCCAGGAACGCGAGGGGAGTTGGAAGCAGCTGAGTCGATTGATCGTCACATCGCATACCTACCGACAGGCCGCCTACTTCGAGGGCATGCAGGAGGCGTTTGCGGTCGACCCTGCGAATCGTTGGTTGTGGCGGTTCTCGCCTCGCAGGATGGATGCGGAACAGGCGAGGGATACCATCCTGTCGCTTGCAGGGGTCCAGCAGCGAAGGTGGGGCGGTCCATCGGTCGACGCCAAATCGACTCGCCGGTCTGTCTATCGGCGGGCGATGCGAAACAGCCCGGATTCTTTCCTTCGTGCGCTGGATGCGCCCGATGGAATTGTTTCGGTCGCCAAACGCATGCCGACCAACACCCCGCTGCAGGCGCTGCAGTGGTTGAACAGCCCCTGGATGGTCGAGCAGTCGGTGAGGATGGCGGAGCAGTTAGCCCATTTGGAAGGTGAAGCACCGCGGGAGGCGTTTCGTCGTGTCCACTTGCGGGAACCCGAGCCATCGGAGGTTGAAGTGCTGCGCAGTTTCATGAGTGAGCCGGGGGCGACGCTGGATCAGCTGTGCCATACCTTGCTCAGTTCCAACGCCCTGCTCTACATCGAATGAACTGATTTTGGGAGAGTGCCGATGAACGACGGCGACAGGAAGGCTGGACCTTCAGCAGAGCGAGGGAGCTACGCAACGCGGCGACAGATGCTGTTGCAGGCTGGTGCTGGGTTCGGCATGCTGGCCTGGTTGGGCCTGTCTGCCAACCATGCTGAGGGCGCGGAAACCACGCCGCGAGGCTTCGGGAAAGCCAAGCGAGCGATCTTCCTTTTCATGGAGGGGGGCCCCAGTCACATCGATCTTTTTGATCCTAAGCCGACACTCACAAAGCTGCAGGGGCAGCAGCTCCCCGGCAGCTTCAAACCAGTCATCACTCCCATGGGCGAGTACAACGCGCCTCTGATGGCAAGCAAGCGTCGATGGAGGCAGCATGGCGAGTGCGGCACCTGGGTCAGCGATTGGTTGCCTCATACCGCAACCATGGTCGATCAGATCGCTGTGGTGCGATCCTGCTGGGGTAACGGATTGAACCATTCCAATGGCGTCTGCCAGATGAATACTGGTTCGATCTTGGGAGGCAGGCCGTCGCTGGGAAGTTGGATCAGTTACGGGCTGGGAAGCGAGAACCGCGATCTCCCCGGGTTTGTGGTGATGGAGGATGGAGATGGCCATGTCATCAATGGGAGCCGCAACTGGAGTGCCGGTTTCATGCCCGCAAGCTACCAAGGGACCGCCATGCTGGGAGGGGAGGTGCCGATCGAGCACCTGCATCCTCCAGGTTCCGTGACGCCCGAGATCCAGCAGAGAAAACTAAGGCAGATTTACCAATGGAATCGAATGCACCAAAGTGGTCGCGAACTGGACAGCGAACTGGAGGCGCGGATCGCTTCCTTTGAACTAGCCTACCGCATGCAGGCGTCCGCGCCCGAGGCGATTGACTTGAGCCAGGAGACGCCAGCGACCCTCGCGGATTATGGGATCGGAGTCAAGGAGACAGATTCCTTTGGACGCAGATGCCTGCTGGCCAGGAGGCTAGTGGAACGAGGTGTGCGATTTGTGCAGCTGTACCATGGGGCTGGAAGCCGATGGGACGCTCATTCCGGCATCGAGAAGAACCACAGCCAACTGTGTCGGGCCAGCGATCTGCCTGTAGCCGGATTGCTGAAGGATTTGAAACGCCGTGGTCTGCTGGAGGATACTCTGGTCATCTGGGGCGGTGAGTTCGGCAGGACACCGATGAGCGAGAAGGGGGATGGAAGAGATCACAATCCGAACGGATTCACGATGTGGTTTGCTGGTGGGGGAGTCCGAGGCGGGCAGACCCTTGGCACGACCGATGAGCTAGGTCTTCATGCAGTCGATCAACGCGTCCATATCCATGACCTGCACGCAACGATTCTCCACCTGATGGGAGTCGACGCCAGGCAGTTGACCTACCTGCATCAGGGGCGGCCCGAGCGGCCGACACAGAATGAAGGCCGGCCATTCGCTCCCCTGTTTGCGTGAAGCGGCCTAACCGACGATAGGCAAGTGCATCGATGCCGCCGATTTAAGGCTGGGGATTTCTTCGCGAACGACGATCGGACGACCTGGGGGAGTGATACACTGAAGGAACAGGGGTAAGAGTCAAGCAAAGCTCGGAACAATTGGCGATCTCAGATCGGGATGGGAACCTAGCGATGAACGCAAGGCAATCGAATCGACGACGATTTATCGGGCAGGCATCTGCAGTGGGAGCGATGTTGCCATGGGTAGGGCAGACCATTGCGGAAGATCTCACTGCAACCCCAGCGCAGACATCCGGCCCGTTTTATCCGGTCCCAGAAATCGCGAAACAACCCCATTCGGATGCCGATTTGACTCGTCGAGCCACCGAGGGTCCGTTGGCCGAAGGGGAACGGATCGAAGTCCGGGGGACAGTGGTCGGCATCGACGGCCGTCCCTTGTCGGGGGCCGTCGTGGAACTGTGGCAGGCATGCCATTCGGGACGCTATCAGCATCAGGCCGACAGCAATCAGGCGCCACTGGATCCCAACTTTCAATATTGGGCGCGACTGGTATGTGACCCTGAAGGGACTTACCGCTTCCAATCGATCATCCCTGGAAAATACCCAGGCCGTACGCCGCATATCCACTTTCGAGTGCTCGCCGAAGGTTTCCCCGAGCTGGTGACGCAGATGTATTTTCAGCAGTTCGGGGAGGCGAATCAGAAGGACGGCGTCTATTCGCGATTGTCGATGCAGCAGAAAGACTTGGTCACGGTTCCCTTTGCTAAGCAGGAGGGATCCGAAAAGCTGCAAGGGGACTTTCGCATGGTGCTGGCGCGGGCGGCCACCGATCGAGCCACTCCACCGATGCCTTGATCCCAAGCGAAAGTACTCCGGAGGAAACGACGTCCGTCTTTCTGGGCGGGATCGTTTTGACGGAAGCGATCGAGGCATGCGATGACCACCCATTCCCATCCCGACCCCGGAGACTCGGCCGCAATCGCAAGGTGGCTGGGGCGACTGGAGTCGCGTTTGGAAGAGCGAAAGAGTGAGGGGCTTTTTCGCACCCGCGTCCCGATCGTGGCGATCTCAGCCACTGAAGTTCTTTGGCAGGGTCGCCCGACCGTTTCATTTGGATCGAATGACTATCTGGGGCTATCCTGGCACCCGGCAGTCCGGTCCGCAGCGGCCAGCGCGATCGATGCCGGGCAGCGATGGGGCAGTGGCGCCAGCGGTCATGTGACTGGGTATACCTCTGTGCAACAGCAACTAGAGGAGGCGATTGCTCAGTGGCTGGGGACCGAACGATGTGTGGTCTTCGGATCTGGCTACGCTGCGAATCTGGCGACGCTTTCGGCGCTGGTCGGCAGGGAGGACCGCGTGTTCAGCGATCAACTGAACCATGCCAGCCTGATCGATGGATGTAGGCTGTCCCGAGCGATGGTCTCGATCTATCCGCATGGGGACGTCGAGCAGTTGCAGCGACTGCTTGAGGAAGGGGTGGGATCGGAGGGCCAGTCCTGGATCATCACCGATTCGGTCTTCAGCATGGAAGGGGATCTTGCGCCACTGGAGCGGTTGGCGGATCTCGCGGAGCGATTGGGGACGCTGATGATGGTCGATGAGGCGCATGCGACCGGGGTGATCGGTCCCGAGGGGCGAGGAGCCATCGCGCAAGCGGGGTTGGAACGGAAGGTGGCAGTCCATCTGGGGACGCTCAGCAAGGCCTTTGGGGGTGTTGGTGGCTTTGTCGCCGGCAAGCGGCAGATGGTCGAGGCAATTGAGCAGTGGGGGCGAGCGGTGATCTACTCGACGGCTCCTCCAGCCGCCTGCGCCGCCGCTGCACTGGCCGCTTTGCCCTTGCTGCGACAGATGGAACCGCAGCGACAGCAGCTTCGGAAACACGCCGTTGACCTGAGGGAGCGATTGGCGGGGGAGGGATGGTCGGTCGCACCGGGAAGTCTGCCGATTGTCGCGGTGCAGGTGGGGGATCCTCTGGTGGCCTGGAATCTAAGTCGGGCATTGCTGGACGACGGATTCTGGGTGCCGGCCATTCGGCCACCCACTGTCCCGCAAGGCAAAGCGATGCTGCGAATCAGCCTGTCGGCCCAACATCGGTGGGAGCAGATCGAGGCTTTTTGCGACCGATTGGCGAATCGGCGATCGATGGCAAAAAAGGGGGGAAATTCGTGAAATCGGGTTTGAATCTGGAATCTTCGGTCGAAATAATGGGGCAAAGCCCTAGAGAAATTCTCTAGCGAGTTGAGGCAGGTTGGAATCGGTAGTGCAGCGACTTGTTGTTCGCTGAAGCCATCCATGGATCCATCGAGGGAACGCAAGCTGTGTCGGAACATCCTGCGACGCTGCTGATCACCGACGACGATCGCGACTTTCGTCAATCGCTGGCGGAGGCATTGCAGCGCCGTGGCTTTCACACTCTGGAAGCAGAGGATGGTGAAGAGGCGATGGATTTGGTCCGGCGGCAGTCGATTCATGCCATGATGGTCGACAACCACATGCCGCGATTGACAGGGATCGAACTGGCGCGTCGACTGCAATCCGGGAGTGTCTTTGTTCCCTGGATCCTGATGTCGGCGCGGATCGATGAACGCGTGGTGGCGGAAGCGGAAGAGTTGCACGCCGCTTCGGTGCTCAGCAAGCCCTTCTCCCTAGCGCGGCTCACGGAAGTTCTGCAGTCCTTGCTCAAGACCCATTACGGCTGGGATCGCCGCTAGACCTCGTGGCAGACTTCTTCAGTGCAAAGTCTGCAACAGAAACCACGAGGCATTCTCTGACTGACTGCCGATGGCACGCCGGACTAGCAATCTGTCGATACATAGCGTAGGACAGACCCGAGGGATGTCCTGCGTGGGTTAGCGGATTCTTTCGCCGCAAAGGCCTTCGATAGGGCTAGAAGGCCTGAAGCTCAATCGGACCGATCTGTCTTGTTGGAGCCGAGGACCGATCACGTATTGAAAAGGAAGTGGCAGATGTCGCCATCCTGCACCACATACTGTTTCCCTTCCACCCTCAGCTTTCCAGCGGCGCGAATCTCCTTTTCGCTCTGAAATGCCTCCAGGTCGCTCAAGCTATAAACTTCTGCGCGGATGAAGCCTTTTTCGAAATCGGTGTGGATCACGCCAGCTGCTTGAGGAGCGGTGGCTCCTACCGGAATGGTCCATGCGCGGACTTCCTTCTCCCCTGCCGTGAAGTAGCTTTGCAGGCCGAGCGTGCGGTAGGCTTCTCTGGCGACTGTCTGCAGTGCAGGCTCTTCCAATCCGACACCCTCCAGCATCTCCTGGCGATCCTGCGGGTCCATCACGGAAATCTCGCTTTCCAGTTTTGCGCAGACCGGTGCAACGCGAGCCCCATGCTTCTCGGCGAATTGGCGCACCGCCATGCACATGGGGCTGGTCCCCTTCAAGTCCGTCTCGTCGACGTTGGCGATGTAGAGGACCGGTTTGGCGGTCAGCAGTCCAAAGCTTGCGATTGCCTTGGCCTCTGGCTCGTCGAGCGTCAGAAGGCGAAGCGGTTTTTCCTGAATCACATGAGCAAGTGATTTTTGAATCGCCGAGACGCGCAGTTTGGCTTCCTTGTCTCCCGACTTGGCAGCGCGTTCGGCCTTCGGCAACGCTTGCTCTAGCGTCTGGATATCGGCCAGCATCAATTCCAGTTCGATCGTCTCAATATCTTGCAGCGGGTCGACTTTGCCGGCGACGTGCGTCACATCGGGGTCTTCGAAGCAGCGGACCACCTGGAGGATTGCATCGACTTGGCGAATGTGGCTGAGGAATTTATTGCCAAGGCCCTGCCCTTCACTGGCGCCCCGCACGATGCCGGCGATGTCAACCAGTTTCAAAATGGCCGGAATGACTTTCTGGGGGCGGACCAGGGCAGCGATTCGATCCAACCGGTGGTCGGGAACACTGACGATCCCCTCGTTGGGTTCGATGGTGCAGAATGGGTAGTTGGCGGCCTGCGCCGCTCCGGTGCCCGTCAGTGCGTTGAACAGGGTGCTTTTGCCCACATTGGGCAACCCGACAATTCCCGCTTCCATCGTCTGCTCTCCAGCCCCAAATCCTACCGACATGGTCTCGGCAAAGAGACCCAGCCCAACCGTCGGAGGCCGATTGTAATGGCTAGGCTGCCCTACGTCATGGGGGAGCGATTGGAGAGCGTGCGGAGAGCGGAAGGTCAGGGGGCCTGCGCGATGGTGGAGCGTTGGCGGCGAGCCACTTCGACCGCTTTTTGCAAGGTGATGTCGCTTGCTAGATGCTTGAGTCCCAGGAGCGAGTTTCCGGCGCCACTGGAGGGTTTGAGGGTCTGGACGGTTTTGCCGCCGGTTGGGTCGTTAGCAGGTTGGGTGGAAAGGTCGGGGTCGACACCCTGCAGGTGGATCATGTGGCCGGATGGGGAGAAAAACTTGGAGACGGTCAAACGCAGTCCACCGGGCAGTGTATCGGTGTGAAAGAGCCCCTGGACGCTGCCCTTGCCGTAGGTGCGGGTTCCCACCAACGTCGCTCGCCGATGATCCCTCAATGCCCCTGCCAACAGTTCACTGGCGCTGGCGCTGTCCCCGTCGATCAGCAGCGTCAGTGGGATGCTGGAGGTATCGGGAGCCTGTGCATCGTACTGACGATTCTCGATCCGACTGCGGCCGCGCGTCGACACGATAGGTCCTTGTAGCAGGAAGCGGTCGGCCACCTCCACAGCGGCTTCCAGGACGCCGCCTGGATTGCGCCGCAAATCGATAATCAGCGAGCTCATGCCTTGGACTGCTAGTTGGTCGAGCGCCTGATCGACTTCGTGGGGGGTTGTTTTTTGGAAATTCGAGATGCGTAGATACCCAATCCCAGACTCAGGATCAGCGATGCCCACATCGATCACGCTGGGCACTTCGACTCGCTTGCGAATCACTTCGACCTGGGTAGAAGTTCCATTGATCCGATTCAGCTTCAGTCGCACCTTGCTATTTTCGGGCCCGCGCAAAAGATCGGCACCTCGCTTGGCAGAGATCACAGCGATTTCGCTGTCGTCGATTGCCAGGATGCGATCTCCTGGCTGGAGACCGGCGATGGAAGCGGGTGACTTTTCGAAGACTTCAATCACCTTCAGCTCATCTTTTTCTGCCAGCAGTTCCACACCCAGACCGATCAAGTTCCCGTCGATCTGCGACATCATTTCCGAAAGCTCTCCCGCCGTCATGTAGCCCGAATAGGGATCGAGCAGTCCGACGGCACCTGCTACATATTCCATGACGGTGGCCACCGGAGGGATTCCAAGTTCCTGATGCGCCTTGTTGGCGACCATGTGGACGATCGACCGCGCTTCGCCTGGATTGTGTACTGGTCGCCCCAACACCTCCCGATGGATATTCAGTCGGAAGTGTTCGGACGCCGACTGAGGAATGCGCGGCAGGTGGCGGCTGAGGAAGTCCTGTTCGGTCAACGCGACCTCCAAAGATGCCGTGCCATATCGGAGCAACTCCGGAAGGGCCAGCGCATCGACGTAGTTCCACTCAAGCTTGTTGAGAATCTCGCTGTAGAGATCGAGCGATTGATCTAGGGAGCTGTTGGCGAGCAGCTGCAGGAAGGTGCCATCGCTGTAGCGGCGGAGGATATCGTGGTGGATCCGGCAGATCTGAAGGCGTCTTTCGATCTCGACGGCATCGCGATGCCCTCGCAACCATCGTTCATAATGCTGGATCGCCTGTTGCCACTGCTTGGCGGCCTCCAGGCGATACCCTTCCTGCAGAACGGTTGAAAGATCGTCCTCTGCGGCAGGTGATTCCTGATCGGCAACTGGTGCGGTCTGGGGAGTTGCAACCGAGCTGGTGGTGAGGAACAAGGCGACCAGAAGGAGGCCAACTGACTGGATTTTGAAGGTCCCTTGGGCGATCCATCCGATGGAGCGAATCATGAGCGACTATCCGTGGCGAAAGGGACCGAGGGGAATCGCACCAACGAATCAGGTTTTGGCTGACTCGGGTGCCGAGCGACCCCTCGTGAACGGCAATTCGCCACAGCCTCTGCACGGGCCAGTCGGGAGTACCGACCGGAACTGGCGGAACCTCTGCTTCGAATCGCGGTGTGCGACAGGTCGAGGGTATATACATCACTAAAAATGCCCGGTCAAAAAAAAGTTCTTCTCGGCACTCTCCATCGGCCGGCACAATCGATTCATCTTTCCATCCACCGATCCGGAAGAAGGAGTGAAGCGATTGCGACGGTATTGCAGGTCGCCGAAAGTCTGCGGATCCCTGAGGAAAGAGGCTTGGCGACGGATGCTGTTGTTTTCTGCAAGATGGGAAGTGCTATCCCGAGAAGATTCGATCGGCGCCACCCAGGGTGGAGTCCGACTGCTTTTTCCCGTCGCTTCCGATGCGAAGAATCGCAACGACCGGTTGTGCGGACCGTCGCGCGAATGAGCGTCGGGGGAACTGTATCGGGCGGTACGCTTCCAAGGCAAGTGCCAGGGTCGCAAGTTTCCCCCAAATCCGTCCCAGATCGCTTGGGAGTATTCGACCGGCGCATCCGCCGCCAGGTCGGGGGCATGGAGCTGTGGCTCGGGTAGGGGCGGCGGTTCCATTACAATGGACAAGTGGTGCCAAGGTGTGCGATGGAAGGTAGCGAGTTGAGATTCCTTTCCATCGATGGAGGCGGCGGGTCCAGCGCGAGTCGATCGCAAAGGGGAGGCAATGGCCAAGTTGTCAGTGCAAAGGTGCATGGGGTATCTGTTGGCGGCATCGATCGCGATGGGCGGACCGAGGTCCCAATCGACGGCCAGGGCACAGGGCGACCCCAGCCAAGCCCCATCGGTGGCGGTTGGGCAATCGATCGAAACGTGGATCGAGAAGACCGTTTCCCAGCATGTCGAACTTTATCAGTGGCTGCACACACACCCTGAAGTTTCTTTGCAGGAAAAGGAAACCGCAGCGAAACTGACCGAGGTTTGGCGAGCCGCTGGACTGGAGGTGACGCAGGGAATCGGGGGGCACGGGATCGTCGGAATTCTGAAGAACGGGCCGGGGCCAGTGGTGATGCTTCGGACTGATCTGGATGCGCTACCTGTCGAAGAACGCACTGGCCTGCCCTATGCTTCGACCGCCAAAGTGGAACTTCCCGACGGAAGCCAGAGTGGCGTGATGCATGCCTGTGGGCATGATCTTCACATGACTTGCGTCACGGCAGCGGGTCGATTCCTGTCGGACCATCGAGAGGCGTGGTCGGGAACGCTGATGCTGATCGGGCAGCCTGCTGAAGAACGCGGTCTGGGAGCCAAAGCGATGCTCGACGATGGGCTCTTTCAGCGCTTTCCCAAGCCTGATTTCGCGCTGGCACTCCATGTCGAATCAGCGACTCCCGCCGGCACGGTATCGCTCCGCCCCGGCTACATGCTGGCCAATGTCGACAGTGTCGATATCGTCGTTCGCGGAAAGGGAGGTCATGGAGCGGCTCCCGATACCACCGTCGACCCAATCGTGCAGGCGGCCGAATTGGTCTTGAGCCTGCAGAGCATCGTGGCTCGCGAAGTGAAGCCTACCGAACCGGCGGTGGTGACCGTGGGTGCGATTCATGGCGGCACCAAACACAATATCATCGGCGAAACGTGTCAGCTGCAGTTGACGGTCCGCAGTTACTCTCAGGAGGTGCGAGACAAAGTGCTGGGAGCGATTCGTCGGCGAGCCGAAGGGATCGCCAAGGCATGGGGAGCGCCGCCCCCTGATATCTCGCTCTCGGAAGGCACTCCGGCGCTGAAGAACGATGAAGGGCTGACCGAGCGGATGCGAGCGATGCTGACGGCGATGCTTGGAAGCGATCGCGTGGTGCAGGCAGAACAGGTGATGGGGGGAGAAGATTTCAGCCAGTACGGATTGGCTGGTGTTCCGATCAGCATGATCCGGTTGGGCGTGATTGCCCCGGAGCGACTGGCGAAGTACACCAAGCTGGGGACGACTCCCCCAAGCCTTCATTCGCCAGAGTTCTATCCCGACTTGGATGGGTCGCTGGCCACCGGGGTGCTGACGCTATCGATCGGGGCTTTGGAGCTGATGCCACCGGCACGCTAGGGAAGAGGATGCTGGAAACGGGGGCGGGCGAAGTGCGGACCGGGAACCAGTGACGCGCGATCATCCAGATCGCCATCGCGATCATCAGCATCGCGAAAAGACGCTGCAGAATGGGTGTGGGGAGGTGGTGAGCGATCGATTGACCTAGAAGGAGCCCCACCACCCCAGCTGCAGAAAATGGGATCGCAATCGCCCATGGGATGGGAGCGCCTGCGGAAAGCTGGCTGGAAGCGAATCCAGAAAGACTCACCAGAGAAATCACCAACAGGGAGGTGCCCACCGCCTTGGGGAGCGCCATGTTGCTGAACAGAATCAACGCCGGGACGATGACGAAGCCTCCCCCGACTCCGAAAAGCCCCGAAAGAAATCCAGTCAGTACGCCGACCAAGATCATCAGCAGAGCGCAGCGGGTGTGAAGCAGAAGGCGTCCCTGGGCATCGCGTTGGCAGGCTGGTCCATCTTCGGTCGATTGAGTTTGGAGATCGACTTCCGGAATGCCTCCTTGCCCCATCGACTGTCGCAGCATGCGCAGCGCCACCACCAAAGTCAGCAGCGCAAAGCCGATCATCAGGACGAGAGGGGGCAGTTGCCGCGAAACCCAGTTGCCTAGAGGGGCTCCCAGCGCACCGGCGCCGGCAAAGAGCAGGCCGGTCGGTACCTCCACCTGCCCCACCCTGAGCCGGTTTAGGAAGCCGACAATCGACGTGGTGCCGACTGCGATCAGCGAGATCAACACCGCTTGGTCGGGCGGTAGCTGGAATCCAAAGACCAGCATCGGGACCGCCAGCACGGCCCCTCCTCCACCCGTCAGCCCCAGCGACAGGCCGACCAGTGACCCCATCAGGAGGCTGCTCAGGATCATCGACTTGCACTCCACAAAAACTCTGCTTGGCCGCTTCCTGTGGGCGCGGCCAAGCCAAACGGAAAGAAAGGGCAGCTGGGGCGTCGAAGCTGGTTCGTTGCCTTCGGAAGATAGTCCTCACGACCGTTCTCCACCTCGCCAATCTCCTAGCGGCTCGCAAAACGTTCGCTTTCGCCTTCGTTTTGTGATCGCTGACTAGCGATCACGGGGCCGTCTGAGTTTCTCTCCGAGCCGCTAGCGAGAGCAGCTGGTGGATCCCACGGAGCAGCTGGAAGGAGTTCCTTCGATTGGCAGCTGGGAAGCCTGCCACGCCTTGATGCCCCCTACCAGATCCATCAGCTTGGTCCGTCCCGATCTGGCCAGAAGGCTACATGCAATGGCTGACCGGTAACCTCCTTCGCAGTGGACCACCAGCAGCCTATCCTCCGGAAGCTCCCCGATCCGCTCGGCAAGGCCCGCAAGCGGAATGTGAAGACTTCCAGCCACATGAGCGGCCGATCGTTCGTTGTCGGAACGGACATCGAGAACCAAAGGGGGCTGGGACGATTCGAGCAACCGGGCGAGTGCCGGCGCGGTGATCCTATCGATGCTTTTCACCAGGTTCGGATGATTCTCTAAGGCGCTCATGCCACCTTCCAGATAGCCTGCGATATTGTCGAACCCGATACGTCCCAGTCGCATCACCGCCTCTGGCTCGTCCCCAGGTTCAGCGATCACCACAATAGGAAGCTGATGGTCCAGTAGCGACCCACACCAAGTGGCGTACTTCCCCTGAAGGCCGATCTGGAGCGATCCGGCAAGATAAGCACCTTCGAAGTCGGCACCTTCACGCACATCCAGGAGCTGGGCTCCATGTTGCTGCGCTTCCAAAACTTCCTCGACCGACATTTTGCGCAGCGACTTCTGCATGTTGGCATCCAGATCCGTCCGCTCTTTCCTATTCAGGATGGCGTCATAAACAAAGTAATCAGGGGCTTCCGGTTGGTCGGCAGTCACCAGAGCCTTGAATGTCTCGAGCGACATTGGCTGCATCGCGTAATTGAATTTCTTTTGCTCCCCAATCGTCGATACCGTTTCCTTGCTGAGGTTCTTCCCGCACATCGACCCCGCACCGTGCGCTGGATAGACCAACGTGGCATCGGGTAGCTTGCGGAGTCGATCGATCGACGCGTAGAGCATCTCGGCCAGTTCCTCAGCTGTGACGCCGATGGAGGCTAGCAGATCGGGGCGTCCGACATCGCCGATGAATAGCGTGTCGCCGGTGAGCACCGCATAGGGTTGCGGGCCGGTGGGTTGGGAGTCGCTGGGTTGGGAGTCGCTGGGTTGGGAGTCGCTGGGTTGGGGGCTGAAGACCAGCAGCGAGATACCTTCGGGGGTGTGGCCAGGAGTCTCCAGGATCTGCAGGCGGATCTCACCCAGAGTCAGCGTCTGCCCATCGGTCACCGCTAGGAATTCAAATTCGGCTTGCGCCTTGGACCCAAGAACAATGGTTGCCCCAGCACGGTTTCTCAGCTCGATATGACCTGCAAGGAAGTCGGCGTGGAAATGGGTGAGAATCACGTAGCGAATCGTCAGGTTGTGTTCTTTTGCATCGGCAAGATACTGATCGATATCACGCTGCGGATCGACGATCGCGGCGTCCCCTGTCGATTCATCGGCGATCAGGTAGGACGCATGTGCCAGGCAGCCAAGATAGTACTGTTTGAGAATCATCATGGGGACCCTTGAAATTTGTGGGATTGTTCCAGCGAACTAGGTAGCACGCGGAAACTTTTAGGAGGTGTGGCACGTTTCCGGTCTTGCCTGATTCCAGGGCATTTTCGCCAGCATCATCCCCATGGCGCAGGAATCGGTCACCCCTGCGAAGATCAGGCCCGATCCGATAAAGGCGGGAAGAAGGATCCAGTAGGGATGTACGAATGCGGTCAGAAGCGAACCGGTGAGGACCAGAAGGCCGGCAGCGATCCGGACCTGACGTTCCAGCGACATCGTCTTGGCACCCCGCTGCACGGGAAGGCCAGCTTGGTCCCACGCCATCGTGCCCCCTTCGACATTGACGACATGGGTAAATCCCGCCTGGGCAATCTTCTCGCACGCCTGCTTGGCGCGATTGCCAGAGCGACAGATCAGGTAAAGCGGTTGGCTGGATCCCACGCGTCCTGCCGCCAGGGAGCTGGCAGGAAGTTGATCGAGCGGAATGTTCTTTGCGCAGGAGACGTGGACCTCCTGGTACTCTGCAGGAGTCCTCACATCGATCAGATCGATCGACTCCCCGGCCAAGATTTTTTCATGAAGCTGTTTCGGAGAAATGGTAGCGATCGCCATCGATTGTTCCTTTCCGATCAAAGAAGACTGGCTAGTGAAACCGGTCCGATAGCCGCACCGGCGTGCCTCTACTAATTCAATATATCGGAATATGTCGATATGTCAATAAGTGAAGTTCTGGAAAATTCCTGGGGAATCCCTCCAGGCATGGCCGGGCGTGGAGAGTGGCTTGGGTAAGCCCCGGCGGGAGTTAGCCGAGGAGGGTGGCTGGAGCGGACGGTGGATGGGGAAAAGGAACCATCCGGCCATTCCATGGGGCTGGGCAGGAAGCGGTAGCGTGATCCGAACCCTTGGGGTGCGACGAAGCAATGGCGACCCAAACTTAGCGATAGGATGCGAGTCGCCTGTTCCTATGGCGCTAGCGCGACTCTATCGGAGGGGTTACGCCCATCCGATAGGCTTGGGGAGATTCCTGAGAGATACTGTGGAGCGACCGCTACCCACGAGCAGCGCGATGGAATGAAAAGAGAGGAAGCCTTCATGGTTCCATAAAAAAAGGCAGCCTAGCACCCCATGGGTTGCAGACTGCCTTTTCCGATTGGATTGGTTTTTAGCGAACGCTTGATTCGTCGACTTAGCGGTCACCCGGGCCCCCTGGGCCCGCCGGTGCGCCTCCACCTCCCTGCCCCGGAAATCCGCCTGGGCGTCCTGGAGCACCGCCAGGACCGCCTCCACCTGGGCCACCCGGGCCGCCTGGAAACCCACCAGGTCCAGGGAAGCCACCCAGGCCGCCCGGTCCACCGGGTCCACCCGGAAATCCACCAGCGCCGCCGGGACCACCTGGGATGCCGCCGGCGCCTCCCATCCCTTGCATCGCCATCTGGGAAAGTTCGGCGATAATCTGATCAAACTCCTGCTGGCTGGAAGCTTGCTGCAGCCGGCCGATCGTTGGGATCACCAGCAACGCGACCACCCCCGACACCTGTTGGCTCATCTGCTTGGCCTGCTCGGGAGTGATCTGTTGCAGCGCCTTCTGACCTTCACCGATCATCGTCTGCCATTGTTCGGCCATCGGCTGGGGGATCCATCGCCCTTGGACCTGGGCCAGTTCCATCGATGTTTCAGGTTGGCCAGGACCGGAAAGGTGAAGCATGGGGCGACCGGTGACTTCTTCGGAAACGCGGTGCTGGACGCTGCTGGTGGTCAGTGCCAAGGCCAGTTGGGAATCGGAAGGCAGCGAACCCTTGAGGCTATCCATCTTCTTGGTGATGTTGTTCAGGTACCGTCCAGCCAGTTCTCGGGTGGGGAGCTTTTTCCACTGGGCAGGGTCCAGCAGGAGATCGTCCATGTAGGCTTCCATCATCGTTACCCACGGATCGTAGAAGTTCTTCATCTCTTCAAATGGGATGGGGGACATCTGCGCCATGGCACCTTTGAGCATCTCACTGCCCAAGATGAAATCCTTCTTAGTCCGCAAAAGTTTGATGATGGAGTTGCGTACGTTGCGGATCGTTTTGAAGAGGCTGGGGTCGAGCTTCTCAGATGCCAGCTTGAGCAGTCCTTCTGCATCCTGTTGGTAGCTGGGAGGCATGGCATCCCAAAGAGCGATCGGATTCGGTTTGTTCAGCTCAGCAAACAGCAGATCCATCGCCTGCTGTGCGGACATGGAATCGGTGAAGGCCACTGGATCGGGGAGATCGATCGGTTCCAAGGGCGCGGCCGATCCACCGGCTTTCGGTGGCGTCTTGGGTTCGACCTTGGTGGGCGCCTTGGCAGCCATTTTGGCCGCATCTTTCGCCTGCTGCTGGCTCTCTGCATTCAACCGGCTCATCGGAACCTTGACTTCCGTGCCGTCGGTCTTCTTGAGCACCACCTGGGTTCCATCCAGGCGGATGAACTCCGCCTGCAGTGACTTCCCTTCGGTGCTTTTCCAGGTGAGTGTCGCTTGCTGCGCGAACGACAGGGAGGGGAGGAACACTGCCCATCCCAGCATCGCGAGCGATCGAATGGAGACGTTACTACGCATTGCCTGTACCTCTTGTAGCCAGGAAATCAGGAGCCCACGACGTTTGGGTGGGAGTGCTGGATCGCCAAGGAAGTTGGATCGACAGCGGCATGCCCATACTGGTTGTCCGGTTGGCCGAACCTGCCTACCGATGAATGGACTGGATGGGAAAGCCAATCAATCGCCATCCACCGATTGTAGCCAGCCTCGCTTCGTTCTCGGCACGGTGATCTTGGGGCTTTCCCCGAAATTACAACGAAAAATCGATTCGCCGAGCGATGGTGCAGGGTGTCGAAGGGATGGGATGGAGCGATTGCAGGTACCATTTTTTTCAGGAAGTCCTTGCCGTAAAGGGCTAGGCTTTGGTTTTTGTTGACCTTTGGGGGGGCGATCCTAGAATACGTCAGGTCATTTTTGGTCGCGGGATCTGCACGATCCTGTCGGTCGCGATGGCGGGTGCATTGGTTTTTCCGCATGGTGCATTGGTTTTCAAGAGCAGATGCAAGCAAGGTAAGGATGGTGGTCGATGGCCAAACGCTGGTTGGCGGCACTGCCGGTCTTTAATGAGGTGGGAGCTGTGGGCGGGGTGCTGGACGAAGTGCGCCGCTACGCAGATCACATCTTGACCGTCGACGATGGATCGACCGACGGGACCTCGGAATTGCTCGATGCCCGCGACGATATCATCGTCGTGCGTCATGCGATCAACCGAGGCTACGGGGCGGCGCTGCAAACCGCATTTCAGTTCGCGATCGAAGAGAAGTTCGACGTCGTCGTGACGCTCGATTGTGACGGTCAGCACCAGCCCAAGCGGATTCCGAGGTTCATCGCAGCGTGCCGCGACGTCGATATGGTGTCGGGGAGCCGTTATCTGAAGAAGTATCCCGGCGACGATGAGGCGCCGCCTGAGCGGATGTTTATCAACAAAACGATCACCGCCGAGATCAACCATCGCCTGGGCCTGTCGTTGACCGATGCCTTCTGTGGATTCAAGGCATATCGCGTCGCTTCGCTAAAGCAACTGAATATTCAGGACACCGGCTATGCGATGCCGTTGGAGTTGTGGGCGCAGGCCGCGATGTTGGGGATGCGGATTCTCGAGATCCCCGTTCCCCGACTGTATCTCGATCTGAAGAGATCGTTTGGCGGAGCTTTGGATCATGCAGAGACTCGCTTGAATCACTACCGCGCGGTCTTGGATCGCAGTATCCAGCAAATGGAACAGCGAGGATACTCCCTGGAAGCGGCGAGAACCCATTCCCAGGCGACTTGATCTCTTCCCTTCGACGGGAATGCTTGATTAGCACGTTGCATTCTCGATCGTTCTTGCAACAACGCATTGCCTACCCCCTCAGGTTGGCTCACAATATCAATTCGCCCCGCGGTGCTCGATTCCTGATGGAACAGTGCTTGGTGTGAGCCATTGGCGGGGTGATTTCCTGGCATCCTGGCCAGCGAGGACGTACGGCACATCAGGCCACTGAAAAGTTCGGGAGAGTGGTTTGTCTGAGTTGTATCCTGCCTACCGAGCCCCAGCCGAGGACGGTCAGCGGTTTCACCATCCGCCGATCGAGCAGTGGCGGCAATGCCTGGACAATCAGGTAAATCGAAAGCTCCCCTCCAGTGGGCCTCTTGGTGACTTGCGGCTTTTCCAAAAGCAGGTTCGCCAAGAGGCGATCCCCCTGTTGGAACGTTACACCGGAGTCGTTTCCAAGGCGCCGCCCTTTCCCGGCGAAGGGGAGGCGCCTTGGATCGGTTCGGGGCATCAGCCGGAGCTCTATCATCCGGGGGTGTGGTACAAGAACTTCGTCGCGGAACGGTTGGCTAGGCAAAGCGGGGCGATGGCTGTGCATATCGTCGTCGATACCGACGCCTGTCGACACTTTCATTTGAAAGTGCCCGCCGTGGGGGAACGGCCTAGGGAATTGCGATTGGAGTTGGAGGCGTGGGATCGGCAGAGAGCTGCCATGCCTTGGGAGTTGCTGGCGTGCGCCGACTGGCAACTGGCCGAATCGTTTGCATCGCGTGTTGGCATGCGGCTGCGGGGACTGGGGGTGGCCGAGCCGTTGTTGCACCGATTTTGGCCGATCGGGATCGAGTTGCTGAGGCAGGGATGTTCGTGGTCCGATGCGATGGCGGGAGTGCGGTGTGCCGCGGAGCGATTTTTTGGGGTGAGCCAGTGGCAGGTGCCGATGAGTTGGATCTGCCAGACGCGGGGATTCTCGCGATTCGTCGATGCGATCGTTGCGGACCATCGGAGATTCGCGTCGCTTTACAATGCTTGCCGCGACGCCTATCGACTCCACCACGGAACGGAGAATCCCGCGCAACCGGTTCCCGCGTTGGAACAGCGCGAAGGATGGCAGGAGCTTCCTTTCTGGGTCTATTCGGCCGATGCCCCCACCCGAAGGTCGCTCTGGGTGCGCCAAGTTGGTGGTGACCTGCACTGGAGCGACCTAGCAGGATGGGAAGAGGTGGGCAGCCAGAAGGAAGGGGTGGAGGCGATCGGAGCCCCGGGAAGTCCAAACCGGGTTCGCATCGGTCCCAAGGCGTTGGTGACAACCCTCTACCTACGAGCGATCGTGTTTGATCTTTTTGTCCATGGGATTGGTGGAGGAAAATACGATCAAATCACCGACCGCCTGATCGCCGATTGGTTGGGATGCGAAGCACCGCCCCTTTGCGTCGCTACGGCGACGCAGCACTGGAGTTGGCCGGTCGATCCTCACGCGCCGCTTCGGTCCTCGCAGGTCCGCTCCTCGGCGTGGTTCGAGCGGTATCATCCAGAGGTGATTCGGGAGGAGCCGCCGGTCACGCTTTGGAATCAGGCTCCAGAGGAGTCCCAGGCTTGGCGGCGATGTCTGGAGCTCAAGCGACGGCTTCTTCGCGACATTCCACCCCGGGGGGCAAAGAAGCAGTGGCATCGCCAGATCGGACAGGTCAATCATCAGATTCTGGAGCTTCGGCAGTGGCAGTCTCAGAAGCTTGGTGAGGCGATGGCCGAAGCGATCTACCAGGAGCAGCAGTTGGCTATCCGTCGCTCCCGGGAACTATCGTGGAGTCTTTTTGGTCAGGAGACGATGCATCGGATCGTCGCCGGATGGCTCTCGGAAGCGTGACTTCGCGGGCGTTCGGCGGTCGCTGACTTTTTCGCTGATCGTCTTCGAATGCGGAAAGAAAGAGTCCTTCCCTATCGGCGCGATCGCGGTGTCGAACATCGACCGCTAGCGCACCGCAAGCATCCGTTCCAACGCCGTCAGCGACCACTGAGCCACCTCGGGGTCGACCACGATGGGATTGACGATGGAGTCATCGCGAAGATTCTCAAGGCTCCATGCCAAGTGAGCCAGATCGATTCGGTACATGGTTGCGCACATGCAGACGACGGGCGAGAGGAAGTGGATTTCCTGTTCGGGATGTTCCTTCTTCAGTCGGTTCACCAGGTGCAGTTCCGTGCCGATTGCCCACTTGGTTCCAGGCGGAGCCTTGCGTACCGTCTCGATGATCTTGCTGGTCGATCCCGAGATGTCCGCGATGTCGTTGACTTCCTGCATGCACTCGGGATGCACCAGGATCTGAATGCCCGGCATCGACTTGCGAAACTGCTCGACGTGGCTGGCGCGGAACATTTGGTGAACACTGCAGTGTCCCTGCCAGAGCACGACACGGCTGTCGACAATCGACTGCTCGGTGTTTCCCCCCAGTTCCTCGTAGGGATTCCAGACAGGCATCTGGGGGTTGGTGATTCCCATCTTGAGCGCCGTGTTGCGGCCCAGGTGCTGATCGGGGAAGAAAAAGACACGTTTGCTTTTCCGGAACGACCACTCCAGCACCGCTTTGGCGTTGCTGCTGGTGCATACGATCCCACCATTTCGGCCGCAAAAGGCCTTCAGCGAAGCGGCGGAATTGATGTAGGTTACCGGCGTCATGTCTTTTGTGTCGATCAATTCCCCCAATTGCTGCCATGCCGATTCGACCTGCTGGATGCCAGCCATATCGGCCATGCTGCAACCGGCGGCCATATCTGGTAGGACCACCGTGACTCGCTGTCCATCCCGCTCGTGGAGTTTCTCTGGGCGATTGGCCAGGATGTCGGCGGTTTCCGCCATGAAGTGCACACCGCAAAAAACGATGTAGCGGCAGTCGGGGCTGTCGGCGGCCATGCGACTGAGCTGGTAGCTGTCGCCGGTCAGGTCGGCGTGGGCGATCACCTCATCTTGCTGGTAGTGGTGTCCCAGGATCAGCAGTTTGCTCCCCATTGTTTTGCGGACGGCGGAGATGCGCGAGCAGAGTTCTTCGTTGGACAGTTGTCGATAGGGGGCAAAAGGATGCTTGCCTTCGCTGGTGGTCTTGGCGATCGGTAGCATGGATGGGGTCCTTGAAGTCCAGTTCGTTCAAAATCGACAAAGCTATCGACGGGAATCGGCGGAGTGGTGTGATGGGAGTTGAGGGCAGGCGGTCCCCGGAACCGCAGGAGATCGCTTGTTTCTCCCCTTTGCCTGAATGATATCGTTCAGGCCCTCTCGTCCCAAGTCCCCAATCGATGCGCAGGATCGTGCGCGTTGCCGAGGGGCTTTGGATCGCCACGGCTGGAGGGTTGCCAGAAAATCCACGGGATGGGAGTGGGGTGAAGGGGCGGCACCCCATCGGATCACGAAACGGTCCAGGTTTCTCCACCTTCGAAGAGCGACTGGAGATCGCCGGTTCCTTTTTTCCCCTTCGCCTGATCGACTTGCGCCCGCATCGCTTCATCGAAGGTCGGTGTGTCGATATCCCGGAACACGCCGATCGGTTCTGGGAATTCCGGATGCCGCATCCTTCCCAGCATGTAGGTGAGTGCGGGATGAGCCTTTTCGTCGTGCACCAGAATGTCGCCGGCCAGTTCCGGATTGGCCTTCAGATCGACCACTTCCAGTTCCAGGCCTTTCAGGCGAATTCCCTTGTCGCGGTTTTTTCCGAACAGAAGTGGTTTCCCATCTTCCAGCTCGATGGTGGTGTCGTCCCTGGTCGCCTTTTCGGCAGCGTAGTTCCAGGCGCCATCATTGAAAACGTTGCAGTTCTGATAGACCTCGACGAAGGAGGTACCTCGGTGCGCGGCAGCTCGCTTGAGCACCATTCCCAGATGCTTGATCTGGGAGTCGACGCTGCGTGCGATGAAGGTGGCTTCTGCGCCTAGAGCGATGGTGATGGGGTTGAGTGGGTGGTCGATGGCACCCATGGGAGTGCTTTTGGTGACTTGGCCTTCGACGCTGGTTGGGGAATACTGCCCCTTGGTCAAGCCGTAGATGCGATTGTTGAAGAGCACAATATTCAGATCGACGTTGCGTCGCATCAGGTGAATGAAGTGGTTTCCGCCAATGCTCAGTGCATCGCCATCTCCGGTGATCACCCAGACCGATAGATCGGGGCGCGTCACCTTCAGCCCTGTAGCGACCGCGGGAGCGCGGCCGTGGATCGAGTGAACTCCATAGGTATTGACGTAGTAGGGGAAGCGACTGGAGCAGCCGATGCCGGAGATGAAGACCGTTTTCTCGGGAGGCACTCCGATCTCCGGGAGCACTTTCTTCATCTGGGCAAGGATCGAGTAGTCGCCGCAACCTGGGCACCATCGGATGTCCTGGTCGCTGGCGAAGTCATTGGCAGTCAGTACGGGAAGGGGTGCGTTCATGGATGGATAGTTCCAGCCTGGCTGGTGGATTGGGATGGGAAATCGATCAAATCAACGAAGTTGTGCTCGGATCGCTTCCAGCACCTCGATGGTTGAAAATGGCTTGCCCTTGACCTTATTCAGTCCGATGCAGTCGACTAGGTACTTCGAACGCAGCAACATTCTTAGTTGCCCCATGTTCAGTTCCGCGACCAGCACCTTGCGGTAGCGAGAGAGGATATCCCCGAGGTTTTCGGGAAATGGGTTCAGGTAGCGAATGTGGGCATGAGCGACTTTGAGCCCTTCGCTTTGCGCCTGTTCGACCGCCGTCAGGCAAGCCCCGTGGGTACCACCCCAGGAGACGACCAAGAGGTCGCCAGTTTCTGGCCCGACCACCTCCTGAGGTGGCAGCAACTTGGCCGCATTGGCAACCTTCTGGGCTCGCAGATGGACCATTCTCTGATGGTTTTCCGGGTCGTAACTGATGTTGCCTGTGCCGTTTTCTTTCTCGATTCCGCCGACGCGGTGCATCAGTTGCGGTGTACCGGGAATGGCCCAGGGGCGAGCCAGCAGTTCATCTCGGGCGTAGGGGAGGAAGGGGCCATCGGAGGGAGGACCTTGCGGATGTTCGATCGCGATCGGCGTCAGCTTGGCCGGATCGGGAACCGCCCACGGCTCGGCCCCGTTGGCGATGTAGCCATCTGACAGGACCACGACGGGAACCATCAATCGGGTGGCGATCATCCAAGCTTCCTGAACGATCTGGAAGCAGTCGGCTGGGCTTTGCGCCGCGAGCACGGGGAGTGGTGCTTCCCCGTTTCGGCCGAAGAGTACCTGGAGCAGATCGGCTTGTTCGGTCTTGGTGGGGAGGCCCGTACTGGGGCCGCCTCGCTGAACGTCGATGACAAGCAGCGGCAGTTCCAGCATGATCGCCAGCCCCATCGCCTCGGCCTTCAAAGCGATCCCAGGTCCACTGGAGGTGGTGACGGCCATCTGGCCACCATAGGAGGCACCGATGGCGCTGCACACGGCAGCGATTTCGTCTTCCGCCTGAAAGGTCAGCACCCCAAAATGCTTCAAGCGGCTCAGTTCATGAAGGATATCGCTGGCAGGGGTTATCGGGTAGGAAGCATAGAACAACTCCTTGCCCGACCTCTTTGCGGCCGCAACCAGACCGATCGCCAGGGCCTGGTTGCCCATGATGTTGCGATAGGTCCCTGGAGGAAGTTGAGCCGGTTCGATGCGGTAGGTGGTACCGAAAGCTTCTGTTGTTTCACCAAACGCCCAGCCCGCCCTCAACGCTCTTTCGTTGGCTCGCGCCACCTCTGGCTTGCCGCCGCCGAACTTTCCATGGATGAAGCGCAGTGTGGCATCCAAGTCGCGGCCATAAAGCCAATAAACCAAACCCATCGCAAAAAAGTTCTTGCAGCGATCGGCTTCTTTCTGTCCCAATCCCTCCGCTGCAACTGCCTTGAGAGTCAGGCGAGTCATTGGAACGCGGACCAGGCGGTAGTTCTCCATCGCCGGGTCGTCCAATGGGTTGGTTGAAAGCTTGGCCAGCTTCAAATCCTTGTCGTCGAAATTGTCTTCATTGACGATCAGGAGCCCCGTCTTGCGAAGATCGGGAAGGTTGGTCACCAAGGCGGCCGGGTTCATCGCCACCAGCGCGTCCAGGGTGTCGCCCGGGGTATGGACTTCATGCGATGCAAACTGAACCTGAAACCCTGAAACTCCCGCGCGCGTCCCACGCGGAGCGCGAATCTCGGCGGGGAAATCGGGGAATGTCGCAACGTCGTTGCCGTGCAAAGCGGAGGTGTTGGTTAGCTGGGTACCGGCCAACTGCATCCCGTCGCCCGAATCCCCTGCCAGCCGAACGGTGACATGGGAAAGCGACTGAATGGACTTGTCGAGGTGCGGAGCCTGCGGAGATTCGGTGGACATGGATGGCGAAACCTGATGCGGACCTGGCGGTTGGCATGGAAAGATACACCGGTTGTATCGATCGAATCGATTGTCCGGGTTCACCTTATTCTTGCAAAACGCATAGGGTCTGGATACCGCAAAAGGTCTGCATCAGTCAGGCTTCTAACGGCTCGCGGAAGGAGTCCGATTGGCTGCGGGATCCGATGGAAACGCTCGCCAGACGAAGGCAATTTCGCGCTTTTTCGCACGGCATCCAACCAGGGGGGAGCTTTCCCCCTTTTGCTAGCTACCCACGGGCGTTGTCGGAGGGGGAAGAGGTACCAGGGGAGGCTATCGAGGTTTGGGCTGGGTGGCCAGGGAGACGACGATCAGCGTCAGAAATCCCAGGGGGATGGTGACCAAGCCGGGTTGGCTGAACGGAACCCACGCTTTTTCGGCTGGCAAGCCGTAGATCGCCTTGAACGTGTCCCCGCTGAGCAGGATCCAGGCCAGGGAGCTGACCATGCCCACAAGGACGGCGGCGGTGATTCCCTGGGCGGTGGTCCGTTTCCAGAAAAGGAGAAGGATCAGCGCCGGGAGATTGGCCGACGCGGCGACGCTGAAGGCCCAGCCCACCAAGTAGCTGACATTCATCCCGCTGAAGAGAATGCCCAGAGCGATCGCCACCAGGCCCACAGCGACCGACGCGAATTTGGCGAATCGAACCTGCTGGGTTTCGGAGAGAGGTACTTTGCATACTCCGACGATCAGGTCGTGGACGATGGCCCCGGAGCTGGCGATGATCAGACCACTAACCGTCCCCAGAACGGTGGTGAAGGCGATGGCTGAGATGACGGCGAAAAGCCATTGGGAGAAGGATCTGGCCAGAAGAGGTGCTGCCATATTGGAATCGCTCGGGTCGATCGCTCCACTGGTCATGGCGCCCAGTCCCATGTAGAGGGTCATCACGTAGAAGGCGCCGATCGTGGCGATCCCGACAATCGTGCTTTTGCGTGCGGCAGCTTGGTCTCGCACCGTGTAGTAGCGGATCAGGATATGGGGAAGGGATGCCGTTCCGCAGAAGAGGGCCAGCATCAGAGAGAGGAAATTCCATCGGCCCCAACTGCTGGTGTCGCGAATTCCGGCGAAGGCGGGCAGATTCCCTGGCCGCATCAGTTCACTGCCCGCGACGGTTCGCGGCGTGTAGGTGGTGGTTTTGTTCCCTTGGGGATCCTTGCCGGCGGTAGGAGCCCAGAGCACGATCTGGCTTTCCTGGATTTGCTTTAGGTATTCGATTGGCCCCAGGGGCCCTGTCTTCTGGACGCCAGACGGCAGGGAGGCGATCTGTCCAACGGGCCGCAGATCCGCTTGATTGGGACCGCGTCCTTGCGGGAGTCCATCGATCCATTTGCCACTTCCTGGGATCTCGGTGACCTGCTGAGGGGTTAGAAGCGGTTTTCCATCGGAGGAGCCGGCGGCAACCACCAATCCGCGCTGGAGGATCAGCACCGTCAGAACGAAGGAAAAGAGGACCAGTAGCGCTCCTTTGAGAAACTGGACATAGGTGGTGCTGACCATGCCAGCGGTGGTGACGATGAGGATGACCACCGCGCCGACCATCGCGACGCCCACCCACTGCGGAAGGCCTAGCAGTGGTTTGACCAGGGCGCCGGCTCCCACCATTTGCGGAATCAGATAGAAGAGGCTGACCGCCAGGGTGCTTAGCCCTGCTGCCAGTTGGATGCCGCGCGACTGGAATCGACTGTCGAGCGCATCGGCGAAAGTGTACTTTCCCATCCGCTTCATCGGTTCGGCGACCACAAAGAGCGCCACGACCCATCCCGCCAGATAGCCGATGGAATAGAGGAAGCCATCGTAGCCATAGAAGGCAATCATCCCGCAGATGCCAAGAAACGACGCAGCGGATAGATAATCGCCGGCGAAGGCCACTCCATTGACAAACCAGTGGATTCCGCCTCCCGCAGCAAAGTACCCGCTTGCCGATTTCGCACGGCTTCCGAGATAAAAACTGAGTCCCACGGTCGCCAGAACAATGAGCAGGAAGACGGCAAACGGCAGCCATTCAAACTGGTAGGTCATCCGATCACTTCCTTCCCGATCGGCATAGGTAGCCGTAGACAACCGAGAACAGCACCGCCAGCAAGATCAGCCCCATTCCGGAAGCGACCGACCACTGGATCCCAGCGGGGCCGGCCTTTTCCATCGCCTGGGGCTGAAAGGTATTGCAGAGCACAAATGCGGCGTAGGCTGTCAGATAGAGAGCGAAGAAGATCAGCCCAAGCCGTGAACGACTCGCCTGCCGCTGCGGCGAATCGCTGGGATCCTCCGAATGGACATTCGCATGAGGATGGCCAACCATGAGCGATTTTCCTTGAGGGAGGTGGGCGGAGCCATCAGATCCGGAGGAGATAGAGACTAGCGAAGCGGTCGGCGCGATGCAACAACACCGGGTCGGATTGACTAACCGCGCCGTAGGCCAGGCGTGATATCGACATCCAGCGGAGAGAATTGAGATCGCTCCAGTTTCTCCCAAGCGATGGCCCCCATGGCTGCGTTGTCGGTGCACCAGGGTCTGGGGGCTAGGTGGAGCGAGATGCGGCGTCGCTGGCAGGCCTTGGTGAGTTGATCTCGCAGGGACCGGTTGGCCGCGACGCCGCCGCCGACGCAAAGCTTCTTTAGCCCCGTCCTCCGCAAGGCCCGCAAGCTCTTCTCGACAATGCAGTCGACGACCGCCTGCTGGAAACTGGCCGCTACATCGGCTCGCTTGCGAGGCGTCACATCGACCTGGTCAAAGTCCTGCTTTCCTGGGCCAACCAGTTGGTACCGCACCGAGGTTTTCAGCCCGGAAAAGCTGAAGTCCAGCGAGTGAGGATCCTGCAGCATCGGTCTGGGGAAATCGAAAGCTTTCGGATTTCCCGAGTGAGCCAGTTGGGCCAGATGGCTGCCACCTGGGAAGGGAAGTCCCAGCATCACGGCTACCTTGTCGAACGCTTCGCCTGCGGCGTCATCGATGGTCCCGCCGAGCAGTTCCCAGTGAACGGGGCTATGGCAGTGAAAGAGGTGCGTGTGTCCGCCACTGACCACCAAGCCGACGTTTGGATAGAGGTTCTCGCTGGTGGCCATCTGGCATGCATAGAGATGAGCCTGGATGTGGTCGATCGTCACCAGGGGCTTGTTCCACGCCAGGCATAGCGCCTTGGCAGCTGCCAATCCGACCACCAGGGACCCGGGCAAGCCCGGTTCGTTGGCCACCGCGATCGCCTGCAGGCGTTCCCGCTCAAGTCTAGCTTCGCGAAGCACTTGATCGATCACCGGCACAATCCGTTCCAGATGAGCCCGTGCTGCGATTTCCGGAACGACTCCCTCGAATCGCTGGTGGAGTGCTTCCTGGGTTGCGATGACGGAAGCGACCACGCTGCGATCATCGAGGATGGCAGCGGCTGCGGTTTCATCGCAGGTCGATTCAATCGCCAGGATCCAATTTCGCTTCGATTCGTCCACGGGCATCGGATTATCCGCGGATGAGCCCACGCTCCTGCATCAGAGCGACAATGCGCTGTGCGGCTTCCGAATGCGACATCGTCTGCATATCCAATTCCAGGTCGCTGGTCTGCGGCGGCTCGTACGTCGCATTGATCCCTGGAATGTGCAGGATCTCTCCACGTTCGGCTCGCGCGTAGATCCCGCGTGGGTCGTGTGCTTTGCGGTAGGCTTCATCGGCCGTCAAGTGGACCAGCAGGCAGCGATCGCGTCCGATGGTATCGATCATCCGTTGGCGCACTGCATCGTTGGGCGCGACAAAGGCAGCGATGCAGATCAAACCAGCTTCGTTGAAGATGCGCGATACAAATGCCGCACGGCGCAAATTCTCAGCTCGATCCTCCGGCGTGAATCCCAAGTCTTGGTTGAGTCCCTGACGGATGGCGCCCCCTTCGATCACGGTAACAGCTCTTCCCTGGTCGAACAGCAGTCTTTCGACAGCCGCCGCCACCGAGCTCTTGCCAACGCCGGTCAGTCCGGTCAGCAGCAGGGTATGGGGGCGCTGGCCAAAACGGGCATGCCGCTCCTGGGCAGTCACCCGCTCAATCTTTCCATCGATCTCCTCAGGGACCTCAGAGACTTCCCAGGAGGCCGGGGTGCGGGCATCGAGAACGTCGCGGTCGGAGATCATGCCGGCTCCGACGGTGATGTTGGTGATTCGATCGATGACGATGAACGCGCCCGAGGTGCGGTTGCGGCGGTAGCCGTCGAAGAAGATCGGCTGGTTGACGGTGATCGAACATCGACCGATTTCGTTCAGCTGTAGTTCCGACGCTGGGGCGCGATGGAGCGTGTTGACATCGACGCGGTAGCGAAGCGTATCGACCGAACCCATCACCGATTGCGTGGTGTGCTTGAAGAGGTACGACTTGCCGGGCACCATCGGTTCATCGGTCATCCAGACGATCGTCGCATCAAAGCGATTGCTGACCTTCGGAACATTCCCCGGCTTGACGATCATCTCCCCCCGGCTGCAGTCGACTTCAGTGTCCAGGGTCAGGGTGACCGACTGCGGCACAGCGGCTTCCTCCAGGTCGCCGTCCATCGTGACGATCCGCTTCACCTTGGCCCGTCGCTTCGATGGAAGCACTAGGACTTCTTCTCCGGTGCGAATGATTCCCGAGGCGATGGTGCCGCAGAAGCCGCGGAAATCGAGATTCGGACGATTGACGTACTGGACGGGGAATCGGAAGTCTTCGTAGTTGCGGTCCGATCCGATGTAGACGGTCTCCAGGAAGTTCATCAAGGGAGACCCTTGATACCATGGCATCTTGGGGCTGGGGTCGACGACGTTGTCGCCATGCAGCGCCGCCATCGGGATGAAGTGCAGATCGGGCAGGTCCAATCGCGAAGCGAACTGGCGGTAGTCATCGCAGATCTTTTCGAAGACTTCCTGTTTGAAGTCCATCAGATCCATCTTGTTGATCGCCACCACCACGTGGCGGATCCCCAGCAGCGAAACGATGAAGCTATGGCGTTTGGTCTGCGTCAGCACGCCATAGCGGGCATCGATCAAAATGATCGCCAGGTCGGCGGTCGATGCCCCCGTCGCCATGTTGCGGGTGTATTGCTCATGACCCGGCGTGTCGGCGATGATGAACTTGCGTTTGGCGGTCGAAAAATATCGATACGCCACGTCGATCGTGATCCCCTGCTCCCGCTCGGCCTTCAGTCCGTCGGTGACTAGCGCTGGATCGAAACCTCCGCCCACCGTACCGTGCACGACGCTTTCGGATTCCAGTTGCTTCAGCTGATCTTCGTAGATCATCTTGGAATCGTACAGCAGTCGGCCGATGAGCGTGCTTTTGCCGTCGTCGACGCTGCCGCAGGTGATGAAGCGAAGCAGCTCCTTCTGCTCGTGCTGCTTCAGGTAGGCCAGGATGTCGGTGGCAATCAGATCGCTTTTGTGAGACATATTGGTCCTAGAAATAACCTTGCTTCTTCTTTTCCTCCATGCCCGCCCCGCCCGCATCCTGGTCGATGATGCGTCCCTGCCGTTCGCTGGTGGTGGTCAGCAGCATCTCCTGGATGATCTCCGGCAAGGTCGTCGCTTCCGATTCGACCGCACCGGTCAATGGGTAACATCCCAAGGTCCGAAAACGAACCATTTTCTCCACCAGCTCTTCGCCGGGCCGAAGCTTCAGTCGGTCGTCGTTCTTGTGGATCCAGGTCCCATTGCGCCAGACGACGGCCCGCTTCTTGGCGAAGTAGAGATCGGGAAGAGGGATATCTTCCATGTAGATGTACTGCCACACGTCCAGCTCGGTCCAGTTGGACAGCGGGAAGACGCGGATGCTCTCCCCTGGATTGACCTTGGAGTTGTAGAGATTCCATAGCTCTGGGCGCTGGTTCTTGGGATCCCAGCGATGAAACTGATCGCGGAACGAAAAGACTCGCTCCTTGGCCCGCGATTTCTCCTCGTCTCGCCGCGCGCCACCAAAGGCAGCATCAAAGCCATATTTGGTCAACGCTTGCTTCAGCGAGTCGGTCTTCATGACTTCGGTGTGCTTCTCGCTGTTGGTCGCCGGGTCGATACCCAGCTTCAACCCCTCGTGGTTGATATTGACCAGCAGCTGAATCCCCAACTGCTTCCCGACATAGTTGTCGCGAAACTCAATCATCTCCCGAAACTTCCATGTCGTGTCGACGTGGAGAAAAGGGAATGGTGGCTTGGCGGGATAGAACGCCTTGAGCGCCAGATGAGTCATCACCGCCGAATCCTTGCCGATCGAATAAAGCATGACCGGTTTTCGGAACTCGGCAGCCACTTCGCGGATGATGTGGATGCTTTCGGCTTCCAACTGCTTGAGGTGGGTCAGCTGGTAAGAATTCATAGACGAAGTCACAGCTCCTGCGCGGAACGGGCCAAGCGATCGGGATCGAAATTCCCCCAAACCGTCGCCCTAACCTAAATGGCAAGCGCCAAAGTCGCAAGAGCAACCCAGATCATGGCACGGCTCATCAGCCAGATGGAACGCAGGCATTGGTTTTTTCAATCGATCGGCGCCTCACGGCCGCCCGAAAGAACCGATCGCTGGACGGCATGGCACGCAGCAATCGCATCGCTGGCCCGCTGGCCATCCAGCCGCGGTTCAATCTTGCCGGTTTGGACGCTGCGGGCCATGTCTTCAATCTCCTGCTGGAAGGCCGCAACATCGTCGGACTCCGGCAATTGCGGCCACTCAACCCGGCCATCCTGATGCAGCACCTTCAGAGGCATCGATTCGACGCGGTCGCTGAGCACCGACAGTTCGAACTGCAAGGTTGCCTGCTGGCAATGCAGCTCAAATCCATGAGTGAACGGCCGCCCCGGCTGCTCCACCACCCCGCAGGCGGCCGTTACGCCGACCGAGGGATCCGGGAAGCGATAAAGAATCTGCGCCAGTCGAGCGGCGGAGCCGTGGGTGGGGCCACTTGCGACTACCGATTTCGGCCGGCCGAAGATCAAGTCGATGAAGTGCGCATCGTGCACATGGAGGTCGATCATAGGACCTCCGACGCGGTCCATTTCGTAAAAATCAGGAATCCAGTCGGGCGGCGAGATCAACCGTTTGAAATGACCTCCCAACGGCCGACCCCAGCGCCCCTGCTGAACGCCTTCGAGCGCATAGCGATAGGGGCCCATGTAGGGAAGAACCTGAGCCACCATGACACATTTGCCGGAAGCATTCGCCTGCGCCAAAATCTGGCGGCCTGCCTCCGGGGTCAGCGCCAGCGGTTTCTCGCAGAAGACATGCTTGCCTGCCTGCAGCGCGGCGATGGCGACATCGACGTGGCAATGAGGCGGCAGGCAAATATCGATCACGTCGATCTCAGGATCGGCCAGTAGCTGTTCGACCTGATCATAGACCCGCATCCCCGACACATCGATCTGCTCACCCGGCGGGCCAAAATTCCCCCGAATTCCGCTCCAATCCCCCCTACGCTTCCCCGCGTCGCGCGAGGCAAAAGCCACCAGTCGGGCCGAGGAGGAACGCTGGTAGGCCAAGTAATGGATCCAGCCCATGAAACCAACCCCAGCCAGACCGACGCGAATCATAGCAAGACTCCCATGAAACAGATCCGCCTCATCCAGCCATCGGCCGGTGGGACTCAGGAAACATTTTCTTTGGACCGAGGATTTTTCCACTGCCGCGAAGGATGCCGCAGTTCGTTGAAATCCCAGTTCCATCGTAGCGGCTAGGTCCGGCTGCTAGCAATCCGAAAGAACTAGCCGTTGTCTTTGCGACCTAAGCCAGTTCTTGCCAGTACAGCGGCAAAGTTTGCTCTGGCAACGGTACCTGTACTTTGCTACATCCTTTGCGTCCCGCGGGATCGCCCCGCCTGGAACGCTGCCGGCAAGCCTGTGGCTGGATGCAGTGTGAGGACAGGATTCGGTGAGTCGACGAAGTCGGTCAAGGAGGACCGTCATGCAAACCATCAAGACTTCGGTCGTTGTGGTGATGCTGCTAGCTGCGATTTACGGCGTGTACGTCGCATTGAACGATCCAGGAGTTGAGATTCCGGCAAGTCTTTTGCAGGAAATGGAAGGAAGCCTGGGGCCGGGTATGGACCTGCAGCCCGACTTCGACAACGGCCCCTTTCAGGTCCCCGGATCGGGACCTTCGGTAGGTCGCTCATCGAAGGAAGGTAACCCGAAAGCTCGTGCGAATGGTCCTTCCGATTCGGTCGCCAACCCTGTCTACCAGACCCCTTCTGGCACCACTGCCCCTCCCGCTCGTTTGACCGGTTTCCCACCCTTGGACTCACCCGCGGCGTCGGACTCCGCCTCCTCGCTGGATCGACTCGACCCCACCGAAGGAGCCGCCACGGGACCATTTGGGACCTCTGCCAGTTCGGTGAGCACCACGCAGCCTCCTGCACCGCAGAGCGCTTCGCAAGGTGGCTTTCCCAGCATCGCTGCACCTGCAAGCCAGCCTGCTGGTTTGGGGCTATCACTCCCAGATGCGCACGGAAAAGATGTCGCTACCGTCCGCGATCTGACCACCCCCAAGCTAGACCAGCCTGCACCAACGGCCCGCGCTTTAGCAGCGCCAGCCGCAGGCGATACGCCCCAGCAGTCGCTCTCACAAGACTCCTTAGCAGCGAATGCTGCTAGCTCGGGGCAGACGCCAAGCGTTGAGCCAGGTTTGCCCAATAGCACCACCACTAGGTCTTTCGAAAACGCCAAACGAATGGCGCTCGAACAGATCCAGCGAGGGCAGCTGAAGGAAGCGTTGGCGACGCTGAGCCTTTTCTACAGGGCACCAGAGTTGACGCATCCGCAGCAGGCCCAGCTGATGGATTCGCTCGATTTCCTCGCGGGAGAAGTGATCTATTCCCGCAAGCACTATCTGGAAAAGACACCGCATGTGGTGATCCAGGGCGAGACGATGGATTCGATCGCGCGCAGCTACAAAGTGCCTGCCGACATTCTCTCGCGCATCAACGGCATCACCGATCCGCTCCACCTTCTGCCTGATACTCGCTTGAAGGTTCTAAGCGGTCCATTTCGCGCGGAGGTGGATCTCGAGCGAAGCGAACTGACGATGTTCCTGGGCGAGCTTTATGCGGGACGATTCCCGGTGTCGTTTGGCAAGGATATGGCAATCCGCCCCAAGTCGTGTGTGGTTGTCGAAAAGCTGAAGGATCGCAACTACTACGGGCTAGGAGGGACGGCGATCGATGGCCGAGATCCCGCCAATCCTTACGGTGGAATCTGGATCGATCTTGGCGAGGGGCTGTGCCTGCATGGAAGCCCGCAGAATCCCAGCGGCGGTTCGGACCAGATGGGATGCATCAGCCTCAGCCCCATCGATGCGGCCGACGTATTCGGGATGCTAGATCGCGGCAGCAAGGTGGAAATCATCGGGAGATGATGGAGGTTCCCGTCAAACGGGACATCGATGGACTGGTTCGCGTTAAGAACCAACCACGTTTTTAGCTCACCATTTCCCCGCGCCATTTGGCTCGTTCCTCCTTGGCTCACTCGGAGCCCCGGTTGGCCCACACGGAGGCACGGAGCCACAGAGAAATAGATGGGGCAGGCTTTGCGCTGGGCGCCATCCGCGATCGGCTGGGAAGGAGTCGCCTCCCCGATCGCACGGCCATCCCGTCCGGAGGTGGTGAAGTCATTGGTTTCCCAAAAGAACAACCGAGTCGAACTAAAGAACGGTCTGCGTCGATGCAGACCGTTCTTTGTGATATCAGGGACGGATGAGCCCGATGGTTCATCCCGCAATCAGTTTTCTGCGAGCCCTGTAGGCGGCTCCGACAGCACCCAGCCCGAAGATCGCTAGAGAGGTTGGTTCCGGAACAGATCCACCGGCTGGGCTGCCGTTGAGAGAAAAGGCATTTTCGTTATACCCTAATTGCCAATTGTTGAACGTACCGAACTGGCTATGCTGGCTGCGTGTGCCGTTGAGGCCGGTGTTAGGAGTCAGCACCCAGAAGATAAAGTCACGATCGTAGTTACTGGAAAGGTGCACCCCGAACCAATACTTTGTGCCTGCAGCGGCTAAAAATGTCGACGCAAGATTGAAGTCGATTCGGTAGATATCCGTGCCATGGGGCCACGCTCCTGCACCAATGCTCGTCGAGGTGACACCGGTAGCGGCGCCGCTAGTCAGTGCCGTGCCAGGAGAGTTCGAGCTATCGGCGAACAGCCAATAGTCAAACGCGCCATCCCACTTGGCAATGCCCCCCAAACCGGCGATCCCACCGATGTAAATGGAGCCGCCGGTCACGTTGGTTGCCGACGCCAGTGTGAAGTCATTTGCAAACACATATTCTGTGATTTCACCTCCGTCGGATAAGCTGGGCGGTCCATTGTCGTAGACGATGGCAGCCATCGCGTCCTGGGAAGCAACACCAAAAAACATCGCGCTGCATACTGAAACTGACGCCAGCGCCATTCGCCAAAGATTCCAACGAAAAACCAAGATTGCACCTCGTATCAAAACCTTGCCAATTCCTCACCACGTCCTCCTGACAACAACTCCTGGGATGGAGAACAACTTTTGGGTTGGCAGTTGCGCTCTGATTTTTGGTTTTCTCGAAAAAAACTTTTCGAAAGCCGAAAATGAGTGTCTATTTGTTTATTTCTTTGCATTAAATTGATGTTCAAAGGTTCATTTTCTGGCGTGATTGCAGTGCCACCGGGTCCGGGCGGGAAAACGCAATATGCTGGAACAGAAGTCCTTTTGTTCTCGCCAGGATCTGGCGATGATCGTTCGGCGTACTTTCTAGTTGCGCCATAAAAAAACGGTCTGCGTCGATGCAGACCGTCTCTTGTTGAATCGAGTCTTAGATGCACCCTGGTTTATGCCGCAACCAATCTTCTGCGAGCCCTATAGGCGGCTCCGACGGCGCCCAGTGCGAGAATCGCAAGAGAGATAGGTTCAGGAACCTCACTGTGCCGCTGAGATGGAGCTGCAATTTCAGAATGGCACCGCTTCTCTTGCAGTGGGTGGCGTTTGCCCCACGGCCCGCAAAATGGTCGGATGGCGCTCTGATCGCCTCTCGCTCTTAGCGTCTCCAGCTCGGTTTCGAGTCGCCTGATCGAGGATGGGTGGGGTTTCGCAGGAACCTGCCAGAGCTACACTTCGTACTTTGGCGAGAAGAGCCACGAAATCGAATGCAGCACGAAGGGAGATTGCCTTGGACTGGAAAGCGGAATTGAAGGAATTGGTCCGGAAGCATGCATTGCGGTTTGGGACCTTCACGCTGGCCAGCGGCAAAACCGCTTCCTACTACCTCGATTGCCGGCAGGTGACTTTGCATCCCCGTGGAGCCAACTGCATTGCGCAGGGGATGATCGAGTCGATGCGGGGAGAAACGCCCGACGCGATCGGTGGGATGGCGATTGGAGCCGACCCGATCACGGCGTCGGTGGTGACTCTTTGCGGTCAGCAGGGAATTCATATCCGTGGCTTCATGGTGCGAAAGGAAGCCAAAGCGCATGGGATGGGTCGTCAGGTGGAAGGCCCGGTGGAACCTGGTATGCGCTGCATCATCGTTGAAGACGTCGTCACCAGTGGTGGTAGCGCGCTGCAGGCGGCCGCTGCGGCGACCCAGTTTGGTTTGGAGGTGATCGGTGTGATGGCGGTGATCGATCGCCTGGAGGGAGGAAGAGAAGCGATCGAGGCAGCCGGTTACCGGCTCACTTCGCTGCTCGATATCCAGGATTTTCTCCCTGGCTGATGCCTTCGCAAATGGCCTGCTGGTAAGCGCTATAGCTTTTCGCCGCAAGCTTGGCAGAATTTCGCCTTCTCCCCGCTGGTCTCTCCACAGCGTCTGCATTTCAAGAGGACGATTGTTTCTGGCTGCCTTCCCAGTGGCAGTCTCCCATCGTCCTTAGGATCATGCTGAGTGCCACTTTTCATCCTGGTGAAGGGGGTGAATCGAGGTTGCGCATGGTTGGGATCGCTGCGCCAATCGAGGTATTGAGCGCCTCGCACGACCCCAAAGCAAAGCAGTTTTCCAGCGACGATCAGCGCCATCGATAGAAAACCAATCGTCGCTTGGGTCTGCATGCGACGATCGAAATCGTTGAAGTCGCCAAAGCGGCGGGCGAAGTTGAGGAAAAGGGAGGCGAACATCAGTAGGCCGACACCCTGGATCGCCATGCCGAGGTAGTGGAGGAGTTGTCGGGGGTTCTTGTGCATGGCAGCTTTCCGACAAGAGTGAACGCCATCGATCGACTCATCCATCGATCCCAATCGCTCGATTCTTTCCGTCACTGTAACGCAAGTTACCGATGCGAATCCAGGGTCCAGGGGCAGCCCGACCCTTCTTTGGGTCCCCTCCGCGGCAGATCGTCCCGCGAACCGAGGTTGCCAAAGGACAGAGGCAGTTCCGCTTCCAGCGGCACAAAACACCCGTTTCGATGACGTGTGAAGGGCGATTCTACGCCGATGTGAGGAATTCTATCGCCACGCGGAGGCAACTTCTATGGACGATGTTTTTCACTCCCTAACTCCCCGCGATATCTTGCAACTCGCTTCTCGGCTCACGCGAAGCCGCGAAGCCGCGAAGCCGCGAAGGCAAGAAGGCAAGAAGGCAAGAAGGCAAGAAGGCAAGAAGGCAAGAAGTGATGGAAAGCCCATGCCCATTCGCGATTCCTGCTTGGGTGTCCAGTTGGTATCCGCTGTGGGCACTCTCCCTAGGTTCGATGCAGATCCGAGGTTCCTTAATCGTATCTGCAGCGCAGGGTTGTTCTTCCACTGCAGTTAGTGGGATAGGAGGCTTGGGGGGAGATGTGCGACGCGATTGATGCTTTGCGCTATCCAGCGGCGGGAGTCCCAAGCCAGTTGAGTGATGGAGGTGTTGTAGATGGGGTAGTCGATCACTTCGTCGGGAACCAGCCCCATGATCGCCTCCAACAGTCGCTCCTTGAAATCGGCGTGAATCACCAGAGCGGCGTGCTGAGACTGCTGCGCCACTTCCTGTTCCAGCCATCGCTTGACCTGTGCTGCGCGAGCGGTTGCTTCCTCATGCGACTCGTATTGGCGACCATGCCACCAGCCTTCCGGAGCGATTCTGGGGTCGACCTCCCATTGAGGGAATCGCTCAGAGAGCTCCGAGCTGCCCATGCCGGGGCGCGGTTTTTTGCCGACCGATGAATTTCCGGCATAACAGCCCCCCTGCTCGAACAGATCCGCGCGGATCGACGGAAGGATGCCGGTCTGAGCGGCCAGGGGAACGGTGGTCTCCAGGGAACGGAGGAAGGGGCTGCAGAACAGATGCTGCACGGGTAGTTCCGGTTGCCAGTATCCAAGATGTTCCGCTTGACGCTTGCCCAAATCGGTCAAACCGGGATCGTCGACTCGCTGGGAGTCAGGGAGGGCATTGTTCAGCGATTGTCCGTGGCGAATCAGGGAGATGACGAAAAACACAAAAACCTCGATTCATTTTCCTCGTTAGAACGTAAGTTCAAATGTAGCCTTGGCTACGATTCGGTCGAATCGATGGCGTCGAATGTGGGGCGAAGGGCTTGATAGAGTTCCTGGTAGATGGGGAAGCGGGCGTCGTAGGCGGTCTTTTCCTTTTTGCGCGCCGGAATTTTTTCGACCACCTGGATCGTCGCCTTGCATGCTTCTTCGATCGATCGGTAGGCGCCATCTCCTACTGCGGCCAGCAGAGCGACACCGAAGGCGGGGCCTTGTTCGGCGTTGATGGTGCAGGTGGACTGGCCAAAAATGTCGGAGAGCATCTGCTTCCACAGCGGGCTTTGGGCGCCACCACCGCTCAGACGGATCTCTTTGACGGGGATCTTCATCTGTTGCAGGATGCTAAGGCTCTCCCGCAGCGAATAGCCAACCCCTTCCATGACCGATCTGGCTAGGTGAGCTCGCCGGTGCGCGTTGGTCAGCCCGATGAAGCAACCACGTGCTTTCGGGTTCGCATGCGGAGTTCTTTCTCCAGCAAGGTAGGGTAGGAAGTAGAGTCCTTCGCTACCGGGTGGGATCGTCTCCGCTTCCTTGTTGAGCAGTTTGAATAGCTCCCGCGATTGCTTTTCATCCCCCCCTTGCAGTACCTGCTGGACCAGCCACTGCAGCGAACCGGCGGCCGAAAGGGTGACTCCCATCATGTGCCACTTGCCATGCACGGCGTGGCAGAACGTGTGGAGTCTTCCAAGGGAATCGATCTGTGGTTTGTCGCTGTGGACGAAGACGACACCGGAGGTGCCCAGGGAGGCGGTGAGGATCCCTTGCTGGACGATCCCATTGCCCACGGCGCCGGCGGCGCAGTCCCCGGCTCCGCCAACCACCTTGCAGTGCGGGGAGAGGCCGAGCGATTTGGCGACTTCGGGGAGCAGCGTTCCGGTCACCTGTTCGGATTCAAACACGGGAGCCAGAATCGAGGGATCGATTTCCAGTTTGCTCAACAGCGGCTTGGACCACTGCCTCTTGGCGACATCCAGCAGCAGCATGCCGCTGGCGTCGCTGGCGTCGGTTGCCAGTTGGCCGGTCAGTCGTCGGCGGATCTCGTCTTTGGGGAGAAGAAGGTGCCGCAGGCGGTCGTAATGCTTCGGTTCATGCTTCCGCAGCCAGAGCAGTTTGGGAGCGGTGAAGCCGGTCAGGGCTGGGTTGGCTACCATTTCGATCAGCTTCGCCCTCCCGCCCGCGCGCCGCGTGATCTCCTCGCACTGCTCGCCGGTCCGCTGGTCATTCCAGAGGATCGCCGGCCGAATGACCTGCTGTTTGGAGTCGAGAAAGACCGAACCGTGCATCTGGCCGCTTAGCCCGATGGCCTTGATGTCGGCAGCGGGCACCTTGGCTTTGCGGACAACAGCGCGAATCGTCTTGATCGTCGCATCCCACCACGCATCCGGATCCTGCTCAGTCCACATCGGGCGTGGCATCAGAACGTCGTAACCGGCCGAAGCTTCCGCCAGGATTCTCCCCTGGGCATCGATCAGGAGACTCTTGGTTCCCGACGTACCGATATCGACTCCCAGGTAATACCCCATGCTGGTGCCCTTTTCGAAAGACGCAAGAAATTCGGGATGGGGCGAAGGTGGAATAGGAGTTCCATCGTCCCCAAAACCGCCATTTTACCAGGGAGAGAGCGATTTTAGGCAGGGGTGGAGGACTTGGTTGCGTCCTGACCGGGGGAAACCAAAACCCACTGGGGTTCGTAGTACCTCGCGGGAAATCACTGCCGCCAGGCCCTGGGGGCCGATCGATCGCGACGGGTTCCCCCTTGCAGGGTGTAGGCGGATGGGGTTCCCAATCCCCTCCCCGGCGCCCGAGGGCTGCGAGGGTGGATGACTGGGGGGAAGTGAGCCAAGGGGCGGGTGATTGATAGGAAGCGAATTGGAATCGAAGAAGAATGCCGTCAGGCAGGAGTGGACTGGATGAGCAGCTGGAGGGTTGGTAACGATCGATGGATCGGTGGTGTGCTGCTGATCTTGGCGGCACTGAGCCTGGGGTGCACTGGAAGCGATCGCCCACAATCCGCTGCCGGCGACTCCTCTGGTGCCCAGAGCCAAACCAGCTCCGGCACTCGTCCTCCATTGCGTGTGGTCCTGGTGACGGAGGGTGAGCAAGAGAGCACCAAAGTTTGGGAGCAACTGCTATCGACGCGCTGGCAAGCGGTGGCTCAGCAGGGCGTTGTTCTGGAGGCGGTGACCGGCGATCAGATCTCGGAGGCGGCCAAGCGGAGCAGTGATCTGTGGATTTTTCCCTCTGGCTTGCTGGGGGAGGTGGCCGAACTGGGGGTGCTCAGTGGATCTCTGGAACGAGCATTGCGGGATGAGGGGCGGTGGTCCAGCGACGATCCTTCGGTTCGTTGGCCCCGACACTGGCAGCGGATGGGGACCTATGGCGGGAAGCTGTGGGGGGAGCCGCTGGGAGCTTCTTTTCCGGTGTTGGTGCGAGGGCAAGTGGCGAGCGAAGAACGCATCGACGCGTCGGCTCAGAGGCTCGAGGCATGGCCATTCGGATTGCAGGAGGCACCCTCTTGGGATGGCCAGACCAACTTGGCGGCCAGCGTAGCGGTCGATCCAGAGTTCTGGAGAGGTCCGTTCTTCGAGCGAATCGATCGGCAGGCGGCGCTGGATCGATTCCTGGTGGTGTTGGCGAGTTTGTCGCCGTCGGGAAACCAATCGAGTCTGCTGTTTGATCCCCTGGAGATGAAGCCGAAGTTTTTGACCCAAACTTTCGTCAAGGCGGTGATGCTGTGGGCCAGTCTTGCGCGGCGAGATCCCGAAGTGTGGTTGGTGTCTCATGGCGATGCGTGGGAGCGTGTCGGGATGCAGAAAAGTCCTTGGGCGATTGGTTGGCCCGCTGTCGATGAAAACGTCGGGCTTTCCGAGTCGCAGCCTTCGGACAAAGAAAATGGGTCGCAAGCCGATCCGCCGGTCGACACCCTTAGCTCGCAGGAGGTGGATGCGGTTGGGGAAGGAGCCGTTCTGTTGGAGTGCCGGTTGGCTCAACGTTCGGCACGATTGGTCGGCGAGGGTTTGGGAGGCGACGCGAAATCGCTGGACTGGGTTGCGGGGGCTCAGGCCGTGCTGGTCGACCCGGGCACGCAGTGGCTTTTGGGGGTGGGTAGCAACAGTCGGCAATCCTCGCAGGCGCTCCAATTCGCCTTGTGGCTGGATGAGCAGGAGCAGAGGGAAGCCTTGGCTAGGCAGAGCCCCTGGTTTTCACCGAGGCCATCGGGGCTTGGGGGGCTGGCCGCAACGGACCCGGCTAAATCGAGTTACCACCAATTGTTCGTGCGGGCGTGGGATCATCCTTCGGTGGTCAACGAATTGAGGTTTCGGGGAGCTTCCCAATATCGCCGCGTCCTTTCCGAAGGATTGGTAGAGATCGCCATGGCTCCCGAAAATGCGGTGCAAAAACTTCGGGAAATGGCGGAAGCCTGCGAAGCGCTGACCTCGTCGCTGGACCGGTCTTCGCAGGTGGACAGTCTCGAGAAGAGCCTACAATAGGCTAGAGGCGGGGTATTGGCGATCACGGCCTGCAGAAGGTGCGGTTGATGCTACTTCGCCTGGGGCGATTTTTTCGAGGCGGTGCAATGCCTTGGAGGAGCTTTCGGTGAGAAATCTGAAAAGGGAGGTTGGTTGTTTCTGCGGTTGGGCTTCTGGGGGCGGCGGCTTGGCGGAGAGTTTGCCGCGCCGCGGCCTGTTTGGTCGATGGCTGATCCTGCGTAGCTTCATGATGCTGGCTAGCTTGCTGGTGATTTCATCCGCGAAGACCGCGGTTTGGGGTCAGGAGGCAGTTCCGACGGAAGAGCAGTCCACCCAGGATCCCTTTGAATCGGTTGCGAATGAGGAACCGCTTCGATCGGCGTGGCGGGTGACGGTCGACCTCCCACTGATGGGCGCTGATGATGAATCGCTGCTGCGTCGGCTGCAGGAGATTGCCGACCAACCGGCGCAGGGCGAGCGGCCGGTGGTGCTGCTGGAGTTTCGTCGGAAGAGTGGTGCGGCTTCCGAAGAAGCGCTGCTTCAGGACGCACCGCGACCTGCGATGGGGGTGGGTACCTCCTTTGAACGCAGCTTGAGCGTCGCGCGGTGGTTGACATCAGCCGAGGGAACGCGGTTGCGGACGGTGGCGTATCTATCGGAGGCGCTGCAGGGCCACGCCTTGCTGGTGGCTCTCGCCTGCGAAGATTTGGCGATGGCATCGGCGGCTAGCTTGGGGCCAGTCTATTCGCTAGGCAAACCGGAGGATGCCACGGTCCGCCAGGCGTATCAGGAGATCCTGCAGCTGAGGCCGAGGTTTCCCGAGCCAATGCTCGCTACCCTCTTGGATCCAGGTGCGGAGCTGATTCGTTTGCAAATGGCCGACGGCCGCAGGCTCTTTGTCGATCGTCCGGAAGCGCAGCGGCTGCTCAGCGAAGGCCAAGTCACGCAGCAGGAAGAAATGCTGTCGGCCGGCCAGCGTCCCGACTACTCCGGGCGGATGTTGCGCAAGGAACAGTGGATCGATTGGCTCTCTAGAGACCGTCAAAGCCTTCTGGAAAGTTTGGGTGCATCGCCAATCGTCCAGGAACCGGTCTGGCACCGTGGTCCCTGGAAGCCACTGCGGCTGCAATTGATCGGGCAGGTGCATCATCGACAGGTCAACCAGCTGATTCGAGCCCTGGAAGAAGGGATTCGCCGCGAGCAGGCCAATGTGGCGATCCTCGAGATCGATTCACCGGGAGGCGATATGGCGGAAAGCCTACGGCTGGCCAGTCATCTCGCTGGTTTGGATCCGAAGAAGGTGCAGACATTTGCCTACATTCGCGGGGAAGCGGGAGCGGATGCTTCGCTGGTGGCGATGTCCTGTCAGCGGATCGCGATGGGTCAGGAAGCGACGTTGGGCGGTCCTGGACCTGACGGGACGAAGATCCCCCAGTGGGAAGAAATTGGTGGAGCTCTGCAGCTTTTGGAAAAGCAGACTCAGCGTCCAGCCATGTTGCTTCATGCACTGGCTGCTTCCCGCGATCAACTCATTTCGTGGCAGGGGCCTGACGGGCAGAAGATCTGGAGCGCCGCAGATCCTTCGATCGGCGATCCCGACTCGGGGCCCTGGAACCAGGATCAGGTGTTGGACACCCGAAAAGGCGTGGCGGCCGATGTCGCCAAAGCAAAGGGTTGGATCCATCAGGTGGAAAACGATCTGGCCAGTGCCGTCAAGAAACTGGGGATCGAGGAATTGCCGGAGCCGAAGCGATCGAGTGCGGCGGAGCTTTTTGTGGAGCGATTGGCGGCGCAGTCGTGGTTGCCACCGTTGCTGATCTCGATTGGTTTCATGACTTTGATGATGGAGCTCAGTGCGCCGGGACTGGGAGTCGCCGGGTTCATTTCCGCCTGCTGCTTCATCGGATTCTTCTGGATCCGTTTTCTCAATGGCACGGTGGAATGGCTGGAGGTCTTGCTGTTCCTGGTTGGGATGCTCTTTCTGGCGCTCGAACTTTTGGTGCTGCCTGGATTTGGGATATTCGGCGTCGGTGGGTTGGCGATGGTGATTGCCAGTTTGATCCTGGCCAGCCAGACCTTCATCCTGCCGACGACTCCTTCCCAAGTGAATCAAGTGGCCTGGAATACTGGACAAGTGGCGTTGGCGATCGCCGGGATTTTTGTCGGGCTGTTTCTGATTCGCGATCGGATCGATCAACTCCCCTGGTTTCGATGGTTCAAGCTAAAGCCGGCGGGAGTCGATGATCCGGAATTGCTGGAAGAGCGAGAGGCGGTGGTGCGTTGGGAGCATCTGCAGGGAAAGACCGGACTGACCACCACACGGCTCAATCCATCCGGCAAAGCTCAGATCGGCGATCAATTGGTCAACGTCATCAGCACCAGTGAAATGCTGGGGCCTCAGGAACGTGTGCGCGTCGTTCGGGTGCTAGGGAACTCCGTGTGGGTGGAGCGGCTTTGAGACGGGTTGGCGTCCTGGGGACGGAGCATGGACTATCGCCGCCTCCGTCCACCGCAGGCTCCCTCCCGTCGCGATCGATCGAACTGGTTGACTGCAGAGGATCCTCAGCAACGGCCAGCCAGGAAGGGGATGTCAGCCACCCATGGCCTGACATCGCTTTGGTTCGCTTTTGCCTTGCGCCGGTCAGTGCTTCCCATTCATCAGATTGGAGATCAGGCTGCTGATCCCGATGGCGACCATCACCAGGCCACTGATCCAAAGACCAACGTCCCAGAGAAGAGAGGGACGCAGTTGAGGTGGGGTTCGGCGGTAGCGGAAGAAGGCCGCTGCGGCAAAGAGCATCGGCAGCATGACTGCCTGAGCGATTCCGCTGAGAAAGACTAGCAGCACGGGCTTGGGGAGCACCCAGTAGATGGCCAAGCAGAGCAACGGGAACAGTCCGCTAAGCCATCGCACCCAACGATCGCGAGCCGCGGTGGAATCGGGGATCCAGCCGACGACCGCCATGCCATCGGCGAAGGTTCTGGCATGACTGGCGTTGGCGACAAAGAAGGTCGAATACAGGATGGCAAAGGCTCCGATGAGGAAGAAAATCGGGGCCCAGGAGCCGAATAGTGGTTCGTACATGACCATCAGCGTCTGGATCAGTTCAGACCCGGAGGGATTCAGTTGAGCACGATGAAGGATGGCGGCACCTAGGAGATAGAAAGCGATGGTGGCGATGGTGTAGATCAGCATCGAAGCCCAGGCATCCCATCGCATGACGCGAAGCCATCCTCGCGCCCGCTCGGTCCATTCAGGCGTTCCGTCGTTGGGGCCGGTCCAACGAGCGTAACCCTTCTCTAGGCACCAGTAGGGGTACTGCACCAGTTCCGCGGCGCCGACACCGATGATTCCTAGCGTCGATAACGCCATGGCGATTGCACTCCAGTCGGTGGCTTGCTGACCAGCAGGGCTGAATCGGAACGAAAAGCCTTCGATCCATTGCGACGTGGTGATGCGCCAGTCGGGTAGCGTCTGGATATGCAGCACGTTGCCGACGGTGACAAACGTGAAGATGGCGACCAGTAGCGTGGCAACGGTCTGAATCGTCTGATAGCGGCCGACCAGCAGGAGGATCGATGTGACCACTGCGATCGGGATCGCCCAGAGGCGATCGTCCAATGGTGCTGGAGGCGGACTCTTGCGATCGGGTGAATACTTCGAGAAATATTCCGATTCCAGTTGGGATGCGAACCCCTTTTGGGCCAAATCGAGCTTCTGGCTGATGGTTCCTGTTTCTCCAGTCGCCCACTCGATGCGTTCGGCGCTCTTTGCAGCAATCCACCGTTGGTAATCGGCGCCCTGTTGCGTCAGCGGCATGGCGATCGAGAGCGTCTGGCCAACGCCGCCTGCGATGCCGCCCAGTTGACCGATGCTGAGAAACCACATCACGAACCAATACCACACCAGCCAGTTGCCGCGTCCCTCGATCCGAGGACCGGGGACTTCGGCCAATGCGGTCAGGGTCGGTTTTCCGCTGGCCAGGGTATAGCGCCCGATCTCGATTTGCGCGAAGACCTTGACCATGCAACCGATGATGATCAGCCACAGCAGCGTCATGCCTGCATGGGCCCCGGTGAGCGTCGTCATGATCAGCTCGCCGGAACCGACGATCGATGCGGCGATGATCAGACCGGGGCCAAGTTTCCGAAGGATCGCTTTAGGGTGCTGGGGCGGGGCTTGGATGTCGTCTGGACTTCGTGCGTCGGACATGGGAGAGGATCCGTGCAAAAAAATGTTTCCCGGTGAGCCACCCCCACCAGGTGGCTCTATCGTACACCACCACTTCCCGCGTTCGCGTCGGGCAGATGGCAGAAAAGCAATCGGTGAGGTGGGGGGCGCGGGAAACGGAAGTGGAAAGAGGGCTACAATAGAAGCAGGCGGACGGGTTGGGATTCGATCGGATCAACTCCGAAGGAAAACGAAATGATTATCGGCGTGCCATCGGAAATCAAAGAGGACGAGTATCGCGTCGCCATGCTACCGGTGGGCGTGGAGGAGCTGGTGCATCGAGGGCATCGGGTGCTGGTCCAGGCAGGTGCGGGGCTTGGGTCCGGCATCGCCGATCACGATTATTTGGAGGCCGGGGCCGAAATGGTTGCGGGGCCCGAGGCGATTTTTGGTCAAGCCGATCTGATCGTCAAAGTCAAAGAGCCACTGGCGGCCGAGTGGAAGTTGATCCGGCCTGGTCAGACACTCTTCACCTATTTTCATTTCGCTGCCAGCCGCGATCTGACAGTTGCGATGCAGAAGGCGAAGTGCACCTGCCTGGCCTACGAGACACTGAAAGACAGCCAGGGCCGTCTGCCGCTGTTGACGCCGATGAGCGAAGTGGCGGGGCGGATGAGCATTCAGGAGGGGGCGAAGTATCTGGAGCGACCGCAGATGGGACGTGGGATTCTCCTGGGCGGGGTCCCCGGTGTTCCGCCTGCGCACATCGCAGTGCTGGGGGGCGGGATCGTCGGCGCCAACGCAGCCCGTATTGCCGCAGGCTTTCAGGCCGACGTGGTGCTGCTGGACGTCAATCTGGATCGCCTCCGCTATCTGGACGACGTGATGCCTCCCAATGTCGATACCGTATTCAGCGATCGCCACACGATCCGCGACCAATTGAAGCTAGCCGATTTGGTGATCGGTGCCGTCCTGATTCCCGGGGCCAAGGCGCCTCACTTGATTCGCGAACAGGACTTGAAGCTGATGAAGCCCGGAAGCGTCATCATCGATGTGGCCATCGATCAGGGCGGATGTGTAGAAACCAGTCGGCCAACCACCCACCGCAATCCAACCTACATGGTCCATGATGTCGTGCACTATTGCGTGACCAACATGCCGGGTGCAGTGGGCAGGACCAGCACGTTTGCCCTTTGCAACGTCACTCTTCCCTGGGTGATTCGGTTGGCCGGGTCGGGGGTGGAGGGAGCGATCGAAAAGTCACAGCCCCTGCGAGAATCGCTCAACGTGCACCACGGCAAGATCACCAACGAAGCGGTAGCCGAGACCTTTGGTCTCCCTTATGCGCCTTGGGAAGCAGCATCGGCCTAAAGTCGCCAGGATTCCCGCGTTAAGTTGGCTCGCTTGGTCGGAATTGCCGAGCGGTCCGATAGTGGATTCAGATGTTGGCGATGTACCACTGGCGAGAGGTGTCGCCGAGCGGGATGGATCGATAGTTGGAATCGTTTTCTGGAAGGTGTGGGTGGGTCGGATGGGATCAACCGAGCGGACGGGGGCGGGATCGATGGTATCGGTGGAATGGAAGGGTGGCATCGATGGCTCCCTCAGATTGCTCGATCAGACCCTACTGCCACTGCAGCAGCACTTCATCGACTGCCGATCGGTCGATCAGGTATGGGAAGCGATTCGCATGCTTCGGGTGCGCGGGGCACCGGCGATCGGAATCGCGGCTGCCTATGGCGTCTGCATCGGGGCTCAGGTGGACTCCAGCGATCCTACCGCAATCGCGCTAGCCGCCAGAAAGGCAAGCGAGCAGCTGCGAACTAGCCGACCGACCGCAGTCAATCTTTTTTGGGCGCTGGATCGGATGGAGCGAACGATCGCCGAAGTTGCCCAGTCATCGACCGGAGCGGGGCTGCGAGAGGCATTGCTGCGGGAGGCGATGGCGATTCGCCAGGAAGACAAGGCGATGTGTCACGCGATCGGCGAGCATGGTGCATCGCTGTTCCCAGAGGGCGGGCAGATTCTGACGCACTGCAATGCCGGTGGGCTGGCGACGGCGGAATACGGAACGGCGTTGGCGGTTTTTTTCACCCTACAGGATCAAGGGAAATCGCTGCACGTGTGGGTCGATGAGACGCGGCCGTTGCTGCAAGGGGCTAGGCTGACCGCCTGGGAGTTGATGCAGCGCAAAGTTCCGTGCACCCTGATCTGCGATAACATGGCGGCCCAGGTGATGCGGGAAGGGAAGGTCGACGCCGTGGTGGTGGGGGCCGACCGGATCACCGCGCGCGGCGATGCTGCCAACAAGATCGGCACCTATGGTGTCGCCGTCCTGGCGCACCATCATCGAATCCCTTTCTACGTCGCAGCGCCGACCAGTACCTTCGATCTGTCGCTGCAGGAGGGATCCCAGATACCGATTGAAGAGCGGATGGCCAGCGAGGTGACAAACGGCATGGGGAGGCAGACAGCGCCCGATGGCGTCCCAGTCTACAATCCCGCCTTTGATGTCACCCCTGCGGAATTGATTCGAGGGCTGATCACCGAAAAAGGGATCATTCATCCGGTGACCACCGAGGAGATCGCTCGAGTCCTGGGCTGAGCGGCCTTTGGGAACAAGAGGGGACGATCCCTCCTGGCGCGGTCCCATAGGTCGTCAGTGGCTTGAGTCAGCCTCGTATTTTTTCGGAAGCGTTGGGGAGGCCCAATCGTCGATCGCTTCGGAGAACGGTTGCCACCGCCCCTCGATCAATCGCTCCTGCGGTGTGAATCTGGCTTTGTACCGTAGGTGCCGATTTCCCGCCACGAATAGGCCCAGGTAGAGATAATCGAATTGGTTGGACTGCCCCCACGCAATCTGCTGGAGGATCGAGAAGGTTCCCGGCGAAAGATCGGAAAAACGGGGATCGAAAAAGGTATAGACCGCCGAAAGCGATTTGCGGCCAACGTCCAGAATCGTGCAGCCCACCAGCTCCTTCCCGTCCCAGAAGCTCAGCTCCACCGTCATGCAGCAGCTTTGCACGAATCCGTCGCGATAGCCATGGATGTCTTCCAGCGATTCCGGATCGCTCATCCCCCTGGCTGCCTTGTGGCGGTTGTAGAGGTCGACTCGCCGTTCATCCGCCGACGCGGCTCCCACTTCCACCCGCAGTCTTTCACTTCCCTTTCGAAAGACCCTTCGCAGCGAGGTCGTCCAGCGGAATTGCTTCAGCGGCAAACGCGTCGGCTCACAGGCCTGGCATGCAGGGCATTTGGTCCGATAAAGGAACGGGCCAGATCGGCGATGACCTGCCTCCAGGAATTGATCGAATTCCTCGCCGGTCAGGATGCGATGAGGCAGGGTCAGAGGAAGGATGGAAGTCTGCGGGTCCAGGTAGGGACAGGGGGTGGGGGTCCCTTCGAATTGGCTGACCATCAGCGGCTGGTCGGCGTCGTCTTGCATGGGATTCCCTCAGCCCGGCTTCAGCAACAAAAACAAGAACGCAAATCGAAAGCTATCATACGCCCCGGCGATGCGATCAGGGAATTCTTTTTTTCATGATCCAGTTCCAAGGCAACAACTTCTTGGCTGCGAAGGTTGAATCACTGGCGGAGGGAAGCAGCGGGTAAGATCATCGGATTCGATCGACTCACGCGAAATCGCAAAGAAGGCAAGGTGGAGAGATTTCAATCGCGTCGAAGACCGGTCAAATGATCGTCGGCGCAGTTGGACTGGTACTCACTGCAACGGGAGTCATTCTCCTTGTCGAAAGAAGCCTGGTGGCAGAACCGACATTCGACCAGGCGCGACTTGACGTTTATCGACCTTCGATAGGATACGCCGAGTTCGCTTAGCGTATCGCGAAAGCGCTGTCCGGTGCCTATCGACCGGCTCCCGACCATTGGCTACGCGCTGCTCAATCCATTCCCTTGAACATCGCTGAAGGGAACGTAGACCAAAGCCTCAACGATAGGAATCGAGTCCCTGAAATTGCATGCGGGTCGTCCTTGAAACGAGCCTCAATCCGCGATGGTTTGTCTGTTCGCGATTTGATACCTGGGCAGAAAGTGCAGTGAGTGCGGAGCTGCAATTGGCTTCGCGGCTTTGTGTCTTCGCGTGAGCCTGGAAGTCAGGGGCCAATCGACATGCGGGCTTCCTGGGCCAAAAACCAATCGAACCTCTGGGATTCTATGGGGTGGCGATCCAATCAATAGTATCCAGGTGAAGTTCGAAATCGACATTGGAAGGCCGCCGGACGGTTCGAATCCTGCAGCTGTCATTAGGCCGAAGGATCCTTGCTAGCAATCTTTCCTCTGGAGTCGATTGCTGTTTGACCACCAAGCCGTTTGCCCCTTGCCTCCCGTCCGATCGCTCTTCAATCGCCTCGGCTCTTTGTTTATTGTCCGCTCCGATGAGTCCATCGCATGTGGGCGTGCGATGGCAGCTGGAAGGCCAATAGAGAAGCGATGGGTTTGCCATGCGAAAAGCGTTCTCCGGTTCCATCCCCAGAGTGGTCAGTTCACTGGCCAGCGCGATCCTGCTGTATGCGGTGATTGGTGTCAGCCCCTCCGCTTGGGCGCAGGGAACGGCGACTGTCTCGCCCGACTTGGTGTCGCTGTACCGGACCACCGAGGGAAAACTGGATGCACAATCGCTCGACAAGATTGTTTCTCAGTGCAGTGATGTGCTGGCCGAGGCGCAGCGGACCAAGGCGGATCGGCGGTATGCTCAGCAGCTTTTGGCATGGGCGGCCAATCAGCGAGGGCAGATGGCCAGCGACGAAGCGGGCAAGTTGGTGGAGGAAGGGGAGCTAGAGGCAGCCGCAGCGCTCGATCGCAAAGCGGTCGCTGATTTCCATCTGGCGCTGCAGCATGATCCTCAGATGCTCAAGGCACGCCACAATCTAGCCGTCGGGTTGGCGTTGCATCGCAAGTACGAAGAGGCGATAGGGCAGTTTTCTGAGGTTTTGAAAGCCTCCCCCAAACACCTGCCCGCGCTGGCCAATCGCGCCGAATTGCATTTTCAAGTGCAGTCTTGGGATGCTGCCGAACGAGATTACACCGATGCGATCGAAATCGCACCCAAGGATGCGGCCCTCTGGAATGGCAGGGCTCATGCCCGCTTGATGTTGCAGCGGTACGAACTATCGCTGGAGGATTACCGCAAGGCGACGGAGTTAGAACCTTCGCGAGCAGGCTACTTGGTTGATTACGCCGATGCATGTCAAAGTTTGGGGAAGTGGAAAGCGGCTAGTGAAGCGTATGTGCGCGCAATCCAACTGGATCCCAAGGAGACACGCGCGAAGCTGAATGCGGCCTGGTTGTTGGCGACTTGCCCGGAGCCTGCGATCCGGAGGCCGCAGATGGCGCTGCAGGTGGCTGAATCGATTTCCCAAGATGCAATTCAACAGGATTACCGTTATTGGGATACTCTGGCCGCCGTGCATGCCAGCGCGGGCGACTCCTCCAAGGCGATGGAGTATCTAACGCGAGGTTTGGAATTGGCCCCTGAGGAGCTTCAGGGGGAACTGAGGCAACGAGGATCGCTCTATGGGAAGGGGCGAGCCTATTTGCAGCCGATGGATCCGATGGCGCTGTCGGCCGTGGAGGGTGAGGAGCCAATGGTGCGGCGCGCCAATGCGACCCAATCACCTGCGGTGGGAAGTGGTCTGAAGGCCAGTCGTTGAGGTTTGTCCCGCGAAGGCAAATCGATGGGAAGCTGCTCTAGCTCGCTGATGAAGGGTTGGCGACCGATGTCCTATTCCAGCGTAAACGCGGTTCTGTCCTGGCTACGCGTCGCGGCGGTTGGGATGGGGATGGTGAGCGTGGCACCCGGAGCGGCAGAGTGCCAATCTCTCGCGCCCCCCGGCGGATTCGAAGCACGAGCCCCACTCGATCGATCCATGCCGCCGGTACCCGGAGACGCCGTATCGTCTCCTTATGAATTATCGAGCGATCCGGATCGGATCTCCGCTCCGCCCAAAGAAGAGACCGCTATCCGACTGGAAGATCAGTCGATGATGTGGGGGACCGATTCGCCGTGGCCAGCCCAGCCGCCAGCGATGCAGGGGCGTGTTGTCGACTCCCGTGACAGCGCCTCCCAGGCGAATTCCACTGGGCAGATCTCCTTGATGTCAGGGGTGGGGCAATTGAAATTCTCGGGGGCCATTTCCTTACTGGCCGTCGCATCCGACCAGCGGACTTTTGTTCCCTGGAACCCGTTCTTCGTCCTTCCCCCGTCCCCTTTTGGACTGGATACCAACTCGTTCGAGATGCATGGTCGGCAATCCAATCTCCAGTTCCTCTACGAAGGCCCTGGCGTCGGTGCGATGCAACTGGGAGGGTTGGCGAAGCTCTACTTCACCAACAGCAGCCTCAGTTCGGACACCTATGGACTGATGCCGGTGGTTGCTTTTGGGGAGTTGAGAAATGAACGGTGGCGGTTTTCGGTTGGCTTGCAGCCCGACCTGTTTGCGCCTCGCGATCCCACAGTGATTCCGATCACATTGTTGGGGGGAGCAGGGAATGCGGGGACGTTCCGCGGGCAATTGCGCGTGGAGCGGTTCTTTGTTTTGTCAGAACGGCTTCAGTGGACGTGGCAGGGAGCGCTGAGCGATCCGATTTCGACGGTACTGATCGATTCCACCCGCAGGACTACCGAGGCGAATGGATGGCCCAATATCGAGACGCGACTGGCCTTGGGGCTTGGCGAGAAGCTTGCGCGGGTGGGCGGGCGCAGCGAGCGGATGTTGGAGCTGGGGGTGGCGGGGTTGGTGGGGCAGCTGCGCAACAGCCAAAACATTTTCGATCTGGATGACATCGATCCCAACATTCCGATTCGTTCAGTCATCGACGTGGGGGGGATGTCGGTCGATGGTCGCTGGAACATCACCGACCGACTGGGAGTGGTGGCTGAAGGGTATTTCGGCCAGGGGATCGGCAACTACGCCGCGACGATATTTCAGACCTTCCATCCACACAACTACCAGGCGATTCGTGGTCGAGGCGGATTCCTGGAGGCGTTTTACTACCTGAACGACCAGGTCCATGTGCATGCGGGCTACGGGGTCGAGGGACCGATTCGGAGAGACTTGGCGAGCGACCAGGGAATTGCCCGTAACTCCGCCTACTTTGTCTCGCTCTTCTGGGATCTGCATCGATCGGTGCAGACGAGCGTTCAGGTCGATTACCGTCAGACCGATTTGGTCGCCTTGGCCGACAACGATGCCGTGGTTCTCTACCACCAGTGGCTGGTACGATTCTGATCGAGCGGTGCCAGGTAACCGAAAAACGGCGGAAAAAGCAGGTCTCAAGTGGGGTTCGGCTTCGTCATCCAGCCCCCAGGGGGGGTGAATTTGCTCTTCCCGTATCCCCTCCAATCGGTAAGATGAGCCAGCTTGAACCAATAGAATCGAGCGACTGGCGAGCCCTGGATGGGGCCTGAGGGATGGAGCACCCAGCAGGGACCATCCCGCCATAGGGATGTCGTTGTTTCTGTAGGTGTTGTGGCCAGCGCGGGGGCCTGACCATTGGGGCGGCCGCTGGCGGTGTGCTATTTCCAGGGAACCGTTTTATTCGGGTGGAGTGATGGACCTTTCCAAGTATCGAAATATCGGAATCAGCGCGCACATCGACTCGGGGAAGACCACCCTCAGCGAACGAATTCTTTTTTATGCCGGTCGCATCCACAAGATTGAAGAGGTCAAAGGTGGTGGCGACGGCGCGACGATGGACTACATGGAGTTGGAGAAGGAGCGCGGGATCACGATCACCAGCGCCGCCACCCAGGTCCAATGGCACGACCACACGATCAATCTGATCGACACCCCGGGTCACGTCGACTTCACGATTGAAGTGGAGCGATCGCTGCGCGTGCTCGATGGTGCAGTCCTCGTTCTCTGTTCGGTGGGTGGCGTGCAGAGCCAGTCATTGACGGTCGACCGCCAGATGCGACGCTATGGCGTTCCGCGACTTGCATTCATCAACAAGATGGACCGCACCGGCGCCGACGCCTACCGCGTCACCAAGATGGTGCGTGAGAAGTTGGCGACCGACGCCATCATGATGCAGATTCCGATCGGCGCGGGGGAGACCTTCGAAGGGGTGATCGACCTCGTGACCATGAAGGCCTACTACTTCGACGGCCGGGACGGGGAGACGGTCCGCGAGGAGCCGATTCCGGGCAACATGCAGGAAGAGGCCGAAGGGATGAGGCACCAGATGCTGGAAGGTCTGGCGATGTACTCCGACGAACTGATGGAAAAACTGCTCAGCGAAGAAGCGGTTCCCGACGACGTCATCTACTCCGTGACGCGTGCGGCCTGCCAGTCGCAGCGGATCACTCCCGTTTTCGTCGGATCGGCCTACAAGAACAAGGGAGTCCAGTTGTTGCTGGACGCCGTCGTTCGCTACCTGCCCAACCCGACCGAACGCGAGATCAAGGCGCGTGTGGTTGGTGACGAAACCCAGAAGTTTGAACTCAAGCCAGATCCGAAGCTGCCGTTTGTCGGCATGGCCTTTAAGATCGTAGAGGATACGTTCGGTCAGTTGACCTTCATGCGGATCTATCAGGGATCGATCACCAAAGGCGAAATGTACACCAACCAGCGAACCGGTCGAAAAGATCGCTTCAGCCGGATCGTCCGCATGCATGCCGACAAGCGAGAAGAAGTCGATTCTGCCGAAGCGGGAGATATCGTTGCGATCATGGGGATCGACTGCGCCAGCGGCGACACCTACTCCGAGGAACGAAATTACTGCACATTGGAGACGATGTTTGTTCCTGAACCGGTCATCAAAGTGGCGGTGACTCCCGCCAGCCGCGCCGATTCGGACAAGATGGTCAAGGCACTGCAGCGATTCCGCAAGGAAGATCCTACCTTCCAGGTTTACAACGACGAAGAGACCAGCGAGACGATCATCTGCGGGATGGGCGAACTGCACCTCGATATCTACGTCGAACGGATGCGGCGAGAGTACAAAGTCGACGTGCAGGTGGGAGCCCCCAAGGTCAGCTACCGCGAGACGCCTGGTCAGAAGGTGGAATTCAACTACAAGCACAAGAAGCAGACGGGTGGTTCCGGTCAGTACGCCCATATCGTTGGCTCCTTGACCCCGATTCCACCCGAAGGGGAACAGACCTTCATTTTCGAAGAGCATATCGTCGGGGGTCGTATTCCCAAGCAGTTCGTGCCTCCCGTGGAAAAGGGCTTCCGTGACTCGTTGACCAAGGGGCCGCTGGCGGATTTCCCGGTCGTCGGTGTTCAGATCGATCTGAACGACGGTAGCTACCACGACGTCGACTCTAGCGAACGCGCGTTCTATATCTGCGCCTGCGATTGTTTCCGGCAGACGATGCGAGAATCGAATCCGGTGTTGCTGGAACCGATCATGAAGTGCGATATCGAGTGCCCCGAACTCTATCAGGGGGATGTGGTCGGGGACGTCACATCGCGACGTGGTCTGATTACCTCCACAGACGTCCGCGATGGGATTTCCTACATCTCGGCGGAAGTCCCGCTGAACCAAACCTTCGGTTACGCCACCGATCTTCGAAGCATGACGAAGGGACAAGGGACTTTTGCGATGGAACTGTCTTGCTATCGACAGATGCCTCGCAACATTCAGGAAGATGTCATCGCCGAGCGGAAGAAGCAGCAGAAGGAAATGGGCAAGGCCTGATGATCGGCTGATGCCAATAGCTTATTCAGAAAAGCCGAACCGCAAGGTTCGGCTTTTTTTTGCGCTCCATCTGGGATTTTGTGAGCGGTGCTCCAAGACTTCCCATCGGTAGGCTTGGTGTAGCTACCGGAAGCCGAGGGGAAACGATTTGCTTGGCCACTGAGCGTGGGGGTTTTTGCCTCGTAGTGGCCCTTTCGATTGGGAATGGGAGTTGATTGGTATCACGCGAAGACGCCAAGCCGCGAAGCAAGGTTAGGCACCCATCCGATCGTCAGCACCGAACGACCCGCTCCCTGCGCGAGTCGACCTGTCGATTCGTTCGGCAGTCCTAGGTTACAGCCCACAGAGAGAGTCGATTGGTTAGTCAATCAGGAATCGCAAAATGGGATTTGGCTACTCCATGGCGTCGTGCCTTCGCGGCTTTGTGCGAGCCAACCAGGGATCGGCAAGATGTCGCAAGGAAGTCCGTAGGGGGGAAACCTCGTCGATTTGGGATGTTTCCGCACGGCGATGGGAATTGAGGGCATCCGATCGAGTTGTCCATTGCGGGGCAACCGATGAGATATCTTGTGACGTTGGAATCAGGCTGACCCTGTCTGTTGGCAGCCTTCGATGGCGGAGACGATTTGCAAGCCATGAGACCGGCAGAATGGTCGGATGGACCTTTTTTGCGGTTCATGCGATCATTTATGGTGCGTTGATGGACTTGCCATTTGCAGCGGTGCAGCGTTCCCTTAGGGCAATGGTGGTCTTCTCTTGAGCGGGTCAGGCGCGATGCCTTTGGGGAGCTTCTGCTGTCGCAGAAGAACGGGACGGCTTCCGCCGTACCGTGAAAATCGGGACGAAGACAGCACCTTGTCAATGTCCCTTACGGAGCGTCGCTGAGGAGCTTTCTGGTGATGGCTGCAGAGCGAATTGTGATGATTTGGAATCCCAAGTCGGGGCGCGGTCGCGCCGCACGGAGGCTTGCGAAGATTCCCGGCGGCTGGACTGACGGATGGGAGGTGATGGCCAGTGAGCGACCTGGGCATGCCCGGGACTTGGCCAGAGAAGTGGCTCCTCAGTGCGCCATGGTGGTGGCTGCTGGGGGAGATGGGACGGTGCATGAAGTGGCTGGTGGCCTACTGGAAGCTCAAGCGGATTGTAGGCTGGGGATTCTTCCAATCGGTTCTGCCAATGATTTTGCATGGTCGCTGCTCCAGCAGCTGACGCGATCTTCTCGCCATGGAGGCGTGCTAGGGCGCGTGGACGTCGCGCGCGTCGTGGCTGGCGATGGCCGCGTTCGCTACTTTGTCGAAAACCTCGGAACCGGTCTCTCCGGCGAGGTGACTCGCTGGTCGCGAAGGATCCCATGGTTGCAAGGCACCTTGCTTTACTCGGTCGCTGCAGCGATGGCCATCCTATGCCATCGCGGGTATCGCATCGCCTGCAATGGCTCGGGGTCCGACGAATCGACGCTTCTGATGAGCATCATGCTGGGGCGTCGTGAGGGAGGTTTTCTCATGTGCCCGGATGCGCGAAATGATGATGGATTGTTCGATCTGGTTCATGCAAGGGGCTTGAATCGCTGGGGTGCATTGCATCTCCTGCCACGAGTGGCTATCTGGGGAGCCCCACGTCAGCATCCGAAGATCCATCGGTCTCAGGCGACGCGCGTCCTTCTGGAATCCGATCGTCCGCTGACCGTGCACACCGATGGCGAACTGATGCTGTTGCCCGAAGACGAGGTGACGAGGCTGGAGGTGGAGTTGCTGAAGAGTCGGTTGGAGGTGGAGGTCTTTTCTGGCTGGTGAGCCGAGCCAGAGATTGCAAAGAGCCCTCTACCTGTGGGCTCTTTTTAGCCAAGCATTGGGTTATCGCCCCAAGACAACTTCGACGGGGACCAGGCGCCAAGGCTACTCTTTAGGGGCTCAGTCCGCATCCAGACCAACCCACTCCAGCAGCGCCAGCGCATTGGTGGTGGGGGTGGCACCCGGGTGCATGCGATAATCAAAAACCATCGTTCGCTCTCCGGACCGCGTCTCGAAGCGTTCCCGGAAATGCACCACCGTGGCGCACTGCTTCAATTGATCCTGATCGGCAAGTTCCAGATCGTGGGTGCTGATGGCGATCCAGGCTTTCAGGGCCATTAGTTTTTCGACCACGCGGAGCACCGCAATCTGTCGCTCGCGACTGTTCGTGCCTTGCAGGATTTCGTCGAGCAGGCAGAGGGTGGGGCGCTGCAAAGCCTCGTTGGATCGGCAATGATCGACGATCTCTCGTAGACGCTTCAGTTCCGCCATGAAGAACGAAACCCCGTCGTGGAGATTGTCCTGGACTCGCATGCTGGTGGCCAGATCGAGAGGGACGCCGACCGAGTCGGCTGCACAGATGGGGCTTCCTAGTCGAGCGAGAATCTGATTGAGGCCAAGGCAACGCAGCCAGGTGCTTTTTCCGGCCATATTGGATCCGGTGACCAGATGGATCGGGCGGGAGGGATCCCAAGAGTAATCGTTGGTGACTCTCTGAGCGTCGGCCAGTAAGGGGTGGCCCAGGGCATGTACCACCCAAGGGGATGCCGCAGGCGGAAGGTCGGATGACGTCAGGAAGCGAGGAAAGCACCAGGATGGGTTTTCGTCGGCGATCGTCGCGGCGCTGAGCAAGGCTTCCGTGCTGCCCAGTGCATCCAGCCATCCCGCAGCGCGTTGGCCAAACCGTCCCTTCCATCGTTCCAATCCTTCCATGACGCGGAGATCCCAGGCCAGGATCCACTGGAGCGGAAGGTAGATCAGGAAGAGGGTCGGATTTTTCTGGAGGTGAGCCAGTCTCGCCCAGAATCGGAGGTGACGGAGTCCTTCGGTGGCCGAGTCGGGGCCGGTTGCGTATTGATCGCGAAGCCGGCTGGCCATCGAACTGGTCGCAGGCAGTCGTGCAAGGCTTTCAAAGAGCAAGTGATGCTCCTGGACGCTGGCAGAGCTTGCGAAGACCTGTTGGAAAATATCGTGAATGGAACCCACCCAGCCGAGCATGACCACCGTATTGATGGCAAGCCCGGTTAGCAGGCAGATGGTGGCCGGGAGGGTGAGGGAGGCGGCGGCCATCGACTTGCTGGCCAGGATTCCCGCAAGCCCCAGGAGGATCAGGATGGGACCGAACTGGCTGGCGCGATGTACCGATGGGTGGTTGGCGAGCCAGGATGGGGATTGAGCCCACTGGGTGAAGCGATCAGGGTTGGACCGGCTGGCGCTCAATTGGTAACAGAGTTCGAGGACTTCTTCGCGTTGTTGGGTGATCGGCTGCCATTCGCGGACTGTCTCCTGGCGTCGCTGCAAGGTCTCGGGAGGGGCCCATTCGACCAGCCAGCGGGCGACGGTACTTCGGCCTTGCTGGGTGGATGCGAGGCATGCCAACTGGTAGAGGCTTTTTGGACCGAACAGATCGAGGTCGCGACTGGTTGGGTGATCGGCGAAATGGGTGGATCCTTCGGGCAAAGGGATCGGGTGAACATCGCTCCATCTTCGATCGGTTCTGGCCAGCAGCCGGTGCAACCACTGCAGGCGCCGCAAGACCGCTTCGTGTTTTTCGCGATGGAACTCGTGCCACGACAGAATGCCGAGGAAGCCCAGCAGCAGCAACCAGCCGAGTGGAACCGCCCATCCCGGGGCATCGTTCCGGAGATAGCCTCCTCCTAAAAGCAGTAGCGCTGGCACAAAAAGAGCTGGCCGAATCCACTCCAATTTTCGAAGCACCGCTTCCAGTCGATGTTGCTCTCGCACAAGTTCTTCGATCAGGTCGCGGTAGCGCTGCGAGAGAGGGGGCATCATGGATCCATGGGTGGAGGGCATGGGGGTCGGGATCGATCAGTGCAACCGCATGGCAGGGAAAACCCTGAGGCGGCTGACTGTGGAGACATTCCATTGGAAGAGATTTCCTTGCGTGGTGGAAGGGAGTTCGGCTGGTCAACCAAGCGAGCATCGGTAGCCAAGAAGAGAAATTGGTCGCTTTGGGAGCGACGGGAATCGCGGGATTGGGGGGAAACGAAGGGTCTGGGGTTCCGAGATCCCCTTCGCACTGTCTACGATGACAGGGAGCGGGAAGCGGTTGTTTCTGAGAGTTGAGGCAACGCGATTTGCCAGTTGCGCCGTTCGAAGAGCGGTTGGGAACCAGTTGGGAGTCGATTCTTGAACGGGATACTGCCAAGCGTCTTGTCCTTGGAGACTGTAGGAAAAGTAGTCGGTCGCATTCGTCCTCCTGGGTCGAAGAGTTTGACCAATCGGGCGGTGACCTGTGCTGCGCTGGCCGAGGGAACATCGGTTCTCGATGGTGTCCTGGAGAGTGAAGACACGCTGGTCATGGTGGAAGCCTGGAGGCAGTTGGGATGGCGCATCGACTGGGACCGTCGTGGCCACCGGATGACGGTCGAGGGGGGAGGAGGAACGCTGCCACCAGGAGCTTCCCAGGGCGAGGATGGCCAGACGCATTCCATCTATGTGGCCAACAGTGGAACGACCCTCAGATTCTTGACCGCAGCGCTGGCGACGTTTCCTGGAAACTACTTGCTATCGGGTGTGCCGCGAATGCACCAGCGTCCCGTCGGTGACCTGCTGGAAGCATTGCGGAAGTTGGGGGTCGACGCGCGAAGCAGCAATCTCGAACGGCCGGATTGTCCTCCAGTCACGTTGGCGGGCAACGGGATGGAGGGAGGAACTACCCAGGTGGCAGGAAGTATCTCCAGTCAATTCCTCAGCGGCCTTCTGATGGCAGCACCCAATGCGCGCGGTCCGGTGCAAATCGACGTCGAAGGAGAACTGGTATCCAGAAGTTACGTCGAGATGACTTGGCGGGTCATGGAACGATTCGGTGTGCAGGTGGAACGGCGGTCGGAACGAAGTTTTGTGGTTCCAGCGCCGCAGCGATACCGGGCGTGTCGTTACGAGATCGAACCGGATGCGTCGGCGGCCAGCTACTTTTTTGCCGTCGCCGCCATTACCGACGGCGATGTCGTGGTGGAAGGGGTCCGGCGAGATGGTCTGCAGGGGGATGCAGGCTTCGTCGATGTGCTGCAGGCGATGGGGTGCCAGGTGGACCAGTTGCCTGATGGATTGCGGGTGCGAGGCACCGGGAAACTGCGTGGCGTCGATATCGATATGAATACGATGAGCGATACCGTGCAAACGCTGGCCATGGTCGCTCTTTTTGCCGAAGGGCCGACGCGGGTGCGAGGAGTCGCGCACAATCGGCACAAGGAAACCGATCGCATCGGCGATCTGGCGACCGAACTTCGCAAGTTGGGTGCGGAGGTGATCGAGCACTCGGATGGAATGACGATCGTCCCAGGAGTCCTACGGCCTGCTACCTTGGAGACCTACAACGACCATCGGATGGCGATGAGCTTTGCGCTGGCAGCGCTGCGCGTGCCCGGAATCCGGATCGTCCATCCGATCTGCATCGAGAAAACCTATCCCAATTTTTTTGCTGATCTCAGTCGACTGACGGGCAGTCGCTGGAGCGATGCCATCCAGCCGTAATCCTTGGCTGTCTCACCCCAAGGTGCGCTGGCGACCATGAAAACTACCACAACCAGTCACAGGGGGAACCGACTATGCAGGGAGAGAGCGAGTTTTCGGGGATCGATCGTCGGCAGGCAGCGAAGAATCTTGTGATGCAGGGAGTGGCCGCCAGTACCGTAATGTCCAGTACCGTGATCTCCAGTCCCCTGGCAGCCCAAAGTGGCTTGGCCGATGAGTCGCCCATGAAACTTCGTGTTGCCGTGATCGGTACCGGAGGGATGGGCGGTGGGCATGTGCGGATGCTGGCATCCCGAACCGATTGCGAACTGGTGGCGGTCTGCGATGTCGATCGCCTGCGTCTGGAGAAAGCTGCTCAATCGGTTGTCGAAGCCGGGAAGGCCGCGCCCGAAACCTTCGCCGACATGCGGGAGTGCTTTCGCAGTCCCAAGATCGATGCAGTCTTCATCGCGACGCCAGATCACTGGCATGCACCGGCGGCCTTGCTGGCTCTGGAGGCAGGGAAGCATGTCTACGTAGAAAAGCCATGCTGCCATAATCTGAGAGAGGGCTGGTTGCTGGAAGAGGCGGTACGCAAATCGGGAAAGGTGCTTCAGGTGGGGACGCAAAGCCGTTCCTCACCCGTGGTGACCGCCGGTATGGATCGACTCAGGCAAGGAGCCATTGGGCAGGTGCTGGTCGCCAAGGCCTGGAATAGCCAGCGCCGCGGTTCGATCGGCAAGGAGTCACCTGGGGAGCCACCTGCGGAGTTGGACTATCCGAATTGGCTGGGACCGGCCAGACCGGTCCCCTACCGCCGCAATTTGCTCCACGGAGTCTGGCGATGGTGGTACGACTTCGGATGTGGTGATATCGGCAACGACGGGGTCCACGATATCGACGTCGCGCTCTGGGGACTTGGGGTCGATCGGTTGCCCGACTGGGTTGGTTGTTATGGAGCCAAAGATTTCTTCGATGACGATCAGCAGTTTCCAGATACTCAGTACGCAGTCTGCGAGTTTGGCCGCGAAAATGGAACGGAGCGGCCCAGGCAGCTGATCTTCGAGCAGCGGATCTGGTCCCCTTATGTGCAGGAAGGATACGAAAACGGCGCTGCCTTCTATGGCACCGAAGGGATGATGCTGATGGGACACAATGTCGGCTGGAAGCTGTATGGGCCTCGGAACGAATTGAAGGAAGAGCAGGCCGGCAGACCGGAAGTCTCGGACCACCAGGGGAATTTCCTTCGAGCCATCGAAGGGAGGGATGCAGCGACGGCGCCGATCGCTGCAGGGTTGCTGAGTGCCGGTGTGGTTCATCTGGCCAATATCAGCGCGCGACTGAAGCGAGGGATCGCGTTCGATCCGATGGCTCGCAAAGTCCTGGGAGACGACGAGGCCAGTAGGCTGCTAGGGCGAGACTATTCCGATACGCATTGGGGCGTTCCCCGGGGGTTGTCATGATCGAACGAAAAAAGGTAGCGGTGATCGGGCACACGGGCCGAGGCGACTATGGCCACGGAATGGATACGGCATTCCGCAATCATCCTGCGTGCGAGGTGGTGGCAGTGGCCGATCCGGTGGAGGCAAGTCACGCTGCCGCCATGCAAAGATCGGGTGCGGCGCGAGCATATCGGGATTACCGCCAGATGCTCGATCAGGAGCGACCGGAGATCTGCGTGATTGCGCCTCGCTGGATCGATCAGCATGCCGACATGGCGTTAGCAGCTGCTGAATACGGTTGCCATCTCTACATGGAAAAGCCATTCTGCCGGACGCTGGAGGAGGCGGATGCGATCGAGAGAGCTTGTCAGATGCGGCATCTGAAAGTGGCAGTGGCCCATATCGCTCACTACTCCCCTGCCCTGACCTCGGTCCGCAAAGCGCTGGCAGAGGGAGCGATCGGACGATTGCTGGAGATGGAAGTGCGGGGGAAAGAAGATGGGCGAGGTGGAGCCGAAGACCTCTGGGTGCTGGGGTCCCATGCGCTGGAGCTGATGGTGGCGCTGGCTGGACCTCCCGCCTTTTGCCTGGCCGTGCTGCTCCAGGATGGAAAGCTTGCGGAGCCGTCGTCGCGCCGGGAAGGGAACGAAGGACTGGGGCTGCTTGCGGGGAATCGAGTCGAGGCGATATGGGGGCTTCCAAACAATTTGGTGGGCAGGTTTGCATCCGATAAACAGAGCGCCAAGCCTCCCAGCCGTTTTGGGCTGAGGCTACGAGGGACCGAAGGGGAAATCTGGCTTCCGTCCGGGTTCGGCGTCCCCGCTCGATTGTCCCGAGATCCGTTCTGGTTTGGCGGCTCAGGGGATGGCTGGCGCGAGCTGCCGATGGCACCAGCAGTCGCCGGGTACGAAGGAGCCCATCCCGTGGTGGTGCAGGATCTACTGGAGTCGATCGACCAGGATCGCGCCCCGATTTGTTCATTGCGTGAGGCGATTTGGACGCTGGAATGCATCCATTCAGTCTTTGCTTCGCATGTCTCGCAAAGCCGCGTGGTACTCCCCTTGGTGGACCGAACGCACCCTTTGGACAAGTGGAATTGACTTGGCCTTTTTCCGACCACGCCGCAAGCTTGCAGGGTTGAAGGGCAAGCGAACGACACAGCGATGATTCGCTGTAGTTGCCTGATCCAAGTTGCGCCGCGCCGCCCTCCGGAGGGCTCGCGCACTGCCACCTTGATTCGTGTTGGTGCTCTTACTCTGACTCGTGAAAAACCAATCTGGCTGATCGATGTTTGAATCTGGTGTCTTCGCGATCGGATGAATCCGGCAGGTGGTAAGCCTGCATGGCCAAGACGGTCATGCCACAAGAGCATGAATCACGCACCCTGGAGGACCTCTGCCTTCGTAGGGTGTGTGAGGCCGTCGGTCTTCGGAGGACTGTCCAATGCGATCGAATGCGATAGAAAGCCTGACTATCCAGGCCGTGGATCGGGACGGCGGAACACACCAATCTGGCTACGGGATTCGTGCTGGTTCCCTTCCGCCAGGATTCGGACGGTTGGGAAAGCGACGGCGCGAGCGATTCGGTGAACTTTGCGGGGCCAGTCCAACCTGATGCAGCGAAAAGGGACGCCAGCCACCATCCTTCCCGATGGGGCTTTTCCACCTAGCAGCCCGTGGCGCGAGCGGACGATCTGCTACGAGGTGCGAGTTGGAAGTCGAGCGGTCCGCTAGGGAGCGGGGTGGAATTCGCGTAAAGCGGTCTTTGCCCGATTGGCTATCTTTGCTAAGCCCTTGTTGGAAGGCGGTTCATCTGTATGGCACGCTGCGCTTCCACAGTCGACTGCGCCGGAGTTCTGGATCCTATGCCAAGCGGTCAGAAGCAAACGAAACATGGCGGATGCAATGCAAATTGCGTCCCGGATGCGAACTGCTATGGGGCACCGTCTCCCAGTTCCCGGCGGCGCTGGCTGGCCGACTGCTGTCGATTTTTCGGCGCGGTGATGGGTGTGTCTGTAGCACGAGCGGCCGAAGCGGCATCGTGGCCTCATGAGGTGCAGTGGGGGCGGTTTCGCTTCCTTGGAGATCGACCACTGGGAGAAGCGAAGCAGTGGGCCGAGCATCTGGAGGAATTGGCAGGTCGGATGGCGAGAGAGCTGGAGCTTGCTAGGGCGGACGCACCCATTGCGGTGATGGTCCTTGGTAACCAGCAAATCTTGGATCGCTATTTGGAGAGGTACTACCCTGAAGTCGGTGGGCGTCGTTCCCTCTTCTTGCGGCATCAGGACCGCAGTCAGGTTTTCGTCTGCCGCCATCCGGGGCTGGTCGAAGACCTTCGGCATGAGGTCTGCCATGCACTGCTCCATCTGTCCGTCCCCAATCTTCCGGTGTGGATCGATGAAGGAATCGCCGAGTACTACGAGGTCCCAGACGATTCAGAAGCACTCCATCCCGTCCATGGTTCGCGGATAGCGTGGCTGGTACGACTTGGGCACGCACCCTCATTGAAGGCGATGGAACAGGATTCGTTTGATCCGGGATCTTCGACCGGATCGTATGGGGATGCCTGGGGTTGGATCCATTTCCTGATGACGCATTCGGAGGTCAGCAGGCGCGTGCTGGTCGATCACTTGGCAGCGATGCATGCTGGGGACGATCGCAGCACGTTGCATCAGCGGCTGGAGCGGTCGCTGGGGAATCCACGTCTGGCGTTCTTGCGTCACTATCAAGCCGCCGTGGCGAAAGAGGGAGCTCCCGTTGCTTCGACAGCCAACACTTCTGGGGCGACGCCGTAGAAGAGCTTTGAGAACCGTTCGCCCCTTCGATCGAAGATCGCAAGGAGACATCGGGACCATTCTAGGGAAGGATCAGGGGGCGTCCGATTGGGGCGACCATTCAACCTTCAGGCGATCGCGACGAAAGGAAAGTCTGCTGGCCGCACCGATCTTTTCCAGCAGTTGGTCGATCGACGCTTTGTCTGTCTCCACATCGATCCGCATCGCGGCAAGCGATTCAGGAAGTGGCCAGGGCTGGAACTGCATTCCTTGCGAGTCGGCCAGCGATTGGAGGACTTCCGCGAGGGTTCCCTGAAGTCGCGCAGTGAATCGCTGTTTGGCTAAGGGATCGCTGCCAGGGGGCGAACGGGGAGCCGTTTTGGAGGGGACTCCCCAAACCCAGTCCCGATGATCGGCCGCTGGCCCGACCAGCTGGATCGCCCCGGAGTCGACGCGGGCTTTCGAATGCGGATGGGATTTCAGGAAGGCTTCGACTTTCGATCGAGGGCTAGCTGGATACGAAGCGCTGACCTCTGAGGTCTCCGGAAGCGGAACGATTTGGAGCGGGATTGGCTGGTCGCTCGACTGCACTTGCACAGTCGACTCAAATCCCGCCAGCATCAAGGTCAGCAAGCCGGCGCGAGTCGTCGACTCCATGTGCCCTTCGTTCCAAAGATCATGTTCGATCGGGTCTAGCGAGATCCATTGGAGCGATTCATTGGCGGCTAGCTTCTGCAGCAACTGGGAGGGTTCGGAGATCGGTTCCCAGGAGAAGCTGGTGCGGGGCCGCAGTTCGGGGTGATCGCAGAGCAGTTGCCAGTGCGCCGCCTCAATGCGCGGGCCGGAACCTGCCGGTCCCCAGTACAGAGTCGATTCGATCATCCCGAAAGAGGTAGAGGTGCGGCTGGCGAGGTCATGGAGGATTTCGCCAAGCGGTTGATCGCGCGCGGTCAAATCGACTAGGAGATCGGGGTCGACACGGCGATCCAGCCAGAGTGTCAGGTTGGCTTGAAGAGCGATCGAGGCAAGGGTTTCTCGCAGTGGACTGTTCTTCTTCAGAAGGGAGGTGGGAGTGGTGAGGAGTTGGTAACTGCGGCGCTGAGTTTCCAGCCGCAACGGAGGTGGTTCTTGGCCGATTAGAATCGCTTGCGCGAAAATGGAGAGGATAAGGAGACAATTCCGAAAATGCTGGGAACCCAAGGGGCACCTCAAGATGTTGCCTGTTTTTCTCGGAGTTCGCTCAAGCTTCTGCATTGGCGTTTGATAAACCTCGAACTAAACTTTGGACCATGGGAGCCGTGCCAAGGAAGGCGCGGGGGATGGAGCGTCCGGGAAACGCAGGCGGAACGCAAAAACAAAGGCTTCGACAGTGAATTCATCTTCCGTGAGGATACCTTTTCTTCTGCGTTGCTACCAACTGTATCTGCAGGATGGTAATACATCGCTTTACCTTGCCGCGGTATCGGGGCGTTACTCGTTGGCCAGTCTGGAACGATTGACTCAGCACGTCCGATGCGAAGTGAGGCGGGCGGCGACCCTGGCGGTTGGCCTTTTGGGGGGGCGGGAGCAGGTTCCCGTGGTTGGTCCCTTGCTAGCCGACAGCGATCCGAAAGTCCGGCTGGTGGCCAATGAATCGCTCCGTTCCTTGCGTGGGCGGATGGTGCCTCAGCATGCTCGCCGCGAAGTGGCGGAGATTGGCGTGATGGTTCGCGAGGGGAAGCATCGCGAAGTGATTTCCGCGGTGGACCGACTGATCGAACGGGGCTTCATTAGCTCGGAGCTTCATTGCCAAAAGTCTCTGGCTTGGTTTTATCTCGGCGATTACCGATCTTCGATTGAGGAAGCGCACCAGGCGCTCTCCCTATGTCCCTATCAGTACACCGCCTGGATCGGACTGGGGCATTGCTACAGCGAATTGGGTGAGCCGGTCCTGTCGCTCGACTGCTTCCGCAATGCTCTGGATATCTATCCCGACCTGGATGCGGTACGATCTTATGCACGCAAGCTGGCCAAGGCCTTGCGAGAACCGCTTTAGGATCTTTGATAGCAAGAGAGGAGGGATGCGATGAGCAAAGCCGATCTGGTAGTGGCTGTCATCGCAGGATTCCTGGGATTGACCTGGTTAGCTGCGGCAATCTGGCCAGGGATGTGGATCCATCAATGGCGATTGAGCGACGCGGTCGATCAGAAGTTTGGATCGCGAGGCTTGCGGGTGCTCGATCTGGTGATGGCAGCTTTGATGCTGTGGGTGATCTATCGCCTCATGATGCAGGTTCCGATCGCTAGGCCCTGAGTGCAACGACCGGTGACTTGGTCGGTTGGCATGCTTTCATCGAGGTGGCCCGTATCGAATAGGTCCTAGCGGGCCATCGTCGATGTTGCGGTGGGGGGGAATCGAGTTAGCGATTCGCCGAATTGAGGGAAGGCTGGCTTGGGGCGAGATCTTGTCCCGACGCGAGTTCGACCTTCTGCCCTCGCTGCATCTCCTTGGAGAGTTCCTTCTTGGCATCGAGGAATTTCTGTTTCGATTCCTGGCTGCTGAAGAGGTAGACGCGATCCTGGTATCGGCAGCCCAGTTCTCGTTTGCCTTCCACCAATCTGCCTTGTTCCAGGTAGACAACGATATCCATGCCGCTGCAGATCGGCGCGAAGCGATCCGGGGAGGCGAGGAACTTCTCTTTGGCGGAGGGAGACGATAGGTGGTAGACGCGGTTGCGATGCCGTACCGCCAGTTCGGGGCTACCCATCTGCCAGCGTTTTTCATCGGCGAGCGTCACTGGGCAATAGCCTTCCAGTGCGAGGCTTTGCGGGAGTTGGTTCGAAAGGTTGGCGATGTCAGGTTGAGGGGTGAGCTTTGGCATCCGTCCTGGATCGGATCGTGTCGCCATGGGGTGCGTCGGGGCTTCCGTCTGGATCGCGTTCGGTCTGCTAGCGCTGGGCTCGGCGGCTTTTTGTGAAAGAGACTCTTGCGATGGAGTTTTTCGGGTGCTTTCGGGAGCGACTTGCGGAGTCGAATTGGACTGGTTCTTCGCAGGCAGGGTCTGAGCGAAGGGGGCGGCAACCCTGGCGACAGGATCGGCGGTAGCCGGTGGTTCGCTCAGTGGCGCCATCGCTCGGGTTGGACGCTGTCGGCTTGGCTCCCCTGGCACTCCTGCTATCCTCGCCGGTGCGGCGGAGGCAGGTGAAGCGATCGCTTCCTTTCGGTTGCCAGATGGCGTTTCGTTTCGGGCGGCATTGGATGGCTTGGCCGTTCCGGTACCTTGCGAGCTATCGGTAGGGGTGCTGGTCAATCGGCGACGTTCGACAGCGAGCGATCCGGAGGTGGTGCTTTGAGGGGCGTCGGTGGAAGAGAGCGACAGGCGCACGGCGGATTCGGGTGCCTTTTGCATCGATGGGGTCAAGCTGGGAGGATCGCTTGGTAGGACACCGCGAGCTACAGGTTGGGAAGCCGAGCCTGTAGGTGGGCTGGTCGATCGATCCGGGGCCGCAGGTTTGGCCGCTGTGTCAGGCCCGGCGGCCTGGGCCAACGAAGCGGTTCGAGCGGGTGTGGCTTTGGGGCGTTTCCCTTCGATGCTGGATTGAGGAGCGACCGAGTCATTGGGTTCGGTCGCGGCGGTGGTGTCGGAATCAGAGCGACGGAGCCAGCGGGGGAGTGAGAATCGACTTGGGGCACGGGAAGGCTGCTCGGAGGCGACGCGGTTGTCGGGCGATTGCGGAGCGTCGGACCGCAGGGTGACTTGCCGCACGACTTGTTCAAAGGCCTCGGTCCCCTGGGGGCTGGTGGTGCGGTGAAGTTCGCTACCGCTGGGGGAGAGATAGAGATCGGTCGGCCAGCTTCGGACCCGATACCGCTCGGCTACCTCCGGCATCTGCTCGACCTGCACCTGGCAAGGGATCACCTCCTGGTCGATCAGTTGCACCAGAGATGGATCGCGGAATGCGCCTTGTTCCAGACGCCGGCAGGGTGGGCAGTTGCGGCTGCTGAAATGAAGGAGAACCGGCTTGCCTGTCGCGGCAGATTCCCTCTGGGCTGCTTCCAGCGTCGGACGCCAATCGATTTGATCGGCCCAGGTGATTGGACAGCACAACAGGCTGGAGATTGCCAGCCAACCAGCGCCAAAAATACGACTTGGCATACCAGCGATCCTTCGCATTGGAAAGCGAACTATTCGCCGAAAGCCCTCCACCCCCAATCGGAAGATCGGCAGACGATGCTGGGCATCTGAAACGAATAGGAAAAAAGAAACGGTTTTTCGGGAAAAAATGGATCTCGCAGCCGCGAAGCCCATATTGACTTTGCTGGGTATCCAAGTAGAGTGAGGGTGTTGGTTCTTCGCGGATCTGCATTTCGATTCGCGCTCCGAAGCCACCCTGGCTTTACCCTGTCTTCTTGAGCCAGGGATTGCTGTTGAGAAAATCGCTTCCCAGTGGGGCGATGGGCGTGGCAGGGAGGATTCCAGGTCGAGTCGATGGCTTGGCTGATCCGGTTATCACGGGCGGCATTTCTCGCCAGGGATCGGAAGAGTTTGGTGAGCACACCCCTCTTGAGGGCTGTGTGCTTCGACACACGGTTGGGATGGCTTTGGGTAAGACACCCTGAGAGAGCTGTCCCTATGCATGAGATCGCAACGGTAGGCGATGGTCTAAGTGGCTTTGCCCGGATGCCAGGATTGGTATCGGGAGTCGCTTCATTCATGGTTGTTGCTTCAGGAAGACGCCACAGGAATTCTGCTGCTTCGGATCTTTGCAGGCCGGACTGGGTGCACCCCGGGGCTGGTCGGTCGCGATCGAAGAGGCACATAGGACGATCCGGAGCGACTCGGATTCGTTGGATAGGTAGAAATGTCTTGGTCCAGCCGGCAAGCCGCGAAGGAGTGGCGTGGGTGGGGCCTTAATGTTCTGGATGAATTGGCATGCCAAAGAAAAAGCGTTTCCGTTCTCGGATCCATCCCCAAGGCTCGGAAGGCATGGGGGGCGGCGAGATGTCGCGACCTCGTATGCGGCCGAAGAAGCGAAGTTTCGGGGGCAATCGCTTCCGACGACCGATGGGTCCCGAAGGGGAGCAGCCGATGCAGGAGGAGGCACCTTTGGCCGAGGGGGAGGAGGTGCCAACTCAGGAGTTCTCTGGGATTCTCGAGATGCATCCCAATGGCTACGGATTCCTCCGTTCGCCGTCGAACAATTATTCCCGCGAGCGGACCGATCCGTTTGTGCCTGGCACGATGATTGAGAAGTTGGGGTTGCGTCAGGGGGTGATGATCCGCGCCTTGATGCAGCAGGCCAGGCGCCAGCAGGGGCCGCGCGTTCGCGAGATCTTGGATGTCGATGGAATGACGTTGGAAGAGTACTCCAAGGTCCGTCCCTTCGACCAGCTGACAGCGATCAATCCCGAGCAGTGGTTGAAGCTGGAGGTGGGGGCACAGCCGCTGACCAATCGCGTCATCGATCTTCTGGCGCCACTTGGTCGGGGGCAGCGAGCCTTGATTGTTGCACCGCCACGGTCTGGCAAGACGATCATGTTGCAGCATATTTCGCGTGGTATCTCGACCAACTACCCCGATCTGCATCTGATCGTGATGCTGATTGATGAACGGCCGGAAGAGGTCACCGACATGCGTCGCAACGTGATCAACGGCGAAGTGATCGCCAGCAGTCTCGATGAAGATGTCGACAGCCATGTCCGGATCAGCCAATTGGTGATCGATCGCTGCAAGCGATTGGCCGAATCAGGCAAGCACGTTTTCCTGATGCTCGATTCGATCACTAGGCTCGCGCGAGCCTTCAACAAGTGGGTTGGCAACGCCGGCCCGACGATGACCGGTGGGGTGAACATCAAAGCGATGGACATTCCAAAGAAGCTCTTTGCGACCGCACGCGCCTTTGCAGAGGGTGGGTCTTTGACGATTGTCGGCACCGCGCTGGTCGATACGGGAAGTCGGATGGATGAACTGATTTTTCAGGAGTTCAAGGGGACGGGAAACATGGAGTTGGTGCTCGATCGCCGCTTGGCCGATCGGCGCGTCTGGCCCGCCATCGATATCTCGCAGTCCGGGACGCGGCGTGAGGAATTGCTGCACGACCCACATACTCTTCATGCGGTGACGATGATTCGGCGGACGCTCTCCAGCATGAATCCTGTCGATGCGATGGAACAATTGACCAAGCAGTTGGGGAGATTCCCGAGCAACGCGGAGTTTCTCAAGATGATTGCGGCAGCAAGGCTCGACTGATCCTAAACTCCGAATTGGTGAGACGATCTCTGGCATTTTTTCCCAGGGAGCTAGTCCGGCTCTGGAGCCCTTCCGGTTTCGGGAAGGCAGGGTGGGCATGCGATACCGGGGGAGTGGCGCGGCTTGTCCACGGGCTGCCTTTCCTTTCCGGCCTTGGGGCGTATAGGGAAGGGCCGGTGACGGACAAAGTTTTGCTGTCCAGTACCTAAGCGGCAAGGCAGGGGAAGATGGCCAGGAAAGAAATGATCAAATCGATCTCCCTGAAGACGGGGTTACCGCAACCTCAGATCAAGCAGATCGTCGAGACGACCTTCGATGCCATCATTCACGCGCTGATCACCGAGGGGCGGGTGGAACTGCGGAACTTCGGTATCTTTCAGGTTCGGGCCCGCGCGGCCAGAAGAGCTAGAAATCCGAAAACGGGAGAGAAGGTGGAGGTTCCGGAGCGGCTGGGGGTGATCTTCAAGGCAGGCAAGGAGATGGAGGAGCGAGTGGCCCAGATCGACTTGGCCAAGCTAGCAAACTGGCAGTTGGACCCCGAGGAGGATCGATCCGAGAAAAACCTCGAGGAAGTTGAGGATCCGGTAAAGGATGACGGATAAAACAGCCGAAATCATCGATCAGGTTGTAGCGACAACCGGAAATGACGGTCAGGCGATCACGGAGGATTTGCCATGCGGCGGTGGATGCGAGCTCTGGTTCTTGCGTGTGGGGTTTCGACCTTCACCGGCTGTATCATCCCGATCTATTCGGCGTTGCCCCAACGGCGAGCCGAACAGTTGATCTACACCTCCGAAAATCTTCGCATGCTGGTCCAGGAGTGGGAACGATTTTGGTTTCTGGATCAGCCCGACCATATGTCTCCCTACCGGGTGCATGGCGGGGTGATCTGATTTTGCAGGGAGCGTCTTGGATTCGGCTCGAGCGATTTAGCTCGCCAAACCATCGTTCCCAAGCAGCAGAGATCGATGGGGAGTTCTCCTCATCCCTAGCAGGCTGGTGCTTCAGGATGCTTGCCAGCAACCTGAGAAGCGTCAGCCTTTTTTTTCCATCCGGGATGGGTGTGGGTTGCGATCGCTTCACTGCCGCGATTCCAGAAATGTCGTTGGCCACAGCACCCAGTCACTCTCCCAAGGGGAGGGAACGATCGATCGCACACCTTGTATCCGTAGCCCTTGGCCCATGCCCCTACGGCTTCATCCCACCTGCTCCGGTGGGCCGGACGGATACGACCTACTGGAATCCCAGATGGCCTCTTTTTTCTTTTTGGCTTTCGGCAATTCCCTGGTGTGTTGGTGGGGCGCGCCCGCCTGAGGGATCTGTGGATGGCAGGGAGCGATGGGGATTCCGCGTCGTTGTTGGTCGCTGGCGGCCGGCAAGCCCAACCATGGGGCAATGCGATTTCTGCTTGGGTCACCTTGACCGGCGCCTGTTTGGTGATAAACCAGAGGCTCACAGGCAGCCGATCCCAATGGCGACGGGAACCGTGAGGGAGGTGCCGAATCATGGAAGGGGAGACCATGGCAGAGACCGTGCCGGGGAAAGTGGGCCATGCATTAATCAGTGTCAGCGACAAACGAGGGCTAGACTCGTTCGCTCGTCGCTTGCACCAAATGGGCATTGTGCTTTACAGCACCGGCGGCACGCGCAGTTTTCTGGAGTCCAACGGGATTCCTGTCCTGGACATCGCCGCATACACCGGATTTCCTGAGGTGATGGATGGGCGATTGAAGACGCTCCATCCAAAAATCTTCGGCGGGATTCTGGCTCGCCGAGACCGCACGGGCGATCAAGCGGTGATGGAGGAGCACCAGATCGTTCCTTTCGACTTGGTGGTGGTGAACCTCTATCCCTTTCAGGACACGGTGGCTCGCGAGGGAGTCACCGTAGGGGAGGCGATTGAGCAGATCGACATTGGAGGCCCCAGCTTGCTGCGTGCGGCCGCGAAGAATCATGCGTGGGTTAGCGTGGTGACTGATCCATCGGATTACGATCGGGTAGCGGGGGAGTTGGAGCAGCGGGGAGTGGTGGCATTTGAGACGCGGCGTCGACTTGCGGGGCGGTGCTTCGCTCATACAGCAGCGTACGATGCTTCGATCGCGGAGTACTTCCGGGGCCTGGACCGGTCGCAGGGGGAAGTGGATGGGGCTGCGGCGGGCCAATGGCCCGAGAAGATGGTTCTGTCGCTGCAGCGGGTGGCGGAGCTGCGGTATGGGGAGAACCCGCATCAGCCGGCGGCAGTCTACCGGTTGGGTTCGATTCCCGGGGCTTTGGTGGATGCCAAGCAGCTTCACGGCAAGGAGCTCAGCTACAACAATCTACTTGATCTGGAAAGCGCTCTTTCGATTTCGCATGGCTTCGCACAGCCAGCGGCGGTCGTCATCAAGCACAACAATCCTTGCGGTGCTGCCGTGGGGCATAAGCTGTATTGGGCCTGCCGCAAGGCGTTTGCAGGGGACCCGGTCAGTGCGTTTGGTGGCATCGTGGGCCTGAACCGCATGGTCGACGCTCAGACTGCTCAGTTTCTTTGCGAGCCAGGGCTGTTTGTCGAGGCGGTTGTCGCCCCGGAGTTTTCCAGGGAGGCGCTAGAGATCCTGACGACCAAGCCAAAGTGGCGCGATAGCGTGCGGCTGATGGCGACTGGGAACTGGACGCAGGACCAAAAGGAGATCGAGTATCGGTTCCTCCGCGGTGGTGTCTTGGTGCAGCATGCCGACCGGAGCAATTCCGATCCATCGCAGTGGCGTGCGGTGACCGAAGTACCGATGGCAGACGAATTGATGGAGGACATCTCGTTCGCCTGGGAGATGGTACGGCACGTCAAGAGCAACGCCATTGTGCTGGCCACCGATGCCTCCTTGGTGGGCGTTGGCGCCGGTCAGATGAGTCGCGTGGACAGTGTGGACATCGCGATTCAAAAGGCAGGGGAGAGATCTCGAGGCAGCGTGCTGGCGTCGGACGCCTTTTTCCCTTTTCCCGATTCGATCGACAAAGCTGCTGCAGCCGGGGTCGTCGCCATCATTCAACCTGGTGGATCGCGGAAAGATGAAGAAGTCATCGCTGCCTGCAATCGACATCGTATCCCGATGCTCTTCACTGGCCATCGGCACTTCAAGCACTGATCGACAAGCTGGCCGGCTGCAGCGTGGGTGGATTGGCGCGGGGTGATAGAGCCGTTTTCATTGGTTTCGTTCGTTGTGCGGGAGCGATCTATGGCGACCATTCTGGAGCGAATCGTCCAGACCAAGCAGCAGGAGATTGCCGACGCCATGCGCCGGTGTTCTCTGAGGGAGCTGCAGCATCGAGCGGCATCGATGCCGCCGACCCGTGACTGGACCGGAGCGCTGGCGCGTCGGGATCGGATCGGTTTGATTGCCGAAGTCAAACGCGCCAGTCCCAGCAAAGGTGTGCTGCGAGCCGACTTCGACCCGGTTGCGATCGCTGGCGCCTATGTCGAGGGGGGAGCCGATGCGCTGAGCGTGCTGACGGATCGGGATTACTTCCAGGGGGCGCTGGAGTATCTGGAGGCGATTCGCGCTGCTGTCGAGATCCCGCTGCTGAGAAAAGATTTTCTGATCGACCCGTATCAGGTTTTCGAAGCCCGAGCCGCAGGGGCCGACGCCGTTCTTCTTATTGCCGAGTGCCTAAGTCCAACGCAAATGATCGAATTGCGGCAGTGCGCTGTGGAGTGCGGAATGGAAACGTTGATCGAACTGTACGATCCGCGCCATCTGCCCGCTGTCCTGGCGACCGGAACCCGATGGGTGGGAGTCAACAATCGGGATCTACACACCTTCGAGGTCGATCTCCAGCGTGCGGTGCGGTTGCGACCCCAAGTACCCGAAGGACGGTATCTGGTCGCAGAAAGCGGCATCCGCGATGCGCAGGATGCCAGACTTCTTTGGGCCAACGGAGTGCAGGCGATCCTGGTAGGGGAATCGCTGATGCGGCAGCCCGATATCGCAACTGCCGTTCGGCAGTTACTAGGGACCGCCGACAAATCCTGATCTATCCAGCGGTCAGGATACGCTCCATGGCATCCTGCAGATGCCCCACTGCCCGTGGTTTTCGTCGACCCATACCTCCAGCCAATGCAGCGGATGCGGGGTGCGGGGCACCAAGGTTTCGAGCATTTGCGTCCCGATCCATCCAGCGATTTCCTCGGCGGTCGTGTTGACGACCGGCAGGATCATGCAGTCTTCAGTCGGGAAAATCCATCGCTTGTTGCGGAACCGCGTCACCACTTCATCCCCCTCGCGACGGACATGGATCTCCGGATGTTTGTCGGGGAGAATCACATGGTGATCCAGCTGCTTGACGATTCCTGCGAGCGTGTCTCGAAAGGCGATGAAATCGACGACGTAGCGATTCTCATCCAGTGGCCCTTCCACCTCGGCGCGGACCCCGTAGTTGTGGCCGTGTAAGCACTCGCAGATATCACCCGCAAAGGTGATGAAGTGAGCGGCGCTGAAGACCAATTGCTCTTTTTGAAGTTGGACGCGATAGGTGCGGTCCATCCGTTCATTCCTCTGGTTTGCTGGATCGTCTGGATTGCTGAAAGGGAAGCAGGCCAGCGTAGGATAGCAAGCTGACCAGAGTCCCGCGCCGCCGCTTTGGAACCGTCAGCTACTTCCCTCGCAAGGAAAGATTGGTCGATGGTAGCGGTCACCCAAGATTCGGAAGACCAACTAGTCGACTGGGTGGGAACTGAAAAGCTTGTGGGCGATGGACATTGCGGTCCACCGCCCACAAGGACATGCCGAGCGTTCTTCAGGATCGATTTCGACCTAGCGGACCAGGAAATCGACCGGCTTCAGTCGCTGGTTCTTGAAGTGATCGCCTGGATGGAAGCCGTAGAAGGTGGGTTCGTACTTTCCTTCAATCTCCACATCGCTTTTGGCGGGAATGGCATCTTCCAGACCGGTAGCCCAGTAGCAGGCGTTGACGACGAGTCGTCGGAGTCCTTCGTTGGCCAGGTCGACCGAAGCGCCCATGGTGGTGCAGAAGACGCGATTGGCGCTGCCGTTGTCCCGAGGGATCACGCGAGTCCACGCCAGTGGCATCATTGGGTCGTTTTTGTTCCCCTCGACGGGCGCGTCGGTTGGGTTCATACCGGTGAGCACTTGTCCCAGGAGCAGGACTTGGGCATCCTTCGGCAGATGCGTGATCCCGTAAACATCCGACGGACCAAAGACGTTGTCGACTCCTTTGAGCAACGTGGAATCGCCGGCGCCTGGCGCCACGACGCCTCGTGTCGCTTCGACCTTGTGGTTGCCGTGATGGCTGACCCAGGTGTCGCCGAGGATTTGCTGCCCGAAACCGCCGGGCCATTTGCCGCTGTTGAAGCTCCAATCCTTGTAGGGGCTGTCCGAGTCACCCGGATAGTTGAACGCGTGGGTAGCGGTGCGCAGTCCGATCACCGCCCCTCCGCGTTCAACGAAATCGACGATCGGCTTCATCTGCCAGTCGGGCAGGTGACGGAAGCGGGTCGCAATGATCATCAAATCGGCGTCTTCCAGCAGGTGGGTGCCTGGGATGTTGCGGCCATAATTCGGATCGACCGTTCCGGTTTCCGGGTGGATCGGGAAGAGGACGCTGCACTGGAATCCATGTTTCTTCGAGAGGAGATCGGCCAGCATGGGAAGCGATTCTTCGCTGCGATACTCTTCGTCACCAGCGATCAGAACCACCTTCTTTCCATGACCAGCTCCCTGTCCTGCGGGGAAGGTCAGCCAGGGGTCGATTTCTTCTCGCAGGGGTCGGATCCAGATGTTTCGAAATCGCACCGGGTCTCCATGATCCTGAAGCAGTAAGTGGCCCTTGGGTGGGTGCGCCACATAGGGAGCGATTTGCTGGTGGGCCATCTGTCCGATCATCTCGGTGGCGTGCTGGACGAGGACTCCGTTGTGGAAGACGGTGACTTTGGCTGGGCGAGCTAGTTTGTCGCCGTCAAAGCGAGGCGCTTCGAAGATGATGTCATAGACTTGCCACTGCCCGGGGGGACGCATGGCGTTGACCTGGGGAGGAAACTGACCGTAGATCGATGCAGCTTGGCCGTCGGCGTAGGTATCGCTTTGGAAGGAATCGAGAACCTGCACCTCGTAGCGCCCCATGAAGATCACGCCGCTATTGCCTCGCCCCTGCCCTTCTCCGCGGGGTGGTTCCGGGGCGGACCACTCCAAGTGCAACTGCACATCGCCGAACGATTCCTTCGTCTCGATCGATCCGGAACCTCCCTGCGCCACCATCGCTCCCTCGTCGATCTTCCAGCCGGCAGGCTGGTCGGTCCCGGCTTTTCGCCAGGCATCCAGTTGCGTGCCGTCGAAGAGAACCGTAGCGTCGGACGGAGGCGATCCGAGCTGTTCTCCGGGGACCACCACAGCGGGCCGTGGGCGGTACTTGTCATGGACTCGCCACATCTGGTTGGGAAGTTGTGGGGTATCGGTGTAGCCCTGCCCTTCCCTGGGCGGTTCCTGGGCGACAATCGCCGAATTGGTCATTCCAGAGAAAAAACTGACCGCCAGGAGGAGGCCTGTGGAGGCTAGCAGCCTGGCCGATTGGCTGGGGGGGAATCTTCGCATAGAGGGTCACCCTTCAGGAGATCTTGCTGACAAAAAGGCCGGTTGGGTTCCCCGAGGGTCCAATAAACATCCAGCCTGACCGCCTCCAGTGTACTCGGCTCAGTGGCCCTTTTGTCCCCCGCAAAGCCAGGGTCAGCGGCAGGAATCGAAACCATCGCCGCCAATTCGAGAACTGGCCCCGAGAACTGGCCCCGAGAACTGGGCCCGAGAACTGGGCCCGAGAACTGGGCCCGAGAACTGGGCACGGCGTCTGGGGTGGACGATCCGGGCTGGTCGGGGGATAGTAGGAGGGAGTGGCGAATGCGGGCTGAGTGCGATAGCCGGTGGCCTTGAGCCGGAAGTTCTTTGGGATGAGAAGGGACCGAGCATGGCCAGCGATGAAGCGATCGACGGTGGCCTGGAGATCGAAGGAGTCGAGGGGAGTGGCCTGGGCGCGGTCTCCGTTTCGATGAGTCCCTTGGAGCGGTTCGAGGAGTATTTGCAGAGTCGCGGGTTGCGGAACACCGATCAGCGACGTTTCTTGGTGGAGCGGGTGTTCAGCCAGCATGAGCACTTTGATGCCGATCAGCTGATCGACCAGTTGCCTCGCAAGGGCCACCCCAATTATGTCTCTCGTCCGACCGTCTACCGCACGCTCAAGGAATTCGTCGACGCCGGTCTACTCCGCAGCTTCGAGCTGAATGGACGCGCGATCTACGAGCATGATTATGGGTATCCGCCACACGATCATCTGCATTGTCAGCAGTGTCAGGGGCTGATCGAGTTCCACAATGAGGAGCTCAAGCGGTTGATTGCCGAGGTGGCAAGGCAGCATCGCTTCCGCGCCGTGGGGCATCGATTGGTGGTGGAAGGGCTTTGCGACGAGTGCCTCAAGAAGAGGGCTCGCAGCCGCCGACAGCAGGATCGCGTCTAGTTCTGCTGCGGGGCTTCGCAGAGCCATCGATCATGCAGAGCCATCGATCATTCTGGGGCTGACCCCAAGGCTGGGGCTGCTCAGTCGATCGATCGGGCGGGGAAGGCATGGGGATGGTGGCGATGCATCCACAGTCCCAGGCCTGGGTCCTGAATGAAAAAGAACGGCTTGCCATCGGTCGATTCGTTCCACCCCCCCTGAATCTGTCCGACGCGGTACTTGCGTGTCATCGCCTCCACATTCCCCGCTCGGTAGCCAACCGATTCCAATTCTTCCGCGGTGATCGCGTTAGAGCAATAGACCACTTCAAAGCGATCTTCGGTTGAACCGTGGATGAGGTGAGCTGGGACGGAAAGGTTCTCTCTCAGTTCTGGAGTCTGTGCGACCATCTGAATCACCTGAGGGGTGGTGCGATAGCCACTGGAGCGGATCAGACGGTCATTGAGCGGATCTTCGCCGAATCGTTCGACGCCGGGAGCGATGACTACCAGTTGCCCGCCGTCGCGGATCGCCATCCGCGTTCGGTAGATCGCCTTGTTGGCAAGCCAGGTGGTGTTATATTTCGCCGGGTCCATGGCGACAACAATCGTCTGGGCAGCTTCGGCAATCTGGAAGCAATTGACCTGCGCTGCTAGGTCGCAGGCGCGCCAGAAGACATCGTGATCGTCGCCAAAGAAAAGTCCACGGGTCGCCTGAGAACCGTCCGGAAAGGACTCCACTACCGTCAGGCCATAGAGGATTGGCAGGTGTGAGGCGTAAAGCTCTGAGGCTCGGTTAAGAATGCGCCGAAGAGGCGTATCGCCGCGGCCCATAATCCGCTCCATCCCGTAAAGCGCACTCAGATAGTGGCTGGCATGGATCCCGCCCGATCCACCAACTCCTACGAAGAGATTTTTGTTGTAATTGGCCATGCCGATCACTTCATGCGGTACTACCTGTCCCAGCGAGAGGATCAGATCGTGCCCCCCTTCCACCACCAATCGATTGACCTCGGCCGGCCAGGGCTCGGCAAAACACCCCTCGGTCGTCTGTTCGACAAAGGAGGCATCCACTAAGCCCAGGCGCACCACATCATCGCGCCAGCGATGGACACGGAAGAGTTCCTGGGGGATACCAGGAAACATTTTTTCCAGTCTTCCCCGCGACATCGGCTCGTGGGTCCCCAAAGCCGGCATGATATCGACCAGTTGCTTGGGTGCTAGTTCGTGGAGAGCGACCGTCAGCTCACCTCCCCTGCTGGCCGACCGCGTGTGGTCTGGCGGGATTGCCAAGATGCGGTTGGGGTTTCCCTTCAAGGCGAGGATCGCCTCGATCGCCTCCCGGAAATCTTCCATCGAAAGTCGGCAATCCAGTCCAGAACGTTCCCAGAGGATCGGCATGGCTCAGGTCTCGGCAAAAGGCACTCGGGCAAAGATCGATCGCGCACCCCGGTGGCAGGAATCGGCCGATTGTGGCAGAAAGCGGGGCGTTGATCGACCCCCGAGCTGGCGGTTTTCAAGAGGACTCGCCTGGTCTGTTCACCCCATTACAATGGAGGTGTCGATCTTTCGCGGCGAGCAGTCTGAAGGGAACGGCTATCGTCGCCCTTTGGACAGCAGCACGATCGACCACCCCGCCCTGGTGCACGGAACCCTCCCCACCCTACCTAGCAGGTGATGGCGATTTCCCTGGCCTGCACCCGATATCGATTCACAACAGAAGGACTGCATGCATGGTCTTTGAAGTGCCCCCGGTGGTTGGCTTTCTAGGACGCCGCTGGATTGGAGCGTTGGTCGTCGGCGCGACACTATGGTCGGGCGGTGGCTGGCCGATGGCTCAAAGGCTGGCTGGGCAGGAACCGGCGACCGGGGAGACAGAAGAGTCCAGGCCAGCGGAGGATTTGGAGAAACGTTTCCTCACAGGCATTCGCCAACTGACGTTTGAGGGAAAACGGAGCGGCGAGGGGTACTACGCAGCGGATGGCAAGCAGATGGTCTTCCAGAGCGAACGGGAGGCCGACAATCCATTTTATCAGATCTACTGGATGGACATGGAAACCGGGGACAGCCAGCGAGTCTCCCCCGGTTACGGCAAAACCACCTGCGCGTGGATCCACCCCACTGGTCAGTCGGTTCTTTTTGCCTCGACGCAATTCGATCCTGATGCACGCAAGAAGATGGAAGAGGAACTCGAGTTCCGTGCCTCGGGGCAGACTCGCCGTTACGCCTGGGACTACGATGCGACGTATGACTTGGTGGAGTGGGATCGTGCGACCGGACAGTATCGCCGTTTGACTGACGCGGTGGGTTACGATGCCGAGGCATCCTATTCGCCCGATGGTCAGTGGATCGTCTTTGCGTCCAATCGCGGTGCGTATGCTGGGGAATTGTCCGCGTCGCAGGCGCAATTGTTCGAGCAGGATCCGGCGAGCGCCGTCGACCTCTACCTCATGCGCCGCGACGGGACTCAGGTCAGGCGACTGACCGACGTTTCTGGATACGACGGGGGCCCCTTCTTCTCCCCGGATGGAAAGCGGATTTGTTGGCGCCGGTTCTCAGAAAATGGAGCGACAGCCGAGATTTTCTCGATGGCGATCGATGGATCGGATGTGCGCGCTTTGACGAGCCTAGGGGCGATGAGCTGGGCACCGTTTTACCATCCCAGTGGAGACTACCTGATATTCGCGTCGAACCTGGAGGGCTTCAGCAACTTCGAACTGTATCTGGTCGATGCGAAAGGGGAGAAGACTCCCGTTCGCGTGACGACCACCGATGGCTTTGACGGCCTTCCCGTCTTCTCTCCCGACGGCAACCAGTTGACGTGGACCAGCAATCGAACCGCCAACAAATCGTCGCAACTGTTCACCGCTACCTGGAATGACGCGGAAGCGCGGCGGGCGCTGGAGATCGACTCGAACGCCCCCGACAGCTCCCTAGCCGAAAGCTCCATGGAATCGGATCGGATTGCTGGTGGGGAGGCAGCGCGAGCGACCGCGGCGGACTTCACCGCCGCCGACATCGGACGGCATGTCGATTATCTGTGCCGACCCGAGTTGGGCGGGCGATTGACTGGAACTCCCGGGGAAGCGAAAGCCACCGCTTACGTCGCGTCGTATCTAGAAGGGCTGGGCTTGGAGCCAGCCGGGGTGGATGGAAGCTGGTATCAGTCGTTTCCCTTCACCGCCGGGGTGACGCTGGGCGACGCGAATCGCCTCGCCTGGGGAGAGACCACATGGAAGCTCAATGAAGATTGGCGGCCGGTGTCGTTCAGTCGGCAAGGTGAGGTCGCCAGTGCTCCGGTAGTCTTTGCGGGATATGGAATTGTGGCACCTGAGGACGAAGGGCAGCCCAGCTATGACTCCTATGTTCATCTGGATGTCGAAGGGAAATGGGTAATCGTCTATCGTCAGATGCCGATGGACGTGACGCCCGAGCGGCGGCAGCACTTGGCGAGGTATTCTGGTCTTCGATACAAGGCGATGGCCGCGAGAGATCGCGGGGCGGTGGGGCTGATTGTTGTCAGCGGTCCGACCAGTGGTATTCGCGAACCTCTGGTGCCATTGCAGATGGATGGAACGCTCGCCGGATCCAGTTTGGCGGTGATCAGCATCAGCGATACCGTCGCCGATACGTTGCTCAAAGCGGGCAAATCCGAGGAGTCGCTGGAGGCGATGCAGAAGTTTCTGGATCGCGGCGAACTGATGATGGGGTTCCCGCTGGAGGGAGTGACGCTGGCGGCGACGATCGATGTGCAGCAGATCAAGAAGGAGGGGCGGAACGTCCTGGGGTGGCTACGCGCTGGATCCCAGCCCAGCACGCATGTGGTGGTGGTGGGTGCGCATATCGATCACCTTGGCACCGGTCAGGGGGGCTCGTCGCTGGCCCGGGACGAAGAGCGAGGTGGGATGCATCGCGGTGCAGACGACAACGCATCAGGTGTTGCCGGCATGCTGGAGATCGCTCAGTTCCTGGCCGCTCAAAAGCGAGCTGGAAAGCTTTCGCTAAAGCACGACATCCTCTTTGCGGCTTGGTCGGGCGAAGAGCTGGGATTGTTGGGGTCCGACTACTTTGCAGAACAGTTCGATGCGCTGTATCCAGGGCTGCGGAAAGAAGAGCCCGAAGAGAAGAATTCAGGCGAACCATCGGAAGGGGATGGGCATGGGGCAGCCGTCCCGGCGGGGGCTGGTGCGGTGCGTTTAGCCCCTACGGTGGCTGCCTGTTTCAACCTGGACATGATTGGAAGGCTGCGCGAGAAACTGGTGCTTCAAGGGGTTGGGTCTTCGCCAGTATGGACGCAGGAGATCGAACAGCGGAACGCGGTGGTCGGACTTTCTCTAACGCTGCAGAGTGATTCCTATTTGCCGACCGACGCCAGCACCTTTTTCATGGCCGGCGTGCCGATCCTGTCGGCCTTCACCGGATCGCATGGCGAGTACCATACCCCACGGGATACTCCCGACCTGATCAATTACGAAGGAGCCGCCCAGGTGGCTCGCCTCATGGGACTGATCGCACGTTCGGTTTCGACCCGTCCCAACCCACCGGAGTATGTCGCGCAGGCTGCGCCGGAGAACCAGGGGAAGCGAGCGATGTTGACCGCATTTCTTGGAACCGTTCCGGATTACGCTCAGGGTGACATCCAAGGTGTCAAGTTGTCGGGCGTCGCCAAGAACGGTCCGGCGGCAACGGCGGGGGTGCAAGGGGGGGATGTGATCGTCGAACTGGCGGGGAAGAAGATCGAAAACGTTTATGACTACACCTTCGCCATCGAAGGGCTGAGGGTGGGTCAGGAGACGGAGATCGTCGTTCAGCGCGGAGGCAACACGCTACGCCTGAAAGTCATTCCGGCATCTCGTCAATAGACTCGTTGGCGATCGTCCCCAGTCGCAACCTGGGGCCAACTACCTGAGATGCCAGACCGATTTTTTCAAACAGCCGGATCAGGAACCACGACATATCCAATTCAAACCACCGGTGGCCATGGCGGGCACTGCGTGGGTCGGCGTGGTGGTTGTTGTGCCATCCTTCTCCAAAAGTCAGCAGGGCCACCCACCAGCTATTGGTGCTTTCGTCCCGGGTCTGGTAGTTTCGGTAGCCCCATTTGTGGCAGACCGAATTGACCGCCCAGGTGACGTGCATGGTGAAGACGGTGCGGAGGAAAACTCCCCACACCAGCCAGCTTGCTGCCATCTGGAAAGCCGCCGCGCGCGTTCCCCCCTGGTAGAGACCAAAAGCATAGCCCATCGCAGTGATGGCTGCGGCGTGCACCAGGTAGATCCAAAGCCACATCAGCTTGCGTTCCACCTTCTGGTAGAAGGGGTCGCGAAGGAGGTCGCGGCAGTATCTTTCAAAGTGGAATACGCTGTCGTGGCGGCGATCCTTCACCAGGAGCCATTCCATGTGGCCCCAGAAGAATGTCACCCACGGGGAGTGTGGATCGGCCGGTTTGTCGCTGTGTTGGTGATGCATCCGGTGGATCGCTACCCAACGCGCCGGTGAATCCTGCAGGGTGCAGATGCCGAAGATGGCCAGCAGATGCTCAAACCACTTCGGACAGGCGAAGCCTCGATGCGTCAATAAGCGATGGTAGCCGATGGAGACGCCAAGTCCATCGAACAGAAAGTGAGTGACCACCAACACGATCAAGCCGCTGGTGGAGTAGAACCAGGGGGCAATCGCCAGGAGGGACAGAGCGTGAACCAACCAGATCGAAATGGCATAGGGCCAAAAGATACGGGTCGGAAGCGTTTCGGCCGGGCGAGGCATCCCTGGTGTTCGTCCAGCGGGAGCCGCCTGGTCGGGAATGGCTCTGCCGGGACGATGGCTGGCCGGGTGGGAAATCGACATCGACAATTCCTCCTTGAAGTCGCGAGCCCTTCGGCGACCGACGGCATCCTGCGGTCGGTCAGTCAGTCTTGTCATCACTTCCGAGGGCGAAGGGAGGAAAGACCCAGCCTGGCAATGCGACTTGCCAGGGGATGATCGAGCCGGAAGTATGCCCGATTTGGCTTTTGGAATCCAGACGAGCCTTCCCGAAGTTTGGGGGGGCCTGCCAGGTTGCGTCGGGAGATGCTTGGCGGATCGTTGATGCATTCGATCGGTTTCAGGATCGCCAAGCAGCAATCCTAGGTCGAAGAGGCGAGCCCATGGTTTTTGCTTCGGTCAAGGAATTTGGCTCTAAGCCTTTCCAAGAAGATAATCACCTTGCCATGTTCAGCAGGCTGCTAGAGCGGCGGTGTGGCTGGAACGGTCGATGGACGATTCGCCCTGAAGATCGCGGCGAAGTGTCACCGTTTTTTGGGAAGAAGAAAGGGGAATCGAGCCTTCCCGCTGGAGTCGAACCCGCCTGCATTGGGGGGGAAGTGTGGAGCATGGTCGTCGATTTGATTCCAGACCAAAGCATGCAGATTCCCCTTGGCTCGCAAGGCATTCCAGACCGAGGCGATCCAGAGTTCTCTCCCCTTGGAGAGGGCCGATGCACCGGCGGTTGGGGTTCGATCATTCAGCCACTGGCTGGGCAGTTCGACCTGGGCGAACGCACCTGGATCGTGGCCGCCATGTTGGGGAGCTGCTAGGAATCCGACCAAAGGGATTCCGAGCATCGACCACTGATCGATCAGGTCGGAAACGTCGAGCGGGTCTCGAGGGAGGGAGCCGCCGGGCCAGGCATCTAGGTTCATTTCCAGCCCGATGGCCGTGATGCCCAGGTTGGCGCGCAGCAGCGCGTCGGCAAGGTGGAGAGGAGAGTAGGCGGTCTGTCGGGAGGCGAGGTATTCCGCCCAAGGTTGATCGACAGAAAGCATCAGGGGGGAATTCGGGGAAAGCTGGTGGACTAGCTGGAGCGACTGGACGATGAACTGAAGGAGTTGCTGGTCGTCCCAGTGGAGTTGATTGGCGGCGTTGACTCCTGAGAGGACGTGCCACAACTGGACCTTGCCGGCAAAGGCTCGTACGATCCTTTTCATTCGCTCAAGCGACAATTCGACGATGGAAGGATAATCTTCCATCAAGTACATCCAGGGTGGGATCCCGTGATTCTGAAGGCTCATCAAGGGACCGACAGCGCACGCAATCCGTTGCCGGTTGCACCACTCGATCTTCTCCCCTGCGTCTCGGAGTCCTTTTTCCCATTGGCTGGACGAGTCACCACCCCAGGGAATTTCGACGAACGCCAGTTGGTTGTGGGCTTTCGTCAAATCCGCCAACGGTTTCCAGTTGGGGGAGTTGCTGATTCGGAAGCCAAGGGCTGGAGCGTTGGAGGTTGCGGGTGGGCGTGTGGAAGTCGCTGCATGTGCCGTCATTTGGTCGATCAGCAACTGCTGGGCCTGAAGCGTCTGCTCGATCGATCGCTGCGCGAGTTGGGCGGATTCTTTGGAAAATCGTGGTGCGATGATGCAGTCCAGGAGCGCTTCGACCGCCAGTTCGATCCGCTGGTCGAAGGGCTTTCCTGGATGGATCCCGAAAGGCTCCCACTCCGACGCGCGATTGCGAACGCGAACCAGCGTGCCGCGCGCCAGTTCCAAGGGAAGGTCGTAGGGATCTTGTTGCACTCGCAGCGTTGCGGTCGCGAGGGCGACGGGACCAAGGGTTTGGGTTGGCCAAAGGATCGTCAATTTCCCGGAATCACCCACTTCGCGACGGAGTCTCAGAATGTCTCCTTGCAGTTCGACTTGGCAGGGCCAGGGAATACCCTCCAGGCTGGTCAGATAGGCGACGCGGGCAGCGCGCGATGCATCGTGGTCGATCCCCGCGAGAGAAAATTGGATCGTGTGCATGCGCGCCCCTTGCCGACCACCTTCCACCGACGCTGATTTGCCTACCGCTTGGCAACTCCCCAAGCTGGCTGTCTTAGTGTACGCTAAGCCTCCTTGGAATGGGGTGATCGAACCGCGTCGTCGCTTGGGAATTGGTCGAGTCGCGAGTGGTTGGCGGGCTGCCATGGTCTGGGATCGGCATGCCATTTTCCCAACAACTTACGTCTGAAGGGATCGGATCATGGAAGGCATGCGGGCTATCCTCGAAACTCACCTCCCCTTCCCCAAGCGACAAGGGAAGGTGCGCGACGTCTACGATCTGGGCGATCGCCTGCTGATCGTCAGCACCGACCGGATCAGCGCCTTCGACTGGATTCTACCGACGCCAATTCCCGACAAAGGACGTTTGCTGACCCAGTTGAGTCTTTTTTGGTTTGAGCAGCTTGGGGAGGCGAATCATCTGTTGGACCAGTCGTTGCCCGACGAGGTGCTGAGATGCGATCCGGAGGGGGATCTGGTTGGTCGCAGCATGGTGGTCCGCAAGGCGGAGGTGATTCCCTTTGAATGTGTGGTGCGGGGGTACCTGGAGGGGTCCGGGTGGCGGGATTATCTGGCGACAGGTCGCGTCTGTGACTTGCCGCTACCTTCCGGACTGGCGCAGTGCGCGAAATTGCCAGAGCCGCTGTTTACACCTGCCACCAAAGCAGCCAGTGGACACGACGAAAACGTCGGACTGGAAACGATGGTGGAGGCGTTGGGATCCGATCTGGCTCTGGAGCTCAAGCGGCGGTCGTTGGAGGTGTACCGGAAGGGATCCCAACTGGCGGCCGCTCGCGGGATCCTCATCGCCGATACGAAGTTGGAGTTCGGATGGAGCGACGGGAAGCTGCTGTTGATCGATGAAGTGCTGACTCCCGACAGTTCCAGATTCTGGCCCGCCGATCTGTATCGGCCGGGAGGCCCCCAGGCTTCCTTCGACAAGCAGTTCGTGCGCGAGTATTTGATGACCACCAGTTGGGATCGGAATAGCCCACCCCCTCCACTGCCCGAACCCGTTGTCGCGAAGACTCGCGAAAAGTACATCGAAGCGTACCAGCGGTTGACCGGCAGGAAATGGAACGCCTCTTCGACCTGATCGAAGCGGTGGGATGTTCTGCAGCGATCCAGTTTCTGCCGCAATCCGAACCCGTCGATGCCATCCGGCCCTTGTGTTTGGGTGGCGGTCTGCAAACGCCGATCGCGACTCTGTGCCAAAGCGAGAAGCGAAGGATGGAGCTAGGAGCGGCTGGCTGGCAAGTCGCAGCCATTGGCCGCCCATCGGATGAAGCCTTCCGCGCGATCCGCCATCCTCGCGAGCTACGGCAGCATGACGCGGACGACCGTTAGGGGAATGGAGCCGGGTGTGGAGGGCGGGAGTAGTGGTGAGGATTGAGTCGAGCTTGCGGGGGGGCGGGGGCGTTTTCCTTGGAGCGTGGAAGTGGACCAAGCGACCGGGACCCTATTCAGGGAGCCGGTGGCGGATCACAATGACAGGGTGACAATCCACTCGTCGGTCACTCGATTCGCGCCCCCCACCGATTCCATCCGCCATGCAAGATCCCACGCATCGGGTCGACCCCCGGAAACTCGATATCGACTTTCAGGTTCCCTACCGCCATCGCTTGCGGTTCACCGACGATTGTCTTGGGGGCGATTGGGAGGTTGTGGAATCGCTGATGGAAGGGAGCGAAGGGGTTGCGGCTCGCGTGCAGTGCTGGGTGGATCAAGGGGTCAGCGACGCCGACTCCCGCCTGATCGAACGGCTGCAAGAGCGGTTGGGAGGAAGCGATCGATTGCAAGCCACGGGTCCGGTTCGATTGCTGGAAGGTGGTGAGGAGGTCAAGAACCAGTCCCGATGGGTTGATTCGGTCTTCGAAGCGATCGATGCGGAGGGACTGGATCGGCGCAGTTACATCTTGGTGGTGGGCGGAGGTGCGGTGCTGGATGCCGTCGGTTACGCTGCCGCGATCGCTCATCGGGGTATCCGTCTGGTGCGCATTCCGACGACGACTCTGGCGCAGGGCGATAGTGGGGTGGGGGTCAAGAATGCGATCAACGCATTCGGAAAGAAGAACTGGAAGGGGACCTTTGCTGTCCCTTGGGGTGTCGTCAACGATGCCCGACTTCTGGAGCTGCTACCGGATCGCGATTTCCGATGCGGCTTTTCCGAAGCGGTCAAGGTGGCGTTGCTGAAGGATTCCGATTTCTTCCATTGGCTGCATCAAAACGCTAGCCAAATCGCTGACCGCAAGGCCCTGCCGGTGAGGGAGGCTTTGCAGCGTTCGGTGACGCTACACCTGATGCACATCACGCGAGGCGGGGATCCGTTTGAGTCGCGTGAGGCGAGGCCGCTGGATTTCGGTCATTGGTCGGCCCACAAACTGGAGGGGCTCAGTCGCTATCGCTTGCGGCATGGGGAAGCCGTCGCAATCGGGGTGGCGTTGGATACCGCCTACTCCACCCTGGTCCATGGGCTGCAGTCCGAGGTGCTGGATGAAACCCTCCAATTGCTCGGGCACTTGGGACTGCCGGTCTTCGATCCCCTTCTGGACCACCCTCAATTGGTCGATGGGCTGGAGGAGTTTCGTCAGCATCTGGGGGGACGCCTGACGCTGACCATGCTCACCGGGGTCGGGCAACCGATCGATGTCCACCAGGTCGATTCGCAGCGGATGAAAGATGCGATCGCGCTGCTTAGCCGTCGCTGCCGCGAGGTGACCTGCTAAGCGGTTTGAGGCGCGATGCGACATTCTAAAAAGCGTTAGAATATCGTGTCGGATCACCCTGTCGATTGCCGTCGCGAAAATCTTGGCGCTAGGTGACAGCGACTTTCGAAGGTTGGCGACTTTCGAAGGTTGGGCGATCGATTCGAAGCCGGGCCACCAAACCAATTTTCTTCTGGCTCCTGCCGCTCGGTTTCCCGAGCAGGCAGGGTGGGATGGGTGGTCGGTGAGGCGGGGGCTGGGGTGTGGCGATCAGTTGCTGACGCGGCGGATCGATCCAACCCCGAACCCTGGGTATTGGGCTCGAGCCATCTGCGAGGCGATTTCGCTATCCCGAGCGGGGACGATCACGCACATGGGGCGAGCTGGAACGCCGGGGGCTGGATAGAGGCAAACTTCCCACATCGAAACGACGCCGGTGGCGACAGCCAGCATCTGCAGTTGCATCATCTGGATCTGTTGCTGCTGGCGGGCTTGGGCATCGATTTGGTCCTGGTAGGCTTGCGCTTGAGCCCGCAGAAGGAAGCTTTGGCGTTCCCGTTCCTCCTCGTCGGATTTCTCAGAAAGCCACTCCTGCCAGCCTGGTTCGAGGATCTTCATCTCCTTTTGGTCGAAGAGAAAGAAGGGAACTCCAAACTGCTTGCCGTTGGCCAGTTCCAGGACGACTCCTTCGCAGAGATAGGTCTTCTTGGCGTTGGGGTGCTTGCGGACCCACTTGAGCAGATCTTCCGGGGTATCGATTTTGGTCTTCTCAAACTCGGCGACGATTTTGGGGACGATTTTCTTGTAGCCGTCGTCGGCCTCGTCCAGCAGTTGGTCGTTGAAGTAGATCTTGCCGTTGCGCTGTTGGACCACCAATTCCTTGCGGCCGTAAGCGAGCACCTTCGCGAGCACCTTGGTGCCGTCCCGCATCGTCCACGTCTGAAATTCGCTGATCGGCTTATCGGCCTGGTGTGCGATCTGGTCCGACTTGAGGAAGTCTTGATCTTCCTGGCTGAGCTGGTCGATGTCGACCGCTACCTTCTGGCCATCTTGCCGGAGGAGGATGACGGTCGAATCGTTGAAGGAGAGAAGCTCTGCTTCCACCTTGTAGTTGCCTGTTTTATCGGACCATTGGCGGGCGCATGCATCGTTGACGAAGTGAGAGGTGGCCAGAAGGGCCAGCAACAAGCAGAGGAAAAGTCGCATCGAAAAACTCCGTGGGCAAAGGGAATGCTTCGGTCGGTACCGAAGGCTGTTCCGCAAGGGGGGCGGATGCTTCGACCCGCAAAGTCCGAACGACTGCATGCGGAGTCTTCTAACACTATACCCTTCATGGGGCTGAGAGAAAATTGACTTTCGCCACTCGTTGGGGGGCCGATTGTCTGAAATCCGATTCGCCAAACAGAAGGGCGATGCGAACGGAGGCACGGTGGCCCCAGGCCTTGGGCGAACGTCCTTTTGGGAGTACGATTGAGGGTCTCCCGGGGGGCGAGGGGAGTTTCGGGAGTTGCCCGGAAGCCTGACGCCTGGGAAGCCCGAGGCCTGGGAAGCCTGAGGCCTGGGAAGCCTGAGGCCTGGGAAGCCTGGGACATTGGATCTGTGGCTTGGTGAGGGCCGGCAGGCTGGCCCGATTCGGCTCCAATTTAGCGACTTTCTTGCGCGGAGGCAGTTTGATGCCGCTTTTCGAGGTGGAGACCGACAGCCATATCATGATCACATGGGCGGATGACGAGCAGGCGGCCCGAGAGACTCTGGCGGATTCGTTTCCAGAGGACCGGTTGCTGCGCCTGACACGTCGACCGCGGGATAGCTGGGTCATTTCCAAATCGGCTCTGGGTATCCCCAGTCGTTCCGATGGGATCTGCTCCATCGCCCGCGAATGCCTGGCCAGTTCGACAGGGGACAAAGTGCAGGCCATTCGGCTCTACATGAATCAGACCGGAGCGGATCTGGAGCGAGCGAGACGAGTGATTGAATCGAACATGGCGATGGGTTGGTGAGCGAGAGGTTCTGCGCGAGGCGTCGCCGGTGCATGGCGAGTCAACGCCGAGCGCACCGAGGGTCAAGCCGGATGGCAGTGGGGACGTGATGTGAGTGTCGAGCCACTTCGAAGCGGACGCGACGCTGACCTGTTGCAGGTCCTGGGTTATCTTTGCTTTTCCTCCGCGCCCGCAGATGTCAATACGCATCAAGCCTTCAATCGTCTTTACGGCGAGGCGCTCCATGGCGGTGGGAATGACCCCACGCCAGGGATGGTCAGCCCCTTTGCTGGACAGCCTGCTTGGCTGACGCTGCAGCAGTGGATGCAGGATTACCTGGTGCAACTGAGCAATCAGGATGGCCCTTTCCGGCACGCGATTCAGGGGCAGGAGGTGCTCTCCCTGGTCTGGCTGCATCTGTTGCCCGAATATCTCGATTTCCACCGCGACTTGCTCTTTCATCAGGAACCGGAAGGGATTTTTAACGGATTCTTTCTGGCGAGGGCTGTGGAGGCGGTGGTGTTGCAGGGAGGGCCCTGGGACGAGCGGGAGAGGATTGTATCGGGGGCGATCCGGAGGCTGAACAATTTCGTCGGCTACCGACCGATCGCCGTTCTTGAGGGGAAGAAGTTCGAGCCGTATGAGCATGAGTGGATTGCGCCGATACCGCTTTACATTCGCGGGGCGGGTGTCGCTTTCGGGATCTACCACGGCATCATCTCCGAGACGTTGAGGCTTCTAGCGGAGACACCGCAGGAACTACTTCACGCAGCCTATTTCGATATCGAGAACATCGATGAGCTGTCTCTGGATCCGCGAGCCTATGACTTCGATCATCCGTCGAACAAGCGACCCAATCATCACTTTGGGCACTGGGATCCCGACACGGTTGATGAGAAGGGGTTGTATCGACGTTTCATCATTCAGCAGGTGACGATCGATGCTTTGTTGAGCCGGATTCATGCCTTGAGGGACAGTCGCGGGGAGGGGAGTCCATCGGAGTGGTTGACCGAGGCAGCGGCGGTGCTTGCCGGGACGATCTTGATGGCCTCGACGATTTGCGGGGCGGGGCCTTTGACGCACGATTCGTCCGTGACCCTCGCCAGCCTTCTCGACCCGGTGGCTCGCAATCGCGATCAGTTCTACGATCTATTGCTGCAGGAGATCCGAGGGACCCATGGAGCGAGGTTGAAGGTAGAAGCGCGAATCCGCCGCCAAAGTTTTGGAGGGGCTCGCCAGCATCTGAACACCCAATTGGCAATTCTTCGAGGTAGCCAGGTGGAGCATGTGTTGCTGGCTCGTCTCTTTGCCCGCATGGGCAGTTCGCTGACCGCGATGGAAGAATCGGATCACGTGCGCGTCCCATCGGCTCGCCTGCTTTGCCGTATCGACTGCCTGCTGACCTGTGGGTTGCAGGAGTTGCGGCGTGGCGATTTGAAGCGGGCGTTGGAGGTACCTGGTCAGGTGCGGCGGTTGCTGGAGCGGGGGATTGCTTGTGGGGCGATCGTAGATCCTTGGAATCTGCTGGGGTTTGGAGGGAATTTCCAACGTTCCAGTGGTCCCGATGCCTCGGTGGTCGATCACCGGGCCGAGGATCTGGTGACGCTGATGGAGCAGATTTTTTCGTTCCAGTCTCGGTTGTGGAGGGAGGCTGCCGCACGGGACGACTCGCAGGCCTGCGACCGTGCGGAGTTGGAGTTTCAGTCGCTGGCCAATTGGTGGAGAAAGTATGCGGCGCATCAAGTCCAGGACCTGAATGCAACCGATCCGGAGGAAAGCCTCCAGTCGGCGCAGTTGGTCGCGCGAGCCTTGCGGCTGTGGTGCCGGGGAGGGGCTGCCACAGGAGATGTCCGGTTCTGGGCGCAGCATGCCGACATCTTCGATTCCCCCAAAGCCTATGCCCTGGTGGTGGAAGCGTTGCTGGAGCGACGGGATTTCGTCGCCAGCCAGGCGCTGCTGGTGCACTGGCTGAGCGAAGCGGAGCGGGTGGGGCTGTGGAGTGGCAAGACGGCATTTCCGGATTTGGCGCGACTTTGGATGGATTCTTTGATGCGACTGGAGATCGAGTCGCCAGAGTCCCTGCCATCCAATGCATCGGCCGCCATCGACGAGGCGCAGCGGTGGGGATTGATCGAACGCTTTTTTGCTTGCCTGGAAGCCAATGGCGGCGAGTACTTCCAACCGGTTCAGTTCCGTCTGGGATCGCCACGCCCCTCCTCCAGCGATCCCTCGAACGATCTGGCTGCAGGATCCCCACCCTCCCAAGACGGCGCATCCTGGGACGCAGGCCAGGAAATGGAGGAGTCGGAGGAGTCGACAGACAAGGAACTCTTCAAGTCGGCGTACGACGACGTCGTTTACGAGGACAGCACGGCCGATGGGGTCGACAGCAGCCTTTTTGAAGTCGACACCGAATCTCAGGATTCCCTGGTGCGAGAGGCCAGACGCATCTCGCAGATATTGGAGTTTCAGGAAGCGATGGCCACGATGTGGCGGCAGGTAGCGATGCTGAGACCAGCCTCCTGCCAGGAGGTGGATCGCGCGCAGCAGGACCATCGCCGCGAGATGCTGCAGGAGTGGGGGCAGCAGGCCAGCCAATGCCGAAGGAACCTGTTGGAGTTGCTCTCCCAGGTCCATGCCTACCGAATCCCCAAGGGAGGATCGGACCCCGATTCGATGAGTCTTTTCGATCAGAAGCGGGTCACCAAGGAATCGCTGGTGGAAGCGATCGTGCACGCCACCGTAGAAGTTTCTGACTCCATGCTGCTGCTGCTCTCTTCGATCCACAGCGAGTCGGAAGCGGTCGATTCTCGGGCGATGCGCGGCGGCGAGCTGGATGAGGAGCAGCGGGTGGGCATCCGCATGTTCTCCGCGCTGATGGCAGGGGAGCCACAGGGCCTTGGGGAGATCTTCCCCGAGTACTTGAAACTGCTCAAACAAAAGGCATTGCTCTACGTGCCACTGGTTCGAGGCGGCGATCCGAAGGAGATTTTTCGCGTTCGTTTCCGAAGACGCATGCTGACGCATCTGCTGAGATGGCTGCCAAGGCAAGGCCTGTTCCAGGAGTCGATTCAACTCCTGGAAGCGGCCAGGAAAATGGAAAATCGCAACCCCGTTGGGGATGGTGCGGTGACGGAGTTCGACGAGCTGTTCCGCATCGCATTCAAGGCGATGGTCGAGGCAGTGATTCGCAACGCGTACGCATGGGTACGAGATACCGACCGTTCCGAGGTAGAGCCTCGCGATCGACTGACCAGGGCTCGCCGCGATCCCGCCGATCCGCAGGTGGGCATCGAGCAGTTGATGGAGGATGGTTGGAGCGAACCGGAGCCCCAGGGGCTGATTCCCTGGTTGGAGCGGCTGACAGAGACTCTGCTAGCCACTTGGCTCTCCCACGCCCGCACACTTCGCCTGAGCGGCTTGGAGGGAATCGATCAGTTGAAGGCTTGGAAGCACCTGGTCTCCTTCATCGAGTCCTACGGCGCTGGTCTGTTCACTCAGCAGTTTCTTAGGTTGGGCAATGTCCGCGCGATCCTGCATCAGGGAGTGAGCGCCTGGTTGCGCCAAGCCAAGGAGGAAGGGGCCAGCGAAGGGGTGGAGAGGCTCCTTCAAGCGATCGACGACGGCAAGATCGAGCGACTGGAGGCGGTCCAGTGGCTGACGGCTGTTCTGGAAGTGATCATCGACCACTACGCCGAGTATCGCGACTACAACTCGACCACCACCCAGTCCGATCGCGGCGAAATGCTCTACATGCTGCTCGATTTCCTCCGCCTTCGCGTCCGTTACGACCGCGTCCATTGGAACCTCAAGCCGGTGTTTTGGGCGCACGAGGTGCTGGTGCGATGTGGTTGTACCCGAGCTGCCAGTCAGTGGCAGGAGGCGCTGGCGGAGCGGATCTCCAAGGAGGCAGATCAATACCAAAGCCAATTGGTGAAGCTGCAGGAGAAATACGCGATGCGGATGCCGACGATCGCCGATCGCATCGGAGAGCGATTTGTGCGACCGATGACGATCGATCGGATACGAGCCTACGTGGCGCCGGCGATGAAGGGTCTGGCAGACGATCCCAGAGGGGAGCCATCGCAGGCATTTCAGGAGCTGGTCCGCGAGACTCATGACCTGATGCGCAAACCCACCGGCGTCGGCTTTGAAGTCCCCTCCTGGCTGCAAGCGCTCGAGGAAGAAGTCGACCGCGTCCTGGCCCACCAACGCGGCTTCCTGCCAGAGTCGCTCGCCATGCGCCAGGTGCCATGGATCCTCCTGCCGCATCCACAGTTTGAAGCGAGAATTGCGGCGGCAACCAAACCGAGCAAATTGCTCCCTTGATCCCTCTCCGGCATCGCGCCCTCGGCGACGTCCCGTGGGTTAGCGGGCCTCCTGCTGGCCACAAGAAGATCCTTCAGGAGGATCGCCTGGGGCGATGGCTTCAACTCCATCCGGTTGAAATGGCCCATGGCAGGTCACCGGCCGGATTGCAGCTTCCCTTCAGGCAATTCCAAGAACCATGCAGGCAGGTTGCATGCCCTCCTGCCTGCTTCCGCTGACGCAAAAGCACCCGAGGGGCCTGCCGAATCGCAAAAATCGGGCCTCAGTGCCTGCGAGCCCCTTCTTGCATCCGAGGTTGGCTTGCGGCTATCTCCCCGCCGATCGGTCGTGGGGAGATCCTGCAGGTAGGGGAAATGACTGCAACACTTTGGGTCAGGAGTGAACGCTTTGGTTCCAGCCGACGCCCTGAAGCACTTGGCAGGTGGCTTTCGATTTGTTCAAGACGTAGAAGTGGATGCCAGGAATCCCAGATCGCAGCAGTTCGTCCACCTGCTGCTGTGCAAACTCGACCCCAGTCTGAAACTGCCAGTCGGGATCGTCATGCATTGCAAGTCGCGATGCGAAGGTCTCTGGAAGCTTCGCTTTGCACAGGGTGGTGATGCGCTGGATCTGTGCGTAGTTGGTGACGGGGAGGATGCCGGGAACGATAGGGATTTGGATCCCCGCCTCGTTGCAGCGATCTCGGAAGCGGAAAAAGTCGCTGTTGTCGTAGAACAGTTGCGTCACGACGATGTCGGCTCCGCGATCGACCTTCTGCTTCAGGAATCGCAGATCATCCTCGGCGCTGATCGCCTCCTGATGCACCTCTGGGTAACCTGCCACAGCGATCCCCAGCGATGGGAACTCCAACTGGATCAGCTCCACCAGTTCGCTGGCGTGGCGCAATCCCCCTTCGATCGGTGTGAAGCTGGTTTCGCCCTTGGGGGGATCGCCGCGGAGCGCTACGATCGCATCGATCCCAAGTTCCGTGCAGCGGCGCAGGTACTGCCGAAGCTGCTCTTTGGTGGCGTTGACGCACGTCAAGTGGGAGGCCATTGGCAAGCCCATCTGTCGCTTAACCGCTTCGGCCACCTGCAACGTCATGTCCTGCGTCGACCCACCCGCCCCGTAGGTGCAAGTCAGGAAATCCGGTTTGAAGATCTGGAAATCCTGGACTGTCTGAACCAGCCCGGAGATGCCATCGGTGGTCTTGGGTGGAAAAAGTTCAATCGATAGACCGACACGACCCGGTTGAAAAAAGTGAGACAGTCGCATGAACCAACATCCTTACGTGCCCTGATGAGTGATTTCCTGTCGCAGCATTCTAAATCAAACGATAAAAGTTGTCTTCCCATTGATTCCAAGATCTGATCTCAAGTTTTGCTGCGCGTGGACGATTCGAAGGGGGGAGGAAGTTCGCGGGAAGCGATGAATTGAAGTGGGGCGTGGATCGGATGGAATCCCCTGGTTGACGCTTCATTCGTTGCATGCACACAATGAGGCCCGCTTGGCTCAATACGACGCAGCACCCAACAACGGGTGAGGCGTTGCATGCACCGCACGGAGGGAAGTTGGCTACGGATGGCCGTTTTCCCATCACGGCGGGCGGAAGCCTTGCGAATATCGACCGGCGGTTGGGCTTCGTGCAGGAAGTGGCTAGCAGCCACCGGAAGAAAGTCGCCCTGAGGGCAGTACCATTCGGCTTGGCCGACCAAGCGGGAGGTGGTTGTGGAACATCCGGGGGGGGCTTCAGGCGCACACTCCAGTCCGCTGGATTCTTCTTGGGCGGATCGTCATGGTGCCACGGAGCACGCCGTCACCGGCGGCTCGGCGAAATCCACCCTGTTTTGGAAACTTGGCCTGACACTCGTTGCTGTGCTATTCGGCTTGGCATGGTGGAGTGGTGTTGGCGGGGGCGGTTCTGCCAAAGCCCCCCCAATCGATCCCAAGCACCGCAGGCTCTTTGAGACCTGGAATCTGAACCCCGACCGCGCCATGGGGTATTTGGAGACGATCTGTGCTCTGGGGCCGCGGGTCAGCGGTTCGTCGGGGATGGAGCGTCAGCAGAAGTTGCTCGCCGATTTTTTTCGCAAGGCGGGGGCAGAGGTCAGCTTCCAGGAATTCCCGGCAAGGCATCCACAGACGGGCCAGCCCGTGGCGATGAAGAATCTGATCGTTCGCTGGAACCCAATGGCCAAAAGGCGGTGGCTGCTGGCGGCTCATTACGACACACGGCCTTTCCCCGATCGCGACCCGAAGCAGCCTCGAGGGGTTTTTCTCGGCGCCAACGACGGCGGCAGTGGCGTCGCTTTGATGCAGGAACTCTCCCACGCGATGGATCTGCTACCAGACAGCGTGGGGCTGGACATGGTGCTCTTCGATGGTGAGGAGCTGATCTACGATGAAGCCAGGGACCGGGACCTGTACTTTCTGGGTTCGACCCATTTTGCGCAGCAGATTGCTGCGGGGGCTCACCCGCCCTATGAGTCGGGGGTGCTGGTCGACATGATCGCCGACAAGTATTTGGAGATTTTCTACGAGACCAACAGCTACCGATTTGCACCGGAACTGGTCCGTGAAATCTGGAAGGTGGCCGATCGTCTCCAAATCCGCGCCTTCGTGCCTCGTACCCGCTACGAGATCCGGGATGATCACCTGCCGCTCAACCAGATCGCAAAGATCCCCGTCGTCGACCTGATCGATTTCGATTACCCCCGCCCCAGCAGTCGCCAGCCCGGTTACTGGCACACCACCCAGGACACCCCCGACAAATGCAGCGGAGAATCGATCTGCCTGGTCGGAGTCGTCGTGTTGGAATGGCTAAAGGATCGCGTCGCCACGACGACGAACCGATGAAACCCTTGAGGATCGTCTCGGGTGGGGCTGGCGTATCCTTGACTGGCCGAGATCGTAGAAGGCGGAAAATGGTGGTGACCGCTGGCAGCTGGACGCGCTAACCCTCAGGGTGGCTCCCAATTTGGCTGGTTCGCTGTGACGCGGTAGAATCAGGGGGTTCGATTCGGATCGAGTTGGTCGGTCTATCAGGACGCCATGCGGCGATTCGTGCGGGCATTCTTTTGTGGTTTTGGACCAGTTCTGGTTGTGGGCTTTGGGGAGATCAGCTTGCGATGAAGCAATCAGCGTCTCGTTGGGCAGCGGTCGTGTTGGGCTTGAGCGCGTCGATGGCTGGTTTCGGGCTTCTTAGCCAGGAGCGGACGGTCGCTCCCGCGTCCCAGCAGCCGGCCGGTAGCGGCCAAGCAGCTCAGTCGAAAGTCGATGGCAAGAAGTCCGAAAACTTCCTTCGAATCGCTCGGTCGGAAGATGGATCGCCAACGGCGATGCAGACTTCGCTGGTGACCTACCAGTTGGATGCAGCCAAATGGCCCAATTCCCAGGTGGTTCTGGTGGGGGCGGTTCACGTTGGTCAGCGAGCCTACTATCGCGAGCTGAACCGGCGTTTTCGCGATTTCGATGTGGTCCTGTACGAACTGGTGGCGGATCCCGAAGTGAATGTTCCAGAGCCAAGTCAGGGAGAGAATGTCCGGCACCCTGTCGGCGCTTTGCAAAATGGCATGAAGGATATGTTGGGCTTAGAGTTCCAACTGGACCACATCGATTACCGAGCGAAGAACTTTGTGCACGCCGACATGAGCCCCTCGGAGTTCTCCCAGGACATGACCAAGCGCGGCGACTCCATGGTCGGCATGTTCGCGCGTCTGATGGGCGCCGGGATCGCCGCTCAAAGCGGTCAGCAGGCCAAGGGCCAAGAGATCGAACTGTTCGCTGCGCTTTTCAGCCGAGACCGTGAACTGAAAATGCGGCGGGTGATGGCCGAGCAGATGCAGTCGATGGATGTCCAGATGGCAGGGCTAGCCGACGCCTCGGGCCGCAGCACCCTGGTGACCGAACGGAATGCCAAGTGCTTTCAAGTGCTCGACAAGCAACTGGAAAAGGGAGATCGCAAGGTTGCGATCTTCTATGGTGCGGCCCACTTGATGGATATGGAAGAGCGGTTGTTGCGCGACTATGGTGCGACCCGTGGAGAGATCGAGTGGCTGACGGCTTGGGATCTGGTCAATAAGTAAAACCCTGGGGCTTTGAATCTTCCATTTTCTGTTCGAGGAGCTTCATGATGCAGCCAGAGCAGTGGAAGGTTCTTTCAGGTGTTTGCCAACGACCGGGGATGTTCGTGACTCCTGCGACTTTCGATGGCGTCGTTCATTTTATCGACGGATACCATCACGCTACCGGTTGTCTCAACGGATTTCGTGAGTGGTTGGTGACCGTGGGCGAAGATGGAAACAACCTTACCTGGGTGGGCTTGGTGCGTCATCATCTGAATCGATCCGAAGTCGCATGCGATGAGGCGCGGAAGATCGAGCGATTCGGAGAATGGCTGCAGCAGTTTTATGCCTATGTCGCAGCTTTCCCCTCCTCGCGGGAAGCGATGCTTCGCATTTATCTCGACTATCATGCGTGGCTGACCAAGCGACCATGGTACCAGCCTGGATTGCCTGGCTACATTTCCCCAGAGGAGTATCGAAGGTCGTTGTAAGTCAACAACGGGGCCTTCGGCCGGAGGGGAGTGTGAGGTTTGTTTTTTTACCCTCCCACGGGGAGGGTGAAGTCCATCGCAAGCCTTGCCTCCCGCGGGAAGGTTGCGGGGGGGGCGGTCCTGCTGGGGGTAGTGTGAGGTTTGTTTTTTTACCCTCCCACGGGGAGGGTGAAGCCTTGCATCCCAAGGGGAGGGCGAGATCGATCGCTCGTCTTTTTTTCCGTAGCCCTCGCCCCTACGACTGCATGCCCCCTACTCCGGTCGGCAGGAAGAATGCGGCCCAGAGAAGTGCCGCATGGACCAAAAACATCGCCTTATTGGGCAATCGCTGTTGGAGGATTTTCATCGTTCCCAGCAATTTGTTTGCGGCGTCTGATCGACAGGAGAAGTAGGCTGCTCGAAACGATAAGGAGGGACCCAGGTTCGGGCACCGAAGCTGTCTCCAGCTTGCCCTGAAGCGAAAGATCGATGCTTGGGTCGGTTCCAAAAGGGGTCAGCAAGCTATACCGCAGTTTGTAGGAAAACTGTTCGGTGGTCGCAGGATCCAAGGAGATGGGGATCGAAAATCCAGCATCACCTGGCCCCATCGTCCAGGTGCCGGTTGGGGGACCGAAAAAGGGTCCCAGCACCCCGTTGGCAGAGAGAGATTCGATGTTTGGAGGGAGTGTCGTCAGGGAGGGAAGCGCTGGAAATCCGAACCTTGCCAGAGACGCAGCGGGCACGGGCGCGGGAATCACCAAATCCACTTCGACGGCGATGAATGCATTGGCATTCACCAACCCCAGCCCGAAGTCATGCTTGGCGAGGACCGCACTGGTGGTTCCCTGGATGCGAAAGAAAAAAGCGTCCGATGAGCCCGCTGTCGCGTCACCGACAACAACGGAGTAGTCGAGTTGCACCTCCGCTTTGTCTTTGGGGGCGCCGCTGTCTGGTAAATGGTTGAGAAAGAGCGACGTTCCAGTGAGAGTCTCGCCGGGCACTCGCGGAGGAAAAGTCGATGCCAGCAGAAAGCTAGATGAATCGACGACATCGGCTCCCAGGCCCCCATCTTCGTACCAACCGGCGTAGACCTTCGCCGAGATGAACATGCCATTCCAGCCGGGGGGTGGATTCAAAAAAATCGATGCAGCATGCACCTCGGCCAGTGAAGTGAGGCCAAACGCCAACATCCAACAGCCCATCGCAAAACGTTGGACAGCGCTCTTAGGGCCAAGAAAACTTTTCACGATCAACTCCTTGTGTCGGGTGCTTAGAAAAATCGATGAGGTGATGGCCAGATGCGGGAGGCTCGTATCATCACCAGGAGCATGGTGCGATCGAGCGGCCGAGGGTTTCCCTACAGTCTAGGGGGGGCCAGGATCCCGTCACAACAGAATGGAGTCGAGGTTTTGCGGAAAAAACTATTTGGCTTTGGCGCGGGATGCGATCGCTTCGCCACCTCGCCTCGAGAAATGCCGGTGGCCACAGCACCCAGTCAGCCTCCCACGGGGAGGGTGAGGTCTGTCGCGAGCCTGGCCTCGCGCAGGAAGGTTCGGGGTTGTTTACGATTCTGCTTGGGGGAGGGTGAGGGTGGCAATTCAATGACGATTGCCGCAGACCCAGTGCGATCTGAAAGTCCTCTCCCTCTTTCAGACCTCGCTTGATCTGCGGCAATCGCACGCATGTGATTTGTTTCGTTGAGTCTCTTTCCTGGGCGCCTCCTTTCGTCTTCAAGCCTTTGCGTAGGAGAGAGTTGCAGCGCTCGTGCCAAAGCGAAAAAATGCGGGTCCAAAAAAACTGCAATGCAAAGTAGCGGTTGGATCCGCCCCCCGAATCCGAATGCTAGCGGTGCGAGATCTTCCCATAGGGGTTGCTTCTTTTTTTCAAATCGTGGCCACCAGGCTTGTCGGCGTCATTTGAGCCAGGGGATGGGTGCAACGTTATTGGGCAATGGGCCCTGGGGGTGCTGCAATTGCGGGCAATGCTGGGGTGTTTGTTGCCTTGGGGATCGACGTTATGTTGGGTTGCTCTTGGGTGAGGTTGTCTTGGGGGGAGTGATGAGCGAGTTTGAGCATATTCGTCATAAGCCGGCGGATGCCTTGCCGCAGCCAAGAGGGATTGTCTTGGTGGTGGCGCCGTTGCGGAGCAACGTGAATCTCAGTCGGATTGCGCGATTGGCCGGATGTGCTGGGATTTCAAGGCTCTATCAGTGTGGACCTGGGAAGATCGACCGCGAGATCGCTCGCGATGCCCTTGAGGTGCTTCAGGTGATCCAGCGTCGGACGATCGAACCGGTGTTGGAGGAGTTGCATCGAGAGGGGTATTGGCGGGTCGGTTTGGAGCAAGCGACTGGGGCGAAGTGTCTATTTGATTATCCTTTTCCCGAAAAAGTGGCGCTGGTGATAGGCAACGAGCGGTTGGGGATCGAGGCGGGGGCGCTTCGTTTGTTGGATGATGTGGTCGAGATTCCTGTCTACGGAAGGCCGCTCAGCTATAATGTAGCCACGGCTACAACGATGGCGGTGTATGAATACATGCGTCAGCATCGGTAGCGCCGAGGTCGCCTTTTCGATCGAAGGGGGGCGTTCTTTCTGGATGGCACTTCGCGGGTGCCTTCCGTCGAGCTGGCGGAAGCGGATCCTGGGTATGCAGTGTCTGCGTGGGATCGGAACCCGGCAGCGGTCCTTGGGGGACCGGAGGGGTGGGGATGGATCGTGGGCAGGAAGGGGCGACGGGGGCCATGGCATGCGATCGCCGCGTCTTCATGGGATCTGCAGCTTCGTTGCTTTTGGGTGGGTGCCGATCGCAGCCGATTGAAACATCGACTCCAGCGATCGTGTCGACGGTGGGGATGGTGACAGATCTTGCTCGAGCGATTGCCGGTCCTGGATGTGCGGTTTCCGGGTTGATCGGCGCTGGGGTGGATCCCCACCTTTATCGTCCGACACGGGACGATGCGATCCGGGTGCTGAAGGCCAAGCTGGTTCTTTATGTCGGCTTGCATCTGGAGGGACGGATGCAACAGTTGCTAGAGCGATCGGGGGTGGCAGGGGAGCCGTTTGCGGTTGGGGAGGCCTTGCCAAAGGATCGTCTGCGGCTGGAGGAGGGATCGCAGGCACCCGATCCGCATGTCTGGATGGATCTGTCGCTGTGGATCCTGGCGGGGGATGCGATGCTTCAAGCCATTGTCGATCGGATGGGGGCCCAGGTGGAAGGGGCTTCCGAAAGATGGGGGCGTTTGCGGGGGCAGTTGGAGCGGTTGGATCGATTCGCGATGGAATGTTTTTCGACGATTCCCGAGGCGCATCGTTGGCTGGTCACCTCCCACGACGCCTTCGGCTACCTGGGAGCTCGATATGGCCTTCGTGTCGAGGGTATCCAGGGATTGAGCACCGATTCGGAGGCAGGCTTGCGGCGCATACGCGGCTTGGTTCGGGAGGTGGTGGAGCGGCGGTTGCCGGCAGTGTTTGTCGAGACCAGTGTTTCCAGCGATGGGATGGAGGCGGTGTTGCAGGGGGCGGCAGGGGCTGGCCATCGCGTGCAACTCGGAGGTTCGCTCTTCTCGGATGCCATGGGGCCGGAGGGAACCTATGAAGGGACTTACCTAGGGATGTGGGATCACAACATCACGACGATCACCAGGGCACTTGGGGGAAAGGTCCCTGAGGGTGGGTTCCGGGGATGGAGTAGCGATGGCATCTGAGTTGGACCAAGAAGGCAGTCAGTTGGACCCGAGCATTCCGCTGCAGATACGCGATCTGACGGTGGCCTACCAGCAGCGACCTGTGCTCTGGGAGGTCAATCTCGATCTGCCGGCCGGGTCGCTGGTGGGGCTGGTGGGCCCCAACGGTGCGGGCAAGAGCACCTTGCTGCGCGCGATCCTTGGGCTGGTGGAGCCGATATCGGGGGAGGTTCGAGTCTTTGGGGAGAGGCTGGCCGAGCAGCGGGGGCGCGTCGCCTATGTGCCTCAGAGGGAGTCGGTCGACTGGGACTTCCCCTCCTCGGTGCTCGATCTGGTCCTGATGGGGACTTACGGAAAGCTGGGATGGTTTCGTCGGCCGGGAGCCGCTGAGCGGGCGCGAGCGATGGAGGCGCTGCGGGCGGTGGAGATGGATGCCTATGCCGATCGACAGATCGGGCGACTTTCCGGCGGACAGCAGCAACGCGCCTTTCTCGCGCGAGCCTTGGTGCAGGAGAGCGACCTTTATTTGATGGACGAACCCTTTGCGGCAGTCGACGCAGCGACGGAACTGGCGATCATGCAATTGCTCCGTTCCCTTCGCGCTCAGGGCAAGACTGTGGTGGTGGTCCATCATGATCTCCACACCGCACCTGACTACTTTGATCGAGTGGTCCTGCTCAACATGCGCGTGGTGGCTTACGGAAAAGTGGAGCAGGTGTTTCAAAAGGAGAATCTCCAAAAGACCTATGGCGGAAGACTGACGGTGCTGGATGAGTTGTCCGAGGCGATGCGTCGGCGGGGAGTGGGGCCGTGAGGGGTTGGTTGGACTACAACACCTGGTGGGTTCTCTTTGGTACCAGCCTCTTGGGGGCAGCCTGTGGGGCGGTGGGAGTCTTCCTGTTGTTGCGGCGAAGAGCTCTTGTCGCTGATGTGATCAGCCATGCGACATTGCCTGGGATTGCGGTAGCCTTTTGGTTGCTGTGGGCCAGCGGCCGGTCGGGAAAGTCGTTGCCTTGGTTGCTGTTTGGAGCCGCCTGCAGCGCCGGCTTGGGAGCTTTGGGGCTGCTGCTGCTCCGCAACCGCACCCGACTGCGGGAGGATGCCGCGATGGGAGTGGTGCTCACCGGGTGGTTTGCGGTCGGAACCGTCCTCTTGCGCTGGGTGCAAGGGCTGGGAGGGGATGCTGCCGGGCTGGAGGGATTTCTCTTTGGCAAGACGGCGACCTTGGTCGCCGAAGACGGGCGCTGGATCGCGCTGGCTTCCCTTCTTTCTGTCGGACTGGTGCTATTGCTGAAGCGGCCAATCGGCCTGATCTGTTTCGATCCTGCCTTCGCGACGTCACTAGGTTGGTCGGTCTGGTGGTTGGATTTTGGATTGATGATGGCTGCCATTTCGCTGATCATCGTCGGACTTCAGGCTGTGGGCGCCATCCTCATGGTGGCGCTACTGGTGATCCCGCCAGCGGCCGCTAGGTTCTGGACCACACGGCTTCATCGACTTCTGTGGATCGCGATGGGACTGGGTGGATCCAGCGGCATGGTGGGGGCGTGGATCAGCGATCAAGGAGACAAGATTCCATCGGGACCCGCGATTGTGCTGACGGGCGTTGCCTTTTTCCTCGTCAGCATGCTCTTCGGGACCCACGACGGTCTTGCGCGGCGATGGATGAGGCATCGAGCACTGGAGTGGATCGTGCGGCGCGATCATTTCTTGCGCGACTTCTACGAGTATCTCGAGTCGCGAGGCCAGGCGCCCACCATCGTCGGCCATGCCCGCTCCGCCGAGGTCCCTGGAACGGCCGCCATGCAGTGGACGCGAGGCGTCGCCAACCATCGGTCGCTATTTTCCCGACTGCATCGCGAAGGGCTGGTGATCGGGGAGCCCCACGGCAACCTGTTCCTGACCGCGAAAGGGATCCAGCAGGCGATCGTCGCCGTTCGCAAACATCGCTTCGTCGAACATTATCTCCATCTGCTGCTGGACCTCCCCGCCGAAGCGATCGATCGGGGGGCGGACGCCACCGAGCACTGGTTGGATGAAACCATGATGGCGAGGCTGGAATCCCAGCTGGGGGTGTCCACCATGGAGGTACCGGAGAGCCTGCACCCGATTGTGCCAGAGGACAAATCGGGGGCACCGCCGAGCCAATCGGTGGGGCAGTTAGGAGGAAGGGATGACTGAGCGAATGGGAGGTGGGGGAAGCCTCCCGTTGGGCACCCTTCCGTGGATCTGGGAATATGACGGATGGGTGGTGCTGGCGGGAGCGATGTTCGCCGTAGCGGCTGCGCTGCCGGGGACCTTCCTGGTGCTTCGCCGGATGAGTCTAGCGGCCGACGCGATCAGCCATGCAGTGCTGCCAGGGATCGTGCTGGCGTACTGGTGGAGTGGTGGAAGGCAGGCGATCGCGATGTTGCTGGGCGCAGCATGCCTGGGGTTGGCGACCATCTGGTTGACCGACCGCGCCAAGTCCTTGGGGAAAGTCGATGAAGGTGCTGCGACCGGTACCGTCTTCACCGGACTCTTTGCAGCCGGGCTGATCCTCATGGTCCAGCTGGCCGATTCGGTCGACCTGGATCCCGGATGCGTGCTCTTCGGCGATTTGGAGATGGTACCCATCGATGCAGGAAGCAGTGGATGGAGTCGGGTGCCGACGGCGATTTGGATCGCGGCAGCATTGCTGCTGTCGAACCTCTCCTGGATTCTTCTTTTCTGGAAAGAACTGAAGGTCAGCAGCTTTGACGAGGCGTACGCCGAAAGTCAGGGGCTGGCACCCAAAGTGGTGCAATACGCTCTCGCCACTTCGGTTGCCATCACGGCGGTCGCCAGTTTCCAGGCGGTAGGGAACCTGCTGGTGGTCGGCATGTTCATCATCCCACCGGCTGCCGCCATGCTGCTCAGTCATCGATTGCCATTTATTTTGCTGATCGCTGCCGGGGTGGCAGCGATTTCCGCCGCGGTGGGGCATTGGCTGGCGATCGAATTGCCAAGCAGCTTGCAGCTTCCCGGCACGTCGACCGCTGGCATGATGGTGGTGGTCGCCTGTTGGATCCTGGCGGGAGCGATTCTTTTGAGTCCCATCGACGGCTGGCTGGCCAAGTGGATGCGGATGCTTCACCATCGTCGCAAGGTGGAGGAAGAAGACATGCTGGCGAGACTGTATCGCCAACAGGAGTCCTCCCACCGCAAACGGATACCCACGCCGATGCCAAGCCCCAAGAGTTTGTCGACACGAATTCTCAGGCGTCTGACGCGGCAAGGGTTGGTGCAACGATCGCCCGATCCCTCACAGTGGCAGTTGACCGCTTCCGGAATGGCTCGAGGGAAGGAACTGGTCCGCAGCCATCGCCTCTGGGAGACCTTCCTCGATACCCATCCGGGTGTCTCCCCCGATCGGCTGCATGAGCGGGCTGAGACGCTGGAACACTTCACCGATCTGGAGATCCGCAGAAAATTGGAAGAACAGACGGATGGTCGAGCCCGCGATCCCCATGGCAGTCCGATCCCTGAGGAACCGGGGCAGGAACTGGGATAGATCGATCGGCGAGGGACTTCATGGAATTGCAGACCCCGGTGGGTTGCTTTAATCTGTAGACGCCGCGGTCGTTCGCCGCCCTGGGGCGCGCCGACCGGTGGCGAACCCTCAAGTCATACGCCTCACAAGCCTTCAGCAAAGATCCTACGATGGACACCAAGTTCTCAATCACCCCCGATCCAGCGCAGCTAGACGCTCTCCAACGCGACCTCTCCTTCTACCCCACCCACAATCCGACCCCGAAACGACTTTCAGTCGATCAGGTGGATCATTACAACCGCCGTGGCTTTGTGGCGCCGTTGAAGGTCTATGAGCCGGAGCAGATCGATCAGATACGATCCTACTTTGATGATCTTCTGAAGCGGGTGGTCGCGGCTGGAGGGAACAGCTACTCGATCAGCTCCGCCCACCTCGCCTACGGGCCCGTTCACGACATCCTGACCAACCCGATCATCGTCGACTACGCAGCGGATCTCCTGGGGGAGAACGTCATTGCGTGGGGATCCCACTTTTTCTGCAAAATGCCAGGCGACGGCAAGGGAGTGGCGTGGCATCAGGATGCCAGCTATTGGCCGTTGACCCCTTCCAAAGCGCTGACGGTGTGGCTGGCTATCGATGACGCCGACCAGGAGAATGGCTGCATGCGGTTTGTCGCAGGAAGCCACCATGTGGGGCACCTGACCTACAGGCCAAGCACGGCCGCCGATCACAACGTGCTCAATCAGACCATCGACAACGCCGAACAGTATGGCGAGGTGGTCTGGAATCCCATTCCTGCCGGTTGGTGTTCGATCCACAGCGATCTGCTGCTTCACGGATCCGATCCGAATATGTCCAACCGACGCCGTTGCGCGCTCACACTGCGATACTGCAGCGCCGATGTGCGAGCTTCGCTGGAATGGAACCAGAAGGGAGTCTACGTGCGAGGCAGCGATCCAACAGGCCACTGGGCGAATCAGCCGCGGCCCACTGGATCGTAGCTGGCCAGGATCGCGGAATCGCGCCAAGAGGTCGATCCGGCCATTTTTTTGGTCCCTTGGCCAGCGATCGGCCCTGCCATCCCTTGGTTAACAAGACGATTGCCGCATGACTCCAGCCTCAACAAACATCCCCTCTGGAGATGTTCCTAGTTCGCGCGAAGCCGCGAAGTCGCGAAGCAATGGAGAGCCCAGTTCTATTTTCATTCCACTGGGCGAATCAGCCGCGGCCCACTGGATCGTAGCTGGCCAAGATCGCGGAATCGATCCAAGAGGTCGATCCGGCCATTTTTTTGGTCCCTTGGCCAGCGATCGGCCCTGCCATCCCTTGGTTAACAAGACGATTGCCGCATGACTCCAGCCTCAACAAACATCCCCTCTGGTGCTGTTCCTAGTTCGCGCGAAGCCGCGAAGTCGCGAAGCAATGGAGAGCCCGGTGCCATTTGCGATTCTTGCTTGCATATCCTGTCGACAGTAGCCAAGGGACACGTTGTCGATTGGCTGGCAGCAGACCCTAGAGTCCTACTACTTGCTGTCTTGGATCATCGCCCTAAGACATCCTAGATGGACCGAACAAGTGTTCAAGAAACGAACAAGCGGATGAGTCGCCTCATCCGCTTGGCGTGTCTTCGCTTTTTGGATCCAGTCAGCTTATCGATTGATCGCGAACCCGAAGGTGAATCCCGGCATCACCAATTCCTGGTCGTTCAGGTTGGGGTTCTGGCCGCTGATCAGCGTCGCACCTCGCCAGATGCCTCGTCCATAGTAGAGGAGGTTGAATCCCATTCGCAACTCGATGGCTCGCGTCACCTGGTATGCCGATTCGGCTCGCCAATCCAGACCGATCACGAATTCCTGATTCTTCCGACCGGCAAAGCTGGTTCCCGCTTGGCTGACAGGGAGGATGGGATCTTCGCCGACTCCTGGAGGAATTCCGTCGTAGACAGTTTGGAACTGCCGGAAGGCGCTGTGCTGGCTTTGCCAGTTGGCCCCCAGGAATCCCTTGAAGTCGGTGGAAAGAGTCCATCGGCTGTAGTACTTGTAGTAGCGGAAGCCGACCTGAGGAGCCAGCATACGATTGCTGGTTTCCACAATCTCGCTGGTGAGTAGTTCAGCCGACGAGTCGACGACGAAGTCGAGATCGGTGTCGACCGGGAAGGTCGTGTAGTTGTCGTTGCGAGCCAAGTCGGTGAAGTCGGACAGCCGCACCCCCACCATCGGTTCGACGATACCGCCAAGTCGAGTCGGCTCACGGCGCCATGTCTTGTTGATTTCCAGGTGCGAGAACTTGCCGGCGTTCAGACTGTCGCGTAGCCGGTAGAATCGCTCCCCATAGCCGATGTCGTTCCGCCAGTCGAGCGGGATGAAGTCTTCGTTGTCGGCGTTGTCATCTTCGTTGTAGATGTTCAGGCGAGATACCAACGTCTCGTTGTAGACATTGGGGCCCGAAATATGGAAGGCGGAAAAGTTCCACCCATCATCTTCATTGTTCATGAAGCCCGCATCCCAGCGGTTGCCCCACGTGAAGTCGACTCGCCCCGCCTGATCTTCTTGTTCGGATCTGGCAAAGCCCTGTCGCATCCGGTCGTAGGTGACGTACCAGCCGTGTCGAGCACGCTGGCGAGCCGTCAACTCCTCGAAGTCCAGGATGTGGACAGGTGCGAACCACTGCCAGTTCGGATCGAACTCCATCGGCTCGGCGAAAGGATGGTACGACTGGGCAAAACTCCATGAGCCACTCACGGAAGCCACAGCGAAACAGAGCAGTCGCATCGTGCATTTGAAGACCGTCATGATTCCCTTTCACCTTTGCAGCAAGGCTAGCTCAATGGCGACCTGCCGACGGTAGCCGGCAACCGGCCGAGCGCATCCCTCCGGTTATGCTGGTAGTATCGGAAGGTGGGCCGATCAAGTTGAGTCGGTTTAGGTAAACCTTGCCGAAAAATGGGGTTTCCTCGGTAAATCCCAAGGGGAGGGTGCACCTGGGCAGCCAAAAAAGAAGTCCAGCTAGGGTTCTTGTCGGTTTTGATCGTGTCGCTGGATCCGGATGAAATCGTTTCCGACAGGTCGTCCGACATGGCCCGTCGCACCGTCAGGAGTCTTTCGGAAGCAGGTCCTTCTGAAGCAGTGGCGGGGGCGAAAGCGATCCGGTCTGAGTTGGCTGGTATCAAAGAACCGGATGGCTTTCGCTACGCAGCGAACATTGGGCCACTATTCCGTTCCTTCTAAGGGGTTCCATCTGGGACGATTCTGCCGTCGATGGAAGACCTGTTGGTCGTTTTTCCTTCCGCTTGTCAAAAAGAACCCTGTACGCATTGGAGGCGCCTTGCAAAACTTGCGTCGACCGAAAAGTCGATAGGGGGGCGACCTCACGACGATCGGTCGCACGGCCCGAGCGAACCTATGGTCGCCTGAAGGGGCCAAGGCTACGGGTCGCTCGGGAGCCACCTTGGGGGGCCTACGGAAACAAGCGGGCTTCTGGATCGCAGGGAGTCGATCCCAATCGCCACTGCGTATGGCTGGGGGGTGCGAGCCGCCCAGGGCATGGCAGAGAGCACACGGAATCGGACGATGGTCATGATGACCATTTTCCACTAGCTGTTCGCGTTGCTGGAGAGTTATTTGGATGCGGATCCTGTACTTCGATCATGCGACTGCCACTCCCATGGCGGGTAGTGTGCGAGATGCCATGCAGACCTACTTCTCCGATCAGTTTGCTTCGCCCGCATCCAATCATGCCCAAGGGCGTGTTGCGGCCGAAGCGGTGGAAGATGTGCGAGGCGTCGTGGCGGGCATGCTGGGCAGTTCCAGCACCGAGGTGGTGCTGACATCTGGCTGGATGGAAAGCTGCAATCTAGGGATTTTGGGGGTGGCGCGAGCCAGCTTGCGGGAGAAGCCTGTCGCAACGCCTCATGCGATCACGACCCGGCTCGAGGCAGCTCCGGTGGCTGGGGCGATCGACCGATTGGAGCAGGAAGGTTGGGCGGTAACGCGACTAGCGTGCGATCGCCGTGGCATTGTCGGTGCGGATGCCGTGCAGGCAGCCGTTCGCCCCTCCACAAGACTGGTCTCGGTGTGCCACGCCAGTTGGGAAACGGGGATCATTCAACCGATTCGACAGATCGCCAGCGTCTGCGCCAACCGTGGGATTCGCTTTCACTGCGATGCCAGCCAAAGCATCGGAAAAATCACCGTCCAGTCGGATGCCCTGGGGGTCGATTTGCTCAGTTTCGGAGGACATACACTCCATGGTCCCAAAGGCGCGGGGGTTTTGTATGTCCGGCATGGGGTGGCGGTGGAGCCGTTGTTGTTTTCTCAGGAAGGGGATTCGCCCTATCGTCCGGCGATGGACGATGTCGCTTCGGTGGTGGGCCTTGGGCAAGCAATTCGGCTAGCCAGCGATGGGATGGTCCGTACGCAGCAACTCCTGGAATCGCTCGGCAATCGGCTGGTCGACGGGCTGCGTCAGCAGCTAGGAGACCGCTTCCGGTTGGTCGGGGAGCAGCAGGATCGTCTGCCGCATCTTTTCGCGATCGGTCTCCGCGGAGTCCCGACGCAAAAGCTGTTTGAGCGGTTTGTGGAATTGCAGGCAAGGCCTTTGGGGAGCCAACAGGGGCTCGACGATGTGGCTGGCATTTCCCCTGCCCTTGAAGGGATGGGCTGGTCCCCGCGGGATGCTGCCTGCTGCCTACGCATCGCTTTGGCATGGACCTCCACACCCGAGGAAATCGATCGGCTGATCAACGGGCTGGCGGAGGCCAGCGACGCATGCGCCCTGGCGGATTGATTCATGCGTCCATCCTTCATTCCCCTGCCCTCAGTCTGTTCGATGCCGCGCCATCTCCACGTCGCTCAAGTCCCCGCCTGCCAGTAGCGGAAGCATGTTGCATTCGGCGGACGTTTTCCGCCTTGGGGCAGAGCGAATCACTGGGGCAGTGGTCCATCGCTAGGCCAGTGCCTCATTGCAGTAGGCCATCACCGATCTCGTCGCTTGATGGATCCGGGCTGCGACCGCGTCGCTGAAGGCAACTTGCCACCCATGCCCGGTTGCTAAAAACTGGGGTGGCATTGCTAGCCTTCCCACCGCATCGTCGTTCGCTTGGGACTCCAAGCGGATGCGAGGGACGGTTGGGATTGGAATCGACGCTGGGTTTCCCGTTGTACCCTTCGCTCTGCCTTCTTCTTCGGTGCGTTGCCCTACGAATGCCAATTGCTCTGGAAGAGCTTGGGAGGATCTGCTACCGTCCGCCCGCCGTCCACGGACGAATCGTTCGAGTCGAGATGTCTTCGTGTGGGCGGGGCGAGCTTCTGGAGGGAGCGATAGCGATGGGATGGTGGGTCAGCCGGCAAAAAGAAAAACACCTGTCGTCCGACGGCGTTCTTCCCAGGCGCATCGGTTGGTGGCTGACGCTTCCCGTCGTCTTTTCCGGCTGTGCGGATGGTCCGCTCTATGGCCTCAAGAAGATGAATCCGGTGATCACCAAGCAGTGGAAAACCGACCAGGAATTGGGACCGACCTACGTGCAGCGTCTGGAAGAGATCCAGCGATTGCGAAGCCAGATTCGGACGATGTCGACCGAAGAGCAGGCGGGGTGGCTGGATTCGATCGAGCAGCTGGTGGGAAATGATCCAAGCCCCGAGATGCGTCGCCAGGCGGTGCTTGCATTGAAAGGACTGCCTCAGCAGCAAGCCGACGAGATCATTTCGAATGCCTGCAAGGACGAGTCGGAGAAGGTGCGGTTGGCAGCCTGTGAAGTGCTCGCGGCTCCCCCCAATCCAACTCGCCTCACCCTGCTAGAGAAGCTTGCCAAGCAGGATGAATCGATGGCCGTTCGCATCGCCGCCGTAGAGCGTTTGGGTGATTTCTCAAGCGATCAGGCGTTGGCACCTCTGGAGGAAGCTCTTCGCGACAAATCGCCCGCCCTTCAGTATGCTGCAGTGCAGAGTCTTGCAAGGACCACGGGGCTCAAGATGTCAGCCAATGTCGCTCAATGGCGCGACTATCTCGAACAAAATCGCGACGCCATCGGCAGCCCAGCTGGCTCCAAAGAGGCGGCTGGAACCCTGGCAGGGCAAGGGGAACGTCCTGTGCGGTGAAGCTTGGCCCGATGAGCCAAACTGAAATTTATTTTGGGAATCAAAAGAAAGCAGCTGGCGACCGATAAAAACACCGCGATCCGACGAGGCAAGGACCCGGAAGTCAGGCATGGCGGTGCCTCGAGCTGGGGGAGCCACGGGGAAGCCGAAGGACGCTCCCCGCAATCGATATTCGCTTCAGATCAGGAAGAGACTCCACCTATGCCTTCGAATGGTCCCGCCGCAGCCTTTCATGACCTTCGAGAACAGCCTTGGAGTCTATGGAGGTTGGCTCTGGGAAGCAGCTTGGCCTTCTGGTTGGCAAGTCCGGGCCGGCAGCATCTGCTTGCCGAGGATCCACCGCAGGCAAAGGCCATCTACTGCGAGTTGCCCGAAGAGGGAGAGGCTCCTGCTCCCCTATCTTTGGACTGGCTTCAGGAGAAGCCATCCGACACGGTGCGAGCGCCGATCTGGGAAGTCTCCAGGCGTGGCGGTAGTGTGGCGCGAGGTCGTCGCACGGGGCCTGTCAACCCGCTGCGTTCCGGCGTCGAACCAAGTCCCGGGGTCGCCGATGCTGGCCCCGAACCGATTCCCGATTTGATTGCTCCAATGGAATCCCTTCCTTCGTTGCCAGAACGAAGCGAAGGGAGTATCGCATCATCCCCGCAGGTGACCTCATCCGATCCATCGGCCAAGTCAAAAGACGATGCCCCAACGGCTATCGCAACGAAGGTGGCTCCTTCGGAGGATCTGAAAATCGGTTCCAAAGACCGACCGACCGATCCGCTTGTCGGCATCAAATCGTCGGAATCGGCAGGGGCTGGCAAGCTTGGGACGAACAAGAGCGACGGGGTAGCTGGCGGACTGAATTTTCCGGACGAGCAGCCGATCAAGCCGGGGGAGATGGGTGGAAGCAAGCTACAGGAAGAGCCCGATTTAGGGAAGGAACGGACCGACGCCGAGGTGCAGTTGGAGCGACGGGAGACGGAGGAAGCGCTCCGTCAACTGGAGAGCCCTTCGCTGAAGCTACCGGTTCCGGAGAAAGTGGTTTCGCCCGACAAAGGGCAGGTGGAGCGAAAGCCTGCTAGTCCGCAGCAACTGGCGATTCAGGGTCGGCTGCGTTCGTGCATGGCCTATTATTTGTTCCGTCCCGAAACCACGGCACGGCGCAGTCCTTGGGCGGTGATGCATGCCATGCTTCCCTATGGAGTGGAGGGGGAGTTGATCGTGGGCAACCAGAGGGTCAATGCCATCGGTTGGCTGTGTTACAACGGCCGCTGCCGCACGCAAAGCCTCTTCATCGCGAAGTCTCAAGGGTTCTCGATGGCGGTTGGGCCTGGGGTTCAAGGGCACGAAGGACAGTTCCTTGCGATGCTGGCGCAATCCCTGGTGCCTCGCACCTACCCCATCAAGGTTCAGGGACGTTCCTACACGATCGAAGACCTCGTCCGTTATGAGATGGCGGGATGCCGAGAGAAGTCCGAGCTGACGTTTAAGTTGATCGGGCTGTCGCATTATCTTCCGAGCGATTACAGCTGGAAGAGCCAGGATGGGAAGACTTGGTCGATTTCCAAGTTGGTGGAAGAGGAATTGGCGCAGCCGCTGGTGGGGGCTGCCTGTGGCGGAACCCATCGACTGATGGGGCTTTCGTTCGCCTGCAAGCGTCGGCAACTGCAAGGCATGCCACTGGACGGCCAGTTCGCGCGGGCTCGTCGCTACCTGGATGATTGCATCGATTACGCATTCTCGCTGCAGAATCCCGACGGGAGTTTCAGCACCGAGTGGTTTGAGACGCGAGCCAACAAGCCAGATATGGACCGCAAGGTGCAGACGACCGGGCACATCCTGGAGTGGTTGGCCTACGAACTGCCCGAGGATCGGATGCATGACCCTCGCATCCTGAAGGCGGTCCAGTTTCTGCTCAGCCAGATCTGGGATCGTCGAGATCACGACTGGGCCATCGGCCCTCGCAGCCATGCGATCCGGGCTCTTGTGCTTTACGACCAGAAGGTCTTCGGCAGCGAACCTGGGAAGCGAAAGGAAATGCTGGCGCAGTTCCTGAAGTCCAGCCAGCCGACGCAGCGCCGATAGCACGAGGGCAGCCACGGGTGCCAGGGCAGCAATCGACTAGGTGCCAAAACACCCTGGCGACCGGCAATCTTTCCAGCGGTAAGCGGCACTTCCGAGTCAGGGCCGCAAGGACCGTGGAAGGCTCTGGAAGAAGATCGTGGAACCTCTTTTCCACACGGCGCAAGGTAGGGTGACGCTTGAGTCTGCAATCCTGCGACTTTGCGCCTCCATTGGGCTGTCGCTAACTCGCGATGACGTGCCCCTGGGGGGCTTCCACTGGCCGCAAGCTGGCGGTGCACAGCGTCGCGCGACGCGGCGGTTGGAGTCGGCATCCGGGGGGCGATTTGCGGATCGGTCCGACTGATTTCCAGGGCTGGCGCGATCGACCGCTAGTCTTCTTGTTGGTCAGCCTGCAGTCGCCTCGTGCGTCCCCGTTGGCGGCCTGACTGGAATTGGATCCATCTGCAGAACATTCTAATGTGCGTTAGAATGTTGGTGCGAAAAAGGGAAGGGGTCCGCGTCGGGTCGTTTCGATTCTCGGGGTTGCAGGGGGTTGGATCCAGGGGGGCAGCAGGCTATCATAGATAGGCTTTTTGACTCCCGCAGGAGCATTCCAGATAGAGGATAGGTGGCCTATCGATGACTTCACCGCGCTGGACACGCCAATTCGCTTCGCTGCTGAAATCGGCCACAGAGATGTCCGAGGCGGTGGATGCGGATGCGATCCTGTTGCTGCTGGAAGTGCCGATGGACTGGGAGCGAATTCGGGACACCATCCCCTCGTCTGTTCAGAAGATCATCGTCGCGATGGATCGCGCGGAGGATTTGGAGGGAGCTGAGAAGGCGGGCTTGATTCCCCTGCCGCTCAACAAAGAACAGTCGCCTCTTTTGGAGCGGCTGCAGCACGCACTGCTAGAAGCGGTGGCTGACGAGGTGCTGAAGAACAACTGCGATGTGATCGCTTGCTACAGCGGTTTTGAGCATCACGTCATCGATAGCCTCTCGGTGGTGCGGTTGGATGACCGGATGCGGAGATTGACCAGCCGCGATCTGCAGCGCCTGGAGAGCAGTGTTCCGCTGAAGAGCCTGAAGGTGGTGATCGATCTGGCGGTCCAGATCGGTCGTGAGGGGCGCGAAGGCAAGAAGGTCGGCACGATGTTTGTCGTGGGGGACACGCGAAAAGTCCTGATGCATTGCAAGGACAGCGGCTTTGATCCCCTTCGTGGTTACGCTCGCAAGCACCGCAACCTGCATGATCCCCGGACGCGCGAGGACATCAAGGAGATCGCGCAGATGGACGGCGCGTTCGTCGTCTCCTCGGATGCGATTGTGGAACGATCCAGGCAGATCATCGAAGTGATGCATGCCGACTTGGCGCTCTCCAAGGGGCTGGGATCACGACACTGGGCCGGCGCGGCGATCTCGCAGAAAACCAAAGCCGTGGCGATCGTCGTCAGTCAGTCCTCGGGCACAGTTCGCCTCTTCCAGAATGGGGAGCTGGTGATGAGGATCGAACCGATGGACCAAGCGGTCAAGTGGATGGAGTTCAACTACGAGCCCCCCACTCTGGAAGCGGACGACTGATCAGCTTGGCTTTTGGGAGCCGATCTTCGCGACCTGATCTTCTAGCCACGCAATCGCTTCTTCCCTCGAATGCAGCAGGCCATCCAGTTGTCTGGCGCGAACCTCGGCCAGGAGTTTGCCCCGCAGTGGTCCCGAGGGGACCGACAGGTCCTGCAGCACCCGGCCGTCAATCAGCGGATCGGGGTTCCAGCATTCGACGGGTGTCTGAATCCGTTCCTGTAGAGCGTCGATCGAGTCGGTGGGGATGCCATGCAGCCGACGCCATTGGCAGATCAAACCAAGGGCCATCGAAGCGCGAGGAAGGATGAGCCAGGGTTGTACTTGCGACCAGGGCAGGTCGGTATCGACAACCAAGGCCTTGCCGGTCGCCAGGATGGAACGGAGATCGGATGCCTCGTCGTTGCTGACCTTCCAGTGCGATTTGAGCGTGCCAGAGACCGCTTCGGGCGATTCGATCTCAGGGGGCAGCCATGGCCGCAAAGCCTGGTGTGTCGGTGGCCAAAGCAGCGGTGCAAAGAGTGCCGTCGTGGCAGGGAGGAAACCTTGGCAGGCGTCCAGATCGATCCAGCGATTGGTCGACTCGCGCGCCGTCTGGTCGATACGCCACAGGTCTGCCAGAGGGGGAAGGATCGATCGCCAGAGATTCAAATCCCAGAGCATTCCAATCGCATCGCTGCGGCGTGGCCCATCGAAGACCTTGTGCATCTCCTGCGAGATCCGCTCGCGACTGACCTGACCAAGCGTCTCCGCCAGCTCGGCAATTGCGCTCCGCGTCGCCGGCTCGATCGGAAACCCAAATCGCGCAGCAAACCGAACCGCTCGCAACAGACGCAATTTGTCCTCCGTGAAGCGAAGGCGGGGGTTGCCGATGGCGCGAAGAATCTGCCGCTCTAGATCGTGCTGGCCGCCGACGAAGTCATGGACCTGCCTGGCGATGGGATCCCAAAAGATGCCGTTGATCGTGAAGTCCCGACGCTGCGCGTCTTCCGATGGCGTGCTGAAGACCACCGAATCGGGCCGGCGCCCATCAGAGTAGCTGCCATCGTTTCGGAACGTGGCGACTTCCACCTGTTGCCTCTGCCCCTCCCTGCGACCATGGATACAGACGACGCCAAATGCTGCGCCGACCAGCTGCGTTGCCCGGTCACCGAAGATCGCACGCACCTGCTCCGGACGCGCACTGGTGGCGACGTCGTAATCCTGCGGGATCAGTTCCAAAAGCTGATCGCGGACACATCCCCCCGCAAAATAGGCAAGATGGCCAGCTTCTTGGAGGCGTGCTACAATAGCCGCAGCGAATTGGTAATCGATCCGGGATTCCAAGAGGCGAAGAAACATCGGTGAGCGATCTTTGGGGTGATGGGAAAGAGCGGGCGGGAAGCCACGTACGCGACAACGGGCGTCACGGGGTGGTGGGGGTTGTCCACGAGGATGGGAAATTCCTCGTCATCCGTCGTTCGCGATGGGTCCGAGCCCCCCGAATGATATGCTTTCCGGGGGGATCGATCGAGCCGAACGAGGATTTTCCGACGGCGATTCGCCGTGAAATGGATGAAGAACTGAGCCTCCAGGTGGAGGTGATCAAGCACCTTTGGTCCAGCCGCACCGCTTGGGGCACCAATCTCGAATGGATGCTGTGCAGGCGGCCTGAAGGCCAGCCCCCCATTCCCGATCCTCGGGAGGTTGAGGAGGTATTCTGGATGAGCCGCGATGAGATTCTGACGCACCGCGAGGTTCTCGGTAGCATGCCGGGTTTTTTCGAGCGGATTGATGGCGATCCCCATTGGGATCGGTTTTAGGTGACCCCAGGAAGCAGGCGCCGCAAGGCGTGAAGAACGATGCCGGTTGCCACGGCAACATTGAAGGAATCGACTTCCAGTTCCATCGGGATTTGCACGCGATGGTCCGCCATGCTTTGAATCGCCTCAGGCACTCCTTGCGCTTCGTTGCCGACGATCACCATCATTTTTTGCGCTGCGCGAAATTGCTCGAGCGGGACCGAGGGATTTTGCAAGCTGGTGACGACGCTCTGGATCCCCAGTTCCCTCATCTGTTCGATCCAGGAGATCGGGTCCTGAAGCGTCGTCGTAGTGACTTTCAGGCTGGCGCCCATCGAGACGCGTAGAGCCCGGCGCGATAAGGGATCGGAGGTGCCAGGGCCCAGGAAGCAGTGGGTGATTCCTAGGCCTGCGCAGGTGCGAAGGATCGCCCCCAGGTTTTCTGGATCCTGCAGTCCGATGGTTCCCAAAGCAAGCGGTTGATCCGACTGTGCGAAATCGAGCAGCGCTTGGCGCCAGGGTCGTTCCTTGTGCCGAAGGCCACAGGCCAAAAAGCCACGATGGAAATGGAAGCCGACCAGCTCTTCGATCGACTGACTGGGGACAACCAGCACCGTGTGAGAGTCACCCCAGGGAGCCAGTTGGTCCGACCAGTCGGCTGCGTCGACAACGATCGACTCGATCTCAAACGAACTGGCCAGCAGCCTTTCGACCAGAGGGCGACTTTCGGCGATGAATCGTCCGCTGAATCGGGTCAGATTCCGAGTGCGCAGGTGACGATATGGCTCTAACCTTGCGTCCGCCAGATCGCTCAGGAATTCGATCGCCAAGCTTCCTCCCCCTTATCCACCCTGCTTCATGCGACTGCTAGGCCATCGATTCCACTGGCCAGGATTGCGGCAGGAGGCACCCGCCTCGAGAGCAGTGTCTGCCCCTCGGTTAATGTACCTTACCTCTTAGCGGTCGATTCCAACACTCTATCGGAAATTGAGACTTCGTCGGGTGATAATGGCTTTGCAAGATTGCCCCAAGGAGATCGAGCAATCTTTCTCGATGGTTCCTCGCAGCCCTCTCAGGGGAGGGGGACTTGGAGGGTGAGGTTATTCAGGTAGCGGATTGCAACGCACGCAGAGGACTTGGCCGGTTCGATCGAGCACATAGATCGATCGCTCATCGGCCGACAGGAGCACGCGGATCAGATCTCTGGTTGGCAGGGGGATCTCGGCGGTCAGTTGCTGGAGTGCGATATCGTAGGTCTTGATGGAACCGTCGCGGGTGACGCAGAGGATGGTCCGCTGGTCTTTTGACCAGGCGGCATCGTGAGCGGGGCTACCGGTCATCGGCAGCGTCCAGGCGTGGCTTCCGTCATCGGTGCGGTAACAGACGATCCGATGGTCCTCGCAGACCACCAGCAGATACCGCTCATCGTGGGAAAACCGAAGGCTATTGAGATCGATTTCGGGAAAATGCCCCAGCGTTCGCTTGAAACCGGTTTGGGGATCGACCAGTTCGACGTACCGATCATCGGAAAAGACCAGATACGTTTTGGAAGGTGAAACGATCAGATTGCGAAGTAACTCGGACCGACTTGAGAGCCTCCACAAAACCGTTTGGTCGCGAAGGCTCCAACAGCCGTATGGAGGTGAGGACTTGCCCTTATCCCCATCTGCCTGAAACTGGACGATGAAACGATCCTCGTCGATCGCGGCGACCACCGAGTAAATCTTCAGCTCGGGAGGGATCAAGTCCGTTTGAAGAATTTCGCCTGTTCTTATGTTGGCCCGCAAGATCGCTCGGTCTGCCGCGGAGGTCATTTGTTTGGCAAGTAGATAGGGTGAACCGGCCGAAAGCGGTAGAGGTGAGGTGGTGCCATCGTAAGGACCAAGGGAAATCGTCGAGTTGGCTCTGCTATTTTCTGCCTCCACCAGTTGGATGTGACCACTGGTTTTCAGCAGCATCACCTTGCCTTCATCCATCGGTGCCAAATCGTAGAAGTCACTCCCCGGGATCCGCTCGATCGCCCCGACGGCGATGCGGATTCTGTTGATCGAGCCATCTTCACTGACGCTATGAAGGACTTGCCCGTTGGATCCCCAGCAGATGCTGGCGACGCGTTTGGCATGACCGCTCCAGCTCATCAGTCTTCCTGAATCGATCAGCTCCTGGCTGTTGCTCCAGCCGCTCCACCGATTCGAAAAATGCAGCTCCACGCCGTCCCCTTTGTAAGTCACCTGCTCGGGGACTTCATTCCAATCTGGGTTTGGCATTCCGGAATCATCGAACCATTCTCGCAGGTAGTTTTCGACACATAGGAGGTTAGCCAGTGGCTCGCGAAACTCCAGATAAACGCGATCGCACTGGAGGGGCAAATCCTCTCGGGGATCGGTGGGTTCCGTCTGCACGACGAGGCGCCATAATGCGTCGATGCTGAGATGCGGTGCGATGGAGCCCGAAGATCGCGGTGCAAATCGCTTCTGCTCGCCTACGAAAAAATCGGTGAAAAGTAATCGCGACCGCGTTGGGGTTCTATCGGGAAGCTGGAGCATATGGGCATTGCCATTGCTTTCGCCGATGGCCAATCGAGTTTCGGTGGTGTCAAAAGCGACGGCGCTGACGGTAGAGAGAAAGCGGATGCGTTCGATTGGCTGATAGCGCCCATCGATCTGCTTGAGCAGCACAAGATTGCCGTGGTCCAGTCCCACTGCCAGCCACTGACTGGAAGGGGAAAAGGCGACGCTGGAGCAGCGATTGACATTGGTGGCGCGAGAGGGCGACAGCGCAAGTGGCTGGATGTTGCCTTCGGATTGCGGATCGATATCGGCAACACGGACTAGCCCGTTGGTGCTGCCGTAGACCGCCCTGCCCTGACGACTGACACCTAAGCACTCCAGAGCTTCTCCCTGGGAATCGAGTCGATGGCTGAGCTGGAAGTCCGAGGCGTTCCAGATGGAGACATCTGGTGCGCTGCCTGCGGTGACGAAAAACTGTCCATCATTCGACCAATCCAGTTGGTAGACCTGCTTGTCCGAGGCCTTCCAGCTTCGGACCAATGCGCCGGTGGTGACATCCCATACTTTGACCGTCCCGTCGTCTCCACCGCTGGCGATCTGGGTGCCATCAGGATGAAGCGCCAGACCATTGATCTCCCCTTGCTCTGTGTCGATATCCAGTCGCAGCTGGCCGCTGACTTCGTGGACGATCCGCAGATGGGAGTCCTTCCCGGCAGTGGCGATCTCCTGGCGAGAGGGTAGGGAAAGCCCGAAGTAGAGCTTGGTGGGAAAGTTCGCGATGGTGACAGGTTCCGAAGGGAGCTGGGACCTCAAGAGTCGCCAGTCGAGCGGCATGGAACGAGCGGTGGATTTCGGGCTTGAGACCGAAGCTTCGCTGTAGCGATCGAGCAGTTGGCGAGCGATCGAGAAGTTACCGTCCTGGGCGGCCATGCTGGCCAGTAGCAGCTCGAAGGCGAATGCCTCTTGTTTGGATTTCCGTTCCGAGCGAACGGCGAGCTGGCGCTGTGCGATGGCGATGAATAGGCCGGCCAGCAGTCCTGATGTCGCCAGAATGACGGCGCCCAGGGAAAGCCGGTTTCGCTTGGCGACCCGGCAAAGATGTTCGAATGTGGTCTCTGGATGAGCGCTGACGGGGGCATTGGCCAGATAGTTCCGAAGATCTTCCGCCAGTTGCTGGACCGTCTGGTAGCGTCGCTCGGGGTCGCGCTGCATCGCCTTGGCGACGATGGCATCGAGGTCGCCTCGCAGGGCTTTCGCAGAATCTGGGAATCGCTCGCTGGGAGGCATTGGATCGTTGTGCTGAACCAGATCTCGGAGGTCGGCGAGCGACTGGGTTTGTTGGATCTGGGTGTCGAAGGGAGGCACCCCAGCCAAGAGATTGTAAAGAAGGGCACCCAGCGCGTAGACATCGCTGCGTGTATCGATGCGATCCCCTTCCTGACTGTACTGCTCGGGGCTCATAAAGGGAGGTGTTCCTGGCGTGCTGCCAGCCTGGGTCAGCACGCTCTGCGATTGCCCCTGCCCTCCTTCATCGCCACTTCGCCACGAGTCGCCCCAATCGGACTGGAATGCCTTGGCGATACCAAAGTCGATCACCTTGACGACTGGATCGCCGTCGACCGTAGTTACCAGCACGTTGGAAGGCTTGATGTCTCGGTGAATGATCCCTTTTTGATGGGCGTGCTGAATCGCCTTGCAGCACTGGATCATCAAAGCGACTCGCTGGTGAATCCCCAGCCGCTGGGCTCTGCAGTGATCGATCAGTTGAGAGCCCTGGATATATTCCATCGCCAGGAAGGCGTCGCCGGAGTCGGCGGATCCAGCATCGAAGATATGAGCGATATTGGGGTGTTCCAGCGATGCCAGCACCTGCTGTTCTCTTCGAAAGCGTTCGAACGCATGGGCATCGGTGGGGTTGCGTTGCAGGAGTTTGAGCGCCACCATTCGCCGGACGGGAGAGGACTGGCGAGCCAGGTAGACATGGCCCATGCCCCCTGCCCCAATCTGTTCGATCAACTGATAGGGTCCGATGCGGCTACCCATGCGCGACTGGGATTCACCGATGGCCTGCACGAGTGGCTTTAGCGGACGATCGAACCAAGCAGGTCGATCTGCTGCCTCGGTGAGCGACAGGAGTTCGGCAAGCTTTTCTGGTTGCCCCTGAAGCAGTTCTTCCGCCCATCGCCTACGTATCTGACGATCTTCGATCGCCATGGCCCTGACAAGCAGATCTTCGATGGCATCGTAAGGGGAGGCGGTGGACATGGAAGTGTTGCAAGGAGCGAGTCAGGAATGTCGGCTCAGTTCACGCAGCAGCCAGGCGCGAGAAAATGCCCAGTAGCGTTCGACGGTGGCTTCTGAAATCCCCAGTTGTTGTGCGCATTGAGGGATCGTCATATCACCGAAGAATTTCAGTTCCACCAGTCGGGCATGAGTGGGATGCCGATCGGAAAGCCTCTGCAATGCCTCATCGAGCGTTAGGAGATCGGAAGAGAGGCGATCGCCGTGGTCCAGTAGAGGGTCGCAGCATTGCTCGACCGAGTCGGTTGCGCGCGGCAGTTTGCGATGGCGGCGGAGTTTTTTTCGAGCATGGTCGATCAGGACCCGGCGCATCGTTGCTGCCATGAGCGCGCGAATATCGTGCATCCCAATCGCAGGGCTCAATAGCCGGGGCTGCACGCGAGCGAATGCTTCGTGAAAGAGGTCGGTTGGAGTGAGCGTATGGTTGGCGTACTCACGCCCCATGAATCGCCTGGCCACCAAACGAAGCTGCTGATAGAGCTCTTGGTCCCATCCATCCACCATGCGAGATCCCCCCTCTGATTAGGAAATCGGGGATTATGCCATAAGGTCGACAAGAGACGCAAGAAATTTGATAACCCACACCCTGGAACCCGGAAGTGAGATTCTTCTTTCTCCTTCGGGACGCTTTCCCACCCTTTGACACCACGATCATGAACAGACGGAATCAACCCGTCACAACCTCGAGTCTGAGGGCTGTCCAACTGCGATTCGCAGTGTACTTCAAAAAATGAAAGCACTTTGAGGGGGTCTCAGTGGTTATGTCGCTACTCAAGAGGGCTTTCGTCCCCGCTTAGCAATGGTTGTCGAGTAAAAAAGGTGCAGGAGTAAAAAAGGTGTCAGGTACCTTTTTTGCCAAAAGTCGACAAGGGACGCAAGAAATTTGCAATCCCCCGAACGGACCCCGGAATGGAGGTTCTTCTTTCTCCTTCGCGACGCGCTCCAACTTATGACACCACGATCATGAGCCGACGGAATCAACGCGTCATAACCTAGAGTCCGACGGTCAGGAAATTGGCATCCACAGTGTATTTTAAAAAATGAAAAAAATCTGAGGGGGGTGTTGGTGGCTAAATCGCTTATCAACGCACTGCCCCGGAACACTGTCGCGAATACCGGAGATTGGGCGTGACTGGCGACGGCGTATCTTCGGTTGTGGTTTATGAAGAGAGCTATCAGGAGGTAAGAAAAGGTCTGACGAAGAGCAGAAGCTTCGAGCGAGAATTTCGCAACTAGAGGAGACAAGCGGGAGCCGGAAAGCAGGTCGCGGAAAAGGCCCGCAAGCCGAGATGGTCGGACTATCCCGTGAAGGTCTCGCCCCGACGGAGGAGGTCGAGAATGTGGGTTGGAGTTGGGAGACCGTCGACGATGGTCCGATCTTCTATCGGAATTTTGTGATTCAGTTGTACCGGACTGGCGATTTGAAGACGTGGTGCAACGCAGAGGACCGCTCTAGGCATAGTGACTGGGACGTTTGGGTGGACCTGTGGGTTCAGTCGCGAGTCACTGGAGCCAAGGTGTTTGATATCCAGAAAATAGCGTGGTATCAAGACTTGGACGTTGGCGAGAGCTACGACAAATTTGCGAGTGGATTTAGTCCCCAGGTGCGGGACTACTGGTCTGACTTAAAGGCTGGGATTTTCTTGGCGACTTTCACCTACCACAAAGAGCGAGACGATGATGAAGACGCCAGAATCGCAACCCAGAAAGAATTCGATATCGGCAAAGTAAATTGGGCCGGCAGCATTTCAGGGTAAGGGGCGTATCATTCGTTGCATTAGCTGCACTACAGTTAAAAGAGGAGTGGATCCGAGGGATCGCTAAGACGCTAGTGAGTCCTTGTCTATCCCAAGAATCCCAGCGGGTTTTCAACCTTTAAGGATGCTTTGCGCAAGACTCACAAAGATTTCTGTGGTTTACTGCGGAAGTCGCTCTGTCATTCCCCTTTAGCGACTCTCGCATAACGCAGTGCGCGATCTCCAGCCTTTGGGTTCCCAGTTGGCAAGAGGAGTTTTTTAGGGTCGTGGAAGACCTCATAGGGAGTTAGCCAGGAGTACTTCGGCGCACCGGGAGTCAGGCCAAGTAGCGGATTGGCCCTTCGGATGAGATCGAAGGGACCAGCGGCCAAGACGGTTCTTGTTCCCCCTTTGGTTTCTGCCTGTTCTGGCCTCCGACTTCTCTCGATTCTCTTCCCGAACCAAGTCGCGTAGGATGGGATGAGACGCAGGGCCATGTTCGGCACCGCAGAGGCGGATGGTTGAGGACCAGGAAGTCAGCATGGGCGATCGATCGATTTCCAGCCCCCATCGGCGGTGGTTGACGGCAGAATTGCAAAGCTGGCAGGCTGCAGGGGTGATCTCCGGCCAGCAAGCCGATCAGATTCTCTCGCAGTATCAGGATGAAGCCGAGGCCAGCCAGCGGACCTTGTCGCGTGCCAGTTGGGTGCTTCAGGCCATCTCGGCCATTCTCGTCTTTCTGGCGCTGCTGCTGCTGATCGGCTACAACTGGTCCGCCATGTCGGACGTGGCCAAGCTGTTGGTGATTTTCGTGGTCGTGATCGGAACCTACGCCACCGCGTTTTACCTTCGTTATTCCCGCAAGGCAGAACGTGCGTCGGAAATCGCCTTCTTCTTTGGTGGGCTTACCTATGGAGCCGCCATTTTTCTGATCGCTCAGATCTTTCACATCAACGCCCATTTCCCCGATGGGTTCCTCTGGTGGGCGATCGGTATTGTCCCTTTGGCGATTGGCATACACCAGAATTTGCTGCATCTGCTTTTGGCGTGGCTACTGACGATCTGGAGCGGAAGTGAGATCCTTGGCTATCGCCAGATATCTCCATGGCGGCAGGGCCCTTGGCAAGATCTCCCCAACGTCGCGATCCTTCTTCCGATCGTGGTTCTCCCGACCCTTCTGATTGCCTATCGGAGGCATGCCTATTTGTCTGTCTTTTTCTATGCGGTTGCTCTTGCCTGGTGGCTGATGCTACAGCCCTACGCTTGGGGAGTTGCGGATGACACGCTCTGGATCATCGGGACGGTCGGGGCGATGATGTGGATCGTCGCAGAGGCTCATTTCTTAGGGGATCGCCGAGCGATTCCTTATCGGACGGTGGGCATCCTGCTGCTCGGGGGAGTGCTGCTTTTCCTCAGCGGTTACGAAGAGACTGCATCGCTTTTTACCTACAACACGGAAGAACGGCTGGGACCGGGGATAGTCGCGGTGATTGCTGCGCTGGTTGCAGCGACGTTGTTTGCGGTTGAGTCGCTACGTCGCAAAGCGATCCAGGAGCGGGGATTGTCGGTCGTCACGCAGGGCGACTGGAAGGAACGCCAGTGGTTGCCTCTGGGACTGGCTGGGGCCATGGGAGTGATGGCTATCTGGACGTCGATTTTCGTGCGCGAAGGCAATTGGTTCAGCGACCAGCCGAAAATGCTGGTCGCTATCGTACCGACGATCTTGGCCAACGTCGCGATTTTGGTGGTGGCGGTCTGGCTGGTTCGCCTGGGGGTTCGAGAAGGGAGGACGCGGCCATTTGCGGCTGGGGTCCTCGGCGTTCTGATCTGGGCCTGGGTCCGCTACATCGATCTGTTTGGGGAGTTGGGTGGGATGCTGGGTGCCGCGCTGATGTTTTTGTTTTCCGCCGTCGTCCTTTTTGGCGTCTCCTGGTATTGGCGAGGGCGAAAGGGGGTGGGGCATGCATGACGCGACCACAACAGCAAACGACGCGTTTTCGGCAGGCATGGAGTGGATGCGGCGCCACGAGCGACAGTTGCTCGTTGGGGCGGTGGCTTTGCAGTTGCTAATCCTGCTAGGGATGATCGCCTGGCAGGCGATGCCGATCTGGACCGGGGAAACGCTTTTGCTGAGGGTCCAACCGATCGATCCACGCGATCTGATGCGTGGCGACTACGTCATTCTCTCCTATGAGATGTCATCGCTCCCGATCGACGGGGATGAGGTGAGTCGATCGGAATGGGCTGATGATCGCGTTTTTTTCGTGACGCTGGAACCTGAGATCGATGGGGTGCACTGGCGCGGAGTCAAAGCCTCGCTCAACAGGCCAACGAGTGGGCGATACATCCAAGGCAAGACACTTCGTGGCCGCTTGGTCTTCGGCATCGAATCGTACTTCCTCCAGGAAGGAACAGGCAAAGAGTACGAAAAGGCGATCCAGAAGAAGCAGGTCTCCGCCAGAATTTCACTGACAGCCGATGGCCGCGCCGCGCTGATCGACTTGCAGTACGATCGCTGACTGAACCTCGGAAACAACCGAGCGAGGCACGCTGGCCTGTGGAAGAAGCCGCTTCGTGTAGAAGGGAAGCCGAATCGCCCGAAGCGCTGCCGGCGTTAAAGTCTTGGTAGAAAGATCATGCTGGCAGGAATGCCGGGGCTTTCCCAGGGGCTGCCATAGCGCATGAGTTCAATCGCCATCAAAATGCTTGCGGCCAGCATCAGAATGGCCGACAAGACCAGCATCACGCTATAGACCGAAAGAGGTTGCTTGGTCTGCTTGCCGGCTGTGCTCATGGTCGTCTCGCGTTTGCCCGTTCCGGAGTGGTTTTCAAATCCTTGTCGCCAGATCGTTGGAACTGGCGAGCGGCGTTGGAGGCTGGCGGTTGGAGGGATTAACCGACGGTCGCTGCGACATCATCCCCTTGCTGGATGAAGCCCTTGCGGAAGCCTGGGAGAATCTGCCCCACCGATTTGTCGTCCTGGGTGCGTCGAATTTCGATCCGGCCCAGGTACTGACCGCCACGATAGACATCCAATTGGTGGCCTTCACGAATCCCGTCATCGCGGCCCAGGGAGATCTCCACCAGACCATTCTGGCCGACGGCCAGAACCACACCTTTGACATCGGCGGGAGGCACGTCGTCAGGATTTTCCTGAATCCCCGCTCGTGCTAGGGCTCCCTGGGCATTCATCAACCGTGCTTCGCTGAGGGTGAGGCTGGAGGTGAGGTCAGAAATCTTGTTTTCTAGAGTCGCCAGCAGAACCTTCTTGTTGTTGACATCATCGGTCAGGGCGATGACTTTGGCCTTCAGATCGTTGCGGTCGTTCATCACCTGATCTAGTTGCTGTTTGACCGCCGTATTTTCGGTGGTGACCCGCTGCAATTCGGTCTGGGTGGCGTTGAGCGTCTGAGTCATCTGAGTCACCGAAGCCTGCATGTCCTGAAGCTCGGCAGTCTTCTGCGACAGTTGGTCCTTCAGGGCATCCAGTTGGGTCTGAAGGGCGGCCAGGGTGACGCGGCGAGCGGCCTGTTCCTGAGCGATCTCGTTTTTCGCGTTGAGCAACGAAGTCTGAAGTTCCTTGTTGCCCGCCTGGAGCCGGGAAATCTGGACGTTGAACCCATTGGAGGGGTTCAGCACCGCATCTTTCCACTTGGTGTGGGTGGCATTGACCGCCAGAGCCAAGGAGAAAAAGGCCACGCTGAGCACGAAAATCAGGCCAGTGAAGACCTTGCCGAGTAGCGTCATGAGACCTGGACCCTTATCAGAACCGAAGCTTGGAACCGGTGGGATGCGGTGTTTTGCACCGCCTTCTTCAAATCCCCAGGCTCCTGGATGAGCCATCGTGAAAAAAAGCGGGAGGAGAACGGACGGAACATCCCGCCATCCCGACTCCATCGACTCTCAGGCTAGGTATCGGAACCGCCTTGGGCCGACTTTCGAGATTCACTGGGTACCGCCAATTCCCTAAACCCTTGCAAGTATAGTTCGGCAAAATCGGCAATGTCAACGAAATCCTTACTTGCCCGAAAAGGTTGGCATCGGATTTGGCTGGCCCGGTTTTCGGCGATCGCGGCGGTGATGGGATGTTGGGGATTGCGGGTTTTTGGCAGGGGACCATGGTCCAAGCCCAGTCGTCGGCAATCCAGGTCGCTCCGGGCCGTGCCGGATTGGCTGGGGATTCCGATTTTAAGGAAGAAAGCGGCAAGCGAACCTGGCTTGGTTGGGCAAGTCGGGCTTGCGTAACCGATTACAATAGGGACGATTGTTTTCTGGTTCTCGAGGTTGCTCCTTTCGCTTCGGTGGGGCGATGCCAGAGAGTCGGGACGATTCGCGACGCCAACGGTCCCAGTTGGTTCACTTTCAGCCACTCCCACATAGAAACTAGCCCCAGCAATGAGCTCCCAGGTTGCTTCCTCGAAGGCGGAATCGTTCTTCCTGAGACATGAGTTTCTGATTCGTCGTCTTCACTCGCTAAGCGGGTTGGTTCCGGTGGGCGCCTACATGGTGGTCCACCTACTGACCAATGCCTCCATTCTCAATGGCCCTGGAGCCTTCCAGAGCAATGTGAACATGATTCACAACTTGGGAGCGATCCTGCCGGTGGTGGAATGGGGATTCATTTTTGGCCCCTTGCTGTTTCATGGGCTGGTGGGGGTTTGGATTGCCACCACGGGTCGGTCCAATGTCGCTCACTACCGCTACGCCAGCAATTACCGGTACTGGTTGCAGCGTTGGTCTGGGATGCTTGCCTTGCTCTTCATTCTCGTGCACGTTCTTCATCTGCACGGTTGGTTTCACAATGATTGGTGGCATCGCTACGTCACTGGCCCGTTGGGGATGGCGGTGTTCCGTCCCTACAATGCTTCCAGCACCTTGGCGCAAGCGCTGAGTGGTGTGGTGTGGCCCGTCTTTTACGCTTTGGGGATGCTTTCGTGCGTCTACCACTTGGCCAATGGCATCTGGACTGCCGGGATCACCTGGGGTGTTTGGACGACTCCCAAGTCGCAGCGTCTGGCGACGTGGTTGGTGACCGCTTTCGGGATTGGTCTTGGTGTGGTTGGCATGAGTGCTTTGTGGGGAGTGAAGAAGGTCAACATTCCCGAAGCGGTGGAGATTGAAGATCGGATGTATGAGCAGCGGGTGGAGACTGGGGAGATCAAGCCCAATCCCAAAAAGCGGACGCACTAAGACGACTTGATCGGATGGGGTACAGGCAGCCGCCTGGTCGCTCGATCCATGCGGAAGATGATCATTCGAAGCAATGTTTTTAGCCTTCAGTGAGACAACGGGAAATCATGGCCAAGCAACGGGTGGTGGTGGTTGGCGGCGGGCTGGCAGGGTTGGCAGCGACGATGAAGTTGGCGGAACTGGGAGTTCCAGTCGACCTGATCAGTCTGACACCGGTGAAGCGATCGCACAGCGTTTGCGCTCAGGGCGGCATCAACAGCGTCAGCGATCAGACACGTCAGGTGGGTGACGACGAGTGGAAGCACTTCGACGACACCATCTATGGAGGTGACTTCCTTCAGCACCAACCGCCCGTCAAGGAGATGGCGTACTGGGCCCCCAAGGTGATCGACCTGATGGACCGCTTGGGTGTGACCTTCAATCGGACTCCCGAGGGCTTTTTGGATCGTCGTCGTTTCGGGGGAACGCTCTACAAGAGAACGGCATTTGCTGGGGCGACGACAGGGCAGCAGTTGCTCTACGCACTCGACGAACAAGTGCGTCGTTGGGAATCGGAAGGGATGGTGAGCAAGTACGAGTACTGGGATTTCCTAGGTCCTGTTCTGGATGACCATGGCCGATGCGTCGGTGCGGTCGCACAAGACATGGTCTCCATGAAGATCCGCGCCTTCCCTGCCGACGCGGTGGTGGTTGCGACTGGAGGTTGTGGACTGGTCTACGGCCGTTCGACGATGTCGGTGTTCTGCACCGGAAGTGCCGCCAGCCGTTGCTTCCAGGCGGGGGTGCACTACGGCAATGGAGAGTTCATTCAAGTACACCCGACGGCGATTCCTGGTGCCGACAAGTTGCGGTTGATGAGCGAATCGGCGCGCGGCGAAGGGGGGCGGGTCTGGGTTCCAAAAACCGCTGGCGACCGCCGCGATCCCAAGTCGATTCCTCAGGGGGATCGCTACTACTTCCTGGAAGAGCGGTTTCCGAAGTATGGGAACCTTGTGCCGCGAGACATCGCGACGCGCGAGATCTTCAATATCTGCGTCAACGAAGGGCTGTCGGTCGATCCGACGCGCATGTCGGTGTACCTCGACCTGACGCATATTCCTCGCGCCGAACTGGACCGGAAGCTGGGAGGCATTCTGGAGATCTACGAAAAGTTCCAGGGGGTCGATCCGCGGGAAGAGCCGATGAAGATTTTCCCAGCCGTGCACTACTCGATGGGAGGCCTGTGGGTCGGATACGAGAAGTCTGCCTCTGGGGGCCTGCTGCTGGGGTCGCCCAAGAACCAGATGACCAACGTTCCAGGGCTATATGCCATCGGAGAATGCGACTACCAATACCACGGCGCCAACCGGCTGGGGGCCAACTCCTTGCTGAGCTGCATTTTCAGCGGTCTGATCGTGGCACCAGGGATCGTTCACTGGATGAAAGATCACAAGGCGGTCGCCGATCTGCCATCTGGCATTTTCGAAGGAGCGGTGGTCAGTCATCAGACCCGGCACCAACAATTGCTCGCCTGCCAGGGTGGCGAGAATCCCTATCTGCTGCATCAGGAGCTTGGCGATTTGATGACGCGAGCCGCTACGGTGGTGCGCAGCAACGATCAGTTGCAGGCGGCCTACGAGAAGCTGGGTGAGATTCGTGAGCGATCGCTGCGTTGCAGCCTGAGCGATACGGGGCAATGGACCAACCAGAATGTGATTTTCACCAAGGCACTTCAGGATATGGTGCCGGTGGCGATGTGCATCGTCAAAGGGGCCTGGATGCGTGATGAATGCCGAGGCGCCCACTTCAAGCCGGAGTTCTCGATGCCCAACATCACTGCCACGGAACCCGGGGAGCGGCGGAGGCAGGCCGAGCAATGGTGCGATCGCTTTGTCGCGAACAACAAACGATTCCTCAAGTCCTCCGTCGCCGATTGGCAAGGAGCGGAACCTGAGATTCATTACCAGGATGTCGATACCTCGCTGATCGAACCGCGGCCCCGACTGTATGGTCTGGTCGGTGCGGAAGTGATCGAGGAAGTTTGGCGCGAGCGATCGGAGGCGAAGGCGCGGGCCGAGGGGCGTGAGTACTCCGCCATGCCCTCTCTGACCGCGGCCGCAAGCGGCTGATCAACTCCCATCCGATCAGACGCACGAAACCCAAGTTTGTATTCCCAGGATCATCTACGACGAGAACAGGCATCATGATTGCTCCCAGTGACGAGTCCCGAGCCGGCACGGTCCGTCCCCAGAAAATCAACGTTCGTATCTTGCGGCAGGATGGTCCCGGAAAACCCTCTTACTGGGAGCGACATCAGGTCGACTACGAAGCGGACATGAACATCATCAGCGTCCTGCAGAAGGTCGCTGCCAACGCAATGACCTCCGAAGGGCGGAAGGTGGCACCGGTCGCCTGGGACTGCGGATGCCTGGAGGAGGTCTGCGGATCCTGCACGATGGTGATCAACGGCCGGGTGCGACAGAGCTGCTCGGCCCTTGTCGACCGTTTGTTGGAAGAGTCGGGCAATGAGATTGAATTGCGGCCGATGAGCAAGTTTCCGGTGGTCAGAGATCTTTGCGTCGACCGCTCGCGGCTGTTCCGAGGTCTTCAGAAAGTGAAGGCGTGGGTTCCTGCAGACGGTTACTACGACATGGGTGCTGGCCCGCGGATCGGCCGATCTGATCAGGAGCAGGCGTATCCGCTTAGCCAATGTATGAGCTGTGGATGCTGCTTGGAGGCTTGTCCCCAGTACACCAAAATCGAACTGCAGCAGCGGCCCACCGAGACCGATGCCGAGTTTCAAGCAAGGAAGAAGGAAGCGTACGATCAAGGCTTTCTGGGTGCCGCACCGATCTCCCAGGCCGTCCTCTTCAACAGCCATCCAACCGGAAGGAATCTGTCGGAAGAGCGGCTCGAGGCGCTCATGCAGCCTGGTGGGATCGCTGCATGCGGGAACGCTCAGAACTGCGTCGCCGTATGCCCCAAAGAAATCCCGCTCACCACATCGATCGCCAAGGCGGGTCGAGCGGTGACGCTGTACTCGATCAAGAAGCTGTTCGACCGTTGAACCGCGGGACTACCGGGAACAACCGGCCGCAGGACGCTGGGCCTCGGGGCGGCCTGCATCCCGAAGCATGGCGTCGCGAGTATCCGTTTGAGTCGCACTGGACCGACTTGGATGGGTGGAGATACCATCACGTCGAAGCGGGGGCTGGGGAGCGTCCTGTCGTCTGCGTCCATGGGAATCCGACTTGGTCGTTCTACTGGCGATCGTTGTTGGGGGAGCTAGGCGACCAGGCGCGGGTTCTTGCCGTCGATCACCTGGGATGTGGGCTCAGCGATGCACCGGGTGAGGATTACCCTTATTCTTTGAAGTCGCACACCGACAATCTGGTCCGCTGGTTGGAACTGCATGACCTGAAGAAGATTCTGCTGGTGGTGCATGATTGGGGGGGAGCGATTGGGTTGGGGGCCTATCTGCGGGTGCCCGAGCGATTCGAGCAGCTGCTGATTCTCAATACCGCTGCGTTCGCTCCACCGCCGACTTGGATTCCATGGAGGATCGCCGCCTGTCGATTGCCTTGGGTTGGCTCCTGGGCAATTCGCCAGCACAACGCGTTTGCTCGCGCTGCCATCTGGATGGCGATGGAGCGGCCGGAGGGGCTGTCGCCGGTGAGTGCCCAAGGGCTGTTGGCACCGTATCAGGAGCCCGCGCGGCGTATTGCCATCGATCGATTCGTGCGCGATATCCCGATGACGCACAGACATCCCACCTGGAAGGTGCTTTGCGATCTAGAGAGCGGGCTGAAGCGATTGCCACCCATTGCGACTCACTTGGTCTGGGGGATGAAGGACTGGTGTTTCACTCCTCGATGCCTGCAGCGGATGCTCGATATCTTTCCCCATGCATCGGTGGAACGGCTGGATCGGACTGGACATTACGTGATGGAAGAGTCCCCCTCTGCCGTGGTGGCGGCGGCGCGAAGGATGCTGGGTCCGCCCCCCGATCCATTAGCCCCCAAGGACTCGGTGGGGTGATGGATCCATCGACGCACCCTTTGGGTGAGGTGGACCGATTGCATCCGAGCGGCAGCTGGACGATCGGCAGATGCGCCGAGGCGGCTTGCGTGCTGGAAGCAACCGCAAAGAAGGCTGGCAATGTGCATCCCGACGCCGCGTTTCGAGACATGCATGTTCGGGATTTCTATCGATCGGCGGCTGCCGTGCGATGGGCCATCGATGCCAGGCCAGAGGCATCCGTAGGGGAGCTGATCGAGGCGGGTTGGACGGCAACGCGTCGCGTCGTGTCGGTCAATACAAACCTCGGTATTCTTCTTCTGTTCGCACCGCTGGTGGTGGCTTGGAGGCGTCTGGCGAGCCGCGGCGTCGCCGGGGCACAGGTCGTCGCATTGTGGCCGGCAGAACTCCACAGGGTGCTTCAGCAATTGAACCAGTTGGATGCCGATCGCGTTTTCCGCACCATCGCTGCCGCCAAGCCCGGCGGCTTGGGGCAGGTGGATCGTGGAGATGTGCGGGAGGTTCCGCAAGTGACTTTGCTGGAAGCGATGGAGATGGCGGAGGGACGCGATCGGATTGCTTGGCAGTACACTCACCGATTCGACGAACTATTTCGGCTGGGCGATTGGATTGTAGAGAAAAGGTGTCAGGAAGAGCCTTGGGGACTGCTGATCGTCGATCTCCAGTTGACGCTCCTTTCGAGATCTTGCGATTCGCTGATCGTCCGAAAGAATGGCCTGGAGGTGGCGGAGGAGGTCAAGTGGCGGGCGTCTCAGGTACTGGCCAGAAAGGAGTCGGGGGATGCCGATTGGAACGAAGCTTGGATCGATTTCGATCGGTGGCTTCGCGCCGACGGCAATCGACGCAACCCCGGCACGACGGCCGACCTGATCGCAGCAGCGGTGATGGTCGCCCTGGTGCGCCAGTGGGCGAGTTCAAGCCAACGATGAAAACTGCGGTGGCGGAGTCGGTGCGTGGCGGATGGATGGTGTTGGAAATCCATCGCTGCAGATTGCCGGGCGAGTGGTTGAGCGGATGCCCTGTTGGCTCATCGATCCGGGCGTGGAATATTCATCGATTCCAGTTTGCGATAAAGCGTCGCTCGACTGATCCCGAGCAGCTCCGCGGCTTCTGGCACATTGCCGCCACTGCGCCCTAGCGCTTCACGGATCAGCTTTTCTTCCCAGTGGTCCAATCGCAGCGTATCGAATTCCTGGGAACCGACATCATGAAGTCCAAAATCGGTCGGTAGGATTTCGTCGCCTGCCGCCATGACGACCGCGCTGTCCATGGTGTTTCGCAACTGCCGTACGTTTCCTGGCCAGTGGTACTCCAGAAGTTTCTTCCTCGCTACGGGGCTCAGGTGCAGACGGCTTCTGCCTCGTTGTTTGCGGAAATGATCTAGGAATACGTCGACCAAAAGGCCGATGTCGGGCCCGCGTTCTCGGAGCGGCGGGATCCACAGCTCAAAAACGCTCAATCGATAAAACAGATCTTCTCGGAACCTTTTTTCCCGGACCAGTTCCTTCAGATCCCGGTTCGTCGCGGCGATCACTCGCACGTCGACTTTGACTTCGGAGGTCGAGCCGACGGGGTGGAACGGGTGGCCTTCCAGAATGCGCAGCAGCTTGGCTTGTCCTTCCAGCGTCATCTCCCCGATTTCATCCAGGAAGAGTGTGCCTGTGTCTGCTTGCTGGAACCATCCTGCGTGGTCTTTGTCGGCTCCTGTGAAGGCGCCTCGCTTGTGGCCGAAAAGCTGACTTTCCATCAAGTCGACTGGGATCGCAGCGCAGTTGACGCACAGGAGCGGTCGGTGGTTGCGCGGGCTGGCTCGATGGATCGCGCGAGCAACCAGTTCCTTTCCCGAACCGCTTTCGCCGCGGACCAGGACGCAGCCGTTGGAGTTAGCGACGCGCTGGATTTTATCTTTCAGATTGTGCATGGCTGGGCTTTCGCCGAGCAATTCATCAAAGACTGCGTTTTTCGCGATGAGCCTCTCGCGGCTGGATTGCAGTTCCACCTGCTGCTGACCTCGCGCGAGAGCCGAACCGATCAGGCTGGCTGCCGAGACGATGAAGTCGAAATCGGCTTCGCTGAACTGATTGTTTTCACGGTACACGTGGATGGCACCGACCGTGCGGGCATCGTCGATCAGCGGGACGCAGATGGCGTCGGCATGTCGCTTTAGGACGCCGTCTCCCCGATTCTTTTCGTTCTTGACCCAGATCGCTTTTCCTTCCCTGGAGACCAGTTCGGTCAGTTTGCGGCTGAGCATGATTTCTCCCTCGCCACCCGGAGGGATGACACGTTGAGGAAGCAACGTGCCGGCGGGGTCTGCCCACATCAGGCCAACGACATGGGCGTGGGTTCTGGCCATGAGAACGTCGAGTCCCAGATCGGTGACCGCCGATGGCTCGGTCAGTCCCAGCAGGCGGATCGAGAGTTGGAAAAGATCGAGCAGATCCTGTTGGCGTTTGGTGTCGGCAACACCACTGCCAATCGACAGCGGCACCATCGACTCCGGTTCGGAGCCCATGGCGTAGTCCTGGACCAGCGTCTGAGAAAGTGGAGGTCCAGCTGGGGTGGAAGGACCTGCAATGCTGATGAAAGAAAATCGCAGGTCGCTGTTGCCGATCCGGATGCGGTCCCCATCTCCTAAGTTGGCGGCGTCGATTTTGGAGCCATTGACGCGCGTGCCGTTGCGGCTGCCGCAGTCCCGAATCATCCAGCTGCCTCGCTGCCTGGAGACGATCGCGTGGACGCGCGAAGCCAGCGGGTCGTCGATGACGATGTCGCAACTTCCCCCTCGACCAATCTTCATTTCAATCTGGTCGTTCAGCGGGAAAGATCGATGCAGCGGCTCGCCGCGAATCACGGTGAGGATAGCACTTGTCATAAATCGGAACTCTTGGCGGTGGGCAGCGGATGCTTCAGAGTTGGGGAGAGGAGGGGCTTGGTGTCAGGGATCGTGTCAGGCCATTCGTTCCCCCGAATCGTGGATGTCGTGAAGGCTTTCGCTTTGCCAGGGAGCGACCGATGCCCCCCCCTGTGGCTGTATAATGGAGGAATATATCAGAGTCGGAGGCATGTTTCAGCGTTTTGTCGGGGGGCGGGAAGCTTCTCGGATAAAAACAGGAAACCTTTGTGCCTTGTTGGGGTTTGCTAGGAGTGGCACAAGCGAGGGGATGGAGTGAGTTGGGGTGTTTGGTGGCGATTGGGCAAGCCTGCCGGTCCCCGATCCACCTTGCTTTTGGTGCAGCATAAGGAATACGGATCTGGGGAGTACTCCGTGCATGCTTGGATCCCTGGCTGCTGGGGTAAGCCGTCGAGGAGACTGGTGGGGCGAGATCCACTGGCTGGCAGGAATCGGCATACTAGACCCCATGCCGCGTTGCGTTGAGGGAGCCTGCGATTGAACGAATCGCCTCATTCGTCACCGACTCCATCGTCCTTGGATCCTGATGCGCAGTTGATGCTTCGCGTCCGGGATGATGACGCGTCGGCGTATGAAGAGCTGATCAACAAGTACCAGGGCAGCGTGATCCGGTTGATGCAGTCTTGGACCAATGACCGCGATCTGGCAGAGGACCTTGCGCAAGATGTCTTTCTGCGAGTCTTTCGATCGCGAAAAAGCTACCAGGCGACCGCCAAGTTTGCGACGTGGCTTTTTCACATCGCCAACAACGTAGGGAGTAATGCCGTTCGCGACCGCTCCCGTCGACATGAGGCTCCAGGGATGATGGTGCAGGACGGGTCGGGGAATTATCTAGGGATGGATCAGTTGGCGGCGGCACCCAGCGGTGCGATACCTACGCGGCAAATCGAACGCAGTGAACGGGCTCGCATGGTGCAAAATGCAGTCCATGCGCTTCAGGAAAGACAGCGCATCGCGCTGGTGCTCTCGAAGTTCGAAGGGATGAGCTACCAGGAGATTGCCGACTCGATGGGAATGACGGTCAAGGCGGTCAAATCGCTGCTCAGTCGCGCCCGCGCCAATCTCCGCATCCTGCTGCAACCCTACATGGATGAAGGGAGTGGCTCGTCTGAAGATGCGTCCGGCTTATCGGGAAGGGAAGAAGAGGAGGAGGACCGATGACAGGCGAGGCGATTCCCGAATCGGACGAAGAGCTGCTGAGCGCCTATCTCGACGGGGAATTGAGCAGCGAGCAGCGGAGGGAGTTCCAGATGCGGCTGGCCAAGGAACCGGTCTTGAGGGAGCGGCTAGTGACCTACCAGCAGGCGTGGGATCTTCTCGACCAGTATCCGGAAACTCCGCCGAAGCTATCCTTCACCAAGAGCACGCTGGAAATGGCGGCGGTGGGAGTGGCCGAGGAGACTCCGGCGCGTTCCGTTCCGCTCCCTCGCGAAGGCCATCGGCTGAAGCTTCCTCCTTGGGCTCTTTGGCTGGTCGCTTCTTCCATCCTCGGTTCCTTGGCCGGGCTGGCGTTTCGTTGGCAGCGGATGCAAAGCGAGCTGGAGCGTCTGCTTCCGGCGGCTCATCTGCCAAGCCTTCGCTTCATCCAGGATCTTCCAGAGGCGCAGAAACTGCTGACCATGCCCGAACTGGAGTGGTTTGCAGAGTATGCCGATGGTGTTTCCGAACGGATCCTCCCACCGATCCCCAGCAAGCTCCCAGCGCGGCGCGATTGGGTGCAGCAGTTGTCGCTGACTCATCAATCGATCCTCTGGCGTCGGGTGCGCGAATTGGAAAAGCTATCCGATGGCGAGCAGCTGGAGGTGACCTCGGCCGCCAGGAAGCTCGATGCCTCCGACAGCAACAGTGCATTGTGGAGGCGGATGGCGATGGTCAGCACCCTCATCGATTCGATCAGCGATGAAGAGAAATTAGCCCTCAAGTCGCTGGAACCAGGGAAGCGACTACAACGGTTGGAAGAGTTGCTTTTCGGGCGACTTGCGGTTTGGTATGCCGAGCACCTGGAGAATGCCGATCGCGATGTGTTGCTTCCCTGGGCGGGAAGCTTCATTATCGCCAACCTCCCAAGGAACATCTCACGGCTTCCGGGAAATGGGGATCGGATTCCGCCGTTCGCTCAGGAGGTTTTTTTTCGGGAGCTGTTGAGGGATCCCAGCCGGATCAATCTGGTGGAGGAGTCGTTCGAAGAGGTGCAGCCCCAGTTGACCCCGATGGCGCAGCAGATCCTTCGAGGCGTCCACCCCCGTGATCGCTCGATGATCATCGCCACCTGGGCGATTGCGGCCTTGGGAAACCGGGGCCGGAGTTTCGACGAGGCGGACCTGTGGACTGCCTATTTGCGTCAAAAGGACGAAGATCGAAACCTTCTGGATCTGCGAAGCCCCGAAGCGGTTCGGGAGACGCTGCGAAGCGATTTGATCCGACGCGGCCGGGCTCCTGCCAAACGCGAAGAGGAAAAGGCTCCCCCAGCCTCACCACGGTGAACTCTTCCCTCGGGTTTTGGCCCGACGACACCCGGCAGAAGCCTCCCAACCACAGAGTTTAGATGGCTCTTGATCGGAACAAGCAGGGAAGGTTATACTTGCGGTTTCCCGAAGATGGTTTGATCTTTCCCTATTCCTGACGGCTGTGATCGCTGTTGAGGAGCTACTTTCCGGAGGTTTGCTCGTGGGTGTCAAGAAAACTGGACGTGGACGACGTAAAGTGGGTCGCAAGAAGCGTCGTATGCGTTCGCGGATCCGACACCGCAAGAAGTAAACCGCTCCGGTATCTGGCTGCTGTTGGTCTGAAATGGGGTTGGCTGGGTAACGCTGGGTCGGCGAATGTTTTTGCTTTGCCCAGTGGACTTTTTTACTAGTCCTCCCCCGCCCTGTAGGTTGGCTGCCCGCGGTTCTGAGAATGTTCTCGAGCGTCGAGACCATCACATGCGTGTGGTGGTCTTTTGTTTTTTGGTGGCGTCGGACGATGACCATCTCTTCCCTCGCTGGTTTCCGAGCCCCCACCAGCCATTCCCGGCCAGTCGTCCTGCTGGCCGCCGCACGTGTCGGCGGGTGAACTACCGCGAAGTTGCCGCTTGGCCAAACGCGTGGTGATCGATCGTTCCTGCGCGACTTGAAGGAAAATCGCTCCAAGGGAACCCTCCATGGTCCGCTGTGGTGGGCAAAAGCCAACGGGTCTGGATTGTTGGCAGAGATCGCTTGTGACATGTGGCTTGGAACGCTGGCGAGATGGTATCGAGCTGCGACTGGGTGTTCGGCAAACTGTTGCACAGAGACTGTCGGGACGAAGTCGGTGTTCCCTGATTTACAGCGCGTGCGACGAAGGGCATACTTCCCCTATGTGGGATCGCTGGTCGGTGGCAAGGAATGATGGCTGTGGAAGGAGTCGCAGGTGAGGAACGAGGATCTTCCTGGCGGTCCCGGCACGACGCCTTACGAACGATGGTCGATCAGCGAGTTGTCGACGTACCGATGGACATTTGAGGAAGACATTTTTCGCTACCGGAAGGCTGGTTTTGGCGCGGTCGGGATCTGGCGTCCGAAGCTGGCTGATTACGGCGAACTGAAGGGGAAGGAGCTGCTCGACGAATACGGCCTGCGTGTATCTTCTGTCAGTTGGGCAGGTGGCTTTACCGGCAGCGACGGACGGAGCATTTCTGAGGCGATTGAAGATGCGTTGGAGGCGATTCGGCTGACTCGGGACTTGAACTGCCAGACGCTGGTGCTGATGGTGGGCAGCCGGGATGGCCACACGCGGAAGCATGCGGCCAGGATGGTGCGAAGTGCGTTGAAAGAACTGGTGGGTGCGGCGTTGGAGTATGAAGTGCAGTTGGCCGTTGAGCCGATGCATTGGGGCTGTGCACACGACTGCACCTTCTTGACGGACATCCCTCAGACGCTCGATCTGATCGCCCCTCTGACTCCCGGTCCGATCGGGATTGTCTTCGATTGCTACCATCTGGGGCACGACGAAGCGACGCAGCAGTGGCTGCCACATTGGATACCTTGGATCAAGTTGGTGCAGTTGGCCGATGCGCATGATGCGCCGCGCGGGGAACAGAATCGATGCCTACTGGGGGCTGGAGGGTTGCCCATTCGCGAACTGGTGGAGTGCTTAGAGCGATATGGCTACCAAGGGTACTATGAGGTGGAGTTGATTGGCGAGCAGATAGAGCATGGTGATTATCTGCAGATGCTCGATCAGACACGCCATTCGCTTCGTGGATTGTGGCAGCGCGGTGGATCGAGCACCTGACCTGAACGGATTGGGTGACGCATAGGGGGCTGCGGCATGGCCAAGCGGCGGCAACGCAACGAAGGTGTTTCCAAAGACCAGGGGAGCGATTTGCCTGCGATCGGAGGTCGTTGGGTTTGGATCGGAGATCGCCAGGATGAATTGGGGTGGGTGGTTCAGCAACTGCAGCGCTGGGGCAAGCTTCTGACTCTCGACAGCCGGGAGGTGTGGGAGGAGTTTGGAAGCGGATTGATGTGCGACCACCTCCTGATCGGGTCGCAGCGACGACTTGATGCCGGGGACCATCTTGGAATCGCCCAAGGATGCGAACAGCGAGGAATCGCCTGCACGCGAGTTCTCGGGCGAGTTTGGGAAGGACATCAGCGAACCGATCCCCCAGCATCCGCTCTGCACTCGGTGTACTGGAGTCAGTTTTGGGATCGATTGGTGCCGTCGCTGGGAAGCCATTCCTTGGGAGGCGGCGTGATAGGCCGGCTCGATCCGCAGCGGAGTTCCCCTGGGGAGGCGGGTGCCAACGGCCAGGGTGTCTCGGCGGCGGAGTCGAAGTTGGCCGTGGGTTTTTATCGCACCCAGCAGGATGCGAGACTGGCCGAAGATCTCCTCAGCTACCTTGGGTTTCAGGCGATCCTGGTGCGAATCGACCACCCATTGCCCGAGTGTCCTGCGAAGCTGGTATTTTGGGATGACGCTGGAGAGAGCGCGGATTCCCAGTTGGGGATGAGGCTGGCGCACGATGCCGCCCAGCGCTATCCTTCCGCTGTCCGGCTGAGATGGGTCCATTGGCCCCAATGGCCCCAGTGGAAGAAGGCCGCCGAAGGCCAGTGGCATCTGCTGGTTCGGCCACCGGTCGATCTGGAGGGGCTACGATGGACGCTGGGGGCCTGGGATCGGATCCCAGGCGAAAGTGTCCTGGTGGCAAATTAAGTTGCGGCGAACGGGTCTGTTCCGGAAGGGCGGTGCATGCGAATCCTGATCGATGAAGAGAGAATCCACCAGGGGATTCGTGACCTAGCCGACTGGACTCATCGGGAGTTTGGCGAAAGACCATTGACCGTGGTGGGGGTGATGACCGGCAGCCTTCTGATGCTCGCCGACCTCGTGCGCCATCTGCACATGCCTCTTAGTATCGGGCTGATTCAAGCCAGCAGTTATCGAGGTGGAACGCAGTCGGGCAACCTGACAGTGTCCGATACCATGTTGCCACAGCTCCAAGGTCGAAACGTCCTTTTGATCGATGACATCTTTGATACCGGTCAGACTCTCGAGTCGCTCTATCGGCATTGCTTGAAGGAGAAGCCAGCTCTGCTGAAGACCGCGGTGCTGCTGCGAAAAGAAGGGGTCAGTCGAACCGTTTTTCAGCCGGACCATTCGGTCTTCACGATCCCTGATGAATTCGTCGTCGGGTATGGTTTGGATTATGACGAGCAGTACCGGAATCTTCCTTTCATCGGGGTTTTCGAAGCATGCGACCAGGCAGCCCACCAGAGGGCTTGATCGATCGCTCCTGGGTGGTGCTCAGTCGCCATCACTGGCCGATGTGCATGGATCGCACGGGACGCTTGTTGCGTTGGGCCGGCGATCTGCGCGGGGATGGGCTGGAGTTTGTCTTCCTTTCCCCTTCATGGCACGCGAGCTGGCCAAGTCGGTGCTGGATCCGGGAACTGCGGCTAGAACGTCTTGGGCTGGCCAGCGGGAAGGCGGGGGCGTGGGAGCGATGGTTGCAGGGGGCATTCGACTGGATCGCCAGCCAGTCGTCGCGCGTTGCTGGTATCTTGATCGATGATCCGTACTTGAGCCTCCCAGAGGCAGCTCCATTGCTCTCTCGCTGGCGGGGACGCTGGATCGCTCGATTTCAGCTGGAGGAAGGGATATCCGAACCTCCTCACCAGGATCCTCGCAACCGCAGGATGATCGAAGCGATGGGCCACGCTTCAGCGATCGTTGTCCCCGATGCTCGCTCCCATCGCCATCTGATCGCTCATGGGATCCGCGACGAACGCATCCGAAGACTGCCGGATGTCAGCCGTTTGCAGATCGATCGCCATCCGCAGCACATCCGATCGATCCGGCATGCGCTGGGGAGAATCAACCAGGAGTTGATGGTTCCCCCGGCCCATCGATTGCTTGTGGCGTGGTCCGATTTTCTCGACATCACCGAGGAAAAGCGAGTCGCTCGCGCGGTCGGTGAACTGGTGGATCGCAGGTATCCGCTGCGAATGTGGTGGTTGGGAAACGGCCCCCGAGCGGCCGCATTCCACCGTTGGATCAAGGATGAGGGGTGGCAGCATGAAATCCTGCTGCCTGGGGTGCTGGACCATCCAGAGGATCTTTTGACGGCAGCGGATCTGGTGCTGTTCGCCGGTGGTCCTGGTCGATGGACGGCGCTATGTCGAGAGGCGATGGCCTCGGCCGTCCCGTGGATGGCCGACCATCAGTTCCATGCGGCGCTGGATACCCCGGCTGCCGAGTTCTGTTTTTTTTCAGAGCGATCGCTTGGGGATCGCTTGCGGCAGTGGCTGGAAGATCCCGCCAGCCATCAACAGCAGGTCGACCATTCCGCACGCGAACTGAGAATTCGAGACGCTGAAGGATCGGTCGACCAGCAGTGGCGGCAGTTGCTCATGCAGTGACCAAGGTGGCACAGGGAATCTCTTTCCGAGACGCCCTGTCTGCCCCTTAGAAGCTCCATTCCAACCCAACGGTCGCACCGTGAATCAGAACGAAATCGTCCGCTTCGACATCGCTTCCGGTGAAAGGGCCAACTTGGGACGGCCCTTGTTCGTCCACCGTCGCGACTCCTAGGAGTCCCCAGAGTTCGTAGCCTACCGAAGCGACCAAGCGGGGAAGGATGCGGTACCGAATCGCCGTCCCCAATTCGCCCATGCCGGCAATGTCCACCGAGTCATCCTGGTTGAAGCGGACGAAACCTGCGTTGTTCATCCTTGCGTCCACCTCATCGAAATTGGCATAGGCACCAATTCGCCATCGCGTGGCCATCGAGATGCGCTGGCTGACGGGTTGATTGGCATCCAGTCCCGCATGCAAGCCAAGCAGCAGATTGTCTGTCTGGATGCGATAGCTTCCCGTGACTCCGCCCGCTTTGGTGGAGTCGAACTGGTAGTCTTCCTTGTACTGGATTCCCTTGAAGCCAACCAGCAATCCGAGAATATCCCAGGCCCACCAGCGACGATTGAATTCAAGGCTCTGGAAACGCCGGTCCAATCTCTGGCGGTGGGAGATCGCGCCATTGAAGGCGCTGATGTTGCTGGCGTCAAAACCATCCACTGGGACCAAGCGGCTGTCGAGATTGGTCCCGGTGGTGACGGCGCTTTCCTGCCAGTTGAACGGGCCGACATAAACCGCCTCTACCCCATCCAGGCAGTCGAACTGCTGACCGATCGTGTAACGGCCCCCGAACTGGTAGTCGGAACCGTCCATCTGTTGGGCAAAGGACAGGGTGAAGTCATCCGAATCCTGGTTCATCCACATCGCATCGAAGCTGGCATAGAAGCTGCGAGGGCAACCCTGAAAGCAGTCTCCTCCGGCCATTGCGTGCCCATTGATCTGTGGCTGGGCTGGTTGAAAATGCATCGGTTGCTGCAACCCTGAAGCATCATAGCTTTCCAGGGTGGAGCCCATCCCTAGCGAATCGCCCATGATCGTAGGCGTAGCCGCCATAGGACCCATGGCCGCCCCCGCTTCCGGTGCACCTTGCCACACGGGGTTTCCGGCCAGCGCCTGACCGGCGACTGCGGAAGCATCCGATAGGCCGATCGATGCACCCGGCTGCTGCGCCATCAAAGCGCCAGCATTCCATGCCGCAAGCATCCCCATCCCCAGTCGGAACAGCCAGCGGCCTCTTCGCTTGCGATTTTCCAAGCGACGGACGGACAGTTGATTGGATCGCTGAACCATGCTTGATCTTCCTGATTCAAGGTGCGTCTTGACCGCGGGTGGAATGAGAGTCACTTCGATTGGGAAACGATTTCGTCTTGGACAGGAACCAGACAAAGCTGGCGGACCATCGATAGGATGTCGCGAGCGACCGATTCATTGGCCACGGTCCCTTCGACCACCAGTTCGCCCTGTTCCCCCTGCCGAAGCTTCACGTCGGAATTTGGGTAGCAGGCTTGAATCGACTGCTGCACCAACTCCAAATCGGTTGTCGAACTACCGGGAGCAAATCCTGGACGACCCACCTGAAAGGCCAGCGACCAGGGGGCCGCTTGAGGGTCGACCGGATGGAATACGATCAGGGTTGTGCCTTCCTGGATACCCAGAAGGGTCAAATCCATCGGTGAGCGGAGGACGGCCTGAACTTTGTTTTTGCGGACGATTTCCAGCCGCGCAACCGGGCGGTTCAATCGCAGATTTCGGACTTCACGTGGGGCCATGCGAACCGTCTGGAGGGCAGCTGGGTATTTGTTCCACTCAATCTCTGGCTCGGGTGCCGCCCCCGACAGCTCGATGCCACTGCCGGTCGCCTCCCCCTCTGTCTTCTTAGCGGACTCCGTCGGCAAACCCGCAGGGGCCGTCGCCGGCTCTAGCTTCGCCAGCTCAGGTAGGCTTCGCCCAGTGGGCGCAGGGGACAGGCTCTCCTTGGCTTCCCGTGCTGGGAACGAGGGAGCTTGGGGCGCGGCGGAGTTTGTTCGCGAGGTGGCCGGTGGCTCTGTGTAGCTTCCGGCAACTTGCCGAAGCGCCTTCATCAACGGATCTTCGGTGGCCAAAGGGGGGGCTGCAACGGAAGCCGCATCTGCCGCAACCCGGTCGATCGATCGCTGCAACTGTTCGGCGTCGGCGACCAGCGACGGCGCCGTGGTGGTTGGCGCTGGAGGTGCAGCGACCGCTGGGGGACGGACAGTTCGGGGGCCATCCTTCCCACCTGACGAATCGGTCTTCCCCGTCGATGGATCCTTCGATTCAACCGACACCACCATCGCCTTCGGGCGATAACGCTCCGGTTGCCTCTGCGCCAGACGGTCGGCACTTCGATCCTCTGCCTCTTTTGTTTCCGAGGCAGCCAGTGCTGTAGGCTGTGTGGGCGGGAGGGAGGGTGCTGTTGCTGGGGTGCTTGGAGGGGCGATGTTCAGGGAACGCGGCGGGGCCAGGGGAGCCGGAGCTGCCACGGGACGCATCGCTTGCGCTTTGCGATCGACCACCGCTTCATCATGAATTCGAAAGTTGATCCCGGAATCTGCCAGGTCGCCCTGCTTCTTCGGCTTGCTCAACAGAGACATCGGCTGCGAACTGAGAAACTGGATACCGATGGCGTCGGTGATCGGATGGGATCGCCCCGTGCTGGATGCCAGCGGGTCGGCACCTTCAAGACCTGTCACCGAGGTGGAAAGGAAGCAACCTGCCAGCAACCAAGGTTGCCAGCGGCGTAGCTGGGGCTGCGTGGAGGCAAGCGGATGGAGGTTTTTGCATTGCATAGGCCACACCTGTCAGTCGCTCGCAAACCCAAACCGATAAAAAAGAATCACCGGCGTCGTGGTGCTCGCACACCCACCTGCCGTTCTCTCGGTATCGGTCGGCCAGAAATGCCGAATTCAGCGATTTTTCGGGATGCGCCGCTGGAATCGATCAAAAAGCAGCAAGATGGCCGGCAACACCACCAAATCGGCGGCTAAAGCGAATGCCAGCAAAGCGATCATCAGGATCGCGAAGGTCCGAGTGGGAAGGAACTCAGAGAAGAGAAACGGGGTCATCGCGCTGCATGCGATCGCAGTGGTGGCAAGCATCGATTGACCGCAATGCTGGTAACAGGATCGGATCGACGACAGTGCCTTGCTCCCTAGTCGCTTTTGCCGATCGTACCAGGAAACAAAATGCAGCGAGTCGTCGACGGCGATCCCCAAGGCCACGCTAGCTGTCAGAATGCTGGCGATATCAAGGCCCCAGCCTAGCCACGCGACGAGGCCGAAGACCAAGGTCACCGGCAGGACGTTGGGAAGCATGATGGCCAACCCCAACCGGAAGGACCGCACCATCCACATCATGACGGGGGTGATCAAGAGAAACGCCGTTGAAAAACTGACTGCCAGATCTTGGATCAGTGTCACCTGGGTATCGTGCATCACGGGGGTCATTCCGGTCCAGTCGACCTGCATTGGTTCCTGAGGTCGATTTTTCTCAAGGAAGGACTGGAGTTCGGATTGAGCGGAGGCTAGTTGCTGCCCGTAATCGCGAGGGTCCAAAGCAGAGACCTTCAGCGTCAGTCGCCAGACTTCTTCCTGGGCGTTGAAGGCCATCACCCCTGAATCCGCTAACTCGCCTCGCCGTTGGGTGAGCACTTCCTCCAGAGCGGTACGGGAGGCAGTGGCACCCAGTCCGCCTCGCGTCGACAATCGTGGGAGAACACTCGACGGAGAGAAGACGGCACCGATCTCTTTCGATCGGCGAAAGTGATCGGTCAATTGTTGGACGAACAAAGGGCGATTGGACTGATCGGTCGGCTCCCCAGCAAACCGCAGCAGCAGCTCGATCGACGCGATGGGGCCAAGTTCCTTTTCCACCCAGTCCATCTCGGAAACAACGGGGCTGTCATCGGGAAACATTCTTTCGAATTTCGTCGCGGGTCTCAGCCAAAGCAGCGATGCGGAAGAGACTAGGAAAAGCACCAAGCTACCGACGACGACGGAGCCGGCCTGCTGATTCAGCCAAGCTAGCCATCGGAAGAGGGTGGGATGGGTCTGGCCAGCAGGTGCACTGCTGGATGGGTGATCGGGCGGAAGGTCGACGGGGACTTCCGTGGTGGCGAGGGAGCGATCCAGAAACCAGCGGCAGACCGCTGGGAAAATCGCCAGCAGCAGGATCGTGGCGATGGAAAGTCCAAGCGCGGAATAGGCACCGAACAGTCGGACGGGCGCCAGTTGGCTGGTTGCCAGCGAACCCATTCCCAGGACGGTCGTCAGCGCCGAGCAGAAGGTTGGCAGGAAGCCATGGCGAAGGGCCAGCGGACCTCTCCAGATCCCAAACGATGTGGGAATCTGTCGATGGTAGTTCAGCAGATGGATTGCACCCGAAAGCGTCAGCATGAACACCAGCGTCGGCAGAACGATCAGGACAGCGCTAAACCGGCTGCCGGTGGCCGACACCAGCATCACCAGAAACAACTGCCCCAATCCTGCAAGAGCCAGAGCCACCAAGGAGTACTTCCACGACCGAAGAAAAAAGATGGCGACGGCCAAAGCCGTCAATGAAGAGGGGAGGACCAGTCGGCGCAGATTGTCGGCTGCCGCTTCGTCGACCGCATACGCTTCATAAACCGTGCCGGCCATCTTCAGCCTTCCTCGCCCCAGATCGGCGACCTCATCCGCGGCTTGGCGCAATCGTTCCATCGACGACTTGTGTTCGGTGACCCCTAGGTCGGTCAAGCGGACGATCAGCGCCGTGGTCCCTTTCGGGCCGACCAGGAATCCCCGCAATCGACTGGCCGCCTGATCGCGACTGAGATTCAATGGGGCATCCTGAAGTCGCGCCATTGCGTCGCCACCCGAATGCACCGACTCGATCCAGTTTTCCTTGCGGTCCAGCGATGCTTGCAAACGGTTGCGCAACTGCTCCAACCTCGGATCTTCTGGGAGGCACCCTTCCCAGGAGATCAAAACATACTGATCGGTCCCGAACTGCTCGACAAAGCGATCGTAGCGAAAGCGTTCTGGACGATTTTCAGGGAGCCATTCATGGAAGGAGGCGGTGCCGACTTTCGCCTGCATCGCTTCGTACACCACCCAGGGGAGCGCTAAAGCCAGAAGGATCAGGCTCACCATCGAGGCGCGTGCGATGCGAGGCAAGTTCCATGCCTGGGCGAACAGGCGGATGGTCGCTGCAGTCCCCGAGGTATCCTTTGGGTCGCTGGGATCTTGTGGCTTGGGGAAACCTCCTGGAGGCTGGGTCATCCTTTCTCCCCCGGCCCCCCTGGGCTCGATGGCGAGATCTCCCATCGATCAAAAAGCGATGGCTGTCGAAGGCGATGGGTGCTTGGTTGGGAAGCGGCAGGGAGATGCCCCAGGCGGCTCATCATGTGGCTGGTACTCGCTTGGTCGGCGAGTGTCCGCAGGTGGGATTCGATGAGGAAGAAAAGTCGTCGGGCCAAGTGCGGCGCTTGCCGATCATCCGGTGCATGAGTGAATACCCAGGGCTTCTTTCCCTCCAGTAGCCAGTGGCAGATCGTCTGGACCCAGGGTCCCCAGGCATCCTCCAATCCGTCCGCATGGTCGCGACCGATCAGACGCAGCATGGGGTTCTGTCCAGGCGTATGATGTCGCACCGCTACTTTCGGTTTCTTGGCGCTGGCGACGTGTTCACACTCCGTTTCCGGCGGCCGCGAAAAAAGCCATGTTGCATCCAGGTGCACTCGATCGATTCCCAGCTCCATCAGCAACTGATCGACCCGGGGTTCCCAGTTCTCTCCATCAAACCAATCCGGATGCCTCAACTCGACAGCCCATGGGAACTCTCTTGGCAACTGCTTCAAAAAGTTTGCCAGAGTCGGCCACGAACGGCTGGAAAAAGCTGGACCCAATTGCAGCAAGGCGGGGCCCAGGCGGTCCTTGCGAGCGGTCTGTTCGATCCAGCGTAGCCACGGTTGCATCGCCTGTTGGTCGACTGCCAATTGAGCGGTGTGGCTGATCGCTTGCGGGAACTTAAAGCAGAAGCGGAAGCCCGAGGCAGTCGCATCGCACCAGTGGTCCAGAGTGGATAAGGGGGGTAACGCGTAAAAGGTGCTATTCCCTTCGACTGTCGGGAACATCTGGCTGTACCAGGACAGGCGTTGCGACGCAGGGGTGCGGGCGGGATAAACCACACCAGACCAGCCTGGACAATTCCAGACTGGGCAACCGATTCGAAGCGATGGACTGCCCCACGAGCCAACGGGCCCATCGTCTGCGGCGGGAGTGGTTTGAAGCAACGGCGACCACCTTTCTCCCAGAATAACGAATCCCAGAAAAACGACTTCAGACATTCGGAGGGGCAGATTGGGAACCGTCCGTGTGCCTCCCATGATAGCATCTGCACCCCCAGGCCGCTCCGGCCGTTACCATCGCTACAACCCTCAGAATCGGACTCGGAAAAATCGTTTTTTGGGCAATTGCCTTTTTTCTTTCAAGCGAGTCATGATGAAGGGGTGGTTGGCGAGTTCCAATACAGGATGGGAATGGAGTTTGTTGGGGCAGATGTTCCTCAGGAATCGATTTTTCCCTGCGCACTGAATCCGCACCGAGCGAAGGCAAGAAGGCGTCCGAAGATGAAGCAGACAACCCGACGATCCCTCCGTAACGGTTGGCGTTCGCTGGCGGCATCGATTTCTTTGACTGCCCTGGTTCCTAGTGGGGCATCAGCCCAGTGGTGCGGGCCCTGGGGATGCGGGAAGACCGCCGCCCCGGCCTACCCGATCGGGCAGCCCTTCCCAGTCGCTGGTCCGTCCTATGGGCCTCAGCCTAGCGCCCCCTTCTATCCAGGCAGTGCGGTTCCTCCCACCGCACCGGCGAATGCGACTGCGATGGCCGCGCCGCCGCCCGTATCCGCTACCACTAACATCCCGTGGACCGGATTGCCTCAAACGCAGATGTCTCTGATGCCGACAGCAGGGTACGCATCGCAATGGAATCGCGCGGAGGTGACTTACTATCGACCGGTCACCACCGTCAACCCGGCCACTGGGCAGCCGATCACCCAGTTGATCCCCTGCAGCTCGTACGAACTGCAGAATCAGCGGGTGCCGGTGGTTACCATGAAGCCTGGGGCGGCTCCCGCTACCTATCCTTCCCCCGATCGCTGGCCCTCGCTGACGGCGCCCACCTACGGCGCGGCAACCCCCGTGCCGACTCAGAATTATCAGACGGTGCCTGCCAACGGTGCGACAGCGGTCGTCGGCCAGCAAGCCAACTACGGCAACTACGCTCCCTACCAGGGCAGTAACGCGATCTCTGCACAGGCACCTTCCGCTGGTTCGATGTTCTCGTTTCCCGCTCCCCTTCCCGCCGCTTCAGCTGCTCCAGCCGGCTGGGGCGGAACCAGCAACACGGTGGCGATGCCCGTCAGTCCCTCCAGCGTTCCAGCCACCAATGGGGCGGTCTACTATGGCGCGCCGACGCCCGCGGCTGTGCCATCCTGGCCTCAGGCGACCGTCGCTCCTGTCGTGCAGCCGATGATGACCCAATTGCCCAACGGTGCGGTTGCCAGTGCCCCTGGATTTCAGAGCCCTGTGTATGCGGTACCGATGATTCCTTCACCGGTGATTTCGGCTGCTGGTGCTACGTTGCCGGTTGCCCCTGGCACGATGGGATCGAGCGTTTCGCCAGCCACTTTTTCCAACGGCACCATCGTCGCCCCAGCGGGTGCATGGAGTCCCGCCAATGGCACGGTGCTCGATAGCACCTGGAATCCGATTCCGACGGCGGGCCAACCGGCGGCCACCGAGCCTCCGAGGTCGCGAGACGATCAGCCGGCCCCCAGCAACTCCAGTCCACTTCTCCCATCGCAACCGGGACCGCTGGTGATTCCATCCATCTCCTCCCCGCAGTCTGCTGCTGATCCGCTGCTCCCCAGTCAACCAACTGGTCCAAGGTCGGTTGAAGACAAAGAGTCGGTGGTGATCCCAACCCTCCCTTCGGACTCGCAAGAGAACAACGAAGGAATGTTTCGACTTCGACCGTTGGAACCCGCCGAAGGTTCTGATGCTAAAGGGAAGGAACCTTCCGATCGTTCGCGAACGGGGGCCGGTGGCGCTGTGGAGGAGCCGGTCAAAGAGAAGTCGCCGGAGGGAGCCAGCGGCGAGCCGCAGCAGGAAGGGAACGGGGGCAATGCACCGACCGCAACGTCTGCCAATGGGCCGCAGCAGCGATCCCGAAGCAACCCATGGCGATCGATCGACCCGATTCCCGCATCCAGCAAGCGAACCGCACCTCAGTGGAATCCTCAACTGATGCAGCCTCGTCGGGACCCTCCCCCTGCCACGGGAGCACAGCCTATGGCGATGGCTCCCTCAAAGCCCTCGGCGTCGCTGGTTTCCAATCGATCGCGCTAGGCGTTCTTCGGACTCTTGAGGAGATCGGTGGGGCAAGTCCGCTGCCTGCTTCGTCGATATTCTAATGAGCGTTAGAATGCCGTTTGCGTTCTCATGTGGTCGAGCTGATGGGATCGCTCAGGGGCCAAATAGCTGGTCGAGCATCGTGGTCAGTTCCTGGTTGGTTTGCTGCGTCTCCTCCCAGACTCTTCCGTACCATCGCTTTTGATTTCTAGACAGCTTCCAGTTCAGCGGAATGATCGCCGCCGGGTCGCTCAACTCAAACGGGATCTCCAGCACCAGGATCGGGTCGCGTTCGATTCGCTCCTGCACCGATGCGACTGCGTCCTGAATGACACCGGCTTTCTGCTGTGGCGGTCTGGGGAGTTGGCGGTTTCTTGGCATCGTCGCTTCCGGATGTGTCTGGCGAAATCGGTCTCGCGTCGCCTTGTCTCGCAGTGGATTGGTTGCAGGAAGCCGCTCTGCAGGAGGCGTGATGCGACGCGCAGAGATCGCCTCCATCGAGGGCATCTGCATCCACGGAGGGGATTCCGCCTGGGATCTGCCAAGGAACGACTCTCCCCAAAGATCGGTCAGGTCCTTTTCCAGGTGCCCCCGCTCCAATTGCGAAGTCGATCGGACGCGTAGCATCGCTTCCATGGGCCCGGTCAGCCAGCGAAGGCTATCGAAGATGGGAGAGGCTTGAGGTGGATCGAGCGCATCGCCGCTGCGTGAGGGATTCAAGTGCAGCAGCATGATCCGATCGAAAGGTCGGCTGCTCTTGGGAAGATCGTGCCATCTTCGAAAGAGGAACTCAATCCAGTCGATGGCCGAGACGATGCCTTCATTGTCGACATACGCGCCATCGCCGATCGCCAGGCCTCGCCCCTGCTCGTTGGTCGACTCCAGTCGCACGAAGGGAGAGATGAAGGGGAAGGAGGCGGAGGCGCGAGCGGCCGAGACAAGTTTGATGTCGGTTTTTTGAGTGCTTTTGTCGTCGATCAGTTCGCGATAATTCAATGGACGACTGGTCAGTCCGATATTCGACCATCGAAACGGGGTCGGGATCGAATCGAAGAGGACCCGTCTGCCGGTGACGGCGTCGGTGGCGTTGAAGACGACGATCGGGGCGGACCCGGCATGGGCCAAGTCGCCCCATTGATCCAGCGTCGCGTTTCCCCAGGGCAGCGGCAGCCGTCTGACCCACGACTGTTCCAATCGCTCCCCCCGGTCGCTCCATCGCATCATCGGGAACAGCAGCCCATAGAGCTCGTCGGTCATCATGCCCATGGCGATCGACTCCAGGGAGGATCGGGTCGCCGGTTCGAAGATCTCCATCCGGCGGGGTTGCCCGCTGGCCTTTGCGGCCTGGAGTTCCTGGAGCGCTGCGGTGAAGTAGAGCGAGGCGACACCACCTCCGGAAACACTGCTGATGACGGCGACCGAGTCGCCGAAACTAGCGTAGCGATTGGACAGCGACTGGAGCACCATGGAAGCCCATGCGGCGGCATGAATGCCTCCCCCAGGGCAGCTCACCACCACCAAAGTCTTGCCATGCTTTGGGTGTTTCGGCACCCGCTCCATCCGCCGCACCACCGCTTCCCACGCGACGTCCAGAAGCCCTTGGGCTGCAAGCTGAACCTGCTCGACCCGCTCCAGGTCTTCCTGCAGCGCCCGATAGTCTGCCTCGCGCACCCCAGCGATCTGTTGCTGGAAGTCGTTCTGTGCCTGGTGCGGAACACTCGCAAGGGTGGCGTGCCGACGCAGCCCTGGAATGCTCTGGAGGATGGCTACGGCAGCGACAATGGCAAGAACGACTGGGATGCGGACGCGATCCAGCCAGTAAGCCGCCCCCGTCAGCAGCATGCCCAAAACCCAGAGTGCAACCACCACCACCGACGGGACGGTGACCCAACCTAGCTGGTAGCGGTCAAACGCCCTGGTCAGCACCAGATGAAAGAGCATCAGCAGCGTCGCATAGAAGCCCATCTGGATATCCGCGCCGCGAAAAAATGTGCGCCGCAAGAGGTGGATTGCAATCGCCTTCCCCCGTCGCAGCCACGCGCGATGCGTCCGCGACTCGAAGGGAAAATAATTCCCCTCCGCTCGTCGACTACCAAAGAAGAAGGTCCGGATCCAACCTAGCAGCATCAATAGAACGATGGCCGCAAACCATCCGGTCAACACCGCCACTAGGCTCCGCAACCCATGGCCAAGCCAATTCGCTTTCCTCTCCAAATCGGTTTGCAATTCGGAGAACTCAGAGCCAAACCAGATCGCTAGGCATAACGGAGTCACCAGAGCGAAGGATCCCACCAACAGCCACTGCCGATCCGTCCAGGGGAATCTGCCGGAACCGATCCAGTAGTCGATGTAGGGCAACCGGACTCCCGGTGGCCTTCGGTCTTGAAGTAGGCGCAGGATCGCCACGCTGCAGACGATGGCAACGGCATTCAGAAAGCTGACTAGCATCAGCTGGGGATAGCTTTCCAGAAGCAAGGCATTGTCGAGAAGTGCCCGCGCCGGAAAGACCCGTACGATTGGCACCCAGCAGGTTAGTAGTCCCAGGAACAGCAGCCCAAAACGCTGCTCCATCAACACCCGCAGCCATGGAAACCAAGTGGACGCCATCGCCATCCCCGCATGGTCTTCGCTTCCCTGTTCCCCACAGTCCTCGTACACGCTTTTCGGCTTTTAGCCGTTTTGCGTGCAGATGGCTAGAACAGTTTGCATGGCCGATTGGGGCGGGGCTGGTTGATGTCCAGCGAGAAAATCTCGAGGAAAAAATCTCTCTCTAGCCTCGCCCGCGAATCGAACGCCGTGCCGAAAACTCAGCGACGGCGGAAACGACGCACCCCAGTTCCGATTGCAAGCAAGCTGGCAATCCCAAGCGATGATGGCTCGGGGACGCTGGAAGTGCTGCCGTAGCTGATGCGAGCGTCGAGCGGTGTGCTCCCATAGCCGTAGCCATCGTAGACGGCAAAGTCGATCGTATCGCCCGGTGCAACCGCCTGATCGAATGAAAATACCCCGGCATCTAGTGCGTCCGGTGGACCCACAGAATGGTCGGATCGACCAATCGGTGACGGTTGTGCGGGAACCAGATTTCGGTGGGGATGCGACCTGGATTAGCCGAGCCCCCGCGGGGGGGCGATCGATCCTTCCCTTGCAGCTGAAAGCAGGGCGCTCCTGTGCGGAGGTCTGCTCGGCTGGACGGCAGCAAGGAGACGGGCCGGCAGGATGGTCGCAGATGGAAATCAGTCAGGATCGCCGATCTTCCAGAGGTGGCTGACGCTGCGCACCCACATCTGATTGCCTGCGACCGCTGGAGAACCCAGGACCGATTCCCCCAGCGTGTTGGTCTGGATCAGTTTCCCTTCGTCTCCCGACAGATCGACGACGAATGCTTTTCCATCTTCGGCAAAAGCGATCAATCGTTGATCGACCACCACGGGAGTGGCCCAGATCGAGCCGGCATCGGGCAGGCGGACCTGCCACTTCAGTTCTCCCGTCTGGGCATCACCGCATACCAGCACGCTGCGATTGACGCAGTAAACTTTCCCTTCGTGCAGGATGGGGGAGGCAGAGTTGGATCCCAACTTGTTGTTCTTCCAAAGGATCTCCGGGGTCTGGTCGCTGCGACCGATTCGCAGCGCAGTCAGACCGCCAGAGGGAACAAAGAGGGTTTGTCCAACCGCCACCGTTGAGGGGATGCTGCTGCAGGGAAGGTCGAGCTCAAATTTGGTGACGCCGGTGGTGGGATCCAGCCCCAGAAGGCTCTTGCTGCTTTGCAGCAGGATCAGCGTCTTGCCATCTTCCGTCTGGACGGACGTGGGAGATGCCCAGTTGGCTTGGCGGGGCCGATCGACGCGCCACAGAGTCTTGCCGGTCTTTGCATCCAGGCCGATGGCAAAAGAGTCCCCTTGGCACTCGATCTGCAGCACCAGAACGCCATCGACCACCCAGGGCGAACTGCTCATCCCGACGTCATTGCCGGCTTTGGGGAAATCGGTTGCCAACGATCGAACCCAGACTAGGCGGCCTTCCAGATCGAAGGCGGCGCAGTCGTTGGAGCTGAAGAAGGCGAAAACATGCTGGCCATCGGACGCTGGAGTGGGGGCTGCGTTGGCGCTGGTAGGGTGGCAGAAGGGGCGCCCTCGCGCTACCCACTGCTGTTGCCAGAGCACACGGCCATCGGTGCGGGACACACTGGTCAGATAAAGCCGCCGCTGGTCGACGCCACCGCTGCTGGTGGTGATCACCTGATCGCCGACGATGATTGGACCGCTGACCGCGCGGCCGGCGATCGGCACCTGCAGCAGAACGTGCTTCTTTTCATCCCCTCCGAAATCGTCGGGAAGCGTTGCCTGAGGAGCGGCGCTGTTTCCCGAACTGCTGCGGAATTGAAGCCAATCATCGGCCGCGTGGAGCGAACCGATCCCAGCGATTGCGGCCCATCCGGCCAGAGGCAGGCTTGCCCAATTCCATCCCATGCGCTGCGATTGCCGTTGCATCTTGCTGTCTCCCCTGCCCTGATACATGGAGTCGATGATTTGTGCCAATGGAGTGAATGTTTCCGTCACCACCCGGCTTGGGTACCGGGTGGTGTGAAGTCGCTGCAAACGGCCAGCCTAATCCGCTTTGGCGGAGATCGCCTTGCCCGTTGCATCACACAGTCGAAGTTGAAATGCCCAATTCTGCGCCCACGGTTCGGTCTGTTCGTTCTGGCAGACTTTTACCACGATGATGTTCTTCCCCGCCTTCAGTGAGGTGTCGCCGATGTACTGGTCGATCTGAGCGGAGGCGTGGTAGACCTCGTTGCTGAGCACCAGCTGACCGTTGACCCAGACCTTATTGGCGTTGATGCATCCTAGACGCACCTGGCAATCGAGCGGTTCGGGGGCGACGAATTCGGCGCGGGCATAGACGATCGCCCCTTTTTCATTGGCGTAGATCGGATTGAGATCGACGGCTCCTTCCTCCTCGTTGCCCGTTGCCTCCTGCCAAGCGGCATCGCCCTTCTTTCCCACATGCTTTTGCTGTGGGTTGTAGAGACCCTTCAGCAAATCGGCTTCCACCGGGTAGGCGACGTCGAATGCTTTCTGCCCGACGTTGTCGAAGGGCCCAATCACTTGCCACTGCTGGAGGAAGCCAAAATGCTTCGCCGGCGACAGTTCCACTCCCACTTCTTTCAGCGACTTGAGGAGCGAATTGACTTGGTCGGGATGTCGAGCGGATGCCAGAAGAGGTTCCAGTTGCAATCGTCTCTGCTTGCTACCCTCATCGTCCAGATCGGCTGGCTTTTCCCCGATTCGCTCCAGGGCCTGAGCGATCGATGCGTAGCGAAGTTCCGGGCTGGGATCTTCCAGCATCCCATCGAGCAGTCGAGTGCGGAGGTCGGGCCGCGACTGGGTCAACCAATCGAAAACCAGGGCCCTCGCTTCCCCAGCATGCTGCGTCTCTCGCAGGAAACTCTGAAGAGCCGGCTCATGCTGCTCCAGGTTGCCCCCGTAGAGCTTCGAAGCGACCCCTGACAGCCAATTGCGTCCCAGCGGCGTCGCCTCATCCATCGCTCGCAGAACCTCCACCAATTGCCCCGATGGCAATTTCTGCAACTCTCCCGCTGCTGCAACGGCCTTCTCGATCTGCGCGTCACCCGGCTCCATCTGCTGAAGCGTCTTTAGAGCGGCAGTGGGCGATTGAGCGATCGAAAGGGAAGCCGAGCCGATCGACCCAATCACCGAAGCCGTCAGCAGAAAAACGGAGGCGACGGGCGTTGGGAGAGATGGGTGGATCCTGCATAGTCTGTGCGTCATGGGCAATTCCTTATTCGATCTTTCATGCCAACAGGAAGCCGGTCTAGGCAAACTGGAGTATAACGATTTTCACCGAGCCTTGGTTGCGTCGACGGCGGTTGCGTCGATGGCGATGGAACGGGCCTGCCCTCATTGCGGTGTTTCTCCAAAGTTAGGAAACGACTTCATGGTTATCCATTCAAAATCTCTTGTTGGCTGCTGGCTAGTCGGTTTCCTTGCGGTGGCTGGATGGACTGGAGAGGCGAGGAGCCAGGAGGAAGAAATGGTGGCACCCGGGGAGCAGTTGGTGGTGGAGGGAATCCCTGCGATCCCCAAACGCCTCAAGGAACAGCTGCGGCCGTATACCGAATCGCGAGCCGCCGCATTTTTTGGGTGGCACCCCACTGCGCGGCAGATGCTGATCGGAACCCGTTTCGGACAGACCACCCAGATCCATCATCTGGCGATGCCGATGGGGGCCAGGACCCAATGGACATTTTTCGACGAACCCGTTTCTGGGGCGCAGTACGAACCGAAGGATGGCGGCTTTGTCCTTTTCTCCCGTGATGTCGGCGGCAATGAATTCGCTCAGCTGTTTCGCTTGGATCCCAAGAAAGGAAGCAGCCGCATGCTGAGCCCAGGAGGCAGGACGCAGATCGGCCAGCCGCTTTGGAACCGCGCGAAAAGTCAGTTTGTCTATACGTCGACCGAGCGAAATGGAGCGGACCGCGACTTTTGGTTCATGGATCCTCATGCGGAGAATGAGCCCAAGCGAATGCTGCTGGCAAACCAGGGAGGTGGCTGGGGGATTCTAGATTGGTCTCCCGATGATGCCAAACTGTTGGTGGTCGAACGGAAAAGCATCAATCAGGCGCAGCTCTACGAAGTCGATCTGGCGACTGGCCAGCGAAGGCCACTGACCGACCCCAAGGCAACTCCCGCAGCCTATCTTGGCGGGCAGTACCTTCAGGGAAGTAACGAAGTGATCTGCGCTAGCGATCGACGAGGCGAGTTTCTGGAGTTGGTGAAGATCGACGTTGCCACCGGCAAGGAGACGCCGATCGGCGAAGCCACCGAGGGGGATGTCGAGGCGCTGACGCTGCATGAAGATGGCAAGACTCTGGCGTTCGTCGTCAACCAGGACGGCATCTCGCGGCTTTATCTACGCGATTTGACAGACGGCCAAGAGCGATCCATCGATGGCCTCCCCCAGGGAGTGATCAGCTTGGGGGACTGGCACCGACAATTGCCGGAAGTGGCGTTGACCATCAACTCCGCCAACAGTCCATCGGATGTCTATTCGGTCGATGCATCGGATGGACGGGTGACACGTTGGACGGAAAGCGAATTGGGAGGGATCTCTGCGGAGTCGTTAAGGGAGCCAGAGCTTGTCCGATGGGAGGGGCACGACGGATTGGATCTGACCGGATTTCTCTATCGTCCACCCGCTAGCTTCGAAGGAAAGAGGCCCGTGATCATTTCGATTCACGGAGGCCCGGAAGGTCAGTCTCGCCCAATTTTTCAAGCGAGAAACAACTTCTATTTGAATGTACTGGGCGTGGCGATCGTCTATCCCAATGTGCGAGGATCGGTGGGCTACGGAAAGACATTCACGCAACTGGATAACGGCTTGAAGAGACTAGATGCCGTACGCGATATCGGCGCTCTGCTCGACTGGGTCGCTCGGCAACCCGACCTCGATGCCACTCGCATCATGGTCACAGGAGGGTCGTACGGTGGCTACATGACTCTAGCGACGGCGACGCAGTACAACGATCGCATTCGGTGTGCGCTTGATGTGGTGGGGATTTCACACTTCGGGACGTTTCTGAAGAACACCGAGAGCTATCGTCGCGATTTGCGGCGCGTCGAATATGGGGACGAACGGGATCCGGAAATGGCCAAGTTTTTCGATCAGATGGCGCCGCTGAATCGAGCCAGTCAGATCACCAAGCCGCTTTTCATTGTCCAGGGAGGGAACGACCCAAGAGTCCCGCTGAGCGAGGCCGAGCAAATGGTGGCCAAGGTCCGCGCCAACGGAGGGCCGATCTGGTATTTGATGGCTAAGGATGAAGGCCATGGCTTCAAAAAGAAGGCCAATGCCGATTACCAGTTCTATGCCACCGTGCTCTTCATCGAGCAGCATTTACTGGCGCCTTGACCCATCGTCGCATCCCACGTGGCATGGGCGTCCCGCCCATGCAGTATGGAGATAGGTGCGATAGACGGTCGCGGCCACGGCGACTTGCGGGAAAGCCGCTTCTTCTGACTTGCTAGCTATCGCGATCTTCTTTGGCAAATTGCTCGGAAAGAATCAAGTTCCCTTGACGCGGTGGGACGCCATCCACTACCTCCTCCTTCGAAACCTGCCGGGGCGGAGTCGGTCCGCCTCGATTTTTCCTGGGAGGACACCGTGGCGATGCAGATTCGTTCGATGCCAAGCCGATCGCATCGTCGTTGGGGGCCTATCGCACTGTGGGTCTTGGGGTCTGCGGTTGCCACAACCGGTTGTCAGCAGCGTGTCTATCACGACCTTTACTCCCAGCAGGCCTCGGCGGAAATCCGAGCCTTGGAGGATCGAATCTACGAATACGATTCGGAGTTTCGATCGCTGGAAGAGGAATTGGTTGGGATCGAGCGAGAGAATCAGAGGTTGCGAGCGGAACTGCAGCGATTGGGGCCCGGTAGTATGCCGCTGCGAGGGAACTCGGGCGCCACTCCCAGTCCTTCCGATCGGCCGCGAAGCTTACTTGAGCAATCCAAGCCACCTGCAAAAAAACTGCCGTCTCCTTCGGGTGGAACGCCAGATCAGCCCAAGCTTCCGCAGGGGCCGGGGGAAGAGATCGACTTGAGTCCACCCGTGGTGGAAGTTCCCAAACTCGATCCATCCCGAGATCCGCTCAAGGGATCAGCGACCGGTGGCGTGCAGCCTCCAGCCAACGTCCCGGTAGATCCTCCGCCCTCGTTGATTCCTGGTACCATTCCAAAGCTGGACAATGGGAACAAGCCAGCCGAACTGCCGATACCCGATCCCCGTGGAACGCTCCCTGAGCCAGCGAATCCTTCCACAAAAGAGATCGATCGTGGTTCCGACCTGGGGCTCCCTGAGGCAGCGCCTGCCAAATTGCCGGAGGAACCGTTGACGTTGCCCCCGGCCCTCAATCCACCGACGGCACCAGGGAACCAGATCCCACCGTTGCTCAACCCACCGACGGTGCCGGCGGATAGCCTGCCACTTCCTCCCAGCCAAGTACCAGGTCTGCGCGATCGAGGATCCTTGGAGTCGCGAAGAGCGCCGGTGCCGAACATGGCGATGGACCGCGGGCTACCAAGCCAGGGAGGGGGCGTTGTGCTGGCTTCCGCAGAGGAGCCGATGACTTGGTTGGACGAATCGGTGATCGACCTGACATTTCATCCGGGGTTGACCAGGGTGCAGAGCCGGAAGTTGGGGGATGGGATCGATGGGGTTCAGATCGTTGTGCAGCCTCGCGGTACTTCGGGTGGGATCCTAGAGGTCGATGGCATATGGACCGCCGCGATCCTCGATAGTTCCTTGCCACCCGAGCGGGCGAGAATCGCCATCTGGGAAATCGATCCCGAGGGGGCACGGCAATCGCATGAGTCTTCTGGGTCGGCGCGGGGCTATCATTTCTTGCTTCCCTGGCAGGAGGTCCAGCCCGTCGGCGATCGTCTGCAATTGCACCTCCGCCTTCAGTTGCCTGACGGAAGAACGCTGGTCAGTCAGCGTGAACTGCGGGGCAACGGGACGCGAAGCGATCCAGGTTCCTCGGTCTGGGTGCCAAGGAGCCCCACAGCAGCGTTATCCGAAGAACCCGTTGGCCGGGGCACTTTGGAGGCGACGGGACATGGCGTTCCTTCCAATCCGCTGCGCGAGGCCCCCCCTTCTGGTCCCGAAGCGGGATGGGGACGTCGCTGATCGCATCCAGCGTGATCGGTGGCGAGCGGTTGGGCAATCTTTACCGTTGCAGGTTCCGGGCGCGGCATGCCAGCGGATTGTGGCGATCCGCAATCCCGAAAATGCTTGAATTCGGATCAGTCCGTTCGTAGCGATTGCATCGCACCAAGGCTGAAAAAAGCAGCCGTCACCTCGGAAGATCCGACGAGCGATGCGGAAAAGCCAGATCGTGGATTTTGCTGGGGTTTCGATTGCGAGCTAACAGGAAGTGTGCCATCGCGGCGGGTTGTAACGAGGGCAACCGCGATCCAGCAAGGGTGTGGTCGCAGGGGTGGAATGGTCGATACGAGAGACCGTCAAGCCAACATCTTTGGCCGAAGGGAACCTCGATGGACCAGCCAGTGCATGTGATCACGTTTCTCAAAGGGGACGAGCAGTACGTGTTCGTCTTCAACCAGGACCAGCGAGTTGCCACCCTTCGCATGCTGGGGCGACATGCTGCGGATCCCCGGTTGTCTTTGAATTGGTATGATGCGGCGCAGTTGAGCGAGCGGATTCGCTACGTTTGCAGGGAGCAGGAATCTGGAATCGAAACGATTCGATCGGAAGAGGACTTGGACGATGCATTGCCTGCCGCTCCACGAATCTCGCGATCGGGAATGCAGCGCCGAATCAAGTGACCGTTTCGCCAAACAGCTGCGTGCAGGTTGCGATCCGTTTTCCCTTCTGACGGGCTAGATCGAGGGGAGGTGGCGATGCGGGAGCAGGTGACAGCATTTCTTCGATACCTGGATCTGGAAAAGAACGCATCGGACCACACGATCAAAAGCTATCGTGAAGATTTGTTCGACCTCTCTGATTTTCTTGCGCAGCATCTAGGGGAGCCGGTCGATCCAGACCGCGTGGCACCTCAAGATCTTCGCACTTACGTGGCGACGCTACATGAAGCGGGCTACGCCCGCACTAGCATCGCTCGAAAACTCGCGTCGCTCCGTAGCTTTTATCGGTACGCGCAGCGGCAGGGTTTTGCCAGCAGCAATCCGGCCAAGCCACTAAGGAACCCACGTCAAGCTCGCACCCTGCCCCATGTGCTCAGCGATCAGGAGGTGGCCAAGCTGCTGTCGACGCCAACCGGCCAACAGCCGCTGGCTCTTCGAGATCGCGCGATCCTGGAAACGATGTATTCGGCGGGACTGCGGGTCAGTGAGGTGGTAGGGTTGAACGACCGGGATTTGGATTTGGTATCGGGAACGGTTCGAGTTCGCGGCAAGGGGAAGAAGGAGCGACTGGGAGCGCTGGGGAGTTATGCGGTGGAGGCATTGGAGCGTTACTTGGCGAAGCGAGTTCGCGAAGAGCAGGCGGGGCGTTCCAGTGAGGGGCCGTTGTTCGTCAATCGATACGGCAGCCGTCTTTCTGTGCGCAGTGTCGCCCGGATGCTCGACAAACACATCCTGAAAGCAGGTCTGGATGGCCGCACCACGCCGCATACACTGCGCCACAGTTTTGCGACACATCTGCTCGATCGCGGTGCGGATATTCGAAGCGTGCAGGAGCTTCTGGGGCACAAGAATCTAGTGACCACGCAGATTTATACCCACGTCAGCGCTGCGGTCCTTCGAGAGGCTTACCTCAAGGCGCATCCGCGAGCCCGCGGGGCGGGCTGATTGCCTTCGGGTATCGACCAGATGCCGGGCTGTGGCAGGAGGAGGCAGCGACGGCAGACTTGGGGGCGGTCCAGTGCGATCAGAAGCGATGCCCGGGGCGAGGGCCCAAGGATGTTTGGGTGAGGATCTCCGGGCCCTCTTCGGTCATCAGGATCGTATGTTCGAACTGAGCCGACAGTCCACCATCGCGAGTGCGCACTGTCCAGTGATCGACCGGATCCAGCTTGGTGAAACGGCTTTTCTCGTTGATCATCGGTTCAATCGTGAAGCACAGGCCAGGAAGCAATCGCTCCTGCCGACTCTTGCGATCCGCCACGTGTGGGATATTGGGGTACTGATGAAAGCGACGCCCCAGACCGTGGCCGACATACTCGCGGACGACCGAAAAGCCACGTTCGTGCGCTAGAGCCACGACGGCATCCCCTATGATTGAAATCGTACAGCCTGGGTAGATCGCCTGGATTGCAGCGTGGAGGCAATCAAAAGCCGTCTGCGTGACCGATCGTGCGGCATCGCTGACGCGGCCTACCAAAAATGTCTCTGACTGATCGCCATGCCAGCCATCGACGATCGTGGTGATGTCGACGTTGACAATGTCGCCTTCCCGAAGTTCCTCCGCCGACGGAATGCCATGGCAGATCACATCATTGATGCTGGTGCAGCAGCTCTTGGGATAGCCTAGGTATCCCAAGGTGGCCGGAGTGTGTCCGGCTGCAAGAGTGAATTCGTGCACCCACTGATCGATCTGATCGGTGGTGACCCCGGGCAAAATCTGCGGGCGAAGGAAATCCATCAGCTTGGCGTTGAAGCGGCCGGCTTCCCGCATGCAATCGCGCTGCATCGGGGTTAACTGCAATTTGCGATCGTGTTGAAGCATGACCGTTGGGAAAAGATCAAAGGGAGATCGGACCGAAAAGGGTGGACGGCAGGATGGTCCGCATCTTCCTGCAGCACCCGAACAACGGACGCTGTGAGGAAGTGTTGGCCTCCCGATCGACCCTCCTAATGTAGACAAATCGTTCCAAAATTCCTAGCGAAGCCCCCCAATTCGATCGCCGGCGGTTCCCATAGGGCACCCGCAGTGCGATGGGCTGGGTGGTTGGCTTCCAGAGGAACCGGTCTGCGGCGGACGGGCTGCGGTTTTCGCGAGCCGCAAAGTGACCTACAATCGGAGACTTGATTTTCTGCAATGCGAAGATGCGTCTGGATGGATGAGAACTCATGCCGCGTTACAACCCCGCCGTGATCGAGCCGAAGTGGCAAAACTATTGGGAGACACATCAAACCTTTCGCACGCCGGATCTTCCCCAGGGAAAGAAACTCTATGTGCTCGATATGTTCCCCTACCCCAGTGGTGAAGGGTTGCACGTAGGCCATCCTGAGGGGTACACCGCCACCGACATCGTTTGCCGCTTTGCCCGGATGCGTGGCCAATCGGTGCTCCATCCGATGGGCTTTGATGCCTTCGGTCTGCCGGCGGAGGAGCACGCCATCCGGACCAACACATCGCCTAGGGTGAAAACCGAGGAGAACATCGCCAATTTCACTCGCCAGCTGAAAATGCTTGGATTCAGCTATGACTGGTCCCGAGTTTTGGCCACCACCGACAAAGAGTACTTCCGCTGGACCCAGTGGATCTTTTCGCTGCTCTATGACACCTGGGTCGACCCACAGACCGGCAAGGGGCGGCCGATTGCCGAGCTACCGATTCCGCCTGAAGTCGCGGCGGCGGGAGATCTTGCGGTCGAAAAGTACCAGGCAAAAAGGAGACTGGCATATCTGGACGAGGCGCTGGTCAACTGGTGTCCTGCTCTCGGGACCGTGCTGGCCAACGAAGAGGTGATTGACGGGAAGAGCGAGCGGGGGGGGCATCCGGTCCAGCGAATCGGACTGCGGCAGTGGATGCTGCGGATCACCGCGTACGCCGATCGTCTCCTGGCCGACCTGGATCCTTTGGACTGGTCCCCTGGGATCAAGAAACTGCAAAGCGACTGGATCGGCAAGAGTTCGGGAGCGGAGATCGACTTCTTCATCGGTTCCCCAGAACAATACGCCAAGTGGCAGCAGCGACGTCAAGATGGCGGCTGGAGTGACGAGTCCGATTCGGAGGCGCTGCGGATCTACACCACGCGCCCCGATACGTTGTATGGAGCCACCTACATGGTGATCGCCCCCGAGCATCCCATGGTCAGTAGGCTGACCAGCAGCCAGCAGAAGCAGGCGGTGGAATCGTATTGCCAACAGGCTTCCTTCAAAAGCGACCGGGAACGCACGGAGGGAGAAAAGGCGAAAACGGGGGTCTTCACGGGCAGTTACGCCATCAACCCAGTCCATGGGGAACCGATCCCGATCTGGATCGCCGACTACGTGCTGGCCAGCTACGGGACGGGTGCCATCATGGCCGTTCCGGCTCACGATGATCGCGATTACGAATTCGCCAGATCCTATCAGCTTCCGATCCGCGTCGTGGTGCGCCCGCAGCAGGGCGATGCTGCTCCTGGGGAGTGCTTCACAGGACTTGGGATCGCTGTCGACAGTGGACCATTCACCGGAGTCGATTCGCAGACCGTCAAGCAGAAGATCACGCAGTCGCTTGCAGCGCAGGGTGTGGGCCGCGCGGCGATCAACTTCAAGCTCCGTGATTGGCTTTTCAGCCGTCAGCGATTCTGGGGAGAACCCTTTCCGATCCTGCATGAACTGGACGCAAAGGGGCAACCGACGGGTCGGATGCGACTGGTGCCTGCCGATCAATTGCCTGTCGATCTTCCGGAACTCAGCGACTTCAAGCCGATTGGGAAACCCGAGCCACCGTTGGGGAAGGCGGGACCGGAGTGGCTGGAGGTGGAACTGGATGGAAAGCGATACCGACGTGAGACCAACACGATGCCTCAGTGGGCCGGTTCGTGCTGGTACTATTTAAGGTTCATCGACCCGAAAAACAACCAAGCTCCCGTCGATCCAGTCAAAGAAAAAGCCTGGATGCCGGTCGATCTTTATGTAGGAGGTGCCGAACACGCCGTCCTGCACCTGCTCTACAGTCGCTTCTGGCACAAAGTCCTCTACGATCGTGGCTACGTCAGCCACCCGGAACCGTTTCAGAAGTTGGTCAACCAGGGGATGATCCTGGGAGAGATCGAGTACACGGCCCTGCGCACGCCGGAGGGGCGATTTGTCAGTTACAGCCAATCGGTCAAAACCGAAGATGGCTGGAAGGAAGTAGGGACCGGTGCACCGCTAGAGTCGGTGTCGGTGCAGGAGGAGCAGGTGCAGCGGCAAGGGGATCTCTTCGTTCTCAAAGACGATCCCCAGGTCCGTGTCGACAGCCGGGCTCACAAGATGTCCAAGAGCCGCGGGAATGTTGTCAATCCCGATCACATCGTCAAGGAGTATGGCGCCGATGCGCTTCGGCTCTATGAGATGTTCATGGGGCCATTGGAAGCGACCAAGCCATGGAGCATGTCGGGAGTCGGCGGGGTTCGAAGTTTTCTCGATCGTGCCTGGCGGATGATCGTCGATCCCAAGGAAGACCAGGTCCTTCTATCCGAATCGGTTCAGGATGTGGAGCCGACCGAAGGGCAGATGCGAATGCTTCATGCGACCATTGCAGCGGTCACGCGCGACCTGGAGCAGATGGGGTTCAATACAGCCATCGCGAGGCTGATGGAGTTCGTCAACTTCTTCACCAAGGAAACGGTTCGGCCCAGGGGGGCGATGGAGCCATTCGTGTTGCTCCTTGCACCTCTGGCTCCGCACCTGGCAGAGGAGTTGTGGGAGTGCTTGGGGCACGACCAGTCGCTGGCGTGTCATGCCTGGCCGGTCCACGATCCGCGGTGGTTGGAGGCAACGGAGGTCGAGATACCGCTGCAGATCAACGGCAAGCTGCGCGCGAAGATCGTCGTTCCCGCTGGCTGCGACGCTCAGCAGTTGGAAGCTATTGCTCGCGCCCACGAACGGATCGCAGAGTTGTTGGAGGGTAAACAGATCGTCAAGGCGGTCGTCGTCCCTGGCAAGTTGGTGAACTTCGTAGCGAAGTGACCGCTGCTAGGACTCCTGGGAGACGCTGCTGATGACTCGAGAGGAAGGCCGAGCGAACGAGTCGCGGTGGTTGATCCTGATCTGCACCTACTGTGAAATGGGCAATCTGCCATCGCTTTTGGAATCGCTGGATACGTGGGCTCCCCATGCCGACGTACTGGTGGTGGATGATGGATCGCCCGATGGGACCGCTCAATGGCTGGCCCGTCGCTCCGCTGATCACCCCCGACTGCACTGGATCGATCGCGGCAGCAAGCAGGGATTGGGAAGTGCCATTCGCGACGGTTTGCAGTGGGGGGCTGAGCATCGCTTTGACTGGGTGCTGAACCTCGATGCCGATTTCAGTCATGATCCAAAGTGCATTCCCGACTTCGTGCAGCATGAGCACGACCGACCCACGCTCTGGATCGGCTCGCGCTATATCCCAGGAGGTGGTTTTTCTGGGTGTTCCTGGCGGCGACGGTGGGTCAGCTACCTCGCCAATCGGTACGCTCGCCTGCTGCTCCAGCTGCCCGTTCACGACACCAGCAGCGCCTTTCGAGCCTACAGGCTCGACATCTTCCAGCAGCTGGACCGACTCCCTTGGCAGGAGGCTGGCTATGGATTTTTGCAGGAGATCTTGGCGCGTTGGGTCTGGACCGGCCATCCAGTTCAGGAGCTACCGATCGTGTATGTGGAGCGGAAGGAGGGGAAGTCGAAAATCAGTCTTCGGGAGGTTCGAAGCGTCCTTTCCAGTCTGCATCGACTGGCATGGAAGGGACGAGCTGTGGCTCGCAGGCTCTCCCAAGATCGTCCCCTCCCCCAGCGATAATCCGCCCCATGCCGGCCTGGAGATACCTGTCGGGTTGTTTTGAAGCAAAAAATGCCAAACCGGCGAACGGCGGCACTACAATACAGACTGGTGGTGAAGGCGATCCTAGGGAGCCCGGATCGCGCTTCGACGACTTGTCTGGGAGGCTCCCTTGTCACGCCATGGAAGGCCATCGAGCGGCTGAGATGGGCAGGGACTGCCCTCGCGTGATCCGATTCGTTGAGGATGGTCGAACGTGACAAAAGATCAGGAAGCAGATCGCTCCAAGCCCCCCAGTCGAACGGCTCCCTCCGAATCGATGGGGGCGAAGGAATCGACCTCCCCCACACCCGACGAAGCGACGCGACGCCTCCATGACGGCTTGCCAACCCCTGCTGCCGATGGTGAGGGGACGGAACTGGAGATGGCTTGGGATGCCGGCGGCGAGAGCAAAATTCCTTTCCCTACCCTGGGAGATTACCTGATCATCGAGCGGCTGGGGGCGGGTGGCATGGGCCAGGTCTACCGTGCACGACACCGCACCATGGATCGGGATGTCGCTGTCAAAATCCTTCCCAGACGGTTGTCGCAACAGGCCGCCTTCGTCGATCGGTTTTACAAAGAAGTCCGATTGATCGCCAAGCTGATGCATCCGAATATCGTCACCGCCTTCGATGCCGGCTGCGTTCATGCGGTGCATTACTTGGTGATGGAGCTGGTCGACGGACAGTCGCTTTCCGCCTGGGTTTCGTCGAAGGGAGCCTTATCGGTCCCCGATGCGCTCAAGCTGCTGGCTCAGGCTGCCTCCGCCCTCGATTACGCTCATTGCCAGGGGGTGGTCCATAAGGACATCAAGCCAGGGAACATGATGGTGACCAAGCAGGGGGTTCTGAAGATCCTCGATTTTGGAATCGCCGAGCTGGCGGCAGAGGAGTTGCCGCCGGAGGATGAAGAGCTTTTGGGGACGATCGAGTACATGTCGCCCGAGCAGATTGCAGCTAAGGGGCCGATCGATGCAAGGAGCGACCTCTACTCGCTGGGCGCCACCTTCTTCTACATGCTCACCGGACGACCGATGTTTACCGGGGAACCGGTCCATATCGCACTGGCCCATCAAAAGCGACCGGCGCCGCCTTTGTACGAGGTGCGCGAGGATTTGGATTTGCGGGTCGACAGCATTTTTCAACGGCTGGTGGCGAAGGAACCGGATCGACGGTTCGAGTCGGCGGCGGAATTGATCGATGAACTCCGAGCCCAGCGACTGATCGAGGGGGCCGCCAAGGGGATCGCAGCCACGGTGGGGGTGGGAGGTGGTGAGCTGCCGATGCAGCCCCGGACGCGAGGTCCCTCCAGCCAGAGCACTTCGTCGCGGGGATACGCAGCGATTGGTATCGAATTGGGGATGCTGGAGACGCGCGCCAGTTTTCTGCAGAAGGGGCGCGAGCTGACCGAAATTCCCTTGGATGGCCAGCAGCTTTCTTTGAGAAATATGCTCTGGAGCGATGGCGAGCAGGTCGCGATCGGCGAAGCGGCTCATCGGCAGCGATCGAAACACCCCGATCAGATTTTCTTCGGATTGCAGCGATGGTATGGACTGCCCATTCTCGAGCGACCTTTCGGAGGTAGGCGGGTGACTCCCGAAGTGCTGGTCGCTGCAGTGCTCCGCAAGGTCGCTCATGCCGCCCGTGCCCTGCGGCCCCAGTTGTCGCATGCGGTCATCAACATTCCTGCTTGCTACGATCAGCTACACCGCGCCTGCGTCGTTCAATCGGCGCGAATGGCGGGCCTGGATGTCCTCCAGTTGCTCGATCGTCCCCTGGCCGCAGCGCTGGCCTACTGGGAGACTCAACAATTGCTTCGTCTTGGCAACTCCGAAGGCCAGGAAAACTGGATGGTGGTGGAGTTGACCGGGAGCACGTGCGAGGCGAGTGTGCTGGCTCGCGATGGAAACCAGTGGCGCTGCCTAGCAACTATCGGCGATTGGAAACGGGGGAAGTTCCGGTGGCAATCGCGCATCGTCGAATGGCTCGCCTCCCAATTCGCGCTCCAGCACGGCATGAATGTTCGGGAAGATCTCGTCGTCGCCTCCCGGCTGCAGCGATCCGCCGAGCTGGCTTTGGATCGACTGGCACTGCTCCCCAAGGTGGAGATTCGATTTGAAGCCTGGGGTAAGGAGCTGCGGCTGAATCTGGAGCGAAGCCATCTGCTGCAGGAGTTCCGCGAGTGTTCTTCCGATCTGATGGACATGCCCAGACAGGTCATCGAACGATCCGGTATCGATCCCAAGTCGATCCGACGCGTCCTTTTGATCGGTGAGCTGCTGGGGGTGCCGGAGTTGCGAGGTCTGATCGCCAAGGCGCTGCCGGCGAATGTCGCGATGGAAGTGGTCACCCAGGCCGACCTCGCTCGAGGCGCCGCGCTTCAGGCCCAGTATCTCATGCCTCCCGGTGACAGTTCCGGTCCCAGCGCCATCCCCCATAGCGTCTACGATATCGGCCTGCTCACCATGTCGCAGGATAACCCCACCGGCATGCCAAAGATCTTGATCCCGAAAGGATCTCGACTGCCCGCCGAATTCAGTCGCACCATCCGATTCTCTTCGCAAAGCACCCGCTCGCCGGCGCTGCAGTTCGTCGAAAGCACCCAGATGGATGGCAATTGGCATCGCTTGGGGGCGGTGGAACCGGGAGCGGTCTTTCCGAAGCGATTGCCAGAGCAGCCGCTGCAGCTGCGCTTGGAACTGGATCTCAGTGGACTGCTTCACTGCACCCTGACCTGGATGGCGGGGAATCAACAGGTGGTCGTTCCCAACTCCTCCCACGCCGACATGGACCCCGCTTCGGTGCAGCAATGGCGGGATTGGCTGGAGACTATCTTTCTCTGTTCGGCGCCGCTGCCCGATAGCGATTGATTCCAGTCGCTTCAGGGCTGGACGGAGGCGGCTGCAACCGCAGATGCCAACGCTTTGAACCGAACGACTCTTCGGATGCGTGCTTCGGATGGCCGGGGAATCACCTGCCGACGAATTTCTTCAAGATCACCGATTCACGCAGGGGAGCATCGTTCAGGAGCCACCTCGACAGCCGATCGTTGCCGATCAGCCAAGCAGTTCTCGCTCCACCCATTTCGTGTCGACCAATCCGCTGCGGAAGGTATCCGATTGCAGCACACGCTGGTGGAACGAAGCGGTGGTCTTGATGCCCTCGACGCGCAGTTCCCGCAGCGATCGGAGCATGCATTCGATCGCCTGCTGGCGGTCGGGTTGGTGCACGATCAATTTGCCGATCATCGAGTCGTAGTAGGGGGGGACGGTGTAGCCCGCCTGGACATGCGAATCGAATCGCACTCCCAAACCACCTGGCACGAAGATCTGTTCGATCTTTCCAGGGCATGGCTGGAACATCTTGGACGGATCCTCTGCATTGATCCGACATTCGATCGCGGCTCCTTGCTGCCGGACCTGCTCCTGCGTGAAAGGGAGGCGTTCCCCAGCCGCGACGCGAATCTGCGTCTTGATCAGATCGATCCCCGTCACCATCTCCGACACCGGATGCTCGACCTGAATCCGGGCGTTGACTTCGATGAAGTAGAACCTGTCTTGCTGGTCGACGATGAATTCGACGGTCGCTGCATTCTGGTAATCGGCCTGCCGAACCATGCGAACGGCCGCCTCGCACATCGCTTTGCGGGTGCTCTCTGGCAGGCGTGGAGAGGGGCTTTCTTCGATCAGCTTTTGATGCCGTCGCTGCACCGAACAGTCTCGTTCATGCAAGTGAACCACGTTGCCGTGATGGTCTGCGATCACCTGGACTTCCACATGTCGTGGGCGATCGATGTACTTTTCCAGGTAGATTCCTCCGTTGCCAAAGGCGGCCTGCGCTTCCTGGCGGGCTTGTGCCATCGCCGACTGAAGGGTGGCAGCATCCGGGGCAACGCGCATCCCCTTGCCACCCCCACCGGCAGTCGCCTTGATCAGCACCGGGTAACCGATGCTCTCAGCGGTCTCCATCGCTTCTTGCTCGGAATCGATCAATCCCTTGCTGCCAGGTACCACTGGGACCTTGGCGGCGATCGCCATCTCTCTGGCCTGATTCTTGTCCCCCAGTTTCTGCATCGCTTCCGGGGTGGGGCCGATGAAGGTGAACTGGCAACTTCGAACCACTTCGTTGAAGTGCGAGTTCTCTGCCAGAAAGCCATAGCCGGGATGGATTGCCTGAGCACCCGAGAGTTCCGCTGCAGCGATCAAGCGGTCGATTCGCAGGTAACTGTCTACCGATCGCGAGGATCCAATACAGATCGCTTGGTCCGCTAGGTCGACGTAGGGGGCGTTGCGGTCGGCCTCGCTATAGACCACCACCGACTCTATCCCCAGTTCGCGACAGGCCCGAAGAACTCGCAGGGCGATCTCGCCACGATTGGCGATCAGGATGCGCTGAAACATGCAGGAGGCTTCCGTGAGAGAGATCGATGCTTAACCCCGCGTGTCGACTTTGAAGAGCGGTCGACCAAAGTCGACTGCCTCCTCGTTCTGAACCAGCACCGAGACGATCTTGCCTCGCACTTCGGCCGGGATTTCGTTGAAGACCTTCATCGCTTCGATGATGCAGATGGTGGTATCTGGCTGGATGGTGCTGCCAACTTCGACGTAGTTCTTCGAATTCGGGTTGGGGCGTGCGTAAAAGGTCCCAACCATCGGTGACTTGATCGTGACGATGTGAGGCCCTTCCAGATCCGACTGGGCTGCCAAAGCCGAAGGTGCGGGCTGTGCCGAAGCTGCGGGCGGTGCAGAGGCGACGACGGCGGGCATGGTCATCGTCGGGAGCGAACCACGCGTCAACCGAATGCGCTGCGCATCCTGCTGGAGGTCGATTTCCCCGAGATCATGCTCCTTCATCAAGTCGATCAGTTGCCGCAGCCGCTCCAGCGAAAAGATATCCTTGCCTTCGTTGCTTTGCGATTTTGCCATCGTCGTTGCGTCCTTTTTGTAGACCTGCCCTCCGAGATGAGAAGTTCGGGAGCTATCCTTGGTCTCCCCTGCGAAAATGGAGTGCGGCGGAGCCTTCTCGTGTTCGGAATTCCGCGAGCCTTTAACTCACGAGAATCCCCGCATTGTAGCGTGCTTTTCGCGGGTTGGGGAGACGCGGTGGAGGCGGGGTGCAAGTCGCCTGATTGGCTCCCGATTTCGACCACGTTCCTGAGGAAAATAAGGTGGTTATCGGAAGCTGGGCCAATCGATCTGCAGCGCTTCCCAGTCCTGCGGCAAAGTAGTCAACCGCTGTGCTCCTTCCCGTGTGATCAGGTAGTCGTCCTCGATCCGGATGCCACCCCACTGCGGGAAATAGACCCCAGGTTCGATCGTCACCACCATTCCCTCCTGAAGAACGCCCTTCTGGCCACTTCCGATGCGCGGCGACTCATGGATCTGCAATCCAAAACCATGGCCAAGACCGTGTGTGAATCGCTTTTCGACTCCATGCTTTTCGAGCACCTTACGGGCCCTTTGGTCGATGGCCTCCAGCGGTGCTCCGGGACGAAGGCTGGCTGCCGCAGCTCGATGCGCCTCCAGCACCGCAGCATACGCTTTCTCCCAAGTTTTCGTCGGCTTGCCAGTGACCACCAGGCGCGTCAGATCGCTGCAGTAACCGGTAGCGATCGCTCCCCAATCGATCAGCACAAAGGAACTGCTGGAAAGTGGCGTCTTCCCAGGAATTCCATGAGGTAACGCCGCGCGAGGCCCCACTCCGACGATGGTGGGAAAGGCGCATCCCTGGCCTCCCAGTTCCCGGATGGTATGCTCCAGCCCATGCGCTATCTGACGCTCGGTTGTCTCCGGGGTCAGCCGATGCAGCATCGACAAAAAAGCATGCTCGGCCAACTGAATCGATGCCTCGATCGACTCCAGTTCCATGCTGTCCTTGATTTCTCGGAGCCCCTCGATCAACCCCTGGGTCGCGACCAGCGTCTTGGCTGGCAGCGTTTCTCCCATCCGCTGCCAGGAGGCAACGGTCAGCCATTGCGATTCGATCCCGACCTCTCTTCGGCTTCCTGTGCCAACCACCTCCGCCGCGGCTTCCAGCAGCGGGGTCTTGGGGGAGCGGATATGAAGCTCCAGGCCAGGGCACTCCTCTTCAATCTGCTGCTGGTATCGGGGATCGCTGATCAGCATCCGTCTGTCGTCTTCGATCCAAAGATAGCTGTCCCCCCCCTGAAACCCGGTCAGGTAGGTGACGTGGACCGGGCTGGTCACTAGGAACTGCCGAAGTCCCTGCGTCCGAAGCACCCCGGCCAGCCGTGTCTGTCGCTTGTGATAAACGCTCATCTCCCAGCCCCCTCTCTTCGCACGATCCCGGCACCCCATCACAAGTGCACTCCACCTGCTGGTCTTCTGGCGACACCAAGTGGGCATTCCGGGAGCCTGCGGAAAGAAAAATTCGAATTGGTTCTCCCATCGGCCATCATGGCAATCGATCCCGTTGGTTGGGAGGGGGGGAGCCGGGAAAGTTGGTTCGTGTCGCTGCGATTTTTGTTGTCGCGACCTCCCGCAGGCCGATACACTGCCTCGATGCTCTTCCCCGCTGGAATCAGGAGTCAACTCATGCCGATGGAAAACTATTCGAAGCACCAACAGCAGATCATTCGCGGCTACTACAAAAATCGCGACACGCTGGCTCTGCAAAGGGCTCAGGAGTTGGTGACGGAACTCTATCTAAGCGAGGGGAAGAAGAGGGCAAAGGTTTGGGAGCAACTGGCAGGGCATCTGGCGGCCCTCAAAGTCCCCGAAGCCCAAATCGCATCGCTGCGGGAAAAGGACAAGCCCGAACTGGTCGCTCAGTTTCTGCAGACCAAGTTGTAGCCATCGGAGTCGTCGACCAGCCGCCCTGGAGCGATTCCCGAGCAAGACCGTCGGCTTAGGCGCCCACCGCCGCTCAGCCGACAGGCACTGCCGTTTAGGGATCCGCTATCACGCGCTGGGAACCGATCGCCACAGGCTGCGTTTCGTCCAGCCACTGCCTTCCTGCCATTTGCACCGCACAGTCCGAATGCCCCCCCAGCTCGGCAACTCGAGCCATCACCGCACGAACCCATTGGCTGGCGATTTCCTTGTCGCTGGTTCCTGGCGGCAGGTTATCGGGCGGGGGCATCGGCTCTCCAATCGTCACCAGCACCTTGGCTCTTTTCAGCAGAGGTCCCCAGACGGTTGGGCTTTGCGGGCTTCCTTCAATCCAGATGGGGACCAACGGGGCTCCACATTTGAGGGCCACCAATCCCGCGCCCGGTCGCACGCTTAAAAGCGGCTGGCTGGTACGATTGATACGTCCCTCGGGAAACATCCCCACCCACCTACCCTCCCCCGCCAGACGCATCGTCGCCTTGATCGCCTGGGTGTCGATGCCACCGCGTTTGGTGGGGATCACCTGGAAGACGTTAAGCACCGGTCCAAACAAGGGATGCCGACAATACTCGGCTGCCACCATCCAGTGGACGCGTCTGCCAGCGGCCAACTGAATCAGCACAGGATCGATGCTGCTGCGATGGTTCGCAACCAGAATGGCCGGCCCCTCCAGCCCCGCTAGATGCTCCTGACCCCGAATCGTTGCGCGCCAAAGCCCCCGCGCCAGAAGGTAGGCGATCGAATAGAGAAACGATTCCGCAATCGAATAGCGACCACGTTGAGACAAAAGAAATAGGAGATACGCGATCGGAATCAGGGCAATTGCCGCTAGGAATGGAATCGCCCAGTTGGTCATGCCGTTGGCTCCCATCTTTCCACGGATCCGTGCGCTGCATTCGTCTCGCCTGGATCGGCTCCAACCCCCAGACCATCTCCTTGCGAATCCTCAAGCGGCTGCTGGGAACCGAGGAGGACGTCATCTTATGGATCGACCAAAGAGCCCCTGGATTCGCTGGGTGTTGGTCTTTTATCCAGAATGTTTTCTTTATCATTGCTGCTTATGCTTCCTGTCTTATCGGGTTTTTCACCTTTTTGGGTGGTATTTAGGTTCGTTTTCGCCTCTGAAATGACGGCAATGAACCGAAAAGTCGGGAAAAAGCCGGGAAGGTAATTTCGCAACCCTTCAACGGTCGATCGGCTCCTGGGTATGATGATGGGGCAGTTGGGGAGCGTCGGGCAACCGGTGGTTCCCAGTGCGATCTGGGCCCTGAATTTTCAGAGAAAACGGTTCAGGACTCGCTCCCGAACTGGTGGAAACTCGCCAGGCAGCACTCGCAGATCGAATTAGCAACAAACGCACGACTCCTACGGCCACGGGGGTCATGCATCCTTGGGTTGTCCAAGCAGCCAACCTGGGAAGCTCTCTAATTCGGTCGCCACCAGCAGGGATGTTGGTGGTGCGAGTGATTGCCTGGGCGGGTTGCTCCTTGGGAGCGACTCCCAGCGGTCTTTCGCTGCGGCGGCAACATGCCCCGGCAAGCATCGCCTACGGCTTGTTGGCAGTGGGCTGGTCCCCATTCGATTCGCTCCGAGATAGGCAGATCGGGAAATCCAGTCGATGAGTGGAACCGAAGCCACCTGCCACATCCCGGTTCTCCTAGACGAAGTGCTGGCGTACAGCCAGATCGAGCACGCGGGCTTTTTCGTCGATGGCACCCTAGGGGGCGGAGGGCACGCCGAAGCGCTTCTGGAACGCATGGCGAAGGATGCTCGCTTTTTGGGTATCGACCGCGACCCGGCGGCTCTCGGGCGCGCCGCGGGAAGACTGGCTCATCGCTTTCCGGAGGCGTCTTTGCAGCGATGGTTGGAGCCGCCCAGGCAGCTTCCTGAGCACTCCGACATGCAGCCTACAGCCGGGCCGCAAATCGGCCTAGCATTGGGCAGTTACCGCGATATCCCTAGCTGGCTGGATGCCTTGGGCGTGCCTCTGGCCGATGGAATCCTTCTGGATCTAGGACTTTCTTCGGATCAGTTGGCCGATTCCAACCGAGGCTTTTCCTTCCGCGAAGAAGGTCCGCTGGATCTGCGGTTCCATCCCGAGCCATCGACCGAGTCGGCGGCGGACCTTTTGGCTAGTGGTTCGGAAGAGGAGATTGCCGACATTCTTTATCGCTACGGGGAAGAGCGGAAGAGCCGCAGGATTGCTAGAGAGATTGTCGAGCAGCGACGTCGAGGCGTAGCGATCGAGACGACGCAGCAGCTGAGGCAGTTAATCCATCGGTCGGTCGGCAAGGTGCATGGAAAGATCGATAGCGCCACGCGTTCCTTTCAGGCGTTGCGCATTGCGGTCAATCAGGAACTGCACCATCTGGCCGACGCCTTGCGCTGGCTGCCGACTCGACTTCGCCCCGGAGGCCGCTTGCTGGTGATCAGCTTTCATTCGTTGGAAGATCGGATGGTCAAGTACGCGTTCCGCGAGCATCCCTACCTGCGGCCGGTGACCAAGCGGCCAGTGGTGGCATCTCCCCAAGAGCTGGACCGCAACAATCGATCGCGAACCGCCAAGCTGCGGGTGGCATGTCGAGTGGATCCCTCTGCGGAGGTTCCTGGGGTGGTCGATGATTTTGACATCCGCTGGGAGGCAAGATCCTGAGTCCTTTCCTCAGGGCCTTGATTTTCCGAAGCGGACCAGCGATTTTGGTAGATCCTTGAGACCCGCCTTCATTCCTACCTTCCTCTGTTTGACTTTGGGGTTCCTGATGAAACGAACGACTCGCATGGCGTCTCTGTTTGCCCTGACAGCTTTTTTGGGGTGGCAGATGGTCGGCCAGTCGCAGGACCGCAAGCCGATCACCACCCGGCCGCTGGACCAGGGAGCCAAAGCTTTTCTGGGGAGCTTGCAGGAGTCGCAAAAGTCCAAGGCTTCGATCCCTTACGACGATGAACGACGGGTGCAGTGGCACTTCATTCCGATGGAGACGCGGAAAGGCCTGCCCTTGATGGAGATGGAGCCAACTCAGAGGGAGCAGGCGAGAAAGTTTCTGGCGGATTTGGTTTCCGAGGCAGGCAACCAGAAGGCGACCAGCATCATGCTGCTGGAGAATGTGCTGCGTAAGCTGGAGGGGCCCGATTCCCACACACGGCGAAATCCTGACAAGTACTATTTCACCGTTTTTGGGACGCCCAATCCGACCGGAACTTGGGGTGTCAGTATCGAAGGGCATCACCTGTCGCTCAATTTTGTCGTCCAAGACAACCGCATCGTCGATTCGACGCCCCAGTTTTTTGCGACCAATCCTGCCGAGCTGCAGGCTGACTACGGCGAAGGCTTTCCCAAGGGAATGCGACTGCTGAAGTCCGAAGAGGAACTCGGTTTCCAGCTGCTCAAAAGCCTCGACGCGACGCAGCGCAGCAAAGCGATCCTCGACGCCAAGGCACCGGCGGACATCCGTTTCGCCGGGACGAAGCAGTCGGAACTCGCCCCGGCCGAAGGGGTCCCCGCATCGCAGCTCAATCCCGCTCAACGCGAGACGCTGCATCGACTGCTAGAGGTCTACACAGGGGCGATGCGCGAGGAAGTGGCTGCCGACCGATGGAAGCTGATCGATCAGGCTGGGTTCGATCAAGTCTACTTCGCCTGGGCTGGAGCGGATGAGCCTGGGGTTGGTCATTACTACCGCATCCAGGGACCGACGTTTTTGGTCGAGTTCATCAATGTGCAGCCCGATGCGGCTGGCAATCCGGCCAATCATGTCCATTGCGTCTGGCGCGACCTGCAGGGGGACTTCCACCTGCCGATTCAAGCGCCCTGACCTGACAGTTCGCACCCATGCATCTGGGCGGCCGGCCCCCTCGGCTCGTTTGCGATTGCCCGCCCGAGCGTGACTTCTAGAATGAACGCTCGGGAACATGGCGAGGTGATTCGTTCTGCGTAGGCAGGTTGGACCTGTCGGCGGACCCAGCGGATCACCTGAAATCGACTGTCCATTCGGGGGTAATCAGGTGATCAACACGCTGTATCTCCCGGAATTGCGTGAAATGCTCGCCGAGAGGAACGCGGAGGAGCTGCGGGAATTCTGCGTAGCCCTCCACCCGGCTCGCACCGCCGAATTCATGGAGGGGCTCACCCCGGCTGAAGCATGGGAGGTTCTGCAGTACGCCGATCCAGCGACGCGAGCCGAGATCTTTCATTTTTTGGAGTGGGACCGGCAGGTCGAACTGCTGGCAGACCAGGATCAACTCCAAGTGGCAGCTCTCGTTTCGGTGCTCAGCGCCGACGACGCGGTCGACCTGCTCCAGGAGTTGCCAAGCAGTCGTGTGGAGTTGATTTTGGCGCTGGTCCCGGCCAGCGATCGGCGGAGCATCCAGAAGCTGCAGTCGTTCGCTGAAGGAACAGCCGGTGCTCTGATGACCACGGAGGCGGCTTGCCTCCGGGAAGACCTGACGGTCCGTGCGGCTCTGGAGGAACTGGCAAGGCAAGCAGAGCATCTGGAGACGGTCTATTACATCTATGTGGTGGATGACCAGAACCGCCTGCATGGTGTGGTCAATACGCGGCGGTTGGTTTCGGCGATTGGCAAGCCCGAGACGCGATTGCGCGATCTGATGGAGACCGACATGGTGGTGGCTCACGTCCTGGACGACCAACAGGACGTCGCCCAGAAAGTAGCCAAGTTCAATCTGCTGGCGGTTCCGGTGGTCGACGACCACAACCACATGCTGGGGATCATCACCCACGACGACATCATCGATGTGGTGGTCGAGGAGGCGACGCGTGACGTGCAGAAGATCGCGGCTGTCGCTCCGTTGGAAGACAGCTACATGCGCACCCCCATCTTCACCCTTTCCTGGAAGCGTGGAATGTGGCTGGCGATCCTTTTTATCGCCGGATTACTGACCGCGTTTGCTCTCCGATTCTACGAAGGATCGCTGCAGAAATACGAGTGGATGGCGTGGTTTATTCCGTTGATCATCAGCAGTGGAGGCAATTCAGGAAGTCAGTCTTCCACGCTGGTCATCGCCGCGCTGACGCGCCAAGAGATTGAGTCTCGCGATTGGTGGGCGATTCTACGAAGAGAGTTGATCACGGGACTGCTGCTGGGCAGCTTTCTGGCGCTGGTGGGATTCCTGATCGCTTGGGCCATCACCCCCAGCATTCGACACGCGGTCGTCATTCCCATCACCATTCTCGCCGTGGTGCTTTGCGGTACCTCCATCGGTGGCACCCTCCCTTTGCTATTCAAGCGGCTAGGGCTGGATCCGGCTTTGATGAGCAATCCTTTTGTGGCTGGGATCATCGACATCCTTGGCATTCTCGTCTACTTCCAAGTTGCCGCCACAATCTTGAGATGAACGCTTCGCTGGCGGTATCGAGGATGGGAAAAATGGAGCTACAGACGAGGCAAGTCTCTGGGAGAGATCGACGGGTACCGATGGCCAGGCAACTGGAAAGATGCAGCGACCGAAGCCGCCGCATGCACTTGCTGGGGCACTGCAGCTTGGCGATGCTGGTGGTGGTCATCTGGGGATTCCCAAGCACCGCTTGGTCCCAGTCGATGCGCAAGCTGCCTCTTCGGTCGAAGGTCGATTCCGTGCAGCCGATGACCGGAATTGTCCTGTGGAGTTCCAACCCCCAAGCCGATTCCACACCGATTCAGCTGGAATTCTCCTATCTGCGATATCGCGACGTCGTGGACCAGCAAGGCCAATACAATTGGAGCCCCGTCGACCATCTGCTCGATCAAGTCGCAAGTCGAGGGCATCAAGCGATCCTCCGATGGCACGACACGTATGTCGGCAAGCCGACGGGAGTGCCCGAGGTGATTCGGCAGATGGACGGGTATCAGGAGACCAGCGGCATCAGCGAAGGAAAAAAGACGCGATTTCCCGATTGGTCCTTTCCTCCCTGGCGTGCTTTTGTCCTCGATTTTTTTACGCGCTTTGCCGAGCGATACGATCGCGATCCACGCCTGGCCTTCGTGCAAGTTGGGTTCGGGCTTTGGGCGGAGTACCACATCTATGATGGCCCGATGGTGTTAGGGAAAACGTTCCCCGATCGCGCATTCCAGGATACTTTTGCCAACCATCTATCCCAGGTTTTGCAGGTCACCCCTTGGATGATTTCGGTTGATGCCGCCGGGGATCATGCTCCCTTCGTAGGCAACCAAGAGTTGGCGAAATTGCCGTTCGGTCTGTTTGACGATTCCTTCAATCATCGAAGGCATCGCGAGGAGAACGAGCCGAATTGGGATCTTCTGGGGCGCGAGCGATGGAAGATCGCACCGACGGGAGGCGAGTTCAGTTTCTTTGAGCGGCGGGATCAGGAAGAAGCGCTGGCACCCCAAGGCCCCTATGGGACTCCATTCGCGGAACAAGCAAGGCGATTCCATGTCTCCTTCCTCATCGGCGATGATCAGCCTCGTTTCCAAAAGCCCGATGTGATTCGTGCCGCTTCGCTTCGTTGCGGCTACCGTTTTCGAGTCGTGCAGTTGCTGGAGGGAAAGGACATTACGGAGGTAACGATCCGCAATGAGGGAATTGCTCCGATCTACTACGATGCCTTTCCCTCGCTCGGTGGAATTCGGTCGAAAACATCGCTTAAGGGGCTGCTTCCCGGTGACTCCATCACCTGTTCCATGCCTGTGACCGGCGAAGCGTCTACCTTTTCGATCGAGTGCGATCGTCTAGTGCAAGGCCAGCAGATTCAGTTCGATGCAGACCTGGAGTAGGCTACCGTCGATGGTGGAGATGGGGGGAGCGGCCGACTAGCCAACTTGGTTCGAAGTCTTCAGGGTTCGGTCCAGCTCTCTCAACCGTGTTGTCCTCCTGATTGTCTCCCATGAAAAAAGCCGCAGTAACTTGTACTGCGGCTTGACGTTTGATTTCCATGCGATTCAGGCAGAGGGAATCAGCCCCACTGGTCCAACATGCGATCCAATGCGACTGCCATCCGCTCGGGTGTGTCGTAGGTCCCTGCAGCAATCTGTGCCTTGAGCGCAGCAACCTTGTCGACGCGTACCCCATCGACAATCGCACCACTGCCGGCGACCTGACCGATCGACTGGGCTGCAGCAGAGAAGTCGACTTGATCCGAAGGAGCGCCAGCTACAGAAGCGTCTGTCGCGCGGACTCCCTGGTTCTCGGTCGCCGAGAGCTTGCCAACCTGACGAGCACCATGAACCCCGTGAATCCCGAAATTTCCATTGATTTCCATTCGAAGTGCCCCTCTCGCAACCTGTTGATACATCCTTGTACCCAAAGGCAACCAAACTGCGGCATCGTGCCGAGCGGTCCACCTTTGCTGACGATCGTTACAGATGCAACCTGCGTGCCAAAAACTGGATTCGCTTTCGGAACGCGGGTCAATCGCCGGCAGAGACAAGGGATTGCCTTTGAGTCCCTACGAATCTGGCGATCCGCCAACACCGCGAATCTTACCCAAGCCGCGGCTGGCGAATCAAGCCAGATTCACTCAAAGGCTCCCCGTCCCACCACGCGTCTCATTCTGCAACACCACGAAGGGCTGCTTGAGACGCCAACGCTATCCCGCTTTTCCTAATCGAATCTCTCGAAGTATTCGCTAGCTTTTGACTTGGGGGGCTTGCGAGCTTCTAAATCGGCAGATTTTACAAACAGACCCTGTCATTTTTTCCGATTGCTCCGACGGTAGGGAGCGGAACGGGGTTGTCTTTCCGGCAGAACTAGGCCCGCCAGGCATTCGCTGGGAGTCCAAGGGGATCGCTCCTTGGCCATCAAGCGGACTTTTGAAAGAGCCTGGCAAGGGAATGACTGCCTTTTTCCCAGAGCACTGTTCACTCTTGAAGGACGGTTTGAGAGATCCCAAGCTCCATCGCGAAAAACGTTCGAGCCAAACGGCAGGCAGGATTCGACCGCCGCGCGGGCTAGCTCTTGAATCCCAGAATCGCCCCGAGTCTCTCAAATGCGAAAGCGATCTGCATCCCCCTCCATTGCAGCTCGTTCGATCTCTTCGCGGTTGTACCACAGATAGAGGATCCGCATCTCCAGCGGCGGATGGGTCATCGCTGGTTCAATCGAATTGGAACCTCGAAACAGCGGTTGGTTCGGATTCAGCTCCATCAACTCGACCAATTTCCTAATCTGTTCCTCGGTGCATTCAATCGTGCCGCCAACTTCAATCTGCCTCTCCCAATCCAGCCGCGGATGGTCCTGTAGCTTACTGAATTTCTCCATGCTGGATCGATACTCTTCCGTCGCTTCGCGATCCAGATCCGACTGCCACATGTATCGGAGAAAACCCCCTACCGATACCTCCCCCTGCTTCTCGCGACTCTCCCGCAATTGCCTCTCTAACATCTCCTCCATCTCTTCTGTCTTCGCGTGACCGTAAGGGATCGCCTTCTCAATCGATTCCACCAACTCCCTTGCCGAAAGCACCTCTGCATGTCGATGGTCTGCTGCTTTGAGCATCACGGCCATCATCCACTCCTCATCAGCCCCCAGTTTGAGTAGCCCGGTGACCGACGTAACCACTCCGTTCACCTGAGCCCCGAAATCGTCACATAGGTATTCAATTGGCCAACTGTATCGAGCATAGGGAATCGACTGCAGCCACCAAAACCCGCCAGCGAGAAGTGAAATGACAAAGATGGAAAATGCAGTATCTAGGCCGAGGCATTGCGCGGTCCAAAGCCCTACCATGGCTCCCAGAAGATAGGTCAACCCATTCCAACGCGACAGGATCAGGTAGTGCTTCGCGTAATGCCCCAGTTCGTGCCCCATGATGTCCTGAACTTCTGCTGCCGACAGTTTGTGCAGCACCTGTCGATTCAGGAAGATTCCGTTGAGTGATCGAAGGAACGGGCCAAAACCAATATGGAATGCGGCGGCATTGAGCGATTTGTCGCCAACGATGTACACCGGCACTCTCTGATCGCTCAGGCGCAACTTGACCAGCGTTTCTCGGAGCAAGGACTGCAAACGGTACTTGTCGAACTCGCCAAAACGAGTCGTCTCCTTCAAATCGCCGATTTCTTTCTTGGCGGTCGCCAAGAATGTCAGGAGCCCCATCACTTGCGGCCCCAGAAAGATCCCTACGGAAACCAGGGCGATCCAGGGATGCTGGGCCACCCAACGCCAATCCAATAGGAAGGCCAGCAAGACCACCAGAGCCGCCTGAACCGCTAGGATCCCAACCGCCCTCTGATTGGCACTTCTGAGAAGCTCCAGCAGCTGCTCGCGCTTCGGCACCTGCCGCGACTGCATGCCCCGACTCCTATGGCGATCAGGTTGTAAGGTCGAGTAATCGACCGAAGAATCCCACCGACGGCTTGGCTCGCGTCTGGTAGAAAATTTTGCCTGGCCCGGTATACCGATTCACAAGCCCCTCGCCCGACATGATCGAATCTTTCAAGGTCCTAGTCGCCTTCACCAGTTCGAACCGCACCGACTGGGAGAAGGCAACCATGTACCTGTTGTCGACGACAAAAGATTCCTCGGCGCTCAGCGTCCTCTCGACGATCGCGCCGAAAGTCTGGCAGAAGACAATTCCCTCGCCGGAAACCTTCAGCAGAAAGATGCCGGTCTTGGCCATCAGTCCCTTGACGCCACCGTACTTGATCTCCAGATCGCACGGTCCAACATTTGCCAAATAGCTACCGCGAGTCAAAAAGTAGCCTCCAGAGTCGCGCAGGGGCAGTTCAAGGATGTCCCCGTGTGCCTCGGGAGCGATCGATAGCTGCTGACCATCCCGCTTGGCTCGAAACTCGGCAGTGAATAGATTCTCACCGCCCAGGACCCCTTGGACTCCCGTGAACCATCCCGACTTGCTGCCTCCCCGCCCCATCATCGCCCGCAGATCGATTCCCGGCGTCATCGCAAGCATGCTGTTGGGCTGCGCTACGACAGTCTCCGACTCCTGCAGATCGATCTGCAGGATCGCAAAAGTCGGTCCATAAAGAACCCGGTGCTCCATCGAAGTTCGATCAATCCTCGATCCGGGTCGCCATGCGCTGGCGGATCAAATAACCACCGAAGGCAATGGCAGCCAGAATTCCGAGGAAGATGAAGAGGGCGACCATGCGGGAGACGCCCAAGACATCCTGGATTCCCGTGATGCAGATGTCATAAATGACAATGCGGATAAACCAGGAGATCATCTCCCCAATAAAACCGCCACCACGCCCGCGAGCGATCATCCAGGAATTCCGCATGCTTGACTCCTCGACAAGAAACCAACCCTTCGACCGCCAGCCACCGATACCTCCAGCCAGCACCCCCGGGGAACTCTAGCCCCTCCAACCGAAATTGTCAATTCGGAAGAGCATCCCTGGTCCTCTGCGATCGCTCACGGCATCCATTAACCGACGGACGCTGGAAAGTATTGAGCCACCATGCCACGCAGGAATTGCAACGACTCCTGCATTTCGCCCAGTCCGTTCATCCCATCTTCGATACTGATCCACCCTCGGTACCCATGGCTGGCCAGAATCTGAAAAATTCGATGGTAGTCGTTGAGCCCTTTCCCGGTCACCCCATGCTTTAGGAAGGGACTGTATCCCAAGGTCCCGTCGTTTTGCCTCAGTTCCTCCAGCGTATGCCCCGGCTCAAGAAATCGGTCGCTGGCGTGCATGCTGACCACTCGCGGCGCCACTTTCTCCAAAAGCTCGATCGGATTATCCCCTGCGACGATGGCGTTGGACGGATCGTACTGCACCCCAAAATATTGCCGCTCGTCAATCCTCTCCAGCAGCTCCAGGAAAACGTCCATCTTCTGAGCAAACTCGGGATAACGCCAATGTCCATCCTTGTAATGATTCTCCAGACCTAACGTGATCCCCAGCCTCTTCGCTTCCGGCAGCACTTGACCGATGCACTCGGCGACCCACGCCAGCCCATCCTCGCGACTGACTTCCGGGTAACGCTGTCCACTGAGCACCCGACAGACGGTGCCTGCACCACCTAGGTGGTGAGCCACCTTGACCATTTCGATCTGGTAGGCGATTGCGGCATGCCTTTTCTGTCGATCGGGGTTGGTAAAGTCGGGCGAACAACAGAGCATCGGCATGGCTCGACCGGTGGCAGCAATCGCATCGCGCAATCGATTCAGATAGTCCGGTGTCGTCTCCCAAATGAACCCCTCGTACATCTCCAATCCGTCGCAATCGAGCTCCCTAGCCATCTCGATCCAGTCAAAAACGCTCATCGACTTTTCATGAGAAATCTGATCGAGATAACATTTGGGGAACGCAGACAATCTCACCGTCATAAAGGACTCGCTTTCACTCAATATCGATCAAGACTTCGATTGGATCTCCGACGCCGATGACAGCCCATGCCGACCGGTTCAATGGGCCGTTGACGGATTGACAACCAAAAGCGACTTGGCCACCTCACCATGATGCATCGTCTCAAAGGCCTCATGCCAATGCTCCAGATCCCATCGCCCCCCCACAATCCGCTCTGCCTCTAGCTGCCCTGCATCCAGCAGCGCAAGCACCCGCTCCCACATGGGCCAGTTATGGCTGAACGAACCTTGAAGCGTGATGTTTTTTTGAACGAGTGGATCGAGCGAGAAATTGAGCGGAGCGCGGCCCCATCCCACCTTGCTGATCCACCCGCCCGGCCGCACCAATTCAATGGCGCTTTTGAGCGTGGCGGAGATCCCTGCAGCATCGACGACCCCATCGCACCCGAGGCCATCGCGGGCCCGTGCCCATTGATCCAGATTCTCCGTCAATGCCTCGCAGCCCAGCGACTTGGCGATCTCCAGCCGTTTGGCATCTCGCGGCAATCCAGCCACAGCCACTTGAGCCCCGCGAAGCCGTGCGATGGCTCCACACAGCAACCCAATCGGTCCTGGCCCCAGAACCAGCACGCGATCTCCTGGCAGAATGTTGACCTGGGCTGCGACGGCAGAGTAAGCCACGCAGCATGGTTCGGTGAGGGCGGCTCTCGACAGAGGCAAACTGTCGGGGACGCGGTGCAAACATCTGGATGGCACGCGCACGTAACGAGTCATCGCCCCGTTGACTCCGTAGCCGAATCCTTTCCGGTTCGGGTCGAGATTGTATCGACCGGTCCGAGTCATTGGACTGCTGGGGTCGATCACTGCCGCCGTCTCACTGCAGACTCGATCCCCTTCTTTCCATCCACTGACTTGGCGCCCCACCGAGTGAATGACGCCGGCAAACTCATGCCCTAAAACGACCGGATAGTTGACCGGCCACGAATGCTCGCCAGTCCACTGATGCAAATCGCTGCCACAGACGCCAACCGCAGCCACCTCCATCAGGACATCTTGATCCCCAAAGTCGGGGACCGGAATCTCTTCCAGCCGCACGCTATGGGGCTCAGAAGAATAATTCACGATTGCTGGCTGGTTCATCGCGTAGGTGTCCTCGTAAAGTCCTTGTTGAGTGACTCAATGGTTGTCTCGGATCGGCCCAACGATTCCGTTTTTCCAATCCGATTTGGATCGCTGCACAAACTTCAAATGCCAGGCGGCCTTCAAATGCGAGGCGACCTGCGCACGGGCACGTCTCCGTGAGCGTGCACGCGTTGGCAAATTCGCCGAAGCACTTCGGGCAGATTGCCTGCAGCCTGTGAAAAGCGATCGCCATCGATCGCCAGCGGCGCACCGATCACCACCAGCGGCGCCCCATGCTGCGGCGTCTCCATCGCTTGCTCGATCGTCAGCCCTCCCACCGCTTGCACCGGTATCGACACCGCTTGCACCACGTCGCGCAACTGGTCCATCGGTGTTGGAGCCTTCCTGCCCGATGCGGCGATTCCTCGCCGTTCGTCGTAACCGATATGGTGGATCACGTAATCGCAACCGATATCTTCCAACATTCTGGCTCCTGCAACCATGTCGGGACAACCCAGGTTATCTCCCATCACCCCAACACCGTAATCGTGCCCCGCCTTGACGACGCAACGCAGTGTCTCCTCATGCGCCCTGGCCATCACCACGACATGCGTTGCGCCTGCCTTGGCCATCATCTCCGCTTCCAGGTAGCCACCATCCATCGTCTTGAGGTCAGCGACAATCGGCACCTTGGGAAACCGCTCGCGAAGCCCCCGAACTGCCCTCAATCCTTCCGCCAGAATCAAGGGCGTCCCCGCCTCTAGCCAATCGACTCCTGCATCGATCGCCAGTTGCGCGGTCTCCAGCGCCTCATCCAGATTCGTCAGGTCCAAGGAGATTTGCACTATCGGTTTCATTGAAGAACCACTTTCCGTGCTGAGTATCTGTCTGGCAACAAGGCCCGCTAAGCAACCGACTACAAGCCCACTTCCGACCGCTCCATCGCTGCGAATTCGGATCCCTGGATCGATCGATCCAACGCAGCGATCCACTCGGATCGACGCGGCTATTTTAGGCGAATCCAATGCTCGACGAAACGCCCGCCACAGCCGATGCCTCCTTCAGCTCCCCATCCTCTTTCGCCCTAAGGCTGCTCTGCAAATCGCCACCGGCTGATCGGCTCTTTCGAAAGAGCCTCCTCCGTCAATGCGGCACGCACCAGTTCGATCGGGATCGAGTTTTGCTGGATGACCGCATCGTGGAACTGCTTGGGGCTCATCTTTTTCGATTCGACCAATTCCCGGTAGAGCGATCGGATTTGCAATCCTCCTAGCATGTAGGCCGCCTGATAAAGCGGGCCATAGTTGCCCATCACCGATCGCCGCACCTCGGCAGCCGCCGCACTCGGTTCGTGTCCCACCTTCTCTTCCAGGTAGGAAATGCATTGCTCGGGAGTCCATCGGCCAAGCTGATAATTCAGCGAGAAGATGATGCGAGCGCATCGGTGGCGGCGCCAGAATAGCATCCCGATCCGGTCCTCAGGAGTTGCGGGAAACCCGAGGTCCCAAAGGAGCATCTCCCAGTACAACGCCCAGCCTTCGACCCAAAAAGGTGTATCAAACAGCTGCCGGTAAGGACGGTACCTAGCCGTCATGTAGTGCTGAAGATGATGCCCAGGAATCAGCTCATGCTGCACGGTCGCTCTTGCAAAGTGAATGTTGTTGCTGCGAAGGCTCATCAACTTCTCGGCATGTGTCATCGATTGAGTCGGGAACGACACGATGATCTTCTCGCCACCCAGGAAATAGGGGTTCGAACGCTGCGCCTCGGGGCTCATCATGTCGACCCGCCATCCGTGAGCTGCCAGGGGGGGGATGGTGATCAGATCGCGAACGTTCAGAAAGTCGATCGCCTCCCATGCTAACTCTCGTATCAGTTTTGGCTGCTCTCCTGGAGAGACGTGCAGTGACTTGACATGTTCGAGTGCTTTTTTCCAATCCCCTCCCAATCCCAATTGCTCGGATGCCTTCCGCGATTCCTCTTCACACCATGCAAACTCCCGCTCGGCGATCGCCACCAGTTCCTCTGGACGGTAGGGGATCATCGCATACCGCAATTCCTCTTCCAGCGCTTCTTCACCGATCGGTTGGCCGACGATCTTGTCGCGATCCCTTTCATCGATTCCCGCCAACTTGGACGCGATCGCCTTGGCATGCGACTCCAATTGCTCGCTTGCGGCTTCGTAGGGCTTTTTGCACCACCAGGAGTACTCGGGATCGTATCCCTCGTAGAATTGATGGCATTCCTGGAGGGTACGAGCCCATCGCCGGAGGTATTGAGCGGCGTAGATGGCATCAACTGGAGCTATCGACTGTTCCTTTTTCATGTCATCCAGCGAATCGATTGCTGCCATCGCTCCTTTCTGGATCCGCTCCAACTGCTGCGCGGTCGCTTCCGCATCGATGCCGCCGACGCGATCGCGAGTCAAACAAATGTCAGCCAAATCGGTCAGATAAGGCACCAGTGCCGCTGCTCGCTGTTGCTTCTGCCACTCGATCGCATCCATCTTCTGTCGATGGACGAGTTCGTTCTTTAGCAGCAGATAATCGACCTGTTGGTCCCGCGTCAATGTGGCAAAGTCGACCTCCTCCAATCGACTCAGCCATTGCTCCTGCAGCAGGCGCTGCACCTCCTGTCGCGCGGGATCCCCCGGGGTTCGAAATCGATCCTGCAGTGTCCTGGCATCGGCTGCGAATTGTTCGATCCAGATCGAGATCGGGGCTCCTTTCATCGACAGCGGTGGCACCACGTCCCGCCGTAGGAGATCCGGCTGCACCAGATCGACAGGTGATGATGCTGGCTCCACTGGCGTCACCTTGACTCCGTCGTCCGCACCCGGATTCGGCGATTCAGTCAGGGGAAGGTCTCGCTGTCCCCAAGAGGCGTTCGCCAAAAATGCGGCCAGCAACATCCCCAAAAGCCATGCCTCACTGCGCAACACCATGGTGTGTCTACCTCGGAGATTCGATTCGAGCCACAGCGGCGAAGGAATGGAACGCAGGCATCCACTTGGTTCGCAGTCCAACGCAGCCATTCAACAAGAAGGCGATTGTAATCGCAACCCGATCGCCACGCACCCTTAGGAAGATCCTCATGGGATGACGACAGGGATAGGGTATCCGGGACGGCGGTAGCCGACACAGATGGCAGGGACGACGAAAGCTTCATCGCCTCGCAGTAGGAAACATTTCCTCCAAGTCACCGCTGCGGGTCCACTGCAATGGGCGAGGTTCATCCAGAATCTCGACGTGGGACAACTCGCGAGCCGCTTTCCAGTAGATTTCGGAGCAAACGACTTGGCTGAGTTGCAGCGTGTTGGGGATCCAGAGGATAGGAACATCCTGGGGCTCCCCCCAACCGGTTTGCGACATCGCCATCGTCAAAGCGGAATGATCGTTGGGAAAATCGAGTGGGATCATGGCGGCGGTGATATGCCCAGCTGTCGCACAGTTGACTCGCGTCGACTCCACATCCATCCCATCGATGACGCGACGGTGAACCAGCTCGGCGATCCCGATCCCCGTCGCGTTTCCGTGCGTCGCTTCCGTCAGGCCTCGCACATAGATCAAGTGGATCTTCGGTGTCTCGTCCCCCATCGCTGCATGGTCGTTCGCCTTGCGGCCGATGACGTTGGTGTCCATCCCGGTGCCGCTGAGGTCCTTTCCGATCCGATCGACGATCAGGAGTTCAGCATGATCGAATGGAAGTCTTGGCATCCATTCTTTAACCTGCTGCAGCAGTCGCGGTTCGGTCGCTTCAATCTCGGAGGCAGGAACCCCGACGATATCGGCCGTCTGTTCGTCGGCGTTCTCGAGGATGGCAATTCCGCCCAGAATCCGGCAGCGGTCGATCACCTTTCTTGCCACGCTACGGACGATCTGATCGAAACTGTAGTTCATGATGACACGGTGGTAGACCAAAGCCCCCTGGTGCTTCCCGAGGCCGATCAGCATCATCTTCATCAAGCCGCTTTCGATGGCTCCGGTGAAACGGGTATGCGGTTTGATGCGATTGACCACCAGGACATGGTCTGCCTGAGACGCGTGACGATCAAAATGGACAGGAAAGCCCTCGTCGGCAGTCGCTACCACCACAGTCTCCATGCTGCTGCGAATCGGGCACCCCATCGCCTGCTCGGTGACCCCAAACCCCTCGATCAAACGCCGTTGCCCTTCGGCAGTGGCACCTCCATGCGATCCCATCGCCGGCACTAAAAACGGCTCCAACCCAGCCTGTTTGCACCGCTGCACGCAGGCCTTGAGGATGCGGTCAATTCCATGGATTCCTCGGCTGCCCACCGTGATTGCGATGCTTTGACCCGGCTTGGTCCTCCGCTCCAGCTGCAGGCCCCCAGTCGCTTGATCCACGCGCCCCGCAAGGTCGGGAAGAGAAGGGGCAGGAAAGGTTTGCTTCAATCGAAAAAAACGCGGAAATCGGTCGGCGTGCATGCAGGGACTCCCACACCCAGAAAATGAAAGCGAGGGACATATCGAGTCGATGCGATCTGCGCTTGGGGATATGTCGATCCTCCGCAAAAGTTCATCATAACGACGGGATCCTGCCCGACCGCCCTCTGCCCAGGAATCTACCGACCTTTCGCCAAGTTCTCCCAGCTTTCGCTTCCCCATGATCGACCAATGAGACGGCCGCCGTGCTGGGACGAAGGCCGTTCAGCACCCGCTGTCCGCCCTCGCAACACACCCGCAACCCCCGTGGCATCGCCGCCTCGGTCATGCAAACGCTAGCATGACTCCCAATTGGTGCCAGGCACTTTTTGAACGCTAGCAAACCTCGCGCATCGCCGCCTCGGCCATGCGAACGCTAGCATGACTCCCAATTGGTGCCAGGCACTTTTTGAACGATTGGTGCCAGGCACTTTTTGAACGCTAGCAAACCTTGTGCATCGCCGCCTCGGCCATGCGAACGCTAGCATGACTCCCAATTGGTGCCAGGCACTTTTTGAACGCTAGCAAACCTCGTGCATCGCCGCCTCGGCCATGCGATCGCTAGCATGACTCCCAATTGGTGCCAGGCACTTTTTGAACGATTGGTGCCAGGCACTTTTTGAACGCTAGCAAACCTTGTGCATCGCCGCCTCGGCCATGCGAACGCAAGCATGACTCCCAAGTGGTGCCAGGCACTTTTTGAACGCTAGCAAACCTTGTGCATCGCCGCCTCGGCCATGCGAACGCTAGCATGACGGCCAATTGGTGCCAGGCACTTTTTGAACGCTAGCTACCGCGCCGGAACCAAGGTCATTTCGCACGCGAGGTGCGCCTGCGCAATGGCGATCTAGACGCCATGCGTTGGAAATCCGTTTGACCCCAGATGGCTAGACATTGTGGGGATTGTCTGGCGCCGAGGCGATAGGAATCGCAGTCCCTGACTGCGCATCCTTCGCCATAGCTTCCGCCTGCCCCTTCGGCTCTTCCTTGGTCGGTCCATGCCCCTTCCCTTTCGGTGCAAAGAGAAGCACCGTCACGGCACCTGCGATGCCAGTAAGAAGACTGACAAAGAACATGGGGGACACCTTGCCGAATGTGTTCGCCAAGGTCATCGACACAAGGGTATTGACCACTGGTGCAAATCCGAAGACTAGCGGCATGACAAAAATCGGTTTGCCACCAAACGTAAACGCCAAAATGATCCCAAGGGCACCAATCGCTCCCGCTGCCCCCGCAGCAATCGACCAGAGCATCCCGGAGAAGCTCCAGTACCCTTCGTCTGGATTGGCCGCCAGAATCGCCAGTGGAGCCGCCACGGCAATGGCAAAGTAGGCAACACCAACGCAGAAAAATGGACGCAGCCGACTCCCCCCCATCTTCTGCTGCCCCAAATGGAGCACAGGGCCGTACGCTCCCCAACAAAGTGCCCCCATGAGAATCGACGCCAACACCTTCCAGGAAGTATTGGCAGAGGCCGGCTTGGCCGCCGGGGCAGCGGCTGTCGACGATCCATCGGTTGCCACCGCTGCAGCCACATCCGTGGTGGCTGCCTTTGCAGGGGCGGGTTTGCTGAGCAGCACACCGACGGCACCAAGAGCCACCAGCACCAATCCTGCGATGAACTTCGGCGAGATCTGGCGATACGTCTTCCCCATCCAACTGGTCACCAGGGTATTGACCACCGGTGCTAGCCCGAACACCAAAGGCATCACAAAAATGGGGGCTCCCTTGAATGTCAGCGCCAGAAGCACCCCCAGCGCACCCAATGCACCCACGCTGCCTGCAAAAAGAGAGAGCAGAATCCCAGACAGCGACCAGACGCCCTTCTCTTTTCGCGTGCTGAGCAATATCGCTGCCCCCAGCACTGCAATCAGAAAGTAGGCGATCCCTACACCGATGAACGATCGAAGCGAAGAATGCCCCAGCCGCTCTTGGCCCTCATGGAGCAAGATGCCGTAGACCCCCCAACTCAAAAAGGTCATGGCGGTAAACAGCAGGGCCATCGGCAGATTCAGCATGACTCCCTCGCGCTCGCTCTCGTTCGTGTCCGAAACACGGCAGGTTCCATACTCTGCCCAGACACATTGTAAACCAGCACCCCGAACTTGTCAGAGGCCACATCCTTCGCGTCCACTAGGCAAGCAACCTGATCACTCGTGACGCAACGCTTCGATGGGATTCATCTTGGCCGCGCGAATCGCTGGGTAGATTCCAAAAATGATGCCGACCAGGAGCGAAATCCCTAGGGCCGCTGGAATCGACTCCGGCACAATCTTCGGACTCACTTCCCGCACCACTTCCGGGAGGGCATTCATCGTGTCCGGGAAATACTGGAAGGCCATCTTCCGAACACCCCGAACCGCTGGGCCGCAAAGCAATCCGAAGAGAATTCCCGTGATCCCCCCAACGATGCTCAGCACACTTGTCTCCACCAGAAACTGCCGAACAATGTCGGACTGCTTTGCCCCGAGAGCCCGCCGAATCCCGATTTCTCGCGTCCGCTCAGTCACCGTCGCCAGCATGATGTTCATGATGCCGATCCCACCAACCAACAACGAGATCGCTGCGATCAGTCCCATGAAGACCATGAACATCATCTTGGTCGTCTCCGCCTGCTCCAGGAGCTCCAGGGGCACCACCACGGCGACATCTTCCATCTTGTCGTGGGAACTGAGCGCCGATTCAATCACCGATGCCGTCCGCTTCACATCCGAGATCTCCTTGACGCGCATCGTGATCTGATTGAGCTCCAGCATCTCCCCTTCAAACGAACCACCGCGTCGCGAGACGACCGTATCTCCAATCCGTTGCTGAAGGGTGTTGATGGGAATGTAGATGTCGCTGGAGTAATCCTGCGAAGAAAGCGATCCACCAATCGCTGCGGATGCATTGCGATGCTCCAGAACGCCTACCACGAGGTAGAAATCCTGATTCTCGGGCATGTAGATCCTCTTGCCGATCGGATCTTCATAAGGGAAAAGCCGCTCGGCCACCTTGGCTGCGATGACGCAGTGACTGTCTCGCGCGAAATTCTCTGCATCGGTCAGAAAATGACCCCGGTTGACCTTCAAGCGATTCACATCGGCATACTCGGGAGTGCAACCTACCAGCCTGCCGTCGATCACTCGATCGCGATACTGAAACTGTCGCCGAATCTCGCGAATTGGCAGGGCACTGCGCAGCGTCGGTAGGCTGGCGGTGAGCACTTCGTACTCCTCGCGCGTCAGTCCATAGGGTGTGACCCCCTGCGGATTGAGCTTCTCGCTGGGCGGCTTGACGCTCCGCACGATGATCGTATCGGCCCCCAAGCTTTCGATCTGCTTCTGCGCTTCGTCGCCAATCCCTTTGCTGATTGCAAGCAGCCAGATCACGCTGGCCACGCCGATGAATATCCCCAGCACGGTCAACAACGACCGCATCGGGTGCAGCCACAGACTCTTCACCCCCAGCTCGACAGTTCTCAGCCAGATCATCGGGTCCCTATCCTTCCGCAGGCAAGTTGGCCACCGCATGCTCGGCCGCCTCGCGCCGCGATGCTTGGGTGTTCTGCTTGTCCCATTGCACCATGCCGTCCTTCAGTCGCACCACCCGTTTGGCCCTCTTGGAGACTTCGTCTTCGTGAGTCACCAAAATGATCGTCCTGCCCTCGTTGTTCAGTCGCTCAAAGAGCTGCAGGATTTCTTCGGTGGTGCGGGAATCGAGATTCCCGGTCGGCTCATCCGCCAAAATGAAGAAGGGATCATTGATCAGCGATCTGGCGATCGCTACGCGCTGTTGCTGACCACCGCTGAGCTGCATTGGACGGTGATCGAGCCGTTCTCCCAGGCCGACCATCTTGGCCAGATCGATAGACCTTGCGATCTCCTTCGAACCCAGCTTGCCCTGATAGAAGAGCGGCACCTGGATGTTTTCGACCACGGTCAGCTGCTGGATAAGGTTGTACGACTGAAAGACAAACCCGATCCGCTTGCTGCGGACGTCGGCCAGCTGATCGTCGCTCATCCTCGCCACATCGTCGGTGCCAAGAAACAAGGATCCCGACGTTGGCTGGTCCAAGCAGCCAAGCAGATTCAGCAGCGTGCTTTTTCCAGAACCCGAAGGGCCCATGATCGCCACGTAGTCCCCCTCCGGGACTTCAAAGGTCACCCCTCGCAGAGCGCGCACCGTCTCGCCCTTGAGCACATATTCCTTCTTCAGATCTTTTGCCGCGCAGGCCATCTTCACCGGCGCAGCCGACTTCGCCTCCTTGCTGGCATCAACCACCACCAGGACCTCCCGGGCCGCGCCCACCACCAGCTCCCGCCTGATCCATTCGCTTCTTGATAGCCGCCGCCATTTCCGATCGATCGATCGCGCCATCCTTGTTGGTGTCGGTTTCGTCAAAGCCTCTCTTGAGCATCTCACTCCCCTCGGCTTCGTCCTTGGTGATCTTGCCGTCGCTGTTGGTGTCCGATCGCTGCATCGCCATGCCAGCGATCGCATCAGGAGACATCGCCGGTCCGCCAGCTCCAGGACCACCGGGTCCCCCTGCACCGCGTCCGCCAGCTCCAGGACCGCCCGCCCCAGCAGCTCCAGGACCGCGTCCCGCTCCGCCAGGTCCACCTCCCGCTGCGCCACCCGGTGCACCACCGGCCGCCGGTGCGGCCGCCGCCGCTTTGCTCATCTCCGAGATCTTCTTCCGTTCCTCTTCCGATTCTTCGATCTCGGGCAATTCCATCAGATCGAGGTGATTGCGAGGATTAAGGACCACCTGATCTCCTTCCGCCAACCCCTTCAGAACCGTCACGTTCTTGTCGTTGGTCGCACCGACCTGGATCTCGCGAGTCTCCCACTCCTTCCCCTTGGGCACCAAGACGAAATAGTGCCCCTTCATTTCGTAGACTCCGAGCACCGGAATCTGAAGGGCATCGTCGATCTGCTCGACAAAGATTCGCACCTCCGCCGTCATCCCAGTCCGAATCGTTTCGGGCGGCTGGTCAATCTTCACGAAGGTGGCATAGTCTTTGACCGCGGAGCTGAACCAGCTACCCGGTTCGGCATACTTGTTGACCTTGGTCACCTGACCCAACAGGTCGCCCTGAACGGCGTTGACTTTGATTTTGGATGGCATCCCCTCGCGCACCAGCGTGATCCGCGATTCGTTGATCTTCGCCTTGACCTGCATCTGTGTCGGATCGGGCAGCACGATGATCGTCTGCTGCTCCCGCACAATCGCTCCGGCCTCCACGACGAACTCTGAACCGCCGCGCGAGCTAAACTTATTGGCGTAGACCACCTGACCATCGGTGGGAGACCGAATGGTGCAGGCCTCGATCTGCGACTGGATCTCATCCAGCTTGCTCTTCTCTTCCTCCAACGTATTTTTGTCCGAATCCAGCTTGGCCTTCTTCGTCTCAATGTCGCTATCAAACTGGACCAGCATCTTCGCCTTGGTCAGTTCGTCGAGCACCTTCAGGCGCCCCTCGGCCGCATCCAGCTTGTTCCGCGCATTCTGCACCGCAAACTGCTCCGCCTCGATCTGCAGCGACTTGAGCGTCCCCTTGGCAGCCAACCGCTCGGCACTTGCCAAACTCAACTCCGCCTTCCGCAAATCTTGCTCGGCCACGGCGATCTCGCTGAGAATCGCTTTGCGTTCGGTCAGATAGGTTCCTTCGAGATATTCCTGTCGAGCGATCATCGCTTGCTTGACGGCTGCCTCGGAGCTGATCACCAGAGCCTCAGCAGCGCTCAGCGTGATCCGCTGGCTTTTGAGGTCATTTTCCAGTTGCGAGCTATCCAGCTTGACCAGCTCTTCCCCATTTTTTACGTAGGTCCCCTCATCGATCACCCAGAGGATCGGTGTGCCACTGGTCCCTTTCCCTTTGACTTCGCACTTGACCTCGACGTTGCTGCTGCTTTCGATCTCCCCCTGCTCCAGGACGATATGATCGAAGGGGCCTCGCATCACCGATTGCAACACCGGTTGGTTGCTGGGGCTAGCCGATTTGGCTTCCATGTACCGCCAATAGGCATAGCCCGAGGAACCTAGAATGCCGATCAGCAGCAGCACCAGCCAAAGGATCCCTCCACTTCGAGAGGGACGGTTCGGACGCGACCGACGGGCGCGGCTGTGGGACGGAGCGGTTGCGGTAAGTTGCATGGCAGACTTCATCGAAAAATTCCTCGTAGGAAGCGGCGTCCTGACGGCAGTCGCTTTCCTGCTTTTGCAGGAACGAACTTGGGTGGGCCCATTGCGGGTATCGTAGGCGGGACAGCAAACGGAGGGACGGTCGAATCGTCGAAATCACCCCCGCTGCCAGCAATCCTACTAATATAGGGAACCCCTACGAACCCTCGAAGGCCCGTTCGAGGGACGAAATTGGCCGGAAAAGGCTTGGAAAATGGCTTTATGCCAGCACTCTTGCCCCATTTTTCCGCCATCGCCTCATTTTCTATTTCGGCGATTCAACCCGCAAAACCGTAATAGATCTCCAGAATTGCCCAGACAAGAGACACGGGGCAGGGGGCGAAAGGCATAGCGATAGGGAATCCACGATCGATCGTTCTACCGGACGGTTCGCCCTCTCCCCGCAGTGACGAGCGTGCTAGGATCGCGTCCGTGCCATGGCTGCCAACTCGAACTGACCCTGTCCCCCTCTCTCCTGAAGAATGCCTGGGATCTTCAGCATCGACAAGGTAGTCTTTGGTAGCCTAGTCGTGGGTCCACTCAAACAGGTTCCCGTGAATGTCCAACTATCCTCGATGATTTGTGCCGGAGTTGCTTTGCTGAATGCAACTCCCTCCCGCTACTCTCCATGAACCAACCGAAGTGTGTCAGCAGAGCGGCATCGCCACCAAAGCCATAGGCCGTTTTCCTACCGCACCTTGCAGCAATCTCCCATTCCGCCTCGATAGGTAGACGGAAACCTGGTCGACTCAATTCCACTGGCTAATCCCGGATCGCCCAATTAGCATCGGAATTCGATTCCCTTTCCACATCAACCATCTCAGGAAGTTGCAACGCCAGGCAGGGTTGATCCGATTCCGCTAACCCCTTTTGCACCCCCAGCCATCGACAGAACGATACCGCTTCGTACCATTGCAGAGAATCGCAGGGAACTCCCGCCGCGTTGTCTCGCTCGGCCAACCAATCTCGGATTGGCTTAGGGCAATATCGATCCAGCCTCTCTGGAATATGAACGGACGACCCCGCTGCCTGAAGCACGGGATCGTCCACATTCGGTGCATGCAAATACCCCGGCGTCGATTCGGGAATCGCTATCGGCTCGTCGTCACCTGATGCCAGAGACACCAGCCACGGTCTCCTCGGTGTCCGATTTCATCGAGAAAGAAATACCAACCGAAAGCGATCCTCAATCCGGATTGAAACGGGAGCCAATAATTAGATTTCCATCGCTGGGAAACTGATAAAAACTTTTACTTTTTTCGTTTTCGTTGTCATAGCAAATAGGGAAATTTGCGACTTACCTGTTCGAAATCTCTTTTCGGGAAAATCAGGCCTTCTCAACCACCAGTTGGCGTGCCATACCACCCAAACATCCACCTGTAGATCGTGATTCGCCGTTGCTGTCGCGGCAATTCATCAGACAGCGACCGGAACCATTCCCTCGCTTCTTTTCTCCGACTTCCTTGTTCGATCGCGATCTTTTGCCCTTTAGCAGTTCACTCATCACCCGAACGCTACCAACAGAGCGTCCCTAAGGTTGTTACCCAAATGAAAACATGAAAAAAGTTATGAAGAAAGCTATGCCCGGGATCGAGTGATGAGCTCTCGTCGGCGGGAGCAAATGTAGCGGTGCAGTGCTTGCGTCTGTAGGGAAAGCCAGCGAAAAACCAGTGAATTGAGGATTCAAAAAAATCAAGCCGCTCCCTTGTCCGCGGGCGAGGCATGTCGTTCGGTTGGTCAGTCATCTTTTGGTGGTTCGCTCAAAACAGGACAGCGAAGGTCCCATTTCGGTCATCGGCTCGGAAGCCGCGCCTCGCAGTTGCAAGCAATGGAAAACCCAAAGCCCTTTTGAGATTGGTTCTCGGTTCACAACGGATGATCAAAGAAGCCATACTTGGCCACCGAGGCAGTCAGGCCGCACTTCGCTAGACATTATTTCCATCCATCGTTCCAGTACTCGGCGTGCTCGAACTACCGGATGGAGCCTTTTTTAGGAGGATCATGAAATGGCAATGAGCATTACGATGACCATGGCGGAACTGTCGAGCCTGATTGAGGCGATTTCAGGGTCGTTGGAGACAGGCCATTCGTCTGATGGCCGAACGAATGGCGCACCCCCGGTTTCGCTTTCGCCTAGATCCAGTGGCTTTCATGTCGCCGGTCCTTTGCCTGATCCCTGGATCAGCTCAGCTGGTCTGTCTCAACTGGTGGAGATGAGCCCTACTGCCGATCCAGTCGCTTGGCATGCAGCCGCTTTGGCTGGTTCCGCAATCGGTCCGGCAATCGCGCAGGCTCAGATCGCTGAAGTCCTACCCAGCGACCTAGCGGAAAACGTCATGGAATCGATTCGCAATCGCATCTCCGCAACGGTAGATGGGTGGTGCGGGACCGAAGCCAGACCGTTGCCATTCCCGCTGCCACACCCATCTCTTGGTCATTGGGTGCCTCGGCCACGTCCAAATGAGATTCCCCTCGTGCTCATGCGGATGGGAGCACACTTCCAAAAAGCGGCGGAGGCATCGGTCTCTTCCGAACTGCGATCCGATTTAGAAAAGGCAGGCGAGAGATTGTTTACACGAGGTTTAGAGCAACTGAAGATCAATGGACCTAGCCAACTCCATGCGTCTTCCATTTGCTCCTTGATGCATCGACTCATCACGCTTTCTAAGAAGGAGATGGAATTCAAGGAAGGAATACTCGGTCAGGAAAAGAAACGGCTGGCTGAGTTGACCGACCAAGTTCCGAGAGATGAGGCAAAGATCGCGGAAGTGCAGAATGAAATCAATCGTCTTCTAACAGAGTTGGATTCTGACCGTCTGCAACTGCAGTTACTTGAGGAAGAGTACGCAGCCGAATGCCGCTGAATTCAAAAGGCATAGCGGGAAGAACTTGCAGCACTGAACTCCTTAGGCCCTTCTCGGTTGCCTTCCAATGCGATGGTCCTTGACACTCCGCAGCGCAAGACTGGAATTGGGACTCCGATATCGGGAAACGGAAAGCAACGCGACCGTCTGTTGACGGGAAGCCCAGCTTCACCGTCTTTCTTTTTATATACCATGAACTCGATCAAGGGCATGCAGGCCGTGAATGAAATCATCATCAGCGATGCCAGGACGGCACCAACGTTGCCAACCATCCTCGCTAATCGCATTTCAGATTCCTTTCGAGTCGCGTGGGTGGACTCGCGCACCCACGAAATCAAATCCCGATCGATCGGTTTCAACATCAACCCATCCCAGGAGGAGATCCTTGTCGCCGCGCCACCCAGCCTACAAACCATGCGAGAGTTGCCGAGGTTGACTTCGCTCGGACTCGATGAGGCTGTGGTCTGGAGCGAACATTCAGTTTCAAGCCCGTTGCTTCGGCACCTTTCCTTGCAGAAGCTACATCTCGGAAGCCCGATCATCCAAATTACAACCACCTCAATCGATCCAAAGCATCGCTACTCATTGGCTCAACAAATCGATGGTGACGTGGTCATCTCATGGATGGGCAATCAGACTGATCGCCGAGTACTTTCCCAGCGCTTGAAGCGTGATGGGACGAAGCTAGGTGGTGAGGCGAGGATCGACACAACCGATGGCTTTCATCGCTATGTTTCCATGTGCAGACTGCTCTCGGGGGATTATGTGATCGTATGGACGGATGGCGCACCGTTGGGTGGCGATGAAGTCCGTTTTCGGATCAGAAAGAATGACGGGGCTTTCGTCACGACGGAGACAGGCGCCAGCATGGTTGGTCGTGATGGTAATGCTACAACCTTTATCGAGAACGACGGTGGTCGGTTTGTTATTGCTGCTCTCATCCCGTTGGGCCGAAGCGCGCTGGGAGTAGAAACCCACTCCATAGAATGCAGAGTCTTCGATGAATCCGGCAACAAAGTATCTGAGGTTTTTATCGATGTTCCACGCGATACCCATTGCTCCGATATCCAGGTGGCTCCATTGAAAAACGGCCGATTCGCTGTGGCTTGGGTCGAAAAAAACGCAACTACGGTCCATGCAGTACCTGCTGTGAAGTCCGGTGTCTTTTCGACGAGTACCAGTCTCTTGGTCGACCAGAACGTAGAGATCAGCCAGGGATTTGCCGAGGACCGCTTTGGTCTGTGCATCGAAGCATCGGTTCGGCCGTCAGGAGAGCAGGTCGCATTCAGTTGGGTAGACAAACGCGCAAACGGCGGAAGATCGGAGTATTCGATACGCGCGATTGTCCGTCCAGTCATCGCCACAGGAGGCTTTCAGTAGGGACGCGACGATTTTCAACAACATCTCTTGGATCCAACAGCTTGGCTTCAATGGCAAACCACTGTATAGGATGAGTCCGTGTCAGTGCCAAAGTCCCCCTCATTCTCGACGGTGGGTTCCGATTCTCCGTCAACCCAGCGACCACTCAGGGGTACACCACGACTGTTCGTTAAACGCACGCCCAGGTACGCCCTGGCGCGATGTTGCCGCCGGGTGTCGGGATAGGACGATGGACCGTCGAGGCGACGAGCAAGAGGCTTGGGTCCCTCCCTCCTTCTGACACTGAGAGCCAATCAGGCACCGGTGACTCGGGTGTTCCTCGAACCACCGGTCAGGCAGCAAGTCGTCCAGAGAGTCCTCGGGGGATCGTCCAGCCAGCGTTTCAAAACAATCTTGTAGGTAAGCTCATGGCTCCCCTTGATTCAGTTTGCAACTAGCCACCAACGACAGCAGCACCGCAACTCGCGAGCCTGCTTCCAGGCTCCCTACAAAGATGTCCATCTGGTGATTCCGCGGGGCCAATACTTCCGGTCGACCGGAGTAGGCGGGATGGAGTGGTAGGGGCGAGAGCTGTCGATACAAGGCGTGCCAAGCATCTCACCCTCCCCTTGGTGTACAAGGGTTGCGATGGACCTCACCCTCCCCTTGGGAGGGTCGCGAGGAACGAGCGGGGAGGGCCTTTTCTTTCAGCTCAAACCACCTCGCAGCATTTAGACTTAGCCGAACCATCATCTGGCCCTCTCCGCTTCGTCGTTCCTCCTCAGCGACCCTCCCTGAGGGTCGGTAAGAAAACCAACCTCATCCTCCCCCAAAGCAGAGTCGCAAAGCAACCAGCCACCTCCCCATGGGAAGGTGGCTGGTTGCTTTGGCCACGGGCATTTCTTGAGTCGCAGTAGTGAAGCGATCGCAACCCACACAACCCCCAGATGGACCAAATCCAAGGGGGCAGGTAGGTAATCCAAGTTGCCTCCGTAGATACATAAAGCAGGCCAACGATAACATTGACCGATTCGGCGCTGGTGATTGACCAGGTTGCAACAACGCGTAGGAGGCTTCAGTGCAGAGTTGTGATTAGTTGAATTTTTAGGGGACCGGATTCACTTATCCTGCAATACTTCTGCCGCGGTCTTGACGGAGTTGTCCGTCTTGAGTTGGAAATGTTGGTTCATTGAAAAAGGAAGCCTACTTCCGTCGTCTTTGGTGAAATACCCTTCGATCTGCAAACGAAACGGTTCGGCGCGTGTGATCATGTTCGGAATCGTGCCAGAGATAATCCAAGCCTTGCTTCGTACGATTCTACCTCCGGCCATGCTGTTCACCGTCTCGTATGTCCTCGCGGGAATTCTCAATGGCATTTTGACCGTTGTTGTAGATGGATCTACCGTATCATCATCGTAGGTAATCTTCAAAGAGGTCAATTCGGCATTTTGGAACGCATAGCCATTGTCCGTGTAATCGATCTTTACCGCACATGGCAGGCTGCTCGTCAATGTTCCTCCATGCAGGCTACTCAATTTCAAGTTCGTGTCGATCCAAATGTTGGGGATCGCTTCACCAACGTTCTGGGGTGGGTTGGACTGCACAAATTCAAAAGTATTGATCGTATAATTGCCCATTGGTGGTCCCAAAGGTTTACAAGAGAGGAACCCGATCAGCATGGGCGACAGGATGAAGATGACCATACTTCTAGTTATGGCGTCCATTGAATAATCCCTAATGAAATTCGGGAAATAAAGCGCAAAGGCTCGCGGCCCTCGGGCCGGCAATCAAACACGACGATGCCCACGCGTCGTTTTGCCTCGCGTGGTTCGCTCTGCAGCCCTCGGCCGTCAAATGTCGATGTCGGACAGCGCACCTGAGCGGCTCGATGGTGTCAATTCCGGAAAGCCCTCGCCGATGGCTCGGCTACCGTTCTTGGGTTCGACTCTCCCAAGAGTCAGCCTCGGCAGTGTATCTTTCGCCGTCGTGTTGAGTCCGGTGCTGAGATGGCAGTGCAGCACATCCCCATCCGGATACCGACCCTGCGACTGATCATAGTCCGCCACTCGCATGAGCATGGAGGCCAGATTCTTCAGCCCAGCGGCGTTGCCGTAGATGTTGATGTCCGCGCCATACATGCCCTGCGAGATCCAAGCGACCAGATACTCAAGAGGTGGCTGGGCGTTTTCGTGGTTGATCTTCTGCGACATGGCGATTCTCAAAAGGATGGATAACGCACAAAATCACGCGGTTGCCGAAAGGTGACCATGTTTTCAGGAAACGCCCGATCGGCAGTTCGGATCCATTTTATGGTTCGGCGTCTTGGAAGTTGCGACTCAAAATCACCCATTCGATCCCGTCGCCGTCACCACCGATATCGTCGTGACACGCGATGTTGATACCCAAAGAGACACAGTCGACGCCATCCCCAAGCCAGCATGTTTTCCGGAGGGAGTGATTCTCTGATTTGAGGAATCGCTGGACTTCTTTTAACGTGGCCCGATCATGCAGTTCGAAGCCCTTGTAACGCAGTTGCCCCGATAAGAACTCGATGTCGCGGACGGTATCATCCTGATAACGAACGCGAATGAAGGTGGCGCCGTCTAGGGTTATGAAGTCATCCTCGTCTGGGTAATCAGGGTTCGGTTCGAGCGGACTGAACAAGGGCGCTGCGAGCTTCCTCAATTGTTTGCGAGACTGCCCGAGCGTGATTTCAAGCTGGCTACTGGTGATGCCTTCAAACGGCACGAATTCCCATTGCATGTTGTACAGCCTCACTCGCTTCACTCTTCCGCCACCGAACGGCCATGTTGGCCGTGCCCCCGCCGACAAGGTCTCTCCATTTTGAAACGAACATAGTCGATGGAAAGGCGATAGACGTCAAGCCGATCGTGGTCGAAGAAGTATTCTGTCATGTTTGCCTCGATCGATTACGAGCACGAGCACCGTCCGCTTCGACGGACTGAGCACGAGCACGATAGGATCCATGTGGTCGTGCTAACCAGACGGTGGCGACCACGCAGCCCAAGCAGGTGACTCAACGCAAATCACATCGGCCGATCGAAGGCTTGGTCTCCATCGCTTTGCTCTGGCTCCTCATCGTGCTCGTGCTCAGCATCGCGGTGCTCGTGCTCGTAATCGTCTGAAAGACTGTACTCGCTCGATGATTCCGA
>JBILTR010000015.1:0-132695 GCA_044371425.1 Pirellulaceae bacterium | reverse complement strand
AGCCGCGTGTGTTGCTTCCGCTTCGGCTGCGCCTACGCTCCAGCACCACACGCGTGTGCCACCGACCTCACCCGTTACCCAATTGTTACCTTCATAGCGAGTGGTACAGAAAATTCGAGCCGGTCACAGGAGCCATGTCAACGTCGTAAAGCCAAAGATTCTCGTCGGCCGCTTCGGCAAGTTCTCTCTACAGATACCACGCGACAGAGATTCCCAGTCGTATCCAATGATGAAGAGCGGGAGTAGGTAGAGCAGACCCCCGAAACTGGCTGTTGTGGCGGTTGGAGTCCAATCGTCTCGACACGGCAAGAAGCCGCAACTCAGTTCGATTTACGCAGACCGGGCCTCTCCAGTCTGCAGGTCAGTTTCGCAGTCCAGCGGAACTAGGGGAAACTGGATGCCTGGGTATCCTGTAAGCCAGACTGTTGGCAGCACCCAGATCATGATTCGAGATACGGAAGGATCCGCACCGAAAGCAGCGTGCCGGGCTGTTTCGAGTTGGTTGCTATTGGAATCACTCGAGAGGGCCATCGAAGTCGATTGGTTGGCAAATGACCGTCGAACGATGCGGTAGTCCACTGTCAGCACATACAGGAGAGCCAGTTCACATGGTGCATGAAAAGAGGGGCGTGCAGCATCAGAGATCAACACTCGGGGCTTCCAAACTCCGATAAGGCGAACGCGCCTTCGATTCCTCAATTGCGAAATCGGCTGCAATAGATAAGGGTTGCGCCGAACAACCTTGCAAAACTTCCTTTGAGAAGAGGCAGCGGAGAAAGATCGCTCTCTCTTCATCGGTCGGGACTAGCATGTATCGCATGAAGAATTTCGAGCTGGTCACTAGCATTCAGCCATGCCACCATCATCAGCCAATTGGGCAGAAGAGAGAGTGTTGGTCGGTTGGTTTATTCCTCAGTAGCTTGCAGAGCACCGCATGCGGATCCAAACAGCGAACCTGCTGGCGGGATGAAACAAGAAGACGAGTTGGGAGTCGCAGTTCGCCAAGATATTGCCATAGGAAGGGTCCCCGTCACGTTTCCTACACTCATTCTGACCAATGACTCAAACGAGGAGAGCGCGAGAAAGCGCGGGACTATCACCTCATGAAACAAATCGAGCTTCGGTAGAGAACAATCGTATTCGATTGAGCCGAATAGAAATCATCGCAACACCTAATTTGCTGAATTACCCAGTTTTTCATTGTATTGGCTGTGATGTGGACTACGGTGAGTCCTGGCAACGACGCCGTGATTCTTACAAGGATGTGTTCCTGGTTATGTCATGTGTCCTTTGGAGGAATCGAATGAAGTTTCCATTTTTTTCCGCGGTGCGCAAAGGTTCATGTTTTCTTCTCAACGTAGCGGCTTCTTCGGTCATTGCCGGTGTTTGGGCCAGCTGTTCGGCTAATGCGGGAGTAGTCACCTTTGGTTCGGGGCTTAATGAGTTCCAAATGGTGTTCGTTCCCATCGGCAATCCGGGGAATTCAGCAGATACTACTGCGTTTCCCATGGGTGCGGTGGGTTACGAGTACGAAATCGGCAAATTCGAAGTCAGCGGGAATATGATCGACAAGTACAATGCGGCTTTTGGGGTCCAAAACTCGTTGGAAATCACTAAGGAACCGTTTGGCCCGAATAAGCCTGCAACGAGTATCACCTGGAATGAAGCAGCACGGTTTGTCAACTGGCTAAATACTAGCAGTGGCGGTTTTGACGCATACAAGTTCACCACCAACGGAGTCAATGATAATATTGAATTATGGAATGCGACGGATGATCCACTCGATTACGACGCAAACAACAGGTATCGGAGCAAGCGCGCAAATTATGTTTTGCCAAGTCACAATGAGTGGCACAAAGCCGCCTATTATGATCCGTTGAACGCCGTTTACTACAACTACGAGACCGGTAGTAATGATCGACCGACAGCGGTTTCTAGCGGTACGGATGCTAACACTGCGGTTTATAATGCAAATGACCCTGCCGACGTGGATCAAGCAGGCGGATTGAGCTCCTATGGTGTTATGGGGCTTGCCGCTAACGCATGGGAATGGGAGGAAAGTTCGCTTTTTGTTTCAGGAATCCAATACAATGCAGATGGGGCTGATCGTCGAGGTATGCGTGGCGGATGGTGGTCTGGTGATTGGATGAATTTCGGTTCAAACTCGCGCAGCCAACTCGACCCTCTCTGGGAGAATAGGTTTGCAGGCTTTCGCGTCGTAAGTCTTTCACCGACCGGCGGTGGAGAAGTACCAGAACCGACGTCGTTGGTGATCTTTGGCCTTGGAACGCTCGGTATGGCCTATCGATCTCGTCGCCAGCGCAAGGCTTAGTTGTACGCTTGCCTATCATTGCTCACGGAGCGATACGTAGGATATTAGGTTTTCCGTCGGGCATAATGGTGTTTCATTTTTTGGTGGCTTGAGTCTTTTTCGCCATTTCTTGGGCACTCCCATCATTTTTTGTAGCAGTGGGTAAGTGCTAACCACTGCTACAGAGGGTTCCATGGCGAAAAGACCGTCTAGTTCTAGGGTCCATCTGGCCTGATCGTGCGTTGTGAGCGCTTCACTGCCGCGCCTCCAGAAATGATGGTGGGCACAGAACCCAGTCACCTTCCCAAGCGGAGGCTGAGATCCATTGCGTACTTTGTATCCGAAGCCCTTGCCCAAGATCTGCGTCCCTCCCACTACAGGTGTCCGTACGGATGCATTCGATCTTGGTGAGTGAAATTGAGGAGAATGGAAGGATAGCGACCTTCGGCGATAGCGCTACCAATTGAAGTCGAATCGCATCCCCAGAATATCTGCCTCTGCACCCTGCACCACCGTTTCTTTGGTGGTCCAGGGATGGATCCAATCGAACATGATGCGGGTTCGGTCAGACCAGTACCAGTTGAATCCCGACGAGATGTCGTTGTATTGGCCACGGTCCAACCGATCGAGATCCAGGTAAGACCAGCGTACCTTGAGTTCCCAAGCACCAGGGCCTCGTTTTCCTCTTTTACCCAGAAGTGGCGAGGTGGGAACGTTGCGTCCGAATTGCGCCCCATGCTGACCGAATCTCTCGTAGATGCGATTCTCCCCCGTCAGAAACCAGCTCAAGTGCACATAGCCTCCAGGCAATTCCACCGCGCCGTTGTTGATTCGGTCGACGTGTGAGAGAAAGGCTTCCGACTGCAGTGTGAAGGATCTCCAGATGGCAGCCAGTTCCACATTGCCCGTGGTGAAGTCGGTGGCTTGAATCAAGCCGCTGTCGATCAACCGGGGGCCCTCATGAATTTGTGGCCTCGCTCGAAAACGAACCAGCTGATTGTGGTCGATCGTGTGCAAAGCGCCAGCTCCCAGATGCAGCAGCGGTCCCGAAGTGGAGCTGTCGGATGCGATAGGCAGCCACGTGTAGCGAGCGCTCAGACGCGTCCCCTGATTGTCGTCAAAACGGTCTTTCAGCGAATCGCTGATGCTGTCCATGAAGATTCCGTGCGACCAGGTTGTCCGGCGATCGGCATTCTGGTTGTAAAGAGCAATCCCTACTTCGCGATCGGCTGTAAAAATCCCCTGAGTCGGAATCGATCGCTCGAGGAAGATATTGTTGGTGTCGTTGGTGACCTGTTCCAGTCCGAAGGGGACGAAGAAATGGCCGATCCTGAGCCGCCCCAACCAGGGTAGGTCGTTGAGAGTGAAGTAGGCGTCTTTGACATCGGGGGAGGTCGCGATCTGCAGCGCTTCTCCTGGCGTCTCTGGTTCCAGCGTCATCTGGAGACGGAAGTCGGCGTTCCCGTACCCCACGCCATCGGCCACCAGTCGTAGACGTCGAAACTCAAAGTAGTTGTCTGGCGAGGGAATCGTTGGGTCGGCATTCGCCCACAGTACGTAATCGGTCTGGACATGCCCACCTAGCTTGACAGTCCACTTCTGATCGCTCTCTGGCTCCTTCTCGCCCTCTTTGCCACCGCGACCGGACGTCCGATTGCCATTGGTGACCTCTTTGACCTCTTGGGCTATCTGGTCCATCTGCACCTTAGCCTGATCGGACAATGCCTTTCCTATTGGCGGTTCTTCAGCAGTCGGAGGGGCGGGAAGAGCCGTTCCAAAGGGAGCCGCTCTCGCGGGATCCTGAATTGGAGAATTCGGCGTGGGAAGGTCTTGAGGAACAGCCACCCTGGGCAGGCCGAAGGCAACGATCGCAGCAAAGCAGCACCATTGGATGTTGCTTTTCTTTCGTGGCTGTAGCATGCAAGCCAAGGGCTTCATGAAATCGAGCTTCCCGAGCTGGGCTCCAAGGAATCGGACAAGTGGCGGTCAGCCGACTCCAACCACCTTGGTCCCTTTGGATGTCAGCAAAAATGAGGGAATACTGATTGGAGGGAATGCAGTCAACAGAGTTCGGGGACCGATATCACCAAGCGAGGGGTATGGGAAGCTAGCTGTGAGAACCAGTCTGAGCGATGCGGTTGGCCGGGGGCCTAGGATGAGTGATCTCGTGGTCGAAAATCAAGCGGATGGCTCGCTGGCCACCCTGTCGGACTTGGAGCGGCTGCAAGATCAAGTGTTGGCAGAGCTGGACGCGTTGGCTCTGCGAATCGAGCAGGTGCTGAAAGAATTTGGTCGAGGATCCCCGATCGTCGGCTGGGAAGTGGAGCAGGGTTCTAGCGCCCAATCCTGACAAGCCCGGGAATGCTAGCGGGGTCTTTGTCAGAAGCGGAAAACGAGCTTTCCCACCGCCAATCACTCGTATCCACCGCCGTCAAGCGGTGGAGTTCTGCGCAGGTTGTCTGATCCGCACATCCACCATCTGGCGATGGAGGCTACCCGATGCGTTGTCGGTTTAGGCTTTCTGGTCTAACCAGCAAGGATCGGCTGGGTAGGCAGCGAAAGCTTCGGGGCTTTGGGCGATCGAGAGTCTGCGAGGCATTCGTCGGAGGATGCGGCTGAAGTGATCGACTGCGGCATGCCATCGATCAGCAGATCGCTCGATCGGTTCCGAGTCCCAGAAGACCTTGTCCCATCGGAAGCGATCTTCCGTGGTTTGAACCGTCGTTTGACGCCACAGCTCCCAGTGGCTTTGCATGCTTTGCAGTTCCAGCTCATTGGCTGTTTGCCGCTGGTGGATCACTCGGTGAACATTTTCTTCCAGGCTCGAAACGTCGTCCTCTACTGAGGGCTTAATCCGGACCAGGGCTTCCAGTCGGCCATTTGCTGCGGCCCATTTGGTCCCCTGCCAAAACACGCGGCGCAGGTAGCCGTCCCGATTGAACTGAAAGACGGTCTCGGTGCCGTAGTAGATGCTGATCGCTCCTTGCTTTCGTTCTCCCAAGAGGACCCAGCCATGGGGATTGTCCAGTGCAAGCAATCCTCGGTGCGGGTATGCAGTCGTTTCTTTGAGAAGGTCTTCGCGGTCGGCTTCTTGTCTGGCCATCGAGCGACTCCTTCGACTTTGACGATTGTGCGGGAATTTCTGTTTTTAGCGGTTCTGCCGGATCGATAGTTTGGATGGCGACCACCGCTGATGGAATGGCCCAGGTGTCATTTTGTGGGTGCGCCTTTCTGGATTGAAACAGGGGGAGCAACGATGGGTTTTTGGAAGAACAGCGGTTGGTTGTTGATTGGCTTGATCTCCACTGGCTGTTGCGGGATGCGCCCATGCGGGCCTTTGGGATGGGGCTATCCAGGGGGATGTAGCACAGGATGTGGCGAATTATACGTCGATGAGTATTACAATCATCCACCCGTCGTCGAGCAATGTGGCGGTGCATCCGCCGCTGGCGGGGTAGGGAGGTGTGGAGCCAGTTGTGGGGTCGCCTGTGGCGATGGTCATGCCAACTTTCACACAGCGCCGCTCCTACATCGCGTCGGCGATCTCATGGGAGTGCGATACGTCCCGGCGGGGACTGGTCCAGTGGTCTATCGAGCCCCGGTGCGGGGTTATCAGGGGGGGGCATGGAATGCCCATGGTGCCCTGGGTGGTCAGAGTGGAAGCTGCGCGGGTGGCTGTGGCGATTCGGGATGCCAGGGCTGCACCGGCTGCACGCAGGGATGCGAAGGCGATGGGGGATGTGCCCATTGTGCTGGCGGTTCCACAGTGATGGATGGTGGCCACTCGGACGGGCAGGTGATCAACGAGACTTGGAGCGATGAGCAGGTGGTCGAGGGGTTGGAATCCTCGATTCCATCCCAACCATCAACGCAGTCGGTTTCGCCTCAGGCTCCTTCGGCTCCAGCGACACCCTCCACCGGGAACCCACAGACTCGCAAGTCCAGGCCCACCGGCAATACGGTTCGCCAAGCCTCCTCACAGCGGTTTTCGCCGGCGGAGCAGAAGCGTCAGCGGCCAGCACAGCCTGGGGGTCGCTCCGTGGGCCAGCCTACTAGAAGGCCTTGACCAAGGGGCTCCATTGCTCTACCGTAAAAGATCGTCGCCATGCGGCGATCGCTTCAGGGGCGTGGTGTAATTGGCAACACTACAGATTCTGACTCTGTCATTTAAGGTTCGAGTCCTTACGCCCCTACTTTCTCTTTCGGGTTGCATCGCCTCAGTCGCTCGCTGGGGTATTCTTCGCTCCCCTTGGCCCGCTGGCCTGGTATCGCTTGACAACCAGAGGACTCGGGTGATTGGGTGGCCACGCAACCAAAAAAGGTCCGAACGGCCATTCGGCCATGTTCGGGCATCGCAGGACGGAGCACCGACGAATCGACTGCTGGCGCCGATCGACAGGAACTCTTTTGAGTCGATCGGATCGCCCTGTGCGGGGGGATGCTAGATCGCAGCAGTCTACGCGGTGCTGAAGTGGTCAGGAGGTCGCTGGTTTGAGGTAGGCCATGGTCATCAGAACGTACCCGGTGACTAAGTTTGGGTCTCCCTCCAGCCATCGCGCATCAGGATTGACCCAGGACCCGTCGGGTTTCTGAGCCTGCTGGAGTTGGTGAAAGAGTTCGGATCGCCACCGATGCTCGCCATCGTCCGCAACAAACACCTCTTCACCGAAGGCGTCCAGTGCCTTGGCCATGGTGTGGTAATAGTAATAGAGGCCACTGGAGCCCATGCCCGGGTTGGTGGTCAAAGAGTAGTTCGACTGGAGGAATTTGACAGCCGCTTGGACTCTGGGATCGTCCTTGGCGACACCGGCGAAGATCATGCTCTTGAGCCCTGCGTAGGTCATCGACGCATAACTGCGCAGGCCACCGTTAGGGAGTTTTCCCGCTTGGCTTTCACCTCCGGCGGCAGGGGTATAGTAAAAGCCGCCGTCGTTCACAAGGGTCGCGAAGGGGGCCGAGTTGACGGAGGATTCCAGGTTCTGCGTCCGTGTCACAAACGTCAGGGCTCTCTGAATCGCCTCATCGTCCGCTCCTCTTCCGACACTCTTGAGCGCATCGATCAGGAAGCTGGTATTGGAGAGATCCGGGCGTGACTTACTGCCATATCCTGCCCCACCATACTCCATGTCCTCCTGCGATTTTCCCTCGGTCTCGTCCCACTGCAATCCTTTGACATACCGTTCGGCCCCATCCAGGACTTCCTGGTATTTTCCATCGGCGTTGTAGCGGGCGAGCGCCATCATGGCCAAGCAGGTTTCGTAATTGGTGTGCTTGGACTCCTTGCGGTAGATGCCGCCATCGGCCTGCTGGTACTGCATCAAATAGTCGATCGATTTGGCTGCTGCTGGATCGCTCGGCGGGACTCCGACACTTGCCAACCCCGCGATGACCAGTGCGGTCACCCCCAGTCCGTTGGTACTGCTGTAGGCCCCTTGGTCGTCCCGACCCTGAGCTCGTAAAAAAACCACCGCGCGGTCGACCACTTCCTGCCACTGCGCCTGCGTGTACGAAGCCTTGGGAGGGATGGGGGAAGCAGTATCTTGAGCAAGCAGGTGACGCGAGTTGGTCCTAAGGATCCAAGGAGCTGCTGCCAGAGTGCAAAGCACCGCGCGACGTTGGAACATCTCTTCGTTCTCCCTTGTTGAGTGTGGATCAGGGATGGATTTGGGCATCGGTTCTTTCGCAACGTACTGTATCTTCAGGATAGGCGAGTCGACGAGGGAAGCGAACCCTCTAGGAGCAAAACTCATGGGAATCATGATCCTAACGCTTCGCAATCGTTCCTTTTCGTTTGGCTCTGTCGAAGTGCGTGGTGGCGAATTGAGCCGGAGGGGGAATGAGTGAACTCGACCCTTTCCTAGGGAATTGTTACCATACGTCGTTACATAGACGCATTTTTGGGATGGGTGCGTTACCCCAAAGCGGTGGATCAGCGATTCCCGGGTTTTTTCAATGTGGTTAGGGGCGGTCACTCAAGATGTTTGACTTAGGTGGGGAGGTCGCGGTAGTGCTCGGTGGCACCGGCGGATTGGGGGGTGCCATGGCCGACGCGCTAGGCAGCGCCGGGGCTCGTGTTGCGGTGCTCGGGCGGAACCGGGAGCGGGGTGCCGAGCGAGTGGCGGCGATTGAATCTGCGGGCGGCGTAGCCGCGTTCTTTGAAGCCGACGCATTGCAGGAAAGCTCTTTGCGTCGAGCTCTTGAGGCGATTCAACAACACTACGGAATTCCCACGGTTTTGGTCAATTCGGCAGGCGGCAACCGTCCCGATGCGACCCTGCCTCCCGGTGCCGATTTCTGCAAGTTGCCGACTAGTGCATGGCGCGAAGTCTTCGACTTGAACTTGGTGGGGGGGACGTTGCTGCCTTGCCAGGTCTTCGGTGAGGCGATGCTATCCGCGGGGAAAGGAAGCGTCATCAATATCGCTTCTATGTCGGGGATGATTCCTCTATCGCGAGTCGTTGCTTACTCGGCGGCCAAAGCAGCGGTTCTCAATCTGACTCAGTTTTTAGCAAGGGAGTGGGCGACGCGCGGAGTTCGCGTCAATGCGATCAGCCCCGGTTTTTTTCCGGCCGAACAGAATCGCGGCTTGCTCTACCAAGCAGATGGTTCCTTGTCGGAGCGAGGTAGGCAGATTATTTCTCACACGCCGATGGCGAGGTTCGGAAATCCCGAGGAACTTTCGGGTGCGGTGATCTGGCTGGCAAGTCCACGCGCCAGTTCATTTGTGACAGGGCAAAACATCGTTGTGGATGGAGGGTTCTCCAGCACGACGATCTGAACCGCTGCAATCTGCAGGAATGCTGGAAACAGAGTCCTTCCCGAGGGAAGGATATTGAAATCACGATACAGATCTTTTTTTGTTCATCAAAGGACTCACTATGGCTCAGCTATCGATCCCCGCCTCCAAAGACCTGGACTTCCTCTCCCTTGGTGCCTTGGTGCACCGACTGGACCCTGGGATCATTCCCTTCCGGAAGGCTCGGCAGTTTGAGATTCACGTCTCGGGTGGTGAGTACAACGTGGCGGCTAACTTGTCCGATTGCTTCGGCTTGAAGACGGGAGTCGCGACGGCGATGGTGGATTATGGAATCGGGGAACTGGTGCAGGCGCGCGTTCGGGAAATGGGCGTCCGACCCTACTACAAGTGGTTCGAGCATGACGGGGTGCGAGGCCCCAATATCGCAACCGTTTACAGCGATCGAGGTCAGGGGGTGCGTCCACCGGTGGTCTTCTACAATCGCGCTAACGAAGCCGGTGCGATGCTGAAGCCAGGGGACTTTGATTGGGCCAAGATTTTCGCTACCGGCGTGCGTTGGTTTCATTCCGGCGGGATCTTCGCCGCTCTTTCTCCCACCACTTCCGAGTTGATTCTCGAGGGGATGAAAGCCGCTAAGGCCCAGGGACTGGTGACTAGTTTTGACCTGAACTACCGCGCCAAATTGTGGAAGACGATCGGCAGTGAGGCGAAGGGGCAGGAGATGATCCGCAAGATCGTCGAGCATGTCGATGTGCTGGTGGGCAATGAAGAAGACCTGCAAAAGGGATTGGGGATTGAGGGGCAGGATGTCGAGCACAGTTCGGCACTCGATCCAAGTTCTTTCTTTCAGATGATCGAGCGGGTGACTGGGAAGTTTCCGAACGTCAAAGCGGTCGCAACGACGCTCCGCGAAGTCCACTCCACCAATCGACACGATTGGGAGGCTGTCCTGTGGTACGACGGCAAGCAATACGTCAGCCCAACCTGCAAACTGGACGTCGTCTGCCGTATTGGTGGTGGCGATGGATTCGCTTCTGGGTTGTTTTACGGAATGCTGGCGGGCCGAACTCCCGATGAAGCCTTGCGTCTAGGTTGGGCTCACGGTGCCTTGCTGACGACATTCCCAGGTGATGTTTCGATGGCCCGTCTCTCGGAGGTAGAAGCGATGGCCAAGGGAGGTTCAGCACGCGTGCAGCGATGATGGACCGCTGAATCGAAGTTGTCGCCAGGGTGCGGCGCAACGTTGAATGGCGAAATCCGCGATGCAACTTCGGCCAGTTCGCACCTGGGATTCCTTTCAGTGGCTTTATCGACCACGGGAATCTGCTGGAAGTGAGCGGACGATGGGTCTATCGTGATGGATGTTCTCTTCGGGCGTCCGCGTTCTGTGGACGCCCGGCCGGTGTTTCATTGGGACATCGCGTTTTGATCGAGCGACCTAAGAGAAGGGGGAGTCCGATGCGGGCAATCGGGATGATGGGGTTGGTTTTGGCACTTGCCTGCAGCGGTCCCCTGTTCGCTCAGGATGGCCCACTGGCTGACCAGCCAGTGGTTGTCAACCACTTGGGGATGCGGCTGGTCGCGATTCCCTCCGGCCGATTCGCCATGGGGAGTTCGGCTGATGACAAAGAAGCTGAGTTGGACGAGACGTTGCATTCGGTCGAGTTGACCAAGGGGTTTTTCCTGGGGCAAACCGAAGTGACTCAGGAGCAGTATCAGCGATTGATGGGGGCCAACCCAAGCCATTTCAAAGACGCTGGCGATGGATCGAGGAAAGACTATCCAGTTGAGAATGTTTCCTGGGAAGACGCGGTCGATTTCTGCAGACTTCTGAGCGAATTGCCGGAAGAGCAAGCGGCGGGCCGCCAGTATCGGTTGCCCAGTGAAGCCGAGTGGGAGTATGCGTGCCGATCTGGAAGTCACGGTGCTTTCGCAGTCGGTGAGGGGAAAAAGTTGGAGGACTATGGATGGTTTGCCAACAACAGTGGCCTTCGACCACTGGATGCCACCGCCCTCTGGAAAGAGGATCAGGCCAACTACATGGAACGCATTTTGGGAAACAAAGGATCGACAAGTCGCGTGGGGCAAAAGCTCCCAAACGCATGGGGGATCCACGACATGCACGGCAACGTGTGGGAGTGGTGCAGCGATTGGTATGGTGACTACCCAGTGGGTACCGTCGTCGATCCGAAAGGGCCGGAATCAGGCACCGCCAAGGTGGCGCGTGGTGGTGGCTGGCATAACCCGGCCACCTTTTGCCGTTCGGCTTTTCGATTCCGAGACGACCCCGCCGAGCGCGATTACGACATCGGTTTTCGCGTTGTGATGGAAATGGCGAAATAGCGTCACGCCGCAGGGATCTGAGAAGCTATTTTTTTCAAGCGCTGATCGTTCCATGCGAATGTGTCGAGCGGAATTGCGGCGGCCTTGATCCCGAGTTGCGAAACGGTATTCGGAGTCGAACGGAATCGTTTGCGCGAGCCATTGTTTTCGGTCCATCTGGAAACGTTTTGGCTAGTGATTGCTTGACCGCGTCCGTTTGGAATCGCTGATGCTAGGTCGCCGGATCGTTGGCGTCGTGGTTTCAGATATTTTTCAATTAGGATCGGTAGCGCGAAAGCCTTGCGGTGTGCGACGCTGGCCCCAAAAGAAACGGACGGCCAGCGCCGTTCTGGTAAAACGCCACATGGATTCCAGCAGGGCGCCGTTGAGTCTTCGTGCGGAGGACTTGACCCACGGATCCATTCCATGGTCGTAAAGACATCGGATTCATCGATTCTATTGCTCCCTTGCCTTGCTGGATGTTTCCAGAGGGCCGGCCAAGCAACGCAAATGGGATGGGCTCACACAGCTGTTGGATATGCCGGAAGACTTGCGGTCGGATGGGATCCAAGAGAATCAAGGGTTGTTGCTTTCGATCGAAAATGCGGCTCCACTGAGTGGGGCTGCCAGCCTGTGTGTCGGGCGAGGGGGCAGCAAATCATCGATCTGTGAAAGGTTGGGAAATGATCCAAAGCATTCAAGCGACGAACGGGCTTCGGTGGCTGTTCGCTTGCCTTTTCTGTCTCCTGCCCTCCCGTGACAGCAGGGCTTTTCAGGAGATGCCTGACTTGCTGATCGCGGATTTCGAGTCGCCTTCCTATGCTCCTTGGGAGAAAGAGGGAGATGCATTCGGAGAAGGACCAGCCAGTGGAACTTTGCCAGGGCAGATGATGGTCGATGGGTATCTAGGCGAGCGACTGGTGAATTCTTTCGTCGGTGGAGATGACTCCATTGGCGTGTTGACCAGCCCCGAGTTCCTGATTGAGCGACGGTATATCTCATTTTTGATTGGAGGGGGAAGAAGCGAGCAGTTGGTGCTGGAACTCGAACTGACAAAGGATGGGGAGGTGGTTCGTCGAGCCTCGGGTGGGAATACGAGCCCTGGTGGCAGCGAGCGTCTTGCTACCGAATGGTGGGATGTCGCCCGCTTGATCGGTGAAAAAGCGCGACTTCGGATCCGCGATAACGCCAAAGGTAGCTGGGGGCATTTGAACGTCGATCATCTCGTGCAGACCAATCAGCGCCCCAAAGGTTTTGTTTCGAACGTGGAGCGGAAGTTTCAAGCGACGACCAGATACCTTCACCTTCCTATCCGCAACGGAGCCCCCAAGAGCAAAGTGACTCTATGGGTCGATGGGGTGGCGATCGTCAGCAACGAGATCGAGCTGTCGGAGGGTGAGCCGGACTGGTGGGCACCGATGGATGTAAGCGACTGGAGTGGCAAGGAGGTCAGCCTGGTGGTCGACCGACTGCATGAGGATTCGAAGGCGCTTGCGAGTGTTCGGCAGAGCGACGAACTGTTGGATTCAGGAGCTCTGTATCGTGAGTCGCTACGTGGGCAATTTCATTTCTCGCCACGCAGGGGCTGGAACAACGACCCCAACGGATGCGTCTTCTATCGAGGCGAATACCATCTATTCTTTCAGCACAATCCCTATGGTTGGTCTTGGGGAAACATGCACTGGGGGCATGCCGTCAGCAAAGACCTCGTTCATTGGGAAGAGTTGGGGGATGTTCTGCTTCCCGATGCGATGGGCCCGATGTTCAGCGGTAGTGCGGTGGTGGATTGGAAGAACACCAGCGGCTTGGGAAGTCTGGAAAATCCGCCGTTGGTTTTGATCTACACGGCAGCAGGGAATCCGACGGTGCAGGGGATTGCCTACAGCACAGATGGCCGGAAATTCACGAAGTACCAAGGCAATCCCATTCTTCCTCAAGTGACAGGGGGCAATCGGGATCCCAAGGTCTTCTGGCATGCACCAACGGATCAGTGGGTGATGGTCCTTTACGTCGAATGGCAAGGAGAGCATACCGTCCATTTTTTCACCTCCCCCGATCTGAAGGATTGGACACTGGCCAGCATCACGCCCGGCGACCGACCAGGGGCTGGATTTCTTTTTGAGTGCCCCGACTTTTTTGAGTTGCCGGTCGAGGGGAGACCGGATTCAAAGAAGTGGGTGCTGATGGCGGCCAACAGCGATTATGGGATTGGGGATTTCGATGGCGAGCGATTCTGGCCAGATGCGATGCGTTTGACCGGACAGCGGGGGAAAGGATTCTACGCTGCACAGTCCTTCAGCGATATTCCTGACGGGCGACGGATTCTGATCGGGTGGTGGCGAACGGAAACCAAGGGGATGCCTTTCAACCAGAGTATGACCGTGCCCTTGGAACTGGGGTTGAGGCAGACGGTCGACGGGCCGCGGCTGACCTACATGCCAGTGGAGGAGCTGGAGCAGCTTCGCAAGAAGACCGATACCTTCGATCTCGAGAGCATTCAGCCGGGGGACCCCAATCCTTTGGCAGCTATCTCGGCTGAGTTGCTGGAGGTCGAAGTATCCTTCCGGCCCGGAGACGCCAAGGAGCTGGTGCTCAACCTTCGGGATGTCATGATCGAGTACGATTTCGGGAAGCAGGAGTTGAGTGTGGCGGGGCATAAAACGCCAGCGCCTCTTCGTGATGGCCGTCAGCGACTGGTCATCCTGGTAGATCGTACGGGGGTGGAGGTCTTCGCCAGCGATGGCCTTTGCTACGTTCCGATGCCCTACAACACCCATCCCGAGAATCGGAAAATCTTCCTCGAAGCGAGAGGTGGGAAGGTGGTGCTGGAAGCACTGAAGGTAAGTGAATTGAAGTCGGCATGGGAGCCGTAGCCGTGGGGCGGACTGGCGCAACGGGAGTTCTTTTTTGCAACGGAATGCGAAGGAATCGCAAGGTGAACACCTCGCCGATCCCATTCCACAGGCTTAATGAATCGAATGGCAGATCGATTGCCGGAGGTGCTCTCCGAAAAGCCTGGACAACTTGGTGTGGTGATTCCAGCCTTCCACGTTGGATCCGCGTTGCACACCTGTTTGAATTCCGTCGTCAGTCCAACGCCGTGGCCCCTGCAGGCAAGCGTCGTCGATAACGCATCGACCGACGGTTCGGTGGATTCCGCAGAAGCACTGTTTCCCGAGCTCCACTTCCTTCTGAACAAGACAAGTCTTTGATTCGGCAAGGCCTGCAATCAGGGAAAGTCGGAATTGTGGCGATGGAAAAGGAAGCAGGAAAGCGACAGGCGCTGCCATCGTTTGCAAAACTACCACTTGCCAAGCGACCTGCTTTGGCTGTTCACCGCCGCACGCGAGGGAGCTTCTTTGGTTAGGCACGGATATCTTCAAGCGGCTGGGCATCTCCTAGTCGCGGTCCTGGGGTCATTCTTTCGCGTCAATCGCCCCCACTGTCCCATCGCATCTCAATCGTCTTGTTCGCCCTTCTCTTTCGGTGGTTGGCTGAGTAGGTTCTTGGGCGGCTCTATTCCCAGGAAAAAATAGGGATAGCCCCAGGTAACATCCTGAGCCTGGGCCTTGGTTTTGACCGCTCGGACCTCTTTCGTCAGCCGTTGAAGATTGGAGGCATCCAGTAAGGGGTCTCCACTATCGCGTCGCCATTGATCCAACAATGCCTGGAGAGAGCGAAGGGTGTCCGAGTGGTTGGGATCGCCTGCGAGATTTCGAAACTCGTAGGGATCTTCGGAAAGGTCATAGAGCAGGTAGCGAGGCGGTTGTCGAGCCTCCTGGTAGGCTGAGCGAATTGGCTCTGGGGCCTTTTGGATCACCGCTGCCAGGTCGAGTCCACCGGGGGTATCTCGCTCTTTCGCATCTTTATTCAACTTGCGGATCGTCAGGTCAAAATCGGGATGAAGCTCTCCAGGTAGGAGGTTCTCAATCAACTTGTATCGATTGGTCCGGACGCCTCGTTGTGGAAAGTAGTTGTTGGCTGCACCGTGCGTGTGGTACTCGAAGAAAATTTGCTCTCGCCATTCGGAGGGTTGAGCCGCCAGCACCGGTTGCAGAGGCCGCCCCGGAAGTCCCGCAGGGATCGCTGCACCGGCTGCGGTTAGAAATGTCGGCATGAGATCCAGTGTGGAGACCAATTCCATGCGACTTCCCGGCTTGCTGTGCCCGGGCCAACGGACCAGCAACGGCACCCGAATGCCTCCGTCGAAGCAGGTTCGTTTGCCTCGCAGCATGTCGGCGCCGTGGTCCCCCATGTAGACCACCAGAGTGTTGTCCACCTTGCCGCTCTTTTGCAATTCCTCCAGCAGTTGTCCGACACAGGCGTCCAACCGAGCAAGTGAGTTGTAGTAGTCCGCAACCATATCCCGCATGCCAGGCGGATCGATCCCCATATAGCTCATCGCTCGGACCTGATCACCAGCTTGCGGTGATTCAGGTAACCCATCGACCTGCCGCAGCCATGGATCATGGGCATCTGGGAAATTGATGCTCAGAAAGAAGGGGGCGTCGCCTGCGCGAAAAAACTCCCCAGCCGACTTTGCGTAGTCCGCTAGGTTCTTCCGCGAAAAGTTGGATAGAGAGATTTTCTTGAAGTCGAAGGGAAAGGGAGTCGCTGGTTCGACATGGAGTTTTCCGATAATGCCGGTTCGAAATCCGGCGTTTTTTAGGAGTGCGGGAAGCGTTGGGAATTCTTCGTGGTAAAGCCGAAATCCCCAAGTCGCTAGGCCGATTTGTCCATGTTGATGGGGATAGAGTCCAGTGAGTAGGCTGGCGCGGGATTGGCTGCATCCGGCTTGAGGGACAAAGGCGCGATCGAATCGCACCCCTTCACCGGCCAGCCGGTCCAGATGCGGAGTCCGCGCCGATGAGTCGCCGTAGCACCCCAGTTCTGGACCGTTATCTTCCGACACGATCAGCAAGATGTTGGGAGGCTGGCTTTGAACGGGGCTCACAGCCAGCATGGCGAAGCAAACCCAAGCGGCGATCCAATGAGACGCCAACAGAAAGCGAGAGGCGTTGGAAGTCATGGTGTTCGAATCCAATCCAAAGTGAAACGTGTGCAATCGATCGAGTCGTTCCGTTCGTAGAGGCAGAGGAGGGAGCCGTCGGGAAGTTCGGCTAGGTCCGAGTATGCCGAAGGACCAGAGTCCAAGGTTTTTCTGATAGGCCAGGTAGCCCCGTCATCATGGCTGAGCTGGATGGTTAGGTTCTCTCGCTTACCTCGGCTGTCCGGCAGCTCGGCTCCTGCCGCATCCCGACCCACCGTGTGTGGGTTGGAAAAGAGAAGCACGCCACTGGAGTGCTTGAGAAGGCTGGCCATGCAGCGCGGCTCCCAAAGCGCCGCATGGAACTCTGGGCGGCTCCACTGGGTGGCACCATCTGGGCTGATGGCGATCAGCTTTCTGTTGGGGACCGATTCGTTGCGAGTGACCATCAGGACTTTGCCGTCGGAGGTCGGTGCCAAAATCGACTCGTTCGGATCCCCATAATCCCCTTCGTCCGGCATGGCAATCGTCCCTGCTTGCCAAGTCTTTCCATGATCATCGCTGTAGATTGTTGCGGCCGCCGAGGGATGATGGGCTCCCGCCGGTCCGTAGGCCAGCCAGATCGGAACCAGCAGGCGGCCGCTGGGAAGCTGGATTCCGTGCCCAGGGCCAGTCGCAATCACCTTCCAGTCGTAACTCTTGCGAAACGGCTCAAACACCGATGTGATCTCCTTGGGATCGCTCCAAGTGGCCCCGTCATCGGTGCTGCGCATTTGGAAGCATCGAGCGTAGTTGACGCAGTAGAGAAACTCGATCGCTCCTGTCTGCCGATCCACGATCGCCACCGGATTGTTAACGGTTTGCTCCTTCTCACCACCATTTGCTTTTGTCGGGTTCCCTTCGATTCGGTCGGATCGATGAGCTATCTTTTGCGACGGAAGCCAGCTCGCGCCACCATCGACCGACCGACGCAAATGAACCTCGATTTCACCCCAATCGCCGCTTCCATCGCGCCTGGCTTCGCAGTACGCCAGAAGGGTTCCCTTGGCTGTCACCACTAGGCCAGGGATCCGATATCTTGCGATCCCTGCCATGCCAGGTGGAAATAGTGATTGGGAGTGCCGACTCGTCGGTGGCACTTGTTCTGATCCGGATGAAGTTAGCGGATGGGCGATGGCTGTCCAGAAAAAGGCAATCAGCCAGATACGGCGGCAGAGGGAGTTCATGAAGCGGCATCCCTTGGGGCAGCGTACGGAGATCGTGATGCCCCCGAAATGAGGTGGTTCGATCGAGGGCAATCCAACTAGGTTCAAGATCTGTCTTGCAGTGGATTCCTCCATGCCAACATCTTAGCCGATCGAGTCAGCGTGTTGCGGAGTTGCAACGACAGCGAACTGAGAGAAGACCGATGCCCGAAAGAAGCGACAAAGCCATCGCATCGGGTGTGACTGCGGAATGTCTGAAAAGAGAGAAACCATCCTCCGCACGTAACGAAAGATGGTTTCCCAAGCGATTTGGTTCGATCGTTTGCTTAAGGCACCGGTGATCTGTGGCAAGGAATCGCTTGCGATCAACCACGTCGCCAGCAGTCTACCGACTTGTCAGGTGCCATCGATCTTGTCGCTGACGCTATTCATCTGAGTGTTCACCGTGGTCCCTAGAGTTGAAACTGCTGCGATTGCGACTACGGCGATTAACACCAAGAGCAGCGTGTACTCCACCAAGCTTGCACCTTCTTCGCCCCGAACCAACCGATTCCAAGCCTTGATCATCAACGTGGTCCTTTCAAAAACACCTACCCTAGAAGTCGACAGGAAACAGCAATGCAGTCCGTTTCGATGAACCAATCATCGGTCTGCAGAGAGGAAGTCTCCCCAGCGTCACGCGCTGCACGTTGGGAAGATCTGCAACGATCGTGCCAAAACAAATAAGAGCCGCTAGCGTGATCGGTTTTTTCAGAAACTAGCGATTGGTTCTCGAGAAAACCTCAGTGGTTTCTTATCGATCCCGTGAGAAGACCCCTGCGGTGCGCTGTGGAAGTGTTAGCAGGATGACGAGGGAAGGCATGCTGCGCATCTAAAGATGAGATAGTGGAATCTTCTTTCGGTTAACAGTTGCTGTGGAGATGAAGCTGGTTGGCGAGCAGTTCGCATACAGCAGTTACATTCGCCAGATCGTGGATCGGTTGGTTGGACTGATTGCTCAGCCCTCCATTTCGTTTCGGCGTCACCATCAGGGGGCCAAGACCTGCAGCTCAGCGATTTTTGGGCGTGCCTGGTGGTCTTTGACAGATGGGTTGGGAAGGGTGGTCAATCGAATCCAGCGCGCTGTTCCTTCGAATGCATGTTGGTAGGCAGTTTCTGCTTTTTGATTCTCCGACGCATCGGCGAGGATTTGCCAGTTTTCCCCATCCAAAGACGACTCAATTCGATAACGATAGGCAATCCCCGCATCGCTGTCTTCCTTGGCCGGTATCCATCGCACCGATCCGATCGCTTCGGGCTGTTGCAGATCGACGATGATCCACTGAGGGGACATCCCATTAGGAAACCATTTGACATACCAGTCATCGTCACCACCGAACAATCCATCGACGGCCTTTGAGGCGCGCATGAAGCATTCCAAATTGGTTCCTTCTGGTTCGGGGGTGGAACAGAGAGTCGGTTTTCCAAGAGCGAGGTTGCGTTGATCGTCTTCCGGAAGATGTGCGTCGACAAGGTTCCAGGTGGCGGTGAAGAACTGACCGGCGGCGATGAGGAAGTAGGGTTTCAGTCGGATGGATCGTCCTCCATGGTCGGTCGCTTGGAACTCCAGATCGAACGAGTCTGGCTTGGTGTTGGTGGTGGCGGGGGAAAGGGATGCGAAGAGGGCGTCGAGGGAGGGAGCGACCCATCGTCCCAGTTTGGGATCGGTTCCTATTGCCGTCATCACCAAGGGACCGCGAAGGATCGAGAACTGCCGTTCGTCATCGGGTAGGGTTTCGGTTGTGAAGGTCTGTGGGAAGTGATATTGGATGCGATCCCCGTCTTGCCATGTGCGCTGAAGGACGGCGAACCGCCCCGACACTTCGACCGCCTTCCCATTGACCGAAATCGATGCGGCGTTGGTTGTCCAACTGGGGATGCGCAGTTCGATCGTGAATGACTTTGGGGCTTTCGAACGTACGGTGATGGTGCCGGTGTCGGCGAAGGGGAAGTTGGTTTCCTGGATGAAGCTAGCCTGCAGTTCGGGCCAATCCAGGCGGGAGGCAATCGCGAGATTGATTCGCAGGCGATCCTGTTGGCGGGTATAGATCAGCGAGGCGGATCGCGCCGGGTTCTCCAGGCCGGTACCGTTGCAGCAAAAGCACCCGGTTTCATTCGATCGGAAGTCTTTGACGGAATGGACGCCGATCGGCTGATAGTAGGTTTTCCAGCCAGTTGCTGGATCCTGGCTTCCTAGAATGGCATTCCAAAGGGATCGTTCGTAAAAGTCGATGTACTTCGGGTCCCCCGAGGCCAGATAAAGACTTTGCGCGATCTTCATCAGGTTGTAGGAGACACAGGTTTCCTGGGGCATGCGGTTTTGGGTATTGGCCAGTTTCCCTTTGCCTGGCATCCCCTCGTGGATGCTCGTTCCACCCGTGGGATAGATTTTCCTTCCCTCGCCGCAGGTGTTCTCCCAGAATTGCTCGACCGCTTTTCGGTGGAGCGAACTGGAGGGATCCAGTTGCATGATTCTCGCAGCGCCAACGATCTTCGCAGCTAGAGTGTTGGCATGTTCCAGGTAGTCGCCTCCATCGGCCAGCTTCCGCAAGATCTTATCTGGTTGCTCCCATTGGAGAGCCAGTTCATGGAGGTCTGCGCGACCGCTTAGCTGCGCTAGATTCTCCATCGCTTCCGTCATGCCGCCGTACTCGACTTCTTTCACCTTTCGGAAATCGTCTCCATAAAGCTGCACTCTTCGCTGGATCCAATTGGCCATCTGAAGTGCGATGGGAAGAGCTTCTTTGTTCTTCGCGTGCACATGTGCCGCGATCAGACCTTCCAGTAGTTTGTGTACCCGATACCAGACGACGCCATCCAGGCGATTGGCGGCGAACTCCTCCTCGGGAGAGGCAAAAAGATACTCGCCTCCCATCGCCTTTTGGCATTCGCCAAGTCCGCTGATCATGTGGTCGACCATCGGTCGAAAGCGATCATCCGTGGCCGCATGCAGTGAGATGGCCGATAGATAGTGCCCTTCAAAAAACCCCGGAAATGCGCCAGACGGCTCAGGAGTCGCCCAGCCTCTCAAAGGCATGGCCCCTCGCGTTGGCAAACCTGCCTGCACTCGAAATGCGTACAGAGCGCGATCCACCCCAATAGCCACCAAGGTTTTGGCGTTCACTTCCAACTGGAATTGAAACGGACTGCCTCCCAGGAATTGCACCTGTGCGGCTGGAAACGCTTCCCAGGGCTCTTCTTTTCGATCGTTCGTCTGCGCTTGGATCGAGCCCTTTGCGACCAGGAGGAGCAGCATGCCCGCGATGGCGATCGGCTGGTGGGTAGGACGTTTTGTTTTCCGTCTGGAGATTGAAACAAACTTGTTCCTGGCCATACAGCGATTTCCCCTCGTCCCGTCCGCTTGACGCTCGTCCTTCATCATTTTGCCTAACATGCGTTCTCTTCCGGTCCTATTCAGAAAGAATCCAAGAATGCCAGTGGAGCGACCTTTGGTGGAGTTGCAGTTTAGTGGTTCAGGAGCCGGCGCAACAATGGTCGTTGGTCTCATCCTATCTGGCCGGCCGCAGCGATGGATCGAGGTGGGGCGGAGTGGGAGAAGGGGTGAGGGGAAGACAAGCTTCCTAGAGGTGCAAAGCGGGCGTTTCGGCGGAAGCTGTTGTCGAACCCAATCGCAAGCCAAGGCGTAGTAAACTGGCAGGGTGCATTCAAGTCGTTTCATTCCTATTGAATTCAAGTGTGATGGAATCGCTGCATTCAGAGAGCCGCTGGAGCCGTCGATGGTGGTGGATGGCTGGGGATGGTTTGCTACTTTCCTTGATGCTGGCGTTAGGCTGGCTCGCTCTAGCGGGAGTTCGGTGGCATTGGGATGTTTTGGTGTGGGCTTTCTTTGCGATTTGGTTGCCCATGCTGCTACTTTCCCTCTTTTGGGCACCCAAGGCCGCCCGCCCATGGGGGCTCATCGCGGCCTTGCTAGTCCTGGTAGGACTTTTCTTTCTTCCGCTGCAAGCCATCAGCCGCTCCAAGGAGCGCAGTCGACTGAACTCCTTCCTGAAGTCGGTAGCGGAAGCGCCGAGCAGCTCCGTGTCACTCCCTGCATCCAAGTGGGGATGGATTCCACTGCAGGATGGTACACACCTGCCATCATGGCGACAAAGTCAGTTGGATCGTTCGGGCTTATCGATTGCTACCGACTGGACTCTGGATCTCAGGGACCTTCCTGACGATCCTCTCCCCTCGTGGTGGCTTGCGGAGAAGAAGCGAGTGACCCTCAGGGGGGCCTTGCCCAAGGCAGCGCCTTCTCAAAGGCTGGATGGCCTACAGCCGATGGAGTTCATCTATGAGGGGAGCTTGGATCGGACGAATGCAGTGGATCTCAGCGTCTTATGGAGTTCGATCGATTTTTCCAAGTGCAAGCGGATGGATCTCCAGCATCTGGATCTTCCCGAATCGATTTGGCCCCAGGTTTTTTCGAGTGGAAATCTGACGCACCTCAGGTTGTTCGACTGCAACAACGACGACGGATGCTGGTCTCAGAGTCCGGGGCGGAGGGAGTTGCTAGAACTGGCGGTAGAGGCTCCCCGCACCATGACTCAGGGGGGACTGGCGACGCTGGTGCGAGACACCCCGCAGCTGCAGCGCCTAGAGGCTCCCTTAGCGCTTCTGAGTCCTGACAATCTGTGGGAGATCGAGACGCAGCATTTGAAGATGGTCTCGTGGCGGATTCGTGGGCAGCAGATGGAGAAGGAAATCCAGCAGTTCATGAGACTGGCGGATCCTGGGCCATGCCCGGCGACTTTCGTTGGATTTGACAGCTTGTCCCTGTCTTCAGAGAAGGTGAAGAGGCTTTGCCGTGATCTTCGTCACCTGCGCTGGGATGGGTGTCGGTGGACGCTCTCGGATTGGCAAGAGCTGCAGCGGTGGTCGACGTGGGAAGTACTGAAGGTGGAGCGCGGGCGAATGACTGGCGAGGATCTGGAAGCGCTGAAGAGTTGGCTGAACGAACAGATGCCGGATGAAGGGAAGGATGAAGGGTCGCTGGAAGCGATCGACCGTCGCTTGACTCAATGGCTATCCAACCAGGGGGCACGCCGAGTGGAACTGGAGTTGGAGTTGTTGCCCGAATAAGCTGTCGGGTCTTGGCGATAGAAGAAAGTCGCCAATCGTCCAATCGCTAGATGCCTGCGGATGGCGAGAGCGGCTGGATAGCCCCTTGGGGATCACCGCCGATGATCATTCCGACAGGCTGTCTGCTGGTGGTTGTTTTTGTCGCTGGATTTCTTCGCGACGGTAAAGGAGCCAGAGAAAGCCGGCGACTCCTGCACCGGTGAGAATCCCCCACGGCAGCCGCCGGCTTCTCCACTGATTCCAAAGTGGCTCCAAGGTTGCCGCATTCGCTTCCAGCCAATGGTCTTCATTCGGAAGTTCCCCAACTAAACGTTGGCGATGGACCAAAAGACGCGGCTCAATGGAGGCACCGTAGATCTTGGTTTGTATCGTCTTTGCGATGGGCAGAGCGGAGCGAATCCAACTGGTGGTGGGGTCGATAGCATTCCCCCCCAGGTAGTGACCGCAGTATCGATCAAACAGCGGTTCTTGAGTGTAAAGCCAGTGGTCAAAATGTTCGGTGGGGTGAACTTGCCCGTCATGGATGTGCATGGTCGGGAAGAAAATCTTCTTCGGATCCCGCGATGGAAACCGCATCACGACGGGAAGCAATTCGGCTTCTAGTGATTTCAACTGGATGACCGCAAAGCCGTAGTCTTCGTATTGCGGAATTTGCTTCCAGATCGCTGGCGCGATACGGAACTGGGGATCGACGCGGTCGAAATCGTTCTGTGAGGGGACGTACGATGCGATGGCGTTACCAAGGTCATGAACTTCAAGCGGACCGTCTAGCATCGTCTCGACGGAGACGGACTTTCGATTTGGGAGCCAGTCTGCCCAGGTTCTCAACGGCGGAAAGGCGTTTTCGAGGTCGAAGAAAAAATCTTTCCATGGCGTCGGTATCGGAAACTCCACCGCTTTCTCGCCTGATCCTTTGGCAACAGGAAGGGGCAGGATCATGGCGTTGAGCGATTTGGAGCGATAGGCCATCGAGTAGATCAACCACTGATCCCCGTTAGGGGCAATGCGAGCGAAGATCTTCGTGTTTCTCACCGATTCGACTTCACCCGCAAAGCAGCACATCGTGTGTCTTCTCCTCTGTATCGCCCCGATCGTTGGGGGGGCCCGGGCTATCCCGCCTGACGGTTCCTGGGAGAGCCGATGAATACACAACGTCGGGCAAAATCACTTTGGCATGACTCGGAAAGATGCGTGGACACTCGAGCGCCCACGCGTCTTCCAAGTGCCGATTAGAACTGGACCTTATGCTTGTCGGTCATTTTGCGCCGAATTTCCAGGGTCATTGCATCAATGTTGTTCAGTGCCGCCTGGTAGCTTTGATTGCCGATCGCGCGGGACTGCGAGTTGATGGTACCGGAGGCATCGTAATAGCCAGCGGCATTTGGATCGTAGTAACCAGCGCCAAATCCGCCGTAGCCGTAGTTGCCATAGTATCCGTAGCCGACGTAGCCTGTAGGGCCAGGGGCTTTGTAGGCATTGGCTTCGGCTTTGGTGGCGCCTGCCTGGATGTTGGTCTGGCGAATGACCAAGCTGCTGCCGCGAAGAGCTGTCGAAACGTTGGTAGCGTATTCCACCAGCTCGGGATCGACATTCAGTGTTCCCAATTCGTCGATCTTTCGAGCGCTTTGGTCGTTCCATCGAGCTCGATATCCAGTCGATCGGGCGTTGTAGTCCCGCACCCGCTCGATCTGCTTGACGACTTTGTCAAAGTACGCCTTCGATGCCGTGGGAATGGGATCGGAGGAGGCGGAGGCGTTGCTGCTGAGACTCTGCTGGGTTTCCGAGGCTTGCTGGTTGAGGCTAAAGACGCCTAGCAGTCCGTCCAGGGAGGCATCGGTGATACGTCCCTGCAGGACGACGGTATTCCCATCCAGTTTGGCATTCCACTGCGCCACTTCGGGTGCTGGAGTACCAAATCTCTCCAACAGCTCGGCCAGCAACTGGGGTCCTTTGGCCACCAATGCCTGTGGTGAGTTGTCAAACGACACTTTGACGATGCACTCATCGAGGCTTCTTCGCCCGACCAAGACGGTCAAACCTCGGATCGATGCAAGCACCTTTGCGGTCGCTGCGGGATCGGCACCAGCGATCGCTTGCAGATTACCGATTCTCTGCTGGAGGACGACCGGTGAGACCAGATTCTCCAGGTCCCATGCGAGCATCAGAGAAAGGTAATCGGAGCCCTGCTTGGACTGTTCCATCAGATAACTGCTGGGGGAGGTTCCTGGAGTCGATTCCAGCCATCCGGCGACCAGACGTCGGTCGGCGGGGCGTGCAAAGCCGACCAGTGGGCCTTCTTCGGGGATTAGATACATCTGTTTTGGGGACCAGACCACCTCCCGTCCCTCAATATTGTCCACATAGCCCCCAACCGACTTGGCGTATTGTTGCGGTTGAGCATCGGAAGTCAGGACCGCTTGGCCCAGCTCCCATCGAGGGGAGAAGGTGGGTAGATCGAACTCGGACACCAACCATGCTTCCGTGACCCCCGACGGCAATTCCGTGGTGACATTGGAGTCTTTCAGCAGTTTGTCGAGGGCAGGGATATTTGCATATGCCATGGCATTTGCAGACTGCGGACTGGTCGATAGCAAGCTCGCAAGCGATCCGGATTGCGCGGAGAGATACCCGGAATCGAACCAGTTGATCGCCATGGCGGTCGCTAAAGCAATTCGTGAAACAAATGAGTCGCGTCGCATGGCCATTGGCTCCGTCTGTTAAATCAAGTGGTCAAAGCAAAAGAGGAACCCGTGCTGATGGAGATACGAAATCAGCTCGGCAGAGGAGGATCGAACCTAGCCCCACGAAGAAATATGCTATCTGCTTGCAGTTCGATTCAACAGGGAGTTTCAGAGAATCTTTCGCGAACGGCCTTTCAGCATCCTGTTTGCCGGCCCGATGGGATGGTGGGTTCACCCTGGCGAATTGGCACCGCTTGCAATTCCGAATTCGGGGGATGCACGATCCACAGCAAGCGGTGCTTGAAGGGCACCTTCTCGGAGAACGGCGGATCGAGCGACTATCTGTGGGCGGAACCCTGGGGTGGCGGTGGCCATGGTAGGTGGTTCAGATTTGCTAGCGCGTGAACGAGGGCTTGCGTTCCGCTTTGACCGTGAGATGCGGCCTGAAGAGCCACATAGAGCTGATGCGCCAGCGCCAGACCGGGAAGCGACAGTCGCATGCGCGCGGCTTCGGCCAGCACGATACCGAGGTCTTTGACGATGTGATCGACGAAGAAGCCAGGTTGAAAATCCCCCTTGAGTATTCGAGGGCCAAGATTGCTAAGCGACCAGCTTCCCGCCGCACCCGAGGAAACCGACTCCAGGACATGATCCATCGCCAGTCCGGCGCGGTAGGCATACAGCAGTGCTTCACAGAGGCCAACCATGTTGGCGGCGATGAGCGTCTGGTTGACCAGCTTGGTATGCTGCCCGGATCCACTGGAACCCTGGTAGACAATCGATCTCCCCATTTTTTCGAAGTAAGGCAAGGCACGGCGAAAGGCAGCTTCATCGCCCCCCACCATGATCGACAGTCGTGCTTCTCGAGCGCCGATGTCGCCACCGGAAACGGGTGCGTCAAGCGCTTGGAGGCCGAGTGACGAGGCGGTCTGAGCGATCCGAATCGCCAAGGAAGGTGGGGTGGTTCCCATGTCGATCAGCAGGCTTCCCGAACTTGCATGCTTCAACACTCCCTGTTCCCCGAAGTAAACCGCTTCCACCTCTTCCGGAAACCCCACCATGGAGAAGATGACGTCCGACTTGGATGCCAGTTCCGAGATCGTACGGCATAGAGTGGCACCCTGTGTTACCAATCCGGAGGCTTTTTCGAGACTACGATTGTAGACGAGGGCTGTGTGCCCCGCTGCAATCAAGTGACTGCACATGCTGCGTCCCATCACACCTGTTCCGATCCAACCGACGCGTTGAGTGGTATCCATGGGATGCCTTGGACCTTTCATGCAAATGATCAATGGCCGTTTCGATTCGCCGCGCTAATCGATCGACTCAATGGTGACGACGTACTGCCCCTGATTGTCTCTGCGACCGGAGGGCAGTTCATTGATTTCCAGAAGTAGCTGCCCCGCTTCAGTCGCTTCCAGTTCGGCCTGTTTCCCGATCCGTTGGTGTAGCCACGCTAAGGACTGCTTGGGTTCCGTTTCATGGAAGGGAGCGACGGTAGCGATCAGCGATCCCATAGGATTGCTGCGTGCATATCGGAAGGTGACTCCCTGAGGTTCGCTCCACCACGGTCGCGTTGTTTCTCCTAGCTGGACGCGTCCAACGGCACGGATCGCCACGCGCTGCCCCGCCTCCATGCGAATACCGGTGGCTTGCCATCCAGAGTCAGCGGCGATACTTAGGGTGACCGGGAGCTTCTGTGGCGTCGGCAGATTCGGCAAAATCGCAGGGCTATCCGACTGAAGATCGAATCCATAGTCGAATCGATCTAGCATGCCTTCCCAGTGCATTCTCACCCACGGCCAGCGGTCACGTAGAGTTTGAAAGATGCGGCGATTGAAGCCCTGACCATCCTTTGGATTCTCTTTGAGTGCATTGAGCAGCGTCTCCTGCAGCTGGGGCTGGGATTCAAAAAAGCATACCGCTGACCAACTCCACGCATACATTTCCACTTCCATCGCCGATCGTTCCGAGAATCGCATGATCGATTCCAGGGAAGGTGCTTTACCGGCTGCCAATTGTTCCCGGATGAAGCGAAAGCGGCCCCAATAGGGATAATCGTCTCGGTCTTCGGGGATCGTCTTCATCTGCAGCTTTTTACGGTCCCAGCGGTGAGTCGCCCACCGTTCCGCCATCCCTTCAGCGATCCAGGGAGGACCATATCCGCCAAGATAAGCCTCCATGAACCAGTGCGTTCCCTCGTGGAGGACCAGATGGCGTCGGTAGTAGGGTGAGGGAGGTTCCGCCACATACATGATCGGCCCTCGCTGGTATCCGTAGGGGAAGGGAGGAAGGCTGGCGTCGATCAGGCCCAGCTGTTCCATTTTTGATCGATCTCGAAAGAGGAGCAGTTTGAGCTTCTCTTTGGGCAAGGGAGCTGGCGTGATGGCAAAACCTTCGAACCACTGCGGTATTGCGAGATCGAAGATCTGCGGCAATTCATCGACTTCAGGATCTGCTGGCAGATCGGTGATCATGCGCAGATGGGAGGAGCTCACTTCGCGAAGTCCTGCTTGGCGGATGCGGTCTGGGGACCAGGTAGCATCCTGCGGTGTCTCCTGCGCGACGCAATCATGGCTTGCCATAGCGCACCAAAGTGCCAGGACGGTCAGCAGGATGTGTGGGCGGTAGAGCATCGCGAAACTCCGTCGCTCTTTGCGACTCCATAAGGCATCTGATCCCATTCGCGGGATCTTTCGGCCGCCACGTCAGGGCGATGGATGGGAACTTGGTGGAATGCGGTCGCTTCTGGCTTCCATGGAGGAATAGCGGAACATTTTCAAGTCGTCGCCATGTTCGGGGAATGCGAGGCTGTTGCGTATTTCTCCGAATCCAAAGCAGCAACGGTCTGAAGGAGCGGTTCCAGCCGTAACAGCGATGCTTCGGGGGGGCATCGCCATCGAAACGGGGTCTTTCCAGCGAGTCCCCGAGAGACATGCATGCAGGAATTCTGGTGGTAGAAGATACCGGATGCAAAACGACTGCCGTGCTTGCTGGGGGAAATGATGGGGCCGATACCAGGAATTCGGATTTGGCCGCCGTGGGTGTGGCCTGCCAGCACCAGTTGGCACTGCTGCTTTCGGGCCCATTTCCATGAGTCGGGTGAATGGCAAAGGCCGATGCGCAGGGCATCGAGGGGACGGCTATTGGGAACGTTGCAGGGTGCTGGCCACCAGGGCGATTCGTCTCCCAGCCATTGCAGCATGCCTTGAGGATTTCTCATTTCCAGGAATCTGCCTCCCAGATCGGTCCAGCCGATCGATCGAAGGTCGGTCCGCAATCGCTCGCTCTCCCCCATCGCCAGGTCGTGGTTCCCCAGGATGAAGTAACATCCCAGCGGCGCACGGATCCCCTGCAGGATCTTGGGAATCCAATCGAGGGTGCGAGGGTTATCGATCCAATCGCCAGAAACGACCAAGCAATCGGGCTGATGCTCTTGAAGCTTTTCAAAAGCCGTGCGATAGAATTCCATCGGTACCACGCCGGTCAAATGCAGGTCCGAAATATGCCCGATGCGCAGACCATTCCAGCGAAAAGGTAAATCAGGCACTGCCAGCCGCTTTTGGTTGACATCCAGCTGCATCGCCTCGTTCCCCGGCAGTGTCAACATCCAGTGCAGTTCGGATGGGGGTTGTTGCCATTCGTCTTGCGTCCAGCGTCGCGACTGTTCGGGTGGATGTTGGCTTTGCGTTCGATGAAGCCCCAGGCGGGCGTGAGCCCAATCCGGAAACCACCAAGCAAGCGAAGTCAGGCAGATAGCGGCATGCGTGGTGACGAGTCCAGAGGAAGGCATCGGGACTCGTTCTCCCGAAAGCCACTGGATCCAAGGAGTCCAGCTTCCAAAAATCAGAAGGCAAGGGAGTGCGATGCCGACCAGCTTGATCAATTTCTCTGTCCGCTTCACCCATCTGCGTTCCCACCCAAGGGCGTTGACCCGATTGATGAGTGCAACGATCAGAGCGCAGTGACCGGCTGTGAGGCAGAAAAAGAGGATCCATCGCACAATCAAGGTGGAAGCGTCGATGGTCGGCACGTCACGCGTCGCCCCGCTTCACGCGCTGGCAATGATCCAGAATGGTCGCGGCAACCTGGAGCAGTTGGTCGAGGCGAAATGGTTTGAACAAAATCGCTTTGGGGTGAAGTCCATTTTCACGAGCTCTCGTGAAAACATGGTCGACATCGTAACCATACTCTTTCATCATGATCAGTGGCACCGGCTGAAGCAGGGGGACCAAGCGATTCATCAGCTGGTAGGCAGATTCATCGGGAAGCCGGATTTCGCTGAGTACTAGATCGTAAGGTTCCCCAGCAGCACAGTTGCGCACCATCATCATCGCTTCGGCGACCGAATGAGCCGACTCGACGATGCAACCGAAGCGTTCCAGCAGGCGATGAGCCTCGCTGCATACCTGCTCTTCATCGTCCACCACCAGCACCCGAGCGCCCTCCAGAAGGCCGCGATATCGCTGATGCGACTCGGAGTTGCAGGTATCCAAAGGCGCCAAATTTTGTCCTACCTGATGAATCGATCGCTTGATGCTTCTCGCATTTCGCAGAATGCTCCGAAGTCGCTCCATCAAGATTTCCTCTCCCTGGATTCCCTGTTCCTGCAACGCATGGACGGTATCCAGCAGGATTCGGTCGATCGGCAGCGATACTGCATGATCGATCTGTTCGCAGCTTTGCTGAGCTGCATTGGAACGCTGAGCGACTAAGAGATCGAGCGTATTGAGGGCTACGGCCACGTCACGTGCAAAAATCTCGAGGAACTGCATGTCCAGTTTGGTGAAGGCATGCTTCACCGGACTTTCCACATTGATGGTACCAATCACTTGCTCATGCAGCAGGACAGGGACCGTGAGGGAACTTTGTGCCCCTTTGAATCCCTCGATGTATAGTGGGTCCGATTCGGTATCCAAACACAGGTAGCTCTTTCCGCTGGATGCTACGAAGCCCGTTACTCCATTTCCCTGGGGACTGGCCATCAGTCTTCGGTCGGCAGCTTCTTGATCAATGCCAACCGAAAGCAGAGGTACTAAAACCTTAGTCGATTGTTCCAGAAGACGAATTTCAATCACTTCCACATTCAGAAGGTCGCGCGTGTAGAAGCGTATGTTGTCCTTCAGCAAATCGATTCGTTGCTCGGTGCTCAAAGCAAAGATCTCATCCGGCTTCAGATCGGTCAGCTTACTTCCCGCCTGGTGAATCGCTTCCAGTTTCTGTTGCTGTGCGTACTGGCTGGTGATGTCTTGCAGTGTCACCAGAACGCGTTCGGTGCCATCGACGATCTCCAGCGGCGATGCGTGGAGTCGGTAATGCCGGTTCTCGGATACATGGAGCACTTCCGAAGCATCCGTCCGCGTCGAAAAGGCGGCTGCGATGGGGCATTCCCATCCGTCCGAGGTTCTGCCATCTCCGAAGAAGCTATAGAAATCCTCGGTCAAAAACGATCGGCCTTGCCCTGCCAATTCATGAAAGGGCTGATTGGCCCACACCACGCGCAACGGACGCTCGAGAATCGCGACGCCCTCCGGCAACCGCTCCAGCAGATCCAGGGCGCTGACCCCAAGATGATCGGGCCCAAAGAGTCCGGTTGCTTCCTGCCGACGCTGCTGTTCATCCACCGCCATTGTCTCCCCGCCACGCGTCGCGATCACCGATCGCCGCATCCCTGCGCGGCTCTTGGGAAGTATAGAAATCCCAACACCCGCCAGCAACATGATTCAGCTGCGCTTTTCACTTGGTCACACCGATCGCCACCTCCTTTTTACCACGATCGATTCCTGGGTTGGAATTGGGTCTGGCGAGCCGCATTGCGATCCACATGCAGCGGCTTGAGGACGGGCAAAGAAGGGGATTACGCCGCTAGATTGGGTTTAGTGGCAAAGAGACTTCCTTTGATGTTGATCGATACACAGGGATCTCCTTTCCAACGGCTGCCTTGGTCCTTCAGCGGGATCGGCTAGTTCTGTTCGTGGCACGGCGAAAGAGATGTCCAGTCAACAATTCTTTGGGGCTCTCGGAAGGGCTGACGAGACAAGGTTTGTGAGTGGAGCTCACCCTCGCTTGGGAAACAAGGCTTGAGGTGGATCTCAACCTTCCTTGGGAAACAGGGCTGAGATGGATCTCACCTTTCCCATGGGATACAAGGTTTGTGAGTGGATCTCACCCTCCCCTTGGGAGGGTCGCGAGGAACGAGCGGGGAGGGCCATATCTTTCCGCTCCATCCATCCCGGACCATCGTGCCGCTACGGACGAATACTGTGTGACCCTTCCCGGTCTGTCGTTCCTCCTCAGCGACCTTCCCTGAGGGAGGGTGACTGGGTGTGTGGCCACCGGTTTTTGTGAGTCGCGGCAGGGAATCGATCGCAAACCACGATCAAACCGAAGGGACATGTTTTTCCCCCGGATGACTTCTTGCGATATCTTGCAACTCCCGTCTTGGCTCACGGGATGCCGCGAAGACACGAAGAGATGGAGAGCCCTGTCCGATTTGCGATAGCGGCTTGGGTATCCAGTCGACTTTTTCTGCGGGCTTTTCGTTTCGTTGCCATTCGAATCGACAGCTCGAAGGGCGCATGGAATCGGTCGTATGAACTGGTGAACGAAGTGCTTCGTTTCTTTCTTCGCGCCTTAGCACTGTCGCGTGATACCGACCGACTCCCGCACTCGATCGAAGGGCCATCACGACGCGAATGCTCCCTGCCAGGAAGGCAGGGGAGTTGTTTTCCTTTGGTTGTTAGCATACCCAAGAATTCGACTGCTTGGATGTCCTGGAGCATCGCTGGCAGAAGTAGCACAGGGACCAAAAAAGAAGGGTCGCCAAACCACAGGGGATTTGGCGACCCTTCGAATGCAGTTTCTACAAAGGCCAGTCGAATCACTCAGGCAAACGGGCTTCCTCCACCGCAGGAAGTTCCCCAGTCAGCGACTCCATGAACGCCACCAAGTCTTCCTTGTCCTGCTGAGTGAGGTCCAGCTTCTTGATCTTCTCGCTGAGGTAGGGGTTTGGGTGGCCGCCTTTCGCATACCACTCGACCACTTCCATGAGGGTCTTCTGGCTGCCGTCGTGCATGTACGGGCCAGAGAAAGCGATGTTGCGAAGGGTTGGCGTTTTGAAGGCTCCCTTGTCGGCTTCGTTCTTCGTGATCACATAACGTCCTAGGTCCGGCTTGTCCGATTCCATTCCGACGCCCAGATTGTGGTACTTTTCATCGCTGAAGTTGGCGCCGACATGGCAGGCGGTGCAGTTGGTCTTCGCGGAGAAGAAGAGTTCTCGGCCTCTTTTAGCCGATTCGGACATGGGGCGGGCTGCCGCAGCAATCTGCAGTTTGCGGTAGCGATCGACTTGATCGGGCTGCTCATCCGCAAACGTCTCCATATCTTCTAGCTGCTCTGCGAATGCCTCCTCGAAACGCCGCAGTGGTTCGTTGGCATCGTAGGGGCTAGGTCCTGTCACCAGAGCTCGTTCGAAGGTGGCGATGGCCCTCGCCACATCATCGATGTTTGGGTCTCTCTGGAAAACCTTCACAAATTGCTCGCGATAGACCGGATTGGCCTTCAGCATGTCGACGACCGCTTCGTGGGTATTTCCCATTTCAATCGGGTTGGCGATCGGGCCCTTCGCCTGCTCTTCCAACGAATCAGCTCGTCCATCCCAAAACTGAATGCTGCTGAGGATGCGGTTGAAGGAGACAGGAGAGTTCCGTCCACCCAGTTGTCCTTCGACCCCCACACCGAATTGAGTCCCGCGCCCATAGGCATTGGCTGGGTGGTGGCAATCGGCGCAGCTGACTTGGTTCCCCTTGGAAAGCCGACGATCGAAATAGAGTTGGCGTCCCAGTTCGATCTTGGCGCGAGTCATTGGGTTGTCTTCAGGTACCCAGACCGCATCCTTACCGGCAGCAAGCCCCTCGGGAAGTTCGATCTGCAGAGGAAGGTGGTTTTTGGGGTCGGCCAGCCAGGTGCGGATGGTAGTCAAATCGATGGAACCTTCTCCTGCGATACCTGCCGTCAGAGGTTCTTTCCCAAGCGTAACCGGCTCAGCCGCCTGGCATGTCGGGATGGAGGAGGCAACGGCCAGTGCGGCCAGAGATCGCCAAAGGGTTCGATTCATAGGTGGGTCCTTTCACTCGATTCACAACGTAGGCTGTCGGTCGCTGGAACGCACGAATTGCCCGCCGCTCCCCTCGCCGAAGAACGACTCGGGAACCGCAGCAGGAGGAACTTGCGTAACAGACAGGCGAACGATCCGAAAATTGTAGCAAGGCTGCAACCCCGCTTGATTGACTTGGCGTTCCCCTTGGCCGACAATCGGGCGGATTCTGGCTGTATCCGCTAGGCTTTTGAATCGCCTTGGGCGGATTTTCAGCCATTGACCGTCCCCCCCCTCTCCTTTCGGATGCTTCGGAATGTCCCACCCGACCGACGGCAAAGTGCACACTGTGATGCAGGAGTCGCGACTCTTTCCCCCCAGCGAAGCGTTTCGATCGCGGGCGAGAATTGGTTCGATGGAGGCATATCAATCGCTCTACGATCGATCGGTTGCCGATTCCGAGGCGTTTTGGGGGGAAGAGGCGAGGGAGCATCTGCATTGGTTTGAGCCGTTCGGGGAGGTGTTGAAGTGGAATGAACCGGTGGCCGAGTGGTTTGTCGGAGGCAAGACGAACGCTTCCTACAATTGCCTGGACCGCCATCTCGAAGCAGGGCTGGGAGATCGCGTCGCGATTTACTGGGAAGGGGAACCTGGGGACACCAGGACGCTGACCTACCGCGACCTTCACCGCGAAGTCTGCCGATTCGCCAATGGACTGATGGCGATCGGAGTGCAGCCTGGGCAGGTGGTCAGTATTTACATGCCTCTTGTGCCCGAACTGATGGTTGCGATGCTGGCCTGCGCCCGGATCGGCGCGGTCCATTCCGTGATTTTTGGAGGATTTTCTGCCGAAGCCATCGCCGACCGCAATCAGGATGCGGGCGCGGTGGTTCAGGTCACCGCGGATGGCGGCTGGCGTCGGGGCAAGACTCTGCCGCTGAAGCAGACGGTCGATGCAGCGCTTGCCAAGAGCCCATCGGTGCAGCGGTGCATCGTCTTGCGTCGCACCGGGGAGCCCACTGCGATGCAGGAGGGGCGTGACGTCTGGTGGCATGATCTGACCGCATCGACAGCCGACGAATGTCCCGCAACACCGCTCGACAGCGAACACCCACTTTTTATCCTCTACACCAGCGGCTCGACCGGGAAACCCAAGGGGATTCGGCACACTACCGCAGGATACAACCTTTACACCAAGCGAACCTTTCAGTGGGTCTTCGATCATCGCGACGATGATGTCTATTGGTGCACCGCCGACTGTGGCTGGATTACCGGCCACAGCTACATCGTCTACGGACCGCTTTCGGCAGGCGCCACGCAGATTCTTTACGAAGGGGCGCCCAATTGGCCTGAAGAGGATCGCTTTTGGGCGATCATCGAAAAGTACAAAGCCACCATTCTCTACACCGCACCCACTGCCATTCGCGCTTTCATGAAATGGGGCGATCATCATGTGGAAAAGCATGATTTGAGTAGCCTACGTTTGCTGGGCTCGGTGGGGGAAGGGATCAATCCCGAAGCTTGGATGTGGTACCACGAGAAAATCGGTGGAGGTCGCTGTCCCATCGTCGATACTTGGTGGCAGACCGAAACGGGTGGCATCATGATGTCGCCGCTGCCTGGTGCGATCGCGACCAAACCAGGTTCGTGCACCCGCCCGCTGCCAGGCATCGTGCCGCGCATCGTCGACAGCAGCCATCAGGAAGTCCCCCAAGGGCATGGAGGGATGCTCTGCATCGAAAAACCATGGCCTGGAATGCTCCGAGGCATCTGGGGTGACCCGGAACGTTATCGCCAGCAGTACTGGAGCCTTGTTCCGCACATGTACCTCACGGGGGACAACGCCCGACGCGATGGAGATGGCTATTACTGGATCATGGGACGCATCGATGATGTGATCAATGTATCGGGGCACCGGTTGAGCACCATTGAAGTCGAAAGTGCCTTGGTCAGCCATCCTCGGGTGGCCGAAGCGGCAGCCGTGGGAAAGCCCGACGAAATCAAGGGGCAGGCGATCGCGGTGTTTGTGACGCTGCGTGGCTGCGAACCGTCCGAAGCACTGCGGCAGGAATTGAAGATGCACGTTCGCAAGGAAATCGGGGCGCTCGCGCAACCCGACGATATCCGCTTCACCAGCGCCCTTCCAAAGACGCGAAGCGGAAAGATCATGCGACGCTTGCTTCGCGATATCGCCAGCGGCAAGGAACAGACGGGAGATACGACGACGCTGGAAGATTACTCGATTCTGGCAAAGCTGCGAAGCGATGAGGAATCGTGATCTTGCATCCGTTTTGTTGACCGCTTGGAATACCTAACCCCGCTGGAACCCCATCCATGACCGCACCCATCGAAATCACTCCCGCCCAGCTCCATCTGTTGATCGAGAACCAGCAGCCTTTTTGCCTGATCGATTGCCGCGAGGACGATGAGTACGCGATCGCCAAAATCGACGGTGCCTTGCTGGTGCCGCTGAGCCGTTGGGAGGAGGCTTTTGGCCAATTGCAGCTAGACGCTAACCAACCGGTGGTGGTGCACTGCCATCACGGGATGCGAAGCCTGAGGGCCACGCACTGGCTACGTCGCAATGGCTATCCAGAGGCTCAAAGCCTCGCCGGCGGAATCGATGCATGGTCGCTAGAAATCGATCCCTCGGTGCCTCGCTACTGACAGCCCCCTGAAGCGCACCCCCAGCCATAGGGCCGCTGCCAAAGAACGGGCACTGCCAGAGAACGGGCATGCCTCTACCGATCCGATAGGACGTGATCGCCTGGAAGCCGCCTTGTCATCGGTTGGTCTTTCGTGAAGCAGTTGGCACCCGGTGGCTGTCGCGGCGAGTTGCTGACGAGGGAGGGCGAGTTTCCAAGGGGCAGTCGGAGGCGCCGTAGGTCCTTTGTAGGCTTTTCTTCCGGTGCAGGCCGTCTGGTGACTTACCATCGGCTTTTCAATCTAAGGCAGTGGGGTGATCGCCACCTGCCATCATTCGAGTTGGACCTGCCAGTTAGGAGGCCGCGAGGCGGCTCAGGTCAGCCAGCCGTCAGCTGAAAGTTTCCTCGGACCGAAGAGCTGCGGTCGCGATACCGCTGCAGCCAGCGCCGCAGGGCAGGGCTGGGACGATCTGCAGCATCCCAGGGAAGGCAATCGGCCAAAATCTCCAGATGGTCCACCGGAGTGCTCCGCGGATCCAGCATCACGATCCAGCAACCGGCCAGCCTGCAAAGCCCGCCCTTCGCACCCCCAAGCGGCTCCATCCGAATCTGATAACCGCATGCTTTCGCCAGCTGTAGTGCTTCTTCTAGTAAATCGATCGTGTAGATCGGCCCGTTGCGAACTGCCTCGTCCATGCAGAATCTCCATCGTCCCCAATTCGAACGTATCCCTCGCCTCCGCTGCCTTGTCCGCGACGAAATCCTAATGATCCGTCTTTGGTGCGTCGATGGAGAAACCGGGGCGGGGTCGATACGACCCATCAAGCAGGCTGGAAATGCTAGCAGGGTGCATTGGATGGAAATCCAGGAGCGGGAATCGTTGGAGGCGGAGCTGCATGGGCTGCAGCAGAGGGTTAGGGAGTTGGAGCGATTGGCCAGCGTTGGTGAGCTGACAGGGACCGTCACTCACGAATTCAACAATCTGCTGATGACGATTCTGAACTACGCCCGGATGGGTATGCGTTACCCTGACGCCGCGACCCGCGACCAGGCGTTTCAAAAGATCGTAGCAGCTTCGGAAAAAGCCGCTCGTCTGACCACCGTCGTCCTGGGGCTGGCGCGCCCTGGTAGCGGGGAGATGGAGCCGCTAAAGCTGCAACCGCTCCTGGAGGATTCGCTGCTGCTGATGGAAAGGGAATTCCAGAAGTTCCGCATCGCTTTGGAAAGGCAGATCGAAGCCGTGCCGGAAATTCTGGGGGATGCATCGCAACTTCAGCGCGTCCTGATCAATCTGCTGACCAATGCCAGGCAGGCGATCACCGATGGGGGGGAAGTTCAGGTTTCACTCCAGGCCGATCCTGCCACCAACTCGGTCCAATGCACCGTCCGCGACAGCGGCTGTGGAATGACGCCGGCCCAAATGCGGAAGATGTTCGATCCCTATTTCACGACCAAAAAGGGACCCGACAGCACCGGCAAGGGTGGTGTTGGTCTGGGGCTGGCCGAGTGCAAAAAGATCCTCGAAAAACATCAGGCGAAGATCCGAGTCGAGAGTGCGCTGGGAAAAGGAACCAGCATCTCGATTCGGTTCCCCACCCTGGCGGCCAGCAACCAGATCCGAACCGGCCGTCAAGCATCCTAAAGATGTCCATCTGGGATTGCTGCGGTCGGCGATCTACTGCCGCCGAGGGAAAAACTGTCCGTCGACGACAGGGCAGAGAGGTCTATGTCTTGCGATAGCCCTTTCGATCGGGGGTGGGGGCTGGTTGGTCTTCCGCGAGGAAGAACGAGACGATGGTCTATCGTCGAGAGCGTCACACCTATCGCCGCTCGATTTGCCACGCCAATTCGATTGGCAACCCCAAAGGTCGCAGCCCACAGAAAAGGTCGACAGGATGGCCAAGCAATCATCGCAATTGCGTCCTGGCCCCTATGGCTTCGTGCCATCGCGATTTCGCGCCAACCCAGTGGTTAGAACTGCATGAGATCGCAAGAAGTCATGGGGCCCGACAGATTCAGTTGGCCGCTAAGACCAATGGCTTGGTCTTTAGCGGCCTGATTTTGGCCAGATGTCCGTGCCCTCGTGAGAATCAAGTCCACTGATAGACCGATAGGCCCTTCAGGTGACGCACGAAGACTTGGTCGTCGACGACGGCCAAATGCGCCCAGCTCTCTTCCTCGGAAACCTTTCGCTCCGATACCATCCGAAACTCTGTCGGATCGGCATCGATGAGGAACAGTTTCCCTTGTTCGTCGAGCGCCAGAATTTGCTCCCCGTTGGAGACCATGCTCCAGTACTTCCCGAACGGGCGGGTGGTCCAGAGTTCCTTCCCGCTCTCCATGTCGATGCAGACGAATCGCTGGTTTCGCAAGTGCAGGAAGAGGTGGGACCCGATCAGGATGGGGCTGGACATGTAGCCTTGGACCTTGTTCTCCCAGGCCGTCGCGACATCCCAGGGGCCTTCCTTCGGCCCGACGTCATATCGCCAGCTTTTGCCTCCGTAGCTGCTGGTGAAAATTGAGTTTTGATAGACGGTTGGGGTCAGAATATTCATCCCTCGGAACGCTTCAATCGGTTTGCTCCAAAGCGTCTCGCCCGATTCAGGGTCTAGGCCTACCAACGTGGTCCGTGTCTGCACCAGCAATTGAAGTCGGTCGTGCAGCGTGGCAAGAATTGGAGAACTGAAGGCGCTGCCGTTCATGCCTCCGCCATCATCCAGCTTCTTCCAGACCAGTTCTCCGGTCGCTGCTTTCAGCTTGCAGACACCGCCGCCCGCCTGAACGTACAGCCAATCCCCGTCGACCAGAGGTGAGCAGACAAAGCCGAAGGACGGAAGTTCACTTCCAAACTGCTTCGGAAAGTCAACTTTCCATGCCTCGCTACCGTCGGCGATATTCAGCGCGACCAGAACGTCCCGCATCCCTGCAACATAAAGTCGCTGGCCGTCGCAGGCAGGAGTGGAACGAATCCAGTCGCCATTGGACTTCGCGAAGAAGGGCACCGACATCGCGCCCTCCCAGGAAGTCGTCCACTTCTGCTCGCCCGAAGCACGATCCAGAGCCCGTACCGACTCCGACTTCTTCCCTACCGTTTCAGTGACATAGACATTTTGGCCGTCGACGATGGGGCCCGAATATCCAAGATCCAATGGGATTTCCCAAGAGAGCTTCAGGTGGTCTTCATCAAGCGACTGGGGCCATTGGCGAGCCGTCGATTTGCCGTCGCGATGCACACCCCGCCAACCAGGCCATTTCTCCTGGAAGCGGTCTGCAGCCTGCGAGCGATCGACCAGTTGGCTGACCAGGAAGCTACCCAAAACACCTTGAGCGAATTGCCGTCGTTGCATGCTTGCCAGCCCTCATGAGGAATAAAAAGAGAAGTCGTCGTATCGCTTGGTCATCCACCGATCATTCGGACCAGCAGTTCTCTTCGGGGTGATCGTTGCCCGAAGGAAGCTTCTAATTGTCTCGGTCGCCCCAGGTTTGCCGTTGACCGCGCAGGGCAGCGGCGAAGTCGGCTAATTGCCTGAGGTTGTCGCAGTGAGCCGCGTATTTCATTTTCGGACGCACCTCGTCCGTCAAGGCTCGTCCACCCACCACCATGGTCACTTCCTTGGGCAGAGACTCCGCAAAGTCCTGATACCGCCTAAGAAAGGTTGGGATGTTCTCGATGTGTGAGACGCTCAGCCAAAACAAGCGGGGGCGGTGGGTCGCAACAGCGGAGGCAAGCGTCTCAAAGGGAAGGTTGCTCCCCAATGCATGAGTCCTCCAACCACTTTCTCGCAGCACCAGTTCGATGAGTTGATTGGGTAGCGAATAGGGGTCAAACTCAGGCGTTGCGCCCATCGCCAAAGGTGCCTCCGGCGGTGGATCGACCACCATGCGACGCAATTCGTGCACCAAACGAACGCAGAGTTCTGCGCTCCGCCTCTCCTGGTAGATCTCGATCTGGTTGCACTCCCAAAGATCACCCAAGCGATGGAACGTCTTGGCGATCAGCTCGTCTGCCAGCGGTGCAAAAGCTCGTTCGGCCTGATACCACTGCGTTAGAGCCCGCCGACTACCGGCTTCATCCCCGCGCAAAAGCGCTTCCTCGAAGGCTTCCCTCAGACGCTGCTGGTCGAGGCTACCTGTGGGTCTGGGAGGAGGTGCAGAGTCTTTTTCCTCTTGAAGCGACTCCAGTTCGACTCCCATCCTTGCCAGCTGGTCGCCGCTGATCAGCCCTCGATCATCCCGTCCAGCAGCGCTCTTCAGGAACTGGATCAACGCACTGCGAGCGATCCGACGGTGGCCACCCACCGTCCGCACGGTAGGGATCACCCCCGAGTCGCACCATCGCTTCACCGATGACTCGCTGACCCGAAGAACGTCTGCGACCTGTTTGGTAGTTAGCTGTTCGTCCAAGGCATTCACCGTAAAACGTGCAAACCGACCTAAACATCCGCTCGTAGCACTCTATGAAAATCGTCCAGTCCAAAGCAAGTAGTTGGTGTGAAAAATCAAATATTTTCGATTTTTTGGTAAAACCTGGAGAATCTGTTGTTCGCGAGCGGAAAGTCCGATATATTGCTGGCGTGGACGATTTGAACGTTTCGGTCGATGTGGTCGTTTTGAGCATCGTTGAATAGCGAGGTGAATTGATGAGCCGAGCAGGGACGGTAGCCAGTCGCAAGAGTCCGACCATGACCTTTCGCAAAAAGGCGTTGGAGCAGTCGTTTGTCTCCTTCTGCCAGACATCTCAGGCGGTCCAGCAGGAGGAAGGAGCACTGGCGGACCAGATTCGCCGGCGACTCCAGCAGGAAATTGACTTCATCGGGAATGAAGAGTTCTCTCAGCCAGGGGCTGAGGCGAAATTTCTGGGTGACATCCTTTTGGGTACGGGGTGCCCACCAGCCGTCGGCAAGCCGGTCCGCGTCGCCAATCTTCCCCCGCACTTGGCTCGCCTGTGCGAGACGCGTTTGCTGAGCCCTGCTGAGGAGAAGGCACATTTCCAGCGAATGAATTACCTTCGGTTTCGGGCTCAGCAGTACCAGAGCCGTCTGCATCCGGAGAAGTCGAGTCAGTACGATCTGATGCGGATCGAAGGTTTGCTGAAGGCTGCAGATTGGCATCGAGATGCGTTGCTGAAAGCAAACATGCGGCTGGTGATTTCGATCGTCAAGAAATTTGTCAACTCGTTCAATTCGTTCGACGATCTGCTAAGCGATGGCGCGATGGCACTTCTTCGTGCGATCGATAAGTTCGATTATGACCGCGGTTTCCGTTTCAGCACTTACGCAACTCAAGTGGTGCGCCGCAACTCCTATCGCATGGTGATGACCAAGCAGAAGGAACGGCAGAAGCAAGCAGCTAGTTTGGAAGAGACGGGGTTGGATGTCGAATCGCCTGATCGCTCCTCTTCGATCGATGACGTTCGCTGGGAGCAGCTTCGCAGTCGCCTTTCGAATTTGCTTAGTCTTCTGGATCGCCGGGAGCAACTGATCATTCGGGCGCGGTTTTCGTTGGGCGGGCACCGCAAGGTGCAAACGCTGCAGCGTCTGGCCGACATTCTTGGTGTTTCGAAGGAACGAGTCCGCCAACTGGAAAAACGCGCACTCGATAAGCTTCGTGATTTGGCGGGATCCAGTGAAGACCTGCCGCTACCGGTAGACGACTTCGCTCTCGCGGAAGCCTCTTGATGCTCGCGCCGATTCCTAGCTCAGAGCCATTCGAGGCCTGAGCTATTGGGCTTCGGAGAGAAGCAGGATGATTCCTTGGGCGTCGGCTGAGTCGTCGGTAGCAATTTGCGATGGTACGGTGGTGATGGTCGGATTTGGGTCTTTCGTTTCGCGATGAAAGAATCGCTTCGCGACACGTTCACCCAAAGTGAGCGGTACGCTCAAGTCCGGTTCGTATCCGACCCAACCGGGCTCACCGTTTTTCATCTCGATCTTTTTCTCGAAAACAACGTTGCCGTCGAGCTGGACAACCCATGTCAGATCGGATTGCGACGTCTTTCTGCTCAAGTGGAGGCGATGCATTCCCTCGCCAAGCATCACCGTCTTGGCATCGCTGCTATCTTTCGGGAAGCGATCGAGAAATTTCCACTGGCCTCCCAAAGTCAGCCTTCGTTTCTGTCCTTGCGGGATATGGATTTGCCAGCGGATATCCTCTTCGAAGCTACTGGGGGGCTTGAAGAGGTAGCATTGGCTGGAATCGACCGGCACCAAGGATTCGCAAAGTTGCTGGAGCTGCGGGACCTCTTTTTCGAGCTGTTGGATCTGTCGGTGCATAGAAAACCACTGGACCCAAATGGCAACAACTGCCAGCAGCATCAGTAGGCTGGTCAGTTGAAGTTGGAGCCAACGGCGTCGCCCTGGTTTCGCGGCGATTTCCTCTTCGCCAGACTCTTCTGCATTCACTCCCATTGCAGCTCCGCTTGGAAGATGGCGGTTCGTTTCGCGGTCGTGTTACTGCGGTCGTCCGATACTGGATCGATGGAAAGGCTCAGCAATGGCAGGGGCTTCTCGGGATCATCCAAGACGACGTCTTGGCCATAGCCCGGCAGCTCTACCTGCACCGTCTCCGGGTTCTCCATCAGCAAGAGGGCATGACTACCGAGCGCCAGAGTGGTTCTCGAAAAGCCCTGAGGTCCCGCGTAGAAGAGAAAGGACTGCGGATCGCCTGGTTCCAATCGGATGCGGAACATGGCCCATTGCGGTTTGTTTCCCAGCAACGATTGCCGCTGCTCCATCTGGGAGGTTCTCAAAACCACCGATCCGTTGCCGACAGGAAGGTAGCAGTCGAAAAGAAAATCGAAGCCCTCGCGGCTACGGAGCCGCACTTGCGGTCGGTCGGGATCGATGACTTTCAGTGGCTGGACCTGTTCCAGCAGTTTTTGGTGAGCCGAATGCAGCTGCATCCACCTTGGCCGTAGTTCTCCGATCTTCCAAAGTCCGATCGAGGCGGCTAGCAAGCAAATTGCCGCCTCGATCTTGAATCTCCAGGAACGCATCGATCGATCAAGCCTCCATCACCTCGGCTTCTTTTCCTTTGGCCAGATCGGACGCGGAAGCTTCGAACTTCTTGGTCAGTTCCTGGACTTCGTCTTTCGCCTTGTTGGCTGCATCTTCTCCCACCACTTTGTCCTTCTCGGCCGTTTCAATCGCCTTGTTGGCATCGCGCCGGATGCTGCGGATGGCGACCTTGGATTCTTCGGTCAATTCCTTGATGCGAGTAACCAATTTCTTTCGAACATCGGTGCTCAACGGGGGAATGTTCAGCCGGATGATGCGACCGTCATTTTGAGGCGCCAGTCCCAGATCGCTAGCGACGATCGCCTTTTCGATCTCCTTGATCGTGCTGGGATCAAAGGGGCGAATCACCAATTGCTGTGGCTCCGGTGCGCCCACAGATGCCAGTTGCTTGAGGGGGCTCAGCGATCCGTACACCGAGACTTTCACGGAGTCCACCAAGCCTGGAGTCGCACGACCGGTGCGGATCCCAGCGAGATTGTTCTTCAGAACGCCGATTGCCTTTTCCATGCGTTCTTCGGCATCCATCACAATTTCGTCGACGCTCATGAGTTCCCCTTTTCCTACCTGTTCAGTATCCATCGAATTCGATCATCCAGAGAGCGGTCGTCTTTGCGGCACGCCAACCTCTGGCATCCATGGCTCGACTTGGGCGCGTCTGCCAATCATTCCTTTTCCTGTCGTGGTTCGCCCAACAGGATTTTAACAGAAACTGGGGCATCCGCGGGCGCTTGCTAGGGTCGTGGTTGGCCTCAAATGCAACCGAAAGCGCCTGGGCGCAAAGGCGACAATGCAGAATGTTATTGGGGCGAGGGAAGACGGCACCGAGGCACCCTAGAAGGGGGCTTCGTTGAACGACTGCCGAACCTTCGCACTTTTGGCCCGGGGAGCCAACATCGTCTGCAGCTGCTACGAACCGATAGTCCAGCGGCTTTCGGCTTCCTTGCTGCATTCTTCGAAGATTGTTTTGGGATCCTTCGCAATGGCTAGGGCCGGATCGCGAGGGGTCAATCGTCGAGTGGATCTCGGTTTTTCCCGCGATCGTCTTCGCTTCTCCGCTGCAATCCGGATCGTTCCAACAGCGAAGTTCGCAGCATGGTTTCGATGTGGTCGTCGTCGGCAGGAGGCGGCCCCAATGCGCCCAGCGATTCGGGATCGTATTCAATCGTGTAGAGGTGTTTGGCGATGGCCAGCGTCGATCCCGGGTCCAATCTCTTTCGCGTGATCCTCGCTCCGTTGACCTTTGTCCCGTTGCGGCTGTTCAAATCCTTGACAAACCAATATCCTTGCTCGAGAGTCAGCCGGCAATGTTGGCTGGAGACGTTCGGGAAACCGAGGACGATGTCGCAACCTTCCCTTCGGCCTACGGTCAGCCGATCTTTCCGGAGCGGAATGTCGTCGCCGCCACCTTGAGGGATCAAAGCGCCCAAATCGGTTTTCGGGGATTCTGCCACGTCTTCTCTCCTGGACTAGTCCCTCATCTGGATGAGACACCTACAATCTACGCAGTCACCATTTGTGAGTCAAATTGCCGATGCATCCCCCAGAATCCCCAGTAGAAATCCCATTTTGGCGGCGGGATGGTTTTCCCTACTTTCGCCAAAGCGTTTTTCTGCGGCAGCGTTTTGGCGGACGGGTGCAGAAGGTGAGCCTGGATGGTGGTTTTACCTGCCCGAATGTCGATGGGACGGTGGCAAGAGGCGGCTGTACCTTTTGCGACAATCGGAGCTTTAGTCCCAGCCGGCGTTTGAAGCTGCGAAGTGTGGCCGACCAGTTGGCTCATGGCAAGCAGAAGGTATCGGAGCGATATGGGCCGTGTCGCTTCCTGGCTTATTTTCAGCCTGCCACCAATACCTACGCTGCTTTGGAGAGGCTGCAGTCGCTTTACGAGGTCCCTTTGGCTGACCCCGAGGTGGTGGGGCTCATCATCGGCACGCGACCCGACTGTGTGCCGGATGAGGTGTTGGACTACCTGGACCGACTGGCGGAACGAACCTACGTTTGCGTCGAATTCGGGATGCAATCGATGCACAATGCATCCCTGGACTGGATGAATCGGGGACACCATCACGACGCCATGGTAGAAGCGATGCAGCGTTGCCGGGGGCGAAAATTCGAGGTCGCCATTCACTTGATCCTGGGGCTTCCAGGCGAGACGCACTCCATGATGCATCAGTCTTTGGATGAGGCGATCCGATTGGGGGCTCAGACTTTGAAGCTGCACAACCTCTATGCGGTCGAGCGAACGCGTCTGGCCGATCAAGTGCGCAGCGGGGAGGTGCAATTGATGGAATTGGAGGAGTATGTGCCGTTGGTGGTCGATCTTTTGGAGCGGGTGCCGGGGCGCGTGGTGATCGAACGGATCAGTGGCGAGGCACCTTCTCGATTCCTCGTCGGGCCAGCGTGGTGTCGCGACAAGCCGAATCTCCAGCAGCGGGTGCTCGACGAATTTCAGAGTCGCGGATCGCATCAAGGCATTCGCGTCGACTGACACCGGAGCACCGGTGCAATCGGGGTACGGACAGCCATTCCAGAAGAGCAGGGATCGTCTGGATCCAGGGAGTCGTGAGGCTGTAGGAAGGCATAGACCCGAAGAGATCAAAGCACAGAGGCTCATTTGCTTTGGGAGCCGCGCCAGCCAGCGTTAGATGCCAGGGGCTCTTGCTTGCCGGGAGGCCAGGGGCGTTTCGGGGCGATCACACCGCCAGTGTCTTTTTCTCCAAGGCACTCCATCGGCTCTCTCCCCGGTGGCTCGGGTCCCTTGGGCAGATCGACGTTTCGACGTATAATCCCACCCTTTCGGCAGTCGGTCGCTCGAATCCACTCCGCGGGATTTTGGACTACCGGCTCCACCGACCCGCAACCCCCCGAATCCCATAGTGGCCACTCCATCATGTCCGATGTTCCTGGCAGTCCTCAAAACCAGCAGTCACCGAGTTCCGACAACGACCCTCGCTCCCTAAGCGACCAGCAGGCGGCGAGGCTGGAGAAGTTGCGGCGGCTGGAACACGCGGGAATCGATCCTTGGGGGCACCGGGTCGATGGCCGCCTGATGATCGACGCTGTCCGGCAGCAGGCCGATCGCATTCGATACCGGTTGGCGGATGGAAATGAAGTCGCTCTTCCGGAAATCGTCGACGGCTTGGATCTGAAGGGTTGGCGGGCTCAGCAGGGCGCCGGCGAAGAGGTAGGCCCGCGAGTCAAGATTGCGGGGCGTATCGTCCTGATGCGGCCGACGGGCAAGCTGGTGTTTCTGAACCTTCGAGACTGGACTGGCGATCTTCAAGTCTTGATCGGCAAAGGGCAGGTAGGGGAGGAAGCCTTTGAACTGACCAAACTGCTTGACCTCGGCGATTGGTTGGCGGTGGAAGGTCGATTGGGTCGGACGAATACCGGGGAACTGACCGTCTTTGCCGACGCGATCGAATTCATGACCAAGACGATGGAGCCACCTCCGGAGAAGCACGCTGGATTGGCTGACCCCGAACTACGGCAGCGGATGCGGTATCTGGATCTGACCTACAACGCAGGGGTGATGGATACCTTCCGCAAACGGATTCAAATCGTCCAGTCGGTACGCGATACGCTCAATCGGCACGGTTACTGGGAAATCGAAGGGCCGACGCTGCACGCGATCGCCGGGGGGGCGGCGGCTAGACCGTTTACGACGCATCACAACGCGCTGAACATGCCACTGTTCCTTCGGATCGCTTTGGAGCTGCACCTAAAGCGATTGCTGGTGGGGGGGATGGAGCGGGTGTATGAACTGGGGCGAGTCTATCGCAACGAGGGGATCAGCGTACGCCACAATCCAGAGTTCACCATGATGGAGTGCTACCAGGCGTTCGCCAACTACGAGACGATGATGGAGCTGACGGAGCAGATCATCGCGGACGCGTTGCGAGCGACGGGGCAGCCACTAAAGGTTACCTGGGGCGACCTGGAGATCGACTTCACGCCTCCCTTCCAACGGAGAACGTACGCGGAGCTATTTGCCGAGCATGCACGGGTGGACCCGGAAGATCACGGCGAGATTGCCCGACTGGCGAAGAAGTTGGGTCTGGAAACGGCCGGTAAGCATCCCGATGTGATCAAGAGCGAAGTTTTTGAAGAGACGGTAGAGGATCAGTTGAAGGGGCCGATCTTCGTGATCGATTATCCCGCCAGCATCTGCCCGCTGACCAAACGGAAAACCGGTAAGCCGGAGGTGGCGGAGCGGTTCGAGCTGTTTGTGCACGGGATGGAATTGGCCAACGCCTACACGGAACTGAATGATCCTTTGCTGCAGGAGCAGCTGTTCCGAACGCAGTTGGAAGGGATGGCCGAAGAGGATTCGATGGCCAAAATGGACCACGATTTCATCCGCGCGATGAGGCATGGGATGCCGCCTGCCGGCGGGCTGGGGATCGGGATCGACCGGCTGGTGATGCTGCTGACCAATTCCCGCAGCATTCGGGATATCGTTCTTTTCCCGCTGTTGCGGCACGAAAGCTGACCTCCTGGGCCACACAGCAACGGCGTCATCTGCATTCCGAGTCGTTTGGGTTCCCCGGCCGCTACAGTAGTAACGGCGTGGTTCCTTGAGGATGATGGAAACTTTCTAGACGTCTGGCGTTTCGATGACATCGGTGGACAAGAGTGGCGATCGAGTGCGGAAGATGTTCTCTGAGATCGCTCCGCGCTACGATCTTTTGAATCATCTTCTCTCTTTAAACATCGACCGTTGGTGGCGGTGGCGGACGCTGAAGCGACTGGAGCTAGAGCCTGGGAGTCCGGTCTTGGATGTCTGTACAGGTACCGGCGATCTTGCCCTGGCAATCGCTCAAAAATCGGTTCCTGAGATCCAGGTGCTTGCGACGGACTTCTGCGAGGCGATGTTGGCGATCGCCAGGACCAAACAGACAAAGGCAGGGATCCCTCCACCTCGACTGCAGTTCTTGGAGTCGGACACCCAGACGCTTCCGTTCGCAAGCGACACCTTTCAGGCAGTGACCGTCGCTTTCGGTCTCCGAAACGTATCGGATACCGGGAAGGGGATCGAGGAGATTCTGAGAGTTTGTCGTCCAGGGGGACAGGTTGCGATTCTGGAGTTTTCCAAACCTTGGTTGCCTGGTTTGCGGCAACTCTACAACTTCTACTTTCGCAGAGTCTTGCCCTGGATTGGCCAAGCGATGGCGCGCAACGGCCAAGGGGCCTATCGTTATCTCCCGGAAAGTGTTGCGGATTTCCCCTCTGGCGGGGAGTTGGTGAAGATCCTCGAATCATCCGGATTGCGGCAGGTGAGGTGTGTTCCCATGACTTTCGGCGTCGCGTCACTTTATCTGGGGCGCAAATGAGCCTTCCAATCGTCTTGGCGATGACAGGTGCCAGTGGTGCCGTGTACGGGGTCCGTTTGCTGCAGCAGTTGGCCGACGCGGGTATTGCAACGCATTGGGTGGCCAGCGACTCTGGGCGCGTGGTGCTGCAGCAAGAACTCGGGATCCATGGCCGTTCGCCAGAGGATTTGGTGGAGTCGATTCTTGGCTATCACTGGCAGACCAAAAGTGTGGGTGCCTCGCCGAGGTGGAGCCCGGTGACGCCGGAGCAAGTGGAGGCGCGGAAGAAGGTCGTTTTTCCCCACCGAATCCATGATTTTTTCACCCCCATCGCCAGCGGATCCTATTTGACGCGTGGGATGGTGGTCTGTCCTTGCTCGGGTACGACGCTTTCGGGGATCGTCCATGCGGGAGGCAAGGACTTGATCCAGCGCGCGGCGGAGGTGCATTTGAAGGAACATCGGAAACTGGTGTTGGTGCCTCGGGAGACCCCTTTGTCGGTTTTCCAACTGGAGAACCTGCATCGTGCGGCGCAAGCAGGTGCCGTGGTGATGCCGGCCAGTCCCGGTTGGTATCACGGCGTCGATGAGATCATCGATTTGGTCGACTTTGTGGTGGCCAGAATCCTAGATCACTTGTCGGTGCCTCACCGGTTGATGCGGCGTTGGGGGTCGGACGATTCCACGCCTACCGGTTCTTCCGATCGCAAGGAGGGGGCTTGAGATGGGGCAAGCCGCATCGGCATTTTCCAGCGACTCATGGACGAGAAGAGCTCGGGCACGGCTGCGAGAGTATGGCGAGCTTGTACGGTTCAGCCACACTATTTTCGCGCTCCCTTTCGCACTGCTAAGCACCTTCTGGGCGACTTTTTCAGTCACGCCCGACAAGGCTGGGACGCCGAATTATCCGGTGCGTTGGATCGCGATGTTGCTTTGCATGGTGACGGCGCGAAGTTTTGCCATGGCGATCAACCGGGTGGTCGATGCCCAGTGGGACGCAGCCAATCCTCGCACTGCAGGGCGGCCGATTCCCGCTGGCAAAATTTCTCGTGGCTCGGCGATTCGATTTGCTGCACTGTGCGCCTTGGGTTTTTTCAGTAGCACGGCCCTGTTCCTCCCCAATCGCTGGCCATTGTTGCTCTCGATGCCGGTCTTGTTGTGGTTGGCTGGATACAGCTACGCCAAACGATTCACATCTGCTGCTCATTTTTGGTTGGGATCCGCCCTGATGCTGGCGCCGATTTGCGCTTGGATTGGTTTGCGGGGTGAATGGCTGGCCAGTCACCCCAGCGACTTGCTTGCCCCCTCCATCCTTGGTGCCGCCGTATTCTTCTGGGTCAGCGGTTTCGATTTGATCTACTCATGCCAGGATGCAGGCTTCGATCGCAGTGCAGGGCTTCATTCCATCCCCGCTCGTTGGGGTATTCCCGCCGCGCTGCAAACCGCCAAGTGGCTGCACCTTGGCATGTGGTTGTTGCTGGCGATCCTCCCTTGGGCAGCACCGACGATTGGCTTGGGCTGGATCTGGTGGGGAGCACTTTTGGTGATCGCGGTGCTGCTGGTGTATGAGCACCGGATTGTGAGGCCTGAGGACTTGCGACGGGTCGACCTTGCCTTCTTTCGATTGAATGGTTGGATCAGCCTGATTCTATCTGTTTGCGGTATTCTGGATCTCTTTCTGTAGGTTTACTTGAACACGGACGGAAGCAACATGCCGATGACCCCAGTGCAATGCGATCGACTTCGCGAGATTCGCAAGAAGGTGGAGTCGGGGGAACGACTTTCGATGGAGGATGGGCTATTTCTCGAGGAGCCCTCAACGCCGCTTCAGGAGATTGGCGTCCTGGCCAACTGGGTTCGGGAGAAGAAGCATGGCAATGTGGCCTATTACAACATCAACACGCACTTGAATCCTACCAACGTCTGTGTTTATCGATGCCGCTTTTGCGCGTTCCGATCGGATCTCAGGGACCCCAAGGGGTACGTGATGAGCGACGAGCAGATCATTGCTCGCGGTCAGGAAGCGACCGATCACGGGTGCACTGAGATGCATTTGGTGGGGGGGCTCCACCACAAGAAAGATTACAGTTGGTACCGAGGCATGCTGTCGCTGTTGAAGCAGCATTTTCCGAAGCTGCATTTGAAGGCATGGACGGCCGTCGAGATCGATTGGTTTGAGTTCCTCACCAAGCAGAGTTCGGCCGAGGTGCTGGCGGACCTGAAATCTGCCGGGCTGGGATCGCTGCCGGGTGGTGGTGCCGAGATCTTCCATCCTGAAGTTCGCGACCAGATCTGCGAGCACAAGGCGAACAGCCACAAATGGATTGAGATCCATCGGGCCGCTCACCAACTGGGAATCCGCTCCAACTGCACCATGCTGTACGGGCATATTGAAAAGCCATACCACCGGATCGATCATCTGATGAGGCTACGGCAGCTGCAGGATGAAACGGGTGGCTTTCAGACGTTCATTCCGTTGGCATTCCATCCAGAGAACACCAAGCTATCGCAACTGCAGAAGCCGTCGGCACTGATGGACTTGAGAACATTGGCGATCAGTCGCCTGATGCTGGACAATATCCCTCATGTGAAAGCCTATTGGATCATGCTGGGTATCGGGACGGCGCAAACAGCACTGGCGTACGGCGCCGACGACATCGACGGAACGGTTCGACATGAATTGATCTATCATGACGCTGGTGCAACGACGCCGCAGTGTCTATCGATTGAACAGATTGAGCAGTTGATTCGCGAGGCGGGCAGGGAGCCGGTGGAGCGGGATACGATTTACCGAAGGGTGCATCGAGATCCCGAAAACTTCAGCCACTGGACGACGGGAGAGGCGGTGGATCGCTCGGATCTATTCCTCCAGAAAGCCGCGCAGCACGCGATGTAGCCAGGTTGCCTCGTATGGAGGAGTTTCACTTGCCCAGGCGCAGGTAGACTGCATCTTCGGGGCTCAACCGACTGATCGGCAACGTCGTGGTGCGGCCATTCTCTTTCAGCAGCACCACGTGGTAGGCCCCCACTTCCACCAACGTGGCTCGAACCCGGAAGCTCCCTGTGTGATCGGTCCAGGTTCGCCATGCCTGCTGGCCCAGAGGAAGCGACGAAGCGCTGGAGAAGCGGGCGTTGGCGTAGCGGGTCGTTAGATCGTTCCCTTGGGGATTGTCGTTTCGAGGAATCCATCGACTTTGGGATGGGTCACCGGGGGGAAGGGGAGCTTCTATCGGAGGATCGCCGAACAGCAGCTCCAGATCCTTCACTCGCTCTTCTTCCGGCTTCTGTGTTGGTTCGATCGGAGTCTTTGGGCTCTTTGGATCAGACGTCGGGGTATCGGGTGCGGGCAAAGAGGGAGGGGGGACTTGGCCAGTAGGGGGACGCCAATTCGGCTGGTCGGTTGCCGATCGATCCTGTTGGCTCGGCCTCTCCACAGGCGGTGGCTTGGGTTGAGTCATGCTGTCGTTCGGTGGTGGTGACAGTGCCTGGGGGCTGGCTGAGTTGTTGGGTGTTTGGTTGTCCGAAGCGGTGGTCCATGGTGGTTGGACTGCGTAGGGCGATGGCCATTCCGACTGCCATTGGCCGCATCCGCAGGGACCACACGATGGAAAGGAGTTTGGTCCTTGGACCATCGCCCAGGTGCCGATCGGTCGGCAGTCAGGGCGTGGGGCGTGGGAACTGACGTGACCGACGTGGTGATTGCAGTGCGACCTGGACACCCAAGGTGGGCAGGCGTGGCTGGAGGCGGCAAAGGTCGCCAAGAGGATCGGGCTTGCCAGGAGTTTTACCCAACGGGACGTTGGGCTTGGGACACAGGGCAGGGTGCGGAGCGATGTGGGGCGCAGCGTTGCGTGGGAGTCGTCCATGGAGCTACTTCCGCATTCCTTGCGTTGAAAAACGGCGTTGGAGAAACGACGTTGGGGAGCCGTTGACGTCGAAACCGGCCGATCACCAAAGAAGTGGCTCGGCTGATCGGGCCCGCCCGAGTCGCCGTCGACAGGCGGCGCCTCCTTATCCCATTCGGTAGTCGTTGGGTGGCGGATGAATCTGCCGATGCGAAACCGATCGCCAGCGGCTGTGGCTGGCCACCCCTGTTCGGATTGTAGCGATTGTGTGGCCTGAAATCGCTCCCATCGCCGGCGTGGGTGGGGGGCTGGGACGGGATTGCTACCGGTTGGAAGCGGACGCAATTGCTGGTAGGTGGGGGGAGTGAAGCGTATACTGCTAGGATTGATCGTTCGATGATTTCTGGGGCCGACGGATGGCTGGGTTCCTGCTTCGATTGCTTCGCCAGTGGAACCTGGAGCACAAGTTCCTCGCGTTCTTTGCGATCGCGCTGACATGCAGTTTGCTACTGGCTTTCTGGGCGATCCAGCGAGTCGCCGCGCGATTGGTTTTGGAGACGACGCGGCAGGCGTCGCGCGATGCCGCCAACACCCATCTGCTCGTTCAGCATCTGCAGACTCTGAGGTTGGTGGAAGCGGAGAATTCCAGCAAGCTTCAGGAATACTTCCGTCGTCAGTTCAGCACGCTGGGACATTCCCAGGAGTTGTTGCGGCCCCAAGGTTCGAACGAGTACTTGTCCCTGGGGGGACGCATCAGCAGTAGTCCTTCGGAAAATCAGTTGCTGGATCGATTGGCAAAGCAAGTGGACCAGTGGATCGCCAAGAAGCTAGCGGAGGAAGCCGTCCGGTCGGGTGGTGAAGCCGCCAATAGCGAGCCGTCCAATGGGGTAGGGTTCGCCAACGACTCAACTTCTGATCTCGAAGGGATCAAAGCGCCGCCGGGACTTCCGGTTCCTTTTTCTCTGAAGGATCCTGGTCAAGACGAATACGTTTTCGCAGAAGCGGCACCTGGTGACGGGAACTATTACTACTACCATCCAGTCATTTTTGTTGGGCGGTGTCTGGATTGTCATGCCGCTGCGGGGAGTGCTTCCGAAACGACCAATGAGTCGAAGGCCGCTAACCGGCCATTTCGAGTCCTGCGGATGGCGGTTCCGTATCGTCGGACCCAGGTTTGGACGCTTTGGAGTTATTCGATCATGATCGCGATCGGCATCGCGGTCCTCGGGATCAGCTTGTTTGCAGCGCATTGGATCTTGAAGAAGCTAGTGATGCGGCCTCTGGAGCATCTCCGAGAGGTCAGTGATCAGATTGCGCAAGGAAGCACCGAACTGCGTGCGACCATCGATACGGAGGATGAGTTTCGTACCCTTTCCGACGCTTTCAATACGATGGTTCGGCACATGACCGATGCGGAGGCACAACTTCAGCAGGTCAATCAGCGACTGGAGCTGAAAGTCGACGACTTGGCACAGGCCAATCTGCAGCTCTATGAGGCCAATCGACTGAAGAGCGAGTTTCTGGCAAATATGAGCCATGAACTGCGAACGCCGCTCAACAGCATCCTCGGTTTCAGCGAGGTGCTGCAGGGGGTCGAAGCGCTAACGGAGAAGCAGCGAAGATATGCTGGGAATATCCAGCAGAGCGGTCGGTTGTTGCTGGATATGATCAACGACATTCTCGATCTGGCCAAGATGGAAGCTGGCAAGATGCAAGTGCGGCCGCAGTTCATCCGGCTCAATGAAGTGGTTGGCGGGCCAGTCGATTTTGCAAGACCACTGGCCGACAAGAAGAATATCGATCTGCAATTGCACTGCAAAGTCGACCTGGAGGTTTATCAGGACGGCGGAAAGATTCAGCAGATCGTCAACAATCTGCTCAGCAATGCCGTGAAGTTCACTCCCGAAGGTGGTCTGATTCAGGTCGTCGTTGATTCGAATGACGAGGAGCGTTTTTTCGTCTCTGTCTCCGATACCGGTGTGGGGATTGCGGAGTCGGATTTCGATATCATCTTCCAGAAGTTTCGTCAGGGCCGGTTCCAGCAGTCGGAGGATGGGTTGGCGCGCAGTCATACCGGGACGGGCCTGGGGCTTTCCATCGTGCAGGAATTGTGCAAACTGCTACACGGGGAAGTGATGCTTCATAGCCAGTTGGGTAAAGGGAGCACCTTCGTCGTCGATCTGCCTCGTCACTATGAAGTGGTCAACCAAGCGATCGATGCGGCGCCGGAAAGCGTCGGCGATGTCGATGCGATCGATCAGCCGCGCTAACCTGCAATGAGTGCTGGAGCGTTGGGTTGCTGGGAGCGTCGATTCAAGCCCCGACATTCTCTCTTCGCGAAGTCAGGGAGAGTCAGCGTTGGGGAACGGGAGCGGGGATGCATAGGATCGGTTGTGCAAGGGATTGAGGAGTAGACGGATGAGCGAAGGGGGGCAATCGCTGCGAAGGGTGCAGCTGTTTACCGATGGAGCTTGTAGCGGCAATCCTGGACCGGGAGGCTGGGCCTTCCTTCTGAGAGATCTAGCCAGCGGCACGGAGCGGGAAGGTTCGGGGGGATTGCCAGAGACGACCAATAACCAGATGGAGTTGCTGGCGGTCATCCAGGGACTCTCGGCGCTCAAACGACCGTGCGACGTGCAGCTACATGCCGACAGCGTCTACGTGCTGCAGGGAATGAAAGAGTGGATGGCTGGTTGGAAACGCAATGGCTGGCGGCGAAGGAATGGATCGCGCTGGGAGGCGGTGAAGAACGTCGAACTGTGGCAGCAGTTGGACCAGCTTCAGCAAGTGCATCGAATCACGTTCCATCATGTCAAAGGGCATTCCGGTCATCCAGAAAATGAACGCTGCGACGAATTGGCGGTCCTCGCCAGTCAGCAGTATCGCTAGAAGTTTGCTTGTTGTCCCTTCTTCAGTTCCATTGCCCGATCCTAAAACCCTTGTAAGAGAGTCCCAGGTCTTATGTCCACCATCGATCCTTCGCTACACAGTCGCCTGGGGGAAGTGGAGCCATCTTTTTTGGTGGCGATGGAGGCGGCGACGCAGGCTCAGAAGGTCATTCGCCAGTTCTGGGAGTCGGGATTCGATATTCGATTCAAAGGGAATGCGGACCTCGTAACCGACGCTGACTTGGCGGCCGAATCAGCGATCGCTGAAGTCATTCGGTCGCGACTGCCAGGCCACGCGATGTTAGGGGAAGAGACGCTGCGAGATGCCATCGACAGCGAGCATCTGTGGGTGATCGATCCGATCGATGGAACGACGAATTTCGCTCATCGCATCCCCCATTTCGCGGTTTCGATCGCGTATGTCCATCGAGGGGTTCGAAAGGTGGGGGTGGTCGTCAATCCGATCACCGACGATTGGCACGTGGCCGTTGCAGGGCAGGGGGCTTACTACGGAACGCATAGGTGCCGGGTCAGCCAGGAGTCGCGGTTGGACCAGACGGTCCTGGCGACCGGTTTCTACTACGATCGCGGCCGGATGATGGAGGCGACGCTGGCAACTGTGGGCGACCTGTTCCGGCAGAATATCCACGGCATTCGGCGTTTCGGAACCGCCTCCCTGGATCTCGCCTTTGTCAGTCGTGGGCTCTTCGGTGGTTTCTTCGAGTACCGATTGAGCCCTTGGGATCACGCCGCTGGGGTGCTTCTGGTGACCGAGGCGGGGGGGCGCGCCACCGACTGCGCCGGGGAAGAGCTGCCGTGGACCGGGCCGTCCAGCGTGCTTGCCAGCAATGGCCTTCTGCATGACGCTCTTTTTCAAGCGATCACACCCCACTTCAGCATTTGTGGCCAATAACCAACGACCCATGCATCCACATGGCACGTCGGTCAGATGGCGGGCTATCCTGGAATTGCCAGAGCTTTGGTCTGTCGACTGGAGCCGGGCAGTATCGACGAGACGTTCGCGGAAAGGCGGTCTGCGAAGCGAGCCGAGTTGGGCATCGAAGGGGAGGAGCGATGGACGATCTCTGGGGGGAGCTAGAAAAGTATGGTGAAGTCCTCAAACCGATTTCAGGAGAGCGACCCAATCTGATCGCGCGACAGGACGTGGTGCGGCAATTGGAAGATTGGATCTTCGACCACCAAGGGTCTGCCGTGCTGGTGGGGCCATCAGGTGTCGGAAAGACTGCGGTGCTTCGAGAGGTGGCGGCCAAGCTGATGGCTCGCCCCAACAGCTCCATCCGCTTCCTGCGCACTTCGTCCTCCAGCTTGGTCGCTGGCAAGAAATACATTGGCGAATGGCAGCAGGTGATCAAGGACTTGCTGGCCTTGGCGCGTCAATTACCTGTCGTCATTTGGTTCGAAGATTTCTCGGCGCTCAGCGGCGCCGGCGTGACGGATACCAATTCCGACAATTTCGCCAGCATGCTGGCTCCCGCTCTCGATCGCAAAGAAGTGGTGATCGTTGGCGAGTGCACGGAACAGCAGTATCGCAAGTCGATGCAGGCCAATCCGTGGTTTGCTAGGCTGGTTCAAAAAATATCGCTGCCACCATTGGAAGGGAAGGATTGCCGAGCGGCGATCGAGTCGCGGACGACGCTGGCGCTGAAGCAAATTCAGGCGATTCTGAAGCGGGAAGCGGTGGCGACCCCTGCCGCAATCGATGCGCTGGTCCATTACGGGCGGCTGTATTTCCCCGGCGTTACCGCACCCGCAGGTGGCATCCAACTCTTGGAATGGCTGATGCAGCATGTCGAGCGGAAATGGCAATCGGCGCTCGAACACCAGCGGCAAAATCGGAGGGAGATTCGAAGTCGGTTTCGGGACACGATGGAAGCAGTTGAGGATGTTGCGGCTACGAGGGAGGCTATCGTTTCGCCCTCCGCTTGGGTCGTTGACGTCGACGATGTTGTTCAGACGCTTTGCAGCAACACGGGGCTGCCGCGACATCTGCTGGATGATCAGGTGCCGATGAGCCTTGCGCAGACCGAAGAGCATTTTGGGACGAAGATTGTGGGGCAGCGCCATGCCGTGCGTGAAGTGGTCAACACGGTAGCGCTCGTGAAGGCCGGATTGGCGGATCCCAGCAAGCCGCTGAGTGTGATGCTCTTCGTCGGTCCGACCGGGGTGGGGAAGACGGAGTTGGCCAAGACCTTGGCGGAGTACGTTTTCGGCAACTCCAGCCGATTGATTCGTTTTGATATGTCTGAGTATCAGGATTATGGAGGAGTGGAGCGGTTTCTGGGGGCCCCTGGTGTTTCGATGGTGTCCCCAGGACTTCCCGCTTTGGTGCGCCAGTCTCCCTTTTCGGTGATTTTGTTGGATGAGATCGAAAAAGCGCATCCGAGGATGTTTGATTTGCTGCTTCAGTTGTTCGATGCAGGAAGGCTGACCGATCTCCAAGGGGACACCGCGAATTTCTCCCAGACCATCATCATCATGACCAGCAACATCGGCGTCGACTTGGAGGATGCGCAGTCGTTCGGATTCGGTGCGGCGGATCATCCGGAAGACAATACGCTCCTTGCGCTGCAGCAGCATTTCCGCCCAGAACTGCTCAATCGCATCGACCGGGTGGTTCGGTTCGAGCGATTGGATCGCGCCAGCATTCGGGATATCGCGCAAAGGGAGCTTCATCTGGCTCTGCAGCGCGATGGCGTCACGCGACGAGGGCTCGATTTCGATATCGACCGTTCGGTCGTCGACTGGATTGCGCGGATTGGTTTCGACAGCCGTTATGGAGCGAGGCCCATCAAGCGGGCGATCGAGCGGAATTTGCTTGTTCCATTGGCCCGCCTGCTTGCCAGTCAGGCTCCGTCCGCCTCGCGTCAGATCGTGCGACTGCAATTGCGCGATGGAAGGTTGGACGTTTCGATGAAAGAAGCGGAGAGCCATGGAACGCCCGGAGCGGCCGATTCGTCGCTGGATTTGGAGCCGAAGGGCAAAGCGAAGGCACTCAACGGGGAGGCGGGAAGCGGCGAGCGGGTGGACCAAGCGAGAGAAGCGATGCTAGAGGAGTCGACTCGACTGATCGAAGAGATGGAACTGCATGGGGTGCGAGGACAACGGACGATGCTTTTGGAGGCGATCAATTCCAAAGGCTTCTGGGATCGATCGGAGACCTCGCAGCAGGCAGCGATCCGTCTTCATCGCATTGAACGATTTCTTGAATACAGCGACCGCGAGCTGTTGGAGGCGCGAGAATTGGGGCTTGCATCGGTTTCCACCTTGCCAACCGTTCCACCGATCGATCGAAGCACTTTGGCGAGTCAACTGGAGGCGTCGACACAAAAGCTGAGGATCGCGCGCTACATGCTTCGTTGCTCCGATGCAGCGGATCAGCGGGACCTCTTTTTGGTTTTCAATGCGCTGGAAACGCAAGCCAATCCACTGGTGAAACGGTTGGCGGATGCCTATCGCGGATGGTGCAGTGCGAAAGGATTCCGCGCGGTGGTGGTTCACGATCAGGCAATCCGTGCCGACTCACCGAAGGCGGAGGTGATTTTGCAGGTGGAGGGAGTTGCTGCCTATGGAATCCTGAAAGGGGAACAGGGGCTCAACCGCTTCCATCCTGCTGCCAAGTTGCCACCCTGTCATATCCGTATTCAGGTGCTACCGATGGAGGATGCGATCCACGATAGCGATCGCGCGATCGAAGTCCAGTCGAGGCGAGCGATGGAAGCTGGGGTGATGAAAGTGGATCCAAAAACCAAGTCGATCGCTCGATTTCGCGATGGATCGCTCAAGGTGATCATCGAAAACGGGCTTGGAAAGAAGGAGTCGGAGGCGGCAGCCAGGGAGCTGCTTTTGGCGGAGCGACTGCGGCAGCAGAGGCTGGAGTCGATGGAGGAGGAGCCTGTGGCGCGTCGCTGGCGGATGGACCGCAAGCCTCAGGTTCATGACCACCGCAGCGGTGTCACCATCGAGGGACTGAAGGAGGTATGGCGCGGTGCTCTGGACCCGTTGTTTCTGGGGAACCTAGAAGACACCAAAACGCGTTAGGCCCGATCGCGGCAAACGATCGGGAGGGAGATCGGAGTCGATCGTCGATGGCGCAGGAGCCGCATGGGGCGTTGGTGGAGGGGTTGGAGGTCAGCCGTTCAACCACCGCGCGGCGCGTGGCGCGAAGTAGGTCAAAATGGAACTGGCTCCTGCGCGTCGAAAGCAAAGAAGGCTTTCCAGAATAGCGGATTGCTCGGCCAACCAGCCGTGATCGATGGCGCCTTGAAGCATGGAGTACTCGCCACTGACTTGGTAGGCGGCCACGGGCACCTGCAGGGTTTGGGCCAATTGGGAGACGATGTCCAGGTACGGCATCCCTGGCTTGACCATCACCCAATCAGCGCCTTCCTCCAGATCGAGTGCGGCTTCGTGCAGCGCTTCCTGACGATTGGCAGGGTTCATCTGGTAGGTTTTTTTGTCCCCTTTCCCCAAAGCGCTGGCCGATCCGACGGCTTCACGAAATGGGCCGTAAAAAGCGGAAGCGTACTTCGCAGCGTAGGACATGATCAGCGCATCGGAAAAGCCCGATTTGTCCAAAGCCTGGCGGATGGCTCCGATCCTTCCGTCCATCATGTCGGATGGTGCCAGGACCGTTGCCCCGGCTTCCGCCTGTACGATCGCCTGCCGGCAAAGAACCTCGATCGTTGGATCGTTGACGATCTGACCATCGACCATCAACCCGTCCTGACCATGGGAAGTGTAGGGATCGAGTGCCACATCGGCGAGAAGTCCCAGTGAATCCCCAACGCGATCCCGGATGGCTCGCAGCGCACGGCAGACCAAGTTGTTTTGGTTGCACGATTCCTCCGCCAATTCCGACTTCAGATGGAGTGGTGTTTTTGGGAAAAGTGCCATGGCAGGGATTCCAAGCTGGACGGCTTCCACTGCCGCTTCCACCGCTAGGTCGATGGAGATTCGTTCGACCCCTGGCATCGCACCAATCGGCTCTCGATGTCCCTGACCTTCGATCAGAAAGATTGGCCAAATCAAATGAGCAACATCCAATCGATGCTCTTCGACCATCGATCGGGACCAGGCATAGCGTCGCAATCGCCTCATGCGCGTCGCGGGGAAAGGGCCGCGAACTGGCTGCCACATCGACATGCAGAAACTCCTGGCGTCGCTCCATCTTGCCAATTCGCAGAGGCAATTTGTCGCTGGGAAGTTTAGGGGTTGGTGGGGAGGGGCGCAAGCCGCACTTGGAGTTGCATGGAACGGCCTTGACGCCAAATCGTCATCGGAACCGCCTGCTTCAGATCGGTCAGGCTGACCATCTGCACCAGCTGGGAATCGCTCTCCACTTCTTGTCCATTGTACTCCAGAAGCACATCCCCGGCTCTCAGTCCCGCTGTTTCGGCTGGCGACTTCGGGCGGACTCCCTTGATGAGGACTCCTCGCATCGCCGGAAGCCCAAGCTGAAGAGCTGCATTCACGTCGTACTGGTAGTCCATCACGATTCCCAAGTAGCCGCGCCGGAATTCTCCTTGATCGACCAACTGTCCGACCACCCCCATCACCAGATTGATCGGGATGCTGAAGCCGATCCCTTCGCTGCCTCCCGAGTTGCTGGCGATCGCGGTGTTGATGGCGACCACTTCACCTTTCAGATTGAACAGCGGGCCTCCGCTATTTCCGGGATTGATGGCTGCATCGGTCTGAAAGAAATCTTGCACTTCGATCGTCCGTGTGCCCAGCTCCAGGTCCCTTCGGCCCTTAGCGCTGAGAATTCCGGTCGTGACGCTATGAGCCAGACCGAAGGGGCTGCCGATCGCCACCACTTGTTCTCCCACCTCCAACCGGTCGCTGTCTCCCACCCTAGCGGCGATGCCAAATTCCTTGGGCACCTCCATCACCGCGATGTCGGTAGCGGCGTCCGACCACAGATGGAGAGGGTTGGTTGTCGCGCGATTGGATCCTTGGATCAAGATCGAGGAGAGCTGAGCTGGCACCACCACATGTCGGTTGGTGATCACCAGCAAACGACCTCGGTACTCCAGCAGCACCCCGGCCCCAGCCTCTTCCACTTCTCCCGCCTGCTTGGCTTCGCCGTTCTCCGATTGCTCGGTCTTCTTCGTATCGATGTGGACCACGGAGGGAGAAGCCAACCGGACTAACCGTTTGAAGATACCCAAGATAGGGTCGAGTCGATCGATGTCGCTGGCAAGCTCCTGAAAGGCGGCTTCCCGCGATTGGGTTTCCGAAGGCTGGATCGCACTTCGGGGGGCCGCTAGAGAAGGTGCCAATGAGCCTTTGGTGCCTCGGTCAGCCACTCGAGGTGCGCTGCTAACTGGGTCCGACTGCGCAAGGGTTGGCTGGGCTGTGTGCAGATAGGCGAGGAGAATCGCTGCAAGCCAAAGGTGGTATCCAACCTTCCCGCGGTACATCATCAACCGGCCTCCTTGTCCAGTTCTGGGCCGCGGAATGGTGACGACGGACGGTTGTATCGACGCCTTCGCAAGTTCCGGTCCCATCAGCGTTTCAGCGATTTCGGATTCCTTGCTGCAGCCACTGCAACGGGAGCCTTGGGAGAGGGTGTTTTTTTGGTGGCCAAGCGAATGACGCAACGATCGATCAGATCGAAGGGGCGATGACGATTGCAGCGGCTGAATCGTTTTTGCCTACCGACCTACGCGTTGCAGACAGATCGATCGGTACGGTCCATCCATTCCGCCGGACTGTCACAACAGCCACTGGGAGAATGATCGGAATCGTATAGGGATGCAGTGACAGATCCCAACCGATGCATTTCGACTCCAAGACGCTGCAGGACGATGAAAACGACGGCCCCCACCCGATTGATCGCGACCGGAGACCGAACCATCGGCTCCTAGGGACAAGCCGACAGGCAGAACATCGGGCGGCTGCCAACACTCGCGAAGGAAGTGCGTCCCCATGTCGATCATTCAATCATCAGGTCCAAGCCCTGCTCAAGACCCTCATGCGACGCATGAAGTGGGGGGGATGCTGGAGCGGATGGATGCGCAGGGTCAGGTGACGGAGAGGCTGCTACTTTCCCTTGGCGATTGGCAAGTGATCCCGGACGATCAGGGACGCTTGCGCGTCCTGGATGCGATGCAGGTGCCCCCCAAGCCAGTGCTGCTTCGGCTTCGAGTCTGGCGCAATCGCATGGGAGTGGCTTGGCAGGCTGGGGACGTCGATACGCGTGCCGACAACGGTTGCGTTGGGCCGGTGGATTCGTTGGAGGTTGCCCAGAAGCAAAAGTTGATCGACTGCGAGACCGACTTGCAGACAGGCGGCGAACGATTTCGCCTGATTCCATCGCAACAGACCATCCAAACCAGTGGGACACACCTAGTTCCACGGGACACCCTTGCTGCATCGCACTCCGATACGCCAACCGAAAGAAGAGGGTCGCAGGACTCTTGGAAGGAAGCGGTTGGCAGTCTCACGCGGTCGATGGAGTCGATTCAGGCGATGGTGGAGCGTTGGTATGGGGAGGCTCAGCTGCGGTGTGATCTGGAGCTATCGAGGGAACGCTTGCGGTCTCTCTCCTCGCAACTCGCCTTTTGCCGAAACCAGTGCCAGGCTCTAGGTGATCTTTGCCTGTCCGACGCGACGGGGGCAGGCGATGCGGGGGATCGGGATTTTTCAGGTCCGCCGCAACCGATCGTTCGTGAGGTGGACGGGGAGTTAGCAGAGGCGAGGGATGCAGCATTGGGTTTGTGGAGTTCCCTCTGCGCCGATCCGATCGAACTGCGGGCCGCTTCGCTGTCCGACGCCTTGGATCCAGAGGAAGCCCCGACTTGGGAATCGCGCGAGGAGCTTTGGGACTTGGGGGACACCCCGACCGACTGGGAGGTGGCTCGGGAGCCGCAAGATGGCTTGGTGGAGATCGAGCAGCCGGAACGGGTCGAGGGGGGAGATGAAGAGACGCCGGCGGTGTTGCGGGCGGAGTCGCGTCGCGAGGAGTCGATGAGGGAGTGGCTGCAGGGGCATTTTGAAGGACGTCAGGAGGAGTATGTCTTGTTGGAACAACTATTGTTTCAACAGCCTGCTCGTCGCGTTGAGATTGGCAGCGGCGATTGCGGGTCGAGCAGCGATCCAAAGCCCGATCGGATGGAAGGGCAGGTTGGTGTCGGGATGGAGAGGAAGGAAGAGCAAGCATCAGGAAGTGGAGGTCTAGCGACCGCAGCTGGTAGAGCGGATCGCATTGCGGTGCTTTTTGGATGCGTCCTGATTCTGGGTGGCGTGGGGATGTGGAATCTGAATCTCTCTGCATGGAATTCGAAGTTCGCTGGGGTCGTTTCCGGGGTGATCGGATCCCTCTGGTTGATCGACTCGATCTTGCGTTTGCGCAGCGCAGGCGATCCCTCCAAGCCTTCGATCGAAGCGTGATGGATCCGAGCGGGTCCGTGGGTGCTTCTTCTGCGATCCTGGGAGATACGCTGCGGACATCGGATCCATAGAAGGGTGGGGGGAGCTAAGGAAGCGACGCGGAGTTGGCTGTCCCATCAGGGCCGGGGAATTCGAAAGGACTCACGGTGATTCGAGCGATTGGAGTGTTGGGGTGTGGTCAGATCGCAGCGCAGCACTTGGATGCCTATCGCTCAGGTGGACTTCCTGTGGTGGCTCTGTGTGACCCAGATAAAGAGGCAGTCACTTCCAAAGGGAAAGAGTTTTTCCCGAACGCGGCTACCTACGTCGATGTGGAAGAGTTTCTCAAGCACCCCGACATGGAGGTAGTCGATATTGCGACGCATGTCGATGTGCGTCCTGACCTGGTGGAGAAAGTCCTACGTAGTGGCCGACATGTGCTCAGTCAAAAGCCATTCGTGGAGAACCTAGCGAGGGGGCGCGCGCTTTGTTCGCTTGCAAGGAAACTGGGGCTGCGTCTGGCGGTCAACCAGAATGCCCGTTTTGCACCCCACTTTCACCTAGCCAGAAGTCTGGTGAAGCAAGGGGTTTTGGGGAACGTGCAGTTGGTGGAAATGTCGGTGCATTGGGATCATTCTTGGGTCCGTGGCAAGCTGTTTGAAACGATGCCTCACCTAGTTCTTTTTGATTTCGGGATCCACTGGTTCGACATGGCACGGTGTCTATTTGGCCCTTCCCCAGCGACGAACGTGACGGCTTGGGCCAGGTCGCTCGCAGGTCAGCCGATTGCCCCTCCGATGCTGGCGCATGCGGTGATCGAGTTCTCGGGGGGGCTGGCAACGCTGGGATTTCATGCCTGGACGCGACATGGTTCTCAGGATCGAACCACGATCATCGGCGATCGCGCGACCTTGGTGCTGGAGGGGGTCGATTATCAGAGCCAGCGAGCTACGGTTTTCGGGGAGCATGGAGAGATGCCAATTGCAGTCACCGGAAGGTGGTTTCCTGATGCCTTCCTTGCCTGCATGTGCCATTTCCTGGAAGCGATCGATTCTGGAGAAACCAGTGACCTGGAGGCAGAGGAGAATCTAGACAGCCTGCAACTCTGCTTTGCCGCTGTCGCCAGCAGCCTTCGGGGAACGGCGGTTCGGCCGCAATCCATCGACGAGCTACCGGTGGAATGAGTCGAATTCAAGCCGCCGGGCAGGGCGAAGCTGCCGACCCAAAGGGACGCTTTGCACTCTTGGAATGTGGGTGCCAGACCCTGATATTGCGACCCACTTGGTAGCCGCAGACCGCAATGCGGCTCTTCCCCTCCGGGAGATGGTTTTGAACCTATCTCTACTTCCTGAGGCTCTTCTTTTCTCCCTCCCCGATGGGCAGTAGTTTTACCAATCTTTTCATCCTATAATGGCGAGTCTACGGTTTCGCGAAGAAAGGTGGCGGCCAATCCTCCATCATGCCTATTTGTTTTGGGGGGTGCGTCACGCGATTCCTGGGGTTGGGTATTCGTCGTGCGGTGGATTTGCATGGCAAAGATCCAAGGCACTTAGTGGATCTGTATGGTGAAGCCGTGAGGATGTGTTGGGAAGCATGAGAGGACAAGACATGGACCATAGAAGGTGATGATCTTTTTGGGCGGGGTGAGTGGCTTGGAGTGAACAGTCCAAGTTGGTCCTGCGGGATTCGCTTAACCCTACGGAAAAAGACGCGTGCTACGTCATAGGATGCGTGGTTCGTGTGTGCTGAGCTGAAAAGGTGGATGATTCATGCCGATTCGAATTCTGGTGATCGACGAAGATCCACTTGTGTTTCATGGCCTAGGGCGACTTCTGAACCGAGATCGCTTCCTGTTGGCAGGCCACGGCCGCGACGCGGGGTTGGTGGAGTCGCATCGGTCGGCGATCGATGTGGTGCTGTCGGAGCTGCATCGCACGCGTGAAGACGGCTTTGCGTTTCTCCGGAATCTCACCAGTGCGAATCCGACGGTCCCGGTTCTTATTTACTCGGTCTTTGATTCCGTTGGATGGATACAGCCGGCGATTGAGGCTGGAGCTGCTGGGTGGGTGAAAAAGACCGATTCGATCGATGCGTTAGAGTTTGGCTTGACCCGCATCCACAGCGGGCAGAAACTATGGCCTTCTGATTGGATCGTTCGTGTGCGTGAGGGAAAGCGAGCTGGTCGCAGGGTGATGCATCCTGAGGCTCCCCTGACAACGCGAGAGGAGAGTATACTGCAGAGGATGTCCAAGGGTTCTACCAATCGCGCGATCGCCGAGGAGTTGGGGATCAGCAGCGAGACAGTGAAGGAACACGTTCAGAAGATTCTGAAAAAGATGGGCGTTAGCGACCGGACGCAGGCAGTGTTGCTCGCGTTGCGCAGGGGCTGGATCGACGACGGGCAATGACCGCTTACGGATGGCGGCCGGGTGAGGCGTGACCAAGACAACCGATATTCGAATTGCAGAAGCCTCTGGTAGCCGTGAGTCGTTCGCGTATCGCGTTCCGATCAAATTCGGCGGGCGCGTGGTGCAGGAGGTTCAGGTACAGCGTTGCGTCTTGGCGGTCGTCGCCAAGGGGGGACGCAAGCGAAGTTATGGCATCGGGGAGATGACGCTGGGGACCGCTTGGGCGTGGCCCAGCAAGCTGGTCCCAGCGGAACTGGTTACCCGAGTCGTGGCGACGCTGTCGGACCGACTGATTGCAGCGGCTCCCTCCTGGGATCTCACCGGCCATCCGCTCGATTTTGGCCTCCACTTGCAGCGCGAAGCCAAAAGCATGGCGAAGGATCTGCAGGAGCAACTGAAGCTGCCGGAGCCGATACCGGAATTGGCGATTTTGCTTGCCGCCTCTCCGATCGACGCAGCGGTGCATGATGCCTTCGGTCGGTTGCATGGAGTCAGTAGCTTTGACATCTTCAAGCCGGAATTCCTGGATGGCGATCTCTCTCGATGGCTGGGGGATGAATTTGCGGGGGTCAGCTGGGAAGGGAAGGTGCTTTCCAAACCCAAGCCGACTCTGTCGCTCTACCACTTAGTGGGCGCCCTCGATCCGCTCAGTTCGGGGGAACTGTCCAAGCCGGTGGGGGATGGGCTCCCGGAGACCCTGGAGGAGTGGATACGCCGCGAGGGGTTGTCGCATCTGAAGATCAAGCTGTCGGGGACAGATCTCGACTGGGATGTTGGTCGAGTGGTTGAAGTGGATCGGATCGCCACGGCGGAAAGTTCGACGCGCGAGTGGCGGTATTCGCTTGATTTCAACGAGTGCTGTGCGGATGAAGACTACGTGATTGACTTTCTGGAGCGGGTGGATCGCTTGAGTCGCTCGATTCACGCAAGGTTGCAGTACATCGAGCAGCCTACCAGCCGTCATCTGAGCGTGAAGAAGGGGATGACGATGCATCGCGTCGGACGGCTGAAACCCGTCGTGATCGATGAGTCGCTGATCGATTTAGAAAGCCTTCAATTGGCGCGCAAATTGGGTTATAGCGGGATCGCTTTGAAGGCATGCAAAGGACAGACCGAATCGCTGCTCATGGCCGCTGCCGCTCAGCATTATGGCATGTTCGTCGCCGTCCAGGATCTGACCTGCATCGGTGCTTCCTTCCTCCATTCCGCCTCCCTGGCGGCTCATCTTCCCAAAGTTGCTGTCGTGGAGGGGAATGGTCGACAGTATTGTCCAGCAGGCAACCAGCTTTGGGAGGCGAAGTATCGACCCATGTTCCGGATTCGAGGAGGCGTCGTTCCGACCGAATTGTTGGAAGGTGTCGGTCTGGGTTACCAATGGCCACCGGAAATGCTCCAGGAGGAGACCAAGGGCCATGGCTGGAAGTGATTCGGGATGTTGAATCGCGGTTGGTTCTTCTGTGGTTGCCTCGATCGAATGTTGCAAAAAGCTGAGCTGTTGCCGATATGCCTCCTTCTGATGCCACGAGACACTTGCCGGACGATCAGCGGATCGTCATCACCTCTGTCGGACTGACGGCGCCTACCGGGAACGACCTGGAGACGTACCGAGCCAGTTTGCTGGAAGGAAGATCGGGGGTGCGCCCTTATGAGATTCGCTATGTAGGCGCGACGCTGGCAGGGGTGTGCGATTTTGAAGTGACGAAATACCAGACGAAAAAAGATGCGCGTCGCGGTACGCGTGCTGGTGCCGTAGGGATCTGGGCGGCGGCCGAGGCGATTGCGCGAAGCGGCATCGATTGGGCTCAGGTGGATCGATCTCGCGTGGGGATCTATCTGGGGGTCACCGAGCACGGGAATGTCGAGACGGAAAACGAGATCTACAACATCAAGCAATACGACTACGACACCCAGTTTTGGTCGCACCATCACAACCCAAGAACCGTTGCCAACAATCCCGCCGGGGAGGTGGCGCTGAATCTTGGAGTCACAGGCCCCCACTACACGATTGGCGCCGCCTGCGCTGCCGGGAACGCCGGCTTGATCCAGGGGGCTCAGATGTTGCGGCTCCATGAATGCGACCTGGCCCTCTCGGGTGGCGTTTCGGAGAGCATTCACACGTTTGGCATCTTCGCTAGCTTCAAATCGCAAGGGGCTTTGGCCTCCCATGACGACCCCACCAAAGCGTCGCGACCGTTCGACCAGCATCGCAATGGCATCGTGGTTTCGGAAGGCGCTTGTATTTTCGTCATGGAGCGGCTTGCTGATGCCCGAGCTCGTGGGGCTAAGATTATCGCCGAGCTAGTTGGCTATGCGATGAATACCGACGCCACCGACTTCGTACTTCCCAACCCACAGCGCCAGGCGGAATGCGTCCGGTTGGCTTTGGGGCGCGCTGGTTTGGAGCCGGAGCAGATCGATATTGTCAGCACCCATGCCACCGGGACGACCAGCGGTGATGCCCAGGAATGCGCCGCTCTTCGTGAAGTCTTTGCCGGTTCACGACGCACCCATTTCAACAACACCAAAAGCTTCATCGGCCATGCGATGGGGGCCGCCGGTGCGTTGGAACTCGCCGGAAACCTCCCATCTTTCCAAGACGGCTACTGCCACCCCACGATCAACCTAGATCAGCTGGATCCCGAGTGCGAACTCCCCGGATTGGTGGCGGGAAGTCCCAAGAAGTTATCGGGGGTCGACTACATTCTGAACAATTCTTTCGGTATGCTAGGGATCAATTCGGTCGTCATCGTCCGAAAGTTTGATCCGTCCGAGCATTAGGAGTGAAGAGTTAGCCCATGACGCCTGCTGAAATTCGCGACGAAATTCTCGATATCCTGAGTGAAATCGCCCCTGACGAGGATCTCTCCAATCTGGAAGACTCGAAGTCCTTCCGGGAGCAGATGGAGCTGGACAGCATGGATTTCCTGGACATCGTCATGGAGCTACGCAAGCGGCATCGAGTCCAGATTCCTGAAGAGGAGTATCCTCGGCTTGCCAGCATGGCCAGCACGGTGGAGTACCTGGAACCGAAGATGCGGGACTTGGTGAAGTCGACCTGAGCGTCGGAGACCGGTCCGGAGCGGTGGAGTGATGTACGATACGATCATCATCGGGGCCGGCATGTCGGGATTGGCCGCCGGTATTCGGCTGGCCAACTACCAGAAGCAGGTCTGCATTCTGGAGCGTCACACCACCATCGGTGGACTCAATTCGTTCTATCGGATGCACCGGCGCAATTTCGACGTTGGTCTGCATGCGCTGACCAACTTCACGCCTCGCGGGACCAAGCGTGGGCCACTGGCAAAACTTCTGCGTCAGCTTCGTTTCCGCTGGGAGGACTTCGATCTGGCCCCGCAGGTCGGATCGCAGATCGCGTTTCCAGGGGTCACCCTTCGCTTTTCGAATGACGCGAAACTCCTGCGGGAAGAGATAGCCCGCGCCTTTCCCGACCAGATCGATCGCTATGATCGGATGGTGGCGGCGCTAGTTGACTACGACGACCTCAGCCAGAAAGATTTTGAATCGTCCGCGCGCACGTTTCTCGCCGACCACTTGACCGATCCGCTATTGATCGAGATGATTCTCTGCCCTTTGATGTGGTACGGAAATGCCCGCGAAGACGATATGGACTTCGGGCAGTTGTGCATCATGTTCCGAAGCATTTTCCTGGAGGGGTTTGCCAGACCGTTTCAGGGAGTTCGGCTGATCTTAAAGCATCTCGTCCGGCGCTTCCGTGAGCTTGGAGGGCAACTGAAACTCCGCAGTGGCGTCTCCCGCATCGAGGTGGATGGGCAGCGGGTTATCGGAGTCACCTTGGAGGATGGGACGCAATTGGAAGCCAAGCGCGTTCTATCCAGCGCGGGGGTGGTCGAGACGATGCGGCTTTGCGGTGGAACGTCTGGTCCCGCGCTGCCTGAACCAGGGGAACTGTCTTTCATCGAGTCGATCTCGGTGCTGGATCGTCAGCCCAAGGATTTGGGGTGCGACCGAACGATCGTCTTCTACAACGACTCGGAGACATTCCACTGGAAGCGGCCGAGAAGCCAGTTGTGCGACCTTCGAACCGGCGTGATCTGCTCCCCGAACAACTACGATTACGGAACCGAGCGAGGGGAGCTGGAGGATGGTTTTATTCGGATCACCACCCTGGCGGATCATGCTGGCTGGGAATCTTTGTCGCCGACCGATTATCAGGTTGCCAAACTGGATTGGTACGACCGTTCGATCGCGTCCGCGGTACGATTTGTTCCCGACTTCCGAAGGCACGTGATCGCCACAGATCTATTCACCCCCAAAACGATACGGCGGTTCACGTCGCATGATCATGGTGCCGTCTATGGAGCACCAAGAAAGCGTCTGGACGGGACGACGCATCTGGAAAACCTATTTCTCTGTGGAACCGACCAAGGTTTTGTGGGGATCGTGGGAGCCATCGTCAGCGGGATATCGATCGCCAACCAGCATTGCCTGAGGGATTCTGGCGGTTGATCGACAGATCGCTGCCGGCCACCTCTGGGATGGCGGTTCTATGAGACGCTGCAAGCGTGGCTCAGATTTGGGGCGGTCGGGCATCGGGTACTGCGTGGCCTTGTTGGGGAGCCTATGGCAGTTCGATTCTTTGTTTGGTCGAGGAAGCGGTGGGCCTCGCCAGTTTGGGTAGGTGCGGTGCATGGCGACTGGTAGGCTAGCGCCCAAGCATCGCGTCTCGAAGGCATGCTCCTCAGACGCAGTCCTCCGTCTCCTCCGCCGTTCGACCTGCCTTTCCTCTAGGGCCAGCTTGCGCTTTCGGCCCTGCCTTCACTGGATTGCTCCACAGCCGCTGGGGGGATCACGCGCTGTGGATGGCGCGTCGATCGACTGCCAATGCGGCTTCATGGACCACCTCGGCGAGCGTTGGGTGGGCGTGGCAGAGTCTAGCGATATCCTCCGAACTGGCACCAAACTCGATGGCCGAAGCGGCTTCAGCGATCAGATCCCCAGCTCGGGCTCCGATGATGTGGACCCCCAGGACGCGGTCCGTGGTTGCATCGGCCAGAATCTTGACTCGGCCCTCGATCTCCCCGATGGTACGAGCTCGTCCATTCGCGGCATAGGGGCTGACACCTTTTCGATACTCGATCTTCTTCTCCATTAACTGCTCTTCGGTTTGCCCGACCGAAGCGATCTCCGGGTGGGTGTAGACGACCGCTGGAATGCAATCGTAATTGACATGGCTCGCCTGGCCCGCCATCCGTTCGACGCAGACGACGGCTTCTTCCATCGCCTTATGAGCCAGCATGGCGCCACCGATCAGATCTCCTACGGCGTAGATGCTGGGGACTCCGGTGCGGTAGTTGGCATCGACGGGGACGAAGCCCCGTTTGTCGGTTTCAATGCCGCAGGATTCCAATCCGATCCCTTGATTCGTGGGGACGCGACCGGTCGCCAGCAGGACCCGATCGCACTCGATCGGCTCGCTATCCTTGCATCGGACCACGCATCGATTCCCTTCCACCTTGGCCGACTCCACCCACTTGTTCAACTGGAACTGAATTCCCTGCTTTTCAAAAATGCGCATTGCGATTTGAGCGATTTCCTTATCGATCCCGGGAAAGATCCGATCCATCGCTTCTAGTACGATCACTTCGGATCCCAGGCGGCGCCAGACACTTCCCAGTTCCATGCCGATGTATCCCCCGCCGATCACGACCAATCGTTTGGGGACTTCTGGGTACTTGAGGGCCGAGGTGCTGTTGCCAACACGGTCTCCATCCTCTTCGACGCCTCGCATCGAAGCGGGGCGGGAGCCCGTGGCGAGAAGGATGCGGGGTGCCCGCAACCGCACCGTTCCTTCGGCAGTCGTCACCTCGACAGTCGTCGGGTCGATCAGCTTTCCTTTGCCGACGATCGCTTCGACCTGGTTCTTTTTCAGCAGCTGCTGGATTCCGGAAGTGAGCGTTGAGACAACTTGATCCTTGCGCCGAAGCATGGCGGCCAGGTCCAAGCGGACGTCCGACACGCCGATCCCATGCTGGGCCATTCCGTGCTTGGCTTCCTCATAGAGATGGCTCGACTCCAGCAACGCCTTGCTAGGGATACAGCCAACCCGCAGGCACGTCCCACCGAACTGTTGATTTTCGTCGATGCAGACCACCTTCATCTTCAGCTGGGCAGCTCGGATCGCTCCCACATAACCAGCGGGTCCACCACCAAGAACGATCAGATCCACTTCCCGAAGACTCATCTCACGTCCTGCCTTCTAAAGATTTTGGCCTATTCGCGGTTCCGTAACCCGCGGGATGGAATGTTGTATTCATGCGGCAGCCGTTTGCATTTGGATCCCCAAGCCTAGGTTGAGGATTCTGTGCCATGACATGCAGGGGAATCATCTTCCCTCTCGGGATCCCAAAGTAGCCAGGGCTGTGATGCAGTGCGACGGCGTTTGCCAACGGATGAGGAAGGAGCCCTCCCACCGTGTTCTCTTTATTCTAATCCCCCAAGGCAACTGCGGGATCGGGCAACCAGGTTAGATGGGTTGACCATGCATGGTCGCCAGAAGGACCCGGCCACCGGCGCGATCCCGGTGCTCCCCTAGCACAATCCCTTGCCAAGTTCCCAAGGCCAGGGAGCCGTCGCGGATCGGAATCGTCAGATCGGTCCCCATCATCGCACACAGGACATGCGCGGGCATGTCGTCCGGTCCTTCGTCATCGTGCCGGAATGGAAACTCCCGAGCCACCAAATGGCGGAAAAGGTCTCGCAGGTCAAGCAGCACACGAGGATCGGTGTTCTCGTTCAGGGAGAGAGAGGCCGACGTGTGTTGGAGCGACAGATGAAGCAAACCGACGGCGATGCCGGAAATCTCCGGGATCTTACCGACGACCTCCTCCGTGATCCAATGGAATCCAAACGACTTGGGAGGGAGTTGGATCGACTTGCTAAGCCACATTTCGGTTGATGCCTAAAAAAAAGAAAAAAATTTTTTGCACATTCTGCCCCCCAGTTTCCGCATCGACTTCCCACCGACAGCCATAGAAACTGAGTTTGGAACGATTTTTCACAAGCTGCGGGCGATCCGAGAAATCCCCCTTGACGCAATGACAAGGGAAAGCTTTGCCCCATTGGTGGTTTTCGAGCGTCGCTTCTAGGTTCGTCCCGCGAATCGACGCCGGTAGGGGCTGCCTATTCTTCACGCCTTGCCTAGGAATCTTTTGCGTCGCATCGACGGCAGGGATAGGTCAGAGCAGCCCGAATTTCCTTGACTCACCAATCTCTCCGCCAATAATACCAAGTCTTCTGAGAGGGAGAGGTTGAGCCACGGCCAACTGCTGGCCGATTCGACACTTCCAGACAAAACGGTTGCTCCAGCAGGCTGGATTCTCCGAATGTTTCGGAGTGCCTGATGCGATATAGGAAGGTCCGCTGGGATCGCCGATAGGATTCGGTGCATCGCGGGCTGCCACAATGGTTCCTCGATAGGAACGGACGTTTGAAGGGGGGATGGAATGAGCGGTTTTTGCAAGAATGTTTTCGAGGCGATTCTCAAGTACGGGCACGACGAGGATTTCGATCCTCAGGCGGACAACAAGTTCCAGCCGACCGACGCACCCGCTGGATCGTTGGAGAAGATTGAAATTCTTCGACAGCGAGTCGAATTGGGGCAGCCTTTGTGGCACAACGACGACCGTGTCGATTACAGCGGCCTGACTGGCGCCATTCGGCCTCGCGAGTAATCGCTAGACGCCGCCCCTTTTTGGGGGCTAGCTAGCTTAGTTCAATCCAAAGCCCTGATCGTTCTGATCGGGGCTTTGTTGTTTTGTCGGCCTCCCTTTCGCAGACTGTCGAACTCGACACCGGCCATCTATGCATCACCCAGCACCGCGCCGTCCACTAGGCTCTAGTGATCTATGGGTCAGTCCCGTCGCGCTGGGCTGTTGGCCCATGTCGGGCGTCAGTTCGCTTGGCATCCAGCCGTCCCAATGTGTTGAGGCGATCGAATGCGCTTTGCACCTTGGCATCAATCATTTTGACACGGCCTACAGCTACGGCAAGCAAGGAGAAAGCGACCGCTTGTTGAGGCAGGCGCTGTCAGGGCGATGGGATCAAGTCGTCGTCGCCAGCAAGGTAGGCAGTCATTACGATCATCTTGGCAATCGACGGCTGGATGCATCGCCAGCAAGATTGACGGCCGATGCGGAGGAAATCCGGCAACGTTTGGGGGTCGACTGCATTGACCTGATGTATCTTCACACCCCCGATGGCAGGACACCCGTGGAGCGATCGGCCGAGGCGCTGGCGCGAATGCAGCAAAAAGGGGTGATCCGTTCGATCGGCGTCAGCAACACCTCGGCGGAAGAAACGCTGGCCTTCGCGAAGATCGCACCCATCGTGGTTCATCAGCCTCCGTTCAACATGCTGCAGCAGGAGTCGCTGCAGTTGCTTCGTCCTGCCTTGCGAGAGCTGCAGGTCGGCGCGGCAGTCTATTGGCCCCTGATGAAGGGTCTGCTTGCCGGTGCGATTCGCACCTTGGAGCAACTCGATCCGGAAGACCGACGACGGAGTTACCCCATGTTTCAAGGGGAGCAGTGGACCTTGAATCGGCAGTTCATCGAACGATTGGATCAGCTTGCGAAGGAAGCGGAGACGACCATCGTTCGCCTAGTCGTCGGCTGGACGATGGCTCAATCCGACGTAACGACCGTGCTGTGCGGTGCCAGGAACGCCCAGCAGATCGCTCAGGCCGCCCAGGCGATGGTCGATCCATTGCCCGCCGATTTGTTGGAGCGGATTGAGCGGTTGGTTGTCGAACGGTTGGGGGGGACTTCAAGCGGATCATGATGACTAGGTTCCACCTCGCCCAAGTCACAGCATGGATCGCGGAGCCATGCAACCTCAGCTTCCTTTTTCTGATTGGCGGAATGGCTCCTTGGACGTTTTCTCCCAAGTTGCCTACGTATCCATGCCGTTAGGTTACTGACGGCGAAGGTTGCTTGAGGCATTCGACGAACGCACGCGTCAGACGACTCTGAAACCGATAGGGATTCCAGACTGCTGCGATGGTTCTCAGGGGTCTTTCACCGACCAGCGACCGATAGATCCGGCGTTTGCTGGTGTCGACATGGCGGGCCATTGCTGGAACCATCGACACACCATGTCCAAGAGATACTAGTTCCTGGACCATAGCCAGTTGGCTTGTCCGCTCCACCGCTACAGGTTGGAAGGATCTCTGCCTACAAAAGCTCATGATGTGATCGGACAAGCAGTGCGCTTCGTCAAGAAGAATGAAGGGAAATGGTTCTACATCCTGAAGGCGAATTCCTTTTCGGGCCTGCAGTGGATGACCAGTGGGTACGACGAGAAACAATTCTTCTTCGAACAGCGGCAGCACTTCCAGGTAGCGGGACTGGATGGGGAGGGCGACGACCGCAAGATCGATTTCCCCTTGGGTGATACTTTTGAGCAGTCGTTCGGTCGTCTGTTCCTGCACGACCAGCGTTGCTGCAGGGTAAAGCTTGGCAAAGTCGCGCAGCACCGTAGGAAGAAAGAACGGAGCAATCGTCGGGATGGCGCCAAGGCGCACTCGTCCACTTTTGCCGTCGTCCGTGATCTCCGACTTGGTGTCTTCCAAAATCGAAAGAACTTGTTGCGCTCGGGATTGAAGCAGTGTGCCGGCATCGGTTAACGCCACCGCTCGGGTCCGTCGTTCGAATACGGGTTGTCCCAGTTCGTCCTCTAGTTTCTGAATCGCACGACTCAGCGCAGGTTGGGATACACCCAGCTCTTCGGCGGCTCGCGTCATATTCATTCTTTCGGCCACCTTGAGAAAGTAACGAAGCTGATCCAACTCCATGGCGAGCCTTCCCCCTGCGATGCTTTTTTTGCATGGAACGTATTCGCGTAATGCATTGGAATTATAGAGGAAGGAAAGCGATAGTACCTTCAGTTGAGTCGGACCGTGTGGTTCAACGTCGCCCGGCCCGAAAACGGCATGGGTCCATTCTGAGTTTGATAGGAGGTAAGTGCGATGAGAAGCGGTTCCATTTGTCTGATTTCCGCAGGATTGCTGCTGGTTTCTGGTGGTTCAATCGCAGCGCAGGAAAGCGGGAGACCAAACTCCGCCGACGGGGCCAAAGGGCAATCTGCTGCTTCTTGCCCAATGATCGGACAGTCCAATCGGATGACAACGGGGCGAGGGAGAGCCAACGAAGATTGGTGGCCAGATCAGATCCATCTGCGCATCCTTCATCAAAATTCCCCGAGAGGAAATCCACTTGGGGAATCATTCGATTATGCGGAAGAGTTTCAGAAGTTGGATCTCGAGCAGGTGAAGCGAGATATTCAGGAGTTGATGACCAACTCCCAACCTTGGTGGCCTGCTGATTACGGACACTATGGCCCGCTTTTCATTCGGCTTGCATGGCATAGCGCGGGAACCTATCGCACCTCCGATGGAAGGGGCGGTGCAGGCTATGGAACACAACGTTTCGCGCCGCTGAACAGCTGGCCCGATAATGCCAATCTCGACAAGGCTCGTCGACTTCTATGGCCAATCAAGCAAAAGTATGGAAACCGGATTTCGTGGGCAGACCTGATGATTCTCGCCGGCAATTGTGCCTTGGAGTCGATGGGCTTTCCAACGATGGGATTTGGTGGCGGCCGTGAGGATGTCTGGGAAGCGCAGGAGGATATCGATTGGGGGCCGGAGAGTCAGTGGCTGGGGAACGAAAGGTATGCGGACGAGCGACAGCTGGCCAATCCGCTTGGCGCTGTCCAAATGGGTTTGATTTACGTCAATCCAGAAGGCCCTGATGGGAAGCCGGATCCGCTGGCGGCAGCAAAAGATATCCGAGAGACATTTGGGCGTATGGGAATGAACGACGAAGAAACAGTCGCCTTGATCGCTGGTGGCCACACCTTTGGCAAGGCGCATGGCGCTGGTCCTGCCAAAGCAGTGGGACCGGAGCCGGAATCCTCCCCATTGGAAGAGCAGGGGCTTGGTTGGAAGAACTCCTTCGGCTCAGGTCGTGGTGCGGATACCATCACTAGCGGTCTGGAAGGGGCTTGGAGCCGCACGCCGACCCAATGGTCCCATGAGTATTTCGAAAATCTTCTGGGGTACGAATGGAAACAGGTAAAAAGCCCAGCGGGAGCTTGGCAATGGACTCCCGTGGAGCCCGAGGCACAAGGCACTGTTCCCGATGCCCATGTGACGGAAAAGAGCCATGCTCCGATGATGTTTACCACCGACTTGGCGCTTCGGTTCGATCCTCAATATCTGGTGATCAGCCAGCGATTTCATCAAAACCCGAAGGACTTTGAGGTGGCATTCGCGAAAGCTTGGTATAAGTTGACGCACCGCGACATGGGACCGGTCAACCGATTGCTGGGGTCCGAAGTTCCCGTGGCTCAGATTTGGCAGGATCCACTCCCCGAGGTCGACCACCCTTTGGTCGGTGATCAAGAGGTCGCCGCGCTGAAGAAGGAAGTTCTCGCCAGCAATCTTTCGATTTCTCAGCTTGTTTCGACCGCTTGGGCATCCGCGTCGACGTTTCGTGGAACGGATAAGCGGGGTGGAGCCAATGGAGCTCGTATCCGACTGGCACCTCAGAAAGACTGGGACGCAAACGAACCAGACAAGTTAGCCGAAGTAATCAAGGGACTCGAGGCAATTCGCGAACAATTCAATAGAGAGCATGCGGGGGGTGTGCAGATTTCTCTGGCGGACCTAATCGTGTTGGCGGGGGATGCTGCAGTGGAGGAAGCAGCGAGGCGGGGAGGGCATCCAGTCGCCATCCCCTTCACGCCAGGCCGTACGGACGCGCTGGAAGCCATGACGGATTCGGATTCCTTTGCGGTTCTGGAGCCGAAAGCCGATGGCTTCCGGAACTTTCATGATAAGACGCCTGGTGCGAGGGCTGCTGAGCAGCTGATTGATCGTGCCCACAAGTTGACTCTGTCGGCACCGGAAATGACCGCTCTGATTGGCGGCTTGCGCGTCCTGGGGGCCAACCATGGGGGAACTCCACTCGGACTTTTCACCGATCGACCCCAGACGCTAACGAACGACTACTTTGTACATCTGCTGGATATGCGGACCGAGTGGCAGCCATCGGCTGTCTGCGATCACTTTTATGAGGGGAAGGATCGAGAGTCTGGGAAGCTGCGGTGGACCGCCAGTTCGGTCGATCTGCTTTTGGGGTCACATTCCCAGTTGCGGGCGATTTCCGAAGTGTATGCCAGCGAGGGAGGCCATGCCAAACTTGTAAAAGATTTTGCCGCCGCATGGCATAAGGTGATGGAGTTGGACCGCTTTGATTTGCACCGCTGATAGGATCCAGCCTGCGCGTTCATGGATGCCCTCCCTCTCCCTGCAACTCCCGATTGGCTGACAATTGCAGGGGGAGGGGGTAACTTTGCGATGCATCGAACTGCCCCGTAGATCGATGCGATTCCACAATTTTCCAGGGCCTCCCGCTAGCAGTCGACTGATCGGGGGAGCGATCTCTTTCTGACTGCCAGGTCCTCCGGGATGCTGCCTCATTTTCAGGTCTATCTGGCAGGTCTGAGTCGCAGTGCGGAGAGCTCAACCCGTTGCCCCACAGACTCTTCGCATGGAACAATTTCGAGCTATCAACAGAGCCCATTGGATGGCTACAAGTTTGACCTTTCACGGTTCGGAAGATCCTCGTCCGCACGTAACATCCATGCGGTGACCTTCCGTGTGCGACTCTAGATGTTTGCGATGAAGTGATCGCCACCAACAAGAATCCCGGATGTTCTACCTTTTCGCTTCCGATGGTTGTTTCTCCCGTGGAAGCAGATCCGGGGAAGGTGCGCCGTCGCGAGCACCCAGCACGATGACGATCACTTCAGGTTGGGTCAACTGTAGGTAGTACGGTTCGGGCATCTCCTCAGAAACCGAAATCAGTACAGGAATTTCCTTCTTCAATCGCTGAAGCACCACCTCTCGCTTCAGCCGCTCACCCTTCAAATCAAAAAACTCGGAAGGCACCAATTGGAATGGGCCGCCTAAGATCAGTTCAAGTGACACCTTCTCCACTTCGGCAGACAAAGATGCACCTTTCGTTTTTGGTAGGACGACACCGTCATGAATCCATCTCGCCTTTGGAAGGGTGACGCGGACTTTCCAAAAACCCTCAGCGCTACTTTCACCTGGATCTGTCACGAATGCGGTGCCAACCGGTGGGGGGACATGCTTTGGGAAGGGTGGGGGGTCAACTCCCGACAGAGCACTGACCATTCCGAGTGCTGCGCAAATGGACAATCAGCGAATCATGGGAAAATCCTTTCGTGTAGCTTCGGATGTTCGATGGTGCATAGGCACTTCAGTGCCATCCTCCCGTCCGATTCTTTTTCTATCAAAAGATACCCGCTGCTTCGCCGACTCCCACAGGAAATAGCGGTTCACTCGACCGCTTCGATGGGGTACTTCGACACTTCGTGGCAAGCAGGAAGCGATTTGAGCGGCCGATGAATCAGGGGCGGGACAAGCTGTGGTCGCGAAGGAGTTGGGAGGACTTTGGGGGGCGCTGGCGATTCACTGCCGATAAGCAGACCAGCGAATCCCAAGCTTCCGCATGCGGGCACGGAGGGTATGGGGGTTGATATCGAGCAATTTTGCGGCACCTCGGTCTCCCTCGATACGACCTTGTGTGACAGCCAGAGCCTGTTCGATGTGGGCTTTCATCGCCTGATCGAGCGTCAGGAGGGTGTCGGAACCGTTGAGAGAGTGGTGGGGCTGGTGCTCCAACAGTTCCGATGCGCGATGAGCGAGAGGGTCTGCATGGCTGTCAACTTCTGCGGTGATACCAAGTGCCTTCGCCACCTCCAGGGAAGTTCCATTCCCAAGAATTGCCGCTCGGTCGATGACCGCATGCAGTTCTCGGATGTTCCCCGGCCATGGATAGGAGCTCAGCAAAGCCAAATCCCGCGGCGTCGGTTCCACCATGGGTAGACCAAAGCGGGTGGAAGCTTTTTGGAGGAAGTGACGCACCAGTTCCGGAAGGTCCTCTTTGCGATCTTGGAGTCGCGGGAGGAGGATCGGAAAGACATTGATTCGGTACCAGAGGTCTTCGCGGAAAGAGCGTGATTTGACCATCGCCGCAAGATCGCGATGCGTTGCCGCGATGATCCGCACATCGACCGAGATCGGTTGGCGACCACCGACTCGTTCGACCTGATGGTCCTGCAGTACGCGCAGCAGTCGTACCTGAGCCGCCAGTGGGAGTTCCCCGATCTCATCCAGGAACAGCGTCCCGCCATCAGCTCGCTCAAACCATCCCTGATGCTGTTCCACTGCCCCTGTAAAACTTCCTTTCTCGTGTCCAAATAACTGGCTGTCGATCAGCTCGGATGGAATCGCTCCGCAATTGACTCGGATGAACGGCGCAGACGATCGCCGACTCTTCAGGTGAATGGCTCGCGACACCACCTCCTTGCCTGTCCCTGTCTCTCCGAGAATCAGGACCGGAAGGTCTGACTCGGCAACCAAGTCGATGCGTTCGAAGACCTGACGCAGTCCTTTGTTCGCACCTACCACCTCCGCTTCATGGACTTGCGATCTTCCCAGACGCGATAGCAACGACGTTCGGTCCGCTTCTGCCGCTGCCTTGAGCCTCTTGATCTCCGCCAAACGTACGTCGTTCAAGACGGCGACCGATAATGGTTCCAGGAGGGCGTTTGCCAATTCCACTTCCTCGCGGCCAGCAGTGTGTCGCCAAGATAGAATCGCCCAGCTCCCATGCCTTCCCTCCAGCAGCATGGGACCGGCAAGCGTGCGGTCTGGCCGGGTCCGTTCCGCTAGCCCATCACCCAGCAGCGTGTCCAACGGTAGGTCGCTGGCTAGAGGCGAGTCGCATTGCCACAGTTGCCCGGAACGAATCCAGGGCAACAACTTTCCGCTCCCTTGGGACTTGATCGGTGTGGGTTGGCGTACTCGTTTGTTGGGCAGGCTGGTCGCGATCAATTGCAGTGATCGATCATCCAGCTCCAGAATCTCAATCGATACCAGCGGGACAGATGCCCGAAGAAGGTCGACGGTCGCCTGAACGGTCTCCTGGAGATCGAGATGCTTGCCGACGATTCTCCAGACCTCGCGACTCAATGACTGTCGATCGTTCGACATGGCCTTTGACTTCCCTTCCGGATCCAGCAAATAACACAGCCAGCAAATGTGACGGATAAAGCCAGATTATTTGCTCGGCCTAGATTCTATCATCGATTCTCTTTCGGGTTAGGCAGACATTTTTCGGACTCGGCCCGAAAGGGGCTTTGAAACCGCAAAGGTTCTAATTCCCCGATTTTCTTGATGGCTGGACCGGGATACCCACCCTGTCCAGCCTCGTCTGTCTCCCCACAAGAGGGCTCGGCAGCAAATCCGGTGCCAAGTAGTTGGCATCCCAATTGCTAGATGCTATCCCCGCCGGTGGGAGCGAGGCGATTGTTTGTCAGGAAGGGAACGGAGTATGGGCTGGCAGAGTTGGCGTGGTGTGGTTTGGTCGATCCTGATTCTGTCGATGGTTGGTTGCGGTGCCTCCAGCCAGCCGAGGACGGGCGTGCAGAGCGTCCGCATTCTCAACGTGTCGTACGATCCGACACGTGAATTTTACCGCGAGTTCAATGAGGCGTTTGCCGGACATTGGTTGAAGACCAAAGGGCAGCGCGTGGAGGTGGAGCAATCGCATGGCGGTGCTGGCAAACAGGCTCGCGCGGTCATGGATGGACTGGAGGCGGATGTCCTGACGCTTGCGATCGGCTACGACATCGACGTCATGGCGGAGAAGACTCAATTGCTTCCTGCACAGTGGCAGGAGCGCCTGCCCCATCAAAGTGCACCGTACACTTCGACCATTGTCTTTCTGGTGCGTCGAGGCAATCCCAAGAATGTCCGAGACTGGGGGGATCTGGCCCGGGAGGATTTGGAGATCATCACACCCAACCCGAAGACCAGTGGAGGAGCCCGTTGGAATTATCTTGCGGCTTGGGGCTATCGGGTGATCCAAGAACTGGGGGGCCTGCAGAAGGTGAAGGATGCCACTGCCGAAGAACGGGAGAAAGCCAATCAGGTGGCTCGGGAGTTCATCGAAAACCTCTTTCGCAAAGTCCCTGTGCTCGACTCTGGAGCTCGCGGCGCGACCAGCACCTTTCTCCAGAGAGGCATCGGGGACGTGCTGCTGACCTGGGAGAACGAAGCCTTCATGGCGATGAAGGAGGCGGGGGAAGGGGAGGTGGAGATTGTCATTCCTTCACTGAGTATCTTGGCTACTCCTCCTGTCACTGTGGTCGACCGCTATGCCGATAAGCATGGGACGCGCGAAGTGGCGGAAGCCTATCTGAAATATCTCTATTCGGAAGAAGGTCAATCGCTTGCCAGCAAGCATTTCTTCCGTCCCGTATCGGGAGCCAATGCTCGTCGAGCTCCTTCGGAGGCGGGGGACAAGATCGAGCTTTTCCAGCTTGAGGAGATCTTCGGCGACTGGAAAACGGCTCAAAAAACGCATTTCGATGATGGTGGATCCTTCGACCAGTTGTATCAACCAGAGAAGTGATCCTATCAATCCTCCGATTGCGACTCGACGAATATCAGTCAGTGAGGGAAACATGGCGAGGCGTTCGGCGCTTCCTGGATTTGGTCTGACAATGGGGATCACATTGACTTATTTGAGTCTTTTGGTCTTCCTTCCACTCACCGCGCTGCTGTTCAAAGGAATTTCTCAGCCATGGGAAGCTTTTGCCGCGGCAGCCTTTCATCCCCGAGTGCTTGCATCCTATCGATTGACCTTTGGTGCTGCGTTCCTGGCGGCTTTGGTCAACACGATTTTGGGATTCTTGGTCGCTTGGAGTCTGGTTCGATACCGGTTTCCTGGACGCAAGCTGATCGACGCACTGATCGACTTGCCTTTTGCGATTCCGACGGCGGTTTCCGGCATCGCGCTGACTTCGATCTACGCGCGGAACGGCTGGATCGGGCGGTACCTTGAGTCGGTTGGGCTGGAAGTCGCATTTCGTCCACTGGGGGTCTGTCTGGCGATGGTATTCATCAGCTTTCCCTACGTGATTCGTACCCTGCAGCCGGCTCTGGAAGAGTTGGATAAGGAGCAGGAGGAGGCGGCGGCATGCCTTGGGGCTTCTCCATGGCAGATTGTTTTTCGAGTGCTGCTGCCGACCGTGGCGCCAGCGATCATCACCGGGTTTTCGCTCGCCTTCGCGCGTTCCCTTGGAGAATACGGATCGGTAGTCTTCATCTCGGGCAACATGCCCTACAAGACCGAGATCACCTCCCTGATGATCATCACCAAGCTGGAGCAACACGATCTGCTGGGGGCCGCATCGATCGCGACGGTCATGTTGGTCTCCTCGCTTCTGTTGCTTCTGGCGATCCACGCCTTTCAGTGGCGGATGGCGAGGCATGGCGTCCAATGAACCAAGAGGGAGCTGGGAAGTTGGCAAGGAACAGGCAACGGGGCTGGATGGACCGCATCGCGTCGAGCCTAGCCATCGCCATGACGATGGCGATCGTGATCGGGCTTTTGGCCATTCCTGTTGCTTCGATTTTCTTCGAGGCGTTTCGAGAAGGATGGAACGTCTTCGGGCGGTCTCTTGCAGACCCTGCTGCAATCTCCGCGATTCGACTGACATTGCTGGTGGTGGCCATCGCCGTGCCGCTCAACACCATCTTTGGTGTGGCCGCTGCCATCGCGTTGACTCGCTATGATTTCCGAGGAAAAACGATTCTTGGGTCGTTGATCGATCTTCCTTTTGCGGTATCTCCTGTCATTTCCGGTCTCATCTTCGTGCTGCTGTTCGGTAGCCAAGGATGGCTTGGGCCCATCGTCGGGAAGCTTGGGTTTCAAATCATCTTCGCCATCCCTGGGATTGTTCTTGCGACGATCTTCGTCACTGTACCGTTTGTCGCCAGAGAACTGATCCCACTGATGCAGGAGCAAGGGAGTGAGGAAGAACTCGCTGCCATTTCCTTGGGGGCGACTGGATGGCAAACCTTCTGGCGGATCACGTTGCCGAAAATTCGCTGGGGATTGTTCTACGGCGTCGCGCTCTGTACGGCTCGCGCCCTAGGAGAATTCGGCGCCGTCTCCGTCGTCTCTGGCCATATCCGTGGCAAGACGACGACGATGCCACTTCATGTCGAGATTCTCTACAACGAGTACAACATCCCGGCCGCTTTTGCAATGGCGTCGCTCCTGGCCGTCGCCGGACTTGCTTCTCTGGTGGTCAAGGAGTTTTTGCATCATCGCATGATGCGTCAACGGCAGCAGGATGCAATCCAGCTGCCTAGTTCATGAGTCGATCGGCGTTCGACGATAGCGACGGACCGTCTGGAGGGTAGGAAGAAGAAAGATGACGATTGAACTAAGGCAGATCCACAAGCATTACCAGCAATTCGCGGCGCTCGATGGAATCGACCTGAAGATTCGTGACGGTCAATTGACCGCACTTCTGGGCCCTTCAGGATCAGGGAAAACCACACTCTTACGCGTGATCGCAGGGCTGGAGTTCCCCGATAACAACCCGGAGTCGGCGCTGCTATTTGACGGCAAGGATGTAGCCGCAAGCGAATCAGCCAAGCGGCAGATCGGTTTCGTCTTTCAGCATTATGCACTCTTCAAGCATATGACCGTTGCCGACAATATCGCTTTCGGTTTACGGGTCAAGCCGCGACGGGAGCGGCAGTCAGAGACACAAATCAAGGCGCGGGTCGATGAATTGCTAAGCCTCATCCAGCTGGCAGGGTTTGGGACTCGATACCCTAGCCAGCTTTCGGGAGGGCAACGTCAGCGCGTCGCCTTGGCGCGAGCTTTGGCAGTCACCCCAAGATTTCTGCTCTTAGACGAGCCATTTGGTGCCCTGGATGCCAAAGTACGTCAAGGGCTGAGAACGTGGCTGAGGCAGCTTCATGAAGAGCTTCAGATGACGACCATCCTGGTGACGCATGACCAGGAAGAGGCGTTGGAAGTGGCCGATACGGTAGTGATCATGAACCGTGGCCGCATCGTGCAGGAAGGGACCCCTGAGGAGGTGTTTCATCGACCCGTGAACCACTTTGTGATGGATTTCTTGGGGAGAGTCAACGTGTTTCGCGGTCGCATGGATGGAGATCAAGCACAGTTGCTCGGGAATCTAGGGGCTCCCAAGCCCAGCCAGGAGCAGATCCCGCTCTTCGTGCGCCCGCATGATCTGGAGGTAGACCGGCAGCCGGGGGATGCGGGCCTGCCAGCCACCATCCAAAGAATTGGACAAGGTGGTAATTTTGCAAGGATCTATGTGGATCTGCCCGATGGTGGTCACGCCACTGCGGAATTGCCCTGGTCGCGGTTTCATGAGCTGGGATTGCAGCGAGGCGAAAAAGTCTACCTGAGAGCTCGCGCAGCCCAGGTGTTTTCTCCCGATACCTTACCTACCGACTATCAAATCTGATCCGACCTCCCAAGGAGAAGGTGGGATTTGTTTGCGACTCTGCTTTGTAGAGGGTGAGGTCGGTATTTTTGCCCTCCCTCAGGGAGGGTCGCTGAGGAGGAACGACGAAGCGGGGAGGGAGTCCCCGTGTTCTTCCGTTGGGCCAGCATGTTCCGCGATGGATGGCGCTGCGAGATAGGGCCCTCCCCGCTCGTTCCTCGCGACCCTCCCAAGGGGAGGGTGAGGTCCGACTCGCGCATTGCATTGTCTTCCGCAATGATTGGATCGCATCCGTGATCCGCAATTAGGTCTTTTGCTGGATCCAGCATGGGTCACGGATTGATTGCTGTGTTGCAGCCTAGCAATCGAGCGAGTCGGGGCGTCAGAAGTCCATTTTGTGCTGTGTTTTCTGGGGCTTACTGGAGTTTATTTGATCTTTTCGATCGAAGTGTCAGTCATGGCACAACCGTTGCATCTGGACGCAGGCGGGTGCCAGGGTGGACTCGGTTGAGTCGACTTTGGGGCACTCTTGCTGAAGGGAATGTGATGGCGATTGGTTTTGAAACGGAAGTCGATCGGCGGTGGTTGCTTCGTGGCGTCGTCTTACTCGGTGCCTTTGGGGCGATGAATGGTTGCAGTCGAGCCCCTGAGCGGCTTCCGGTGGTGCCAGTTCAAGGGGTGGTGATCTTCCAGGATCAGCCGCTGGCGAACGCCTTGGTGACCTTTCATCCTGCGGAAGGAAGCGATCCGAAAGCCGTTAGCGGTCGAGCCACCAGTGGGGCGGATGGGACCTTTGCCTTGAGCACGCATGACGCCAACGATGGGGCTTCGGTCGGCAAGTATCGCGTGACAGTGGAATGCTACCAGATTCGCGGGGAAGGGAGTCAGTGGGAGCCTGGCCCGAACATTCTTCCACCGCTCTATGCCAATCCTTCGACCACGCCGATTGAAGTATCGGTGACGAAGGAGGACTCCAGCGTCCATCGCATCGAAGTGAAGTAAAAAATCAGAACATAACGATCCATGAGTCTCTTTTCCTGCGGGACTCACTCCAAACATCGTTCATGCAGGCAGTCGGTGAAACCTAATTGAGGAATCGAAGAATGAGACGTACCGGCAAGGGAATGCGAGGCTTCACCCTGGTGGAGCTGCTAGTGGTGATTGCAATTATCGGTATCCTGGTGGGACTACTGTTGCCTGCCGTCCAAGCCGCTCGCGAAGCGGCTCGGCGGATGCAGTGCAGCAACAACCTCAAACAACTGGGGTTGGCGGCTCAGAATTTTGAATCGGCCTACAAGCTGCTCCCTTCCAGCGTGCGTCCGGGTGGACTGACAACCCTGCCCCGAGTGGCAGGATTGACATTCACACTGCCATACATCGAACAGAGTGTTCTATATGACCGATACGATCAAGGCCGGAATTGGTTTGATCCGGTGAACCTGCCGGTCACTTCGTCTCGCGTCGCCACGTTCGCTTGCCCATCGACACCCAACCCCGAGCGTTTGGATGGAGTACCTGAGCAGTCACCTTGGACTCCTACATTCGTCGCCACAACCGATTATTCACCGACGATTGGAGTCGATCAGCGATTGCGAACCTCTGGATTGATCGATCCGACGGGGGATCTCACCGGGGCACTTCCAAAGAACGGAAAACCGAGGTTTCGAGACATTACAGACGGGCTGTCACAGACCATTCTCTACGGTGAGTCGGCGGGGCGCCCCACGGTTTATCGAATCGGCAAAAAGTTTGGTGGCGTTCCCGCTCAGAGGACCAACGCCGGAGGGTGGTCTCGGCCAGCTAGCGACTTCTCGCTGGACGGGTCTACGCGAGATGGTCGTATCCTGCCGGGGCCATGCGCCATCAACTGCACCAATGGCGAAGAGATCGCAGGGGCCGCATTTCCACACCCCTACTACGGTACCGAAGGCACGGGCGAAGCCTACAGCTTCCACCCCGGGGGTGCTCACTTTGCCATTTGCGACGGTTCCGTCCAGTTCCTCAACGCAAGCACCGACATTCGAATCGTTGCGAGGTTGATTACCCGAGCGGGTGCGGAACTTGCCGGCATCGAAGAGTAGGCCGTCAATTCGACCGAGAAATGGCTGCACGCTTTGGATTTCCAAGGCGTGCAGAAACGCCTGTCGGTTCCATGCGGCGGCAACGAGTGTCGCCGATCTTTTGGGATTCGATCGATGGTTGATCGATCGGTTGCCGGTGCCTGTTGCTGGGGATCGCATCGATCTCCCGACCTTCTCTCGATTCCGTGGCTGAGATCACAGACGGGCCGACGCATCCACGGCGATGGACTTGCAGTCATCTTGGGGATCGATCGATCAGCTGGATCTGCCTCGCCAAGCGATCGATTTTCCGGTGCGTGCCATCGAGTAGGCTTTCCACTGCAGCAGGAGAAACCAAAGGAGCGAGGCGGGGTGCGCCACGACTCCGGAAAGCGGTTGCTTCAAGCGATTGGCGATCAGAAAGCGTGGGATCCAGGTGGCCAGTCCAGCGAGGAGTAGTAGTGCCTGCAGGAGTGGGGACCAGTCATTAAGCCATGCGATTGCCAGAAGGATCCATGGTCCAATCGATGCCGCAAGCAGCAGCACAGTGAAGATGGCAAGCTGCGGCATCCTGGCGATGCCTTCGGTAGCATTCTTCAGCAGTCCGGTCCGGACCTGCTGGGTGTTGTGGTACATCCTGCAGACTGCTAGATCGCTGGCATCGAAGAAATCGGTTGCGAGTCCCGCTTTGCGATAGGTCTTCGGGAGTTGGATTCCATCGTGTCGGGAGCCGCGAATGGCCGAGTGCCCGCCAGTCTGTTGGTAGGCGTCCCGACGACTGCAGAACAATTGGCCGCATCCGGCAGAAAACGCCGGATCGGTTCCGGCTCGCATCCGATCGATCGGCAGGTAGCCCAGCAGCAGAAAATGCATCATCGGGATCATCCACTGCTCGGACCACGTCCCCATCTCCTGTTTCGGGAATCCGCTGAGAAGAGGGGCTTGGGAGGCTAGCTGCTGTGCGACGATGCGTTGGATGGCATCGGGGGTCATCCGCACGTCGGCATCCAGGAAGAGAAGATAATCGGTGGTTGCTCCTTGGGCTCCACGCCAGCACGCATGCTGCTTCCCGTTCCACCCTTCCGGTAGTTTTCCCGCTTCGATCCTTCGGATCTGCGGGAAGTGCTGGGCGATGCGATCGACCAATTGCGGTGTGCTGTCCTCGCTGGCATCATCTACGACCACAGCTTCCCAGCCGGGAAACTCGCTAGCCACCAAAGTCTGTAGCGATCGTTCGATCGTTGCTTCTTCATTGCGTGCGGGAATCACGACACGCACGGTTTGCTTTCGAGCTTCATCCAGCCATTTGGGATCGCGGGTGGCGGTCCGGAAAAGCGTCAAGTTCTTCACCACCATCAGCGCGGGAAGGCAGGCCAGAAGAATGACCAGAAGGGAGCAACCCCAGATTGTGATCGACGCCATCACGGCTCCCCCTTCGGCTTGTCGGAAGGTTGAAATAGCTTCCCATGAGACAGTTCGACCCGTTTCCCGCGCCATCGTCCACTCAAGGATCGCATCCGATCGTACCAGGACGTCCGCGTCGCACCGCTCCACAGCACTTGGTCGAATTGATCGACCCGGCGATTGAGGGCGTCGTGGGCCAGTGTCCGCTGAGCGGTCCTTAGTGCTTCGGTCAGCTGCTGTTGCCATGCTGACTTGTCGCCCCCACGAGCGATCATCGGGGAACCAAAGCGGCAGAGAGCTTCAGGTAATCTCTCTTCCCAGAAAGGGTATTCGATCGCTAGCGGGACCAGGACCAATGGTCTGCTCTCCCCACTTGGCGTCGACTCCTCCCATCGGCTTGCCAAGTGAGCCAGCCCGGGCATCAATTCCGCTTGATGATCGCGAGGGTCACAGAATCGCCCTTCGGGAGTCAGCCAGATCGAAGCCGACGGGAGTTGGAGGATGTCGCGGGAGTTTTGCAAAAATGCGGCAACCCCTGATCGTCGATCTCGCTCGATCCCGAAAAACCCAAGTTTTTTCAGAACGCGGTACTTCTCGAGCGCTTCTTGATCGATCGGTGCAAACAAATGTCGCTCCGGAAAGAGCCGCTCCTTCAACAGCACCGCCACCAGCGGATCCCACCAACCGGGATGATTGGCGTAGACGATCAGTGCGGCATGGGGTGGGACGGGTTCGGATGCCAGTGGGCGAGTGTCGGCCGCAAAGGCATGAAAGTGCTTCCGCATCAGTCGTCGGGAATAGCCGACGAACCCGCGCACCAGCCATGCCGAAGGGACATCCACATGCTGCTGCCTGGCAACCATCAACGCGTCTTCTCCAGAAGTCCTTTCTGAGCGTCCTGATCGAGTGCATCGGCTGCAATCCATCCGCTCATCATCACCATCGGCATTCCGGGACCGGGATGAGCTGCTCCGCCCGCGAGATAGAGACCTCGCATATCGGGGCTGCGATTGGCGGGCTTGAAGGCGCCAAGATACTTGCCATGGCTGGCCAGTCCGTAGATCGCCCCCTGGAGGACTCGATACCTCTTGTGGATTCCTTCGGGTGTCAGTGCATTTTCCGTGACGATCCGTTCCCGGATATCAGGCATTTTGCCTGTCGTCTCCAGTTTCCGAAGGATCACCTCCCGATACTCTGGAAGCATCTTCTTCCAGTCGTGATGCTCGCGCAAGTAGGGCGTATGCACCAGGATGTAGAGCGCCTCGCCACCCGGAGGCGCAACTTCGGGTTCACTGATCGACGGCGCGCAAAGGTATGCCGTAGGATCGGGCGCCGGTTCACCTCGTCGATAAATCGCCTCGAACTCTTCGTGGGGATCGCGCGAGAATACAAAATTGTGATGCAGCAGGTGATCGTACTTCTTTTTCAGTCCCAGATAGAGCACGACGCCCGAGCAGGCTGGTTCGTATTTCCTACGCTTCTCAAAGCGATCGTCGGCTGGAGTCTTGGCCATCAGTTCGCGATGGGTGCGCACCGCATCGCAATTGGATACGACGGCATCGAATTCCAATCGCTCACCTCCCTCGAGCACCACCCCAGCGACTCTTCCCCCTTCCGAAACAATCTGCTGCACGTCCGATTGGGTGCGGATAGTCACTCCAAGGTCCAAAGCCAACTTTTGCAGTGCTTCGGGGACGGCGCGCGTTCCGCCGATCGGGTACCAGACTCCTTCTTCGGTCTGCATGTGAGCGATCCCGCAGAGGACGGCGGGGGAGGCTTCGGGTGAGCTTCCGACGTATTGTGTGAAATGGTCGATCATCTGAGCGGCCTTTTCGTCGGGAACATACTGGCGGACCACTTGAGCCACCGATTTGCCCATCCGTAGCGACAGAACATCGCGTAGCACCGCCGGAGAAAACGCACCTTTGAATTCCAGCGTATCGGCAATCCCACCGACACTCTTCCAAAAAAAGAAGCGGTCGCTAACGTCGTGCAACTGCCGGGACATCTCGATGAATCGCCCGTATCCCTCGGCCGCCGCTGTCGGGGATGAAGAGAATCGCCGAAGATTCTCCTGCATCTGCCGCACATCGGGGACCAAGTCCAGCGTCGATCCGTCCTCGAAGAAGCATCTCCACTGCGGGTCCAAAGCCACCAGCTCCAGGTGGTCTTCCATTCGCTTGCCGGCTTCCTCGTAAACGCGTCGAAGCACCGAAGGCAGGGTTAAGATGGTGGGCCCCATGTCGAAGCGAAAGCCGTCTTGTTTCCAGACTGCTGCCTTCCCACCCACCCATTCGTTCTTCTCCAGCAAGGTGACGCGATGGCCTCTGGCGGCCAGGGTGCAGGCGGCAGTCAATCCCGCCAAGCCGCTGCCAATCACCCCAACCGAACGCTTCGTCCCGACGCGCTGAATCATCTTCGATTCCTCCCGAATCCTATGAAGTGCATCCTGTAATCTTTATCGCGGGTTTCTGCAGAGCGAGGCAAGAGAACTTGGCACGGTGTCTGCCAAGCCGTCTTCCGATTCCCTGCATCCCCGATCGTGTCGCTTATCGTTGCTTTTGTCGCCGGCCTGCTTCCGCAAGCCGCTTCCAACCTTCCAGTCTCTTTCGCCACGTCACGCCATGGCGACTCACCAGGATCCCTTTGAGGATATCCAATTCCTCACCCTTTTTGGAATCCAAATGTGGAAGCCAGTGACCGAGGCGTTTTGCCACGACCTGCGGCCGGGTCATGCCGATCAGCCCTTCGACTCCCCGAGTTACGCCATAGCCGCTTTCACCGACTCCTCCAAATGCCAATTGGGGATCTGCGGTTGGAACGAATAGGTCATCCATGACGATCGTGCCCACCTGAAGGTAGCTCTTCAAGCCCTCTGGAATCGTTTCACCACCAAAAACAACTCCCGTCAGGCCGTACCTCGATGCACTCCAACAATCCTTCAGCCGCTCGATCGAATCCACGCGACTTATCGCCAGCCACGGTGCGAAAACATCAAGATGGTCCATGGGACTCGGTTGTGGGCAATCGACAAGCACCAGAGGCTTGGTGAATACAACGGTCGATCCTTCAGTCCCCTCAGGAAACACGACTCCGCCAAGACTTCTAGCTCCTTGGGCTCGGGCATCCTCCCATGGTTGCCTTAGATGTCGAAGGGACGAAGGAAGCACCGGAATGGGTTCGAGGCTGTTCAGCCGTTGCTGGAGCTGTTCGATCAGGCTGTGGTAGAGTCTGTGATGGCAGAGGACTCGCCGAATCGCCATGCAGGTACAACTGGCGTTGAATCGAAGACTGTAGACAAGGGCTGACACCGCGCGATCCAAATCGGCGTTCTCCCAAACGACGCATGTATCGCAACCGCTCAACTCCAGCGTAGCGGGGGTCAGGCGAGGTGCCAGTTGTTCCAGCACCTTTTTGCCGGTGGTGCTGGAGCCGGTCAGGACGACATGTTCGACTCCCTGCCGCATCGCTTCCTGAGCTTCTGCTGGGTCGGTGTCTAGCAGCAAGATGGTATCGGAGGGGAAGCCAGCAGCCTCCAGGAGTTCCTTCCAGGCCCGCGCCACCAAGTCTCCACCAGGGGGAGGTTTGAGCAGGGCACTGTTGCCAGCGACCAGTGCCTGCAGCGATTGGACCCCCATCAACAACAGGGGATAATTCCAAGCCCCAAGGATTAGTACACGACCCCACGGCACGCGACGGGTGGTGGCGCTCATTCGCCCCATCCACCAAGGCCTTTGCCAGAAGCTGGCCCGGCGATCGGCGAGGATGCCAGCCGCCTTCTTGGAAAGCCATGCTGCCGCATCTGCGAGAGGGAGAATCTCACCAGCTAGCGAGACAACAGGGTCGGTGCGTAAGGGGCTAGCAAGTCGCTCCAACCATCGATCGCAATCCTCGGCCAACTGCTGAGCGACATTGGCGGCGCTGCGCGACCTCGTCTCGATTGGAACGTCGCGCCACACGCGCTGTGCATCGGCCGATCGTTCCCTAAGATTGGCGACTCGCTGTTCCATCCCAAGCCGGTCACCCATCGGCAACTCCGCACAACGAGTCCTTCTTCCCACCCAAGCCGGGCGGCCATTTGCCGGTTGGTGTGGTCGGTCGACTCACGGAGCCACCTCCATGAACTGCGTCGACAAGCCCAGCTGTGGCAATAGCTGTCGGCACGAAATGCGACTCGACTCATAGATCACAGGCAATCCGCTCCCTGGATGCGTACCGCCCCCCACCAAATACACTCCCTGGAGATCCTCAAACCGGTTGTGGGGCCGCAGATGCAGCATTTGGGACAAGGAATGAGCGAGATTGAAGGTCGCTCCGTAATGCACGCCGTACTTCTCTTGCCAGTCCTTGGGGGTCACTTGAAACTCGGTCTTGATCCGATCTCGGACTCCTTCGATCCCGATCAGTTGGAGTCGATCGAGCACTTTTTCGCGGTAGGCAGAAGTGGTCTTGGAATCCCAGTCGATCGTGCCCCGCTGAAGGTTGGGAACCGGGACGAGGATGTAGAGTCCAGAGCAGCCGGCAGGTGCAAGCGATGGGTCGGTGACGGATGGATTCTGGACGTAAAACGATGGATCTTCCGGAAGCACATGATCCAGTTCGATCTCGCGAAGATTTTTTTCGTAATCGGTCGCGATATGGATGCTGTGGTGTGGGAGTTTGTCGTACTGTCCCTCGATGCCTAAATAGAGCATGAAGGTTGAACAGGAGTATTGTTTGGCGGCCAATTTGCGATCGGTCCAGCGGTTTCTCAATCGGTCTGGCACCAGGCGTTTCATCGCATTGGCGAAATCGGCATTGATCACCAACGCATCCAGCTCATAGTCGCCGCGCGACGTTTTGACCCCGGTGACACGCTTCCCTTCAAACTTCAGCTCGGTCACCGCTTCGTTCAAATGGATGTCGACCCCCAATTCGCTGGCAACGCGCCCCATCGCCAAGCTCACCTGCCCGCACCCTCCTAGCGGATGAAAGACTCCATGTTCGTACTCCAGAAACGACAGGATGGAGAAAAGGCTTGGGCAGCGGAAGGGAGACATCCCCAGGTACTTCGACTGGAAGGAGAACGCGATTGTCAGTCGTGGGTCTTTGAAGTAGCTATTCAATTCCTGTCCCAGCGTCTTCCATGGCTTGGCCATCGGCGCGGCTGCCAAGACCGGTGGCCTCAGGAGATCCAGCGCACTGTTGAAAGGTGACTCAAGAATTGGCCGAAACTTCTGTAGTTTGGTCCGATTCTCGTCCATGTAGCGCCGAAGAGCCCCGGCATCTTTCGGAGAGAGCGCAACAATCTGTCGCTCCATCTCTTCCAGATTCGGGGTGCAATCGAGTTTGCCTCCGGCACCGAAAGTGATCCGGTACTGGGGGTCCAGCCGTGCCATCGGGACTTCTTCGTCGAGAATCCTGCCGACGGATTGGAAGATTTCCTTTAGGACGCGCGGATAAAGGAAAAAGGTTGGGCCTAGATCGAAGCGAAACCAATCCTGTTCGATCAGCGAACAGCGGCCACCGAGTGTTGGTTTGGCCTCCAGGAGTGTGACGTTGGCACCTGCATGAGCCAGTTGCATGGCGGCCGCCAATCCACCGGGGCCCCCTCCAATGACGACGACGTTTCGCCCGTTCTTCAGCTTGCTCATCCTTCTCCATCCATCCTCATTCTGGAGTTCTGACACCGAGCCGGCGGCCGAGCGGAGTTGCGTTTTGTGTCACTCGCCTACCGACGCTCGTCCTGTCCCGGTGGCTCGTGCGGCAACTCAACCGCTCCACCATCGTACCCTTTTCTCAGCGATTCTGTTCGTGTAGGACCCCGCGGGTAGGCCACAAAACAGCGAATCTCCCTGCGCACGGTACAACCCGAATAGTCAACCAAGTTTCTCTGCTGTCGACAGTCAAGGTGGCTTTATCTAACCCAACTGCCCAACCGCCGTAGGATATTCACCCGACAACTCGGGGGGCATCGCTGCGAAGGGAACCCGAACCGGTAGGGCTTGCGCCGAATCGGTCGGAATCATTTGATTTTCCCCGTCTGGGAATTCGATATTTCCCAAAGCCGATTGGGCTATCGCCAGGAGAAGGATCGACTGGCCGGGGATTGCACTTGCAGGGAGGGTGGGGATTGCTGGGGACAACCTGATGCGCCGTTCACGGTATTTCGTTCTGGGGATGATTCTGCTTTTCCTGGGGTTGGAGGTTCGCCTCTTCGACTCCGTCGTCCTGAATGAGTCCAGCACGAAGGCACTGCGTCGCGTGGTGCGTGGCCAAGTGGCATCCAGTGATCCTGTGGGCAGTTTCTACAACTCTCCTGCAATCAGTCCAAAGCAGCAGATTCGTTTTCCTCGGTGGTTGGGGTACGGACTTTTGGCTGCTGGTGGCTTTATTTGCCTCCATGCATTGATCATGCCCAAGGACGATTGAGCGGTCGAATATGACGCGGCGATGGAGAATATCTGAGATTCCGCCGCGGTCGACCACCTTCTGGGTTGCTTCGGCCATTTTGGTGGTTGTCGTGTTTTCCAACCTGCGTGATTACTGGGTGGTTTCCGACAGCCATTCAACCGCTGAGGGGGTTCGAAAACCGAACCAGTATTTCATCCACACACTGGCAGAGGACGTCGATCGACGGCTGGATGCAGCCGATGATGGGTCGATGATTGGATCGCTGAGTTGGAGTGGCGATCACTATCTCTTTCGATCGTCCGATGGCCAAGGTGACGGGATCCCCTGCTTCAGCAATGCTGTGCTGGATGCTTTCGATCGCCAGGAGGAGCCACTGAAGAGGCGGGCTTGGCAGGTATGGGGTCGCATCGAACGGTTTCGAGGTGCGTCGACGCTATGGATTGAAAAGATCGCCCCAGCACCTCAAGATGCGATCCAGTAATCCATGTAGGAATGTCTACGTCGCGAAACGACGCAGCGGACTTATCGCTTCCCATCGGGCATCGATGCGGATGAGACTTGGTTGCCTGCGGCGAATTTTCAGAGCCGCTGTGCATCCTACCAAGGCCAAAACGAATTCTTCTTGTTGCTGCTGGTGGCTGGTTTACGGCTGGTGACAGCTTTGCCCTTCATCGTCGACTGCCCGGTGACGCGGTTCCACCATTGCTTGGTGGAACTTGTGGCTTGAGACCATGAGGAAGTCGATTTCTTAGAGGGTTGTGCGGACTTGGGCCGAGGCGCCTGCTGGACCCAAGGAGGAGTTGATTTAGGCGGCTGCCACTCATCGGACTTGCGAGTCGACTTCGATGGCTTGGAACTGCTGCCAAACCAACCATTCCACCAAGAAGTTTCCTTGGCAATGGCCTGGCTGCTGTCGAAGCAGAGCAGGCTGGCAATCAAGAGGATCCAAAATGGCACGCGGATCGAAGAGGTCATGTGCGACGACTCCTTGCTTCAGCACTAGAATTTCGGTCTTTCCAGATCCTGCCAATCCCCAATTGTCGGCTTATCGATCGTTTTGGGTTCCAAATCGTCTGGGTAGGGATCGAGCGCTTTTTTGATGTTTCCCCACCATCGTTTTGTGGTTTCCGTGAATCCGCCGCTGCTCTTTTTCTTCGACGGTGATTTACCTCCACCCCATTTCATCCACGAGGGGGTCGACCACCAACTTTTCTTCTCCGCGATCTGCTGGAGATGTTCCGAAGCAACGGTGGAGCCACTCTCAGCGGAAGCAAGTGGGGCGGCATTTTCTGTCGTGATCGTCCGACGAACGCTCGACTCTCCCAAAGGCGATCCGGATGCACTCTGACCCAAGGCAGGCGCCGTGGCCAACCCTAGCAGCAAACAGCCCAGCCATGCGGTGTAGCGGATCATCGCAAATTCTCCCAATGGAATCGCGTCGCATTTTCGTTGACGAATGGCGCGGGAAAGGCCGAATTCACATCGACTCTCTACGGCTTATGGCAAATCACTTGGGTGATGTCCAGAGATCTTTTTCTGCTGTGCGCATTGCGGCTTAACGCTTCTTTGCGCTCGTTGGCTGGAATGCGATGCAACTGATCTTGGCGCCAGTGCCGTTGGCGAATATCGACCGCTTGTGGTCGCTTTTGCTGGACTTCACGAGGATGGACAGACGAACAGCCAAGAGGATGGTCTGGATGAAGGTAGATCTGGAGCAGCTTCAGCGATGGGCAAACGATCCAGTGGAGGCGTGGCACCACCTGGAGGAGTTGATCGCTGCCGTGGGAAGCGAGGAAGAGGAAGTGGTCTCCTGGGCAACTGAATCGCTGGAGAATTGCGGGCCTCCTCCCCAAGAGAAGTGGAATTGGATCGCGGATCGGTTGGCGAAGGAATCTGGGGACAGGCAGTACTGGTTGTGCACTTTGGCTGGGAGGATTGAGCAGCCGGAGGAGGCGATGGAGCGAGCTTTGGTGGAGGTGGCCAGTGGTGCACAGGTCGCAGAGGCCAATGCGGTGCGAGCCTGTTGGGCACTGGAACGGTTTCCGCGATTGGCCGAATCATCGCGACTCGCTATCCAACATCTTGCCGATGCCAGTCCCTCGGCTGGATTGAGGCAGGCTGCAGCGAAATGCTGTTCGAGTGCGGGGTGATTGTGAGCCATCGAACGTCGACTGCATTTTCTCCTTGAATCGCATTGAAATATTTCCAATTCCAGGCAAGGAGGCTTGGAGGGATGAGAGGGATCGCCCTGATCGATCGCCGTTGGATCCATCCGTTTGCGGCCGCGGTGCTCGCGACCGTGTTCGGTATTGCGCTAGGGTTCCGGGAGTATCAGGAGGCACGGGAGCGATCGGATCGACGGACGACTTTGCCGATCGCGATCCAGCCGATCGCCAACCCCGCTGCACTTCTTCCAGCCAGGACGCAGCAGACGATTCTGGTCGCTTCCTTCAACATCCAGGCGTTCGGGCAGTCGAAGGTGGAGAACCCTTGGGTGCTTGAGCGACTGGCGGCGGTGATTCGGCAGTTCGACGTGGTCGCGATTCAGGAAGTGCGATCGAAGGATACCGGTACGCTGCCCCGCCTACTGCAGGCGATCAATCAAACCGGGGTTCAGTACCAGTATTTGATCGGCCCGCGCCTGGGGAGAACCTCCAGCCAGGAACAGTACGCGTACGTCTACGACAGTGCACGCATCATCGCTTCTCCACAAGCCACCTACACGGTTTTGGATGGCAAGCCAACTGGTAATACGACTCAGGAAGTCGGGATCCCCGGGCAACCCGACCTTCTGCATCGGGAGCCGTTCGTGGCGCGGTTTGTGGTGAAAACCCTCCCGCAGCCATTTCGTTTTACGATGGCGAACGTCCATACCGATCCCGATGAAGTGAAAAGCGAAATGGATGTGCTCGCGAATGTCTGGAATGGAGTTCGGGCATTTGAACGCATGCAGGCCAACGAGGACGACCTGCTGATGGTAGGGGATTTCAACGCCGATCCACCCAGATTTGGGAAGCTGGGGCAGATCGCGGGAATCCAGCCGACGATTGCCGGCATCCCCACAAACGTTCGGGGTACGAATCTCTACGACAACATCATGCACGACGCTGCCACGACCAAAGAATACACCGGTCGCTCGGGTGTCCTCTCCCTCATGCAGTTCTTTGGTCTCTCCGTGGAAGATGCCCTCAAGCTGTCGGATCATCATCCCATCTGGGCGGAGTACTCGGCATTCGAAGCTCCTGGTGCCGGGGCACCCCAGGCGATCGCTTCCGATCCCTACGGTAGCTCGCTGCGTTGACCCAACTGCATTCCTTCGTGCCGTTCCGTGGGGCAGTGGGTTGCGTGCCATCCACTGCTAGAGAGCGGTGTCATGCCAGAATCGCCTCGCAGTTTTGCGGAGCTGCGCTTGCCATCCGATTCTGATGTGCCAGCCGACGCACACCGGGTGGGCATCCGCCTTGGCGCTGCGATTTGGCAGAATTCTGTGACCAGGGAGCGCGCCATGCGATGACCATTTCCGGGCGACACCAAATGGATACAGAGAGGTGACCGACACCGACGAGAATTGTAGACGGACGAAATAATTGCTTTTGCGGCAACCCATCGCAGCGATGGCAAATCCATTGCCCACTCTTGCATAGAGTGAAGTGCGAGCGGGCGAATCACGATTGGCTGATTTCCAGATACTGGCTATTCCTCCGGGGCAGCGAGATCAGCCCAGGGGGTTTTATCGAGCACCACAGTTTGTCGCGAAAGCTGATCCCAGGAGAAGTGGTCCAGCAAGTCGGCGGGGCGTTTGGGTTGGTAGCTGGGAATCAGTCCGCTCACCGTTGCCAGCCATCCAATGATCTCTTCGCTTTGAAGGCCACCTTGTCGGTACCACGCGATCCGGTGGTCTCCATGCCTCTTGGCCAGTCGTCGGCCATCACAGCCAACCACCAAAGGGACGTGATAGTAGTTTGGGGATGGCAACCCCAGAGCCTGTCGAAGAACTTCCTGGCGGAAAGTGCTTAGGAGGAGATCTTCGCCGCGTACCACTTCGGTGACGCCCGCATCGTGGTCGTCGACGATCACAGCCAGCTGGTATGCCGGCGCGCCGGTCTGTTTGGCGACGACGAAGTCACCAAGTTGAGCGAGATCATCGATTTCCATTGGTCCGGCCAGTTGGTCGATCCACCGAAAGCGGCCGGGAGGCATCCGAAAGCGCCAGGAGAACGTTCGGCCGGCGGTCTGCAGCTCGGATGCTTCCCAGGCGGATCGATGCGCGCAGGTCCCAGGGTAGGTATGACCGGCGGAATCGAGCGTTTCACGCCACCTGCGATGAAAACTGTCGGTCGGGTGGTTCGTCGATTGAGTGTTAGAGACGGTTTCATGTGGCGCGGAAGCGGCTGCAGCGATATCGCCTCGACTGCAGGTGCATGGATAGACTAGCTCCCTGGCGATCAGCTCCCCAAGCACCTCCCGATGCCGCTCCCTTCGCTCCGTCTGCAGCAGGTGATCGCGCACCGTGCCGTCTCCGTGATTGCCCGCATCCCAAGTAAGCCCCAGCCAAGCGAGATCTTCCAAGATCTGATCGCTAGCCCACGATTTGACGCGTGGGGTATCGAGATCTTCGATGCGCAGCAGCAATTGGCCCTTTTGGGATCGTGTCGACAGCCAAGTCAGCAGAAAAGTCCGCGCATTGCCAAGGTGCTGAGCCCCGGTGGGGCTTGGTGCAAAGCGACCGATCATCCGTTAAATCCGCTCCCTTTGACGCTTTCGATTATCCGCTGGATCTGTTGAACCACCAATCGGGTGTTCAACCGAGAGTCGCACTTCGACTACAATTTCGGCTGACAGTCACTCCTGCACCCTCCGCTTAGGATCCTGCCTATGTCCTCCAACGCCAGTGTCAGTGCTGCTTCGCAGCAGCCGTTGTCGCCCCGCGTCATTTGGCTCATTTGCATCATTGCTGCAATTGGTTTCGCATTCGATATCTACGAACTGCTGATGCTGCCTTTGGTGGTTGGGCCCGCGCTGCAGGAGATTGCTGGAATCACTCCAGGAACCGACAAGTTCAAGTTCTGGTTCTCACTTCTATTCTACGTCCCTGCCGTCTTCGGTGGGATTTTCGGGTTGCTTGGGGGCTACCTGACCGACCGATTCGGGCGGCGTAGGATTCTCACCTGGAGCATCTTGCTGTATGCCTTCAGCGCATTTGCCGCAGGATTTTCGACCAGCCTTCCGATGTTGCTGTTCTTTCGAACAACAACCTTCGTCGGCGTTTGCGTGGAGTTCGTAGCGGCAGTTGCATGGCTGGCGGAATTGTTCGACGACCCCAAGCAGCGAGAAAAAGTGCTTGGCTACACGCAGGCCTTCAGTTCGATCGGCGGGCTGATGGTGGCCATCGCCTTCGCACTGGCGGTCCAGTATGCGTCGAAGAAATCGCTGCCAGCGATCCATCTACCCGAGTTTCTGAATTTCTTTGGGGGTGTGATCAAGGACCCTCATGCTCCCTGGCGTTACACCTTGATGAGCGGCCTGATTCCGGCGATCCCATTGATTTTGATTCGGCCGTTTTTGCCCGAGTCACCTAAGTGGGCGCAGCGCCGAGCTGCGGGAACCTTGAAGAGGCCAAGCATTAAGGAGTTGTTTTCGCCCGAGCTACGGAAGACGACGTTGCTGACCACCGCGATGTTCGCAGCCAGTTATGGCGTCGCTTTTGGAGCGATCCAGCAGATGCCGCAGGTGGTTCCGGGGATCGATGCCGTCAAGGCGCAGATCGCCAAGGCGACAGAGGGCAAAGACGAAAAAACAGCCGGACAGCTAGCCGGCCGGATTCGGCAAGCCAAGGCAGCGGAGTATACGAAGAGTCAGGAGCTGGGAGGACTTTTTGGTCGCTTTGCCCTGGCCGCTCTCTGTACGGTGATCCTAGTGCGAAAGCGTCTGTTGCAGCTGTTTCTGATCCCAGGGCTGATCTTGATGCCGATGATCTTCTGGGCATTCGCACAGGGCAAAGAGCAGACATTTTTCTCGGTCGATATCAGTTGGATCCCGGGCTTCCATGACCTGAGCATTTCGTGGCTTGGACTGGGAATCTTTTTGGCTGGCTTTTTCACCGTCGCCCAGTTCAGCTTCTGGGGCAATTACCTGCCCCATGTCTTTCCGCTACACCTGCGGGGTACCGGCGAGAGCTTTGCGGCCAATATTGGCGGCCGGATGATCGGCACCTGTTTTGCCGGCATCACGCAGTACATCGCCGGCCTGTCGATGATTCCTGGCGATTCGGTTCCGCAGAAAACCGCGTACGTGGCTGCTGGGATCGCGACGATTCTTTTCGCGATCAACTTCGTTCTCTCCTTCTTCCTCCCAGAGGGGAAGGCGGAAGAGGAGTGACCGACCGAATACAGCTTTAGCGAGCCTGTTTCCAGTGGCACCGCAACTGGCATCACATCGCTCGGGGGTCCCGCCTGTGTGGAATCCGCGGTGGACGCCTGGCCGGTGGCCCGTCGGCCCCGGCGAGAAGCACTGCCGCTTCGCCGGGGCGAGTTCTTCTGGTGGCAAAAGCGACCTAAGACTTTGCAGGGATTCCCATCGCTTCGTCGATCTCCTTGGCGATCTGAGTCAAGTGCTTCAGATCACCACCACTGACTTCGGCAGCGCACCAGCCGGTGAATCCGATTTCTCGAAGAGCCGAACGAACCGACGCCCAATCGATGTCGCCCCCGGTCACATTGGGCGTGAAACCATCTTTGGCTCGTGAGAACCCCTTGATATCCAGCTTCACGATCCGCTTGCCCAGCGTCCGTACCCATTCGGCTACATCGCCGTACTTCCAGTGATTGCCCAGGTCGAATTGCATCCCAACCCAGGGGGAATCGAATTCGTCGACGTACTTGGCATACTTGTCAGCGGTCTGATTGTTGGGGCCGCCGTGGTCGTAAAGGAATTGATTCCATACGTTTTCAATCGCGATGTAGATGCCTAGTTGTCCTGCAAGCGGCAGTGCCTTGCGGATGTTCTCGATCGAACGCGGCCAGATTTCGGCTTCGGGGCCATCTTCCCCCTTCCCGACGACTAGCAACACCGTGTGACCTCCTACCGCATGCGTCTGGCGAATCGCGGTTTCCAGGTCCTTCAGCGCCTGAGCTCGTACCCCAGCGTCGGGGCTGGAATGACGGATGCCCCAGTGGGTGGAGCAGACGGTCCCATCGACGGGCAGTCCGGTCGCATCAATCGCTTCGCGAACCGCCTTGACATCGACACCAGGGCTATCGAGTTCAACCCCGTCGAAGCCAGCTTCTTTGGCGGCGCGGAACTTGTCGGTTACGCTGCCCGGAACCCCGATCATGCCCCACTTGAGCGTCTTGTAGATCGGCAGATACGGCTTTTCTTCCGCAAAGGCCGAACGGGCCGGAATCGTCATCCTCGCGGCTGCGGCAACCGCAAGAGAACTGCCAAGGAAACGACGACGGGAGGGGGAGTCGAAGGGCGACATGGAGGGGATCCTTCAAGGCAGGATGAAACAGAGTCGGTGTGCCACCAGACGCGACAGGCCGTGAGGCGGCGACCGGATAAAACGACTCGTTGCATCGTGACAGACCCTAGAGGGGGCGTCAAGCTTCACAGATTCGCGCCGCTCGGGGGAATCGACCGCCATGGGTCGGTGCTTCCCAAGGCATTGGACGATGGCGCTGACAGCATCGCGAAGCTACTGCATACTTTCAGCGTGCACGTAGGAAGAGGCGTGCAGGGGGTTAGGGAGCCAAATACGATACCGATCCCGGTAGCCCGTCCGCTGGCAGAGATTCCGCGATTCAAAGCAAACAACAATCGAAAAGGTGGGACGACGATGAGCCATCCAAGTGGTGTTGAAGGTTTGAAATTCCTGGCATTTGTGGGAGAGATCTACGAGGACCTGGAGTTGTGGTACCCCAAATTGCGACTTGAGGAAGCCGGGGCGCAGATGGTGGTGGCCGGTCCGCAGGCAGGAGTTCGCTACGCTGGCAAGCACGGCTACCCTTGCGTTTCCGATGTCGCGATTGCATCGGTCGATCCGATGGGCTTCGATGGCGTCCTTCTTCCGGGAGGCTTCATGCCCGATCAGCTGCGGCGCGACCCCAAAGTGCTTTCGCTGATCCGTTCTTTTGCGGAGCGAGAGCTTTGTGTGGCCGCCATCTGCCACGGCGGCTGGATGGCGATCTCGGCGGGGATTTACCGGGGGATTCGCGTTACTGGGAGTTTGGGGATCAAAGACGACTTGGTGAATGCCGGCGCGATTTGGGAGGACGCTCCGGTGGTGGTCGACCGGTATTCGATCAGCAGCCGCAAGCCTTCGGACCTTCCCGATTTCTGCCGCGCGATTCTGGCTTGGTATGCCGATCGGCCGCGGTAGTGAACGCGGTCCATGCCATGACCAGGTCGCGTCCCCTTGCTCCGGTTACAAGGAGCAGGGCAGGGGAGAGGGGGCGATTGGTTCCTGCCGTCTTGCGGCAGGTGGTTGGCGGAGCGATATGATGCAGACGAGTGAGCGAATCGGGGGCTTTTGTCGATCGAGCGGCCATGGATTCTCAAATTCCTGAGGCGATGATGCCTTATCCCAGCAGCATCTGCCACCAGTGTGGTCATCTGCGGATCATCCGATCGGGCAAAGGGAGTGTTTTCCTGCTTTGCGAGGCCAAGCCACCGGTACCCAACTGGCCGAAGTACCCTCGACAACCTGTTTTTTCCTGCCCTCTTCGTTGTCCAAAATCGTCGACCGATCTGGGATCGCAGCCTGCCAACGGCTAAACTCAGGTCTTGCGTGGAGTTGTGTTTCGGCCTTGGACGCCAGGGAAGAAGACTCCACCGTCTCACCGATTCTTTTGGAAAAGGACTTCACCATGGCGCGTACCGCCGTTGCGGGGCTTCTCCTGCTGGGGCTCTGCATCTCCTCCACTTCGGCTCAAGAAGGAGTCACCTTGAAAAAACCGGAAGCTAAGCCCAAGGATCCCACCAGCTACGCCATTGGCTGGAACATCGGACAGGATTTTCTCGCCAATGGCTTCCAACCCGCCGATTTGGCGTCGGACGATTTCCTTGCCGGCGTTCAGGACGCAATCGCTCGCAGCAACAGCCGCTTGAACGAAGAGGAAATGCGCGCGGCTTTCGCAGCGCTGCGCGAACGGATGAATGAGCGGATTCGGATGAAGGCGAAGACCAATGCGGACGAAGCCGCAAAATTCCTGGAAGCCAACAAAGCGAAAGAAGGGATCATCTCCCTTCCCAGCGGCCTGCAGTACAAGGTGCTCAAAGCGGGCAAGGGAGCTCAACCGACCCTCACCAGCGAAGTCAAAGTCCATTATGAAGGCAAGTTGATCGACGGCACGGTGTTTGATTCTTCGATCAAGCGTGGTGAGCCGACGGAGTTTCCGGTGGGCGGGGTCATCCCTGGCTGGACTGAGGCTCTTCAGCGAATGAAAGTTGGGGACAAGTGGCAGGTATTCATCCCGCCCAATCTGGCTTACGGCGAACGCGGCCAGGGGGGCGATATCGGCCCCAACCAGCTTCTGATTTTCGAAGTCGAGTTGCTGGATGTGAAGTAGTTGCGGTTTTTTTGAAAGCTATCCGCACTGCTCCTTCCGACTGTTCCGGCCGGAAGGAGCGGATGGTTGGATCGACGATTCCGTTTCATTTGAATTTGCTTGTCTGGAGACTGATGATGCGAACGTTTCTGCGATGGACCTCCACCCTGGCTCTTTCACTTTCGACCATCGCGTCAGCAGTTCCAGCGATGGCTCAAGATGCCACCAAACTAGAAACCAAGCCGTTGGGGCTGGGTATCCAGCGTGCCTATCCAAATCTGCGGATCGACCGCCCGGTGATCATCGACCACGCGAACGATGGATCGGGACGTACCTTCGTAGCCAGCCAACTGGGTGAGATCTTCATTCTTCCGAAGGATGAGCAAGCGGAGGAGGCGACGTCGTTTATCGATTTGAGCGATCGGGTGACCTACAAAGATCGCGAGAACGAAGAAGGGCTGTTGGGAATGGCCTTTCACCCGAAGTTCAAGGAGAACGGCGAGTTCTTCGTTTACTACACCTCGCAGAAGCAGCCGCACCTATCGACCGTGTCGCGATTCCGATGCAAGGACTCTAGCCATCAGCAGGGAGATCCCGCTAGCGAAGAAGTCCTGTGGACACTGGAGCAGCCTTTCTGGAACCACAACGGTGGTACGCTCTGCTTTGGACCGGATGGATACCTTTACATCGGTCTAGGTGATGGAGGGTTTCGCGATGACCCCAAGCGAGCCGGGCAGGACCTTTCAACGTGGCTTGGAAAGATCCTCCGAATCGACATCGATTCCAAGACTGGCAATCTGCCTTACGGCATTCCGGAGGACAATCCTTTTGTCCAAGTCGAAGGTGCTAAGCCAGAGATTTTTGCACTTGGTTTCCGCAACATCTGGAGAATGTCGTTCGATCGCGCCAATGGCAAGTTCTGGGTTGCCGATGTGGGGCAAGACCTTTGGGAGGAAGTGAACGTTGTGGACAAAGGTGGGAATTATGGATGGAGCCTGAAGGAGGCAAGTCATCCGTTCCATCAGAAGGAATTCCAAGGCGCGTCGGTGCTGATCGATCCGATTTGGGAGTATCCCCACACGGACGCCTGGGGCAAGTCGATCACTGGGGGCGTGGTCTATCGCGGGAAGAAGTTGCCAAGTCTGGTTGGTCGGTATCTTTACGCCGACTATGTGGCTGGCAAGGTATGGGCATTGCGATATGACGACCAGCAGCGGAAGGTGGTCGAGAACCACTCGATTCCTTTCGACCAGTCGCTCCCGATTGTGACCTTTGGCGCCCAGGAGGATGGCGAGGTGCTTTTCTCGACAACCACCAGCGGTGGAATGCTCTACCGATTTGTCGATCCTTCGGTCGCTTCCAAGTGACGCACCGCGTTGGCTAGGCGGATGATCTCTTCCACGGGAAGTTCTTCGGCACGAGCCGTTGGGCCGTGCCCTAAAGATCCGAGCAGTTGATCGACCTGGGGTTTTTCCAGTCGGTCTTGAACGGCGCTGATCAATGCGCTGCGAAGGAACTTCCGGCGATGCAGGAAGAGCGATCGCACGAATTGATGGAAGTGTTCGACGTTGTCGATGCGAGACCGTTTCTGGGCATTCGGAAGAATTCTGAGGATGGCGGAATCGACTTTGGGACGTGGCCAAAAGACGGTAGGGGGCATGATGCGAACGATCTCACAGTCGCATTGCGACTGAATCCAGATGGTGAGCGCTGAGTAGTCCTTGGTGGCCGGGGGGGCGACAATCCTTTCGGCCAGTTCTTTTTGGATCGTCACCACCATCCGCTCGGGAATCGGATCGGTGGTCAACAGATTGGAGATGATTGGGGTGGCGACATTGTATGGGAGGTTCGCCACCAATTTGAAACGCCCGTCGGGCCGGCTTGATAGTGCCTCGCGCACCCGCGCTAAAAGCGTCTCATCCAGATGGTTCTTGTTGCGCAGTGCGTCCATCTGGAGCAGTTCGATGTTGGAAGTACCGGCAAATTCCCTTTCTGCCATCGCCACCAGATCCCGATCGATCTCGACGGTGATGACGTGACCTGCCTTACCGGCCATGCGGGTCGTCAGCGAGCCTAGTCCTGTACCTACCTCCAGGACTACATCGCGCGACTCCAGTTCCCCCGCGTCCAATAGGATCCCCAGAAGATTGAGGTCGACCAGAAAGTTCTGGCCATACTTCGTCTTGGGGCGGACTCCAGCTTGATCAAAGCGACGCATCAGGAAGCTTTGAGTCTGCTTTTCGGACATGCGTCGGTTCCTTGCGTTGGAGGGCGTGCAGGTGACGGAGATCCCAACCTATGGCGGTCGGCAGTTATCAGTAAGGGGTATCTCTCGCGTCCAGCATTCGCTCGACATACTTCGCCAAGAGATCGGTTTCCAGGTTGACTTGGTCGCCTACCTGCAGCGATCCCAGGGTCGTGACGCTCAATGTGTGCGGAATCAGGGCGACAGAGAAGGTTTGGTCTTTCACGGTGACAACCGTTAGGCTGACGCCGTCGACCGCAACGGATCCCTTACTGGCCAGATGCTGCTGGTAGCAGGAAGGTACCTCAAAATGGAGGAAGGCCCAAGGGCCATCGTCCTTTCGTTCCGTCAAAGTCGCCAGCGCGTCGATGTGGCCGGTGACGTAATGACCGCCCAGTCGATCCCCGACCGCTAACGCCCGCTCCAGATTGACCTGGCTGCCTTCCTTCAGGCGACCAAGATTGGTGCGGGATAGGGTTTCTTCACCCGCCTGAAAAGTTGCCAGCGGTCCATCCAGTCGGACAATGGTCAGGCAGCATCCGTTGATGGCGATGCTGTCGCCGATGCGTGCTCCAGGTTGGCATTCTTGCAGGTGGATGGCCAAGTCGGCGGATGGGCCCTGACGGTCGACACGAACGACTTTGCCAAGCGTTTCTACCAATCCCGTAAACATCCTATTTTCCTTCCGGGCGGATGGCGCACCGCCCCTTTTCCGTTCGTCGCGAATCGGACACAATCGTTCCAACGTAAACCACAACGTAAATCATCGTCAGACAATTCCAAGGCCCTCAAACGCAAGAGAGAGCGATCCATGAGCTACATCGAGAATATCGTAGGACGTCAGATTCTGGATAGTCGCGGCAATCCCACCGTCGAGGTGGATGTGACGCTGGTGGATGGATCGGTGGGCCGGGCTGCGGTGCCCAGTGGAGCCAGCACGGGTGCCCATGAAGCTTGGGAGCTCCGCGATGGCGATGCCTCTGTTTTCCTTGGAAAGGGTGTCACCAAGGCGGTCGACAACATCAACACTTCGATCGTGGAAAGCTTGATCGGCGCCGATGCGCTCGACCAGCGAGCGATCGATATGGAACTGAAGGCGCTCGATGGGACGCCGAACAAAAAGAATCTTGGCGCGAATGCGATTCTTGGTGTTTCCTTGGCCGTCGCGAAGGCTGCTGCTGCCTTCACCAACCAGCCGCTCTACCGCTATCTGGGTGGTGTAGGAGCCCACATTCTTCCCGCCCCGATGATGAACATCGTCAATGGTGGTCAGCACGCTGACAACAGTGTCGATGTTCAGGAATTCATGGTGATGCCTCTTGGTTTCGACCGCTTTTCGGACGCCCTCCGGGCCGGTACGGAAATCTTCCATCATCTGAAGAAGGTGCTTCAGTCCAAGAAGCTGAACACGGCCGTTGGAGATGAAGGGGGATTTGCCCCCGATCTAGGTAGCAATCAAGAAGCGCTCGACTTGATCATGGAAGCGATCGCCAAGGCGGGTTATGAAGCTGGCAAGCAAATTTACATCGCGCTGGATGTGGCGGCTACCGAGTTTTATGATTCCAAGTCGAAGACCTACGCGATCGACGGGAAGAAGCTGAGCGGCGATGAGATGGTCGACTTCCTGGCGCGGTGGGTCGACAACTACCCAATTTGCTCGATCGAAGATGGCTGCTCGGAGGATGACTGGGACAGCTGGAAGAAGCTCACCGATCGGCTCGGGAAGAAAATCCAGTTGGTCGGGGATGACCTTTTTGTGACCAACACGGAACGGTTGCAGCGGGGGATCGACGCTGGAGTCGCCAACAGCATTCTGATCAAGGTCAACCAGATCGGGACGCTCAGCGAAACGATCGAGGCGATTCAGTTGGCGCATCGGCGTGGCTACAGCAGCATCTCCAGTCACCGAAGTGGCGAGACCGAAGATTCGACGATCGCCGATCTAGCGGTTGCCCTATCGACCGGGCAGATCAAGACCGGTTCGGCATCTCGAAGCGACCGCATGGCGAAGTACAACCAGCTGCTCCGTATCGAAGAGCAGCTTGGGGATGCTGCCGTCTACGGTGGCCCTCTGTTCCCAGGACTGCGAGGCTAAGAGCCCTGCGCTGTCCCCGCTTGCGGTAGCCACCATCGCCCGATGGTGGATCGTGACGAATGGTCGATTTGCGCAGCAATCCGCCGTGTGGCCGCGGTGGCCACCTTTCGCCCCCTCCGGTTTGTTCGTTTTCCGGCCGATCCCTGGGCTTTCGCCTTGTTTCGATCAGCGGCCGATTGTTCTACACTAGAGAGCAGTTGGGATTCAGCTTTTATCTGTAGGCATCGAGGGACTCTTCCATGGCGGAATCAGCGGTTTGGCCGATTGGCGTCTTTACCAGTGTGGATGCCGGTTTAGGGGTGAAGCTGGAGGTAGCTCATGAATTGGGTGTGCCTACCATCCAACTCCACGCTCCGCATCGCGAGACACGGACGCCGGATCATGCGACCGCCTTTTGCAATCGCTTGGATCAGTTGGGGATTCGACTGACCTGCGTCTTCGGAGGTTTCGCCGGAGAAAGCTATGCAGATATCCCCACCGTGGAACGAACGGTGGGCTTGGTCCCTGAGGAAACGCGAGCGGCGAGGGTCCAGGAGATGAAGGAAATCTCCGACTTCGCTCGCCTTCTTGGTTGTGATGTGATCGCACTGCACCTTGGTTTTGTCCCGCATGACACCAAATCGTCCGGATACGCTCAGATTGTGGAGACGACGCGAGGCCTTTGCGATTACGCGGCTCGCAATGAACAATCGCTCCATCTAGAAACCGGTCAGGAAACCGCTGAATCGCTTCGAACGTTTCTCGAAGATGTCAAACGCCCGAATCTTTTTGTCAATTTCGATCCAGCCAATATGATTCTGTACGGGACGGGGGATCCGATCGAAGCACTGGGAGTGATTGGCAGTTACGTGAAGAGCGTCCATTGCAAGGATGCGTTGTGGAGCGACCAGCCGGGGAAGACATGGGGATCGGAAGTTCCCCTTGGTCATGGGCAGGTCGGAATGGAAACCTACCTCCGCACCCTCTGGAATCTCGGGTATCGAGGTCCGCTCACGATTGAAAGGGAAATCCCTCAGGAGCCTGATCGGCAGAAGGCAGAAATCGGTCATGCAGTCGATTTGCTGACCAGCTTGCGCACAAAAATCACCGGCTAATTTCTTTGGTAGCCACCATCGCCAGAGGGTGGACTTAACGAGAGGACGGCTTGCACCGCATTCGACCGCTTGGCCGCGGTGGTTACCGGCTGACTTGAGCAACAAAGAGAGGATGGTTACGAAAAACGATCCTCCCGCTTTCGGTAGCCACCATCGCCAGATGGTGGATGATAGAGCTAGACGACTTGCGAAGCATTCGACCGCGTGGCCGCGGTGGTTACCGGCTGACTTGAGCAACAAAGAGAGGATGGTTACGAGAAACGATCCTCCCGCTTTCGGTAGCCACCATCGCCAGATGGTGGATGAGACAGCTAGACGACTTGCGAAGCATTCGACCGCTTGGCCGCGGTGGTTACGAAATTAGATTTGCAGCTTGAAGCGGTAGGGCTGGTCTTTGGTGCCAGTTGGTTTTCGCAGGAAACGGAGTCAACCATGCAGAGCCGCTCCCAGACACCTCGACTGGCACTGGACCAATGGGCTGGTTGGACTTGGGGATCGTTTCGTCGTGGGATCCTTTTCGCAGCCCTATCGGGCGTTTTGATAACACTCGGTCCGTGGCTGGACTCTCCTACGGTGGCTCAGGAAGTCGGTTCGCTCCATTCCGCTTCCTGGGAGCTCAGCGATCGCATCGATGCGCGATTTGTCCAGCAATACGGACCGATGGAATCTTGGCCGATGGCCAGCGACACCGAATTCGTTAGGCGGGTTTACTTGGATTTGACTGGCCGCAATCCATCGCCGGCGGATGTGCGACGATTTCTAGAAGACCGTCGACCTGACAAGCGTCGACTTTGGGTTGACTCATTGATCCAGTCGACCGCTTTCGCAGCACGACTAGCGGATAGCTGGACCCGAATGCTCGTTGGTGAAGGTCGCATTGCAGCAGGGCTCACCGATCGATCCAGGCGACACCTTCGCACTTGGTTGATGCAGCGTTTCGCGGCCAATCAGCGATACGATCGCGTGGTCGCCGATCTGTTGATGAGCAAAGGAGAGGGGGAAGTTTCTCCAATCGCTTTTTTTGTGGCGCAGGAGTTCCAGCCCGAAAAGCTGGCCGAGAAATCCTGCCGTGTTTTTCTTGGCCTTTCACTGGACTGCGCTCAGTGCCACGACCATCCCTTCGCACCGTGGAAGCAGGAGGATTTCTGGGGCGTTGCCGCCTATTTTGCACAGATCCAGGTCGACGGGCAAATGATGGCGCCAGGGGCCCTTCCGAGTCTATCGGACTTGGCGACAGGCGACGTGAAGCTACCTGATTCCCAGCAGATCATTCCTCCCAAGGCGTTGACGAGCCGGTTGGAGGAATCGACCGCTAGCGGCACCCGAAGGCAGCAGCTGGCGCTATGGCTGACCAACCGCGACAATCCTTGGTTTGCCGCCAATGCGGCCAATAGGATGTGGGCGATGTTGATGGGGGAGGGGTTGATTGAGCCGATTGATCAGTTGCCGATGGATGCAACGGAGGTCCCGGAAACGTTGAATCTCCTGGCCGAGGATTTCCGAGCGAACCGGTACGATCTGCGGCAATTGGTGCGAGCGATTGCGGGCACCCGGTGGTACGGGAGATCGTCTTCCAGCGAGGCAGCAAATGCACTTCGGATGCCGGCAAAACCGCTGACCGGAGATCAGATGGCTGCGTCTTTGCGCGATATTGCGCGGGATGTTGCTGGGGAGACGGATAGTGATCTCTGGGCAAGCCTTGCGCAGCAGTTGGGTGCATTGAGGGCCGCACGGTCCGACTACGCGGGCGATGTTCTTCAGTCGCTACAGCTGCAAAATGGTCCTTCGCTCGATCAGCTGGTCAATGAAGCCAGCTCTCGACTGCTCAAAGCGCTGCATGCGCCGCATTTGACGCCGACAAAAAGGCTTGAGGAGCTCTTTTGGCTGGTCCTGGCGCGCCCGCCGCGCCCCGAGGAACAGGAGGCGATCGCTGCCATGCAAAACGAAGCTGCTTCAGACCAGTTGAAAGAGGAGCTTTCCTTGGAAGAGGATCTTCTGTGGGCGCTCCTGAACAGCACCGAATTTGCGATGACTCCCTGAGAATCTCTCGATGCAATCCGACTCTGAATTTTGGGCGAGGCGACGAAGATGAAGGCGCTTCGGACTTTGGTATCCCTCAGTTGGATCGCCCTTCTCATGATCGGTTGCCAGAACAGCCAGACGCCGCAAGGGAAAACCGACAGCGTCGTCAGGAGCGAAGAAAAGGAGTCTCTGGCAGCGGGGCAACCGGAGGCGTCAAGCCCTTCACCGACGCTTGGGCAGCCGGTGGTGGCGATGGAAGATTCAACCGGTGCGCAGCCAGAATTGCCAGTTGCACAGCCAGAATCGACAGGTGCACAAGAAGAGGAGCAGAAGGGCGAGTCGAAGGAGGCGGAGCCGCAGGCCAGGCCGATGCCCACAAGGATTCCGATCGGTTGGGTGGACTTAGGGAGCCCCGAACGGCTCGATCTCCTACTGACCATCGACGGCATGCCGATCGATCGCTATCGGGGGAAGGTCGAGGAGGAAGTGGCCAGCTGGTTTGATGCAGATCCCTCCGTTCCGTTGACTTGGACAAAGGCTCTGGAGCATCCGTTTGGAACCCTGGTTCAGTCGTGGCTGATCGTGACCGCAGGTGTTGCCGAGGATGCCACGCCAGATCCGATGACGTTGATGGAGCGGTACGACGAGAATGAGAATGAGCTGGCGGAGTCGCGGGAGTTGGTTCGATGGATGTCCAGAGGGCTGGTTCGCGATACTCCTGTCACCTTGCAGCATGCCAATGCCTCCACGCGCAGTCAGAGGCAAAACTCCCAAGTTTTTCGTGCTCTCGATCGGAACGCGGATGCGACCATCGACCCTAAGGAGGCGTCAAACTCGGCAGTTAGTCTTTCGGTTTTGGATGCCAATGGGGACCGCGTGATCGACCCGAGTGATCTTCTTTTTCTGCGAGATTCGGCGGTTGCCGTCGATCGCCAGCGAGATCGTTCGTTGCCGTCGGATTGGTATCTCCTTGAGAACACGAACGCTCGCCGCGACTTTCTGGAGCTTTTGCAGGGGAGCGATTGGACGGTGATGTGCGAACGGAGTGAGTTTTGGACATCGCTGAGATCGCTGTACGAAGCTTGGGAGGAGAGGCCGGATCGCAAGTCGGTCAGCGCGTTGGCTCAAGCAGTGGTCGATCACCCGGCCGATCTGCACTTGGAAATGAAAATCACCAATCGATGGGGTGATGAGCCATCGCAGGATGTAGCGCATGCTACAACGTATGCGGAAGGTAGTCCGGTATCCTGGTCGGGTGGCTCCCGATGGCAGATCACAGAGCTCACCGTCCGACAGTCGGCTCAAAGCTACCTTCGATTGGAGTTTCGCGACTCCCTGTCCAGGAGTCGCCAGGAGGAACTGGTCCAGCGACTTGCGGACCAGCTGGGCGTTTCCCAGGATCGCGCGATCGAGGTGAATTCAGGGATTGGGGAGTCGACGGTGGAGGGGAATGTCAGTGATTTGATGGCTGGCCCATCGCCTGGACTCTTCGATCTGGATCGTGACGGGAAAGTGAGCTGGAAAGAGCTGGAGTTGGCGGTGCGTCGGATGGCTACCGTCGCGTCGGCTCAATTCGTCATGCGTGTGGTGGAGGTACCCGATTTGGCGATGGTGATGCTGGATCGCGATGAGGATGGTCGGGTCTCGGAACGTGAGATCGGGGAGTCGGCGACTTTCTTGAAGGAGTATGCCGATTCGCTGGGGATTGGAGCTACGGGGATCACGGGCGACCATTTGCCACTGCTTCGTCGCTTGATTGTGGAGCGGAGGTCACCTTTGGAAGGAGGTGACGGGATGGCGGCGCCACCGGAGTATCGGTCGACCGCGCCCAAGGATGCCGTAAGCGGTGGTTGGTTTTCTGCCATGGACAGCAATCAGGATGGTGTCATCTCACCCAGGGAGTTCCTCGGTCCCTCCGATTCGTGGAAGCAATGGGATCGCGATGAGGATGGATGGATCGAACGGGACGAGGTGGAGGGGCGAATTGGACAATGACGAGATTTCGATAACGAACAAACAATCCTCCCGCTTGCGGTAGCCAGCAATCTCCAGATCGTGGATCATTTGAATTGGACGGTATGCGTAACCACCATCCGCCCCATTCGTCGGTTACATATTGTTTGCTTAATCTGCCTCGCCGCTGGTTCTCTGCCCTATTTGGATCCACTACCATGGGGAGGGTCCGCGACGGTTTGACGGCTTCTCCTAGGCGAGGTGGATATGGAATGGGTGGAAAGCCGCGTGACGGGACGCACGCAATGGTCGGAGGGACTCTTCAGTCTTCGGATCGACGCCACTGGCGTCGCACCTTTTAAAGCAGGGCAATTCCTTCAGCTTGGCCTTCCTGTCGAGCAGGAGCATCTGCATCGGCCCTATTCCGTTGCTTCCCCATGTGGACCGGAAATTGAGTTCTTTATCGTGCGGGTGGAACAAGGTGCATTGACACCGCGACTAGATCAGCTGACCGCGGGCGACCGAATTGATGTGTCGAAGCGGGCGGCTGGGGGATTCACGTTGGAGAAAGTTGCCGACGCCAAGGCCCTTTGGCTTGTCGGAACAGGAACCGGGATTGCACCCTATCGCGCGATGTTGCTTGAAGCCGACATCTGGCGTCGGTTCGAAAAAATCGTACTGGTTCACGGAGTCCGGTATCAGCGAGATCTTGCGTACGTGCCAGAGTGGCTTTCAATGCAGCAAGATCGTGAAGGGCAGTTTCGATTTCTTCCAGTGATCTCTCGCGAATCCTGTTGCGATTCCCTTCCTGGCAGGATCACGCAGCGGCTTGCTGATGGACAACTGGAAGAGGCCGTCGGTTCGGCGATTCATCCGGAGTCCTCGGCGGTGATGCTCTGCGGCAATCCCGATATGCTAGAGGAGATGGAGGCGGCGTTGATGCAACGCGGCTTTCCCAAGCCAAAGCATGGTAAGCCCAGCAGTGTGGTTTTGGAGCGGTATTGGTAGGATTCCGCTTGCCGGAAGCTACCACCTCCTCTTTGCCACCGCGGCCACGCGGTGGAGTGCTGCGCAGGGCGAGAATTCGCTTCAATCCACCATCTGGCGATGTTGGCTACCGCAAGCGGAAAAGCAGATTGGATCAGACTCTAGATGTTTCTCCAGCTTCTGGGCATTTCCAATGGAAAAAGCGGAGAACGGCGATGCCGCAGATCCAATTGGCCGAGATCCGCGCACGTGCTCCCTCCTGTGTTGACTCGGATCGACCGATCGCAGACTTCTCGGTAGGCCGCCAGCGGCGCATGGACACCTTTCGCGACCAAGGTCTGAAAAGAAGTGGGGTCCAACCCGCAGCTCCTTAGCTGCTGAAGGCTAAAAGGTACCATGCGTTTGGAAGTGAGCAGGAGCGTGACTTGCGAACGGTTGCAGCGAACGACGACGGAAAGCCCCTGGTCAAAATGACGGATGCCACCATGTCGCACCTGGGTTTCCTCGAATCGTCCCTCGTGGAGTGACTGGATGGTCACTTCTAAATGCAGGATCGGGCCATGTTGCGAATCGGTCTTACCACCCAGCGGGAGTGTAACAACGGCATCGACCCCTTCTTCCCTGCATCGTCCAACTGCCTCCGGATCGTACAGGCACGCAAACGTAGGGTGCTTCGCTTGGTTGATGAGCTGACCAATCAAATAGGTTCCGTCTCCCGCCGATCCACCACCGACGTTATCTCCCATATCCAGCAAGCAGTATCGATGCTGGGGATGCAGATTCACTTCCTCCACCGCATGATCGATCGAAACCAATTGGCTGCGAAAGCCACCTCGATGCTGCCAAAGTGAATCGGCCAGTTCATTGGCAAGCTTTTGGGCGAGCGGTAGATCACCATCGGTAACCGCCAATGCGGCGGATCCCATTTCTGGAACATCGGCATACGGAAAACCAAGAATGACACTGTTGGAAAGGACTCGGTCGGTCAATCGCTGTGAGGATGCCAACTCCTGAACCGGCCTCCAATGCGATTCATCCGTCCCCTGGCGATCGATCGGAATCGCCATAGCCGGGAATGCGGCGGCCATCGTCGGTTGGATTTGTTGATCCAACGTACGCAATAGCAGCTGTGCGGCTTCGATTCCGCGATCCTTTTGATCCAAATGCGGATTGGTTCGATAGGCAATCAGCGCATCGACTGCATCGACCATTGTTGCGGAAAGATTTGCGTGCGGGTCGATCGTCGCAACGATGGGTATGCCGCCTCCTACGTGTTGCCGCATCAAGCCCAACCACCTTCCGTCGGCGTCGGGATATCTTTGACTGACGGCAGCGCCGTGAGCGGCCAAGAGGAGGCCATCAAGCTTTGGGGACTTGCGAAGCGCTTCGAGCAGTGTTGACTCCAGAAGCTGCCAAGTCGACGCATCGATCGTCCCGGCTGGAGTCGCTCTGAAAGCCACCAGAGGTACAAGAGTCACTCGGCCAGCCTGTTGCTCGGGGATCAAGTGCTGAAAAAAACCACCCAATTCATGCTGTGTGGAAGCCAGCTTACCGATCATCTCCGATCCTTCCAGCCAGAGATCGGCACGAAAATGCGACTCAGTGGTCGGCGTCGAGAGGAACGTATTCGATTCGTGCAGCAGGGCCGCGATACCGATCCGCTTCATGTTGTGCTCGGCAAGTTCAAATTTTGGGAAGGGTGGCTGGGAATCGAATTCGACAATCGAGTGGAAATCGGTAGTGGGGAGCGATTGGTTCCCTGAGTCGTTCTTTTGGCTCACCGTCGACGCGGCGACAGCAAGCGATTGGCGTCTCACATTCTATCGCTTGGTATCGGTAGAATCGATTGTCGGGATGGACCGGTGGATCGATGGAACTTACTTTCATCGATCCACCGACATAGGTGGAGAGTAACGGGAGTGGACGGAACGTGAACGAATCGCTGGAAGCTTTGCGTCAACAACTTTACAGTGCCGTAGTCTGCGATGCCTTGGACCAAGTAGGACTGAGGAATCAGTCCCCGCGAATCGCATTGCCGCTTCATACGGGAGATGACGGAGAGGACGGCCTTCCGCTGATGGGGCGATGTCGCACCACATTGTGGGCCGATATGGCGCATGAGGATCCCGAGCCCTACAAGCTGGAGCTATTGGCGGTCGATCGATGCCAACCGGATGATGTTCTCATCGCAGCGGCAGGCGGATCGATGCGGTCAGGAATTTGGGGAGAGCTTCTGACAACTGCCGCCGTGGCTCGCGGGGCAGTCGGTGCCATTATCGATGGAGCGATCCGGGACGTGACGAAGATTGCGGCGATGGAGTTTCCTGTCTACGCGAGAGCTAGATGCATTTACGATAGTCTCAATCGTCAACGGGTCATCGACCTGGATGTCCCGGTGGAGATCGATGGAGTCGTCTTTGCGCCGGGAGATCTTGTGGTGGCGGATGCTGATGGTGTCGTCGTTGTGCCTCAAAAAGTGGAAGCCGAAGTCCTGCGACTTGCGCTTGCGAAGGTTCAAGGGGAAAATCGAGTCCGGGATGCCATCCGAAAGGGAATGAGCGCCACCGAGGCGTATGCCACCTTTGGAGTGCTCTAAAGTTTTTCCCTTTCTAAGACGTTGAGAAGTCCATGGAGACCAGCGATGCAGTTCAATCGTCGTCATTGTCTGAAAACGCTGGCGGTAGCAGGCGGGGCAGTTCGAGCTAGTTGTCCCGGATGGTTGACGGGCGCATCCAGCGCATCCGACAAACGCATCGCAGTGATCGCCACGATTTATCGTCCTAATTCGCATGCCGATGTCATTTGCGGAAAAATGCTCCATGGCTGGAAGGAAGATCGCGGTGTTGGGCCCAGGCTATCCCCAGTTTCCATGTACATCGATCAGTTTCCTGAAGATGACATGGCAAAGAAACTCTGCGTTGAGTTCGGTATCCGACTGTGTAAAACCATCGATGAAGCACTGACATTCGGGTCCAATTCGTTGCAGGTGGATGGAGTCATCAGCATTGGAGAGCATGGCGATTATCCTTGGAACGACCTGGAGCAGCATCTCTATCCGCGAAAGCGTTTTTTTGAAGAGATCACCGATGCGATGCGACGCGTTGATGCGAAGGTGCCGGTCTTCAACGACAAGCATCCGGGACCCCAGTGGGAAGATGCGTGGTGGATGTACCAACGCGCCAAGGAGATGGAGCTTCCGTGGATGGCCGGTTCTTCGCTCCCTGTCAGCTACCGCAATCCCGACCGAACTTTGGGATGGAAGGAGTCGATCCAGGGTGCCCTGGCGGTTGGTTACTCAGGGCTCGATATCTACGGTTTCCATACGCTCGACTTCCTTCAAGCGATCATCGAACGGCGGCCAGGAGGTGGTGTGGGGGTACAGGCGGTGGAAGCGACGCATTGCAAAGATCTGGATACCTGGGTCCGCGATCAGAAGATCGACCGTGTCCTCCTGGATCTTGGTTGGGGGGCCTCTGGTAGCTCCTACGATTCTCTCCTCGAAAAGCCACCGGAAGATGGCTGCCTGTTTCTGATCGAGTATGCCGACGGCCTGCGAGTTCCGGTGGTGATGCTGGGAGGTGCTGGAAGTGGTATTTCGGTTGCCATCCGTCCGCGCAACGGGGATCCTTGGGTGACGAAGGCCGAGGAGCGGACCGAACCGCGATATCCGCATTTCGCGTACTTGCTGAAGGGTATGGAGCGGATGTTCTGGCAAGGAAAACCATCCTATCCTGTGGAACGCACGATGATTGCGGCAGGTGTGCTGGATCGCTGCTTGGTGTCACGCAAAGGTGGTTACCAGCGGATTGAAACTCCGATGCTGAACCTCCATTATCAACCGGTAGATTATGGTTATGCCCCGCATATCGATCTCCTTCAGGATCCAAGTACCTGAGCGGACCATGGCAGTTGGCAGTAAATACAAGAAAGTGATCTGGAGTTTGGTATGAACCGCACATGGATCACGAAGCTAATTTGGCTCTCTTTCTTTCTATCGCTTCCGTGGTTCAAAGGCGTTGTCAGTCATCTCAATGCGCAGGCAATCGACCTCGGCAAAGTGGAACGGGTGGCATTCATCGGAAACAGCATCACCCTGCATGGTCCGAAAGCCGATATCGACTGGCACGGGAACTGGGGCATGGCGGCGACGGAGGCGGAGCGTGACTATGTACACCGTCTGGCCAAGCGATTGGAAGAAGCGACCCAAAGAAAGCCACAGTTGTCTGTGCGCAATCTGGCCGACTTTGAACGAGCCTACGAAACATACGATCTAGAAAAAGGGCTCGCGGAAACCCTAGAGTTTCAGCCGGACCTGATCATCGTAGCGCTGGGGGAAAACGTACCGTCCTTGGATAACGCCCAGAAGTTGCAGGCATTTGAAGCAGCGTTTCTCAGTCTGATGAAGCGACTTCGGTCGCAAACGGGAGCGAAACCAAGGACGATCTTGGTGCGAGGAACTTTTTGGCGGGATGATGCGAAGGAGGCAGCAATGAAAAGCGCCTCCCAGAAGGTGGAAGCACGCTTTGTCTCCTTGGAGGGGCTTGATCAGGACCCGCTCAATTTCGGCCGCGCCGAGCGACCTTGGAAGCACGCGGGAGTGGGTGGGCACCCCGGGGATCTGGGCATGGAGCGAATCGCTGATCGGTTGTGGGAGGCAATCGCCCCGAGTGGCTATAAATAGACAGCTTGCTATTGCCTCCAAAGACCTCTTCAGCGGCAGACTACTTGATGAGGTAGCTGTCAGCCAGCGACTCAGCGATTCTCGTTCTGAGCCAGTCTTCTCGCCTTGGCAGCTTTCGCAAACGACTGAACGCAAAGTCCAAGGAAAACCGCCGACAGGCCAGTCATCAACAAGACCATGACGGGAGCCAACCAGCTATTCGGCTGTTCCCCACCCAGAATCTTCAACCAAGTTGGAATGGCTCTTCCAAGCCCAGCAAGCACGAACAGCAGAGCGACGCCGGCCGCAAGATGCATCGCCAGAGGACGCTTGGCAGGTTGAGATTTCGCCCATTGTCCCAGGAAAAAAAGAAGGACTCCAGGAATTGCAGGGATGAACAGCGTAGGGCTGGTGACTCCCCCTGCCAACGCGATGGCCGCGGGGGCCAGGAGAGTCAGTAGAACGCCAAATAGTCTCGCCAGAGCAGGCATATCCATCGAAGTAAACTCCGGGAATCGTTCCCAATGTCGGTGTGAGTCAAAGACGAACCTATTTTAGCGTAGCATCAAGCTTGAGAGGAAAGAATGCTGAATGAACTCCGGCTCTTCTGTGCTAATCCCGCCTGTAGCCGCCCGTCCCCATCCAGCCCGTAGCCACCACGGCCACGCGGTGGAGTGCTTCGCAAATCGTCCATTCGACACAATCCACCATCTGGCGATGGTGGCTACCGCTTAGCTGCTTCGTTTTTTCGCTTCAGTCGCTCTTCAATTCGAATCGACGTCAGGCTTGTGGCGAGGCCGCCCAGGGAAGTGCAGCGATGTTCGCGAGGCATTTTCTCAGAGACGCGACGGGCGGCGTCGACGACTTCATCGAGCGGAATCAGAGGATCGTACCCGGCCATCGCCATGTTGGCACAGCAGAGCGAATTGGCCGCCGCCATGATGTTCTTCCCGAGGCATGGAGCTTCGACGCGATTGGCGATGGGATCGCAGATCAGCCCCAGCATGCTTTGGAGCGCTAGGGAAGCCGCGGTAAGAGCCTGGTTCGCAGTGCCGCCGTTCAATTGAACCAGTGCACCAGCAGCCATGGAAGCGGCTGCACCTCCCTCCGCCTGGCATCCCCCCACCTCTGCCGCAAACGTCCATTGCGATGCGATCACCACTCCGATCAGTCCCGCAGCTAAAAACGCCTTCGCCAACTCCTCATCGCTCTTTTGCATCAGCTCGCCGGCCGCCAGCACCACGCCAGGCAGTGCCGCACAAGCACCGGCAGTGGGGGCGGCGATAATGACTCCCATCGAGCTTTTGACTTCCATGAGTGCGGTGACATTGGCAACCACATGATCCAGCAAACCGCTCGGGATCAGTCTTCCTTCCTTCATCGCTTCGACATACCCACCACTTTGGTATCCCAAGATGCGATCCTCGTAGGTCGTACCGGCCAGCCCCGATGCGAGCGATCGCTGCCAGATTCTGGTCAAGTCCAACATCATCTCAACGATGCGCTGGGAGTCATAGCCACTTCGCTGTTGCTCGTATTCAATCGCCAGCTCCGCTAGTGTCGTCTCGGGACGCTGGATCGCTTCGACGATCTGCTGGCTGGTGGAGAAGGGAAGTTGGGCTGTGGGATTCGAGGGAACGGGTAGGACGCGACCGATGCGAGCCATCCAAAGAGGTTTTGGGGCCGTGACGATCCAGCGATTTAGCACTTCCTCGGGAAGGGGATCGGCAGACCGGATTTGCATCAAGGTGGCATCGCCGCTTTGGTAGCTCTGAAGTGTGGCATTTTCAGGTGCGCTGCCTTCCGCAGGTCGATCGGTCATCCACCAGACTTCGTGGCTGCCGCCATCGGTTTCTATCGGGAACTGGTCGACGGAAAGAACCTGGATCATGCCGCCTCCGGTAGAGATGGCGATCAGAGAATGCTGGTCATTTTCATTCCACAAGGTGATGCGATAAGTATTGGGGTGGGGATCCCCAACATCGATCGTCGCGAACTGGTGGTCGATGCCAGCTTGCTGCAAAGCCTGCAGGGAATTGGGAAGTCGAGGATCATCGGCATCCCATCCTAGCAAACCGCCAAACAGCCCCATATCGGAACCCTGGCTGGTGTGGGTGGTAGGGAGCGACCCAGCTCGATCCATTTCGATGAGGACGCGTTCCATCTTTCCTCCCATCAGATCTCGGCAGATTCTTCCGATCCGAAGCGCTGCCGCGCAGTGGCTGCTGGAGGGACCTCGCATCACCGGGCCGATGACATCATTAAAAATCGAAATCTGGGACATCGGGGTTCCTTGCATCAGGAGTTTTGGCGAGATCAAAGGATCGGAATGGAGAAAGGCGTGAAAGGATGGCGCGCTCACGTCTCCCTTTTTGTACCCGATCGGCATAGCTTTTCGCGATATCGGTCCTGGTAGCCGTCGTCACCGGGCGGTGTGGGGCTGCGCAAGTCATCTAACCCGCTCATCCACCATCTGGCGATGGTGGCTACAAATCCCGTAGCCACTGCGGCCACGCGGTGGAGTGCTGTGCAAGATGGAGGGCGGTCCTCTCTGGATCCCGCCTGTTCGTCAACCCTTTCGCGCTAAAGCCACCAGCCTCCTAATATCGGATCCGATCGATTTTATTCATCCATGCATGAAGAGGGAGTAGCGCTTCATCACGGAGCCCTTGCTGCATGGGAATCGACCGCTCCTTTGCAGGCTTGCGAATTTCCTCATAAAAATTCCGGTCGTCAAAGCCTGCAGCGGCAGCGTCATCGCAGGTCGCGGCGTAGTAGATGGCATCTAGTCGCGACCAGAAAATCGCCGCCATGCACAAGGGACAGGGTTCGCAACTGCTGTAGATTTCGCATCCGGCCAGCGAAAAGGACTGTTGATGGATGCATGCCGCACGAATCGCGACAACTTCCGCATGTGCCGTGGGGTCCATCGTGGATGTCACCTGATTCCATCCTCGTCCGATGATCTGGCCATCTCGTACGATCACAGCTCCAAAGGGCCCACCCGCGTCGGCTTGCATCTTCTCCATCGAAAGTCGAATGGCTTCCCTCAGGAATGACGGATTGAGCGATCGTGCCATGCAGATGATCCTTGTACGTAAGCAGAAAGGGAATGGACTTGCTCTTTGCAGGCGAAGGGAGAGCCTCCATACCATGGCATCCTTGCTACACCGAAGCAAAGCGGTGTTGCCTACCAAGCCGCATGCAAGCAATGTCCTCTCCTGTCGCCGGCTTTGCAAAGCTGCTTGCACGGAGTCCCGCTGATGCGTTGAACCAACCCCCAGGTCAGTAAGACTATCGCAGCAGGAAACAAGGAGAGTGCTTGGAGCGAGTATTTCATCCAGGAAGAGTGAAAGTCAAGCTACCTTCGGATCCGTGTGAGCGATGACGACTGGCGGAAGGGGGGGCACGGAGTAAGGATTTGGTTCGGTCGCACCACGATGGCCGATATAGTTTCTTGCACCTTCCCCACCTGCTCGCTCTGAGAACGACGCAATGCGCAACCAATTGGCTCCCTGGGCTCGACCTGCCAAGCTTCGTCGATCTGCCGATGTGGTACCTGCCGGGCGGCGATTATCGTGAGGTTTCTAACCATTCTTGCGGAGAGCGAGCGGCGGAAATCGTTGAGCTTCCTTCTTGGGATGGAGGATGGGTAGAGCCTATAATCCGTTTGTGGATTGAGGAACTTTTTTAGATCCGAGCCTTACCGATGATCTACCGAACCATCCCGATTGCGTTCTTTTTTTGGGCCAGTGCGACTTTACTTGGCGAGGAGCCGCTTGGTGTCCGGTCCGCTGCACAGCGAGTTGGCTCCAGGGAGTTTCCCTCGATTTTTCAGGCATGGAACGCCGCTGACAATCTTGGTAGCGAAGATCGATGGACGTCGCTGGCAAGGCATGATTTGGTCTTTCATGCTCCCAGCTTCTTTGGGCTGAAGTGGTCGGGGGAGTTTCCTGGGATCTCTACCACCTTCACCAAGTCCAGTCAGGAATCGGCATTGAATACCAGGAAGATGCTGCTGACAAAGAACCCGAATCTGGTTCTTTTGGCGGAGCTTCGGTATCGGGACGCCCACCAGTCCTACTTGCCGGAAGACCATAACTGGTGGAAGCGAGAGAATGGGAAACCCGTGGTGGGTTGGGAGGAGGGTGGTTACTTTCTGTTGGACTTTTCGAACCCTGCTTTCCGGATGCAAGTCGCGCTGCAAGCGAAGGCCGTCATGGAATCGGGTGTTTTCGATGGGCTGATGCTGGACTGGTGGCAGGATGACGAGGATCGATTGGCATTGGTGAAAGCGATCCGGAGGGAGATCGGGAATGAGGCATTGATTCTGGTCAACGCCAACGACCGCAAGACTCCCCAGACCGCAGCATTCATCAATGGATACTTCATGGAGTGTTACCAATCGAAAACGGTGGAAGACTGGAGGCAGATTGCGGAAACCCTGGAATGGGCAGAGCGACATCTCAAGAAGCCGCGCATCAACTGCTTGGAGACTTGGTATCACGAATCGCGCAGCGACCTGCATAGGATGCGAGCTACAACGACATTGGCTCTGACGCTTTCCGACGGCTATTGCCTATTTTCAGATCCGAATCCTCTTCCGACTCCCGATCACCTACATGATTGGTATGCATTTTGGGATCGTAGTCTCGGCAGGCCCAAGGCGAAGGGCGGTCGGCGAAGTGACGGGAGTATCCAGCGAGAGTATGAGCGGGGGGTGGTGGTCCACAACCCGATGGGAAACCAAACTGTAACGATTTCCTTTTCTGTTCCTCACACGGCTGCGTCATCCAGGAAGACGGCGAAAACGTTTTTGGTTGCTCCAGGTGACGGCGACCTATTCTGGGTCGGCACTTCCGAGTGATCTTCGGAGCGGACGCAAGCCAATGGGTGGGGATAGAACCCGGTACAAAACCGGCATCGCTTGATCGATAGAGGGACGGAAAGCCATGAGCGACGGCAGTGTGACCCTTAACCTGATTGTTCTGCGAAGTCGAGATCTCGACCGTGCGCATTGCTTTTATCGCGCTCTAGGACTGAGCTTTGTTCGTCATTCGCACGGTAGCGGTCCCGTTCATCTTGCGAGCGAAACGGCAGGACAGGTCTTTGAGATTTATCCTTTGACAGACCAGGTCGCGCCTACCGATTCAACGCGAGTTGGCTTCGCTGTCCCTTCGGTCGACGCTACCTACGCATCACTTATGTCCGCCGGTGGAACTTCGGTGGCTCCCCCTAAAGACTCTCAATGGGGCCGACGAGCGGTTGTCGCTGATCCAGACGGGCATCGGGTCGAGCTGTCTGGGAAGTAGCCAAGTTCAATGCTCCGCGGTGCTCTCGCTGACATTGCTTGGACGCCATTTGTGTGAGCATTGGGAGATCAACGATTGCTAAATAGCAATGCGAGCTTCGCGCCCAAGAAGCCGACAACAAACTACGCATGGAAGCCGCAAACCGTTCCCACCACGAGATGGCCAATTCGGCCAACAAAGTGTTTGAAGTCTCGCAAGCCCTTTAGGATCCATGGCTTAGGCGAGTTACCATGAAAAACGCCAGATACTGGAGATCCTCTGATTGCACTGTCGTTGGGTCGACGCAACTCTGTGCGTACCAAAAAGAAAGCCCTTCGACGCACTCGCCGAAGGGCTCATTTCTAAAAATAATCGGGGCGGCGGGATTCGAACCCACGACCTCCACCACCCCAAGGTGGCGCGCTAATCCAGGCTGCGCTACGCCCCGTGCACCAAGCAAGTGCCTCTCGCTAGTCTCCAACAACCCAAAAAACTGATCCCCGTTGGGGTCGAACCAAAGAAGGCAACAAACGAGCCTCCTTCAGTTGGGATCAAGCGGACTATTGGGCGACTCAAGCGAACCATCATTGTATCGGATACCAGTTTTGCTGCAACATCGCCAGGCACTCCGGAGTGGAAAGGCAATAAAATATCTTTCCTCGGCAGCGATCGGAGTTCTCAGAGGATTTTCCAATCCCTCGAACAAACTAGGCGAATTGGATTCGGCGGAGGTATTCTCCCTTCGTGGATGCCGACGGAGGGGAACTACCGAACATCCCGACTAGGCGATGGGTGTCGTTCTGGAGTCGTTCCGATCGGCGGCCAGATGCCGATTCCTGGGGAGCGGTCGGGATGGCGGGTGATGGTTGTTCCGAACGATTTGGATCGATATCACAGGGTCGGCCGGCGCAGCCCTTCCCCACGGGCAGTCAGCAGATTTCAATCAATAGAAAGGTCACCGCGACCTAACCCCATTTCCACCGTCCCTCAAGGCTACCATCCTCCTATGGACTCTGAAAAACTCGGCTTCCTCGGCGGTGGCCAGATGGCTACCGCACTGGCTCAAGGTGCTCTCGCGAATCACCTGCTGAAAGCAGAGCAGTTGCATTTTTGCGAGCCTTCCGGAACGCAGGCCGAGAAACTCCGCAGTCGCTTTGAAGGCTGTACAGTTCATTCCTCTCCCGAACCGATTTTCACTAATTGCTCAACGATTGTCCTCGCAATCAAGCCTCAGGTGCTTGTCGCAGTCCATCCTCAGTACCGGCCTTTGATTCGCAGCAACCACCTTGTCCTCTCCATCGTGGCAGGCATCTCGATCGATTCTCTCTCCGAGTGGCTTGGTACCGATCGGATCATTCGCGTCATGCCGAACACTCCAGTTCAGGTGCTCGCCGGTGCCTCCGGGATCGCCTACGGCGATGGAACGACTAAGGAAGATCGCGCATGGGCAAAAAACCTGATGCAAAGCGTCGGGCTTGCTGTCGAGGTAAGCGACTCGCAGTTGCATGCCGTCACCGGCGTCTCCGGATCCGGTCCCGCCTATGTTCTTACGGTGATTGAAGCCATGGCCGATGGCGGGGTAGCTGCGGGGCTGTCGCGACCAGTTGCATTGCAGTTGGCAGCCCAAACTGTTCTTGGTGCGGCTCGCATGGTTCTGGAGACCGGGGAGCACCCGGCGGCTCTGCGCGACCAAGTTGCAAGTCCGGGTGGAACGACGATCGAAGCGATTCGCACGCTGGAGCAACAGGGATTGCGAAGCGCTTTGATTGAAGCCGTGCTGGCCGCGACAAAGCGATCCAAAGAGCTTGCGGGATGAGTCGGCTGGGTGGTGGTTGGCTAAGGCGACATACGATGGAGTCGATCCACCATCTGGCGATGGTGGCTACCGCAAGCGGGTAGTCAAAACGGCGCAGTAGCCATGACGGCCCTGTAGCCACCGCGGCCACGCGGTGGAGTACTACGCAATGCGTCCAACCAGCCAATCCACCATCCGGCGATGGTGGCTAGTGCAAGCGGGTAAAAAAAACGGCGCAGTAGCCACCAGAGAAATTCGCCGCTCGTGAAATGGGAATCCCGATCACTTGATGGGAAGGGAGATCGATTCCAGAGGGAGGGAATGAACCGTCTCCTGCGTCTCGATACCGCCAAAAAGGGTGTGGCAGCTGGCATCGTGAATGAGCACCTTCAGCAGTTGCCCTGCCTGTCGCTCATTCCCATCCCAGACGACAATTCGGTCGCATGGGGTCCTTCCTGTCATCTGCCGAATCGGCCCTACTTCGCCTCGCTTGATCGACACCTTGCTGGGGCCTTCGACCAAGACCTCCACCGTCCGCCCAAGAAAGCGCTGATTATCTTCCTCGCTGATTCGATTCTGAACCTCCAGCAGCTTCATGTTCCGCGCGGTCTTTACCTCGGCAGGCACGTCGTCTGCATAGAGTTCGGCACCTCGGGTACCAGGTCGGACGGAGTACTGAAAGATGAAGCTGTTCTTGAATCTCCATCGCTCCACCAGTTCCACTGTCTTCAAAAAGTCGTCGTCCGTTTCTCCACAGAATCCGACGATAAAATCGCTCGAAACCGCCGCCTCAGGAAGAATCGATCGAATCCTCTCCATCATGTTGTCGTAGTCCGCGACCGTATAGCCTCGCTTCATTCGCTTGAGCACAGCGTCTGAACCGCTTTGGGCAGGCACATGCAGATAGGGGCAACACTTCGGGAGATCGCGAACGGTTTCCAGTAGATCGGTGGTCATGTCCTTTGGATAGTTCGTCACGAATTTGATTCGCTCGATTCCCTCGATCTCGTGCAGGGAATGCAGCAGATCGGCCATGCGGACCGTCTTTTCTCCCATTGCATATCGGTAGCTGTTGACCGTCTGTCCCAATAGGGTGATCTCTTTACAACCCTGATCCGCCAGTACCTTCGCTTCCTCCAAGATCTGATCGGGGTGCCGACCCTGTTCTGGTCCGCGCGTCATCGGGACGATGCAATAGGTGCAAAACTTGTCGCAGCCGATTTGGATGCGCAGGTAGGCTTGAAAAGGAGTGGGCCGCATAGCGGGATCACGAAGCGGATCAAAGGTCTCGTGACTGCGCCGAATCTCTTCTTGCGAACCATCGCGTCTGCCCATGCTGACGGCAACCTGAGGGCCTGATCCCTGCTGAATCCCTTGGATCAACTCCGGGATGCGATGCAACTGCCCTGGACCGACCACCAGATCGACATAAGGAGCCCGCTCTAGAACGAGTCGCTGGTCTTTCTGAGCCATGCAGCCCATGACGCCGATGATCTTCTCTGGATGTTCGGACTTCCACTTCTTCAGTTTGGCAAGGTTGCTATAGACTTTCTCTTCGGCGTGTTCGCGAACACTGCAGGTGTTGAACAGCAAAGTATCTGCGGAGAAGGGATCTGGGGTGAGGCTATAGCCTTGCTTTCGCAGAGCCGCGACGACCATTTCGCTGTCCAGTACGTTCATCTGGCAGCCAACCGTTTCGATGTAAAGTTTCTTCGTCTGCAACGAGTCCATCGATCCCAGCACTCCTCGAGCAACACTCACGCCAATGTGGGCTCACGACACGCGATGACTCCACCGATTCAGGTGGAGGTTCGAATGCCCAACCAAAATCGTAGCATCCCCAGTGTGGACGTCCACATCAATCGGTCCGAGATGGCCAAGAAGCCGGGGAGAAGGCAGGGATGGGCAGGGCTCTTTCGACGAGTGGAAAAGCCGTGCACGCAAATTATTAGCAATCAGGCACCGAAGGCATCCTGATCGCTTTGGGGTGCAGCCTGATAGCCGGAGGGCTCCATGGAGCTACTGGCGCGGCCCTGGCTGAGGCTGCGGATGGCGCTGCTGTAACCGAAGAGTTCCTTGAGCGGAGCGTGAGCGACAATGAGGGTGTTCATGCCGCGATTCTCCGTCTTTTCGATGATCGCTCGACGCTGCTGCAAATCCCCAACCAGTTCCCCCATGTAGTCGTCGGGTGTCGTGATTTCCAGCTTCATCACCGGTTCCAGTAGCACCGGACCACCCTCTTCCAATCCTTGCTCGAAGGCGTCATTGGCCGCGATGCGAAAGGCGACTTCATCCGATCCTGTTTCCGCCATTTGTGCACCCAGCAGGCTGACGCGTAGACCGGTCAATGGGAATGATCCGATGCGTCCCCCTCCTTCGCAACGATTCTTCAGCTCATCCAACACCGCTTGCCTCAGCGGTTCGGGCAGCATCATCTCGGGTGGTGTTCGGTCGAACACCAGATTGGATGCTGCGACATCTTCCATCGGTTCGAATTTCACCTCCAGCCGCGCGAAGAGCTGGGTGGCTCCCACTTGCCGATTGCATTGTCCGGTGACCGTCGCCGACTTGGCGATCGTCTCCCGATAATTGACTCGCGGCTTGTAGAATCGAACATTGAGCTGGAAGTCTCTTGTCAGTCGATGCTTAATCACATCCAGGTGCAGTTCGCCCATTCCAGAAATCAGCGTCTGCCCCGACTCGGCATTTTCCACCGCTGTAAAAGTCGGATCTTGACGTTTGAGCATTTCCAAGACCTCCGCCAGCTTCTTCCGTTCGGCGGTGTTCTCTGGTTCGATTGCCATCGATAGCACGGTCTGGGCGAACTGGATCGAGGGCAGCTGGATCATTTCCCGGGTATCGCAGAACGTATCGCCTGTGATGGCGTAGCGAGGTCCAATCGCGCAGGCGATGTCTCCACACTCCAGCGCTTCGATCTGCCCTTGCCGTTCTTTCTTGGTGGCATGAATCTGCCATAGCTGCGCGACGTTTTCCTTCTTGTCGCGGTTGGGTACGTAGACTCGGGAGTTGGCTTCTAGGCGACCGGAGTAGACTCGAATCCAGTAGAGGTCGCCAGTTTTTTGCGGAAGGATTTTGAAGACCAGCCCGCAGAAAGGATCCTTTGGGCTTGGTTTCCGAACCAACGACTTGTCAGGCTTTTCTGGGTCACATCCTTCCACAGGAGGTCGGTCTAGCGGACTGGGCAGAAAGGCGCTAACGGCGTCCAGCAGGGGCTGGATGCCCATCCCATGAAGCGCTGCGCCGCAAAGGACCGGCTGTAGAACCTGGTCGATACAAGCCTTCCTCAAGGCTTCGCGTATCATCTCCGATGGAATCGGCTGCTCGTTTAGCGCCAGCTCCATCAGCTGGGCATCGTGCGGATAGAGCTTCTCCAGCATCTCATCGCGCCAAATCTGTGCTTCATCCTGCGACTCTTCAGGGATCGGTTCGGCGATGACCGTCTTGCCGCCGTCGGCTGGATCGAAGCGGAAGTACTTCATCTCCACCAAATCGATGATGCCTCGGAACGGATCGCGTGTGTGCGACGGCCCCATGCCGACAGGAATCTGGATGGCCACCGGGGAGGCATTCAGGCGTGGCGCGATCTCCTCCAGCACCCGATAATAGTCAGCTCCTTCGCGATCCAGTTTGTTGATGAACACCAGCCGCGGTACGCCATACTTGTTTGCTTGCCGCCAGACCGTTTCGCTTTGAGCCTCCACACCTTCTCGCGCGCTGAATACCACCACTGCTCCGTCGAGGACGCGGAGGCATCGTTCGACCTCGGCGGTGAAATCGACGTGGCCGGGAGTGTCCAGCAGATTGACGGTGCAGTCTTTCCAGCGAAAGGTAACGCAAGCGGCAAAAATGGTGATTCCCCGCTCCTGCTCCTCCGGATCGTCATCGGTCTCGGTGGTGCCCGAATCGACTGAACCGGCGCGATGCTTGGCACCGCTCATGAACAGCATCTGTTCGGTAACCGTTGTCTTTCCCGCGTCGATATGAGCGATGATGCCGATGTTTCGAAGCCATTTCAATTCGCGGGCCATGCGATTGCAACCGATGCTGGAGGAGGATCGAGGGAAGGGATCGAAGTACAGAGACGCAGCAGGGACCGCTACCCAGCGCCGATTGATGGGGCTGGCGTGTCCGCCATGCGAATTCTTGATTGTCGCCAACGGAAGAAGGCTGACAAGGGATACTGCCCGCAGCCTGGGACGTTGCCAGTTGCGGGCGACCTGAAGTGCCTCAAGGGAAGGCGAAAAAGTGGGATCAGCGTCCTGGGGGAGCTGGCGGAACTTCGGCTAGCCGTTCGGCGCGTCCGGACTCGCAGGCAGCGGTCCAACTGGGAGCATCCCATCGGTGGAGCCCGTGGCTGCGGGTTCCTGCGATGAGGTGGCTGCCATCTCCACAGAGAGACAGGGCCCAGACGCCGCTGCCTGGGCCATCCAGATGATGCACCAGCGACTTCGACTGGAGATCGAAGAAGTAGACCTTGCCATTCATGCAGCCAGCCGCCACGAAATCGTTGGGAAGGCTCACCAAGGAGGTGATCCAATCGGGGAGAATCGCCAGCGTCTGCAGCAACTTCCCGCTTGCGACGTCGTAGAGGTTGACTCGACGGTCAGCATCCCCAGTGAGCAGGAGGGTGTCTTCCTTCGCAAAGGCGGTGTCCCAAACGGCTACCGGTCCCACCGCGATCTCCCGAGCGGGTTGGAGGTCGGCGGCATTCCAGAGCTTCACGCTACCCTGGCCGGAAGAAGAGGCGATCAGTGCACCAGCCTTGGACCGGCGCAGCGAGAAAATGGCGCTGCCATGCGCGTCGGCGGGGGCGGCGGCGGTTCCATCGTTGGTCTGGACGGCGACCACCTTGCCATCTTCCGTTCCAATCAGCACGCGACCATCCTCCAAAGGCAGGAGAGCGCGAGACCAACGTGTTGCGGTTTCCAACTTTTTCGTCGATGCAGGATCGGAGAGGCTGCCAAGATGAACGCCGCCACTGTAATCGGTGGCGATGAATCGCTGTTTGTCTGGAAGCAGCACGACTTTCCACGCGCTGGAAGGTGTCTCCACGACCTGCTGAAGCGTCTTGGGGTCGTTGATGGAGGCGCGTTGGATGGAGCCAGCACGGAGCAACAGTCCGGTAGCGCTGGTGGCGATGACATCGTCCGGGCCAGGCCCGACATCGATCGAGGTGATCCAAGGTCCACTGCCCAGCGGCTTGGATGCTTCCTGCGCTTGCAAGGAGGAGCCGCTGTGGATAGCGAGCGCAGTGAGAAAGACGGACACGAATCGATGCCAATGGAGCTTCATAGGTCACCTGACGGGATGGGTCATCGAAGGGTTAGGGTGGGGTAAACGCATGCGGTAGTTCATGAGTATAACCACCCGGTCCGTTGCGGGCGAACCAGTGGACGAGAAGAACTACGCCCGGAAAAATGGCCCCCCAATTCCCCCGCGAACTCACTCGTAACCACTGCGGTCCCGCATCAACTCCGGTCCTGTAGCCACCGCGGCCCCGTAGCCACCGCAGCCACGCGGTGGATTGCTACGCAAATCGTCTAACCAGCCAATCCACCATTTGGCGATGGTGGTTACCGCAAGCGGTAGTCAAAGCGGTCCTGATAGGGGTAGGGAAGCCGCATTGGGATGCGGCTCCCCTCCCTCCGAACCGGACTGGCGGATTTCCCGCATCCGGCTCTCCAGTCGATAGCTAAGCTTTTGGCTTCCTTTTCAAGGATTGGCTTTC